>CAWJUO010000015.1:0-79850 GCA_963845995.1 uncultured Acidobacteriaceae bacterium | reverse complement strand
GGTAAACGTTCCTCTACCCTGATAAGCGTTATCCAGTAAACCCTCGACCACCAGATCGTCGATTGCCTTCCGGAGAGTGATCCTACTAACGCCGAATCTCTCAACTAACTCGAGTTCCGTCGGAATTGGTGTCTTTGGAGGCAGGCCACCATACTCGATTCGCAACGTTTCACGCACCTGGACGTAGAGCGGAACTCCATTAGTTCTTTGCATCATGGCGATCGATCCTCACGCTCACCCTTTTGCTAGCGCAGGAGGCGAACAGGCTGGCATTGATCTCATTTAAGAACATGATGAGGCTGGTCAAAGATCATAATGTCATATTCTATTCGTCCAGGGTAAGAAATTTAAAAGACCTAGGATTCGACAAGAAAAGCGAGCAAATCGCCCGGTTTCTTACTTGCGTTCAATCGTAACGTTTCGTTACTCCACGTCCAGTCAGTCGAGCCGGCGGCACGGGAGCGGTAAACCGCCGTAACGCGGTCAGGCTTTTCGAGAGTGCGATTTGCAGTTTCGTCCCTTCCACGGGCAGACGGACGGCCGGCAGACCGAAAGATGTCTTCATCATCTTGTGCAATCAGCGCCCAGGATCCCGTCCACTCCGCGCCCTTTAGAGCGTCCCCCGGTAACAGTCGCTTTTCCTCCTCCCGAAGTACGAGCGCGGTCAATCGATCTTCGCCGCGAATGCGTTCCACTCTGCCGAAACATCGCATCACGGGGTCTTCCAGATATCCTCCTGGCGAAGAATTTAGCCACAGGGGTGACCAGGCTGTTGTTCGCCGGTACCAGCGATTCAACGCCAAGCGTCGATTCAAAAATTGCTCTGGTACAGGCGAGCCGTCGTCCATCGTCCTCGACAGCACGGCGCCGGGGACGCCAATCACAGCCGAGTTCAAAATTACTTCGGAATCCGAGTTCCAGTCGTATCCGCTAGAAGCCATGATGGTCGATCCTTCAGCGGAGTGCCGACCAGATGCTCCACTGTTTGTGTCCCGCTGCTTCCTGGTTTCCCGCATCGCCTAAATCATCCAATGCGACGACATCGACAACATCTCGCCACAACGGATGAAGGCTGTAGTATTCGATCGCGACCTCTTTATCTACGGACCGCGCCGCTTCGGCGATGATCTCCACGAGCCGTAGGCTAAATCGTTCGCCGCGCAACGCTGAATTGCGCGGCACGCCCGTGTTTGGCGAAGGCAGACCATAGCCGAAATCTAGCTTGAGCAGCACTGGCCGGTATGTCTCCATCAATGCGCGTGTTCGGCGGCGCAAAAACTGAACTGAATGAGCCAACTCGGATCCAGGCAGTAATGGCTACCAGTCCGCGGATTTGTGTTCCAAGACACGCGCCTTGGCTGCCCGTCCAGCCCTAAGATCAGGTCCTCGCGCTTCAGTCCCGCCGCTTGCGGCTGGTCAACCCAACCAATCGGCTGCCAAAACCCAATACTTAACCCTTTTGACTTGATGTACTGAATATCTTCCTCGAATCGAGGAAAGCGCTGTCGGTCCGGTTCGCCGCTGCCGACAAAACTCTCCCAACGATCATCCAGGCACAAAACCCCTGCGCCAATCGCACTCGTCCAGTCGGCAAGCCCACGAAGTTGGTAAACGCTTTTCTTGAAGTCGCCCCAGCTATTCCAGTGAGGTTGAATGGGAATAGTACCGGGTCGCCGACCGCCGGGGGAAAGAGCTGAACAACTTCTGATAAGCCCGCCAAGGATCCGGCGCCCACGCCAACCTTAGCGGCGCCTCCCACGCGCGCCGTTTTCCCGGGAGGTGTCCCCAAAGATCTTCGCGGTACAAGGAGTGCAAACACGCCGAAGATGATGCGAGCATCAGTGACAGCGCAGCATCCGGCACGCCGCCAGACCCTACGCACACCCATCCTTGCTGACCGCCCATCGCCGCGGCGTACAATGGCCGCGGATAAGCAGCGGCATATGGAGTACCTAAAGAAGGTCCAAAACTACCTAGCGGCAAGGTCAGCACTGCCCAAATCCCAATTTCTAAAAACGCTCTGAAGCGGCGCTCCTTTTGCCCCGGGAACGCACAGGCAACTGAATTCCCAATTCGGCCAGAACTCCTGGTCCAGGACCGGAGCCGCTAATTTCTCAGCTTCTGATAGCGCTGACGCTCCAAAATAAAGGCCAACAATTGGCCGGGCTTCACCCTGCCATTCCATCTCGAAACTGCGTGAATTCAATACCGAAATCTTCGGCTGGCAAATGTCAGTTCGCCCCTTGCCAGCGGCCCGAATAGCAGTCTGAGTGTGCCACCCGAAGATCGAATCGAGCTCTTTGCCACGTCCACAGTTGGCTGAACGTTTCGAAGGTCCTTCCGCGAGTCCGAGTGGCAGGAACGACGGCAGCAAGCCGCCGGCCCAAACCACAGTCTCACTATTCCGCGCATGCAGCGTGGCTCGATCGTTTTGGATATCCCAACGGAAGCTGTAACCGTTCCCATCAACTGTCCAGGCCGGAGTCTCCGCTGTAGTCGCCTCAAGACGTCCGTCGCTGCCAACAATGCGCTTCCTTGTCCGGCTTGTAGGATAAGCTCTCGTCGCGTGTAACTGCCCAGGTAATTGCTTCGTGACATGCAGATGCCGTTTCGATCCTTCGATCCAATATTATGACTTGACATCATAACGTCATGATGTACAATCGCGCTTGGCTCATGTAAGGCTTGAGGCCAAACTTCCGCGACTTTGTAAGGAGAGGAACTGATGAAAGTCCTTTCGGCTCTGACCCCGCATCGGTGTTCGTTTGTATCGGCTCTGGTGTCGACACCGTGCCACCTCTTGGCTCAAAGCTCTAATGCTTCTATTGGGTGGGTTGTCACCGATAGTTCCGGACGCCAGGTTCCGGGGTTGAACTCACCTCTTACAGCCACCGACTCCGCTACCGTTTCAAAAGTACCAGCGGACCAGACGGGCTTTCTCTCTTTCCCGAACCTGCCAGCCGGCAACTATCAAATGAGAGTCTCTGCAAAGGGTTTCAAGACTTTGTTCAAACCGGCATCGTCGTTCACCTCAACGATTCCGTGACGCTGCCGGTCTCCGCTCAGCTTGGGCTCGGCCTCGCAGACCGTCGAAGTGAATGCCAACGCTTCGCCCCTCAACTTCGAAAACGGTGAGGTCAAAGGGCACCATCGCCAAGGAGGAGATTCTGGAGTCTGCCCTCCAGGTCGCCGGCGGGCAACGCTCCGCCGCTACTTTCGTCACTTTGCTTCCCGGCGTCAACACCGGCAATGCACCTTCGAGTTCCGCCACCGCTCGCTTCAACGGCGGTCAGGAACGATCGGACGAAGCTACCCTCGATGGGATCACCATGGAGGAAGGTTTGCTCAGCCAGAGCGGCATGACGGCCATTCAGGCCGATTTCCCGATCTCGCCCGAAGCAGTGGGTGAAATCAGCGTCTCTCACTTCCAACTACGACGTCCAATACGGAGCCTCCGGTGCCGCTGTCATCGTCGCCAGCACCAAGGAAGGAACCAATAAGTTACATGGCGGCGGCTACGAATTTCAGCGAAATAATTTCTTCAACGCACGCCCCTTGGATCCTCGAACACCCCGCGTGACCTGGAAAACGATTACGGTGGCTACGTCGGTGGCCCGGCAAGCTCCCGGGCTTTGGACATCGTAACAAGACCTACTTTTTTGTGAACTATGAACAATATCGATCAGTCGGTGCCACCACTCAGCCGGTTCTCACTGTTCCCACTGCCAAAATGCGTAGCGGGATTTCAGCGAATGGCCTAATCCGATCTACGATCCTGCCACCACCCGCGCTAACCCGACTACAACCCCAACCAGCCAACCGGAGCCAACAATCTGCCATATCTTCGGCAGCAGTTCATGGGCTGTGATGGCCAGCATCCGAACGTCATTTGTGCGAGCGATACTCGTCTTGCTAGTTCACTCGCTTCCCAGTGGCTGAAATACGTGCCGATGCCGAACCGTCCGGGACTGCAGAATAACTACGTCTCTCCTAACGGACTCGCCAATGCTCTAAACGCCAATACCAACCAGTGGGATGCGCGCGGCGATGAGTATTTCGGCAAAAAGGATCACGTTTTCGGTACGTATCATTATCGCGGAACCCTGCCTTACACCCAGAGCGCTTTTCCTGCCGTTATCGATACCAACAACACACGCATTCCAAACTACAGCAACATTGTCGCGCGTCAATTATGACCACATCTTTTCGCCCACGCTACTGAACCACTTTGCCTGGGGTTACCTGGATCTGAGGACTGCCGAATACAATGCGAGCGACTGCTGCGTTGAAGAGTCCCGCAAATCGCGGGTGTCTACAGCCACACCCATGAACCCGTGCTCAACTTCGACAACTTCAGTTCTTATGGCGGCAACGCCGACCTGCTCAGCACTACGGCCCACCTATGTTTAGCACCGACACGCTCACCTGGGTAAAGGGCAGCACACCTTGCACTTCGGCGGCGAATCCGCAGCCTGGCCTATCCCACGCAGCAGCAGCCCAACGCTTCCGGCACCTTCAACTTCACAAACGCCAGCACCGGTCTGCTGGGTGTCACCAGCGGCAATGCCATGGCAAGCTTCTTGCTGGGTGAGGTTGCGTTCGGCCACCGCGGGATTCTATTCGCTCCCGAGGTTCTATCCCCAAGCCAAAGCATACGGTCTTTTTGCGGGAGACACCTGGAAAGCAACACAGAAACTAAGCGTGACGCTGGGACTGCGCTGGGACGTCTTTACGCCATCAACCGAGAAAAACAATCAAACCTCTTTCTTCGACCCAACCGGAGCGAATCCTGGAGCAGGCGATCGCCCTGGGCGACTGCCTTTGCGGGTTCGAAATTGGGAGCGGCAAGCTACGGTTCAGACGCTCCGGAAAAGACATATTACAAAGCCTTCGGCCCACGCGTTGGACTGGCCTATGCGATCGCTCCAGGAACCGTCATCCGCACAGGTTACGGCATCTTCTTCGAACAGGCCTACTATCCCGGATGGAACGGCGGTATCGCCACCGACGGATTCAACGAAACCGTCACTTTCAACAGTTCGCTGGGGGGCATTCAGCCGGCCTTCCTCTTGCAGAGCGGTCTTCCCCAGAACTTCGCGAAGCCGCCTTTCCTCGATTCCTCTTTTCTCAACGGCCAAAATGCACCGAACTATCGACCAGTTGATGCCAATCGCCGCCCCTATACGCAGCAATGGAACTTCACAATCGAGCACCAGGTCGGTCAAAACATCCTGGTGACTGCCGCTTACGTCGGGAACAAAGGCACCCGCTTGCTCTCGCAGGTGAACGCCATCAACGCCCTGAATCCCTCTCTTCTTTCTCTCGGCAATCGGCTCAACGACCAATTCGCCCCGGGACAAACCGCTCTCGATGGTGTCTCCGATTCCCTATTCCGGATGGGCTCAGCAGATGACAGGCTGCGCACCTACGGTCGCACAGGCGTTGCTGCCGTATCCCCAATACTGCGGCAATATTTACGGCCAGAATGAGAGCGTCGGCAACTCCACTTATCATGCTCTTCAACTCATGCCGAAAAACGCTTTTCGAACGGCCTCTACTTCTTGGCGGATTACACCTTTTCCAAGACCCTGACCGATGCCGACTACTCGCAATCCACACAAGGGCCGATCTACGCTATCTCTCCCTTCCAAGGATCGGCAAAAGGCGCTTTCTATTCAAGACACTCCTAATCAGTGACCTCTCGTCCACCTATGACCTTCCCTTCGGACGAGGCAAGACTTCTTTGCTTCGACCGGCCCGCTGCTGAACTTCCTGGTTTCCGGCTGGCAGATCAACGGCATTTTCCGCGCCAACTCCGGACAGCCCCTCGCCTTTCGTTCGAGCTATTGCAACGTTCCCTCTCAATTCGCCGCCGCCTGTATCCCAAGCCTTCTTACCCGGCGCCAATCCATTTGTGCAGGTCGAAGCTCCTTCGATCCGAACGCGCCGCTCTTCAACGTCAACTCATTTCAATCGATCGATACTTTCAACTTCAATTTTGGCGATGGACCCCGTGTGTCGAATCTGCGCGGCTTCGGCTACACGAACCTGGATTTCGGAATCACGAAAGACTTCGTCATCAAAGAGCGCTGGAATTTTGAGATTCGCGGCGAAGCCTTCAACGCCTTCAACATGCATTCCTTTACGAACAACTTTGTAGCCGACATTGAGAATCCAAGCTTTTGGCATGTGGAATGGAGCCGTGACGGCTCCTCGTAACCTGCAACTAGGAGGCAAGATAACCTTCTAGTCGTGCACAAAGTTTTTCACTTGAGAGCGCGCCTAGTTTGTGGCGCGCTACTGCTGATGGCTTCGGGGGTTCCAGTGTGGTGCGCCGTCCCGGACGCCACAATCCTGCAAATCCAAGCCGACATACAAGCGGGCCGGCTGGATACCGCGGAAGCCGAGATCAAAACCGCACTACGGGACAACCCTCAAGACGGTGGCTTATACAATCTGCGCGGCATCGTTCACGCCAATCTCAATCAAATCGACGAAGCATCTGACGATTTCGAGCGCGCCATCCAGTTGAGCCCGCGCCTCACAAGTGCTTACCTTAATTTCGGACGCACTTGCGAACTAAGAAGCGCTTCGAACCCCGCGGCACTCCATCGCGCGATTGCGCAGTACCGCAAACTTCTCAAGTTAGATCCCATCGCACACACCGTCCGCCTCCAATTGGCGAAGCTGCTCGAAACACGCGGCGACTACGCCGGTTCGCTTCAGGAGATATCTCGGTTGACCGATACCGATCGCATCAGCGCACTAGCGCTTTCACTTCAGTATGCTGATCTGGCGGCCTTGGGACGGAACGGCGAAGCAGACCAGGCGGGACAAACTTTAACTCGAGCTAGCGACCTTGATGAGGATGTTATCGAGAGCATTCTTCCAATCCTTCTGAATAGCCGAAATGATTCAGTCCTCATTCAACTGCTAACCACGCTGGCTCAACACCAGTCGCTCTCAACGGCGAATCTACAACGATTGGCGGCCGCTTATGAGCGCAGAGGCCAGATTGCGGAAGCACGCCTCAATCTTGAGAAGGTGGCTTCCGCAGAGCCTGCGGATCCTGGTCCTCTCCTACATCTGGCACGTTTGGCTCAAAAGCAAAATGATCTAAAAGGAGCCTTGGGTTACTTAGCGCACGCCCGCGATCTCAAGCCAGATGAGGCGTCCGTTCACTTCTTTTTCGGCGTCGTCTGTATTGAACTGGATCTCCCGCTAGAAGCGAAAAAGTCGCTGCAACGAGCCTTGGAGTTGGATCCGAACAACGCCATCTATAACTACGCGAGAGGATCAGTCGAATTGCAGGGTCGGTCTGCCTGGGACGCAATCCCATACTTTCAGAAATTTGTTTCGGCGCAACCGAACGATAGACGGGGCCATTTCGCTCTGGGTGTAGCAGAATTTGCAAGCAAAGACTATGACTCGTCAGCCAACGAGATGAAACTGGCCCTCGACAGTTCGGAAACAAGGGCGGGCGCAGAATATTTTTTGGGCCGGATTGCGAAAGCAGAATCGGACTGGAACGCGGCGGCAGAACACTTTCAAAGGTCGATTGAGGCCGAGCCAGGCTACGCCGAATCACACGCCGAATTTGGTGCGGCCCGAATGCATCTAGGAGATCTGGCTGGAGCACGGAAAGAACTAGATCGCGCCCTTGCACTGAATCCGGATAGTTACATCGCGAACGGGAATCTGCTTGCCCTGTTGCAGCGCACGAAAGACCCCCGTGCCAGTTTTCAAGAAGAACGATTGCATCAGTTAGACGCGGAGCGTTCGGAAAAGCAGGAATTACTACTGCGAACGATCAGAATCAACCCGTACGCAAACCAGTAGTGCTTCCGACATTTTTATTCAGCCTGCAAGAGCGTGCCTTGAATTGATTTACGCAGCAATCGTACTTGGTGCATTGGATGGAATAGGCCAGTGACTTTGAGGATATCGAGGCTGGCCAGAAGGTGCTTCCGGTAGATCGAATGAGCCCAACTGCCGGTTCTGGAACGCTCCGCCCAGTGTGTTGTCCGGCGCATTCATCTGGTACGAGTTCACGCTTCAGGTTCGACAACAAACAATTCCCGGAGCGCCTCGATTCGTTGAATTGCATGACACACGGTCGAGTGGTCGCGGCCATTATAGAACCGTCCTATCACTGTCGTGCTCCAGCGTCCGACGTGTTCGCAAGGTACATGGCGACTTGGCGATTGAAACAAGCAGGCTGTGCATTGCCTAATTCGCGGGTTGGACCTAACCGGGTCGATACGACGGAATCGATCTTGCTCAGAGCTATGCGCTGCCAATTGGACTCTGGTGCAAACGATCCTGACGCCATCTACGCTCCTTTCATTGTCAGCGCTATCGCTGGTTCAGCGGCTTCTCCAACACATGATTCAGGAGCGGCTCCGTGATCTGGAGTGAACTTTCACGGCCCCGGAATATGCGTGAAGGACAAACGCAGAGTATATAAAAAGAAAGAAGACGTCGGTCAGGGTGAGAGGTCAGTATTCAGGATCTTGCTGATCTTTTCCCTTAAAGCGGGAGGGATCAGCGAGTCGATCCGCTGCCGGGCAAGGATCCTCTGAGCGTCCTGTACCACGAAAGATGAAAGGTGGGGCGCTAAACGATCGCGCAGTTCTTTGTACTTGTCGAAGCATAAAGTTGCCAACTCAAAACCTTCTTTGCGCAACATTTCACGTAGAGATCGCTGTGATTCGGGTGACAGCATCACGAACATTGAGAGCGCTGTGGGGTGCGCAAACTTTGAGAGAAACCGGAAGCCAAGCGTTATGCTCGGGTCGTTCAGGAATTTGCTTGCATCACGGTTGAGATCCAAGTATGGCCCGGTAGCATCTTCGATGCTTGCCAGTTCCGCTATGGAATCGACTATCTCGCGCATCCTGGCAACAGCCCGTGCTTCCTCAGAGGACAGCTTGAACTGTCCACCCAACTTCACGAATGTATGTATGTCCCTGACCAGATCCCCAACAAACCGTCGCGCATCGGCGGGCCGTTCATTGAGGTAACGCAGCCAAACCGACAACTCCAGCAGGTTCCTCACAGAGTAGGCCAAACTTGATACGGATCGGCCTTCGTATCCATCGACTAATTCAAATAGGTTTACTAATATGCTCTCGACAAAACCTCGAAAGAGAGTAGCCACCCAAGCCTCACATACCCACTCGGGGGCCGGTTCTTTCAGGGCTTCAGCGTTGGTGGACATCGGAACTAGGTTAGCCGACTGCGGGGTCACACTGTCGACGGGCAATCTTTATCTGGGAACACCCCGGCCGCCACCGACGACAAAGATGGTCGCGAGACCTCGACAACTTCATTTGACACACGGCAAACAATATGCTTCCATATAGTTATGCCGACGTATATTGAGGACGAGGAAACATCCACACTCATCAATCAATATGCCGACATTATGCACATGTCGAAAACGGGTGCACTTCGTGAATTGTTGAGGCGGGAGATTGGCCAAGTTGACCGCCGGGCAACATCTCAGGAACGATTCGAACGGATCATGAAGTGGCTTGGTCCGACTCCGGCGCAACCAGTGGAAGAGATTCCCAAAGAATATTATGATTGGCTAGCCGGCGACCCGGAGCCTGCGAAAATGTCCGAGAATCTAAGCCGCGAACTGGGCATCAAGTCTTAGTGGTCATCGATACGTCAGCCGTCGTGGCCATTCTTAGGCAGAGAACCAGGATTCGAAGAGTATCTAGGGGCCGTTGCCAAAGCGGGAGAAGTGTATATTTCCGCGATCAATCTTCTTGAATGCTATATGGTTCTAGCGGCCACATCCGAGCGCGTCGGACGATTCATCAGGGATGGCGAGATTACGGTCAAAGATTTCACCCAAGCTACTGCTTCTATTGCCCGGCTGGCTTTTCTGCAATACGGGAAGGGACGCCATCGCGCGGCTCTAAATATCTGCGATTGTGCGGCGTATGCCACAGCAAAAGAGTACAACCTCCCGCTTCTTTATAAGGGAAATGACTTCGCTCAGACAGACGTTAAGTCCGCGAACTAGCATATTCACTTAATTGGGCGCGGCCGCTCCACAACCTCTATCGAGGCGCTAGTGGAACTTACTCGCCTGATCTGATAAGGGAACGCGAACCGCCCAATCTGAATCAATGCCTTCTCGTTTGGCGGGTAGATATGGAACGACTCGATGCGGCCAATTCGGTTTGCGCGAGCCGCCTCAACAGTGCCGGCCGGACTTCCGGTCTGGGCGTTATAGAACTTCACCGTGAGGGAGTTTTCATTCTTTCCGAACCCGAAGACATAGTCGCCGGGCTTTAGCGTGAAATCGCCGATCTTCATTGGTACCTGCGTCAGAAAGAAATGCGAGTACTTGCCGTCGGCCGAATATCCGGCGGTAATCAGAACCACTCCCGCGACGAATTTACCCTTGCCGTCGGTAATGCCCGATGCCGTTCGAAACTCGGTTTCAATGCGTTCTTTTTCAACCGGAGCGCGGGCCGGAATAACAGCTTTCAGTTCACTTTCAGTGGCGGCGCGCCAATTCGAGGAATGAGCTGGGTCTTTAGCGATCGCAGCCACACCGGCCAGCAAAAAAACGAACAAAATTCTTGTCATCGAGTCTCAGGAAGATGCACTATACCACGCTGCAGCGCTGTCGTGGCGGCTTGAGTCCGGTCGCTAACGCCCATTTTGCTCAGCAGATTATTGATATGCGTCTTAACCGTGGCCTCCGAGATGAAGAGTGCGGTCCCGATCTCTTTATTGCTCTTGCCGGACACGATCAGTCTCAGGACGTCTAGTTCGCGCGCCGTCAATTCCGAACCGATCATGCGATCCGCGAGACGCTGCGCAACCGCCGCTGGAATCCGGGATTTGCCGGCGTGAACAGTGCGGATGGCGTCCATCAGGTCGTCTCCGAACATATCTTTCAGCAGATAGCCTCGGGCTCCCGCCTGCAGGGCCCGGTAGATATCTTCATCGCCATCGAAGGTAGTCAACACGATAACCCTCGCCGCCGGAGAATCGCGGCGAATCTCCGTTATCGCTTCAACCCCCGTCATGACGGGGAGGCGGAGGTCCATGATCGTGATATCGGGCCGGTGCTTGCGAAACAGTTCAACGGCTTGTTTGCCATCCGAAGCTTCGGCTACCACGGTCATGTCTTCCACGCTTTTGATCAACGAGACGATGCCCTGCCGCACGACGTGATGATCGTCCACCACTAAAATTCGAATCTTTTCCATTACTTAACCGGGGCCTCGACGTACACTTTCGTTCCTTTGCCGGCTGCACTCACGACGTTTAATTTAGCGTGAATGTTTTCGGCTCTTTCCCGCATTCCCTTCAGTCCGAAATGGCCGTCCGGCCCGGATGAGTTCACATGCCCCTCAAACCCGGAGCCATCATCGGCGATGGTCATCCGCAAAACGTTACCGTCGAAATTCAACTCAATACTGATATGCTCCGCATCGGCGTGGCGAATCGCATTTGTGACAGCCTCCTGTCCGATGCGAAAGAGTTCGTCTTCAACAGTCGCGTGAGAGGGGCCGGTAAGCGCCATGCACCTGAAACTGCACCTTCGCGCCAGACGAATCTCCCATTTGCCGCGCAAGTTTTGAGAACCGGCCGGCAAAATCGGGCTGCTCCGTTTGCTCGGAGCGAAGTTCCCAAATAGATTGCCGCGCGTCGGTCAAAGAAACGCGCACAAGCGCTCGCGCTTCGTCCAGATGTTCTCTGGCTCTGTCGGCGGACGTGGAAAGAAGCCGCGACACGAGTTCCAACTGTAATGAAACCGCGGCAAAGCCTTGCGCCAGTGTGTCGTGAATCTCGCGGGCGATACGGTTTCGCTCCTGGAGGACGGCATTGAACTGCGCCTCGCACCTGCATCACTCGCCAATAGTACACGCCGTAGATCAACAGAGCCGCGCATAAAACCAGCAGCAAGCGGAACCACCAAGTCTGATCAAAACGCGGCTGGATGCGGAACGAAATAGAACTCCCCTGCAGGTTCCAAACCCCATCGTTGTTGCGGGCTATCACGCGAAACCGATATTGCTTGGGCGGCAGATTCGTGTAGTAGGCCGCGCGCCGGGTTCCGGCATCGATCCATTCGCGGTCGAACCCTTCCAGCTTGTACTTGAATTGAACGTTGTGCGGCGATAAAAAGCTGAGCCCGGCGTATTCGAAAGAAATTCTGGAGTGACCCGGCGCGATTTCTTTCACCTGATCGGGATCATACGGCTTGTCGTCGATGAAAATGGACTCTAATGCTACCGGGCGGCGGCACCGGATTTATCGCAACGTGGTTTGCCTTAAGCACTGCCGCTCCTTTGGCTGTGGCGAACCAAATGGATCCGTCGCGGTCTTTCCAGATAGCAGGGTGCCCCCCGCCGCTGCATTCGCTCACACGCAAGCCGTCGCTCGTACCATAAGATGCGATATTGACGCTACCGGAACTTCCCGCGGCAAATGCGTTAAGATCGCGGCGGCTAACACGAAAGATGCCCGTCTTTGCAGCCAGCCAGAGATTCGCATTCGCGTCTTCCGCGATGCCGTAAATCGTGCCTGGTAGTTTGAGCCGGGAAGGAAACCGGACAAAGGAGTTGTCGCGAAAACGCGCAAGTCCCGCATCCTGAGTCGCAATCCAGAGGTACCCCTCAGAATCGGCATATAGATCGGTGATCACGTTGCCAGGCAGTCCGTCCTCGACCGTGTAGTTGGTAAATTTCCGGTTCTGGAACCTTGCCAACCCATGAAGAGTTGCAATCCACAAATTGTTTTGCCGGTCCCGCAGCATAGCTCCAACAAGGTCGCTGCCCAGCCCGTTCGACTGCGTGTAAGTAGTGACGGCGTTCTCGTTAACGTGCGATAATCCACGGCGAGTGCCCACCCAAAATGAACCGTCGGAATCGACGTAGATGGAACGAACGAAGTCTTCAGCGAGACCGTCAGCGGACGTAAGAACGGAGATGCCGTGTGGTCCGATGCGATTCAATCCGTCCGGCGTACCCGCCAGCAGATTGCCTTCTTTATCCTCCGCCAGAGCCAGAATGATATTGCTTGAGAGCCCATCCTTGGTGGTTATCCCAGAAAAGACCCCATGCTCGAAGCGTTTCAACCCATCGCCATTCGTTCCAATCCAGATAGCACCGCTACGGTCCTGAAATACACAGCGGACCTGCTCGTCGCCATTCCCATCGCGGAACGTGTACGTGGCAAATTTCTGATTCCTGAGAATCGTCAACCCGGCTGAATCGGTTCCAATCCAGAGGTCGCCTTCTCGATCTTCCGTGATCGAGAGGATGGCCTCGGTCGATAGCGGGTCGCTCGCGGGGAGACGCTCGATCTTATTTCGCAAAACTCGAACCAGCCCCGAATCCGTGCCGATCCAGAGCGTGCCCTCTTTGTCTGTAAAAGCCGTATTGATTCTGCTTCCGCTCAATCCGCCCATCGTGCCGAGCCGTTTAAGCCGCGAGTCATCGAACACATTCGCTCCCGCTTGTGGGTCCTCGACGAAGCGGTTCTTTGTGAATCGTGCAAAGCCGGCCGCGGTACTTGCCCAGAGCCTGCCTTGGCCGTCCATGTTAAGCGCCCAGATCTTGTCGGCAGGCAACCCGTCCTCGGTCGTGTAGAGATGAAATACATCGCCGCGTCAACGATGTGAGCCCCTCCGCGGTACCAATCCAAAGCGTCCCTTCCCGGTCCTCCAGAAGGCCGCTTATAAGGTTACTTTTCAAAGCCGGCGTGTTCTGGCTGTCATAAATGACGAAACGCAGTCCATCGAAGCGCGCGAGCCCGCCTTCGGTCGCAACCCACAAGAATCCGTCGCGGGTTTGAATGATGGCGTGAACTGTATTCTGAGGCAGCCCATTTTCGGTCTGCCACGTTTGGCGCCCATATCCAACTAGAGCGTCGTTGACGTCCAACGCGACCCCGCTCGAGCACGAGATCAGAGCAAGCAGGACAGTGAGTAGATACCGGTACATCAACTAGGGAGGCTTACCGTCTTATACCAGATTGAGAGAAGCGTCGAAATAAGTTGGCCTTGATCCTAGTCAGATTCGCAGGTGAACCACATGGAACGGCGTCAATTTCTGCAAGGCATCATGGTGACCGGGGCAGCGGCTTCCAGTCTCTCTGGGCAAGCGGCTGGACAAACTGGCGAGGCACCAGAACACGACCTGCCTCGCGCCGAGTCGGCGGGCGAGTTGAAGGGCGAGATGTTGTACCGGAAGCTCGGGAAGACGGGCGAAACAGTTTCGGCCATCGGACTCGGCGGCTCGCATATCTCGAAAGCGACCATAAAGCAGGACGAGGCGACCCGCCTGATTCACCAAGCCGTGGATCGTGGCATTACGTTCATGGACAACTCGTGGGATTACAACGAGGGGCGCGGCGAGGTCTTCATGGGCAACGCTCTCTCGCAAGGCGGTTACCGCAATAAAGTCTTTCTGATGACAAAGATTGACGGCCGCACGAAAGATGTTGCCGCCCGGCAGATCGATACTTCTCTGTCGCGCTTGAAAACAGACCACATCGATCTACTTCAGCATCACGAAGTGCTGCGGTTTGACGACCCGGACCGGATCTTCGCCGAAGGCGGCGCTATGGAAGCGGTACTTGAAGCGAAGAAGGCGGGAAAGGTGAGATTCATCGGCTTTACAGGTCACAAGGACCCGCACGTCCATCTTTATATGCTTGAAGTCGCCGCAAAACATGGCTTCCATTTCGATACCGCGCAGATGCCGTTGAACGTGATGGATGCGCATTTCAGAAGCTTCGCCCATCTGGTTGTGCCGAAATTAGTGGCTCAGGGAATCGGCGTTTTGGGAATGAAGCCTTTCGGCGGGGGCGACGGGATCATCCTGAAGAGCAATACCGTTCAGCCGCTCGACTGCTTGCATTACGCTCTGAACCTGCCCACGTCCGTGGTGATTACCGGTATAGACAAACCGGAAGTTTTGGATCAGGCATTCCAGGCGGCAAAGAGCTTCCAGCTTATGGATCGTGATCAAGTAGCCGCTCTCTTGACAAAGACCCAGGATGCGGCTGCAGGCGGGCGGTTCGAGCTATTTAAGACAACTTCTCACTTCGATACCACGGCCAGACACCCGGATTGGCTCGGCGCCGATACGCCGAATGTTCAAAAACTTGCGCCAGAACTGCCTGGTTGAGTTCGTGTTCAACCCGATTCTGGAATCATTGGCAACCTGGCGGCATCCGGATTACATCCAAGCGAGAAGTTGCCATTTTCCTTTCCACGAATTATCCTGAGCCGCCTTTTCACACGACTCCTCTTCTTAGGAGCCGTAATCGTGCCTATTTGGGCGCAATCTCAAGACGTACAAAACGATAAGCAGAAGCCCGAGAAGACGCAAAAAGAGAGAGCCGAAGAGCAGTTGGAGCAAGAAGAGCATCAGCGCGTGCTTGGGATAGTGCCCCAGTTCAACACATTCAACGGGACCAATGCGGCGCCCTTAACAGCGCGGCAAAAATTCCAACTTGCGTTCAAGAGCGTCATTGACCCCGGCACGATTGGAGTCGCGGCCCTGGACGCAGGCTACGGCCAACTGACGAATAGCTATCCGGAGTACAGGCAAGGCGTGGAGGGATACGCCAAATATCTCGGCGCTTCTTATGCCGACAGTTTCGACGGCACGATTCTGGGGAATGCACTGTTTCCGTCGCTGTTTCATGAGGACCCGCGCTACTTCCGAAAAGGCACGGGAACGTTTGGTCACCGGTTACTCTATGCCGTAGGCAGCACCGTCCGTGCAAAGAGCGATTCGGGTAAGTGGGTTCCAAACTATGGCAACCTCCTCGGGAATCTTGCCGCTGGCGGCATCGCCAATCTGTACTACCCGGAGGAAGACCGAGGGGCGGCGCTCACTTTTGAGCGTGCGTTGACGGTCTCTGCCGAGGGTGCTTTCGGTGGAATCTTCTACGAGTTCTGGCCCGACGTTTCACGGAAGCTTTTCCACCGCAAGCACTAGCCGTCACTGAACCCTGACAACCAGCAGCGTCATATCGTCGTGCTGGGCGGCCGCGCCAGTAAATGCATCGACGTAATCCAGAATGCAGGAGATCATATCCGCCGCGCTCCGGCTCTCGCACAGACGTATAGTCTCTAAGAGCCGCTCTTCCCCGAACTCTTCTTCGATAGCGGTCATCGCTTCCGAGATCCCGTCAGTGAAGCCAACCAGAATGTCGCCGGGCTGCAATTGGATCTGACTCTCGACGTAAGGCGCTTGCGGGAACAACCCCAGCACCACGCCGCCCTCTTCCAACCGATGAATCTCTTCGTGATTCTCGCGCTTACGGCGCACAATCGGGGCGTTGTGCCCGGCATTCACGTACCGCAAAATCCTGCTGACGGGCTCGTACTGTCCGTAGAAGAAAGTGGCATACCGATTCTCGGCGGACGCTTCGTAGACCAGTCTGTTGATGTGATGAATCATTTGCCCGAGCGTCGAACACGGGTTGATGGTTTGTCCGCGCAAGGAAGCCTGCAAACTCGCCATGGTGAGAGCAGCCGCGATTCCCTTCCCTGAGACGTCTCCTATCGCTATACCGAGACAACCGTCATCCAGCCGGATGAAATCGTAATAATCGCCGCCCACGCCTAATGCCGGCCTGCAATACCCGGCGAAATCCAGGCCGCGGACTTCGGGAAGCTTCTGCGGAAACAAACGCTGCTGAACCTCCCGCGCAATCTCCAGTTCGCGGTTCGCGCGTTCGCGTTCGGCGATCTCACGCCGGATGTTTTCCGTTAGCCTCGCGTTTTCAAGCGCCAGTCCCGTTTGCGAGGCAACCGCTCCCAGCAGTTGCAGATCCGCACGCGAATAGGGCGCCTCGGATTTCTTTGGCCCCAGACTGATCAGGCCTAGCATCCGCGACCTCTGCAGCATCGGAATCAGGATCTGTGCGCGAAGGGTTTGAATCGACTGCCGCTCCTCTTGGCTCAGTCCGTAAACCCACGACTGAGGGTCGTCGAAGTAGACTTTCGCGGGCGCATTTAGAGTCCGCAAAAATCGGACGGCGCCTCCGGCCTTATTGAATTGAACCGGGTCCTGCAGCGGAGCGTAACCGGAGCCGTTCGCGACCGTGAAGCAATTCTCTCTCTCCAGTAGTATCGCGATAGGCCGTGCATGCAGAGAACTTGCCAGGCGCTGACTGACAGTCTCAAGCAATGTCTTCACGTCCCGAATTCCCGAGACGGTGTTCGCCAAATCCGTAAGGATAACCTCGGCATCGTAAGCTTCACGGAAAAAGCGGCGATCAATCCAGCGGCTCAGGGCGGCGACGGCCCTGCCCACTCCCGAGACGACAATCGCGCCCGCGACCCCGATTAACAGAGCCTGCCAGCGATGGTCGCTCTCAAGCACGAACAACACCGTGATCGCGATAATGCCGAGAGTCAGCAGTGTCCGAAGAACGCGGACGCCGGTGCTGGCTACCGCGTACTGAACCCCAGTCCGAATTGCCATGCGGACATCCATGGCTCGCTGCACGATGATGACGTAGGCCATGGTCGCCGGGAAAAAGAGCAAGAGCAGCGAGGCGACGTTGCTAATCCACTCCGATGGCTCGCGTAGGAGGCCGGTATCGATCGAAATCCACCAGAGCACGGGAAGCGCCGCGATCGCGCAGCCC
Organism: uncultured Acidobacteriaceae bacterium; assembly: GCA_963845995.1. GTDB lineage: Bacteria > Acidobacteriota > Terriglobia > Bryobacterales > Bryobacteraceae > Bog-105. The sequence continues at coordinate 62,204 of CAWJUO010000015.1, read as the reverse complement.
GCAATCATTGCATTCAGACGTCTTCGCGCGTCTTCGTTTGGCAGCACGCTCCTCTTCGCCGCCAACAGCGCAAGCAACGCAATTACGCACGCGGCTGCAAGAACGGCAAACGGAATCTGAATGCGCTCGTTCAGAACCGCCAACCTTCCGAGTTCTTGCAGGTGATCGCCTTCGAGTAAACTGCCGTAAATTGAGATGACCGCCAACAGCACGAAGGGAAGAGCGAGCGTCCAGTTCAACCAGGCACGTTTGCGAAGGAACGCGAACCGTACCGGAAAGTAAAGCGCAAAGAGCACCAACCATAGCGGCCAGAGACTATCGCGTAACGAATGATAGACGACAAAAAGCTCGCGCCACGGGGAGGCAATCGCAAAATAGCCAGTGGCGCCGGAGAGCGCGGTAAAGGACACCAGCATTGCCATCGTGATCCAGGCGAGCGGGTCCGAAGGACGCCGGAAAACAATGAAGAAACCGACAGCAAAACAACTGAGCGGAAGAAGAATATAGAGGAGAACTACGTCCGTCCAGCCTAGCGCCGCTGAGCGGAACACGTGAAGGCGAACAGGGATATTCAGGGTTTCAGCGTGTCCGTCAGCCAACGTCCGGCGTACCTTTACATTCAGCGTGTCGCCCGGATGCAGCTGAAACCGCATTTGGTCGAGAATCGCGAGGCCCCGAACGGCCTGTCCGTTCACTTCCAAGACCCGATCGTTCACCTCAAGGCCGCTATCCTCGTAACCCGGGAGCAGGCTCTCTATAGTTGCGGTGAATTGGCGCGTGACAAACGGCACTCGCGTGTAAGAATCCGCGGTTGTTTGCACGTAGATCATAAAGCCGGAAAACGTGAGTTGCGCGACGACGGTCCAGACCAGCAGGGCTGTCAAGACCACGTATTGCAGAACGGGCTTTTTCATACGCCGTGCAAGCGCGAGATCAAATTCTTTCCGTTCGGACTAGCGCCGGCTTGTAGAGCGGGCTTCGCTTTCGGCTGTACAGCATGTAAACGAAAAGTCCGATCACTAGCCAGACCACGAAACGAATCCAGGTCTCAAGCGGCAAACCCAGCATCAGTCCGCCGCAGCACACGATCGAGAGCACCGGAGTGAATGGAGAGAGCGGAACTCTGAACGATCGCGGCCGGTCCGGCTGAGAGCGCCGCAAGATAAGCACTCCTATAGAGACGATAACGAAGGCAAACAAAGTTCCGATATTGGACAAATCGGCGAACGTATCGATATCCCAGATCCCTGCGGGAATGCCCACGGCCAATCCCGCAATCCAGGTACTGATGTACGGCGTTTGGTGTTTCTTGTGAACCCGCGAAAAGATACCTGGCAACAGCCGGTCGCGCGACATCGCAAACCACACCCGCGCCTGACCATATTGGTAGACGAGCAACGAAGAAAGCATCCCAAGAAGCGCGCCGACGGTGACGGTGAAACGCAGGCGGTCCATTCCTATCGCTTTCAACGCATTCGCCACGGGGGCCGCATTGTCCAATGTTTTCCAATTCACAATGCCTGTCAGGACAAACGCGACGGAAGTGTAAAGAAGTCCACAAACGATCAGCGTTCCGATGATTCCAATCGGCATATTCCGCTGCGGATTCTGGCACTCCTCGGCGGCGGTCGAAACAGAATCAAATCCGATGAAGGCGAAAAATACAATCGCCGCCCCCGTCAGCACTCCGGGAAAACCGTTCGGCAGAAACGGATGCAGGTTAGTCGAACGCACAGCGTGTGCGGCTCCGAATATGAAAATCAGAACAGCGGCAACTTTCACCGCAACCATCGCGTTGTTGGCCCCGGCGCTTTCCTTCACCCCGCGCACCAGCAACCAACTCAGCAGCATCACCACCAGCAATGCGGGAACGTTGAACAAGCTTCCCGTTCGCACCTGTCCGACGAAGGCGGGTTCCGAAAGGTACTTCGGCAGGTGTCCCCCGAAGATGTAGTCGCACATCACGTTGAAGTACGCCGAGAACCCGACCGCCACGGACATGTTAGAGACGGCGTATTCCAGAATGAGATCCCACCCGATAATCCAGGCGAAGATCTCGCCCATTGTGGTGTACGCATAGGTGTACGCGCTGCCGGCAATCGGAATCATGGACGCCAATTCCGCGTAACAGAGTGCCGCAAAACCGCACGTCAGGGCAGTCAAAATGAAGGACAGAGTTAAGCCCGGCCCCGCGCCCGGACGACCGGTGATAGAAGCCGCCGCGCTGCCATGCATCATCAGATCGAGGACAGAAGCCTTAAACACCGAGGCCGATCCGCCGGTCTGCCCCGCGGCCGCAGTGCCCGTTATCGTGAAAATTCCCGATCCGATGACCGCACCGATACCGAAAGCGATGAGGCTCCAGGGACCAAGAGACCGCTTGAGTTTCTTACCTTCTACGCGGCTCTCATCAACAAGCGCATCGATGCTCTTTGTCTTCAGCAACTGACTCATCTGGTAATCGGTCAGTATAGCGGGAGTCTGGCCAAGCACGGGAGTAGCGCCCTAGCAGTTTTTCTGGACTGTCAAATTCCCGTGCTGCCGGCGTCTATCCGGTATTGCTCTCTGATCGACCCGGTAGTTCGAGGTTTGTCAGTTGCTAACAGGGAGAGACACATGGGAAATTTTGTAGTAAGCGCGCTTACTCGCCGCATACTAACCACGTGCGGTGCAATTCTGCTGCTCAGTTCCGCCGCCTTCGCTCAATACAATGCAAGTCTTCAGGGGACGATACAAGACTCATCGGGCGGTGTAGTCAGCGGCGCAACCGTGACATTGCAAAACAACGGAACGCAGGCCAAAATGCAAACCACGACCAATGGGCAGGGTTTCTACCGTTTCAATCAGCTTGCGGCCGGAACGTACGATCTGACGGTAAGCGCAACCGGTTTCCAAAACCAGACGGTTAGTGCGGTTCAGGTCGCTTCGGACCTGCCGCAGACCGCCAACGCCACATTACAAGCGGGAAACATCCAGTCGTCGGTGACCGTCACGGCTTCCGCCTATGCCAATCTCCAAACGGCTGACGCGAGTGTCAGCGGGACCGTCACCAGCCGCGCTATTGAAGAACTGCCTACGTTTGGTCGAGACCCCTACGAGCTGATTCGCACTCTGCCGGGCGTCACGGGAACGGGAGGCCGCAGCGGCAACGGCAACACGGTTTTCCTCGGAAACACAAGCGGCCCCGGCGGCTCCAACACGTCGATTTTCCAGACCGAAAATCAAGTGCAAGTCAGTTCCGCAGGCCAAAGGGTTGAACAGAACGTGTATTTGATCGATGGCGTGTCGGTGAACAGCTTGGGGTGGGGAGGCGCAGCCGTCGTAACGCCGAATTCCGAGTCGGTGGCCGACATGACGGTGATCACCAGCGACTATTCCGCGGAAGATGGCCGCAATAGCGGCGCACAAATCAAGACCACTACCAAGAGCGGTACCGACCAATTCCACGGCAGCGGCGTCTTCCTTTACCAGGACCCGAATTTCAACGCATTCAATAAATACGGCGGTCCAAACGGCGCTCTGCCGGTTCGTGTGCAGAACAATTACAGGCAGTACGCCGGGAGTGTTGGCGGTCCCATCATCAAAGATAAGTTCTTCTTTTTCCTTTCCTATGAGGGATTACACAGCAAGACAGCTTCTTACGGACAGGCGTGGGTGGCAACGCCGCAGTACCGCCAATTGATCGCCCAGCAACGTCCGAACGGAATCGTCGGGAAAATCTTCGGCTCCGTCAATGCCACTCCAAGAACCGTGCAAGTCTTAAACACCGCGACCAGTACGTGCGCCGCCGTTTTCCATGCGAGTGCGGCAAGCGTGTGCCGGGATGTACCCGGAGGTCTGGATCTCGGTTCACCAGGACCGGGCGTAGGTCCGGGAGATCCCTATTATCCGATCCCGACAGCAGCCGGTTCGATCGGCGGCGGCTTTGACGGCATTCCAGACATTCAATTTGTGCAGTACTATCTGCCTGCTGAACAGGTGGGCAATCAATTCAACGGAAGATTCGATTACAACGTGACGTCGAAAGATCTGATTTCAGGGTCCGCTTACGTTACACATTTGAACTCGATCAGCGCAGACTCCGCATCAGCCGGAGCGCCCGACGCCGATATCGCGCTAAAACCTTTGAACACTGCCATAACCGCGATTTACATCCGTAACATCAATGCAACCACGATCAACGAGCTGCGGAGTAACTTCACCCGGTTCGCGGACAACCAGTTGAATGATAACTCCGGGACGAATTGGGGCATACCGCACCTGCAAGTAGAAGCTTATCCGGTAAATGACGGTCATATTCAGATCGGCGGCGCGCCTTGGAGCCCCGATACGCCCGCGATTCTTGCGCAGAATACGTTCGAAGTGCGCGACACTCTGATCAAGGTTTTGGGAAACCACACACTCCGGGTTGGCGGTCAGTTCCGTTGGGAACAGGACAACGATAATTTGCTGGGGGGCGAGCGGCCTTTCTATTCCTTCTCCGGGCTCTGGAATCTGGCAAACGACGCGCCCATTTTCGAACAGCTTTACGCGAATGCGGCCACCGGCGGCCCGGCGAATGCGGCCCGTTATTTCAGAGACCGTGATGATGCTCTTTTCGTTCAGGACGACTGGCACGTAAATGCCAGCCTGACTTTGAATCTTGGCCTCCGCTGGGAATACTTCTCGCCGCTCACAGAAAAACAAGGGCAGTTGGACAACATTGCCTTAGGCGCGACCGGGCCAAATCCGCTGGTCAATGCCCAAGTGCGTCACGTAAGCCAGCTCTGGAATTCAAATTGGAAAAACTTCATGCCGAAGGTGGGATTTGCGTACGCGCCAGTGGCGGCTCACCAGCGGTTTGTGCTCCGCGGCGGCTTTGGAATGAGTTACAACCGCCAGAACGATAACATCTTTGCCAATAGCCGCGAGGATAACCCTAATTACTACAATTACAATCTATGTTGCGGAACAGCCGCCGCGCCGTACAGTTTTTCCTCTCCTTTCGCGGGCGGTCAGATCCAATTCAACTCCGGAAGTAATAAATCTCCGAACAGCTACCCCGCTAACTCGTTTCTGGCGACCGGCGTTAATCCCATCAGCGGTACGCCGAATGCCATCGGTGGCGGAACTCCGCCGGCCGTTGAAATCTACGGCGCTTATCCGAACACTCCCGATGCTTATTCGTTCCTCTATTCACTAGAGACGCAGACGCAACTCCCAGGCGACGTCGTCTTTACACTTGGATACCAGGGCGCACTCAGCCGTCACCTGATTCGCCTTGTCAACCAGAACTTCCTTTACCCGCAACAAGTGGGCAATCAGTCCAGCTACTTCTATGCCGTTTTTCTTCCAACACCAGACGTGAATTCGTCTTACAACGCCATGAACTTGCGCGTGGCGAAACAGTTCTCGAAAGGCTTCTCGGCGGATGCAACTTATACCTGGAGCAAGAGCATCGATATGCTCTCGTCCGAAGGACCTGGCGCGCAAACCAATCAGACGGACCCCGTGCATGCGCAAACAGATGAATACGGTCCCTCGGATTTCGACGCGCGTCACCGCTTTACAGCGAACGGACTCTGGACGCTTCCGATTTTCCCCCACAGTAAAGGCGTTCTACACAGCATTCTCGGGGGATGGCAACTCGGTGGAATTCTCAGCGCCTACTCCGGATTTCCGTGGACGCCCGTCACCGGCTTCCAGAATTCGATTGCTTCCGTCACCAGTGCTGCAACCATCAATCCGACAAGGCCCGTCGGCTATTTCGGCAATGCAAACCAGAATGACCGCTCGAACTCCTGTTTCATCAACGGCTGCGAGTTCGGAGGCACCAGTCCAACCTCACCAATTGTGGGTACGACGTATTTCGATACGTCGCATCCTGGACCTCCAGGAATTGGGCGTAACTCTTTCCGCGGCCCCGGGTTCTTCTCAACAGATGCAAGCCTCGGAAAACGATTTGCGATTCCATTTCTCGGTGAAGCTGCAGGCGTGGAGATAAGAGGATTCGCCTTCAACGTCTTCAACCAGCTCAACCTGCTTCCTTTCCAGTTCGGACAGGACACCGCTCACGTTGAGAATGCAAATTTCGGACGTCCCGACGGGGCGCTGGCTGGCAGATCAGTCGAGCTGGAACTTCGAGTGACCTTCTAAGAGCCGGGCGCCCCGGGGAGGTAAAACTACTTCAACACATTGATCGCGGCTGCACCGATTCCAAAGCCGCTGATGACCTGCGACCAATCGACGAACGTTCGCACCTTCGACGTCTTCATCGGCATTTGTCGGCACAATTAAGGTGTCGCCTGGATACAGCAACTGCGCTTCGAAATGAGGATGTTTTGTCCGTGAGCAGACCGACCCATCCGCGCGAATGACAAAGATGTGGGATTCATCGGCAAAGCGAGTTGGCCCGCCTGCTTCTTGCAGATAGCCACGGATATTTGCGTCCTCTTTATACAAGAAGCTGGATTGGTTATAGACGGTCCCAAACACATTCACGGTCGCGGGAATGGAAGGTACCACGAACCGGTCGCCATTTTCGAGCGGAATGTCGGGCACCATATCGACAGTCCGGCTGTTCGGTGCAATATCAAGCACAATCCTACCCGTTACCTGAGTTTTGCGAAGACGCTCAAGAGAGACACGTTGATTCTCCACCGATGCGCGCATCGCGGACTCCTGGTCGCCGGAAATAGCGCGTGAACTTAGTCCGGCGGCGCTTTGCGTAAGATCCCGATCCATCTGATCCAGATAATCGGCAAACCTCTTTGTTTGTTCTTTTCGTGTTGATTCGCGAGTGAACTCCGCTCCGTAAAGATATGCTTTGTCGGTCAAGCCGCCTGCGCGAGTGATAACCTCTCGCAAGGTCTCTCCCGGTTGAACGGAATAAACACCGGCCATCCGAATCTCACCTTCCAAGCCGCACATACCGCGTCTGCTGCGCCTGCGGCGTTGTGAAATCGGCGCTCGAAAAGATCGTGACCACATCGCCCGGCTGAAGCGGCAAATCGGCAGACTCATCGTGCTCGATCACAACCTTCCCAAGATGAAAAGGGATCACATGTGTCGAAAGGCTTTGCGGGTCCAGCCGCTCTATCGCGGCATAGCTCCAATTGATGTCGGCCGCCGGTGGCTGGACATCATTCTTCGTGGCAAACTGGCGCACGATCAAAGCCCGCTCCGAGGTGGTGGCACTCGCCAACGCCTTCCCGCCTTCAGGTGTCTTCACTTCATCGTGGAAACCGGCTGAACCCATCGAAAGGCGGTCGTGTTCGGTCCAATAGTTCCTGGTAAGCAAAGCCTGCTTGTCGGGAATCAAGTCGCTGATCCTCATCCCTTCGCGCCAGGGCAGCCGCACAGGATCCGCTACGTTCCCTCGCAAAGCCACTGTCTTGTCGAAGTGCTGAACGATCTGCTGCACCTTGACGATGTCGCCATTTTCAATCTGCGTCTGCAATCCCGCTTCATCCAACTTGATGTTGCGCGACTCGAGGCTCGCCCGGCCATCGATCCGTTCGAGAACCGCGTGCTGGCCCGATGCCAGTGCCGACAGCCCGCCTGCGTACGCTAATACGTCGCGAAGCGTACTGTCAGCGGAAATCTCATAAATCGCGGAGTTTTCGACACTGCCCGACACCGCGATCCGCGGGCCGGCTTCTGGGATGAATATAACGTCGCCCGGCTGAAGCGCGGCATCTTTACTCTTGTCACCCCGCAGAAGCAGATCGTATAAATCGAACTTCGTTACCAGTTGTCCAGCGCGCTTCAATTGAATGTTTCGCATCGAGCCTTGTTGCGACGGACCGCCGGAAACAAACAGTGCATTCACCAGCGTGCTGAGTGAACTCACGGTATACGTTCCGGGACGCCGCGCGTGGCCCATGACAAAGATCTGTATCGATCGCAACTGGCCCATGTTGACGCTTAATTCGAAATTCCGAAAGACGCGGCCAACACTGCTGCGAATCGCTCCCTCTAGCTGCGCGAACTGCAGACCCGACAGACTTACGCGGCCCACCTGCGGAATGAAGACGGCGCCCGTGCGATCAACCACAAGCCGCTGATCCGCATTGATCTGCCCCCAAATGCGGACGTCGATCTGATCGCCTGGTCCGATAGTGTGGTCGGGAGGAACGGGGATGTTATCAACCGGTGCGAAGGTCGAAGGGACGCGTTCGAATAACCAGGAACCGAAGACCGGCAGTTTGCGCCCAGTCGAGTTCTCGACGAAATTCTGAAACTCGGAAGGCGGCTCGGGCGCCAGTAAAGGAGAACGATTCTCATCTATCGTTCGCGCTCCAATCTGGGAAGAACGCGGCAGCGTAATGACTCCGCTCCGAGGCCGGAAATTCGGCGTGGCGTTCGGCTCTTCCGTTCCTTGCGGACACGCGGCGCTATCGTCCGGCCGGTCGCCTTCCTGGCAGTCCGAAGACAACGTCGGCGCGTCTGCCTGACTCTTTCGCAACGCTTTAGTCTGGCCGACTTGCGATTCCAGCGAATCGTCGAGCGGCATCTGCGCGCTAGCCGATGTCGAAAGAATCAGAGCTACGCCCGAAATCGCCAATATCTTCTGAATCGCCGGTTGGCAGTTCCATGAACGGAAAAGATTGCTTATCATCACTGTCTGAGTTCCTTGAAGTAGTGCTATTCCCCTCAGGGAAATCTCCACTCTTAAATCTGGGGTTAGGACCTTGTGGACGCGGGTTAAGAGTGCGGTAGCTAACGCTTCAGCGACCAGTTTTCAGGGCTAAAGGTGACCTGCAGAGACGCCAGTACGTCACGGCGCACTCCTCCAAGTACTGGAATGTCATACCGTTCGCCCTGGAATTCCGCGTTCAGTAGCCACTCGGGACGAGGCGCCCATTCAGCCGCGATTGAAACATCCGTCTGCGTCCCGCCGCCGGGCAGGAACTGGTTTCCCGCCTTGATCTGCTTGAACTGTCCTGCAGTTTTGTTTTGGCTGAAAACCAGTAATTGGACGTCCCTACATAGGCGCGTGAATCTCTCCCCACCCAACTCCCAAGCAGATTGCCGTTGTTGGTATAGGAATCGTGATACTGGCCGTCCCAATACAGGAAATCGCCTCCGTAATCGGCGCGGTACAGCCATGTCGCATAGGTCTCAAAGCGCAGATCAAGACCCGGGAGACCGGGAATTCTCGACACATAAATACCCGGCGCCCAAGCCGATCGCTTTGGGTTATCGAGCGGATTCGGCTCATCGTCGGCATAGGAATCCGAATAGAGGGTTATCAGATGGTGAACTCCTGGCAGATGCCATCGAAAATCGAAGCCGCTGTGCCGGTCGCCGGGCGCGTCCGGGTATCCATAGGGCCCAAAATCTACGCTATTCACGGCTGAAAAGGCTCTGGTAAAGCGAGTTGAACGAAAGCGGACGCCCCACACCGCCGAAGAAAGCGGACCGCGTAAACCCGAGTTCCAGACCCAGCGGCAAATCCAGCGAAATCTTCTGCGCATTGACATAAGGTCTGGCAGGCCATTGATGACCAGCCAATTCGCCGAAGATGATCTCAGTTCTGATCTGTGCAAACCGTGCCAAGCGTCCTGGCAGGTTCAGCGGATGCTGCTGTAAGCGCAGCATGTAGTACGGCGAGGCGTTGTCGCTGAAAGCGAACGCGCTATCTTCGCCCGGCCCCCACCAGAGTGCCTGTTTGCCAAAAGTAATGTTCTCGAACCCAAGTTGAGCGCCCACATACATTTCAAGCGGTTCGAACCGGCTGGCCGAAGCAGTTGCAAGCGCAGGATGAAGAGGGTTCCCGTCCACGCTCGAGACAAAGTCTTGCACCTGCTGCGAATAGGCGGGACGCCCCGGGGCTTGCTCGTACTCTCCCCGTAGATAAGCGGAAAATCTGCCCGACGAGGCATAGCCGGAGAAGCCCACCACGGAGTTCAGCCCTTTGTCGTAAGGCCGGCCGTAATCGTTCGTCACCGTCTGGCCGAAGTGATAGCTATCGCGCAGCGGAGTACCCTGAATGACCAAAGCTCGCGTGTAGAGGGATTCCAAACGCAATTCAGTTTTGTTCTGGCCTTCGGAAAATTCAGCCCTTAAATCGTTCAGAAGCCGCATCGCCTCATTCGAGGGCGTAGCCTCCGCGAGTTCCCCTGCTTCCGCTACCTGACGCCGGCATTCATCGCGCGTCCATGGGGCCATGTTCGACACCTGATCGGGAATAAATCCCAGAGCGGCGAGTCTCTCCAAGGCCGGATAGACCCAGCTATCGAGCGGAACGTAAACAGGACCTCTCGCAGCATTTTCTCTCGCCGCCCTCCGCCGTTTCGTTCCCGGAAGAAGCGTGCGGCTGGGCGGGTTGTGCAACAGAGACCCACAACAAGGTACTTAGGACCAGGGGCAAAGATATTCGGGAAAATCGCATCACCGAGATATCAGTGCGAAAGGGGCCAGCTTTATTGCACCTGGCGGGTGAGAATCCCCCGTTTTTTCTTAGGGTAGGTTTACCTTAAAGCCAAGACTGGCGTCCGCAGCGGCTGGTTGGAACCTGCCACCTCGGCCACGACCTTCAAGAGTTCTTCCATTTGTACAGGCATGCAAATGAATCCGTCAATGCCGGATTTCAGGTATTCCCTCATGTCGTTTGCACGCGCAGGCGGCATGCATTGCATAAACCGGGGTGTGAGCCATGTCCGCTTCCAATTCGCGCAGGTTCAGCGCAAGATTCAAACCGTCCATGTCGGGCATGTCTAGATCCATCAGAATCAAATCGAAGATATCGGCCGAGAAGACTTCCAAGGCTTCCTTTGCCGTGGCCGCGGGAGTAATCTGATGGCCGGCTGATTCGAGGAGCTTGGCGGTAAACCTGCGGCTTACGCCGTTTGCCTCCGCAAGCAGGACGGAAAGACGTTTTGCCGAGAACTTGCCCAGAATCTCCAGCTGTTCCGTCCTTTCCTCCGGTTTTTGCACCTTTTTGAGACGCGCTGTGAAGCGGAATGTGCTTCCCGCACCAATTTGGCTTTGCACTTCAATGCTTCCGCTCATCATTTCAATCAGCTTTTTGCAGATGGAAAGCCCAAGACCCGCTCCCGAAGCCAGTCTGTGATCTGAACGGCTTGTCCCTTGGAATGGCTCGAAAATGGAATGCTGCCGTTCCGCCGGAATGCCGATTCCCGTATCGGCAACGGCAATCGAAAGTACGATCTCGGCGGTCGATTCCTCCTCAAGAGCGGCTGAAAGCATAATGCTTCCGCTGCTCGTGAAGCGAACGGCGTTCTCAAGAAGATTTACCAGCACCTGCCGGATGCGAACTGGATCGCCGCAGACCGCTCCGGGTATTCGGGGATCGATTTTGCTACTGATGGACAGGCTTTTCTCGGCGGCCCGCGGTTCTATGATCTGTACTGCGGAAGAGACGCATTGGGCGAGGTTAAACTCTCTGCTTTCAATCTCATGCCGGGCGGATTCCATTCGAGTGAAATCGAGCACGTCACTCACAACCCGCGTCAGCCACTCCGCCGAGGTCAGCACTGTATCCAGATAGTGACGCTGCTGCTCCGTCAATTCTGTTTTCATGGCGAGCTCGGCAAACGAAATGATGCCATCCATCGGCGTGCGGATCTCGTGGCTCAATTTCGCCAGAAAATCGTCTTTTGCCATACCGGCGGACTCAACAGCCTCTTTTTGAAGCGTAAGTTCTTCCACACGCTCCTGACATTCCTTAATCTGGCGAAGAGCGCGAAAATGGATGCGGGTCGCCCAAATCAGCGTCGCGGCAATGCCGATCAACGGCGTGATCACCGTGAGCGCATCGACCGCCGCCACCCCCGGCCAAGCTGCGGGCCAAAGGCCCAGAAGCATTGGCGTGATGTGGTTCATGGCTGAAATCGGCACCGATGTAAGTCTCTCGTCATCCTTATCGACTGAAATGGGCGGAGCGAATAGATCTACACCTAGAAAATGTCGTACGCATCAAAACGGTCCCTGACCGCATCCAATTGGCGTTATGACCCGCGAAGCCCAACAAATCCAGGATCGCTACGACGCGTTGATGTTTGCTAAAACCCCGGGCAGTGCCCGAAAGGCCGCTTACGCGTTAATTGAAACCGTTCTGGGACCTGAGGCCAGCCAGCTTTCCTTCCAGGCCGCGCTAAGGGAATGCTGCCGCAGAATACGGCCATCTTCCGACCCCCGAGAGCAGCAGCGCTTCGAAAACGAGTTCATCGAACTGGCGATCTGGCCCGGTAAATCCAACAGCATCGCCGCCTAGCATCCTCGTCCGCAGCAGCGCCGACGGCGAGATTGCTATCTCACCGCCACGCTCGCAGGACGTGGTATCATCTTACTCGGGTGTATCACCAGTAATTGCGCATGAAGGGCGAACAGCCTCGTGCGCTTTTTGTCATGGTGTGTCAGCGCCCTCCAAAACCCGCCTTCTTTCCCCCGCAAGGACGAAGAAGTAATCCGTTTTGACGAAATTACTGGACATATTATGGCGAAAGAGAAATTTGACCGCAGTAAGCCGCACGTAAACATCGGGACGATCGGACACATCGACCACGGGAAGACGACCCTGACGGCGGCGATCACGAAGACGCTGTCGAAGCACAATCCGAAGAACAAATTCCGGAGCTTCGATTCGATCGACAATGCGCCGGAAGAGAAGGCGCGCGGGATCACGATCGCGGTGGCGCACGTCGAGTACGAGACGGCGAACCGTCACTACGCGCACGTCGATTGCCCCGGTCACGCCGACTACATCAAGAACATGATCACGGGAGCGGCGCAGATGGATGGCGCGATTCTCGTGGTGGCGGCGACCGATGGTCCGATGCCGCAAACGCGTGAGCATATTCTGCTGGCCCGCCAGGTCGGTGTGCCCTACATCGTCGTCGCCTTGAACAAGGTCGATATGGTCGATGATCCGGAGTTGCTCGAACTGGTGGAACTCGAAGTTCGCGAGTTGTTGACGAGCTATCAATTTCCGGGCGACGATATTCCGGTCGTGAAGGTCAGCGCGCTCGGTGCGTTGAACGGCGAGCCGAAGTGGGAAGCCAGTGTCGATGAGTTGATGGCGCAGGTGGATAAGTACATTCCGATGCCGGAACGCGCCATCGATAAGCCGTTCATTATGCCGATCGAGGATATTTTCTCGATTCAGGGCCGCGGCACGGTAGTTACGGGCCGGATTGAGCGTGGGATCTGCAAGGTCGGCGAGGAAATGGAAATCGTCGGATTCCGGGACACGCGCAAGACGGTGGTGACGGGCGTTGAAATGTTCAAGAAACTGCTCGACGAAGGCCGGGCGGGCGACAACGTCGGCTTGCTGTTGCGCGGTATTGAAAAGACCGATGTGGAGCGCGGGCAGGTGCTCGCGAAGCCCGGTTCGATCAAAGGCTTCAAGAAGTTTAAGGGCGAAGTGTACGTGCTTTCGAAGGAAGAAGGCGGACGGCACACCCCGTTCTTTAATGGATACCGGCCGCAGTTCTACTTCCGCACAACGGACGTGACGGGTGTGGCGAAGTTGCCGGAAGGCATGGAAATGGTGATGCCGGGCGATAACGTGCAGCTTGAGATCGAGCTGATTACGCCGGTTGCCATGGACAAGGGGCTGCGCTTCGCAATCCGCGAAGGCGGCAGAACCGTTGGCGCCGGTACGGTTACCGAGATTCTGTCGTAGTCCGGTTCAGCAATAACTCAGAGGGGAAAAGTAATCAATGGCCCGCGAAATCATTCAGTTTCAATGTGGTGAATGCAAAAACCGCAACTACAGCAAGACGAAGAACAAGAGAACCACGACCGAGCGCCTGGAACTGAAAAAGTTCTGCCCGTATTGCCGTAAACATCAGCAGCATCGGGAGACAAAGTAACTTCTGCTAGGCTTGTAGGAAGCCGAACAGGGGCATAGGCTAACGGTAAACCAGCGGTCTCCAAAACCGCCTTTGGGGGTTCGAATCCCTCTGCCCCTGCCAAAGATCACTTCCCATCTGGCGTGATCGCTACAAAAGCAAGGTTTGAGATTCTTAATAGCGTATGGAATTAACTAAAGCCGCCAGTTGGCCGGAGCAGACACGGTCGTACATCGAAGAAGTTAAAGGTGAAATGCGGCGTGTCTCGTGGCCCACTTGGCCGCAGGTGCGGGCTACCACCGCAGTGGTGATTGCGTCCGTATTTCTGTTCTCAGCTTACTTCGCCGTCGTTGATTTCTTTGTGCAATCCGCGGTAGACAAGATTCTCAATACGTTCAAATAGATTCAGCTGATACAGCTTGGGTCAGTGACAAGGGTTAGGTGACAACGTAGGTCCATGGCAGAGGAGAAGTTCCAACACGAAGGTGCGGTGCCGTCGTCCGGCGAGCCGCATGACGAGCAGTTCCCGGACGATCAACTCTCCTCCGACGCCGCCTATGGAGACGAAGACGATCTAGAGGTCGATCCAGGCGTCTCGGCGGAAGAGATTCACACCGACGAATCTGATGACGATGTTGCCGATGCCGATCTCACCGGCATAGACGATGGCATAGACGGTACCGAGGCCAAGGTGGACGATGGCGTCCATGGCGTCGAACACGAGGTTGAAGAGCCCGCAACTGAGGAACAGCTGAATGCCGCGCCTCCGGAAGAACCTGCCGGACCAGCTAAGCACTGGTACATCATTCACGCGTATTCCGGCTTCGAACAGAAGGTTGCCGAATCGCTGAAGAGCCGATCCCAAGCCTTCGGCTTTGCCGAACGCCTCGGTCAAATCCTCATTCCGACCGAGGAAGTTGTGGAGTTACGCAACGGCAAGAAGGTCACCAGCAAGCGGATGTTGTATCCGGGTTACGTGCTGGTGGAAATGGAAATGGACGACGAGTTGTGGCACGCCGTCAAATCGACTCCGCGCGTGACCGGGTTTGTTGGCGGCGGAACCAAGCCGGTACCGCTGACTGCCGATGAAGTGAACGCGGTTCTCTATCGGCAGGCTTCGAGCGCCGAACGTCCTCGTCCGAAGATGACGTTTGAGAAGAATGAGAACGTCAAAATCGTGGACGGACCGTTCACGAACTTTTCCGGCAAGGTGGACGAGATTAACAGCGAGCGCAACACTCTGCGCGTCATGGTTACGATCTTCGGACGCTCCACTCCGGTCGAATTAGATTTTCTACAAGTTGAAAAGATCTGAACTGGACAACTTGAACATTTTAGAGCGGGAAAGCAAGTAGCAAGGATTTAGAGAAAATGGCAAAGAAAGTTACAGGGCAAGTTAAGCTGCAGATACCGGCCGGAAAGGCGACACCTGCTCCGCCAGTCGGTACGGCGCTCGGTCCGCAAGGCGTCAACATCATGGAGTTCTGCAAAGCATTCAATGCGAAGACCTCCGCGAAAGACCAGGAAGGCTTAATCATTCCGGTCGTGATCACCATCTACTCGGACCGCTCCTTCACTTTCATCACGAAGACGCCTCCGGTTGCGATTTTGGTGAAGCGTGCCGTGAATCTAGCCAAGGGCTCAGCCGAACCCAACAAGAACAAGGTCGGCAAGATCACCATGCAACAAATTGAAGAGATCGCGAAAATCAAAATGCCCGATCTGAACAGTTTCACCATCGAGTCCGCCATCGAGCAGGTGAAAGGCGCCTGCAAGAGCATGGGTGTTGACGTAGTCTAGTCACATCGTTGAATTCGTTCCACAAAGAGGGCTGCCCAATCCGGCAGCCCTCTTTGCATTGAAACTGGACAATCGTTTCCCAAAACAGAACACCCGCCGCACTTCGAACAGCACAATGCGCGATGCTTAGCTCCGGCCAGTCCGTTGCATTGCAAACCGGGATGGATCTACGCTACATCCTTCGCACACTGGCCAGAACGCCCGGGTTTACCGCGCTCGCAGTGGCAACGCTCGCGATCGGAATCGGCATCGCCACTGTGGTGTTCACAATCTACGGCTCGGTCGCCCTTCGCCCACTGCCCGTCCCCGCCGCTCAACAGATGGTCCGCATCGGATGGCGCAGCGGCGATTTTTCATCCGGCCAGTTTTCCTGGAGCGAATACGAACGTCTGTCTCAAACGCTCCACTCATTTTCAGCGGTTCTCGCGAGTTCGACCCCTCAGACGATCATTTGCAACTTGCCGGATTTTCCGGCCAGGACTGCGGAGGTGGCGCGGGTGAGGTTTGTCTCGCCTAACTATTTCAACGCGCTGGGCATCAGACCGAAAATAGGACGGGCATTTGCCACAGGCGACCAGGCCGTCGTCATTATCAGTCACAATTTCTGGACAGGGAAATTTCACTCAGATCCCGGAATCTACGGCAAAACGCTGAGAGTCCGGGGCGGCGTTCTTTCGATTGTGGGAGTCGCGCCTGATAAATTCGCCGGAACCGGCGTGCCGCCGCAATCACCCGATCTCTGGATACCGGCTTCCGCCCAGAGCCTTGTCATGCCCGGGCTCGACTGGATCCACGACAACAATGCGCGAGAGTGGCAAGTGCTGGCGCGTCGGCGGCCGGGCGTAACGGTCGCGCAGGGTTCGGCCGAACTTGCTGTCCTAAGCGGCGCGTGGCCGTTGCAGACCGGTAAGCCAGTTCAACTGAAAGCTGTCAGAGCCACGTTTTTCCAAACCGATGGCGGCGGATTCGAAGGGTTCGTCGCGGTCTGCGCCGTCGTAATGATTGCAGTCGGTCTGGTTCTCCTCATCGGCTGCGTAAACCTGACCCATCTGATCGCGGCGCGGAATGCGGGACGCCAGCATGAAATCGCCTTAAGACTCGCGCTCGGGGCAAGCCGTTGGCGTTGATGCGTCAGTTATGCGCCGAGAGTCTCGTCATTGGTGTATTCGGCGGAATGGTCGGACTGATTCTCTCAATTTGGACGTGCAATTGGCTCGCGGTGAGGGCAAGCGAACTTATCCAGGAAATCACCAATGGCACAGTGGGAGTGACGCTCGATCTTTCGCCGGACTGGCGCGTGTTTGCCTGGACCGCTGCCATTTCTGTAACGACCGGCATCGCTGTCGGGATTCTCCCCGCGTTGCGCGCCTCGAGCCGTGACGTAAATTCAACCCTAAAACAAGGTAGAGGGGCTGCGGCTGGGATGGGGCGCAATCGCAATTTCCTGCTCACAATTCAGGTCGCGAGCTGTCTGATTCTGCTCGCTGCAGCGGGGTTGCTGTTTCGCGGAGTATCCCGCTCGGCGAATATCAACCCAGGCTTCAGTTTGAAGAATCTCGCCGTCGTAGGACTGGATACGCGCTCCATCGCGGGATCGCCGTCTGCACGCCTTGAACTCCAGCGCAAAGCGGTTCAGCGCATGCTGGAACTTCCGCAAATTGCCTCTGTTGCATGGGCGGACCGAGTACCGTTCCTCGGCACTGGCACTGGACTCTTTCGTAACGAAAAGGGAGCCACACTTCCTTGCGTTTTCAATGGCGTCTCCGGCGGCTACTTCACGACGCTCGGCATACCCTTGCTCGCGGGCCGCACTTTCACGCCTCAGGAGATCGAGCGGGAGCAGCCGGTTGCCCTCATCAGTGAATCGACCGCAAGACGCTTGTGGCCCGGGCAGGACGCACTAGGTCGAACAATCACTCCCGCGACCAATTGGCTCCGGGACGTAGCCGCGCACAACTCACTCACCGTAATAGGCGTGGTCAAAACCGTTCGGAGCACATATCTTTCGAAAGAGGATGAAGGTTACGTGTACATACCGAGGCGGCTGCACGCTGCGGGGACTCTGTTTCTGGTGCGTACCCGGACGGCGCCGGACACATCGTTCAAGTCTCTCTCAGCGGCATTGGCGGAAATCCACTCGGACCTTCCGGCGCAAACATTCATGGTCGCAATGCAGCAAGGGCCAGTCCGCATTCAGGAATTGATGGCGCAGGCTCCAGCCGTTGCGGTCTCGGTACTCGGAGGGCTTGCCTTATTGCTGGCATGCCTGGGAATCTATGGTGTTGTATCTCATCTTGTTTCGCAGCGGACACGGGAGATTGGAATCCGTATCGCGCTGGGCGCAGAGCGTTGGGACGTTATCAGCGCGATAGGCAGGCAAACGCTTCACCCGGTGGCATGGGGCGCGGTGATTGGACTGCTTGGAGCATGTGGCGTCTCTGGATTGCTCCAGGCGTTGATTGTGATGCCGGACGCTCCTGATTTGACATACGGGGCGGGTGCATTTGACCCGGTCGCTTTTTTGGGCGTACTATCTGTGCTCGGGGCCGTGGTTGTGATCGCGGCATTCATGCCCATGCGCCGGGCCATGCTGGTGGAAGCAGCCGTTGCACTGCGCCACCGATGAAATTCCTACTCCATTCCGGTCGAGTGGTTATTTTCAACCATTTCCCGTACGCTCCTAGGCCAATCCCATTAATTCTGATTCAAGAACGTGCCCATCCGTCCTCTCCAGGAAACTGCCCGGAATGCCTGGACATCTAAGCAGACGGGGAGAGATACCAGTGATGCTACTAGCACCTCCGGTAAAAAGGATTATCACGATAGGCGCAGCTTCGGTTGCGCTCTTCGCGGTGACGGCATTTGGTCAGCAAGATCCACCATCTCGCGTCGCAAGACTCAATTACATCAACGGAAACGTTTCCATGGAGCCTGCGGGAATCGATGATTGGGCGCCCGCCGCAGTCAACCGGCCTTTCACAACCGGCGATTATCTCTACGCCGATCAAAAATCGGTAGCGGAGTTGCACATGGACATCGCCGCGATGCGCCTGGGCGAACTCACCAGCTTCGGAATTCTTAACCTGAACGATCAGGTCACGCAACTCAAGCTCACGGAAGGGGACATGTACTTCCGCATCCACGACTTCGGCGACAATCAGACCTTTGAAGTGGACACACCGAATGCCGCAATCACCTTTCTCCGCGATGGCGTGTATCGCATCCATGTTGACCCCAACGCAAATACCACTTATGTCGTGACCCGGAGCGGACAGGCGGAGATCACGGGCGGCAGCCAAGCCTTTACGTTGAACCCGGGAGACGCCGCCAGCCTGTCGGGAACAGATCAGCTTGCATACAACGTCGAACCTGCACCCGCTCCCGATGTCTTTGACAGTTGGTGTGACCAGCGGGACGCGTACGAAGCGCGGAATGCGTCCTCCCGGTATATTCCTCCCACCGTGATCGGTGGCGAAGATCTCGGCGACAACGGCGTGTGGAGCGAGACTCCCGATTACGGGGCCGTCTGGTACCCGCGCAGCGTCGATCCCGGTTGGGCGCCTTATCACAACGGGCACTGGGCCTGGATCGAACCGTGGGGCTGGACCTGGGTGGATGACGCGCCCTGGGGCTTTGCGCCATTCCACTATGGCCGATGGGTCTATTGGCACGAGCGTTGGGGCTGGGCTCCGGGCCCGATCGCCGTGGTGGTAGGCCGGCCGGTTTTTCGGCCCGTCTATTCGCCTGCACTGGTGGCTTGGTTCGGAGGATCGCATTGGGGCGTATCGGTTGGAATCGGCGGCGGCGCGCCCAGTTTAGGATGGGTTGCTCTGGGGTTTGGCGAGGTCTACACGCCGCACTACGCCTGCAGCCGTCAATACTTCTCGAACATCAACGTCCACAACACCCGCATCGAGAGAAACGTAAACATCACGAACGTTTACAACAATGTCTACGTCAATCACACCGTTTACAACCAGACGTTTGCAAACGTGAGGTCGCCAAACGCCGTGGTCGCAATGCCGCAACGTGCGTTCGCCAGCGGCAGGTCCGTCAGACAGGACGGCGTTTCGCTCAGGCCCAACCAGATTGCACACTTCACGCCTGCGCAATCAACCATCACGGCTCCGTCGGTTGCGCCTACGCGTCAGGCGCTCGCGCCCTCGATTGGGAACGGGCGGCGCGACCCTCCGCCCAGATCATGCAGCGGCAGGTGTTGGCGAGGACGGCCCCTCCTCCGGCGCCCGCTAGTTTTGCCGCGAGACAATCCTACATCCAGCAGCACGCCGGCCAGCCGCATAACTTCGAGGCTATGCATCAGGCAGTCGCCCCGGCCACCCGGCCCGTCGCCATGGTCAGGCAGATCTCCCCGCGCCAGCCTATTGCCGTGCGCCCCGGCAACTCAGTCGGAAACGCCCCGGCCCCAGCCGCCTTCGCAAGGCCAGCCGAGCGCGCAATTCAGCCGAACCGATCACAGGAACCAAACCGGCCCATGCAGCCGACCCGGCCAGAACAGCGCGGTCCCGAGCAGCAGCAGTCGCGCCAGGTTCCACCCCCTTCAGGGCACGGAACTCCGCCGAACCTGCATCGCGAATATAACGGCCAAGGAAATAACGCGCAAACACCGAGCCCGGCGTACTCCAATCGGCCGGCGGAGCGGGCGCAGCCGGAACGTGTTCAACCGGAGCACGCCCAGCCAGAACGCGCACAGCCGCAACCCGTAAGGCAGCAACAGTACCCAGACCTCCTCGGAACGAAGAAGCGACGCCGCCCCGGCGAGCGGAACCGGCCGCCAACCGTCCGGTCTGAACAGCCGCGCCGCGAGGAGAGGAGCGCTCCCGAAGCTCGCCCGCAATCGCACGCTGAGTCTCATTCGGAACCTCACAACGACAGCCACCACGACGACAAGAAGTGATCCCGAAGCCGGAGTTATAAGCGCGGCTTCTAAATAGTCGCCGCCCTGAGGCGGCACCGGCCTTGTCATGCTTCTCCTGGTCCCGCAGGCAATACGCAGCCCAGGGGACCGCGTCCAGCCGCGCTTCTTCGATCTGCTCACCACAATCAAGGCACGTACCGTACGTGCCTTCTTCGATTCGCTGGAGGGCGTCGCGCACAGCCGTGAGCGTGTCCGATTCCATACTGCCTATCTCGCGCGCCATCGTCTGCCCAGTAGACGAGGTCACGTAGTCTATGGGATCTTCCACCTCTGCCGTTCGGCTCTCAACCGCATCGGTGTTCAAACGCGCAATCTCGCCCTCAAGTTCCTGCTCCTTTGCAAGCAGCCGTTGCTTATACGATTCGATGTTCATCCATACCTCATGTGTCTGACGCTTCCGCCCGTGATCGTACAGCGAAAAAATGCCCGTTAGATTGCCCGAAAAAGCCGCGCTCGCGATACTCGATCTATGCATCTGTCCACCGAAGAGCACGAGCGAACGGATCCTCGATCAATTCACGGGCCAAGCGTAGCCCTTCGCCTTAGCTCCCGCCCTTGTCTGGACGAAACCCGAATGACGCTATACGGGAGAAGGCGCCTCGGCCATGCGCTTCTTGACCAGCGAAGCAACTTCCATCCCGCCGCGCACCGCATAATTCGTGCCGCGGTCCTCCGGATACACTTGCGCCATCGTTGACAGGAAAACGTTCTCGAGGGGCGTCTGCATCTTCGGAATGAGCGAGCTGTAATTCTTCTCGATAACCGGCTGCGAATAATCCGCCCGCCACACGTGGAACGCCTTCACCCAATCCCGCGAGAACTTTGGGAACATGCGCTTGATCGCGGCTACGCTGAACTCGAGTACATCCGTATCCGCCATGCGATAAAGTTCCGCTTCGGGAGGTAGGTACTTCGACAGATAAACGATGTGCCGCCCTCCATAAGAAGATACCGGCTCAAAATTGGTGTGCTCGATGATACCGACAAACGGAAAGGAAGGATCGTTCACGTTTAGCCAGTACAGGCTCGATAAGCTTCTGTCCAGCTCCAGCACCAAACAGACGTTCGACAAATAGCGAATGCGCCGAAGCCCGGAAACATAAGCGGCCGTTGTGTGAGGAGCCAGCAAATCCGCCGCCACAGGCAGAGGCGTTGTGAGAATGACAGCTTCGCTCTCCACCGTGCCCGATTTGGAGTGGACACGCACTGCATGGCCGCCGCGCACTTCGAGACCCATCACCTCGGCATCCGTTCGAATTTCTCCCCCTAGCCGCTCGATCTCTTTGGCCATGGCAGTGGCAAGCGCGGCAAACCCGCCACGATAGTAGGCAAGCTGCTCTGCCCCGCCCTTCGACCGGCTGCCTCCGCGCAGCTTCAGTTTGTTCCAAAACCAGACTGCCGAAATCTCGGGAAAGACTTTGCCGAATTTCCCGATCAAAAGAGGCTCCCAAACAACTTGATAGACTTGCCGTCCGAACAAGCGGATCAGCCAATCCTTTGCCGTGACTGCCTCAAGTTCTTTCCAATTCTGAACGCGGCGCGCCTTCAGCGCCCCTAAGTCCTAATCGGAGGCGGTTCACAACGCTCAACGGAGTAAAGCGCAGCACATCCAAAGGCGCACTCAACTTGAAGAAATTATGCGCATAGTACATGCCGGTCCGCGACTCACGCAGCACAATCTGATCTTCCAGATTGAGGCGCTTCACCAACTGCATGATGAATTGATCGTTCGTGAACCAGTGATGATAAAACTTCTCCAGCATCTGGTCGCCGACCGGGAACGATCCAGCTAATCCGCCAAGCGCCTGGTCTTTCTCAAAGATTGTTACCGGCAGCCCCGCTGAGGCTAGTTCCAGCCCCGCGGCAAGTCCGGTGAACCCGCCGCCGACAATGCAAACTCGGCTCACGAAAGGCTCGTCTTCGTGTAGATCAGATCCGCAGTCCGGCGACATCGCTTCGCTCGAACCGCGCCTGTGAAGCACGGAACGCGTAAGGTAGAGCGGACGCTGCTTGGCCTCCGTGTAAATTCGGCCCACGTACTCGCCCACAATTCCCAGACTGATCATCTGGAGACCGCCGATCAGCAACATTCCTATGAACAGAAGAGTCCAGCCAGGTACCCAGATATGAGTGAACAATCTAAGCACCAGTGCGTACACGATTCCCACGAAAGACAGAAAAGCGGAAAAGATACCCACAACCGACAGCACGCGAAGAGGAACCGTGGAGAAAGAAGCGACGCCATCGATCGCCAGATGCAGCATCTTGCGAAACGGATACTTGGTGGTTCCCGCGAACCGGGACGCCCGGGAATATTTCAGGCCATACTGACGAAACCCGATCCAACTGCACATGCCGCGCAACAGACGATGGCGCTCGGGCAAACTCTTCATCGCCTCGACCGCCTTCCGGTCCAACAGCCGGAAATCCCCGCTGTCCAAAGGAATCTCGATGTCCGACAGCAAATTCATCAGCCGATAGAAAGCCTTAGCCGTCCAGACCTTGAAGCCGCTTTCGCCTTTCCGCGATTCGCGCACTCCATAAACCACTTCATACCCGCGCTGCCAGATCTGGATCATTTCAGAAATCAGCTCGGGAGGGTCCTGCAGGTCGGCATCGATGATGACGACAACCTGTCCCTTTGCGATCTCGAGGCCCGCCGTTACCGCAGTCTGGTGACCGAAGTTGCGCGACAATTCGACCACCGTCACGTTTGGGTCAACAGCATAAATCGCCTGAAGCTGATTCAGTGTATCGTCTCTTGAGCCGTCGTTTACGTAGACAATTTCGTACCAGCAGCCGAATCCCGCCAGAACATTCGTGAGCCTCCGGTGGCACTCCCCGATAACTTCTTGCTCATTGAAACAAGGAACTATGACACTGATGCTCGGTGACGGATTGGACATCACTTCATCTTTTTTCGTCGGGCCTGTTTTTCGAGGAACTCGCTTCCTCTTTGCCAAACCACTTACTGCCGCAGTCATCCCGCAACTCGTTTACGTTCAGTCCGCCAATCGTAAATTCGTCGAGATGGCTCTCGTCGTTGTGATCGCTGATGCGCACTCGCATAGTCGAACCGGTTAAAAGGTTATGAAGAGTTTTCCGGTCGATTATGGCGCGCTTCTGGTTCGTGCCAGATAAAATCACGTCCCATACCGGCTTGTAAATTTTCTGATCGTCCACTTTCACCGCGGCTTGGAGGGCCGGCGAATAGTAGTTCATCGGATCGCGCCGGGTCGGCGCAAGGAAAACGTCCGCATTGTAAATCACATCCGGCGGCTTAGAGTGTCCGGTACATGAAATCGAAATGGCGGGATGACGGTCAGGGTCGATGTTATCGGCGGGAAGCACGAAAGACACGGTTGTTTTGCCCGCCTTGTCTACTTCTGTGGTTCGAATCCATTTTCCACCGGCCCCTACCGACTGCTGTGCAAAACAGAAAGCACTGGCGGCGAGCAGCGTCAAGCTAACCTTTATCGCGATGAATTTCATCCAGCTCTTTCCACTATATTCACATCACCGAACCTGAACTCCGAGTAGGAGGACGCCTAGAAGATCAAAAAAGGCGGTCCCCGAAAGGACCGCCTTCTATTAACAACCAACTTCGACTTGCCGGACTAGATCTCGTCGGCTACTATCGGAGCGTCTTCCCCGAGGTCTTCGGAGAGTCCACCCGTGTAAACGCCGGGCGTCTCGTCGCCGTAGTCGCCCAAACCATCGGCAAGAGAAATCTCCTGCTCTGGCAGCGGCTCCTCTTCGACCACGTCTTCGCCCGCAATCTTCAGGCGGCGATAGAACTCCATACCGGTACCGGCTGGAATGAGCCGGCCCATGATGACGTTCTCCTTGAGACCGCGGAGGTAATCCACCTTGCCGTTGATAGCGGCTTCGGTGAGTACGCGCGTTGTCTCCTGGAAGCTTGCCGCCGAAATGAACGAATCCGTTGAAAGCGACGCCTTCGTGATACCGAGCAGAATCGGCTTGCCTGTTGAGGGGCGGCCTTCAGCCTCGATAACCCGGGAGTTCTCCTCGCGGAATTTGAACTTATCGACAACTTCATCCGGAAGGAATTCAGTGTCGCCGATGTCCTCGATTCGAACCCAGCGCATCATCTGGCGCGAGATCACTTCAAGGTGCTTATCGTTGATGTTTACGCCCTGCAGACGGTAGACTTCCTGGATTTCATTCACCAGGTACTTCTGCAGTTCCTTCTCGCCGAGCACGGCCAGAATGTCATGCGGATTGCGCGGACCATCCATCAGCGGATCGCCCGATTTCACGCGCTCGCCTTCCTGCACGTTGATGTGAACACCGCGCGGAAGCGAGTATTCCTTCTGCACACCGTCGTCGCCGACGATATACAGCTTACGCATACCCTTACTGACTTCGCCGTACTTTACCGTGCCGTTGATTTCGGCAATGATGGCCGTTTCGCGAGGCTTGCGAGCTTCAAACAGCTCAACCACGCGGGGCAGACCACCCGTGATGTCTTTCGTTTTGGTCGTTGCGCGCGGAATCTTCGCGAGCACGTCTCCGGCGTGTACCGTTTCCCCATCGCCCACCATCAAGTGAGCGTGTGTCGGCATCAGGTAACGCTTCTCTTCAGAACGTGAGCCGCCGTCGGGGCGAACCACGATTGTCGGGAACCGTTTTTCGTCATTCGACTCCATGACGACCACCTGCATGTTGCCGGTGATTTCATCGACCTGTTCCTGAGTCGTTAGACCATCGACAAGATCTTTGAAGTGAATGGTTCCGCTGATCTCAGTCAGAATCGAGAACGTGTACGGGTCCCATTCAAGAAGAATCTGATTCGCCTTGACCGGATCGCCGTCCGCGACGTTGATCTTAGCGCCGTACACAACCGGATAACGCTCGCGTTCGCGCTGCTTTTCGTCAAGGATGATCAGAATGCCGTTGCGGTTCATGGCGATCAAATCGCCCTTGTTGTTGCGAACCGTGTTGACGCCGCTGAAGCGGACGAAGCCGTCGCTCTTGGCATCCTGTGTGGACTGCTCGCTGATACGAGTCGCCGCTCCACCGATGTGGAACGTACGCATCGTAAGCTGAGTACCCGGTTCACCGATAGATTGAGCCGAGATGATACCCACCGCTTCACCACGCTCGACCATGCGGCCCGTGGCCAAGTTGCGGCCGTAGCAAAGGCGGCAGACACCGCGCTTCGATTCGCAGGTTAGAACCGAGCGGATCTTCACCCGTTCGATACCCGCGGCCTGAATGGCGCTGGCAAGGTCTTCCGTGATCTCCTGGTTCACGCTGACGATGACGTTGTTTTCGTAATCGCGTTGATCTTCGAGAGCGACGCGGCCCACAATGCGGTCGCGCAACGGCTCGATGATTTCGCCCGATTCGATGATCGGTTCGACGTAGATACCATCGCTGGTTCCGCAATCGTCTTCACTGATGATCACGTCCTGGGCGACGTCGCAGAGGCGGCGCGTGAGGTAACCGGAATCGGCTGTTTTGAGAGCCGTATCGGCCAAACCTTTACGTGCGCCGTGCGTTGAAATGAAGTACTGCAACACGTCGAGGCCTTCGCGGAAGTTCGCCGTGATGGGCTGTTCGATGATTTCGCCCGAGGGCTTGGCCATCAAACCGCGCATACCCGAGAGCTGGCGAATCTGCTGCTTCGAACCGCGAGCGCCAGAGTCGGCCATGATGTAAATCGGATTGAGAACGCGGCCCGTACGGTCGTCCTCTTCCATTCCCTTGAATAGCTTCTCGGAGATGGCTTCGGTGACCTTCGACCAGATTTCGATGATCTTGTTATAGCGCTCCGACTGAGTGATGGCGCCTTCCTGATACTGCGACTGCACTTCGATCACTTGCTTTTCAGCTTCGTGAACCAGTGCGCCTTTCTCTTCAGGCACAACCATGTCGTCGATGCCGATTGAAATACCGGCGCGAGTCGCATAGAGGAAGCCAAGCTTCTTGACTTCGTCGAGCATCTGCACCGTGATCGGCCGGCCGAATTTCAGATAGCAGTACTGAACAAGCTGGGCCATGCCCTTCTTCTTCAGAAGTCCGTTGATGAACGGCATCTCCTTCGGAAGCACATCGTTCAGGATCACGCGGCCAACCGTCGTGTCCATGTATTGCTTCACGAACTCGATCGGCTCGGTGTGAAGAATGTTCTGGTTGTCGAACGCCTTGGTGAGGTCGATGACCTTGCCTGTGTGACGCAGCTTGATTGCCGTTAAGGTTTCTACTTCGCCCATTTCGAGCGCAATCAGCACGTCGTGAATGGAGGCGAAGGTACGGCCGGAGCCCTTCGAATTCGGGCGCATCTTGGTCAGGTAATAGAGACCAAGAACCATGTCCTGCGTCGGAACCGTGATGGGCGCACCATGCGCGGGCGACAGGATGTTATTCGAAGCAAGCATCAAAGTGGAAGCTTCGATCTGCGCTTCGGGCGACAGCGGAATATGGACGGCCATCTGATCGCCGTCAAAGTCGGCGTTGAAGGCGGTACAGGTCAGCGGATGCAGCTTGATCGCTTTACCTTCGACCAGCACCGGCTCGAATGCCTGAATGCCAAGGCGGTGAAGCGTAGGAGCGCGGTTCAACAGAATCGGGTGATCCTTGATGACTTCTTCAAGAATGTCCCAAACCACTGGATCTTGCTGTTCGACCAGTTCCTTCGCTTGCTTGATGGTGGTGCAATGACCGCGCTGTTCCAGGCGATGGTAGATGAACGGTTTGAAGAGTTCGAGCGCCATCTTCTTTGGAAGACCGCACTGATTCAGCTTCAGTTCGGGACCGACCACGATGACCGAACGGCCCGAGTAGTCAACGCGCTTGCCGAGAAGATTCTGGCGGAAGCGGCCCTGCTTGCCTTTGAGCGTGTCGGAGAGAGACTTCAGCGGACGATTATTCGCACCGCGCAACACGCGGCCACGGCGGCCATTGTCAAAGAGAGCGTCAACGGCTTCCTGCAACATGCGCTTTTCATTGCGCACAATCACGTCCGGAGCATGAAGCTCCATCAGCTTCTTTAAGCGGTTGTTGCGGTTGATAACGCGGCGATACAGGTCGTTAAGATCGGAAGTAGCGAAGCGTCCGCCATCGAGCGGCACCAAAGGCCGAAGCTCCGGCGGAATGACCGGGATTACGTCGAGAATCATCCATTCCGGCTTGTTGCCGGATTTACGGAAGCTCTCAACCACGCGCAGGCGCTTGGCATATTTCAGCTTCTTTTGCGCTGAAGTTTCCGTGCGCATCTTCTCGCGGATTTCGACGCTGAGCGATTCGATATCGAGCTTCTTCAGAAGCTCTTTGATGGCTTCCGCGCCCATCATGGCGACGAACTTACCCGGGAACTCCTGATCGAGTTGCCGTTTGCGCTCGTCGCTGATCACTTCGGCGACGGAAAGGCCCGTGCCTTCGCCTGGATCGATGATGGTAAACGCTTCGTAATAGAGTACGCGTTCAAGCTCACGAAGCGTGATATCGACCAGGTAGCCGATACGGCTTGGCAGGCCCTTGAAGAACCAGACGTGAGAAGAAGAACTGGCAAGTTCGATATGCCCCAGACGCTCGCGGCGCACGCGCGACAGCGTGACTTCGACGCCGCACTTATCGCAGATAACTCCACGATGCTTCATGCGCTTGTATTTGCCGCAGAGACATTCCCAGTCCGCTACCGGACCGAAAATCCGGGCGCAGAACAGGCCGTCGCGCTCTGGCTTGAAAGTTCTATAGTTGATGGTCTCCGGCTTAGTGACTTCACCGTGTGACCAGCTCCGGATCTTTTCCGGAGAGGCCAGACTAATTCGGATTGAATCGAAATCGGCGATGAGATTGGCTCTGTCGTACGGAGAGGAACGATACATGAGTTGTCCTTAAATAGTCAGCACTTTTCAACCACGCACAGGAGCATTCATCACTGTGCGCTACGCCCGTTTCAAATTCAACGCAGACGGGATGCGGGGCGCCATTGCACCCCGCCTGCGGCATCTCTTTATCTAATCCGCGGCATGCGCCAGATCCTGTATCTCGCGGGGCTTCTTCATCAGCTCCACATCGAGACAGAGGCTCTGTAGCTCACGAATCAAAACGTTGAACGACTCAGGCACGCCGGGCTCGGCGGCTGCTTCGCCCTTGACGATGGCCTCGTAGATTTTGGCACGGCCATAGACGTCGTCGGACTTAGCGGTGAGCAGTTCCTGCAGAATGTAAGCGGCGCCGTATGCTTCGAGCGCCCAAACTTCCATTTCGCCGAAGCGCTGGCCACCGAACTGCGCTTTACCACCCAGCGGTTGCTGTGTGATGAGCGAATACGGTCCGATAGAGCGCGCGTGGATTTTGTCGTCCACCAAGTGGCTCAACTTCAGCATGTAGATGTAGCCGACGGTGACCGGCTGCTCGAAGGCGTGACCCGTCATGCCGTCATAAAGCTGAATCTTGCCGGATGTCGGGAGACCAGCCTTTGTGAGTTGCGCTTTGATGTCCTTCTCGGCCGCGCCATCGAACACAGGCGTTGCAAAGTGGACACCGAGCTTTTCGGCCGCCCAGCCAAGATGGGTTTCCAGAATTTGCCCGACGTTCATACGAGATGGAACGCCAAGCGGATTCAGAACGATCTCAACCGGAGTGCCATCGGGCAGATAGGGCATGTCCTCTTCAGGAACAATGCGCGCGATCACACCCTTATTTCCGTGCCGTCCGGCCATCTTGTCGCCGACCGAAAGCTTGCGCTTCATGGCGATGTAGCACTTGACGAGCTTGATCACGCCGGGAGGCAGTTCGTCGCCCTTGCGGAGCTTGGCGATCTTCTCTTCGGTGATCTTTTCGAGAACCGCGATCTGACGCGAGGTCATTTCTTCGATCTCGTCGATCTGTTCGTTGATGCGAAGGTCTTTCGAGGTAAGCCGCATCCGCTTCAGATCGCGGGCGCGCAACTTTTCGAGCACGTCGCGAGTGAGCGGCATCTCTTTCGAGAGCAGCTTTTTGTTGGTCTTTTCGTCGTGCAGATCGGCAGTCAGTTCTTTGCCGTGCAGCAGGACTTCGAGGCGTTTGGCGCGCTCGTCGCTCAAGATACGCTTTTCGTCTTCGAGATTGCGATGAAGCCGCTCTTCCTGAAGAGTCAGGATCTGCTTCGAACGCTCGTCGAGTTCAGCGCCCTTGCGCGAGAACACTTTGCAATCGACGATGGTGCCTTCAATGCCCGGCGGGCAGTAAAGCGAGGCGTCTTTCACGTCTCCGGCCTTTTCACCGAAGATGGCGCGCAACAGCTTCTCTTCCGGAGTCAGCTGAGTTTCGCCCTTCGGCGTTACTTTGCCAACCAGGATGTCGCCCGGCTTGACGGTAGCGCCGACGCGAATGATTCCGCTCTCGTCGAGATTCCGTAGGAACGACTCCGCGATGTTTGGAATGTCGCGAGTGATCTCCTCGGGGCCCAGCTTGGTGTCGCGGGCTTCGATCTCGAATTCCTCAATGTGAATCGAGGTGTAGTAGTCTTCCTTGACCAGCTTTTCGCTGACCACGATGGCGTCTTCGAAGTTGTAGCCGCGCCATGGCATGAAGGCGACCAGGACGTTGCGGCCAAGAGCGAGTTCACCGACTTCGGTGCAAGGACCGTCGGCGAGCACATCGCCCTTCTTAACCTTTTGGCCTTGATGAACGATCGGCTTCTGGCTGATACAGGTGTTCTGGTTCGAGCGTTTGAACTTCGTGAGCTGATAGATATCGGCGCCGACTTCGCGCGACATCTGCCCTTCGTGGGACGCGCCGCCTTCGACGCGAACAATGATGCGTTCGCTATCGACGGAATCGACCACGCCCGAGCGTTTACAGATCACGACGGCACCCGAATCGCGGGCCGTCACGCGTTCCATGCCAGTACCGACATACGGCGCTTCGGCACGTAGCAGCGGCACGGCCTGGCGTTGCATGTTCGATCCCATAAGAGCGCGATTGGCATCGTCGTTCTCAAGGAACGGAATCAGGCTTGCGGCGACCGAGACCAGTTGCTTCGGACTCACGTCCATGTACTCGATTTCGTCGCGATGCTTCAGGACGAAGTTGCCGGCCTGGCGAGCGTTGACCAGGTCGTCTACGATGCGCCCAGCTTCATCGATGACGATGTTGGCTTGCGCAACGATGTACTTGTCTTCTTCCCAGGCGGAAAGATAATCGGAGTGCGCTTCAAATTCGGCGTGCTGCTTGCCGCCGAGAGCCGCATTGGCCTTGTCTAACTCTTCGCGAAGAACGATCTGATTCACCTTGAAGGGTGTTTCGCCGGGGTTGAGGATTCGCACCTCATCGACCAGAGCGCCTTCGCGAATGCGGCGGTACGGACTCTCGATGAATCCATACTCATTGATCCGCGCGAAGCAGGAGAGCGACGAGATCAAACCGATGTTCGGGCCTTCCGGCGTTTCAATCGGGCAGATACGGCCGTAGTGAGTGGGGTGAACGTCGCGGACTTCGAATCCGGCGCGTTCGCGCGACAGACCTCCCGGTCCAAGGGCGGAGAGACGGCGTTTATGCGTGATCTCCGACAGCGGATTGGTCTGATCCATGAACTGCGACAACTGGCTCGATCCAAAGAACTCGCGGATCGCCGCCATAACGGGCTTGGCGTTGACCAGGTCGTGCGGCATGGCCGTAGACATTTCCTGGTACACCGACATCTTTTCCTTGATCGCGCGCTCCATGCGGACGAGGCCGATCCGGAACTGATTTTCGAGCAGTTCGCCGACCGCGCGGACGCGGCGGTTGCCGAGATGGTCGATATCATCGACTGCGCCGATGCCCTTGCGCAGTTTCAACAGATACAGGATGGTATCGGTAAAGTCTTTCTGATCGAGAGTACGCTTGTCGAGCGGCGTCGCATCGGTTTTGTCGTACAACTTGATGTTGAACTTCATCCGGCCAACGCGCGAGAAATCGTACTTGCGCGGATCGAAGAACATCCCCTGGAAGAGTTGTGTGGCGGTATCGACGGTCGGCGGATCGCCGGGACGCAGCTTGCGGTAAATCTCAAGCAGCGCGTCGCTCTGGCTCTTCACCGCGTCTTTACGCAGAGTCGCCGAGATTACGTTACCGGCATCGTCGCGATCCGGGAAAAAGATCTGGAACGTGGTAATTCCCGCATCGGCCAGCTTACCGAGGGCGGTAGCGGTCAGTTCGTGATTCGCTTCGATCAGAACCTCGCCGGTTTCCATATCGATCACGTCGGCCGCAACATAGGCGCCTTCGAGATCGTTCGAAGCTACTTCAACCTGTTCGACTTTCGCTTTCTGAAGATCGCGGAAAACCGAATTGGTGATCTTCTTTCCTTGCGGAACCACCTGTTCGCCAGCCTTGTTGCTGATGGCGTGAGACAGCTTCATGCCAATCAGGCTGTCGTTCACGCCCCACAGCAATTTGCCGTCCTTCAACACGATGGTGGACATCTTGTAAAACGCGCGGATGATGTCCGAATCGGTCTTTAGACCGAGGGCGCGCAGGAAAACCGTACCGTAGAACTTCCGCTTGCGGTCGATGCGGACGTACAGCAGGTTCTTGTTGTCGTATTCGAATTCGACCCAGCTGCCGCGATACGGAATGATCTTTCCGAGGAAGTAGCCTTGCGCCTGAACGCGTTCAAAGAACACGCCGGGAGAGCGGTGCAACTGCGAAACGATGACGCGCTCAGTACCGTTGATGATGAAGGTACCGTTTTCGGTCATCAGCGGGATTTCGCCGAAAAAGACTTCCTGCTCTTTTATGTCGCGGACGGTCTTGGTGTTTGTTTCGGGGTCTTTGTCGTAAACGGTCAGCCGGATTGTGACTTTTAGAGGCGCGGCATAGGTCATGCCCCGCTCTTCACACTCCGGAACGTCGTATTTCAATTGCAGGGCGACAGGGTCGCCACAGCGGTTGCAGAAAGTGACGATGTTCTTGTTGAATGTGCCGCACTTATGGCACAGAACATCACCGGCATGGAAAGGATCGGTCCGAATTTCGGCTCCGCAGTTCGGGTTGCGGCAGATGGTGCGCAGGTGATGCAGCCCCTTCAGGTTGCCGCACTTGCACTCCCAGTTGCCGATGGAGTAATCAACGAATTCGAGCTGACTCAGACCACGAAAATCCGAGATCGGAAAAACAGAGCTGAAAACGCTCTGCAGACCCGCATCTTCGCGCTCCTTCGGAAGAAGGTCCATTTGCAGGAAGCGCTCATACGACCGCTTCTGCACCTCAATGAGGTTGGGAATGGGAATCGAGGTCTTAATCCTCGAAAAATCGACTCTCTCGCGGAGAGAACCATTTGACACGTTGGGCATCTACGCTTGTCCTTTAGGGTTCCAATGACACAGTAACGACGGCACAATAACGGCACAGAAATCAGCGCACCGGCAAAAAATGCCCGGGCGAAGAAAAATAACGAGAAAAATCCAGAGCTACGGGAACATCTCAGTAGCTTCTGGCTAACCAGCTTCGGGTAAAATCGAAAAGACTCTTCAGATCGCCTCGAACTAGCGACTACGGTTGAAAGGGTGAATTTGGACATGCCAAAACCCGCCACACCTATATAAGGCTAGCGGGAGAACTCTTTAGAGTGATGATGCAAAAACTTTGATGCTGGACCGTCCCGGCTTGACGACAACCCTAGAATAGCAACTATAGCCAGCCGCGTCAACCTGGCACGGCTGGCCTTGTTTCAGAAAACTTTTACGGCTCGAAGACAGTAGAAACCGACTACTTGACTTCGACAGTTGCGCCCGCGTCGGTGAATTTCTTCCTGATCGCCTCAGCCTCTTCTTTATTGATGCCTTCCTTGATCGGCTTCGGAGCGCCATCGACCAGATCCTTGGCTTCCTTCAGTCCGAGGCTCGTAACTTCGCGTACGGCCTTGATGACATTGATCTTATTGGCACCGGCTGCGTTCAGAACAACCGTGAATTCGGTCTTCTCTTCCACCGGAGCCGCTGCCGCAGCGCCGCCGCCAGCAGGAGCCGCGACCGCTACCGAAGCCGCCGCAGCCGAGACGCCGAGCTTTTCTTCGAGCAACTTCACGAGCTGAGAGGCCTCAAGCAGGGTCAGGCCCTGAATCTGTTCCGCAATTGCGTTGATATCCGCCATTTTCTTCCTATTAACTCCCTTAACGATTACCTAGATAGTTCTGTTTGCCGACGGATACCCCGCCCGGACAATCCTTACTGCTGAAACTTGTTTTCCTTGGCTGCCTGATCCAAAACCACCGCCAGATTACGGCCCACACCGTTCATCGCACTTACCAGGCGGGTCGCGTTCGCGTTGATCAGATACAGCAATTTCGCAAAAATCTCTTCCTTGGGCGGCATGGAAGCGAGGTCGCCGATCGCCTTGATGTCGATCACCCGGCCTTCTACAATGCCCGCCTTGAAAGTGAAGGCTGCGTTTTCCTTCGAATACTTCGTTAAAGCCTTGGCCAGCGCGACGGGATCGTTCGCCGTATAAGCGAGCGAAGTCATTCCCCGGAGTTGGCCGAGAAGATCGCCTGCCACGGTACCCTCAGACGCTTTGGCCGCGATGTTGTTCTTTACGACACGATAACTGCCGCCAGCGTCGCGAACGGTCTTCCGCAACTGGAAATCCTGGCTGACGGTCATCTTCTCGTAGCTGGTGACGAAGATGTTCTTGCTCTCATCGAGCGCCTTCTTCAAGTCCGCCAGGTCCTTCTTTTTCTCGTTCTTATCCTTCATGCAGCAGTGCCTCTTTTGTTAGCCTTAAGCGACCTTGGCGTTGAATGGCGTGACATCGAGCGGAACGCCAGGCCCCATCGTGGAGCATAGTGTGGCGCTCTTCACGTACTTGCCTTTTGACGCGGACGGCTTCGCCTTGATGACGGCCTGAATCAAGCTGTTCGTATTCTCGAGCAGCTTGCCATTATCGAAGCTGACCTTACCAACCGGAGCGTGAATGACGCCGGTCTTGTCCACTCGAAACTCCACTTTACCGGCCTTGATCTCTTGAATTGCCTTCGCCACATCCGTGGTCACGGTACCCGTTTTCGGATTCGGCATGAGACCGCGAGGACCGAGGACCTTACCGAGACGGCCGACTGAGCGCATCATGTCCGGAGTCGCAATCACGGCATCGAAATCGGTCCAGTTCTCGCTCTGTATCTTGTTGACCATCTCTTCACCGCCAAAGAGATCGGCACCCGACTCCTCGGCTTCGCGAAGCTTATCGCCCGAGGCGATCACAAGCACTTTCTTCGATTTGCCAAGCCCGTTGGGCAGGACAACCGTTCCGCGGACCATCTGGTCGGCGTGCTTCGGATCCACACCCAGGCGCATATGCACCTCGACAGTCTCGTCGAACTTGGTGAACTTGATTTTTTGAACAAGAGTAACGGCGTCAGCGAGAGGATAGGGCTTTGCTTCTACCTGCTTAGACGCAGCTTCATACTTTTTACCGGGCTTTTGACTCATAAGTGGACTGGTCCAAACGGCGAAGGCAGCGAACAACGCGCCTCAGCCTCCCAAGGTGGCTTGAAACCTTTTTGATAGTACCACAGGACGGTGAGCGGATTGCAAAGCACCCTACCGAATCGCCTAACTAAATCAAGGAAAACGGCAGAGGCCGAAGAATAACGTTCGAGATATTGGCGACGATCTGGGAATCTTTCAGCTCCGGTTGTGAACTGAGCTTCTTCCACTCGGGATCGCTGCCGAATTCGCCCCACAGCCGCTCGCGGGCGGCGAGGTCGTCGAAGGACAACATGTACATCAGATTGGGCTGCTTTGGACCGATCAAAGTTTCGCCGAAGAAGACCGGGCGCATTCCGAGACGCTCGAATATTTTAGCTTCCGCGTTGTTGAACATGCCCACTTTGCGCTTGAGCGTCGCGAGGGATTGAGACTCGTAGGTTCGCAGTTCGAAGATGCGGGCGTGCCGCTTCTCGGAAGCGGAGGGGATGACAGGCTGCGGGAGCACGTCGAAGCTTCTGAGGATGCTGCTTTCAAAACGTACAAATGGGAGCCCGGGTCCGGCGCTTAACTTCTGGACTTCACTTTGGTAGGCCTCGTCGGCATCGAGTTTGCTCAAGGCCTCCTGGATCGCGGCCATCGACGAATATTGGGCTAGCGTTACGTAATAAGGGCCATCCTGACCGATTACGTTTGCAAAAGCGCCAATCAGTTTGGCCCCGCCGCGGGATAAGGCAGGCGAGAGACCGTTCTGTAGAAAACTGGCTACACGGGTTCCCTGGTCTTCGGCGCTGTTGTGGAGACGCCAGGTTTTCAGTTCTAGATATGTGTTGGGCATCGCGTTCTGCGCGGGGCTGCTGGAAGCTATAAGACCGGAAGCAGCGATTCCGGCAAGCACTTCACGACGGTTCATGTCTATGACTCTACAGCACCAGATCAGCGCTCTCGCATGGCCTGAATCAAAGCTTCCATGTGGTTCAGGTAGCGTTCAAAAGCCTGGCGGCCGGAGACAGTGAGGCGGTACTCGGTCTTGGGCATCCGCCCTTCAAAGCTCTTGGTGCATTCGACATATCCGGCTTCTTCGAGACGGCGGGCGTGAACGCTCAAGTTCCCGTCGGTGGTCTGCAGGAGTTTCTTGAGCTCATTGAAGGTCAAGGAATCGCTGACGGCCAGAGCGCTGACGATACCGAGACGCATCCGCTCATGAATGATGCGATCAAGATTCGGCAGAGCGCTTTCAAGCGTCTCCTGCTCGGCGGCCGCCTTGGTGATAGCTGCCGGTGTCCGGGCCATGGCGGTTCTAGCCACCGTGCCTCCTGGCGATCACGACGCCGAATGCGATGTGGATGAAGCCGAATCCGAGCGTTAAAAAGAGATCGTCCCAGACGGCGGGCGCGCCAAGCGAGACGATGCCAAGCGCCATGAAGCATAGTCCCATGAACGGCACAATGCGAACGGAAAACGCGCCGCCCGTAACAACCGCCGCGCCATAGAGCAGAAGCCATAGGCCGGGCACAATGGCCAGATTGTGGACGTGGAGAAGCACCACTGTGAGAACAGCGCCAGCCACAAGCGGCGGCATGAAGCTTAAGAGCGCGCGGCGGGCGGCCTTCGATTGAAGCGAGGACGCCAGACGGCGCGACTTACTTTGGACCGCCCAGATTCCGATGGCGAGCGCCACGGCGGCTTCGACGAGCCAAATAAAAAATTGTGTTTGGTCCGGCCGTCCATAGGCAATTACACCCGCGGCGACGGCGCTTACTCCGATGACTACGCCACCCCAACCGGGAACAGCGGTGAAAGAGGCCGCCCGTTCCATGGTGTCCCGAATAAAACGCAGGTTGTCCGCTGCCCGGGTGTCAATCGGGACGGGTTCCTTGACTCGGTGTGCAAGCTGCGCGAAAGCCACTCTCCTCACTACAGCACAAATGCGCCTCGCGCGGTGGAATGGGATCGCTCACGCGCGGTTTGCTCACCTTCCGGTTTACGGCCGCTTGGCTGGACTTAACCTTAATGGCTTCCT
The DNA here is from genome assembly GCA_963845995.1 of uncultured Acidobacteriaceae bacterium. Lineage (GTDB taxonomy): Bacteria > Acidobacteriota > Terriglobia > Bryobacterales > Bryobacteraceae > Bog-105. The sequence continues at coordinate 25,226 of CAWJUO010000015.1, read as the reverse complement.
TAGAAAGCTCGATCTTCGCGAGGCGGGCATCAGATACGCGCGCCGCGACGCGGTTCTTGCGGAAAGCTTCGATGGCGCGCAGGGCTCGCTGGAAGGAATTCTCGTAGCTGGTCTTATAGCGCTGGATGTTCCGGAGGCGTTTGAAAATTTCGTCGGCAATTTCCGGTGACTGGCGATCCGTTTCGGCCATGGCTAAGGCAGTTTCGGACTCGAACATACGCCGGGAGGCCCGTTTTTGAAGCCAGTGCGCTTCGACCAGGTCCTGGAGAAGAGATTGTATGGCTGGTGACGAGTCGGCGGCATATTCGTCGGCCCAGAGTTGGGCGTGCGCGAGGAACTCTTCTTCGGTTTCGTCGGGAATCAGAAAGAACTTCTTGCAAGTTAAGCCGTGAGTTGCAGCGTTGCGGCTGGATTTTTCCTTCCCCTGGCTGCTGCGTGGTCCCGTGCAATGGCCAGCGCTTGGATCTTTATGCTGATCGCTCATTTCATTTCTCGCGTTCAGTGTGGGACAAGGCGCGGCGGCAATCTGCCGTTTTTGGGTGAAAGTCATTGAAAAGATGCGAAATAAGAGTTTGGCGATTTCGGTGACCGGAGCGCAAAGACTTAACCTCGCTGACGCTTCGGTGCTCGGTGTCAAGATCAGGCAGCCTATTACAGAACGAACTGGGGGTTGGGTTCGTTTTTGAATTTACAACCTGTTTACCTTCCACTTACGACTCCCGCCTGCGACTGCTCACAGAATGAGGCAGAGTACCAACACTCAAGGAAGGAAACAGATGTTTAGAAATGTATCGAACGGCCCCAAGAGCTCCGCGAACCGGCGCTCTTTTCTCAAGAAAGGCTTAACCGCCGGCACCGCGACCCTGGGCGCCGGACTGTTAGCCAATAGCATTCCGCTCTTTGGCCAAGACATGGACGACGACGAAGCGCACGCTGACAAGAGGCGATGCGGCAATTCTGAAATTTCTAGCCGCCGCTGAAATTCTGGAGAGCGACCTGTGGGAGCAATATTGGGAACTCGGGGGAACTCAGGATAACGAGTTCGCAAAGGCAACGGGAGGGAATCCGCTTTACACGGATGCCCTTACGATTCTGGATGGGGACATGCCCCAGTACATTCACGACAACACGGACGATGAGTTCAGCCACGCGGCTTTCCTGGTGGCGTACCTGAAGGCGAAAGGGGTCAACACTTCAGAACTCGATCAGCTGAATGGCAATGGTTTCCGCACGCTTCCCGGGCAGCATGGCGGAAGGGTCCGCGCGAAAAGGACGGCTCACCAACCTAACGCAGCTCGGTTGACACCAGTTTCTGGACACGCTACAGGAGCGGCGATAACAATCCCGATCTCGACCCTGGATTCACATTCGCGCAAGCCGTGAAGGGCTTGAATGTAGGGCAGCATACGGCGATTCCCCGGAGCGACGACGACACGGCCGGCAGCAGCCTTAATCACAAGGAGACCGACCACCTAAAAGCGATCGCCTTCACGGCGGGATTTCACTTTGTCTTCATCGAACAGGGCGGCACAAGCCTGTATCCATCGCTCGCCCAGCGGGTGAGCAGCCGGCAAGTCCTACGGATATTGCTCAGCATCGGACCGACGGAAACAGCGCATTTTCAGACCTGGCAGGACAAAGCCGGGAATGCCACTCCGCTCACCGACACGGATCCGATTACGCACGCAACTGTAACGTTTGCGGACCTTACGACGGGTCAGCCGGAATCACTGCAAGGCCAACCTGATCATGCCCGAGCCCTGTCCGTTTCTCAGCCGGAAATTTCCGCGCTGTTCGGTTATGCGGCCAACGCAGACAAAGGGGGCGGCGATGGGCGCGGTTACGGCGCTCACAGCGGACGGGCTGTTTATCGGCCAAAGCGACAGTTTCTTCGACTTACTGAGGGATCTGGCGAGGGATGCGGACGAAGCGAGGCACGAAAGCTAGTGACCTGTCGCGACGATTTCGATAGCATAAAGAACCCGTTTTTTTGAGGCGGTACTCCGTGGAAAAAATGGGGACACGCCTGCGAATCAGACATTCGGGCTGATCGCGGAAGCCCGGAGTGTCCCCATTTTTTTCTCGGTATGAATATTCTGGCTTGACATATTCCCATATCGGAATATACTGTCCCTAGATGCCCCGCGCAGCGACAACAACGGATGTATTTAACGCCATTGCCGAGCCTCGAAGGCGCGAGATCATCGACCTGCTAGTGGATGGAGACGAACACGCGGTAGGGGAGATAGTTCATGCGCTCCGAATGCCGCAGCCATCGGTCTCGAAACACCTCGGAGTGCTTCGGAAGGTGGGGATTGTTTCGGTAACGACGCGCGGACAGCTTCGCTTGTACCGCCTCGATCCCAAGGAGCTGAAACCAGTGCACGATTGGGTCAAGAAATACGAGCGCTTCTGGGCTCACCACCTGGATCGCATCAAAGAACGGGCTGAACGGAAGATGGCAGACCGGTTGGCCAGGGACAGTCAGATTACAAAAAATCAGATTACGAAAAGCTAGGAGAAATGAGCATGTTGACGACCGTGTCCGAGCAGGCACTTCAGACGCTCGAAGTAGTAAAAGACGAGCAGATTGCAGCGCCGATGGAGGTTGTATTCGAGACGATTCTGGAACAGATGGGGCCGTTGAACGAGACACCCGATGGCACGCCTCTTCCGATGAAACTTGAGGCTTGGCCGGGGGGCCGCTGGTTCCGCGATTTCGGAAACAACACGGGCCATCTTTGGGGCCATGTGCAATCGATCAAACCGCCGACGCTAGTCGAGATTTACGGACCGCTGTTTATGTCTAGTCCTGTCGCTTCCAACCTGCAGTACCGGTTGACGGCGGAAGGCAGCGGCACGCGAATGAAATTTTCGCATCGGGCGGTGGGGCTGATTCCGCCGGAATTCCAAGAGGGCGCCAACAAGGGTTGGAGCAGCTTCATGACGAGGATTCGTGAAAGCGCGGAGAAGAAACACAGGAGCTAGAGAGATGAACGCCATAGACACGAATCACGAAGTTGTTTCGCAAGAAACGTGGATAGAAGCGCGCAAGGCGCTGTTGGCTAAAGAGAAGGATGCCACGCGGAGACGCGATGAGTTAAGCCGGGAAAGACGCGAACTGCCGTGGGTGAAGGTTGACAAGCGATATTCCTTCGATACGCCCGAGGGCAAGAAGACGCTTGGCGAACTTTTTGACGGGCGGAACCAGTTGCTGGTTTACCATTTCATGCTGGGTCCGGGATGGGGAGAGGGTTGCAAGAGCTGCTCATTCTTGGCGGATCACATGGACGGGAGCCTGGTTCATCTGGCAGAACGGGATGTGACGCTGGCGGTGGTCTCACGAGCGCCTCTGCCGGAAATCGAAGCTTTCAAGAAGCGGATGGGCTGGCGCTTCAAATGGGTCTCCTCGTACGGCAGCGACTTCAACTTCGACTACCATGTGTCGTTCACGAAGGAGGAGATGAGGAAAGGCGAGGTCTACTACAACTACGACACGCGCATGTTCCCGAGCGACGAAGCGCCCGGCGCGAGCGTGTTCTACAAGGCGAACAGCGGCGATGTTTTTCACACTTATTCGGCCTACGCGCGAGGGCTGGATATGTTGCTGGGAGCCTACAATTACCTCGACCTTACGCCGAAGGGCCGCGACGAAGACGGCTTGGCGTTCACGATGTCGTGGATTCGCCATCACGACCGCTACGAGCACAATCCCTACGAGAGCGTTCAGGCGAAAGCCCCGGAGCATTGTTGTGAATTACAGGAGCAGCGGGGGTGAACGCCAGTCCATGCTGCCAGGGCAGGCATTCGACAGCGTTTGCCCGCCGGTTTCGAAATACCACAGGATGGCTGGTTCCGACAGCCATCCTGGTGTTGCTGCCTAAGTGCCCGGCGTGTCTGGCGGTCTACGTCGCAGTTGGGACTGGAATTGGGCTTTCGGTTACGGCAGCGACGTATCTTCGCGCCGGGCTGGTGGTGTTGTGTTTGGTGTCGCTTTTGTATTTGGCTAGGAAGCGGATTCGAGTCTCTCGGGGGTGTGGGTGGTATCGGTAGGGATTCGTTCCGGAAGTTCGGCTCTTCATCGGCCGAGCGCTGAGTTTCGGAATTGCTCCGAGATCAGACGTTCAGGGACTTCAGGTAAGGCACGCTCGGGGGCATCAGCGCCGGATCCTCTTCAAGCTCGACGAAGTAGTTTTTCACGCCGCCTGTTTTTGCGGCTGTGAAGACGGCCTTCCAATCCACCACCCCCTTGCCCAACGGAACCTCGCGGAAGCCGGACTTGGTGGAGGGGTCCTTCACCCAGTCCTGGCAGTGCATGGAAAGGTAGCGGCCCGAATACTTGTTGAAGTAGGTCACTGGGTCATAGCCCACCTGCATAGCAGAGACCTGAAACTGCAGCTTGGTGGTGGCGGGATCGAGTTGGGCGATCATCATGTCGTAGACCGGTTTGCCGTCGATGTATGCGGAGACGAAGCCTTCGTTGTGCAGCAATGCGACGATCCCCGCGGCGTGGGCTTTTTCGGCGAAGGCGTTGAAGGGATCGACGTAACGTTTCACGTCATCAACTGTCTGGGTGCTCTTCGGGGCTGAACGGTCCAAGCGCAGCAATTGCCATCTGCGTCATGCCGAACTCCTTGGCATAGGCGATGCTCTCGTCCGCTTTTTGGAAGAGCTCGTTCGGCGCCCAGTGCGCGGAGATGCAGCCCAGTCCCCAGTCGTTCAGCATGCGCCGCAACTCCTGCGGCTTGTATTGCTGGAGGCTCGAAAAATCGGCGTAGCCGTATGGCGAGCACAGCTCAATCTGAGTGAACCCTGCGGCACGCAATCCCTTCATGGTGCCGGCGAAGTCCGTAGCGATCGACTTGCGCACAGGATAGGTCTGGCAGCCGATCGGCAGACCGAGCGGATCGGCGGATAGATATCGCGTGCCGGTGAGGAGAGTCGAAGCAGCAGCCCCTCCCATGAGAAACATTCTGCGATTCATCGTGTGCATGATAGCTCGTGAAGCGATGGAAGAACTATAACACCTGGAGGAGGACTGCCTTGGGCGGCGGTTGGCTATGGGTTTGACGCAGATAGAGAGCATCTTCACCATGGGCGATCCGTAGCGAGAACGGGACTTCCCGTTCCTTATCCTGATAACGCCTTTAGAAAGGAAGTCGACTCTGCGAGCGTGCTGCGGCGCCGGGGCAGATTTGCATCGAAGCCCAAGGCCCACGCACAAAAGTCGCCCTGATATTAAGCGCCGGACAAGCCCTGACGTTTTATACGATGTCAGTCAAATGAAGTACCTGATTGAGGCGGACGTAGAAGGCGAAATCGCCCTTCAAGAAACAACTTCCATCTTGCATCGTGAGCGCGAATACATCTTTCATCGGGATGATAGAGGATTCTTAACAAAGATAACAATCTTCGCTCCTGCCCCGGATCCCTCACGATTCTACACAGAATTCCGGATAGGCGAGAACCCCGGCATCACGCTTGGCTCCGATCGAGGCCTACGTACGGAGCTACTCTCGGATCTTCAGCAGATCGAGGGACTACTGGCCTTTCGTTTCAAAGTCTCGAGAATTCGCTGGGACACTGCGCGATCAGAGTCCGTGGCCGAAACTGAGGAAGAACGGGGCCTTGGCGCGTATTCTCTTCAAATGACCCGATCTATACCTGACTGGCGGGCAGGCGAATTGACGGCACAAGCGGCCGAGAAACTGACCGAGCGCATCGTAGACCACCCGGAGCTGACTGTTCCGCTGTCGTTTTGGCGCGAGGGCAACAATGATCTTCACTCGTTTCGCTTCATCAACGCCTTTTTCAATTTCTATTTTGTGCTTGAGGGTCACTACGCAAACGGCAAGACGGGGAATGATGAGGTTCAAAGGCAGTTCATGCGCTCCGATCAGTTGAAGGGGATAGTCTCACGTATCCTTCCCGCGCACCTCAACAACGGTGTGACCCCAAACGCACTGATGGAAGCACTTGAGAGATCGAGATTGGACTCATCTGTAAATGGCGTAATCACACTGCTAATAAAGACACGAGGCGAGGTCCACCATTATTCGGAAAGGAGTACTCGCCTTCAAGGCAATCCGCTGAACCAAGAGAATTATGCCGCCGTGGCGTTTCTCGCCGGCCACATCGCTACAGACACCCTGCGCGAGAGATTGGCGCGAGTATAACGCTCACCATAGACTCGTGGCCTGGCGACTAACGGCTTGAATTTGAATCAGGCTCGATGAAGACTGAGCATCTTCGCCCTAAAGGGCGGCGCCGACAAGAAGTGGTAAACGCCGATTTTAGATGCCATTCGGACTTCCCGGTATTAATGAACCTAACAGCACCGAGCCTCCCGTGTCGCGACAGACAATCCGAACAAAAGCTTGGGTTTGGATATCATCTCGGAAGCAAAATATTTATGGCAGAACACCCCTGGACGGACACTCGTCTCTGGCAGCAAATCTCACAAGATAACTCGTCCGTGCCATCGCTGCCGACAGCGAGCCTGCAAAGCTGGATGTCTGACATCGAAGCGGTAATCGCTCATGGCGCAACTGCGCCAACGGACTTCACACTGCACGACGCCGGACACGCGTTCCGAGTCGCCGAGCGAATGATCGATCTAATCCCGTCCGATGTTCTGACCCAACTTTCTCGACACGAGCTTGTACTCCTTCTTCTGTCTGCATACCTGCACGACATAGGCATGAGCCCTATACAAAAAACAGTGAAGATCCTCCACGATTACCTGCTGCTACCGGATGTCGAAGGCCTTCCGGCAAAAGAGCAGGAACGGTTTGTGTCCTGGATCGACCAATACGCCGATGGACTTACAATTCCCCTCGATGATCGCCTACCGCTTCGGCATCGACTCCAACTCGCCAACGAGGCCGTCACTCACTACGTGAGATCGCGCCACAACGAATGGAGCGAGGAATGGATCAGGTCATATCACGCCGGACACCCCTTTTCTGCGTACGAAGGGTGGGTCGATGATCTGGTCCTTTTGTGCCGAAGCCATCATTTCGATTATCCGCAGCTTATAAGTTCATCGCTCGATCCTCGCCCCGTGGGGTCACCGGCGCAAATTGTAAACCTGCGTTACCTCGCGATTGTTCTGAGGGTGGCGGACGTCTTGGAATTCGATCCAGAGAGGACACCAGATGTCATCTTGCAGCAGCGCGACATAGCGGCTGGCAGCCTGCTCTACTGGCGCAAGGACAAGAGTATCAGCGCAATCCGCGACGGAAATAGCATGCTGATCTCCGCAACACCCTCGTCGGCAGTTCTTCATCGTGCAATCGAATCCACTGCAGACGATGTAGACGCAGAACTTCAACTGGCCCAAAGGATAGGGCACGAATTGCACTTCGATAGATGCCCCGGCCTCGCGACTCGACTTCCGCACCGATGGGACTTAGCACCAAGCTCGCAGAGGAAGATAGCTCCGCGTTCGGGCACGTACGAATACATTGACGGTAGCTTCAGACCGAATACCCAGAGGTTGCTCGCGCTGCTCTCGGGCACCGAATTGTACGGCAACGCCATGGCCGCCGTCAGAGAGCTGTTGCAAAATGCATTTGACGCCGTGGTCGAGGAGATAGCCCGGATTCGCCTCAACGATCCAAAAAACTCGCAGGAAGTGCTCGCCCAAGCGCACCGAATCGAACTTCGTGTTGAGTCCTCGCCGGAAGGCGTGTGGCTCGTGTGCACCGATGATGGGTCCGGTATGACCAAGGGGATTATCCGTGATCACCTACTGGTTAGTGGCGCTGGTACCCGCAAGGATCTTCGGCAGCTTGCGCGCAGATGTGAAGAACATGCAATCGAGCTGAATCGAACAGGGAAATTTGGCATCGGCGTGCTTAGCTATTTCATGCTCGCCGAGCGGGTAATCATCCGAACACGCCGGAGCTCTAACGCGCCCGATGCAGGGGAGACCGGCTGGATATTTCAGACGGACGGAATCGGCTCCTTCGGGGAGCTACGAGCTGACCCAAATATGGCCTCCGGTACGCAGGTCCGGCTGTTGCTTAGAGCAGAGATCGTTGGCGGCGCCGCCGCGACCTGGTACCAGAAGCTGCAGGCTTTCCTGCTCCATACTCTAGTGGTCCTACCGTCCCGATTCGAGATTAGCTCCGACGTCCCCGGTTGCACTGCTATCACTTTCGAACCGGGGTGGCTGGATAAGACTGGCCGCTGGACAGAGCTTATCGCGGCCGGGGTACGTCCCGAGTCGCGGTCTCGGGAGGCCAGCCCCGAGCTTCTTCCGACGGCGGAGAAGGAACGTCGGAAGTCCTGGGACCAGCATTGGCAGTACCTAATGCAAGCGATTAGGTCCACGCTCAAGTGGCATATAGTTTCTGAAACCCTGCCCAACGGCCTTGGGAGGTTTCAAGTCGCCCTCCCGTTTTTTGATCTTAAATACGGTGTGTCCTTAGCATTTCTGCGTGCCTCGAAGGAGGCTAACGATGCCATTCGTTTGTCGAGCGTCGGTTCGGGCCTGTCCTATCTTCCTAAAGGACGCGTGATGTTCTCCTGGAGGGGGATGGCGGTTCAGGCGTCTCAAGGGCGCGTGCATTCGTCATTCAGCTACCCGTCGCCTCTCGCGTTTGTGCGAATTGACTGGACGTCTGCTCAGGCCGGCAGGATCGCGGTCAACCGTCTAGGCGCCGAGTTGAGCGAAACGGCTGCGGATCTTGTAGCTTCCATACTTGATCGCGCAAGAGCGCTGGTCAGTGACTTCGTCATGCGGCACCAGGAATCTAAGCTTTTCTCGCTGAATGCAAAGCTCGCAGGACTAGACGTCGGCGTAGCATCGAGGTCGTGGGCATTCCAGCGGAACAGCGACTCTATACCCGTATGGACAACCCGAACGTATCCTTTCCTGGCCAGCGAGAGCTTCGCATATTCCATCATTCCCGGGCAATTGGAGATCGAAGGCAAGGCGTTAAGCGTTGCTCTCGCGTTACGTGGACCCGATGAAACTTACCCTCACCAAGGCATCTCATTTTTGTCGGCGTTCGACCCACCCGACCGAATGGTCGCCTTCCATCCCCATAGTGAAATGGCCCCTGCATGGACGTCCCGTCGCACCCGGAAGGGGCGATACGCTCGGTTCGGGGTCGTGCTCGAATTCCCGCCTTTGTGGTCTCAGATCGCCGGCGCTCTCCTGCCTCAATTCGACGAGTTAGGCGCCTTCTGGAACGGCTCGCACCCGTTGAGCAAACTATTACAGAATGACGCATGGCAGAGTGCACCGGGGCCTAGTACGGATCCGCTGCCGCTCAAAGAGGAGATGCTTAAGAAAAAGACGCTAGCCGCAGCGTGGCTAGCAAAAGTGGTGCTCACATCGGACGCAAATTTCTGGGCAAGCATAAGAGAGCGCGACCCTCAATTTCTTCGGCAGCTGTGGAAAGCTCTGTTCGGGCACGCGAAGGCCCTTGGGGGCACGAACCTTCAGCTGGCAGTATTCCGGCTGCGTGGGTCCGGTTATGGGAAGAGGCTTGTATTAATCACGCCCGATCAATGGAGAGAAGCAACGTACGAAGAGGGAAAAGGGATCATGCCTAGCCCCGGCGGCGCTTGGGAGGTCGTAGATCTTGAGCGGAAGGCCGGGTTAGAGAAATATATGCTGGAATCACTTTCCCACGCGGGCAAGGCGCGATGGAAGCGAACGGAAAAGTAGCCCGGCGGCGCACGGGCATGGTAGGAGGGCTCGACACGCTCAAGCCCTGCATCAGAAGGACCGGCATGCGAGTTGCACAAATTTCGATGGGAGCGTTACCGGCGAAATTGCACCGCACGATTACTCCCTATAGACGCGCATTTCAGATGCGATCGGGACTTATCGGGAGGAATCCGTTCAGTTTCGTTTCCGAGATCCCACTGTTTGAAGAAGCCTTTCTACGGCTGGCCCTTCCCGCCGCCTGCACCGTAGATGTTGCCCGTCGTGTAAGTGGCGTCTCCGGCCGCAAGTTGTACGTAGATGCTCGCGAGTTCCGCCGGTTGACCAGCACGGCCCAACGGATAGTCTTTGCCGAAATTCCGCCACTTCTCTTCAGTCGCGCCGCCGGAGATTTGCAAGGGCGTGTAGATTGGGCCAGGAGCAACGCCGTTGACGCGGATCCCCTTGGGGCCCAGCTGCTTCGCAAGCGACTTGACATAGTTCATGGTGGCGGCCTTCGTCTGAGCGTAATCGTAAAGGTTCGCAGAGGGATCGTAGGCTTGCTCGGAGGTGGTGCCAATAATACAGGAGCCAGGCTTCAGATGCGGCAGAGCGGCTTTGATGATCCAGAAGGGTGCATAGATGTTGGTCTTCATCGTCCAATCGAAAAGTTCAGTGGTCAGCTCGAGTATCGATTCCACCTGGTGCTGCCGCCCCGCGTTTGAGACAACAATGTCAAGTCCGCCAAGCGATGACACAGCCTTGGCAACGAGCTCGTTACAGAACTGCTCGCTGCGGAGATCGCCGGGAATAGGAATGCCCTTGCAACCCGCGGCCTTGATCAGAGCAATCACTTGCTGAGCATCGGGCTCCTCCGCAGGTAGGTAATTGATGGCGACGTCAGCGCCTTCGCGAGCGTACGCGATCGCAGCGGCGCGTCCCATACCGGAATCGCCACCAGTGATGAGCGCCTTTCGGCCAGCGAGGCGGCCGGAGCCCTTGTAACTCTTCTCACCATGATCGGGAGGAGGATCCATCTTGCTAGCGAGTCCCGGCCAAGGCTGAAAGGGACTCGTATAAGGAGGCTTGGGGTACTTAGTAGTCGGATCTTCAATCGGCTGAGCCGTTTTCATCGTCGTCGGGTCCGACTGCCCCAGCGCAGCCGAACCGGCGGCTAAAGTTCCCCCAAGTCCGGCGACTAAAGCACGCCGCGATACCGCATTCTCATCATTCATTCTGTTGAACTCCTAGTCAAACCATAGACATTGCTGGGTTGTTCAGACAGACCTAGGTAAAGAACTAGCAGGAATGCTTCCGAAAAAGGTAAAACCGCCCGCCGAGCGTGTTCTTCATATTGACCACCTGTTTGCGCGCATGCAGCGTCTTAATAGATACGAAGCAAAGACGAACGCCATGACGAGAATCGGATCAAATTTATCCCAAGTACTGCCGCCGCCATTCAGTTGTGAATAGAACGCGAGTAAAAGAGTGGTCGCGATACCGGCATAAACCCACTCAGTCAATCGAGGCACATTGGGAATCAGAAGGCCCACGCCACCAAGGATGTGGGTCACGCCAATCAGAGGGATGATATAGAGCGGGTATCCGAGCTGCTGATTGGCGATCCTCCATTCGTCGGGATCGTGAATTAGATATAACCTTCCGAAATAGACCCAGATGAAGGCGACAAGGCCGGTTATTACTATCGCGGCTATTTGAGTTGCTCGAGCCGCCCGCGCGGGTTTATCTGTTGTGTGTTCAGCTTTCATACTGCTTGCCCCGGAATTACGCGTTGACGGCGTTCTGTGCAGCCGCAAACACATCGCGTGCGGACGTCGTACCCGCTACGTGCTCCGTACCCGTGATTCCGAGGTCCATCCATCCCGCGTTAACGCCCTCAAACATTTCTTCGGCAGCTCCAGTGTGGCCCTTCGGGATGCCAAACTGCTCGAACGCTTCCGCCCACCCTGCACGCGGGACTGCAAAGGCTTTTACGTCGAGTTTCAGGACTTCACCCAATTGTCCGGCCACTTCATCCGCGCTTACCATCGAACCCAGCTCGATGACGCGATGCCCTGACCACGCCGGCCCGGTCAGAAGCGCTTGCCACCTCTGCGCCGATGTCGTCTGACGCGACCATTGTCGATTTCCGGTTTGTCGGATTGTAGAAGACCGGTAGTGTTCCGCCTTGGGCGGCCTGTAAGCCGAAAAGAAAGTTTTCGAAAAAGCCGCCTGCGCGCACAAATGCGACCGGAGATGGCAGGCTGCGAAAACCTTGCTCCAAAAGTGATAAGGCCGTGATCATCCCCAGCCCGCTTGTTCTATTCGCGCCCATCGACGAGAGCGCTACCACCCGCGGGGGCACTACCTTGGTCAGCGCCTCGACATAATTCGCAATCACGCCCTTTGCTTCTCTGTAATCGGGCGAGGGCGCCCATACAGCCGGCAACATAACAAACGCGCCCTCAACACCTTTGAGCGCCGCCGCTATGGCTGCCGCATCGTTCCAGTCTCCATCCACCAACTCCACGCCTTGGTCTGCCCACTTCGCCGCTTTCTCGCGATTGCGCACAAGTGCTCGCACCTGTTTGCCTTGCTTCAGCAGGTGCCGCGCGGTGGCGCCCCCAACTTTTCCAGTAATGCCCATGACTAAATACATGTTCGTTTTCTCCTTGTTTGAATGAAAGTAATAATCTGATGCAAACGCCAGAGCTTGTGAATTGCGCAGCTAGCACTCCGCTAGTCCCGTGAGTTTCCACACTTATCTGTCGCATGAATCGTTACAGGCCTTTACTCAGCCGATCAGATCGCCTCGATGAGAGAGGTGGTTGATCTCGCGGAGGTCTTGCTATGTGGTCGTCACCGTCACTGCCTGACGCACATACCGGCCGCTTTCCAGTTGCTGCACCATGAAGGCTGCCAGATCGGCCCGCCCGATCTTGTGCGCCTTCTCGCCGCCCTCCGTGCTCAGCACCCTGGCAATGCCGGTCTTCTCGGCGTCGGTTAACATCGGCGGCCGCACCAGCGTCCAGTCCAAGTTGCTGCCTTCGATCTCGGCCTCCATGCCCGCCTTGTCTACCAGCAGACCCCGCAGAAACGTCCTCATGAGCAGGTGTTCGTTGAAGAAGCCGGCGTTCTTGACGCTCTCGCCCACACCAACCACCGAAATCTTCAGCAATCGCCGTACGCCATTGCGCCGCATCGCGTCCACAATGTTGTGTGCCGCGCTCGTTTCCATCGTCGTCACTTTCCACGGTGTCTTGCCTCCCAGCGCGTCGATCACCGCATCCTGTCCGGCGACCGCAACGTCGACTGCGGCCGCGTCCAGCACGTCGCCCGCAACAACTCTGACTTTCGCCTTCTTGTACTGCGCGGCACCGCGCACGAAAGCCGTCACTTTATGTCCGGCCGCCAGCGCCTCATTTACCAGCGCTTCTCCGCTCTTGCCCGCTGCTCCAATCACTAGAACTTTCATCGGATCTTCCTTTTGCCTCGTGTTGGCCGCCCATCCAAATGAGCGACCTGACTATTAGAGGCTCATGGAAACCATTGGTTGCAAAATAATCACTGGTAACAGACAACCGCTGGTTGTAAATAAACAATCGGTCGCAAAAGTCGTCAAAAAAGACTAAGCTATTGAAGTGACATCCACATCACCAAGTCGCCGGGTAGAGCGCAAGGAGAGATTGCGGGGCGAAATCCTTGCGGCTGCCAGCAAAATGTTTGCCGATCGGGGCTACGAAGCCGTGACGCTTCGCGCGATCGCTAAAGAGATCGGCTATACGCACGCCGTGATTTATCAGCATTTCCCTGACAAATCGCATATTCTTGCCGAATTGAGCCGCGAGACGGTCGGGCTGCTGATTCAGAACTTCGACGCGATTGCCGCTGAACATCCTGCGCCGAAAGAGCGTCTTTTTGCGACTTCACGCGGCTTGATTCAATTCTGCACTGCCCATCCACAGCAGTTCCGTAACGTCTTCTTCGGGCCTGAGAACCGCAACGGCATCCGCGCTGGACAATATATCAACGACATTGGCACGCCTTTATTTCAACGTTTCGAACAGCTCTTTTTCGATGTTGCCAAGGATGAAGGATTGCCAAGTAAGAATGACATCGTGGTAGCCCACACCTGGTGGTACACGATCTTCGGTCTCGCCACACTCATGGTCATCCAGGGGGTTGTGCCTGACTTGCCTGACCAGACTCTCGTGGTCGAGCAAACGATCGCCACGCTTTGGGCGGGCGTCCAGGCGGTTCCGCGATTGCCGAAGAGCGCAGTCTCCAAGCGATCCGGCCGATCCAGTGCCTCAAAGCGCTAACAGATTCTGTCTACTTAGGAGTTGTTGGAGGCATGCCCGTGGAATACCGGGGCTCAACCACGTAAACCACTTAGCACTCGCGCCTGGTTGCCTTTGGAGTATCCGGTCGTCATTATCGAGGGAGTCGCCGTTGTTCTTGGAGGAACTGAATCACCGCCTCGTGAAATGTTGGCTGGTATGGCGTGGAGTTGTGGTCGCCTTCGCAGCACGCGGCGCGAGCTGTTGATATCGCGCGGAGGAGGCCCGCGATGTTCTGATTGGCGGCGTCGGCTCGGCCATTGAGGATGACAACGGGGACGTCGATGGTCCGGAGCGAAGTAACCCGGATTGCATATCCAAACGGAGCAACAAGAATGAGGTTGCGCCCTGAAAGTTAGTCGTTATCTGTGTTTCTGCTGCCGGGCTTGAGGAGATTGGGCTCAGCTGCTGACACCGCAGAACAACTTTCTCCAGTAGTTCCGCTGAACGCCAGTCAGCAAGTGCGAGACTTTCCCGACCAAGCGGCAAGAGCGGCCCAGAGATCGTCTGATATGCTCTCGCAGCGGAACAAAAGGAAGCGTTTCGTCCCCACATAGATAAGGCAGATCCGCTCGTCGCGCACCATGTCCTGGATGGCGACGGGTCGGAAGCGGCCCTCGCTTCGACCCGGTATGCGCGAGATCAGTTCTCCTGCCCGCAGTTCCAGTTGTGACCGCTTCCGTATTACCCTCCATGACCACGCGAAAGCACGCGACGGATCATGAAAGGACGTGCTGCAGGAACATAGAGGCCCAAAAAAGATAATCCCGCAAGCATACCTCCGAACCATGCCGGAAAATCGAAGTGACGGAAGCTGGTATCCCAGAGCAACAACGCAAGTGCGGCAATACTGACGAATGGCATTACACGCTGCCAGAAAAGAAACCAGAGGCGTACTCGATGGTTGCAGCGAATGTGTAACCGCAGCGCAGCCTTGTAGTCGTCCAGTGTGAGTTGGTACTCGCACAGCATAGGCTCATTGTATGTGCATCGATCACATCTATGAGGACTTTAGGGTCTAATTGGTTGGTATTCGTCCCAGGCTGGGTCCTCCGAAAATAGGAGCTCGGAACTTATTAGCCCACCCTTCTGCGTCCCAGTTCAGGGTACTCGCGGCAATGTTTGAACGCGAGTAGTCGGCGAAGGGTAGAGGAACGCCGGTCACTTTGCGGTGAAACGCGCTTCTCGCTGATGTGACTGCTCCGCGCGTATGGATCGCCAATAACGGCCGAGCTTTTTGGAACCGTGCTAAACCCCCATTCACTGTTGCGAAAACGTTCGTTTCCGCAAGGTGCGACCACGACCAAGCAGCTCGTCGGCTGATGGCCATCAGTGGGTTTTTGGAAGGAATCCTTAGCGACACCCTGCGTGACATCGCACGTTGCGGCGCTCTAAATTCCATGCTCCAGTGCGGCGGCCCACACGCGTACGAGCGCGACGCCCGGCAAACGCAAAGGGTTTATTCTTCGCGCAACGCCTCGGAAGGGTTCACTCCCGCGGCACGCATCGCTGGCAAGGTCACCGCAATAAGCGCCGCTGTAATCAGTACGCCAACCGCCAGCCCGATGGATGCAGGTTCGAGCGGCTTCATATGCAGGAGCAGCTTTTCGATATAGCGCGCGCCTAACATGACAACCGGGGCCGCTAACAAAATCCCCAGCATGGTCAGGGATAGGCCTTCTCGAAGAATCATCGTGAGCACGTTTCGGGGAAGAGCTCCGAGAGCCAGGCGAACTCCGATCTCACCACGCCGCCGCGACGCGTTGTATGAGATCACGCCATAAAGCCCGACGACGGACAGAACCAGCGCCAAGGCGCCAAAGGCTGTACACAGGATTGCGAACATGCGCTCGCGCTGCAGAGTTTTTGCGATCTGCTCTTGCATAGTCAAAACATCATAAAGCGGCAGATTTCGATCCACATTCCGCATTGTTTGCCGGATCGCACTCAGTACGAGTTGCGGAGGTCTCGAGGTCCGCACGACGACCGTGACTTGCGGGACTTCTGGATCAATCGGCAGCCAAACGGCCGCGGGCCGATCCTTCATAGAGGTCGCGGCGATAGCAGGCGCGATACCAACAATTTCGTAGCGGTCGCGTTTGCCGCCGGGCCGGCCACCACCAAATTCGAAGAACTTGCCGAGTGCTGGTCCGCCGCCGAACTTCTTCGCCAGGTCCTCGCTAATGACGGCCACTTTCGCTTTGCTCTCAATATCTGAGCGCGTAAGGTTCCGGCCCGCAACGAGCCTTCCCACGAACACTGGAAGATAGCTGGCCGTGACGCCATTGACGGAGGCTTCCACCCTATCAGTCTTGCCGGGAAGAACCACTTGCTGCCACCAGCCCCCTACATTCATCGGCCTCATCCAGGCCATCCCTACGGCGCTAACACCGGAAGTTGCGAGCAGCCGCTGCTCCAGATTGAAATAGAAGTCTGGGAGGCGGCTCTTCTCGTATCCAGACGTGCCGGGCCGGATGGTGAAGAGAACTAAATTGCGCCGATCAAATCCCGGATCCGCCGATTGGATCGACAGCAGATTTCGCGTAAAGATGACGGCGGCCAAGACCAGAATGACTGACATCGCGACCTGAGCGACCACTAGCACGCGGCCCGCGCTCCAGCTCCGCATGGCACCGTTGCCAAGGCCGCCTAGCCCCGGCCGGTTCGTTATAACGCGAGCAATGCGAGATCCCTGGAAGGCGGGGAAAATGCCGAATAGAAGCAGTGCCAGCATAGTCACGGCGCCCACGATCAGCAGAACACGGAAGTCCAGGGCGACGGCAACTGGAAGGCTATCGCGTTCAGCGAGAAAGCGTCCTAGCAGGTTGGCAGTCAGATAAGAGACGCCCACGCTTAGTAATCCTCCGGAACCGGCGAGCAACGCACTTTCGGTTACGAACTGACGAACCAGACGCCCACGGCTGCAGCCGAGGGAGACACGCACCATGACCTCGCGCCGGCGTGCCACGGCTCGGGCTAGCAGAAGATTCGCGATGTTCGTACACGCGATGACAAGCAGAAGGCTGACCAAGCCCCCCAGCACGAGAAGCGGATCCTCGAACTCTCTGCGCAGCGAGCCAAGACCCTGCCGGCCCTCATCCAACCGAATATGAGGCGCAGCCGCCGCATCCTTCGGCCGTTTCGCCCAGGAGGCCCGGAAAAGTGTTTCGAGTGCCGATTGCAGCTGGGTCGCGCGGACACCTTCCTTGCGGCGCGCGAGCATGGAGCACATCCAGAGGCGATTATTCATCAGGCCGCTTTGCAACTCCGGACCTTCAAACCTCACTCCGTAGCGGAAGGGAGCATAGATTTCCGTGCTGTCTCCTGGATCCAAGCCGTAGAATCCCGCTGTCAGCACACCGGCGATAATGTGCGCTTTGTTATTGATGCTGATGGTCTTGCCGATTACAGTTGGATCGGATTGGAGCGTGCTCGACCAAAAGCGATGAGAGAGAACAACTGTGGGCGGCGCGGGCTCGCGATCATCGCTCTCTACAAACAAACGTCCGAGACCGGCGCGAACCCGCAAGGTTGAAAAGAAATTAGCGCTGACAGGTCTAGCCTGCGCTACGGTTGCGCGGCCCGCAAAGCTGACACTCACGGTGCTGGGAAAAGTATAAGCCGAGATGGAGGCCATATCCCGGACACCCTTGCGCATCAACTCGTAGGCGGGAAAGGAGAAGAAGTCGGCGACGTTGACTCCGCCCTGCTGCCACATGTCCCCCGCAGCAGCGTCCGCCAAATCGCTCGGAAAATCTTTGCCCTGCCAATGGACCAGATCGAGCTGCTTCGGTTCAGGGATGGGCAAGTCGCGCCACAGAACGACGTCCATGAGCGAAATGATGGCTGTGTTCGCACCGATGCCCAGGGCGAGTGACAAAACGACCGCAACGGTAATCACGGGAGTGCTGCGCATCATGCGCGCACCAAATCGTAAGTCTTGGAGTATTCCTGTGATCCCTGCCCATCGCGATTCATCGCGGCATTCGTCCTTCAACTGCTCGCTGCCGCCGAATGTGCGCTTCGCCATTTTGAGTGCCTCCGAATGCGGATAACCTTGCCGTTCGTACTCTGCAGTGAGGTGATAGAGATGATGCGCAAGCTCGGCTTCCAGTTCGCGCTCCATCCTGTTCCACGGAAAATGCATCGGCTTCCTTTAGATTTCAGGACTCGAGAACCAGCGATACGGCGCCTGTGAAGCGCTGCCAACGGCTCACTTCTTCGGCGAATGCCTTGCGGCCGGCCGCCGTCAGCGAGTAGAGCTTTGCCATCGGACCGTTGCCGGAATCAACCCACTCGAATTTGAGAAGACCTCTACGCTGCAGGCGGTGAAGCGCTGGATACAAGGAGCCCTGCTGAATCTGCAGTGTCTCTTTTGACGTGACCAGAATCCGCTGAGCGATTCCGTAGCCGTGAATCGGGCCCTGTGCCACGATTTTCAGGATCAGAAGATCGAGAGTACCCTGGAGCAGATCAGATTTCTTTTCAGGCATGTTCTGAGCTAGAGTATATGTTCTACCTAGGTAGGTTGTCAAGGTAGTGGCCCGGGGAGCTTGGAGGGTTGGGGACAGACGGAGCATATACCTGAGAGGGAATATGCCTAGAGGTATTCCTGTCATTCACTGCTAGGAACTCATGTCGCCATCTGGGGCAAGGGCCTAGTGTCGTGGCTCAGCCTGATCATCATCTCCTCTTGCCCGTTTACTCCAGTTGCGAGGGCTTCGGCCCATAGCGGGAGCTCCACTCAGCGGAGGGCAGCGGAGCTGAATAGAATCGGCCCTGCCACGCATGTCTGCTCATCTAACCCATCTTTAGGTTCAGGCGTTTAGCGTAGGCGGATTGCACACTTCGCATGGTTCAGATACCAGTCGTAATCGTCGGCTTCGAAAAAGCCTTGCTGCTTGCGATTGCCCCAGGCTGTCACATGGTAGACCGCCCCATCCACCAACACGCGTGCCACTCTTGCCATAAAAGCGGAAGTGTAGTCCGGGGAGTAGGCTTCTCAGGTATTTGCTCCGTCTGTCCCCGAGTTCCCCAGAGTTCCCGTCTGTCCCCAGAGTTCCCCCCGAGTTCCCCTCGCTCAAGTGTCTAAACAGAATTGCCATACAATCCAAAGTGGAACCCATGCTCCTTCAAATCGCAGAGCCCGCTTCCCCGCAAGTTGACTTGAACAACACCTATGACGCCGTAGTGGTCGGCTCGGGGGCAGCCGGTGGAATGGCCGCTCACGTACTCACTTCGCAGGGTCTTAAAGTGCTTCTCCTTGAAGCTGGCAAGCAACAGGACACTAGTAAATTGCTGCACTCCATGCAGTGGCCCTACGATCACCCGTATCGGGGCAAAATGCCTCCCGATTACCACGCACTTAGCCTGAACGAATACACAATTCGCAATCCTCCTTACGCGCAGTCCGCAACCGACAAGACTTACAAGAAGGTCACGCCCTACATCCAGGAATGGGGAGGTTCCGATTACAGCAAAACATTGGTCGTCGATGAGCGGCAGAATCCATATTCCGGAACGAAGTACGCCTGGGTCCGTGCCCGCGTCGTCGGCGGAAAAACAACCATTTGGGGCCGCCTCGCTCTGCGGCTCTCGGATTACGATTTCAAGGCCGCCAGTCACGACGGCTTCGGCATGGATTGGCCCATCTCCTATGCCGATATCTCTCCTTATTACGACCGCGTGGATCGTTACCTGGGCGTCTCCGGACATCCCGAAAATCTGCCCCAAATGCCCGATGGCATCTTCCAGCGTCCACTGAAGCTGAGCGCCTCCGAAGTCCATATGCGCAATACGCTAAAACGCATGGATCGCACTCTCACGCCCTATCGAGCGGGTGTTACGACAGACGGCCTGAAGCATAACAAGTATCGAAGCCGCTGCTATGGCAGAGGCGCCTGCAACCGGCACGTCGGCGGCTGCGACATTCACGCCGCTTTCGATTCACCAACCGGTCTGATCCGTCCCGCCATGGACACCGGCAATCTCACCATGCGGCCGAACTCGACGGTCTATGAAGTGACTGTTGATAAAACTACCGGTAAAGCCGATGGAGTTAATTTTCTCGACAGCGATACGCGCCAAAGTTACAAGGCCAAAGCCAAGGTCGTTATCCTTGCCGCCTCGACACTTGAAACGGCACGTCTGATGCTTCTCTCGAAAAACGATCAGCACCCGAACGGCATTGGCAATTCGAGCAACCATGTCGGGCACAATTTCTGCGAGCATCTGATGGGACCGTCGGTTGCAGGTTTCTTTAAAGACATGGTCGGGAAACCGCGCACGCTCGACGATGGCCGTCCGGGTGGCTTCTATATTCCCCGCTTTCGCAATCTCACCACGAAACAACCGGACTTCATCCGCGGGTATGGGTTTGAAGGCAGCAGCGGCTGCGGCATGATTCCCGAGACTGCTTTTACCGAATCGGGCTTTGGAGCGGAATACAAGAAACGCGTCCGTGATTACGCGGGAGCTGTCTTCAACATCGGCGGCTTCGGCGAAGTGCTGCCGCGTTATGAAAATCAAGTCGGTATCGACCCCGATTTGAAAGACGCCTGGGGCATTCCAGCGCTTCGATTTAGTTATACGTTCGGCGAAAACGAGCGCAAGATGGCGGAGGATATGTACAACAGCGGCCGAGAGATGTTTGACGCCGCCGGGTTTGAAATCACCTCTTCATCAAAAAATCTTCTATGCGAAGGATGGTCGATCCACGAACTTGGGACCGCTCGCATGGGCAATGACCCTAAGACCTCGGTCTTGAACCAGTTCCAGCAATCGCACGATGTGAAGAATCTCTTCGTGGTGGATGGAAGTAGCCACGTTTGCGCTTCCGCTCAAAATCCCACCTGGACCATCATGGCTCTCTGCTGGCGGTCCTGCGATTATCTCGCCGATCAACTGCGTAAAGGAGAGATCTAAAGTGGACACCGCTCTCAATCGCCGCGATCTGTTGAAAACGGTCAGTGCCTTCGCGTTCACAACGCTTCAGTTGCGCGCCGCCGAACCCAATGCGCCACTCTTCTTCACGAAGGACGAGTTCGCCACGCTCGATACGCTGACCGAGCTTTTAATCCCAGCCGACGACCACTCACCCGGCGCGCACACCGCTGGAGTCGCCGTATTCATTGACCGCCAGGTTGCCGAAGCCTTTCTTCCGGAGGACAAGACCTCCTGGCGAAATGGCCTCGCGTCAGTAAATAGCCCTCGCGCAAAAGATGCATGCGAAGTCATTTCTCGCGTCGAATCCTGGGCAGCAAACCAAGCTCCTTGAACGAATGGAGGCCGAAAAGCAACCATTTTTCGGACAGCTCAAAGAAACTACTATATTCGCCTACTACTCGTCTTCCGTCGGCATCCACCAGGACATCAACTACAAAGGAAATGTAATTCTGGAGCAGTTCGTCGGCTACGACGCAACATAGCGCTGATCACTCGAGCGGGATGCAAGCGCCTCAACTGTCGTTCCCTCAGAAGGTTTGCTCGTCAGTTCCAACGTGCCGTGAACGAGCTTGACTCGTTCCCTCATGCTGATTAGACCCAGTCCGCTCGAAGCGCTGGTCTCCTTGCGCGTCGAATCCCGCACCTTTATCCGTGATCGTGAGGCAAATTGCCCCCTCACGCCGGGCAAGCGAAAGATGCGCCGCTTTGGTTCCCGCATGTTTCATTACGTTCTGCAGCCCTTCTTGCGCCACCCTGTAAACGCATAAAGAGACATCTGCACGCACATTCGTAAACGCTTCATCGGCTTCAAATTGAATCTGCATCCCCGTCAGCGCCGTAAATTCCGAGCAGTGCGCCCGTAGCGCGGCTGTAAGACCCGCGTGTTCCAGAATCGCGGGATGTAAGTCATGTGAGATGTTGCGAATCACTTCGGCGACTTGGGATAATCTCTGATGCGCCCGGTCCGCCTGCTCTCTTAACCCGGAATCCCGCTCTGGAATTTGCCGCTTCAGACCACTTAGCATGATGCTGATGGCGGCAATCTGTTGACTCAAATTGTCGTGAAGCTCCCTGGCAATACGCGAGCGCTCCTCTTCCTGCGCTGAGATCAGGCGATCGGTCAATCCCAGGATCTGCCGCTCGGCACGGCGGCGCTCCGCCAGTTCGTTCGCTAGAGCGTCGTTAGCGGCGCGCGATTCCTCTTGTGCCGTCTTGGCTTCTGTGATGTCGGTCAAAGATCCCGCATGACCCAGGAATTCCCCATCGCTCGACAGACGCGGAAGCGCCTGGTCTAGTACCCAACGATACTCGCCGTCATACCGTCTGATCCTGCACTCGATGGAGATGGGCAGTGCTTGCGGAAATGCGTTCTGGAACGCCGCTAACGTGGCAGGACGGTCATCGGGATGCACGTAGTCGATCCAGTTCTCGCCCAAGCTAGTGTCCTCAGTGCCCAGAAACGCTGCAAGCCGCTTATTGATAAAAGAGTTCTGGGTCTCCGAAGACGTCAACCAAAGATAGGCTGGCGTGTCGTTTGCCACGATGCGAAAACGCTCTTCGCTTAGCCGCAGTACGTCCTCCGCGCGCTTCTGCGCCGTGACATCCTGAATCACGGCGATCCAGTACGCGGGCAGCCCGTCGAGCTGTAGGAGAAAGGAAGTGGTACGCCCCCACAGGATCTCGCCGTCCGCACGCACGTATCTCCTCACGTCGTTAACCGTTTGTCCCCGCGCGATCGTGTCCACCACACCTTGGCGGTCTTCGGCAGGGACCAGCTCCGGGATCATGAGATTTTTCAATTCTTTTTCGGGGCGTCCAATGAAATCGCAGAACGCCTGATTTGCCTGAACGATGTGCCCGGATAAATCTCTGATCAGCATCCCGGCGGGGCTGCGCTCGAAGATGAAACGAAACCGCTCTTCGCTTTCCCGCAGAGCGGCTTCTACACGCTTGCTCTCCGTCGTGTCCAGCATGATGCCGCTCAGGCACGTCTGGCCGCCCGGGTCACGGCGTACCGCCACCACGTCGCGTAACCACACCACGCGCCCGTCCGCGGCGATCATCCGATACTCCAGTTCGTGGTCGCTCCCGCTTCGGGCCGCTTCCATGCAGGCGGATGGGCACCATTCGCGATCGTCAGGGTGCAAATGCCTTATCCAAAAGTCAGGGTCGTTCAGCCATTCTTCCGCCCTGTAGCCGAGGATGCGCTCCGATTGCGGACTCACGAACGTGAACTTTAATGTGTCTGCCTCGGCTTCCCAGATGATGCCGTCCAGGGAATCGAGGAGTCTAGCGTAAAGTTTTTCACGGCGCGCTTCCAGCATTCACAGGCCTTTACTGCTGTCTTCCCGGTATCGTCACCAGCTTCAGGCGAATCGCGTACTGGATCAATTCGGCTGTCGTCCCCAGCCCGAGCGATTGCATCATCTCGTATTTGTGCGACTCCGCCGTACGGCTTGATATGTGCAGAATGGAGGCGATCCCTTTCATGGTGCGTCCTTCCGCTATCAATTGCAGAACCTCCCGCTGCCTGGCCGTGATCTTCGCCTCGGGTGTTCCGGAGCTTTTCGCTTCGATCAAAACACTCAGCAGGTCCTTCGCAATCAGAGGCGTAAGATAGCTCCTGCCCTTGGCCGCCTCTTGGATCGCTGTGATCAGTTCCTCCCCCGCTGAGCTCTTTAGCACGTAGCCCGATGCGCCGGCGCGGAACGCTTCAACCGCCAGTTCTACCTCGGCGTGCATCGTCAGCATCACCACTCTTGTTTCGGGGCGTATGTTCTTTATCTGACGGACTGCATCGACGCCGTTCAACAAGGGCATTGAGATGTCGGTCACTACGACGTCGGGCCGCAATTCCTCAACACTCTTGAGCAGGGCTCTTCCGTCATTCACAACCGCCAGGAGGTTGAAGCTAGCCTTCAACAAGGATTCCAAGGCTTCGGCGACTATCGCGTGATCATCCGCCAGTACAACCCGGATCGCGGCCATGAGAGAACCGCCCTAATCATATACCTTTCTAATAGCTATGGTTTAGGATCGGCCGGTCACCCGGTTACTCCCGCTGATATGTATATCTTTCCATCGGCCGCTGATTTGACCGCTCCAATCAGCTCTTCGCCCGCATTCTCCTTCAGAACATAACCACGTACACCGGCATCCAACGCGGTGCGTGCCAGTTCGAAGTCCTTGTGTACTGTCAGGACCACGACCGCTGTACACAAATCCAGGTCGAGGATTCTGCGCGCTGCTTCAATCCCGTTGAGACTTGGCATTTCAGGTCCGTGACGATAATATCGGGTGATAAGGTCTGCGCCGTTTCAACCAGTCTTGCGCCATCCGTAACCGCGCCGATCACATCGAACTCTACTGCCAATAGCTTGCGAATCTCCTCAAGAACATCGGGATGGTCATCCGCGATCAGAAGACGTAGTTTAGGACAAGCGCTCAAGGCCCTGTTATTCCAGTACAACGAGGGCTCAATCTGTGCAAACGGGGATTTTACTGAGGCGATGGCAAACCTTCCAGCCATTAGTACCGACCAATGACGTTTACATTTAAGGAAATAGACCATGCTGCGGCTTAAACTCGATGCCGAGACTAGTACTACAAGTACAAAATTAAAGAGGGCCAGTAGATCCCGCCCGCAAAGCCGCAGTAGTCCTGATCCCCTCCCTGCCCTTCACCCGGTATCTTTAGTTGTAAGAGGCAACTAAATGCAACGCTGTACCCACAAAATCGCTGACTAGCGCGCTCGAGCCATCCCCTTTTATCCCGTACCGTTGCGGACCTTCGCTGGCGTTTGGACCAGCTCGATCAAGTAATCGCCACTCTCTCCCGTTACCAGCAACTGCAGGGAAGGCCTGTCTCGGCTCCCGAAGAAATCGGACAGCGCCGAACGGAAGCATCATGACCGCCGCTAACCTCAGGTTTGCCGGCCAGCCGCAGCTTGCAGAAAGAATTTTGATCGTGGATGACGACGAGTCGATGCGCCGCATGATAGCGGAGGTCCTCAGTGCCGCCGGATATGCCGTCTCTGAAGCTTCGACCGGCAGAGAGGCCCTGCGCTACTCACTGAAGAAAAGATTCAACTCGTTTGACGGAACTGGTGATGCCGGAAACCGAAGGCCTTCAACTTATCCAGCAAATGCATAAAGCCGAGCCGGACGTAAGAGTCATCGCCATGTCCGGCTCCCCGCGGGCGGCTACCTATCTCTCTGTTGCGCGTGCTCTGGGGGCTCGGGCCGCCCTGCACAAGCCTCTTCCGGTCGATCAATTGCTTC
>CAWJUO010000014.1:0-63786 GCA_963845995.1 uncultured Acidobacteriaceae bacterium | reverse complement strand
CAGAATCGCTGGCCCGAGTGGGCGCCCTCCTATGTGACCTACGGGATCCTGCTTGAAGGGCAAAAGCGCGCTCAAGAGGCGAAGACACAACTTGAAACCGCGGCCTCGCTGGGAGCTTCCGGGCCGGAGGAGTTTCTCTATCTCGCACGGGCAACACTCGACGCCACTCCCGATCGGATTGATGATGCGTCCAAAGCGATTCAGCAGGCGCTGACGATGGCGCCTGAAGATCCGCAGGTGCAGGCTGTGGCCGGGCGTATTGATTATCAAAGCCACGATTACGACGGCGCCGTGCAGCACTTGACCGAGGCCATTCGACTGCGGCCGAGCTACGTACAGGCGCGTTTCACCCTGGCGCAAGCTTATCGGGCGCTTGGACGGAAAGACGATGCACTTCGCGAGTCGCAGGAATTTCAGCGTTTACGCGATCAAAACGTTCACGCGGACGACGATTTTAAAGCTCCGGCCTACTGGCTCCGAAGGCGTTGTTTCTGGAGCCGGAACATGATGTCCTGAGGATTGAATTTCAAGAATCGATCCAATGTCTGGTTGAGATCCTGTGTGCGGCCTTGCCCGGCGTACAGTTTTGCCAGTTCCATGTAAGCCTGTTTCAGCGATGGGTCGAGCTTGATGGCTTGCGCGAGTTGAGTTTCCGCTTCCGCGGAATCGCCCGACCTGCTCAACACGATTCCCAAATTCATAGCGGCCTTCGCGCTTCTTGGCTGCAATTCCACAACTCGCCGGCCCAGTTTCAGAGCCTCCTGCGAGTCATGCTGTTGCAGCGCCAGACCTTCGAAATCCGATAAGACCGCCGGGTCTTGCTGCGTTTGTTTCTCAGGCAGCGCTTTTAGCAATTGCAGACCCTCGCCCGCGATCTCTGGCAAGTTGTTCGAGATACCGACCAACACCTCCGCCAGCCCCAGATCGCGGCCACGGGACTCGACCGGTGGTTCGCGCCATGCCGTGACTTTCTCCGGCCCGGCGGGCTGATTGTTTGCCGCCTCGGAAGGACGCCGCAGCAGACGATGGTCGGTGCGTGCCGCGTGCGGAATATCGGTCGTCGCGCTGCTTGGCATGTGACAGCTGGTGCATTCATCCGGCGATTTGGGATGAGCCACAGCCGACAGCGTGGCATGACAGGAAATGCAGACGGCTTTGATTTCGCGCGGACGATTGACTGATACTCCGTGAGGATCGTGACAACTGCCGCACCACAGCTTGCCGCCGCTTGCCCGGACGCATTTGCTTTGACCTAATTGTTCAACGTGATTGACTGCGTTGATGGCGGTGTGGATTCCGCCGCTCAAAATGTAAGTTGCGAAGATGGATTCCGCTGGTTGTCCGGCCCGAAAATCAGTCCACTGGTTGCCGTTGTTCAGAATGCGGGTTGAGCCTTCGAGATGACATTGTTCGCAGACGCTATCTCGTTCCGCATGGGGCAGTTTTGCAGGATTGACGATATTCGCGGCGGAGGGCCGTCGCACGTGCGCTTCGCTGGGGCCATGGCAGCGGTCGCACGTGATAGAGGCGAGTTGTGTGTCCTTCAGGCGATGACCATCGGGGTCCGCGAATTGCGCCGAGCCTGCGTGGCAGAAGAGACAAGCGTCGTCTATTGGCCGATCAAAATCGATGATCGCCTTCGACGCATATCCAGGCGAAAGATCCCAGCCGTAGCGTTTGAAATAGGAGGCCGGCGATTCGAACATATAGTTCCCGACCTGGACCATGTAGGTTCTTCCCATCAGCTTTCCGCCAATTTGATACCGCACCGGATACTCCGCCGTCAAACCGCGTTCCGTGATTCCGTGGATCATTTGTCCATCGCGCTGCTGGCTTGTAATCACACTTTGTGACAGGTCGTGCGTGATGTGGGCAGGCGGCAGAGGAGCGGGAGCAATGAGCGATGTTCCCATAGCCGATTTTGAATAGAGAGCCGTTTCCCTGGGGTGACAAGCGGCACAGGGCGATTTCTCCGCAGCGGAACAAATCTGCATCCACCCCAGTGCGGCCCACGCGAATGCGATCGCGATGTACCGAAGCCTCATCGGTGAGAAGAGAGTTCAGGAGGAGCTTGCCAGCCCCCGAGTTGTTCTTCAATGACCCGGCATACTGAGAGGGCGGTCATTTCCCGCCATGGCGCGGCGATAACTTGCACGTTGAGGGGCAACCCGTTCACATCGCCGCATCGCACGGTGGCGGCGGGAAAGCCAGCGACATTCCAGGCCATCGTATAGCTGAAGCCTTTGAAGTTTTCCTCTGTCATCGAATCACCATGCTTGAGCGCGGCTTGCGTATACACGGGAGACAAGATAATGTCATAACGATCGAAGAAACGCATCATCTCCGAACGGTACTCGTCCCATTGCGCCCAGCGCTTCGCGAATTCTGAAGCTGTTGCGCGGAACGGCCGCATTCGACCTGTGAAATCGGTTAGGAGCGGATGAACTTGGGTGCCGCCGATCTCGCGCAGATACTCGTCGATTCCGTCCACGCCATCGGCTCCGAGGATTGCCATTTCAAGTTCGTAGCACTGCTCGATGCAGGGCGGTGTGCGTGCTTCGACGCGCATCCCAAAATCGGCGAGAGAGCGGGCACAGTTTTCGACGGCGCTTGTCACTTCCGGCGCGCAATTAGCGATGCCGTTTTCAGTGAAAAATGCAATGCGCAGTTCCCGGGGTTGCGGGCCTTCGATCAACGGGACAGGTGGAGACGCGAGGTCGAATCCATCGGGGCCCGAGAGCAGTTTCATCGCGAGTATGATGTCTTCTGTCCAGCGCGCCATCGGACCGATCTGCCAAAGTTTTTCGATCCAACTCCCGGCGGGTGGCACGTGGCCGGTTCTGGGCAGGCGTCCGCTTGTCGGCTTGATCGCAGCGAGACCGCAGAAAGCGGCGGGCAACCGGACGCTGCCCGCGCAATCGCTACCCAACCCTAAGGGTGAGCCGCCTGAAGCGATGAGTGCCGATTCGCCTCCACTGCTGCCGCCGGATGTCCGGGTAACATCGTAAGGATTGTTTGTCCGCCCGAAAATGAAGTTGTCGCTCTCGAATGCAAAGAGGAGGTCCGGCAGATTTGTTTTTGCAATAGGAATTCCTCCGGCGGCCCGCAACCTATGGACGAGTGTTGCGTCTTGTTTGGCGCACTCCGCTTCTCGACGGCCGAGTGTTCCGGCGGTACAGCGCGTTCCCGCCACATCGATAGAATCTTTGATGGAAAACGGAACGCCATGTAAGGGACCGCATGTCTCGCCTTTGGCCAATTTCGCATCGGCGGCGGCCGCATCGCGTAATGCGGATTCAGCTAGTGAATGTACAACCGCATTGATTTTAGAATTAGATTTTTCAATGCGGTCCAGGTGGAGTTTCACCAGTTCGACGGACGAGATTTCGCGCGCGCGGACCATCTCCGCCATTCGAACGGCACTTTTTTGCAACACGATTCTAATCTAACCATGACCGCGTTAAGCGGAAGAATCTTCGCACTGGGCCGGAGGGCGGCAGGAACGCACACGGACAAAAAGCATATATACGATGATCACGATGTTGATAACAAGAATGGCGATATGCTGCCAGTTTCTATGTTCCGCGAACTTCAGAAGCTCCCAGGGGAGATACATGGCGCCTGAAAGTAACGCAAACCATTCGGCCCAGACGCGCCGGTGCCATAGCCCCCAAGCCTCAGTAAAACGCACGCCGGCATAGGCGAGGCCGGCTGCCGCAATTGTCCAGATTCGCGTATCATTCAGACTGGTCGCGGCCTTCAGAAAGTCTTCGGCGAGGTGACGGTCCGGATCGATGTGCAAATGAAAAAGCAGATCCCAGGCGAGATCCTCCACGTGTTTGTGAACGGCAAATAATATGCACAGCAGCGCCAGAACCGCGATGCCCTTCACGGCTTCGAATGTGGCCACCGCGCGCAGGCCCGCAAGGCTGGTTCGCTCATCAACCGCGACAGGGGGTGGATGCGGCGGATGCGTATGCGGGGCGTGGTGATCCATGCTTCTGATGCTCCCACATGAGCCTTGCAACAGAATGGAGAGTGAATGCCGAGCGTACAGACACCCCGGAGAAGCAGGCGCGTTCCAGCGAAGAATTCGAAACGTCCCGCCGTAAAAGCGGCCGCGCCGGCGAAACCGGGTCTTACGATGAGCGCCTTAGCGGCCATTATTGGCGTGGCGATTGTCTATTTCGCCGTTCAAATTCACTCGCAATACACGTTCAACCTGCAATCCCCGGTTCGGCTTCGATTTCAGTGGCCATTGGTGATTGCCCTTCGAGACCGGGCGCACGAGGCGGTGCAGGCGCAGTCCGATCAACAGGATTATCCGCTGACTGCGTATCAGCAATATGCGTGCGCGAAATTTGGTTCTGCGTGCCGTCTGGCCTTAGCTATTCAGAGAGCGGAAAATCCGCAAGGGAAATGTGAAATCTACCACCACAATACCGATGGAACGCTCGATTGGGGATACTTTCAAATCAATACCGTGCATCTGAAGCGGCCCGGATTGAATTTGCGGGACCTGTTGGATTGCAAGGCGAATATCAATTTCGCGTATCAACTTTACGTTGAGGAACACGGGTTCACCGCCTGGAGTACGTACAACAGCGGCGCGTATCGTAAATACCTGAAAGAGTGAATCGGGAAGTCAACCGTGCCTGCGGCGGACGTACCCTAAGATGGTGTTAATGCCTTCTGAAATCCCGACGAAAACCAGGCAGCTTGGCAATTCCGGCCCTGCCGTTTTCCCGCTTGCTCTTGGCTGTATGGGGATGTCGGGAGTGTATGGCGAAGCGGACGAGAACGAGAGCATTGCCACGATTCACGAAGCGCTCGATCGCGGTATTACGCTGCTCGACACAGGTGATTTCTACGGCCAGGGGCATAACGAAATGCTGATCGGCCGCGCACTCAAGGGGCGCGCCGGCAAACCTCTGTTGTCCGTAAAGTTTGGTGCACTGCGGGGTCCGGATGGGCAGTGGCTGGGATTTGATGGGCGTCCAGCGGCGGTAAAGAATTTTCTAGGCTATACACTGAATCGCCTGGGAGTCGATCACATTGACATCTACCGGCCCGCGCGCGTCGATCCTAAGGTTCCCATCGAAGAAACGATAGGCGCGATTTCCGATCTTGTGAAAGCGGGCTACGTGCGCTATATCGGGCTTTCAGAGGCCGGACCCGAAACAATTCGCCGTGCCCACGCCGTGCATCCGATCAGTGACTTGCAAATCGAATACGCCTTGATTAGCCGTAACCCGGAAAAGGAAATCTTCCCTGTGCTGGAAGAGCTTGGCATCGGCGTAACTGCCTATGGTGTACTTTCGCGCGGGCTATTAAGTGGTTCCAGTCCGAGCGGCAAGGGAGATTTCCGCGCGCACCTGCCTCGATTCAGCGGAGAGAATTTACAGCGGAACCGGAAACTCGTCGAGGCGCTCCACAGGATTTCCGAAGAGAAGGGTATTACTCCTTCGCAATTGGCAATCGCGTGGGTGCTCGCGAAGGGGCGGAATATCGTGCCGCTTATCGGCGCTCGAAAGCGATCACAACTTGCCGAGTCGCTGGAAGCGGTGAAGATACAACTCTCAGCCACCGAACTCAGCCAGATTGAACAGGCTATCCCGGCGGATGCTGTTGCAGGCACGCGGTACGGAGCGGAACAGATGAGAATGCTCGATAGTGAGAATGCGAGTTAGTCGCTTTACTGTTCAATGCGCGACAGCAGCGCAGACCAAATCCCGCAGATGATTCAAGTCTTTTGCGATATCTTTGCCCAAATGCACGCGAAGTGCGCGGCGATGGCGATCCGCCAATACCTGGAAATCCCCACGGGCCTGGGCCGCTTTCACAATTCCGAATGTGTACTTCTGTTGCGGCACCTGTAAGTCGTTCGCTTCGTCGCACGTAATCTGAAGAAACACGCCCGAGTTTGGTCCGCCCTTGTAGGCTTGTCCCGTACTATGCAAAAACCGGGGCCCAAATCCGAGCACGGTGGCGACTTCTTTAGACTCCAGAATCTCAACGCGCATCTGCTGCAAAATCTCTTCATACTCCGGAAACATCGGAATATACGCGAGCAGGCCGAAATAGTCGCCGGGGTGAATGCGGTCGAGATGCTGACGAATCACTGCGCCGAGCGTGCTCGCTCCATTCAATAGCGCTTCCGCATTTGCCGGGTCGGTAAACAACTTGATCCCGTCTTGTTCGAGAATCGGTTTTTCAGCCGGTAGCGAGCCCGCCTTTTCGAATTCGTCGGTCAGTTCGCGAGTCGCAATTTTGCTTGCTTCCACATCGGGCTGATTGAAAGCGTCAATTCCGATTACCGAGCCCGCGACCGCCGTTGCGATCTCCCACTGGAACATCGTTTGGCCGAGGTCGTAAAGATCGTTCAACACGATCCGAATCACCGGCTGTCCAGCCTTCTCAAGGGCGGAAACGGCGTTTTCTATCTCGGCGCTGTTGTCGCCGGCGTATTTGATGTACGCGAAGATACGATCTTTTCCGTACTTATCGGTTTCGACCAATGGTTCACGGTCAACGGGAATCAGTCCATGGCCTTGTTTACCAGTAGATTCGGCGAGTAACTGCTCCAACCATGCGCCCAAATCGTAGATTGACTGAGAGCAGATAAGAGTAACTTTGTCGCGCTTGAACTTAGAGGCGGCGGCGCCGAGAACCAAACCCAGCGAAACGCCAGGGTTCTTATTTGAATCCGCCTCTTTGCAGGATTCGACCATCAGTTTGGCGCGTTTGAGAAATCTCTCAGTGTCGATTCCAGCAGCGGCTTGCGGTACGAGACCGAAGTCGGACAGCGCGGAGTAGCGGCCTCCAATACTCGAAACTCCGTGATACACGCGCCGGAAGCCAAGTTTCTCAGCTACGCCTTCGAGCTTGGAACCAGGATCGGTTACGGCAATAAAGTGATGGCCTGCGCGATCCCCAACAGTCTTCTTCGTCTCATCGTAGAAGTACTGCATGTAGATGTTGGGTTCGAGCGTCGTTCCGGATTTGCTCGAAACGCAGAAGAGCGTGCGCGCCGGGTCGATCTTATCGCGCAGGCTTTTGATTTGCACGGGATCGGTCGAGTCGAGGACGAGCAGTTCCGGCGAGCCAGGCTGTTTTCCGAACGTGATGCTGAAGACTTCCGGAGCGAGACTGGAACCGCCCATGCCAAGAAGCAGGAGATGCTTGAAACCGTCCTCGCGGATCTCCGCCGACAGAGCTTTGAACTTTGAGACGTTTGTGAGTTGCTGGTCTACGATGTCGAGCCATCCGAGCCACTTACCCTCGTCCGTGTTCGTCCAAAGCGCTGCGTCTTTGTTCCAGAGCCGGCCCGTGTTTCCGGCGGCATCCCACGTCTTATGAGCTTGCTGTACCGCGCTTTTCAAATCCGCTGGAAGCGCGTACGAAAAGGCCCCGGCCGTTTCGGCTGTCTTAGGATTACTTGAGCTCACTGTCTTCAATTCCTTTCACTTTGTTGAGCCGGCGAACATGCCGTTCTTCGCCGCTGAAAACCGCTTTTAAGAAAGCTTCCGTGGCGTCCTGGGCTAACATCTGGCCGATGATGCGCGAGCCCAGCACCAGAATGTTCATGTCGTCGTGCTCGACGCCCTGGTGCGCGGAGTAGTGATCGTGACAGAGGCCCGCGCGAATGCCTCTGAATTTATTTGCCGCGACGGAAACTCCAACGCCGCTACCGCAAACAAGAATGCCTCGCTCAGCGGCGCCGGAGCGGATGTCTTCGGCGACGAGCACCGCATAATCCGGATAGTCGTCTGGTTTGCCGGGCTCGAATGTGCCGACATCATGAACAGTGTGACCGAGATTCTTGATGAACTCGATCAAGCCGCGTTTCATGTCGAAGCCCGCGTGGTCCGCGCCGATAGATACCTTCATTGCCAACCACTAGAGTAACGCCGTCGGGATTGCCTGCGTTGGACAGTACGCACGTCCTTCATCCGATATCGGACGTGTGTACGTGTGGATGCGGCTTTGTTATTCCATGAGAGTGCGTGTGGTGTTGGGGGCGAACTAACTTTGCGGCGGCTAACA
This sequence comes from uncultured Acidobacteriaceae bacterium, assembly GCA_963845995.1. Taxonomy (GTDB): domain Bacteria; phylum Acidobacteriota; class Terriglobia; order Bryobacterales; family Bryobacteraceae; genus Bog-105. Next base: position 55,740 of record CAWJUO010000014.1, on the reverse strand, counting down.
TACGGGTGTCGTGAAGAATCGTGAGCGGCGTGCCTTCGGCCGCTATTCGACCGTTATCAAGCACATAACAGCGGTCGGCGATATCTTCCAGAGTATCCAGATCGTGTGTAGCGGTAATGACAGTCTTTTTTCCGTTAGCCCACGACTTTAGTAAGTTGATCATCTGATCGTCGCTGTGCGGGTCCAGAGCTGCCGTCGGCTCATCCAGCAAGAGTACTTCGGGATCCAGCACCAGTACGGACGCGAGCGCTACCCGCTTCTTTTCTCCTCCGGAGAGCCGATGGGGCGCCCGGTCCTGTAGCTCGGCGATTCTCATTTCCTCCAAAGTCTCAAGTACAAGTTTGCGAATTTGATCTCGCGGCCAGCCCATCTGTAAGGGACCGAACGCTACTTCCTCGAAGACGCTGGCGTTGAAGAGTTGTACGTCGGGGTTTTGAAACAGGACGCCGACACGCCTCCTGAACCGGAAGAAATACTCCTCTTCTTCAAGCCGCTTTTCCGTGAGTTCTTCGCCAAAGAGAGAGATGCTGCCGCTGTCTGGAAAAGATAGTCCGGCAAGCAGGCGAAGAAGCGTAGACTTTCCCGAGCCGTTCGCTCCAATTAGGGCGATGCGCTCGCCTCGTTTGACTTGCAAGGAAAGACCGCTGAGCGCTTCTTGGCCGCGGTACGAAAAGGTAACCTGTGCGATGTCAAAGACCAGTTCGTCTGGAAGCATAGGGTTCTATCGAGCCAGCCAGAACACGAGGAAAGCGATGGTCAAAAATGCGGAAAGTTGGAGCCAATCTCTAAGGCGCAGTTGCACTTCCTCCAACAGCTTCGCTTCGCCTCGAAAGCCCCTGGCCTGCATGGCGGTATGGACCTCGCCGCTGAGTTGGATGGTTTTGTCCAGGAGAACTCCCACGCTTGCCGCCGCGAACCGGCGTTGCTCAGAAGGGCGCAGATGCCCAACCAGGCGTGTCTGCCTGGACTCCATCATATTTTGCGCATTTTGCACCAGCAGAAAGAGAAACCTGTAAGTGGATTCGGCGATAACAACCAGAACCGTGGGGATGCGGAAGAATCGCAGGGAACGCAACAGATGATTCCAGCGGCTAGTTAGTATCAGTAACAAGGAAAAAGTGGATGCCGTCTCCGCGCGCATTGTAAGTAACACCGCGCTGTTCAGGCCTTGGGCAGTTACAGCCCAACCGACTAACGGAATACGGACAAGCGGGTTTCCCGGGACCAGAAAAAGCGCGGGCAGCGCGATAACGCCAGTGAAACCTAACACCGGCAGCCAGATCCTCTTGGAAACAAATACAAGTGAAACGCGCGACGCTAGAGCGAGCACCAAGCTTAAGCCGAATAGAACGAAGAGGGCCCAAAGCTGGTGAACGGCTACCGCGGCAAGAATGAGCGCGCCGATTCCAGCTAGTTTCAAACGTGCATCCAGCGATTGTAAGAAGCCGGATAAGTTAGCGGCATCTTCCGCAAAAAGCGCTTCCTGCATGGCCGTCAATAAGCCTGTCAGGGTTGTTTCGACGAAGCCCTTTCGGCGTTTCTTAAGAAAGCGGGCGATCACGAGCGAAATCCCCAAGATTAAGCAAACGCCAAGTGCTGCCGACAGCAAGTAGGCCGCCGAGGAGTTGTGAATGAAACTCGGCGCATAGTCTGAAATCGGGGCTTTCCAAACGGTGGACAAATGCGCCAATCCGGAAGGCATGTGAGCGGGTAGAGCGTGGTTAGAGGATACCGCCGCAATCCGTTGCCGCGCCGCCGGATTCGTGAAATCGCCCAGGCGCCATTCTCCCCAGGCACTTCCAACGGCAAGAATTCCTAAAGGAGTCGCGAGTAAAAACAGTGCCAGCGCGAGCCATAGGTTCCGCAGCGTCATAGACGCAGATTCAAGCTTCGATGCGGGAGCTTCCGGTGCGGATCTCTTTAGCATTGTGGGATCGGTTCGTTGCAGGTAACGAACGACGCCCGCCGATAGGACGAGTTCCGCCAACCCGGCGAAAGTAAGGTGGCCGATCATCATGGCGGGAATAGAAACGCTGAGTGGATAAGGGGCATAGAGAGGCGTCCCGGACGCGTCTTTGAACAGCAAAGGCTGAATACCCAGTTCGATAGCCGCACAGAATGCGGAAGCGTTGATGGCGGCATAGCCGGCAATGGCCGCCGCGAACACCCGCCGTGGCGCAGTTAACGCCGCCCCGTAACCTAACATCCGGTAGAACGCAAACGCAACCAGCGAGCCGACGATAGCCATGTTGAAGCAGTTCGCTCCGAATGCCGTGATGCCGCCGTCGCCGAAGAACAATGCCTGAATGAAAAGCGCGATTGAGATCGCCAGGATCGACACCCACGGTCCGAGGACAATAGCGGCCATCCCCATGCCTACCGCATGCCCGGTTGTGCCGCCCGGCAGGGGCAGGTTGAACATCATAATCACGAAAGAGAAGGCGGAAAAGACCGACAGAAGCGGAATTGTTCTTGTATTCAATTCCTCTCTTACGCGCCGCATTGCCACATACCAGAAGGGCGCAGCTCCGCAATAGAAAATTCCGGCGGTTGAAGGACTCAGGTATCCATCGGGGATGTGCATCAGCTATTCATACGGAAATTCAAATCGTGCTACGCTGTTGAAAACCATTATCGGACAAATCATATGGCAGAGTTAAGCCGCATCGGCATTGCGATAGACGACAATCTTCTGGCTCGTTTTGACCGCTTCATCGCAAAGCAGGGATATACCAACAGATCAGAGGCTTTTCGCGATCTAATCCGGGATCGGCTGGTTACGGCGGCTGTCGAGACGCCGGAAACACAGGTTGTCGGAACAATCACGCTGATCTACGATCATCATTCGCGGCTCTTGCCCGAGAAACTCACTAACCTGCAGCACGATCATCACGGCCTAATCATCTCTACAACGCACGTCCATCTGGACCACAACACGTGTTTGGAGGTTCTGGTCGTCAAGGGCGCGTCGAAGCAGGTTCAAAAGCTTGCGGATCTCCTGGTTGGCACCAAGGGTGTTCAACACGGACGGCTGGTCATGAGCTCTCCCAAAACCTGCCTATCAAAGACCGCGTAAAAATGTTCTCCCGAAGGCAGAAAACACCTCGCAGGCGCCCCGGTAGCACGAAAAAATGAAACGTGTGCTTCTGCTTCTTGCGATCTCCGGAACGTTATTCGGGGCGCCGCCTGGCACGGAGACAGTAATTCCCCATCACGACTCGGTTACCGTCACTTCCGATGTGAAGGAACTGAATATCCTGTTCCCCGATCCAGCCCAGCGTGTCTATGTGCGCCAGGAAACACTCGACGCTAATCCCGGACGCCCCGGCGCGCCAATCTCAATTCCCGGCCTGCCTATTGAGACTGCCTCGGGCGGCATCAAAGCACCCCAGTACTTCTCACCCGGCGTAGCGGGAGATCACGGCGAGCCGATCGCGGAATACATCCAGGTGGGTGACTACCTTGTCTCGAATAACTTGTCTTCGAATGCTCATGGCAACGGATACGCCGACCCCAACATCATGGTTCCTGCGATTCTTGACGGTGTCCAGACCGATGGCGGCGCTTTCAACGTCCGCGAAGGCAACCACGCGGAGAATCTTTCCGCGATTTATTTACTTCGTTCGCGCCTTGAGCCATTCGTGACAGTTACGGGAGATTATCGGGACGCGGATGTTGTTGCCGGATGGAGTCCGGAAGGTTCCGGCGTGAAATCCTGGATCGCCCTCGAGGCAGCCTATGGCAACGGCTTCCTAGACCGGCTGGAGCACCGGCAGCAATACAAACTGAATGGCTTCAGACAATTTGATATCGGCGCGCATGAACTAACCATCTTTGGCATCGGGTATTACGGATCTTCTTACATACCGGGACTCGTCCCGCTCAACTCCCCCGGTTTGCACGATACGATTGACCCCCGCCAGCGAGACCAGACGCATACTGGCGAATTTGCTTTGAACGATGTGTGGCATATCGATTCCACCGGCCAACTCCAACTCTCCGGCTTTTTCCGCACTTACAACCTTGCGCTCGATTCAAATTTCGGCGATGGCCTAATCCGTCAAAGCGAATTCCGGACAGTTACAGGACTGAACGGAACTTACACGAAGCGGCTTACAAATTCGCTGTCGCTGATGGCGGGTTCGGATTACCAGCGCGACGCGCCTCGGCGATTGGATCTGGACCATTATGAATCGTCCGATCCCTCCTTCTACGGATCGTTTGAAAAAGTGACCTCAAACAATGTGACTATTGGCGATATCGCTCCGTATGTATCTCTCGACGGCTCCGTGTGGAAGAATCTCCATTACGACTTGGGCTGGCGGCGCGACGAAATCCTGTTCAACAACACCGATCTACTGAACCCATATAACTCATACGACACTCTGGTAGGGTTCAATTCTCCGAAAGCGACAGTTTCGTTCCGCCCCGAAGGCCATCCAAATCTGCCCACCGTCGCTTTCAGCTTCGGAGAAGCCTTCTATACAAACGACCCAAGAATCGGAACGGGCGCTACGCGCGGAACGCCCATCAGCCGCGAGCATTCTTATCAGCTTGTCGCCAGCAAGGTTTTCTTCGGCACGGATTTCCGGGTGACGTTAGCGCACATCACGACGGAAGCCTCACTCGCGAAAATCGATCCGGACACAGGGCTTCAGCAGGACGAGGGCCCCGGACGGAATCAGTTCATCACCCTAGCTGCGCGGCGCTATTTCGGATTTGGCTTGCTGCAGGCGTCCGTGTCAAAGGCAGATGCGCGCGATTTGTCCACCGGTCTACCGACACCGGAAGCGCCGCGGCTGATCGTTGATGTACTCGGCGCCTTCAACAAATTGCCGTTCGGATTACAAGCACGGGCAGAATTCGAAGAGGTGGGCGCTAAACCGCTGGGCGACGGCTTTGTCAGCGTACCTGTAAGGGAGTTTCGCGGCGCACTGGTCCGCTCGTTCTTGAGAAACCGAATGGACTTCGGCCTGAACTTCCTGATAGCCAGCGGCTACACAGGGCAGACTACAGAAGTTTTCCCGATAACAGGCGAGACGGTGGCCGGAGTGCGTCTGCCTTCTTACGCGAGTCTCTCCTATACCTACAACTTCCGCCCGAGACAGACATTCTGACGGTCCGAGACAGCGCACTTCCGCACGCCATTTCCCACAAACGGACAGCTGTTCCAAGCAGTGATTTTTCTAAGTTGTTAGAAACGCTTGCACTGCACCCCCTGGAACTCCTGGTCCTCCACGTGCCCTTAGATTAGAGAAATCATGGATGTCCCTCGCGGAAAAGAAGTAGCACGGCGCCGTACCATACGCCGCATCGCGTTTGGCGCGCTGGCAATCATCGCCATTGGCGGTACCACTTTTGCTCTCGCCCGTCTAAAACCGGCAGCACCGTCCGCCGAGATGAGCGAAATGTATATCGGCACGGTCAAAAGAGGCGACATGGACAGGCAAGAGAGGGGATTGGGACGGCTCACGCCGCAGGAGATCTACTTCATCGCGGCTGCCGTCGATTGCCGCGTTGCCCAGGTTGTTCGCAGGCCGGGTTCCGAACCGGTGAAGGCCAACGATGTCCTGCTGGTTTTGAGCAATCCGGACCTGGAACTTGAGGCCGAGAAGGCGCTCTGGCAGGTAAAGCAGGATCAGGCGACGCTTGCCAATCTTAAGGTAAAGCTTCAAAGCGACAAGCTGGATCAGAGGGCTACCTTCGCCGAACTGGAATCGCAATACACGCAGGCCAAACTTGCCGCCGACCGTGATACTGAACTTACGCGCCTGAATCTGAAGAGCGATCTGGAATCGCGTCTTTCCGTGGACCAGGCGGATCAGTTACAGAAACGGGTGGCGCTTCAGAAGGAGCGTCTCGATATCGCGGATCAGTCCATCAAGGCGCAAGTCGAAGCACAGCAGGTGACGGTCGAGAGCTCGCAGGCCGCTTATGAGTTGAAAAAGAAACAAGTGGATCAGCTTACGGTTCGCGCCGGGATCGACGGCGTGTTGCAGGAAGTGGATGTAGAAGTCGGCCAGCGGGTGACAGCGGGCACGGTTCTCGCCAAGGTCGCCGATCCGAAGAAGTTGAAAGCGGAACTGAAGATCGCCGAGACCCGGATGAAAGACGTCCGGATCGGGTTGGACGCCTCGATCGATACGCGTAATGGAATCATCCCAGGGCGCGTAATTCGCATCGATCCCGCGGCTCAGAATGGTACGGTTACCGTTGACGTGAGTCTTCTGGGGCCGCTGCCGCCCGACGCCAGGCCGGAGTTGAGCGTGGACGGAACCATCGAAATTGAACGCCTGCGTGACATTGTATTTGTGGATCGCCCGGTGTCGGGAGAGCAGGACACGACTATTGGGCTGTTTAGGATTGAGCCGGATGGCAAAGCCGCGGACCGGGTGAACGTGAAACTGGGGCGTGCTTCCGTGAATACGATCGAAGTTCTTGATGGATTGAAGGTCGGCGACCGGGTGATTCTCTCCGATATGACCCGATACGACTCGTATCCCCGAATTCGCTTGAACTAGATTTGCCACTCATACGTAATTAGCTAGAAGAACAAGGAGTTTGAACAGCATGAATGCAACCGAGCCGTTGATCCATCTCGAAGGTGTTACGAAGGTGTTCGTCACCGACGAGGTGGAGACCCATGCGCTGGCTGGAATACACATCGACCTGCAGCGCGGCGAATACGTTTCCATTTCCGGACCTTCCGGCTGCGGCAAATCCACGCTGCTGGCCATACTTGGGCTGCTGGATACGCCCTCTTCGGGCACTTACATTCTGAATAGCAAGCCGGTTCAGAGCTTAAAGCTTTCCGAACGCGCCCGGATCCGTAATCGCGAGATCGGCTTCATCTTCCAGGCGTTCAACCTGATCGGCGATCTGAATGTTTACGAGAATGTCGAACTCCCGCTGACCTATCGCGGCATGGGATCCGCCGACCGCAAGAAAAAAGTTCACGAGGCGCTGGAGCGGGTCGGCATGTCGCATCGTATCAAGCACTACCCTTCGCAGCTGTCGGGCGGTCAGCAGCAACGTGTAGCGGTGGCGAGGGCGCTCGCTGGAGATCCCTCGATTCTGCTGGCCGATGAGCCCACCGGTAACCTCGACTCTCAAAACGGCGAACAAGTGATGGATCTCTTGCGCGAGTTGCATCGCGGCGGCGCGACGATTTGCATGGTAACTCACGATCCCCGGTACGCGCGTTATGCCGACCGCTCTATCCATCTGTTCGATGGCCGCGTGGTGGAGGAAAACATGGAGGTCCCTGTATGATCCGTCGCAATGTCGATGTTCTCGCGGTAGCCATCTTGCTCGGTGTGCTGGCGCTCTGTTCAACGGCCCGTTCCATCACGCCCTTCGATCTCTTTGAACACGCGCAGGACCACCCGCGGGTTGTGCTCACACACTTTGACCGGGGACATCTGGTGACCGTATCCTGCCCGGTCCCGCCATCGCTCGTTCTACGATAAGGCGACAATGATCTTTGTAAGATGATTTCTCTACGCAATATCGAAAAGTACTTCGAGCAGGGCCCGTCCAAAACCTTTGTGCTGCGGCGTATCAACCTCGACATCAAAGAAGGCGAGTTTATTTCGATCATGGGTCCGAGCGGCGCCGGTAAATCCACACTCCTGCATTTGCTGGGGATGCACGATACCGCCTGGACTGGGGAATATCATTTTCTCGATCACCCGATTCACCGCTTGAGCAAGAAAGACCGCTCGGAAGTCTACAAGAAATACATCGGATTTGTTTTTCAGAGCTATCATCTGCTCGACTCGCTCACTGTGTACGAGAATCTCGAAATACCGCTCTCTTATCGCAACGTCAAGAAATCGGAGCGGCAGAGCATTGTCTGCGATACCCTCGACCGCTTCAGCATGGTCGGGAAGAAGGACCTTTTCCCTAACCAGCTTTCGGGTGGACAGCAGCAGTTGGTCGGGATAGCGCGAGCCATGATCGCCAACCCGAAACTGATCCTCGCCGACGAGCCGACCGGCAACCTGCATTCCAGCCAGGGCAAGGAAATCATGGAAATGTTCAAGAAGCTGAACGATGAAGGCACCACCATCATTCAGGTCACCCACAACGAAAAGAACGCGGAATACGGGAACAGGATCATTTACATTGAGGATGGCTGGATTCAGCAGAACCCGGCCGCCCGGGCGTCATGAGAGCAGCCGCATCGCAGATGCGCATCCTGATCGCCGACGATCAGCCGGATGTGCTGGAAGCGCTGCGTTTGCTGCTGAAGCGCGAAGGCTACAAAATAGAATCGGCCGAGTCGCCCCAACAGGCTCTGCAGAATATCGAGAATCGCGATTTCGATCTCGCCATGATCGACCTGAACTACAGCCGCGACACGACGTCGGGCGAAGAGGGTCTCGAACTGCTGGCGAATATTCAGAAAACGGATTCCACTCTTCCAGTTATTGTGATGACGGCCTGGAGCAGTATCGATCTTGCCGTCGAAGCGATGCGGCGCGGGGCGCGCGATTTCGTTCAGAAGCCTTGGGAAAATGAACGGCTATCCACCATCGTGCGGACACAGCTTGAATTAAGCGAAGCGATCCGGCGCGGACAGCGGCTGGAAGCGGAAAACGCTCTGCTGCGCGGGGAGAATCTGCCGAACATGATCGCGCAGTCCCCAGCCATGCAGCCGGTTCTTGATTTGATTTCACGAGTCGGACCTTCGGACGCGAACGTATTGATTACCGGAGAGCCTGGGACCGGGAAAGAAGTGGTCGCGCGCACTCTCTACGGCATTTCATCGCGTGCCGCGAAGCCGATGGTGACGGTTAATGCCGGAGGGTTGGCCGAAGGCGTATTCGAGAGCGAGCTGTTTGGCCATGTGAAGGGCGCCTTTACGGATGCCAAGATGGACCGCGTCGGACGCTTTGAACTGGCCGACACGGGAACCCTGTTCCTTGATGAGATAGCCAACGTTCCGATGAATCTCCAATCGAAACTGTTGCGGGTTCTCGAGATCGGGGAAATGGAACGCGTAGGCTCTTCGAAGACGAAGAGAGTGGACGTTCGGGTGATTTCCGCAACCAACGCGAATTTGCCCCAAGAGGTTCAGAATGGCCGCTTCCGTCAGGATCTGCTGTTCCGGCTGAACACCATTGAGATTCATATTCCGGCGCTCCGTGAACGGCGCGAGGATATTGCGCCTTTAGCGAATTACTTCCTCGGCACGCATGCCCGGCGCTACCGTAAGAACATCGTCGGCTTCGACCAAAACGCCTTGCAAGCTATGCAGGAGCATGCGTGGCAAGGCAACGTTCGCGAGTTGAACCATGTCGTCGAGCGTGCCGTTCTGATGACGCAAGTCAATTGCATCCGGGCTAGCGATCTTGCATTGCGGGCGGGATCTGTCACCGCCGGGCGGCTTGAAGAAATGAGCCTCGAAGAAGTCGAAGGGTTTCTTGTTAAGAAGGCGCTGGCGCGTTATGGTGGTAATGTCAGTCATGCAGCAAGCGCCCTCGGCCTAAGCCGTAGCGCGCTTTACCGCCGCTTGCAGCGTTTTGGCCTCTAAATTTAAATTCAAGATCTCGCACGAAACGCGGGTTCTTCTCCTTGCCTTGGGAGGCGGTCTGCCCGCCGTCGCCGCAAGCCTGCTGCTTGTATTCACCGGCGGCTTACCCGGCACGCCTGCAATGGACCATTGCTCCGCTCATCATTGGCCTGTGGCTAGGCTTTTGTTTCGCGGCGCGCGAACGAGTGGCGAATCCGCTGCGCACTCTCGCCAATTTGCTCGAAGCCATCCGCGAGGGAGACTACTCCATTCGTGGCCGTGTAGAAAATCCAAACGAGCCTCTGGGCGAGGTCATGCAGCAGATCAATGCCATGGCCGCGACTCTCCGGGATCAGCGCCTTGGTGCGCTAGAAGCCACCGCTCTCTTGCGGAAAGTAATGGAAGAGATCGATGTCGCCGTGTTTGCCTTCGATCCTCAACAGGTCTTACGTTTGGTCAATCGCGCCGGAGAGAGGCTTCTCTCACAACCCTCGGAGCGAATGCTCGCGCGCGACGCCACGTCGCTGGGCCTGGGTGAATTTCTCATCGGTCCCGACGAAAGAACCATCCAGCGATCCTTTCCAAGCGGTGCGGGCCGCTGGGGTGTCAGCCGCAGTCTGTTTCGGGAAGGCGGCGTCCGTCATTATCTTCTGGTTGTCACCGACCTGACCAGGCCTCTGCGCGAAGAGGAACTGAAAGCCTGGCAACGGTTGGTGCGTGTGCTCGGGCACGAGCTGAATAATTCCTTAACGCCTATCAAGTCGATCGCGCAAAGTCTGGAACTGCTTGTGAAGACCGATCCCCGGCCGGAAGATTGGACGGAAGACATGTCGCGCGGCTTGAATGTCATCGCCACCCGGTCCGAATCGCTGAGCCGCTTTATGAGCGCTTACGCACGGCTCGCTAAACTGCCGCCGCCGAAGTTTGGTCCAGTCGAGGTTACATCTTTGCTGCGCCGGGTCACGGCACTCGAAACACGAGTGCAGGTGTTTTTTGAAGAGTGTCCCGCGCTCACGATTCAGGGCGATCCGGATCAGTTGGAACAGGTACTGATCAACCTGATTCGGAACGCCGTTGACGCTTCTCTTGAGACTGGAGGCCGCGTCTTCGTCCGGCATGAGAGGACGCCCGCTACCGTCGAGATTATCGTTCGTGATGAAGGCCCGGGTCTATCGAATACGGCGAATCTGTTTGTGCCGTTCTTCACCACCAAGCGGGGCGGTTCAGGAATCGGTTTGGTTCTAAGCCGTCAAATCGCCGAAGCGCACCACGGATCCTTATCGCTCCGGAACGCCATCGAAGGACCGGGCTGCGAAGCCCTGCTGGCATTGCCGCTCCAGTAGCGCTTAGGACGCGAGCGTAACCGGGAAATCCTCGTAGCCGGGCAGCATTGGTTTTTCGGAAACGTCGGGATGTCCCGGAGAACTCTTCAAAGACCTGGGCGCCAGGCTTCTTCTTGTCCACGCCTTTTTGGTGAGATTTGTGATCAGTCGGCTGCTTGAGTTCCGGACTTCACCCAGATAGCTCCCGTCACACCCGTAGACCTCGTCACCCTCGGCAAAGTAACCGACTTGGCGCCCGTCGTAAGAGAACAGGCAGTCGTCCAGGCGGTAGCCGACATATTGACCGCGCCAATTCCAAAATGTGGTGAGATCTGCCACGTGAATCTCCTCTTAAAATTTCTAAGAAACAGAGTCCAGAAGATCTGACTTAGTTCAGAGGGTCTGAAGAGTGGGCGCAAGTGCTCAGACTCCCTGATTATAGCGCAAAATCGCGTGTTGGGTTCGTGTGCTTGGGTTCGTTCAGGGTTCTGTGATGGTCGCGGCCCGGCGAAATTGAATTAATCGGAAATATCTTAAGAGAATTATTCCAAAACACCCACTTATTTCCCGAACACTACCCTTTCGGGAAGGAATTACGTTAGATTGAGAACCAGATTTTGCTTGTCGCTGTCTGTTATGGCGGCTTTGTGGATGACTGCCTGCTCGCACGAGAGTCACATTCGTCCTCACCACGTTGCCGATTCCAATTCGCAGATCAGACGCGCTGTCTTCCGGTTTTCCGTCGTGCCCGGAGGTGTGTACTCGGACGAAGAACTTAGCAGGATCCGCGGAATTGACCGGGTAGTTGCCGAACATTACGCCCCGATTGGGATCCATACGGTTGCCCTGTCCTTGCCTCGCCAGACCGATATGTACGCGTCTTACCGGATACAAGACAAAATCTATTGGACGGCGCGTAAGCTCCGTATCCCGCAGGGCGAGCATGTTCTAAGCGATGGTACAAACCTGGTGCGGACACGTTGCGGAAATCGATTGTCCTTGGTACCTATGACTCCTACCCGGGACCGGGAAGAGCCGTCTGATTCCGCTTTCGACGGTATTGAGGCTCCGTTGGACGCAGAGGCGATTCATCCCATGCTGCTGAATGTGGCCTATCATGCCGAAGCCGGGCCCACTCCCTTCGATGAAGACGTGTTCGCGGGCGATCTCCCGGGTAGTCCGCTCTTGATCCTGCCGACGGCCTTCAACCTCCGCACGGGCGCTCCGTCCACGAACAACGCGATTGTGGACACTTTCCCGAATGTGGCGCTTCTCAGGACTTTCGGAGCGGGCGGGATCGGACCGGAGGTTCCACCGGCGGCGCTTGTCAGTATCCCCGAGCCAGAAGCGTGGGCTATCTTTCTAACCGGTATCGTTTTCCTTGGTAGTCTCCGGCACAAACGGACTTAGCGACCGCAGCCAAACTCGTCCGTATTTTGGGTAATCTACCGTCTATTATGTAGGTGGGTCTTTTGATGATTCATCTAAGCGCGCGCACGCCCTTAGTGTACGCGTGCATTGTCTCGGCAGTTTTCGTTCTTTCAGCATTCGCTCAGCCTCAGCAACAGCCTGGGCAGGTTGCCCCGGGTGTCGCGCCAGGTACTGTTGCGCCGGGTCAAGTTCGTCCCGCTCCACCCGCTTCCACGAATACTCCGGCCACACAGGATGCTGCACCACCGGCGAACCAGCTTCCGCTCGAGTTCGAATCTCACGGGATGGAGTATGAAGCCCTGACACGAAACGGGATCACCGTGATGTTTGCGCCGCTGCCGCCCCACATCAAAGATTTCAACGTCGTGCAGGTCACCATCACGAATGGATCCCTGATTTCTTGGACCGTAAAGCCAGCCGATTTTTCCTTTGTTCGCCAGGACGGAACCGTTCTCCCCTCGGTTTCGGCTGACGATGTTGTCGAATCGCTGCTCGAAAAGGCCAGCCGGACGGACGTCGTGAAGCTCCAACTCCTCTACGAAAGTACGATTTACGCGCTGTCCAACTACAGGTCGACCAACGGATATGAGCAGCGGAGGGAAGCCGCCATGGGGCAATTTATCAATCCCCGCATCAAAGCGGCAGCCGCAGCTTCCGCGATTACGTTCGTTCCAATGAAGCTAAAGCCCGGCGGCAGCACCGATGGGGCGATTTTCTTTGAAAACCATACGAGAGAGAAAGCGCTCGGTCCTGGCCGATTGATCGCCCACACATGCGGCGAGACTTTCTCGTTTGAAGTCTACTCGGAAGCAAAAATTCACCAGTGACAGAACCGCCCCAAATCCCGCCCGTCCGGACTCATTGATCTGCACTCCCACACCAGCGAGTCGGATGGAACCTTAAGTCCCGAAGACTTGGTACAACTCGCCGTCAGTACGGGCCTCGATGCGCTTGCGATCACCGATCATGACACTTTCGCCGGATACGAGAAGGCCCGTGGGCTAGCACAGGCGACCGGTCTTGATCTGGTACAAGGAATCGAGCTGAATTCGCGGCTGGATATAGAGGGCGAGCGCGTTCGTTACGCGCACGTGCTTGGCTATTTTCCCTCCGGCGAACCGGCTGAAGCCTTCCTGAAATGGCTTTCCAGCCAGCGTGAGGACCGTCGAAACCGCAATTTGCGGCTTTCAAACGCGCTCCGTGAAAAGGGTATCGACGTCACCATTGAAGAAGTGGAGGCCCGCGGAAGGAGTTTGGCCGGGCGGCCGCACTTTGCACGCGTGTTGGTCGAGAAGGGCTACGCAAAAAACGCGGATGACGCCTTCAAACGGTTCATCGGCGAAGATGCCCCAACATTTATAGAGCGTCAGAGCTTGAACACGGAAGAGGTCATCGAGTTTATCAGGCAAGGCGGCGGCGTTCCGGCTATTGCACACCCCGTTCGGCTGGCGCTGCCGCACGACGATTCAGAACGCCGGGTCATTTCGCGGCTGAAGGAAGCCGGGCTTGTTGGGTCTTGAAGTGTACCATTCCGAACACTCTCCGGAACTTCAGTCCTATTACTTGCGAATGGCCGAAGAACTCGAATTGTTGCCGCTCGGCGGTTCTGACTTCCACGGGGCGGCAAAACCCGACATTGCCTTGGGTTCGGGGCGGCGCGGCAATGTTCGTGTGCCGCGGGACTTTTTAGACCGGATGCGCGAGTATTCAAATAACGGCGGGGCTTCCGCAGTCAGAGCTTAGATCTGCGGTACCATACGATTTCACCGGAGGGAAATGGAAACAGCCGAGATATACCAAAAACTTACTGGCATATTTCGTAAGGTTTTCGACGACGATTCCATCGTTGTCCGGCCAGACCTCACCGCCGACGATGTAGACGAATGGGACAGCCTGAGTCATATTCGTCTTGTACTTACGGTCGAGAAGGCGTTCAATATCAAATTTTCCGCCTCTGAAATCGGTAAACTCAAGAATGTCGGCGAGTTCGCCGATCTAATTAAATCAAAAACGTCCTGAAACAGAGTAAGAGCAAACCGGCGAAACGCATCTAAAGATTTTGAGGCGCAGTGTCGAACTATAGTTGTGACCACTCGCCGCTTCGGTCTTTTCCCGCTTGGATCTTTTTGAATGAGTAATAGTCTTTACACCAATCTCTCCTGGCTTTCACCGGCTCCAGCTAATTTTTCGGCCGAGTGCCGGTCCGTTCTTGAAGCGGATGGCGATCTCGGCCAGCACATCCAGTCGCTGGCCACGCACTCGCTTGATGAAAACGAACTGAACCGTCTGGCAAAGGTCTTGGCTAAAGCTCGCCAAACCGGCCGCTCTTTGAAACCCTTGACCCCGTTTCGGTTGGGTGTGCTGAGCAATTCCACGGTGGATTTCATTGTGCCCGCGCTGGTTGCGACAGCCGCGCGCCATGGAATTGCCCTGGAGTGTATCAAGGCCGACTACGATCAGGTGATTCAGGATGCGCTCTCGCCCGAATCCGCTATCAACCGGGCCAATCCCGATGGCGTTTTGATAGCCATTGATTACCGGGCGCTTCGGCTGCGGAGCAAAGCTGGAAGCGCGGAAGAGACGGCGGCCACCGTTGGCGCCGCTCTTGATTACATCGAGACGGTCCGGTCGGGTCTTAAGAAAAATAGCAAAGCAATTTGCATTCTTCAGACTCTCGCCGCTCCGCCTGAACGCCTGTTCGGAAGCCTGGACCGGTTACTTCCTGGCACTCTGCAAAATGTCATCGACAGAATCAATCAGGGACTTGCGGCTAGCGTGTTCGGTACTGAAGACGTATTGCTCGATGTGGCGGGCATTGCCGAGACGGTGGGTCTTGCAGACTGGCACTGCCCAACGCAGTGGAACATGGCGAAGCTGCCATTTTCAAATACATATCTGCCGTTGTACGCCGACCACGTGGCGCGGGTGATTGGGGCTCTGCGCGGGAAGAGCCGCCGCTGTCTGGTGCTGGATCTCGACAACACGGTGTGGGGTGGAATTATCGGAGACGATGGCCTTGAAGGCATCCAATGCGCGCAAGGAGATGCCACCGGCGAAGCCCATCTGAGTGTGCAGCGTCTTGCGCTGGATCTGCGGGAGCGTGGTGTAGTGCTCGCAGTCTGTTCGAAGAATAACGACGATGTCGCACGGCTGCCCTTTTCAAAACATCCGGAGATGCTGCTGCGTGAAGATCATATTGCGGTGTTCCAGGCGAATTGGAACGACAAAGCGACCAACATCAAAGCCATAGCCGAAGAGCTATCGCTGGGGCTCGAGTCCATGGTTCTGCTCGACGACAATCCGGCGGAGCGCGGTCTGGTGCGCCAGATCTTGCCGCAAGTTGCGGTTCCGGAGTTGCCCGCCGATCCCGCTCTCTACTCCCGTACATTGGCGGCCGCGGGTTATTTCGAGTCTGTTGTGTTCTCTGAAGAAGACGTGAAGCGTGCAAGCTTTTATCAGGACAACGCGCGCCGGGTTAGTTTGCAGCAACAGGCCGGAGATGTGGATGCGTATCTGGCATCGCTGAACATGGAGATCACCTTCCAGCCGTTCGACGCCACAGGCCGCGCCCGTATCTCGCAGCTGATAAATAAATCCAATCAGTACAATCTGACGACAAAGCGTTACACGGAAGCCGATGTAGCGGAAGCGGAGCGCAATCCGAAGTGCTTCACTCTGCAGGTTCGTTTGTCGGACACCTTTGGCGATAACGGAATGATCAGCGTAGTGATCTGCCGCCAAATCTCCTATTCCGAATGGGAAATCGATACCTGGCTAATGAGTTGCCGGGTTCTCGGGAGGCGCGTCGAGCAGATGGTTTTGCGCCACATCTTGGAACACGCGAAACGGCAGGGCGTGCGCAAGCTCTCAGGAACTTACAAGCCTACGGACCGCAACAAACTGGTCGAAGATCACTATTCAAAACTTGGATTTACCCAGATTCAGAAGTCGGAGGACGGAACGACTCTTTGGGAACTCGACGTCGAAACCGCGGATGTGCAAGGGGCTCCTATGAACGTGCGAGCCATCGGTTTTGAATTGGCCGAGGCCTAGAAAAGGAGTGAGCTGAACAGTTCGCATGGGTAGCGCTTCGCTAGAGTTTCTCGGATTTGCACTCGTGGTTGTGATCGTATTCAACCTCGGGCGGTCGGTCGCGTGGCGGCAGGCCATTCTGCTGATTGCGAGCATTTGTTTTCTCGGATTTTTCTCGCTTAACCCGGTTTCCTGGCTGCCCCTGGTTGCCTTCCTTGCATTTGGGTTCGCTAGCCTCCGGCTGATGCAGAAGGGCGCCAAGCGGGCCGCCTTCGTTCCATTGCTGGTGGGCGGTATCGCCGCGTTTGTCTGGCTCAAGAAGTATTCCTTCGTCCCGTCCCCTCTGTTCCTGCCGTTCCCTTACATAACGCTTGGGCTTTCGTACATCTTCTTCCGGGTTCTACACCTGATCATCGACTCGAAAGATGGGAACATTCCGGAAAAGGTAAGTTTGACGTCTTACCTGAACTACACGTTGAACTTCACGACGTTAGTGTCCGGCCCGATTCAGCGGTATCAGGATTTTGCCGAGATGCAACTCGCGCCGGTACCTCTGAAATTGGATGTTCTGATCGCCGGCCAGGCGTTTGAGCGCATCGTCATCGGCTTCTTCAAAGTGAACGTGCTCTCGCTATTTCTTTCGATAGCGCGGACGGAGGCGCTGCGTAATCTGGCATCCGGTCAAAGTCTGGAGGAGCGCACTACCAACGGTATCGTTATCGCCGCCGCGTATCCGTTCTACCTGTATTGCAACTTCTCCGGCTACATCGATATCGTCATTGGAATTGCGAGATTTCTCCGCATCGAATTGCCCGAGAACTTCAACCGTCCATTCTCCTCGGACAACTTCATGAATTTCTGGAGCCGCTGGCACATCACGCTCTCAGAATGGCTGAAAACCTACGTCTATAATCCGCTGCTCATCAGCCTGATGCGCCGCTACTCGTCCGTGGCGATTGAACCGTTTCTTGGCGTTTTTGCTTTCTTTGTTACCTTCTTCCTGGTCGGCGTCTGGCACGGTCAGACCTCCGTATTTCTGTTCTTCGGCTTACTGCAGGGGCTAGGCGTCAGCGTGACCAAGCTCTATCAGGTTTTGATGAGTAAGTGGATGGGCCGGAAGCCCTTCAAGGCACTTTCAAATGGCTGGCTCTATAACGTTTTTGCGCGCGGACTTACTTTCACCTGGTTCACTTTCACGCTGCTATGGTTCTGGTCGAACTGGAAACAACTTGGCTCCGTGACGGACAGGTTGGGAGCGCCGGCGGTTGGGCTAATGTGGATCGTGATCTTCTTGGGTTCTTCCATTCTGCTCCAGGCATGGGAATCGGCCCGGGCGTGGGTGTTGTCGTTCGAGTGGGAGAGTCAGCCGGTCCTGCTTTCGCGATACGTTCGGACAGTATGGGGCACCGCCCTTGTAGTACTCGCCGTTGCGATTGTTATGCTACTAAACGCGCCTGCACCGGAGATCGTCTACAAGGCATTTTGAGTTTTGCCAAAGTCCGCTCAATTCATTACCCTCCTGTTTTCATGCTCTCTTTTTGCTCAGTCGGGCGCGTTCAGTTCAAACGAAAAGGCCGCCTTTAAACACGACACTTTCGACTCCTTCTACCGCAGTTCCGAAGGCGCTGTTTCCGAGGGCTCTCAAATCACTTTGCGCTTTCGATCCGCTCACTTCGATCTGAACAACGTGAGCGTTCGCGCCTACATTCTCGATACCGGGACGGGCGCAACGGCGGGACCAATCGACACCCCGATGCCGTTCGACCAGAACGTCACGGAAAATTCGATTACCTACGATGCCTGGAAAGTAACTCTCACCATGCCCGCGAAGCCGGCAATCTTCTATTACAAGTTCATTGCCACGCGCGGACCAGTGACAGCTTTCTACAGCGACGATTACATAGACGATTACGACAACCTGAACAAAGATGGAACCGGCGTCGCCTCCGATACCGAGCCTCTCAACTCCTTCCAGATTACGGTCTACGATCCTCACTTCCAGACGCCCGCCTGGCTCGCCAAAGCGAACGTTTACCAGATTTTCCCCGACCGCTTCCGCAACGGAGACCCAACCAACGACTACTGCGCGCCGGGCAGCGCCACAGGATGTCCGTCCTTATACGGAACACCCGTTTCAAGCACGATCGACGTGACTCCGTGGAACAGTTTGCTCTGCGATCCCCGTTCGTCCAGTTGCCCCAACGATTTCGGCAACGTGTTCTACGGCGGCGATTTGCAGGGAATTCAGCAGGAACTCGGCTACCTGCAAAACATCGGCTTCGACACGCTGTACCTGACCCCGATTTTCACCGCGAGCTCCAACCATCGCTACGATACGGATGATTACCTCAATGTTGACCCGGCGCTCGGAGGAAACGCTGCGTTCACTGCGCTCGCGACGGCTATGAAGGCGCGCGGAATGCATCTCATTCTGGATGGCGTTTTCAATCACGCCTCTTCCGACAGCCTCTACTTCAACCGTTACGGGAGGTTTCAATCAGTGGGCGCGTGTCAGTCTCTGCAGTCGCCCTATCGCGCGTGGTTTCATTTCAACGATGCCAACGTACCGTGCAATTCGAGCGATTACCCGAACTGGGGCGGCGTAGATTCTCTCCCAACTTTCGACCACACCCAAAAAGCCGTTCAGGATTTCTTCTATAGCGGCCCCGATAACGTAATGCAGCACTGGTACAAAGCCGGAGCGGGCGGCTGGCGTTTCGATGTTGCGGGAGATCCGAATTTCTCGCATCAGTGGTGGGTCGCCACGCGCCAATTCGCAAGAAAATACAAAAGCGACGGGCCGCTGATCGGCGAACTCTGGGCGAACGCGAGCCCCTGGCTGGCCGGGGATCAACTGGACTCCGTAATGAACTACCGCTTCCGGCGCAACGTGCTCGGGTTTGCACGTGGGGCGTACAACTGGATCGACAGTAACGATAACGGCAATGACGCCATTCTTCCTTTGACGCCAAGTCAATTCGACACGGCCAATCGCGCCATTCGGGACGATTACCCGCCGCAGGCGACCGCCGCCATGCTGAACCTGATCGATTCTCACGACACAAACCGCGCGCTCTACGTCCTCACCGAACTGGGCGACAACGGACTCATCCAAGCCAAACAACGGCTGCAACTCGCCGCCATTTTCCAGTTCACTTATATTGGCGCGCCGATGACTTTTTACGGTGACGAAGCGGGCTTGAACGCGCCATCGCGAGCCAATGGCGATAACGGCCCGATCGGCGATCCCTATACGCGAGCGCCTTATCCCTGGACCGATCAGCCCGGAGATCCCGGTATCTATGGACCGCCGGATCAGAACTTAATTAGCTTCTATACGAAGCTCGCCCGCTTGCGAAAGCAGCACACGTCCCTGACAAGTGGAAATTTCGTCACGCTGCTGGCCGGGGACACGCAACAAGCGGCGGCTGCTCCGAATACCTACGCTTATGCGCGCGTTCAAGGACGTGACGTGGTCATCATAGCTCTGAACAACGGTTCGGCTCAGAACACTCCAACCATTCCCGTATCCGCTTACTTTGCGGACGGCACTCAGTTGCAAGACGTCTTGACCGGAACGATCTATCGAGTGTCCGCAGGATCCGTTTCTTTTAACTTGAGTCCAAGGAGCGGTGCCGTGTTAATCCCCGCGTCCGGCATACTGGAAACTAGTGTTCCAGGACATAGAACAGAAGCTATCCGCCGCCATTGAGCGGCAACTCAGTGAAAAATTCGGGCTAGCACCGAAGGTCACGCTTGAACAGCCTAAACAGAGCTCGTTCGGTGAACTCGCCATACCGGTTGCGTTTCAGCTTGCCCGGCAGCTAAAGAAGCCGCCCAAGGCAATCGCCGAAGACCTGGCCGCCAGCCTCGGCCAACTCGAAGGGATCGCCTCACTCGAAATTGCGGGCAACGGCTACATCAACGTGCGTCTCGATCGTGCCAGCTACGCCATGGGGCTGCTGAAAAACACCCCAACGACCGCCACCGATCCAAGCTCCGAAAAAATCGTAGTCGAACACACCAACATCAACCCGAACAAAGCCGCTCACATTGGACACCTCCGCAACGCCGTTCTTGGCGATACCTTCGTACGCATGTTGCGCAAACGCGGCCGCAATGTCGAAGTGCAGAACTATATCGACAACACCGGCGTCCAGGTTGCGGATGTCGTCGTCGGCTTCCACTATCTCGAAAAGCAGAGTGCCGCCGCAATTCAGGCACTCATAGACGATCCAGCCAAGCCCTTCGACTACATCTGTTGGGACCTGTACGCGCGCACCTCCGCCTATTACAAAGAAGTGCCGGAATCGCTCGCCTGGCGTAGCGAAACACTACACGCCATCGAGTCTGGTCAAGGCGAAATCGCCGAACTGGCCCACATCGTAGCCGATGCCATCGTGAAGGCGCACATCAAAACCATGTACCGCCTCGGCATCGAATACGACGTTCTGCCGCGCGAAAGTGAAATTCTTCATCTGAAGTTCTGGGCCAAGGCTTTCGAGCTTCTCAAACAGCGAAACGCCATCTATTTCGAAGAGCAAGGTAAGAACAAAGGCTGTTGGGTGATGCCGTCTTCCGCCTTCCGCGAATCGGCGTCGGACGCTCGAAGCCGAATCCGAAGACGACAGCAAGGTAATCGTGCGCTCGAACGGCACCGTGACCTACGTCGGCAAAGATATCGCTTACCAGCTGTGGAAATTCGGGCTGCTCGGGCAGGACTTTTTCTACCAGCCCTGGTTCACCTACCCCGGCGGGCATCAACTTTGGGTTACCACAGATGACCCCGCCGCTCCCGCCACTCCCGGCTTTGGCCACGCCGCGAAAGTCTTCAACGTCATCGATTCGCGTCAGTCCTATTTGCAAGACGTCGTAGTCGCAGGGTTGCGTGCCCTCGGCTTCAACCAGCAGGCCGACGCATCGGTTCACTTCTCCTATGAGATGGTCGCTCTCTCTCCGCGCACTTGCGTCGAAATGGGCATTGAACTCTCCGATGAAGACAAGCGCCGCCCATATATTGAAGTCTCCGGCCGCAAAGGCCTTGGCGTAAAAGCCGACGACCTGATCGACAAGTTAATTCAAACCGCGCTCGCCGAAGTTGAAGACCGGCACCCCGAATCGCCCTCCGATGAGCGTAGGCGCGTTGCCGAACAAATCGCCGTCGGCGCACTGCGCTATTTCATGCTGAAGTTCACGCGCAATTCCGTCATCGCCTTCGATTTCCACGAAGCTCTTAGCTTTGAAGGCGAAACCGGCCCGTATGTGCAGTACGCAGCCGTCAGGGCAGGAAACATCCTGCGCAAATTTGTCGATCGGGGCGGCACTCTTCCCGATTTCAGCCTTGTCCTAACCCCTGAAACCATGAAGGCGTGTCTCGAATCCGAAAATCTCTGGCAAATTTTGCTGCTTGCGTCAAAGGCGGACAGCGCCATTGAGCGCGCCATCGCTTCAGGCGAACCTGCGCACGTCGCAAAGTATGCCTTTCAGTTGGCGCAGGAGTTCAACAACTTCTATCACGGAACCTCTGTCATCACCGAAGAGGATACGGACAAGCGGAACGCCCTACTCTGGCTCACCCACTACGCGCATACTCAGTTGCTCGCTACTTTGTCCGTACTTGGCATTGAGCAGCCTGATTACATGTAGTTTGTGTAAACACTGCACTACACTAAAGATAAAATGGCCAGTAAAAATAGCTTCGGCGCTGCCTCTACCTTGCGCGTCAACGGCAGCGACTATCAGATCTTCCGTCTGGATGCGCTGGAGAAGGCCGCCGGCGGCAAACTATCGCGAATCCCATACTCCATTAAAATCCTGCTGGAGAACCTGCTTCGCTTCGAAGACGATCGCACTGTCAAACCCAGCGACATTGAATACGTCGCCAAATGGGATGCAAAAACAGCCCCCCAGGAAATCCAGTTCCGCCCCGCCCGCATCCTGCTGCAGGACTTCACCGGCGTTCCCTGTGTTGTCGATCTCGCCGCCATGCGAGACGCACTCAAGAAACTTGGCGCCGACCCGAATCTCGCGAACCCGCTGATTCCCGCCGATCTCGTCATCGATCACTCCGTCCAGGTTGATGCGTTCGGCTCCGCGCAAGCCTTTCAGGAAAATGCAATCCTGGAGTTCTCGCGCAATCAGGAGCGCTATGCATTCCTTCGCTGGGGACAAAAGGCGTTCGGTAACTTCCGCGTAGTTCCGCCCGATACGGGCATCGTTCATCAGGTGAACCTCGAATACCTGGCCAGTGTTGTCTTCAGCGATTCCTCAAAAGGCATTCTTCAGGCTTATCCCGACACCCTCATGGGGACCGATTCCCACACAACCATGATCAATGGCGTGGGCGTCGTTGGTTGGGGCGTGGGCGGCATCGAAGCGGAAGCTTGTATGCTCGGCCAGCCCATCTCCATGCTGCTTCCGCAGGTTGTCGGGTTCAAGCTCAGTGGAAAACTGCCCGAAGGAGCAACAGCTACCGACTTAGTACTCACCGTAACCCAGATGCTCCGGAAAAAGGGCGTCGTGGGTAAGTTCGTCGAGTTCCACGGCCCCGGAGTAAGTGCCCTCTCATTAGCCGATCGCGCGACCATTAGTAACATGGCTCCCGAATACGGCGCAACCATCGGAGTCTTTCCTATTGATGCTGTAACTCTCGACTATCTTCGTCTCACGAATCGTTCGGCGGAGCGCGTCAACTTAGTTGAAGCGTATGCGAAAGAACAGGGGCTTTTCCTCACCGCCGACTCTCCAGATCCCGTCTATTCCGATACACTCTCGCTCGATCTCTCGAAAGTCGTTCCGTCCATGGCCGGTCCTCGGCGTCCTCAGGACCGCCTCGAATTGCCCGACGTGAAGGAGAATTTCCTTTCTTCTCTGAATGGCTCGCCCAAAGTGGCCGATCTGGCGGTCGATGGCCACAAGGAGAAGATTCACGATGGCGCGGTAGTTATCGCCGCCATCACCAGCTGCACCAATACTTCGAACCCCTCCGTGATGGTTGCGGCCGGTCTTCTGGCCAAGAAAGCCGTCGAGAAGGGCCTTACCGCGAAGTCCTGGGTGAAGACGTCGCTTGCCCCCGGATCTAAAGTGGTCTTCGATTACCTGAACGACGCCGGTCTTATGACTTACCTGGAGAAATTGAATTTCCACCTGGTAGGTTACGGCTGCACGACTTGTATTGGAAACAGCGGGCCACTCCCGGATAACGTAGCCGAGGCAGTAACTCACGGGAACCTGAATGTCGCTGCCGTACTAAGTGGAAATAGAAATTTCGAGGGGCGTGTCAATCCGTTGGTGCGCTCAAATTACCTCGCGTCTCCCCCGCTGGTTGTCGCTTACGCCATCGCCGGACGCGTGGACATCGACATAACCAAGGAATCGCTCGGCAAAGACGAACACGGCAAGAACGTCTACCTGAAGGACATCTGGCCCTCCGCCGAAGAGGTCGAAGCTGTCGTCAAAGCGTCGGCTCGAACCGAGTTCTTCCAAAAGGAATACGCGGAAGTGTTTACCGGAGACCTGAGTTGGAATTCCATCAAGGTACCGGAAGGCAGTATCTACGAGTGGACCCACGATTCCACTTACATCAAACAACCGCCTTATTTTGAAACTCTGGTCGATCCTCGAACCTTCGTCAAAGATTTCCTCGGCCTTCGTGCGCTCGCCGTCCTGGGCGATTCGGTAACTACCGATCACATCTCGCCCGCCGGTTCAATACCGAAGGACAGCCCCGCAGGCAAGTATCTGATCGGACTCGGCGTGAAGCCTGGAGACTTCAACAGCTACGGCGCACGCCGCGGTAACCATGAGGTGATGGTACGCGGGACCTTTGCCAACATCCGTCTGAGGAATCAGATGGTCCCAGGTATTGAAGGTGGATGGACTCGCCACATACCGGATGGCGAGAAAATGTTCATCTACGACGCCTCGGTAAAGTACAAGGCTGAAGGCGTTGGACTCGTAATCATTGCGGGCAAAGAGTACGGCTCTGGGTCCTCGCGCGACTGGGCCGCAAAAGGCACGCTGCTTCTCGGGGTAAAGGCCGTTATCGCCGAAAGCTTCGAGCGTATTCACCGTTCCAATCTTGGTACAGATGGGCGTCCTGCCGCTGCAATTCCTCGGCAATGATACAAGTGAATCGCTCGGCCTCACGGGCGAAGAATCGTTCGACCTCTTGGGCGTGCCCTCCGCTCTTGCCGCCTCCGGCCAGGTCGATGTGATCGCCACGAAGCCCGACGGAAAGCACATCAAATTCGAAGTCAAGGCCCGCATCGACACGCCGCAGGAGGCCGAGTACTATCGCAATGGCGGAATCCTGCCCTACGTCCTTCGGCAGCTTGCCGCGACGGCATCCATTCCGGCATCTGAAGCGATATGACAAACTAACCAAAAATGAGAAATCGAGGACCGCTGCTTGTTTCGGCGGCGGTAATCCATCGCGATGGGCAGGTGTTAGTCGGGCAACGTCGCAAAGCCGACCGCCATCCGTACAAATGGGAGTTTCCCGGCGGCAAAGTTGAATTCGGTGAAACGCCGCAGCAGGCGCTCGTCCGCGAACTGCGCGAAGAATTGCGGATCGAGGCCATTGTGGGTACCGAACTCGCTCGCTACGAACACGATTATCCAAGCGGCAGCCGTGTTCACCTGCTGTTCTTCTGCGTACAGGCTTTCAAAGGCGCCCCGGAAGCCAGAGTCTTTGAGCAGATATGCTGGACGGACCTCGAAGCTCTTCCCACCCTCGATTTCCTCGAAGGCGATCTCGATTTCGTTAGGCGCCTGGCCACGCGGTGAATTTTCAAAACAACTGGGCGCCTGAGCCGCGCGTCAATCCAAATCGAACAACCGCTTGGGGGGCGCGCCGGACTTATCTTCTTTCGCCTGCTTCAACAGTTCTTCGAACTTCTTTTCCCGCACCTTGTCGGCGTTCAGATGCGACGCAAAGCTTTTCTCAAACACGTCGTTACGACGGTCCGCTTCACCCTTAAGCGCCTGTGCCGCCGCGCGCAAATCATCGATCAGCGGCTTCTTCTCCGGCTCTTTGTGTTGGAGAACAACCCTGGTCTCGGGATCGATCCGCAGTGTTGACCCGCAGCACGGACACTGGACTTCGATCAAATCATCCGCTGATTTCCCATCGTGATTCGCCATACCGGAATCGTAGCGCAATTCACCTGTTATCCTCTGAATGCCTGCGCACATGGAGCTAGTCCTTGCCTGGATTTCACATTACGGCTACGCAGGCGTCTTCGCGCTGTTGATGTTTGGCATCGCGGGGCTTCCCATCCCCGATGAGACCATCCTGGTCTTCTGCGGCTATCTGGTCTGGGCGGGACGCATGAACCCTGTCCTGATTTTCGGATCCGCACTAGCGGGCAGCATGTGCGGTATTTCGCTCAGCTATGTCATCGGCCGCACCGCCGGCCACCGTGTCTTAAATCGGTACGGGCGCTACGTTCACATCAAGCCGAAGGACATTGACCGCGTGCACCGCTGGTTCCAGCACGTAGGTAACTGGCTGCTCACAGTCGGTTATTTCATTCCAGGAGTGCGGCACCTAACCGCGATTGTTGCGGGGATGTCGGGACTCGAATACCCGGCATTTGCCCTCTTCGCGTATCTCGGCGCGGCTCTTTGGGTCGCGACGTTTCTTGTTATCGGCTATTTTGTTGGCGATAAGTGGCAGGCCGCCGTCTCCCTCGTGCATCATTATTTGCTTTTGGCTGCCGCCGTCGGGGCCGCCGTAATTGCCTTAATTTGGTTTCTTCGCCCACTCGCTCTCAAACTGCTCAAGCGAAACAAATGATGTCTGAGTTCCGGCCGAGAGCGTAGACAAAGCCGCATAGACATTGGCCCGCGAGATCGCCTCAGACTCATTCAACCCTTGCGCCAGGAAGCACGCCAGACTTCCGATGAAAGCATCGCCCGCTCCGGTCGTATCCACCGGCTTGCACCGGAATCCCGGCCAGATGCTCCAAGGTGCCCGGGGCGCCATACAACGCGCCATTAGCGCCCAGCGTGACGATCACCCGCTGCAGGCCTTTGCAGAGCAGAAACTCGGCACACGCGCGGGCATCGTTCAGTGTGCGTACCTGCATACCGGTCAGCGCCTCCGCCTCCGTCTCATTCGGAATCACATAATCCGCATTGCTCAATTCCGCGAAATCGAGCACTCGCCCTGGAGCCGGATTCAGAATCGTGCGCACCCCGTGCTTGCGCGCAAACCGCAGCGCATAATAAACCGTGTCAAGCGGAATTTCAAGCTGCACTATCACGAAATCCGAGCCCGCAATCACCGCTTCCGCCGCGTCAATATCTTCTGGGGAAAGCCTGTCGTTCGCGCCTTTCACCACCAGGATGCGATTCTGACCCGCGCTGTCTACGAAAATAGGAGCCACCCCGCTAGATACCCCGGGCGTGATCAACACCCGGCTGGCGTCCACTCCTTGCGCCGAGAAGTTATCCACCGTGGCCTGTCCGAACAGATCGTCGCCTACCCGCGCGATCATCGAAACTTCGGCCCCGCAACGCCGCGCGGCCACTGCCTGGTTCGCCCCCTTCCCGCCGAAGCCCAGATGAAAAGTCCGCCCGAAAATCGTCTCGCCAGGACGGGGAAACTCATCTGTAAACGTTGTCAAATCGACATTCGCACTTCCAATCACTACAATTTTCGGCGCACGGTTCATACCTGGAATATATACTCTTAAGTTTCCGTACCGTTTCGTAAACCATGCGCCAGCTACTCGTCACTTTCATCGCAGCCGCGATATCCACCCTCTCCGTGAATGCTCAACACACTCCTCCTCAGATCGTGCTGCCTCAGCGCATTCTCCTCTGGCCGGATGGCGCGCCTGGCGCGCAGGGCGATACCGACGCCGACAAGCCGAACCTCAGCATCTATCCGATTGGCGGAGCTCAGAAGGTCGCAACCGGCGTGATCGTCTTCCCTGGAGGCGGCTATGTAAATCTCGCCATCGATCACGAGGGATCGCAAATTGCTGCCTGGTTAAACAGCTACGGTATTCCGGCCTTCGTGCTGCGTTACCGCCTTGGACCGAAGTATCACCACCCCATCGAACTCGGCGACGCGCAACGGGCTATCCGCTATGTCCGCGCCCATGCGGCCGAGTATGGAATTGACCCGCACCGTATCGGAGTGTGGGGCTTTTCAGCGGGCGGTCACCTCGCCTCTTCCACTGGGACCCACTTCGATAACGGCAAGGCCGATAGCGCCGACCCCATTGAGCGAGAAAGCAGCCGGCCTGACTTCATGATCCTTGCCTACCCCGTGATCACGTTTAAGGAGCCGTTCCTACACCGCGGTTCACGCGACGCGCTCCTCGGCCCTAATCCCGATCCCGCGTTGATCGACTTGCTATCGAACGAAACTCAAGTCACCAAGGAGACGCCGCCCGCATTCCTGTTCCACACTTCCGATGACGCCGTTGTTCCCGTGCAGAACAGCATCGAGTTCTATCTCGCAATGCGCGCCGCCGGAGTTCCCGCCGAGATGCACATCTTCCAGCATGGCCATCACGGTGTTGGTCTCGCCCGCGACAATCCGGATCTCTCCGTCTGGCCCGATCTCCTGGCGAAATGGCTGAAGGAGCGCGGCTTGCGTTAGGAGCTACGCATCGTTGCATGAAGCAAAAATTCGCGATTGCCTTCCGCACCTAAAATCGGGCTGTCGATCAACTCAGTCCTGAACCCCGCCGCTTCAACCGCCGCCGAAACCTTATCGCACGCGAGTTGATGCGAAGCGGGATCGCGCACAATGCCGCCGCTTCCTACTAAGTCCCGCCCTACCTCGAACTGCGGCTTCACTAAAATCACCCAGTCGCCTTCGGGTTTCAGCAGCGGCTTCAGCGCAGGAACCAACAGCGTCACCGAGATAAAGCTAACGTCGCAGACAATCAAATCGACAAACTCGCCGATATCTTCAAACCTCAGATACCGTGCATTGAACCGTTCATGCAGAATCACCCGGGCATCCGTCCGCAGTTTCCAATCGATCTGCCCCGCGCCCGTATCGACCGCGTGTACTCGCGCCGCCCCCCGCTGCAGCAGGCAATCCGTAAAGCCGCCGGTTGACGTGCCCACGTCGAGACACGTCTTGCCTTGCACTGAAATCTTGAAGCGTTCGAGTGCGGCCTCTAACTTCAGTCCACCGCGGCTCACGTATTTAAGCGGCTGCTCCACTTCGATGCGCGATTCGGGCATCACCGCGCGCCCCGGTTTATCCGCCCGTTGCCCCTCGACAATCACCTTGCCCGCGATGATTAAAGCCTGCGCCTTCTCGCGCGAGTCCACCATTCCGCGTTCCACCAGCGCTACATCCAGACGCCGCTTCTTCGCGCTTTCGCTCACGCCTTGCGCTGCACAATGAAATCGGAAATCTGCCGTAGGCGATCTGCCCGGTCGTCAAACATCCGTAGCGCCGCGTGCGATTGCAACCGCTCCGCTTCGGCCATCTCGCGCGACCGCGCCAGCCCGTATACAGCCGGAAAGGTAATCTTCTCTTGCGCCTGGTCCTTTCCCGCCGTCTTGCCCAAAGCCGCGGAAGATTCTTCTACATCGAGGACATCGTCCACGATCTGAAACGCAAGACCCGCATGTTCGCCAAACGCCGAGAGAGCGGCCAATTCTTCATCCGTCGCCCCGCCATAAATCGCTCCCATCCGCACGCTTGCCCTCAGCAGTGCGCCAGTCTTCGCGCGGTGTATCGCTTCCAGCAGCACCGGCGTGGGAGTCTGGTGCTCTCCTTCAATATCGTGTACCTGTCCGCCAATCATGCCGCCCACCGTCCCGGCCGCCCGCGATAATTCCTCAACCAGACGGATCTTGCGCTCTGCATCGATCTGATCCAAACGGCTCAACACTTCAAATGCGAGGGTCAACAACGCGTCTCCCGCCAGGATCGCCATCGCTTCCCCGAACACTTTGTGATTGGTCGGTACGCCGCGCCGCAGATCGTCGTTATCAAGAGCCGGCAAATCATCGTGAATCAGCGAATATGTGTGGATCAGTTCGAGCGTCGCCGCCGCGTGTTCCACTCCCACCGGAGCGTCCGAAACTGCGCGCGCCGCCGCCATCGCAAGCACCGGCCGAATGCGTTTCCCGCCCGCGAACAAGCTGTAACGCATGGCGCGATGAATAGAACTCGGCTCGGTCTTCTTCTTCGGGCACCCATTGGTTCAGCACCCGGTCCACCACCTCAACCTGCTGCGCCAGATACTCTTTTAGACTCAGTTGCTCGGCTTTGATCATTTGCTGGGTTTCTCTGGGTTGAAGGGAACGGCAACCACATCGGAACCTCTTTTCATCAAAACTTCAACTCGCGTTTCGGCTTCTTCCAACTGCCGCTTGCACTCCGCGCTCAATCGCATCCCGGCCTCAAAAAGAGTAAGACTCCGCTCCAGCGGTAAGTCGCCTTTCTCCAACTCCTTCACCACGCGCTCAAGCTCCGTCAATCCCGCTTCAAAATCAAGCGAAGATGTTTTTTCCTCAGGCATTGATTTATTTTAGTAGGCGCGGGCATGTCACGTATCGAACCATTCCTTCAAGCGTCAACGGCCGGGTTTCTGCACATCCCATCCGAGCCTCTCGATCAAGCTCTCGTGCTGACACACGGCGCTGGCGGCAACTGTCAAGCGCCTCTTCTGGTGGTAGTTGCCAACGCTTTCGCCGATGCCGGATTCCACGTACTCCGCTGCGATCTCGCCTTCCGTAAGCGGAAACGCGCGGGCCCTCCCCACCCGTCGCAGTCTGCCGAGGATCGCAACGGATTGCTCGCCGACCTGAACGTCATGCGCGGCTTCGTCTCGGGCCGCATCCTATTGGGCGGCCATTCTTATGGCGGGCGTCAAGCGAGTATTCTGGCATCGGAAAATAGCTCGGTCTGCGATGCACTCCTCCTTCTCTCATATCCGCTGCATCCACCGGACAAACCCAATCAACTTCGCACCGCTCACTTCGCTGGGCTGAAGACTCCCTCTCTTTTCGTACACGGCAGCAAAGGACCCATTCGGAACTCTGGAGGAGTTCCACACTGCCCTGAAACTTATCTCCGCTCCCGTCGAACTCTCCATTCTCGAAAACGCCGGACACGACCTCAGCCGCGGCCGCTTCGATATCGGCTTCCCTCGTCATCGAGCCCATGCGAAAGTTAATGGACGGTCTCTAAACCTTATGTGCAGGAGCATAAAACTTACTAAACAATCCCGGGCAATCCGCGACGCCTGAGGAACTGAGCAACGCGGCTTTGCAATTTGTGCGTAAGATCAGCGGCTACCGTAAGCCGTCGCGAGCGAATGAGGAAGCGTTTGAGCGCGCGGTCCTGGAGATTGCCGAAGCCAGCCAGCGGCTGCTATCGTCAACTAGTCGGCCCCCGAAGAAAGTGAAAGAGGCAACGTGTGACTAGCCCAACTCCAGTATCGGTCGCGCCTATCGCCAGCGGTCAGGTATCCACGCGCCTGACCGCCCTTGATGCTTTTCGCGGCGCGGCCATGCTGTTGATGGTCTTGGTGAACGATGGCGGCGGCCCCCGTTCATACGGACAGCTTGAGCACTCGCAATGGAACGGCTGGACCCTCACCGATGCGGTCTTTCCCTCGTTTCTATGGATCGTTGGCGTTGCTATCACCTTGTCGCTTGGCAAGCGGCTACAGGCCGGTATTGCCGCTTCAAGCCTGGTGCCCCGCATCGTTAAGCGTGCGGTCATCCTGTATCTGCTTGGGTTCGCACTCTATCTCGCGCCGCATTTCGACCTGTCGCATTCGCGCATACTGGGCGTGCTGCAGCGGATTGCCATTTGCTATCTGGTGGCATCGCTTTTGTATCTGTTTACGGGAGTTCGCGGCCAGATCGCCACCATAGTTGGCCTACTGATTCTGTACACGGCATTGATGATGTGGGTCCCGGTTCCCGGATATGGGCACGGGAATTTAACGGTGGAGGGGAACTTCGCGCATTACGTGGACAGCATTGTGCTGGGCGCCCATAACTACGCGCAAACCAGGACCTGGGACCCGGAAGGTCTTATCAGTACGCTTCCGGCAATCGCGACGGCGCTTCTGGGCGTGATGGCGGGCTACGTTCTGCGGTTCAAGGTTAGCCTTACTAAGCGAATCGGCTGGCTCCTTGTCATTGGCGCCGTTCTATTTTGCTGCGGGGAGATTTGGAATCTATGGATGCCCATCAACAAGAAGCTGTGGAGTTGTTCCTTCACCCTCCTGATGGCGGGATTGGATTTTATGGTTCTCGCCGTGTCGTTGTGGTTTATAGATGAACGCGGATACAAGAAAATCGTCAAACCGCTGTTGATTGTCGGCATGAACAGCATCGCTGTGTATCTGGCATCGGAGGTGTTTTCCGAGGTGCTGGATGACATTCATGCTGGCAGCCACGGGGCTTCGCTGCACCGGCTGATTTATAACCGCTTCTTCGCGCCTCTGGGGTCCGTTGAAAATGCTTCCCTGCTGTGGGCGCTTACCTTTACTCTGCTGATGTATCTTTTGGCGTATTTCCTGTATAAGAAATCCTGGTTCTGGCGGATCTAGAAATCGGGCTGCTCCGGGACAGCTTCCCCGTCTGCGCGAGGGTCGGTCGCGCCATAATTCACCGTAGTTCGGTCATTGTGTTCGACCGCGTTGCCTCGGCCCATGCTTTGCGAGTAGCGCCGTTCAACGGTGATTTCGTGACCCTGCTTGCGTAAGCCATCAATCACCTTAGGCGCAACACCGTTCTCCATCAACAGGTCACAACCGGCAAAGTCGCGCTTCGTGAAACGAGCCGCCTCCAGCGCCGCCTGTATGTTCATCTGAAAATCCGCGATGTTCGACACAAATTGTGCATGGGCCTGCGCCTGGTTGAACCCGCCCATAATCCCGAAGGCAATCCGTTCATCGCCCTTCTGCATGAAGGCCGGGATGATCGTGTGCAGTGGACGCGTGCGGGGACGAAGAGTGTTCGGCTGGTCCGGCTTCAAAGTAAAACCGCCCGCGCGATTTTGTAAAACGAAGCCTGTTCCATCCGCTACCAGCCCGCTCCCGAACGCTCCGGAGTTGCTCTGAATGAGAGACACCTCGTTGCCGTCGCGATCGACAGTCGAGAGATAAGTTGTCTCGCTCGACAGCCGTGAAAGTTGCTCCTTCAGGTCCGACGGTAATACGCTGCAATGGGCCCGATCCGTAATCTGCGCCGCTCGTTTTACCGCCAGCTGTTTGGAGATAAGTTGTTCCACCGGGATACGCGACGAATGCGGATCTCCGATGTAATGCTGAAGATCGGCATAGGCCAGCTTTTTGGCCTCGATCTCCACATGCAGCGCCTTCTGGCTGTTGTGGCCCCATTCTGCAATCGGAAACTGCTCCATAATATTCAGCATGGAGAGCGCGGCGATGCCCTGGCTGTTAGGAGGCATTTCCCATATCGTCCAACCGCGATAAGTAGTGCTTACGGGATCGACCCATTCAGGCTGAAAGTCAGCGAGATCATCGGCCTGGAGAAAGCCATGCAACTCGTTCGACAGTTTTAGGATCGCCTCCGCCGTCGGACCTTTGTAGAAACCATCGCGGCCGTGCTTGCCGATGCGGCGCAACGTGGCTGCCAACTCGCGATTGAAGAACAACTGCCCTGCGGCTGGCGCCTTTCCGTTTGGCAGGAAGACGCTCGCGAACCCCGGGCTGTTCTTGAACGGCGGTCCATATTCGCGCCAGTTCTCGGCATCCGTTTCCGTCACCGCGACACCCTTTTCGGCCAACACCGCTGCCGGGGCCATGTCATCGGCCATTGAGAGCTTCCCGAACCGCTGATGAAGCGCGTCCCATCCGGCCACCGCACCCGGAACCGTGACGGAGTTGATCCCATTGCTCGGGATCGCGTCTGTGATTCCCTTTGCCTTTAGGGCATCGATGGACATACCCTTGGGCGCCCATCCACTGGAGTTGAGACCGTAAAGCTTCTTCGTCTTTGCGTCGTAAACGATAGCGAATAGGTCGCCGCCTACTCCGTTCATCATCGGTTCAATGACGCCAAGCGCTGCGTTGGCGGCGATGGCCGCATCGACCGCGCTGCCGCCCCTCATCAGGATGGCGGCCCCGGCCTGTGATGCGACGGCTTGGCTGGTCGCCACAATTCCGTACTGCGTCATCACCATAGACCGGGCTTGCTCGCGGCTGGGATCCGCGGCAGCCGGTAAGGAGAAAGCGAGCAACAAGAGAAGCAAACTTGAGCAAAAGAATTTTGCCGGTCTTCGCGGCAAGGACAGAATAGGGGACTTCGCACGGTTCACAGATCTGATGCTACTCCGAAATCAAAAAGTTCAAGGGTTCGCCACACACTAGATTAGAATCAAGTTTCTTCCTGTAATCACTTGATCGGTATCCTTGTGCTTCCCGCAACTTGCTTCTTGTATTTTCGATCTCGCGTGCGCGCCATTTCAGCGGCTACTGCGATTCTCCTGAACCTCGCGCTGTTCTTTGTGCTTTGTGAAACGGCAAGAGCTCAGGACAATTATGAAATTCAGGTATACGGTTCCGAAACCGTCGCCCCTGGCCGTACCATGGTCGAGTTGCACAGCAACTACACCATTTCCGGGTCCAGGGATCCGGTGGACGGCGTATTGCCAACCCAGGGTGCATGGCATGAAACCGTAGAAATCACCCAGGGATGGACATCCTGGTTTGAGACGGGCTTTTACATTTTCACCAGCATCCCACGCGATAACGGCTGGCAGTGGGTGGGCGATCATATCCGCCCTCGGGTGCGTGCGCCAGAATCCTGGCACTGGCCAGTGGGCGCGAGTCTATCGATGGAGGTTGGCTATCAACGCCACGCCTTCTCGCAAGATACCTGGACCCTGGAGATTCGGCCCATCATCGACAAGCAGATTGACCGTTGGTACCTGGCTTTCAATCCGACATTTGACCGCTCTTTCCACGGTCCCGGCATCCGGCAAGGCTTGTCTTTCTCTCCCAACTTTAAGGCCGGCTACGATTTCACGCACCGCATTAACGCCGGGCTGGAGTATTACGGATCGCTTGGACCCGTCACGGGATTCGATCCTTTCGGGGATCAACAACAGCAAATCATTCCGGCGGTCGATCTGAATCTCGGTCCGGACTGGGAGTTCAATTTCGGCGTCGGCGTCGGCGTTACGCACAGCACAGATCATCTGATAGCCAAGATGATTATTGGCCGTAGGTTTGGATTCGGAACAAGGCACGCTAAGGCGACAGGGCGAGATCGGAAACGCGACAAGAAAGCTCCCGATACTCCGAACTAACAAATCGCGTCCTCTGCCATGCTAACTAGAAATGCCCTTTGCGGCTCTCCAACCCGGCTCCCTGTGGCCCGAAATCCGTCGCGTCCTCAAACTAGCCGTCCCCGTCGCATTGGCCGAGCTTGGCTGGATGTCCATGACTACCATCGACACGATCATGGTTGGGCGTTTGGGACCTGCTGCCATCGGCGCTATCGGAATCGGTAACAGCGTCTTCTATTCGTTCGCCATTTTCGGCATGGGCCTGCTGCTTGGCCTGGACACACTCGTCTCTCAATCGTTTGGCGCGGGCAAGCGCGAGGATTGCCACCATTCCCTTATGCAGGGCATCTACCTCGCCCTCTTCCTGACACCCCCGCTGATGATTCTGTTCTGGATGCTGCACACCACGTTCCCGGCGCTCGGGATTGATCCCGAAGTCAGCCGCCTCTCGAGTGCATTCCTCCTTACCCTGAGTCTCAGTACTCTGCCCCTCCTCCTGTACGGAGCGCTCCGGCGCTACCTGCAAGGCATCGGCCACGTGCGGCCTGTGATGTTTGTGCTTGTTAGCGCAAACCTCGTGAACTGGTTTTTCAATTGGCTTCTGATCCTTGGCCATTGGGGTTTTCCCGCTCTGGGCGTCACCGGGTCCGCGCTCTCCACCTGCCTGGCGCGCGTCTATATGGCGGCGGCGCTGTTTCTCTTTATCTGGTGGTACGAGCGCAAACTCAAATACAGCCTGGCCACTCTCTTCCGCAAACCCGATCCGGTGCGGCTCCGGCGTTTAGTCCGCATCGGCTTGCCAGCGGCTACCCAGATCTTGCTTGAGATCGCAGCCTTTGGCGCCGTTGGAGTCCTTGCGGGGCGTTTGACTCAGGCGGCACTGGCTGCTCACCAAATCGCGCTGAACTGCGCCGCGCTCAGCTTCATGGTTCCACTTGGGACTTCTTCCGCCGCCGCCATTGCAGTGGGACAGTCGATTGGCGCAGGTGAACCCCGCGTTGCACGCCGTGCCGGATACATCGCCGTGGCGATTTCGTGCGCCTTCATGACATGCTCCGCCGCCGCATTCATCTGGATTCCCCTCCCGATTCTGCGTGTCTATACGACGGACCCGCAGGTTCTCGCTATAGGAACGGGGCTACTTATGCTCGCGGCCTGCTTTCAACTGTTCGACGGCATTCAAACCGTCGTGACCGGCGGGTTGCGCGGTTTGGGGCAGACCCGTATTCCCATGCTGGTGAATCTGTGCGGATACTGGGCCATCGGCTTGCCGCTCGGCTACGTGCTTTGTTTCCACTATGGCTACGGAGTTTTCGGTCTGTGGTGGGGACTCACCGTCTCGCTGATCGTCATCGCGATTGTGCTGCTGATTGCATGGCAGCGGGCTTCGCGAGGCATCACCCAATTGATCGAATTACGCGTGTCGGAAGGCTCAGGAGCGCACTAATCAGAGACAGCACGCTGCCAACCGCAATACCAACAAGGCGGAACGGAAGCAGCACAAGCCAAACCAACGGATACAGCACCAGAGCCAATAGCGCCAGCGGCCAGCAAAGAATTAAAAGAACGCACCAGAGCAGAAACTTTAGCATTGATCTACCACTGCTAACACTACGAAATCAGTACAAAAGAGGTTCCATGAACCTCGGCTTTTATGTCTCAACCGCGGCGCGCAATGCCTTGAAGAACTTGGTCAGCCCGGCACTCGGATCGTCTTCTTCAAAAAGGATCGGCTCAACATCCCGCTCCCGCAAAAGACGTTGCTGGATTTCATTTCGTTCCAACATCAGAATATAGGAACTCGGTTTAACATTCTCGTCGGTATGCTGCGACCAAAGTTGCTGAAGCCGGTACAGCAGATACCTGATATTAGGGTCGCTGAGACTGTAGCCGGCAAACAGGATCGGGCGGGCAAGACTGTCTGACCGGAGCCGGATATCAAGCGGCTCATCGAGGCTCATGCGGCGCAGGAAATCCGATTCGGTGAGGACGATAGTGGATGGCGTGTTGAAATCCCCGTGAAACTTGATGATTTCGGTTTCTCCTGGCTTGGTATCGGCCAGGTCTTTCACGCCGATGATTTTTCGAAACGGCTTACCGCGCTCTTCGAAAGACCGCTCTAGCCATGAATCGTAGTTCGTTGTGTAAATAACGGGAAAATCCAGATCGAGAATGTCGTTGTGCGCTGGCGAATCGCGGATACGTATATTTTCGGGATGCCACGTTTGACGCATCCAGTTGAACAGATCCTCGTGCCCCGAGGTTTGCAGCAGATAGTATTCGGCCAGAATCGGAAAGTCGGTATTTGCCCTCTCCTCGATGCCCAGTTCCTTTGCGAGATGATCCGTAAGCGCGTCGAACAAGGGAAGTCCGAGACTCGATGAAAGTCCGGCTCCCGCGAAAAGGATGGCCCGCTTCTGCTTGATAGCCGTGACCAGTGTTTCAGGGATATCGCTAGGCACGGTCCAAGCGTAGCGCGGCGTTATTTCACATCAACTAAAACTGCAGGCGAAGCCCGAGTTGAATGATGCGCGGCTGTTCGGCGCTTTGTAACTGTCCAAAGAACGGGCTCGAGGAATCCAGATTAGGCGGATCGAACCGAACCTGGTTCAGCGCGTCGAAAAACTCAGCCCTGAAGGCTAATGTGATTCCTTCATGCAGCACGAAGGTTTTGAAAAGCGAAATGTCCCAGTTGAAAAACGCCGGCGAAGCGATGATGTCGCGGCCGGATGTACCGAACGTCAGTGGCGCGGCTTGCGAAAAAGCCTTCGGGTTGAACCAATATAGCGATGTATTGTTGCTGCCAAATCCCTGGCCGGGAGTAATCGTCTGCCCGTTAAGCGTGAAGGATGAGCCGGAGTCGATTCCCGTTGCGTTCGCATGCTGCGTAATGTAGGCAATAGTTGAAGTGTTCGGCGAAGTTACGCTGCGGTTTACGCCCGATTGAAATGTGGGAATAAGATTCAATTGCCATCCGCCCACGACTTGGTTCAACGCTCCGGAAGCGGATCCCAGGATAGTTTTGCCTTTGCCAAACGGCAGTTCATACAGAATGCTTCCGACAAATCGATGCCGGATGTCGAAGTCGGACGAGCCCTTGTCCAGTTGGAAATTTGCGGGGTTGAGGTTTGGGCTGCCGAAAGAGCCGCCCGAGTCGTTGTCGATCGAGTGCGACCAGCTATACGCAATCAGGAGCGAAAAGCCGCTATTAAAACGCCGCTCCAGCTTCGTGTTCAGAGCGTTGTAGTTGCCTTTGCCGGACTCCGATGAATACAGCATGCCGCCCAAATTCGGGAAAATCTGCGATCCCGGCACGACGTTGTACAGATCGCCCGGCACCGCTGGCGCG
Organism: uncultured Acidobacteriaceae bacterium; assembly: GCA_963845995.1. Lineage (GTDB taxonomy): Bacteria > Acidobacteriota > Terriglobia > Bryobacterales > Bryobacteraceae > Bog-105. The sequence goes on along the minus strand of CAWJUO010000014.1, from coordinate 17,833 downwards.
TCCGAGTTGTAGCGCTTCGAAAGCAAACGCGATTGCGAGCCGACGTATGCCACCTCCGCAAGCCATTCCTGTCCGATGGATTTTTGAACCGACAAATTCCACATGTACTCCCGCGGTTTCCGGCCTCGCAGTTCTTCGGCAAACACGTTTGTTCCCGGGGGTGTCACATAGCTGGTCGAAATCGCCGGCACGGGTAACACCGGCAGCGTGTTTACGCCGAACTGCGCCTGCGGTAAACCTTTTCCCGTATAACCCAGATTCTGCTGGAAAAACGTGGGCGGTGAGTTCGTGGTGAACTGTGCCTCGTTCATCTGTGTCTGGTCATAATAGATACCCGACCCGGCGCGGATCGTGAAGCTGCGCGCCCATTGCGGGTTGTAAGCCAGTCCGAGCCGGGGCGCGAAGTTGAGGCGATCCGGATTGACGATGGACTTGCGTATCTGGCCCAGAGTCGGAAACAGCTGCTTGCCAGTCGCGAAATCGAACCCGAACACATGGCTCAATTCCTCTGCCACCGGCGGTGTGACGTACTCGTAGCGCAGTCCGTAATTGATTGTCAAACTGCGAGACACCTTCCAGTCGTCCTGAGCGTACAGATTCGTGGTGTAGAAGCGGAAGTGCGTCTGCGACGTTCCGACTGCGCCGCTCATCGTCGTTGGATACCCGAGCAGGAAGTCCGCCACCGAATTACCGGTTCCCGTCACCGGATTTCCTGTCGCGGGATTCAGCGCGGCGGTATAGCTGGCTGCAAACCCGAACGATCCTCGCGGGCCGTTGTCTGAATCGAGGAACATGCGCGACTGTCTCACCTCCGCTCCAAACTTCAGCGCGTGACTGCCACGCGTCCAGGAAAGGCTATCGGCCAATTCATAGCTGTTGATACGGTCACCCTGCGTCAAACCGTTGCTGCCAATTCCGCTATATCCCGTCCACGAAACGTTTGGCACTCCCCAGTTCAAGGGTGTCGTTGAAACGCCGGTAATCCCGATCGACTGCGCCAGATTCGAGCTCACCGGCGTCTGCTCACCAAACAGATTCGCGTAGCTATGGTAGGCCCGGGCGACATTGACGATGGTCGGCGTCAGCGTAGTTGTCAACTGCGCCACTTCGTTCGCGCCGGACGAATTCACCTGCTGTCCTCCGTCGGGTACGAGTGAAGCCGGTATCAGTGGCGCATTCTCCCACGTTTGCCGCGCGAAAAGCGAATTCTTCGGCGAAATGATGTAGTCCACCCGCACCGTTTCCTGGTCGTCGTTGATCTTTTGAACCGGCGTTCCCACCAGGTTGGCGCCCTGCACCGGCAGCCCGTTTACCACCGGGATGTAGGGGAAGAAGTTCTTGGAAACGGTGTTAATTCGATTCGCCGGAATGACGTTGCCCGCAAAGGGTTGCCGGGTGCCAGTACTTGCATTGAAGGTAAGAGGATCGTAAATAGGGGCGTCCCCGCTGAAATTGCCATTCAATTCATCTTGCCGCGGAAAGTCGCCGCGCTGGATTACCCCGAGCCGCTGGCGCATACCTTCAAAGTTGCCGAAGACGAACAGTTTGTCTTTCAGAATTGGCGCACCAACACTAAACCCATACTGATTGCGTTTGAACGGCTCGGTCGTAGACGAGAAGAAATTCTTCGCGTCGAAAGCGTCATTCCGCAGGAATTCGAACACTGAGCCGTGCCACTGGTTTGTGCCGCTTTTTGTCGCAACGTTAATGATGCCCGGCGAATTCCCGAACTCCGGTTCAAAGAAGTTTCTTTGAATTGTGAATTCTTCCACCGCGTCGAGGGAAGGGTTAATCGATGTATCGCCCACCCGCGGGTTTCGCAGTTCCACGCCGTCCAGCAGATAGCTCGTGGAGCTTTCGCGCTGCCCACCAACCAGAATGCTTCGATCGGATCGTCCGGTCGTCGAGGCAACGAAGCTGGCGGGTCCTTCCGAAGCTGGGATTTGTGGGACGACGCCCGGCGATAGCGATCCTAGTGTCAAATAGTTCCGCCCGTTCAGCGGCAGGTCCCGAATCGTATGCTGTTCGATGGTTTGACCAAGCGACGCCGTGTCGGTATCCATGACTGCGGCGTGAGCCTTCACTTCCACCTGCTGTGAAAGCGCGCCGACTTTCATTGCGAAGTCCAATCGCGCCCGTTGTGCGATCTCGAGCGTCACGCCCGAGGCCAGCGCAGTCTCGAAGCCGCGAGCGGAAACCTTGACATCATATTTGCCCGGGGGAAGTTGTGGGACGACGTACTCTCCCGTCGTGGAAGCGCTGGTCGTGCGGACTTGGCCCGTACCGGCGTCCGTGACGGTCACCGTAGCCGAAGGAACCACGCCTCCCGTTTCATCTGTAACGACCCCGGCTATCGCCGAAGTATTTGTCTGAGCTGAAGCCCAGGTTATTGAGAGAAGCGCAAGTAAGGCGCCGGTCAAAAGTTTGCCGCTGAAGCGAAACATAGTTACTCCAAGATCAATGGTTGATAGATACGTTTCAACGCTCCTGCGGTGTGTTGCAGGCGTAAGTGAAATGAGTCTATACCACGGCACTCGATAATGTCAATGCGTTAACGAATGCTGTAACGAGGGTCTTCCGGCGCTTATCACGCGGGCATTTTGAACGACGCGTGCGGCAAGCCTAACTTGAAGCGTAGGCGATCGTATTCGATGAGCGGTTGGAAATAATCGGGTTCGCCCAGTGGCCAAACGGAGGCGCGCGGCGCTGCCGATCCCGCGCGATCGAGAATTCCGTTAACAGCCCGGCGGGCGGCCTCGTTGGCTGCTTCCATGCACGCCACATCGGTATACGTTTTGACGTAATCGGACGCAAGAAAAAGGTTCGGAATTTCCGTGCCCGCTTCGGGCCGATACTGGAGTGAGCCCGAGGTATTGATCATCAGCGGTTCCAGATTCGTCACTGTTGTCGGGTTTGGAAACCCGACATCCGGGTCCATAAACCACCTGAGCAGATTCTGATCCTGAAGAACCTCGATACCCGTCACATTTAGATGTACCTTGATTTGCGCCCACACCTCTTTTTCGATCTCGTCCGCTGAACACTGCATCGCCGCTTTTCCGTACAGGATTCCCGGAACTTCCCAGTCCGATATATCGACCGACAAGATGCCTCCAAGAAGCCCGTCTCCGAAACTGGCTAGACTAGCTTTCTCCCAAAACTGCCGCTGAGAAACGGAGGTAAGCGCCCAGGGTGAATCGGCATACAGTGAATGTCCGAATTCGAGAGGAACATCCTGCGCAAGGTAGAACTGAATGCCGTTCATCCATGCCGTACGAATCCTGCTGAGATTCGCAAGAGAGGGAGCAAGCGCCTTTAGCCGATCGTCCACCAACACCGTCATCGCTTCAACCGGCATCGCCGAGATGTAGCAGTCGGCTCTGATTTCAGTTGCTTGACCCGCCGACTCGGCTGTTATCAACTCTATGCCGGCTTGTGACGCTTGGAATGAGGTGATGAGAGTCCCGCCATGGAACTCCACTCCACGTTGCTTCAGGTAGGAGACCCAGGGAGTCAACCAGACATCGTTCGTTGGCCCATCCAGAAGTCGATCAAAACCGCCGTACGTGAGCAGCCCAAACAGAAGTTGCAGCAGCGTATAACCCACCGTCCGCGTGCTGCCTTCCTGCGCCCGCACCGCAACCAGCGAGCGAGTCAGGCCTTTTCCCAATAGCGTCTGATAGTCGATCGAGCGTTCCGCGGCGCCGATGAATGTCCACCATGGAATATTCTCGTACTCGGTGATGCGCCTCTCGGGGCAACTCGTCAAAAGCGTAAAAAGACGGTCTATGAAGAAGAGAACCTCGTCATTCGGAACTCCGATTCCAGTGAAGATTTCTTTGAATGCCAGGGCCCAATCTTCAACATTCTGGGGAATACGAGCCGTCAGGATCAGAGGCGGCTTTCCAGCGCGAATGTAACTTGTATGCGCGTAGCGTGAACAAGATTGTTGAATACACTTACATTGTTCGGATCCGGAATTCGCATCATTGTGTCCGGGAGATGTCGATAGAAAGCCGGGAAAAAACGGAAACCGTGTTCCCCGGGCAAGTCCTTGCGTCCGCCGGTGCCAGTGCCGGGATGGAGAGGCTGCGAGCCTTTCCGCCGAACACTTGATTTCTCTCGTAAACGGCGACTTCTAATCCACGCTCGATCACTCGTGCGCGGCACTCAAACCACCGACTCCGCGCCAAGGACGGCAAGCACGGATGCCGTAATGCTTGCTGAACCGCCTCGAAGAACTCAGCCGAGTCAAAACTGGAAGCTCCGGACTGGCGCAGATGCCGCCCAGGTACGCTCTAGTACTCGAGAGCGCATCACTCGCGACGCAGCGTGATCAGATTATCAGAGCGTGCAATCAGTGCCCCATATCACATACCGTCATCCTGACCGAGTCGTCGCTCCGCGATCGCGGAATACCGAGCCAACTGACAGGACTCGCCAAGCTCTCACACCGGCGCTAGTTGGCAACCGCGCCAGAATTGGGAACCTCCACGCAACAAATCCCGTACAGATCATGGAGCATAGCTCTGCCCTGCTCGCCCAAATCGGACGCAATGCCAAGGAGAATACGCGTGAACAACAAAGTCATTTCGGCCTGCTTCCTTTCTTTCGTTTGTGTCGCAAGCTTTGCACAAACGCCCTCATTGACTGGCCCTTGGGTCGTCACTCAGGACTTTCTCGGCACCCCTCGCTACATGCGGCTGCAGCTCAAGCAGAACGGCCCAAACCTCACTGGTGAACTCAATGGCGACAAACTCGAAGGCACAGTAAATGGCAGCACTGTTCACTTCGTGGCACGCAACGAAAAGAAAGACACTTTCGAGGTCCGGGGCACGTTCGCCCGAGGAATCTCTGACGGGGATGATGGTCGCCATCGACCCCGCAAATCGCGACCATCCGTACACGTTCTCACTCACGGCAAAACCCGCGCCACCGCTCGAACACCGCGCACCTCAGCGCCACGATTTCACGCCCACCGTGTTCTACCGGCAGTTCTCCGCCCTCAACAAGCCTGTTCTAACGGTCGCACCTGGCGATACCATCCACACCACCACAGTCGATGCCGGTGGCACTGATGAAAAGAATATCCGTCGCGCTGCCGGCGGAAATCCGGAGACGGGGCCGTTCTACATCGAGGGCGCCATGCCTGGCGACGTCCTGGTCGTGCACATCAACAGACTTCGCCTCAATCGCGATTGGGCCAGCAGCGATGATTCCCTTGTCGATCGGAGCCTTAACTCCGGCCTAGCGGTCAAAATGAAAGACGTTGGTAAGGAAGTTCGATGGCATCTTGATCTCGCAAACCGTACGGCCTCGCCCGAAAAGCCTGGCGCGCATTTGGCGCATTTTCACATTCCGCTAAAGCCGATGCTCGGTTGCATTGCTGCCGCGCCGAGCATCTCGGGTGCCGCGCCAGGGACCGGCGACTCCGGCTACTTCGGCGGCAACATGGATTTCAACGAAGTTGGCGAAGGTGCAACCGTCTATTTACGTGTTTCGAACCCCGGTGCATTGCTTTACTTCGGTGATGGCCATGCCGCGCAAGGCGACGGGGAACTCAACGGCAACGCACTGGAAACTTCGATGGATGTTGAACTCAGGATCGACGTCATTCCCAATAAGAGCATCGGTGACCCCCGTATTGAAACGGATGACGCGATCATCAGCATGGGTCTCGACGGCTCACTCGATGACGCCTTCAAAGAAGCCACCAGCGACATGGCAGCCTGGCTTGCCGAGGACTACAAACTGACCCCTTCCGAGATCGCCCAGGTGATTGGAGCCGCTGCTGAATACCGGATAAGCGAAGCCGCGGATCGCAACGCGGGCGTTGTCTTGAAACTAAAGAAGAAGTATCTGCAGCCAATCGCGCACGCGGCGAAATAAGTCCTCAACACACGCGCCCATCCCTGCACGGCAAGAATTCTAGATGTACTGATAGGCGCTCTGCGTAAGAAACTCAGGTAGTGTATCGCTGAGCAGCATCCGCTCGAATAGTTCGGCTGCAAGCGGGAACTTGCCTCTCTCGTATCGACTGGCTCCTACAACAGAACGGATATGCCCCAGTTGGGACGCCAAAAGGTGACGCACCAACTCCGCGGTAACTGTTCGACCGTCACTTAGTCTAGCTCCGTGGTGAAGCCACTGCCATATCTGTGTTCGCGAAATCTCCGCCGTGGCGGCATCTTCCATCAGGTTATAAATAGGCACGCAGCCTAACCCCAGTAACCAGGATTCCAGATACTGAATTCCGACATCTATGTTGACTCGCAATCCGTTCTCCGTAATCTCTCCTTCAGGGACCTTCAGCATATCGGCCGCGGTGACATGCACGTCCTCCCGCTTCACCTGAATCTGATTCGGCGTCGGCATGTGGGCGTCGAACACTTCCCTGGCGACTGGTATCAGTCCCGGGTGGGCAACCCATGTCCCGTCGTGCCCCGCCTTTACCTCTCGAAGCTTATCCTGCCTGACCTTCTCCAGCGCCGCTTCGTTTGCCGCCGGATTACCCTTGATCGGAATCTGTGCCGCCATGCCGCCCATCGCGTGTATGCCGCGCCGGTGGCAAGTCTGAATCAGTAACTCCACATAGGCTTTCAAAAAACCCCGATCCATGGTCACCTGTGCGCGATCGGGCATGACAAAGCGCGGGTGATTGCGAAACACTTTGATGAAACTGAAAATATAGTCCCATCGGCCGCAGTTCAGTCCAGCGGAATGTTCCCTCAATTCGAAAAGGATTTCATCCATTTCAAATCCGGCCAGAATTGTCTCTATCAAGACCGTCGCCCGAATCGTGCCCCGCGGGATGCCTAAGTAATCTTGCGAAAAAAGGAACACATCATTCCACAGCCGGGCCTCCAGATGGCCTTGCAGTTTTGGAAGATAGAAATACGGTCCGCTTCCCTTCGACATAAGCGTCTTTGCATTGTGGAAGAGATACAAACCGAAGTCGAACAGAGAGCCCGAGATCGGCTGCCCCTCCACGGAGAAGTGCTTCTCTACAAGGTGCCAGCCCCGTGGCCGGACGAATAGCACCGCCGGGTCCGGCCCAAGCGCATACTTCTTCCCTTCTGGACTGACGTACTCTATCTCACCGCGGATCGCCTCTGATAAATTTGACTGCCCGGCGATGTTGTTCTCCCATGTTGGCGAATTTGAATCTTCAAAATCGGCCATGAAAACCTTGGCGCCCGAATTCAAGGCGTTAATAATCATCTTGCGATCCACGGGACCCGTAATCTCGATTCGCCGGTCTAGCAAGTCGGTGGGAATTGGCGCAACCGTCCACTCGGCCTTCCGCACAGATTCCGTTTCGGCCAGAAAATCCGGCATTTCTCCCGAATCGATCGCCCTCTGGCGCACTATGCGGCGTTCTAACAGGTCACGCCGTCTCTTCTCGAACGCGTTATGCAATTCGGTAAGGAAACGGACTGCCTCATCGCTCAACAATTTGCGCTCGACATCTGCTGCGAGCGAAACAGCTTCATCTCCCATATAAAACTTTCTCCTTCCGAATTCATGTTTCCGAAACCGCCAGCAGTCTGATGAGCGGTGCTCTTATGCGGATTCTTATTCTGCCCCGTCTTCAAGTACCACATTACGGGATTCCTCCGAAATCCTAAAGGAGGACCTGCTGCAATGAAGGGAGCACCGGGCAGACTCAATCGACGCATTAACACCTATCGGATTTAAACCTATGAGCCACGAAGCAAGCAACCTTACCCGCCGCGAAGCATTGACCGTCGTTTCAGGCGTCGCATTGGCGCCTCATTTAACTGCCGCGCCGCAAGCGAAGGATAGGGTGCCGTGGTATGCCACCATGAGGCGCTGCGGCCAGACCAATTTCAACGAGCGCGACCCGATTGAACTCAACATCCCCTGGTGGATCGATTACTGGACCAGTTTGGAAATCGATGCGCTTCTGCTCAACGGCGGCGGCATCATGGCCTTCTATCCAACTAAAATTCCCTACCAATACCGAAGTCAGTTTTTGGGCGCCCACGACTTATTCGGCGATTTCACCAAAGCCGCCAAAGCGAAGGGCATACGCGTGGTCGCTCGCCTGGACTGCAACTATGTCTACGAAGACGCCTACAAAGCGCATCCGGAGTGGATCGAGCGCAAGAAGAATGGAGATCCCGTCACCGGTCCCGAGTCGCCATGGCTCTACAAGACGTGCATGTACTCCACGTACTTCACTCAACAGATGCCCGCAATTATTCGCGAACTCAATTCCATGTATGACGTGGATGGATTCTTCACCAACGGTTGGCCAAGCACGAATCGGCCCGAACCATGCTACTGCGAGGCCTGCAAGAGTCTGAACCTCGCAGATCCGGATTCTCCCGAAGCGATGCGCCAGCACCTCGCGCGCGTTCTCGAAATCTGGAAGCTATGGGATAGCACGGCAAAGGAAAAGAAGTGGGACAGCGTCTATGTCGGAAACCTGGGTGGCGGCATTCGCGCTGTCACCAACCTGCAGGAGATCGCCGGAGTAGCCGGTTGGTTCAACGCCGACCATCAGGGGAGAGCCGGCGTAACGCCCATCTGGGATTGCGCTCAACAGGGGCGTGTGGCGTACTCCGTTATGAAGGGCCGCACGACGACAAACGTCACCGGAGCTTACGCAAATTCGCAGCCGCTATGGAGGCATACCAGTAAAGCGCCCCTCGAAATGACGATGTGGATGGCGCAAACCACCGCCAGCGGCATGACTCCCTGGTTTCACTGGCTTGGCGGCAAGCCTCAAGACCACCGATGGGAAGCGACCGGTAGAAACTTCTTCCGCTGGATTGCCAAAAACGAGCCGCACTTCGTGAACGAGTCTCCGGTAGCCAATCTTGCCGTTGTGTTTTCACAGCGCACGAATGCGTTCTATAAAGTTCCCGGCCAGGGCGCCGTGACAGATTACCTGCAGGGCATGTACCAGATACTCCTTCAAGGTAGGTTCCTCTTCGATTTCGTCCACGAGGACGACCTTACGCCCGCTGTTCTTTCCAAGTACAAGGGCCTGATTCTTGCCAACGCCGCGTTGTTGAGCGACGAACAATGCCACCAGATAGGTGATTTTGTAACCCGCGGAGGATCGCTCCTAGCCACCTTTGAAACTGGCTTCTACGACGAGAACGGAAAACGGCGCGCCGAATCTGGTTTGGCGGATGTGTTCGGCATCCAAAGCGACGGGAATATGGTCGGACCTAACGGTAACTCGTCCTACGCCCATATCGAACGCAATCATCCCATCCTGCGGGGGTTCACTCAAACCACTCTCTTGCCCTTCGCCGAGCATTACCTGCCGTTGCGGCCCGTATCAAGTCCGGTACTCACGGTGATACCGCCCTACCCGGCCTTTCCGCCCGAGATGGTTTATCCTCGCACCACACATACTGACCAACCCGCCGTTGTACTCTCCGAACGAGGGACAAGCCGTTCGATATTTTTGCCCGGTGATATCGATCGCAGTTACTGGCGATCGCAGGATCCGGATCTGTCCCGCCTCTTGATCAATTCGATCCAATGGATGTGCCCCGAGGCCCCAATTACCGTCACTGGGAACGGAATAGCTGAGGTATTCGCGTGGAAAACGAAGCCAGGATTCGCGCTGCACGTTCTTAACTATGGAAACCCGGAGATGCAGAGAGGCTGGTTCAATGAACCGTATCCACTCGGCCCGCAAAAGGTGCGAATGATTGTGCCAGCGGGTTCAAAGGTCTCAACCGTGCATCTGCTGGCGGCCGGGACCCAGGTCCCTGTCACCCACTCCGGCAACGCCATTGAATTTACGATCCCCCAAGTGCGGGATTACGAAGTAGCTGCCATCACATAGCCCTACAGAACCGCGCCCGTAAGGAAGCGGCTTCACAATTCGCGGTCACAAATTTCAAAATAAATCGCCTCAATCCTCCCAACAACTTACGGCCCATCTCCCCCAAAACCCGCACACCCCGGCGTAAAACTGAAGTCAAATGACATCACGTCAACAACGTCGCGCCGCCGAGCGCAAAGCCCTCAAAGCCAATCCGCAGGAACCGGCCACTACCGAACTAAGCCCCGCACGCCTCGCTGCCAACCGAGCCAACGCGCAATTGAGTACGGGACCCGTCAGTCCTGAAGGTAAGGCCAACTCCTCCCAGAACGCTCTCAAAACCGCCCTCACCGGCCGCACAGTTTTTCTTCCGACCGACGACGCCGAGCGCTACGAACGGCACCTCATCGCCTACGACAAAGCCTACGCTCCGATTGGCGAACGTGAATGCGAACTCGTCCAATCTCTAGCCGACGCCACCTGGCGCATCGACCGCATCCCCGGTATCGAAGAAGCGCTCTACGTAAAGGGCTGCAACCAGTTCGTATCCGAAGTGACGGACCTCGATCCCCGCGCCCGTCTCACCATGCTGCGCATGCACACCTATCTCGCTTACGAACGCCAGTTCCGCAACCTGCAAATCCAGGAAATGCGTCTCCACCGTCTGCGCGAGAAACTCATCAAGGAACTAAAAGAACTCCAGCGCGAACGCGAGCAGAAGGAAAAGGACGAACTCGCCCAAGCCGCCAAGCTCTACATCGCCGCCAAAACCGACCACAAACCCTTCGATCCCGCCGACCATGGCTTTGAATTTTCAACTGCCGACGTCGAAGGCTATTTGCACGGCGTCCGCGCCAATCAATTGACCGAACAGCTCATGCAAACGAAAGCGGCCTGACCGGAAACGCTTTCAGAACCATGACTGTCAGGAGCTCTAAAAAATAAACGTAAACTCTACTTCGGCATGACGCGGAGGGCTTCTTCGATCGCCTCGATGAAGAAGTATTCGCCCCACATGACCGACTCGTCCACTCCAAATCCTTTGTGGATGTGATAGACGCCGCCTTTGAGGACACCTTCCCAATCGGGGTCCGCGCTCGCCAGATGTTTTGTGCACAACGTTCGCAGAATGTGAATGGCCGTAGACCAGTAGAAATGGCCCTTCATCGGATCGGCGATTTGCCGGCACAAACGAAGCAAGCCCGCAGCGGCAATCGCGGCGGCCGATGTATCCAGGACGGTCCTGTTTTCCGGCGGAGCGTTGTAGTCCCAAGGCGGCACACCGTCACCGGGAGTGTGAGTGATGTAGTAATCCGCGCAACTTTCCGCCGTATGCAGGAAGCGGGGATCACGCGTGTATTCATAGGAGTTTGAGAATCCATACAAAGACCAGGCGAGGCCTCTGGACCAACAGGAATCGCTCCGGAAGCCCTGCTGAGTGGATTGGCGCAAGAACTCGCCGGAATCGGGATCGAAGATGCCCTCGTGTGCCGTAGAACCGTCACCGCGCACCAGCACCCTCCGGGTAGTGACGCAATGGCGTATCGCAATATCGCGCAAGCGTTTGTCATTGCATTCACGGGCCGCGTAGAAGATGATTCCGACATTCATCATGATGTCGATAAAAATCGAGTCTTCCGCTACGAAAGACCGCAAATACTGGCCAGCCTCATTGAACCGCTCGGCAAGTGTTTTTCCCGCATGCAGCACCACGTCTTTGATGGCCTGGTCCCGAGTGAACTGGTACCAGCGGTAGTAAGTCGAAAGGAAGATGAAGCCGAGATCGTGTACATCGCTGTCTGTCTTGCGGGCCTCAAGCGGTTTACTGTAGCGGATGGCGTTATCCATCCAGAATCTGGAGTCCGGTTTGTCCGGACCCAGATGCCGGTAGAAGAGCCACATCATGCCGGGAAGAAAGCCGTCGCACCAATGCGTCCATGCTGGGCCTTCGTGCTTCCATTTACCACCTTCCGTGTACATCGGATAAAAGTCCGGATGGTTCTCGATCAGCTTGCGGACCTGCTTTCGGGCGAAGATCATCGCGCTTTCAAACAGCTCTTTATCTGACTCGTAGATGAATTGGATCACGTTAGCACCTGCCCTGACAATTATAGGAGCCGCATCCTTCGCCTCTGGTAAGATCGGGGTTCATGGCCGCAAAAGTCACCATTATCAACAACGGACCGATTCGCATTGAAGGCGAGTTTACGATCGAAGACGCCGAAGGAAACTCGTTCGGGCTGGCGGGGAGAACCGTCATTTCCCTCTGCCGCTGCGGGATGGCCGATAACAAGCCTTTCTGCGATGGCACCCATGGCCGCAATGGTTTCGATTCGGCGTGCAAAGCGCGGGACTTGCCGGCTCCGAAGCCACGAGTCGCGCCCGCTCTGTAGCCTTAAGTTACTCAACGCCCGTCAGCACGCGGATATGGTCCAGGTTGCGATAGTCTTCCGCGTAATCCAGCCCATAGCCGACCACAAACTCGTCTGGTATCTGGAACCCGGTGTACTTCACACGGACGGGGTTGATCCGGCGCTCCGGCTTGTCGAGTAGCGTCGCTATTTCGAGAGACTTCGGATGGCGTTGCTCCAGAAGCCGGCTCAAGTAGTTGAGTGTGACGCCGCTGTCAACGATGTCTTCGACGATGAGTACGTGCTGGCCCTCGATATTGACGTCCAGGTCGCGCGTGACCTTCACTTGGCCGGAACTGGTTTTGGCATTGCCATAGCTCGAAATGCCCATGAATTCGATGCGAACGGAGTGGCGCTTAAGGGCGCGCACCAGATCGGCAACAAAAATGAACGCGCCTTTCAGGACCGAGATGACGTACAGGGGCCCTTCCGGATAGTCCGCTTCAATCTGGGCCGCCAATTCTCGCACTCGCTGCTGGATCTGCTCGGATGTAATGAGGATGCGGTCGGCGGAGCCTTGGGGCATTGTTTTGTAATTCTAGCCTGCGGCGGTTCCTTGTTAAGATAGGAGTCTGACGAACCGCGCTAACAGTCCGCAAAATCCCGAAGCCTTGGCCCAACCGCCTAACTGGTTGTTGGCGGCCAGAGCAGCCGAATCGAAGAAGGCGACCGATATACGGATTTTGGACCTGCGCGAGGTTACCTCTTTTACCGATTACTTCATCATCTGTACTGCTGGCAATCCGCGCCAGGGCCACGCCATTTCGGATGAGATCTCAAAAGAGTTGAAGGCGATAGGAGAGCTTCCGGTAAGCTTGGAAGGGTTTGACTCCGTGGATTGGGTGTTGATGGATTATGGCGACTTCATTGTCCACATCTTCTCGGAATCGGCGCGCGCCTACTACGATTTGGAACGGCTCTGGCGGCACGGGAAGACGGTCAATCTCAGCGGTTCGGTGGTTCTAGAGCCTTAACCTATTACTTTTCTAAGGCTTGCGGTATTGACATTCAGCCGCGCTTCCATCACCTTTATAATCAAGAGTTAGCTTCGGTACATAGATGAGTTATTTGGGAACGCTGACACCGCGTCATTTCGACGTCCTGCACGCGATCGTCCAAAACTACATAGAGACGGGCGAGCCGGTCGCCTCGCGCACGATTGCGCGCAAGTATCCGATGAGCGCCGCCTCCATCAGGAACATGATGGCCGATCTTCTGGAAGCGGGCTATCTTTCTCAGCCGCATACTTCGGCGGGTCGAGTTCCGACCGAACACGGCTACCGGAGCTACGCGAAAACATTGGTGGGCAACCGGGTTGTTCAAGCCGAGTTGAATCGCCTTCATGAAGAGATCCAGCGGGCTTCGACTGTCGAGGGCCGAATCGAGCGGTCTTCCCAGTTACTGACCGAGATTACCCGGAATTTCGGCATCGCAGCGGCCATTCCGAACGAAAATCAAACGCTGGATCAGGTAGAGCTGATCGCGCTGTCCGACCGCCGCATCCTTATGGTTGTGGTGACCCGCGACCGCATGGTGCGCAACAAGGTCATCATGGTTGACGACCATGTTTCGCAAGACGACCTGACTTCGATCCGTAATTACATCAATTACCATTTCGGCGGTTGGGCGGTTCCGAATATTCACCGCGAACTCAAGCGCCGGATGGAGCTGGAAAGCGCCGCGTACGACGCCATCCTGAAGCGCGTCAGCTTTTTGTACGGTAAAGGGCTGCTGGATCTTGGACTAATGCCCGAGATTCACTTCGAGGGCGCCGAAAATCTGATCGGACTCGATCTGCACCTCACCCGGGAGCGCATGCGAGAGCTTTTCCGCGCTCTTGAAGAGAAGAAGCGGATTCTTGCAACTGCTTGAACGCTTTTTGGAACAGCGCGATGGTGCCTTGGCCATCCAGGTGGGACTTTCGGACATTCACCCGAGCATGGGAGAGCTTTCGCTCATTGGGGTGCGCTTCAACCTTCCCAATGGCCTGCAGGCTCAGGTTGCGGTTATCGGCCCCATGCGGATGAATTACACCCGGGCCGTTTCAGCGGTTCTGCATGTCGGGCAGGCGTTTAGAAGCGCGGCGACTTAGGTCCCTGCTCCCCCTCCGGATTTCCCCTCACCAATCCTCTCTTTCGGACGATAAGCACTAAAGAGGTGGAGATCTGAACATCGTCATGAATCCGGGCGCCCGTCAGGCGACGCAATCGGATTATCTGCGGCTGCTGCATTCGACTCTCGAAGCTCTGGCAGGCCAGGTTGATGAAGCCGACTCGCATCTAAAGAGCAAGGTCACCGCACTCGCCAGAGGTATTGATGAGCGTTCCACACCGGCCGAGATCCAAACTGCGATCGCCGCGGCGCTGGAATTAGTTCGCGGTTCACACGTCGCCTGTTCAAAGCAGGCGGCCGATCAGATCGTTGAACTACGCTCCATTTTGCGGTCGATGACCGGAACCATTACTTTTCTCAGTGAATCGCGCACAACCGCCGTCCAACAACTCAATTACATCGGACGGCAGTTGGAAGAGGCGACGGAAATCGAAGATGTCCGGCTTCTTCGTTCCCGGCTGACGAAGTGCCTGGGACTGGTGCGGGAAGAGACGGCTCGCCTCAACAGCGAGTCGGCGGACCGTGGGGAAACACCCTCGCGACGGCTTGGCTCGTTAGACAGCGTGACGGGCTTACCCGGCCGGGCAATCGGAGAGCAGCTACTCGGCGAGAAAATCATGACCGGGAGGAACTGCTCGCTGGCTCTATTCGTCCCTGAACGCCTGGCTTCGGTCAAGAGACGTCATGGGAGCAGCGCCGAAGACCAAGTCCTTGTGCAAGTTGCGCAACATCTCTCAAAGCAAATCCCGGTGTCCGTGTCGTTGTGCAGGTGGACGGGTCCAGCTTTCTTTGCTTTTGCCGAAGCCCAAACGGGCAGCGGAGATCCTGAACGCGTGTGGAAACAACTCGCGGAACGGCAGATCGAGCAAACAATTGAGCTTGATCGCCGTACTGTCCTTGTGCGCATAACGCTTACAAGTATGGTCAGGCAAGTAACTTTGGGAATGCCGCTGATTCCGCTCTTTCAGGAGTTGGACCAATTCGTAACCGCGAGTACCCGGGAGATGTAGATCTACAGGTCTCTTTGTTCAAATCGCCAGATCGCCAGCCCGAGGAAGACGAGTGTGTAGAAGACCGCGTAACCGATCATTGCAACGCTCGGGACGGAAACCCCGGCTGAAGGGAGTAAAGTTCAGCGCTGTTGTCAGTGGCGATTGCATTTCGTAGACGGCTCTCCGCCAAAGCGTTTCGCTAGGCATCAGAAGGCTGGCGATAACTCCAACGTCTACAGCTTTGGGCGTTTTCGTCAGGGCTCCCGCTTGTTCAATCCAGCCGCCAATGAAGGCCAGTCCATGCAACCCGAGTACCAGAACTCCGTTTGTGAGCGTTGATAGGAACGTTCCAAAGAAGAACGTCACGGAGAGTAGGAGAAGAATTTCCATCCACATCAAGCTGAAGCCCTGGATCAGATGTCTCGCGGCGACCCCCGTCATGAACAGGGTTATGCCGTTGATTCCGCCTACCAAAATCGCGAGATAAAGCGTAAGCATCGCGGCAAACCCCAGCCATTTGCCAATCAGCAACTCCCAACGGCGCACGGGCTTGGTGGCGATGGCCTGGATGGTACCGGATGCGATTTCGCCGGAAAGCGTGTCTACCGATGTGAGGACAGCCATTACGACCGCCAGCAGGTCGATTGCATAGAGTCCCACCATTAGCAAACCGCTCACAATTTGCTTCTGCAGAAATGGAGTAATGTGGCGACTGTTGAAGTTCGCGACTTGAAAGTGAAGAGCGGTGGCAAAGAGGATGAGAAAGGCGCACCCACCCGCGAGTGCCATCCAGAGGATCTTCTTTCGGACGGCTTCGCGGAAGGTGACACGCGCCATTATCCAAACGCGCATCAGAGTCCTTCATCCACGCCGAGGATCTCAAGGAACCGATCTTCCAGGGATTGGCGCAGCGGAGTGAATTCAAAGACATCGGCTCCGCTTTCGACCAGATAACGCAACACTCTGGGCGCCGCGTCGGCTGCGGCAAGCTGAATCGTGAGATGATCCTCTTCGGCTGTAATTTCGGAGACCAATGAAGCAAGCCCTTGCAGGGCGGCTTCCGAGACGTTTTTCACCTTGGCTCGGATGGTCGTCTGCCGATTCGAAAAGCCGCTGACCTCGCGGACTTCGATCACTTCGCCCGCTTTTATGAAGGCGACGCGATCACAGGTAATCTCCACTTCCCCGAGCAGATGCGAATTAAGGAATACCGTTGCGCCGCGATCACGCTGCGCTTTGATCACGTCGCGGACAAGTCGGCGGCCAACAGGATCGAGACCGGAGGTGGGTTCATCCAGGAAAAGCAGTTCGGGTTCATTGATCAGGGCCTGCGCCAATCCGATCCGCTGCACCATGCCCTTTGAGAAGTGGCGGAGTTGCTTGTTTCCATGGACCGTGAGTCCCACCGTTTCGAGCATTGCCGGGATGCGCCGGTTCAGCAAGCGATCCGGCAGGCCGTGAAGCTGCCCGTGGAGCCGCAGGAGTTCCGCTGCCGTTAGCCAATCATAGAAGCGGAAGTGCTCTGGTAGAAAGCCGATCTTCGCCCGGGTCTGGCGGTCTCCGAGAGCGCGGCCGAGGAGGGTTGCATTGCCGCTGGTCGGTTTCACGAGCCCCAGCAGCACCTTGACGAATGTGCTTTTCCCCGCGCCGTTCGGGCCGAGAAAGCCAAAGACCTCACCCCGGCAAACGTCGAGGGTGAGGCCTTTAACCGCTACATTTCCGCCAAAGAGTTTGCGGATTTTGCGCGTTGATATGGCGAGATCGCCGGTCAATTCAGAGATCCTGCCGCCGCAAGTGCCTGGTTTGCATCACCCTGGCCATGGATCTCGTAGACAATTCCGCTTTTTACCCAGACAAGTGAATAGCCGCCCGGGGCCTTACCGCGCGCGGCGACCTCCACGAGAGTGCCGTCTACACCGTCTACCGGCACCGGCCGTGACGAACCGCCCGTCTCAGGGACGGGTATCACGAGGGTGGATGACCAGTCAACCGTATGAGAGAAGGCGTGGGCTTCCGAGGCGTTCATTCCGAAAACCTGGAGGCCTGCTTCAGCGAGTCCTGCGATGTCCAGTCCCGGAGGGACGCTGACTGTGGGGCTTGGCACTTGAAAGAATGTCAGGCATTTCCCGGTCTGAATTCTATTCTGGCCTACAGCCTTGCAGTCCCCGTAGGACAGGCTCGCCATCTTCGGAATATGGACGGCCACCGTGCTACCGTCCACGGACTGCGGCACTTGAATGTCGGACCGGCCCACCGCGTCCAATACGGCTTCGATTCGATCACGGTTGAGCGTCATATGGAACGCCGCTTCCCCGTTGACGAGATTTCTCGCCGGCGCTCCGAGTTCATCCAGGCCTCTGATATGGAATCCGGCCATTTCGCCGGCCGCATCGAGGTTGGCGGCAATGGCGGGTTGGCCTGGTTTCATGGTGACGATGACGTTATCGGAAATCAACTGTGTCAACCGCTTGGCCGATTGATCCTTTCCCAGTTGGTTGAGTGCCGAA
>CAWJUO010000013.1:0-20788 GCA_963845995.1 uncultured Acidobacteriaceae bacterium | reverse complement strand
GCGGTCAAAACGGCACGCTGCAGATCGTCGGAAAAACACGCAAGCGATGGAGAGGACATTACTGGGTCTATCAGATTCAGCCGGACGGTACGGAGACCAGAACGCACAAGGCCGTTGTACTCGGATTCAAGTCGGAGATGACCCGGCAAGACGCGAAGGACGCTCTCCGGCAACTCATCATCAGAACAGACTGAGGCAAAACGACCCGACCGACGAATGTCATGACTTTTGGCCAGTTCTGGCGAGAACGCTTCCTGCCGATGTACGAGCAGACCTGGAAGGCGTCCTCACGCGCGACGCAGGTCGACAACATCGAGCGCTACTGCGTGAAGCTGATTGAGCATCGGCCTCTCAGCGAAATTCAAAAGTTCGAATTGCAGATGATCCTGAACCGTCTGGCCCAGCAGTTTCTCAGAGAGTGTCGTGACCAAGTTCATGATCTGGAGCCGCGCGATTCTTGAAGAAGCCGTCGATCAGGACTTCATCACGAAGAATCCCGCACGTAAGCTGGCGAAGCCGGAAACCAAGCCCGTAAACAAGCGCTTTCTTGCTCTCGACGAGATCCCGCTTCTGCTTTCCAGAATGCCGTTCCGGGAAGAACTCATCCTGCGAATCACACTCGTACTCGGACTCAGGCCCGGCGAGTTGTTTGCTCTCCGCTGGGATGATGTCATGGGTTACGCGCTTCGGCTCGACGAAGAGACGTCGATGGTAAAGTCTTCTCAAAGTTGAAAACCAAGGATTCCAAAGGCTTTGTGGCCTTGCCGGCTTCACTCAGAGCTGGACTTGCCGAATGGCGCGAAGTCAGCAAGCCGACGTCCGATCGCCAGTTCATCTTTCCTAACGCCGATGGTGGCGTGTTCCGGCTCGACAACTACCGGGCGGACGTTCTCAAACCGGCGCTGAAGAAAGTCGCGGATGAGACTGGCATTACGCGGCGTTGACTTTCGCGCATGCCGCCGGACGTGCGGCACTCATCTCAGCCAGTACGGCGGAGTCAAGGAAGTCCAGGCACATCTTCGACATGCGCGCGCAACGACAACGCTCGACATCTACATCCAGGAGATCCCGGCGTCAGTTCGGCACTGCCGTCGAGAAGCTTGACGAGACTCTGGCCTCCCAGCGCACATGCCAGAAAGATTCTTCTCATCTTTTGATCAACAGCACTGAGAAGGGCTAATCTGAAGGAGAATGCAAATGCCTGAACTACAAGGAGTTATATGGTGGGCGGTCACGGGATCGAACCGTGGACCTCCTGCTTGTAAGGCAGGCGCTCTAACCGGCTGAGCTAACCGCCCGAGGTGGGTGCTTCTATCTTCTCATCCTCACTCCTGAAAAGTTACCCTCCGATCAGCCTCGAATATAAACTTCGGGCGACACCCACGTCCGTCGTGCCTTTGACGATCGCGCGGCCGTCGGGAAAAAACGTCACGTCGTACTTCGGCATCGTCATTCGTAACGCAAACTCGTTTACCCGGACCTCACCGAATGGCCGTAGTCTACCCGCTAGCAGTTGCAAGTCCAGTGGCCTTGCGCGCTCGTGTAACTGCACCGCGTTCCGTCCACAAAGGCTCACGGGTACCCGTCTCTGTCCTTCCAGATATTGGAATTGGCGCGCCACGCAGACTCTACATTCGGGATCGCGCGGCCCGGCGCTCATCTGCTTGCTCGAGCCCTCCCAGACGTCCAGCGTTTGAATGCGGCAGGCAAAATCGGGCCACCCCGCAATCAAGCGCATCGCCGCCGCCACCTGCAAAGACGCCACCGCAGAAGTCACCGGCGCAATCACGCCATTCACGTCACAAGTCGGCTGGATTCCCTTGGGCGGCTCTGGATAAATGCAGGCGAAACAGGGTCCCTTATCCGGAACTATCGGCATAACGATCCCGTAACTGCCGATGGCGGCGCCGTAGATCCAGGGGATCGTCAGTTTGACGCTAGTATCATTGAGGAGATATCGGGTTTCGAAGTTATCGGTTCCGTCGAGGATGAGATCGCATCCATTTACTAATTCTTCCGCGTTAGAGGGCGTGAAATCCGAGACGTGCGGTTCTATAGCCACGTCCCGGTTCAGCTGATGCAATCTGCGGGCTGCTGCTATCGCTTTCGGAGACTCGCTCACAGCATCGGCTTCTTCATACAGCCATTGCCGCTGAAGGTTCGTGAAATCTACATAGTCGCGGTCGATAAGAGTCAATTTCCCAATACCGGCACGCACCAGCGCCTCAGCCTGGAAGCTCCCCAGGGCGCCACAGCCCAC
Organism: uncultured Acidobacteriaceae bacterium; assembly: GCA_963845995.1. Classification (GTDB taxonomy): domain Bacteria; phylum Acidobacteriota; class Terriglobia; order Bryobacterales; family Bryobacteraceae; genus Bog-105. Next base: position 18,528 of record CAWJUO010000013.1, on the reverse strand, counting down.
AATGCAGACCGAAGCGTTTTGGATTTTGTCCTGTCCAGCCTCGCCAATCCCCGGGAAGAGGATTTGCCGGGAGTAACGTTCTCTTTCACCCGGCCGCATATAGGACGATGTTAACAGTCCTTCTACTTCTCTTGCTCCCAGCCCAGCTTGTGTCTCAACCGGGCCCGCCGCTCATGAAAGAAGCCCTGAAGTATGAAGGTCTGAAGATAGCGCGCATTCAGTTTGAGCCTTCCAGTCAGCCGCTGACAACCACGGAACTGCTAAATAAGCTTCCATTTCGGACAGGCGCGGTCTTTCACTCGAGCGAGTTACGTGAAGCTATTCAAAAGTTATTTTCGACAGGGCGTTTTGCCGATCTGGCCGTCGATGCGCAGCCGGAAGACGGCGGCGTGGCCCTTAGGATTCTGACCAAGCCCGCTTATTTCATTGGGCACGTTGCGATCTACGGGATCAAAGTGCCGCCCAATAGCGGTCAATTATCCGGGGCTGCCAAACTGAGTCTCGGGACGCCCTACACCGCAGACGAGCAAAAGCGGGCGGTCAGTTCGATGCTGAACCTGCTGCGGGAAAATGGATTTTATAACGCGCGGGTGAACGCCGCCGTGGACTACACGCAGAAAACGGAGCAAGCGAATGTCTTCATCGACATCACGCCCGGCGAACGCGCGCGCTTCGAGCGGCCTGCGATAAGCGGGAATCCTGAACGTCCTATCCCGGACGTTATTCGCGCGACACATTGGAAGCGGCTTTATGGACTGTTGGGATGGCAGGACCTTACTGAAGCGCGCTTGCATCAGGGGCTGGATAATATCCGGCGATATTACCAAAAGAGGAATCTCTTACGTTCGCAAGTTACCTTAACAAACTTGAACTATTCCGATCGGACTAACACCGTAAAGCCGTTCATTAACATAGAGGCCGGTCCCAGGATAAGTATCCGTGTTGAAGGGGCGCGCATAAGCCAGAGCCGGCTGAAACAACTCGTCCCTATTTTTCAGGAGCAATCTGTGGATACGGATCTCCTGATCGAAGGACAAAGAAATATCGAGCAATACTTGCAGTCCGGGGGGTACTTTGGGGCTAAAGCTTCCGTTGAGACCCGGCCGCAAAGCAAATCCAGTTCCGAAACCGTAACATATACCGTCGATCGCGGTGACCGCCACAAATTCGTCCATTTGGAAATAACCGGGAATCATTACTTCCCGGCGCAAACGATTCGAGAACGCCTCTACGAAGTCCCGGCCCAGCTTCCGCGTTTTCCTCACGGGCGATTCAGTAACGATTATTTGAGAGACGACTTACAAGCTATTCAAAATCTATATGCGTCGAATGGATTTCGTAATGCCAAAATCACTTCGCGATTTGAAGATGACTTTCGTGGCGTGCATAACCACTTAGGATTATTCATCCATATCGATGAAGGGCCGCAGTCACTTGTATCCAGCCTTTCGATTCATGGCGTGAATCCGCACGATCTGCAGGTCCTCCACGCTATCCTAGCCTCGTCGGCCGGCCAGCCGTTCAGCGAAACAAGCGTGGCGAGTGATCGCGATAACTTCTTAAATTATTTCTACAATCGAGGATATCTGAACGCGACTTTCGAGTATTATGCCGAGCCCGCAGCCGAACCCGATCAGTTCAACCTTACCTATAATGTGACTCCGGGTTCACAGACCTTCGTCAGAAACGTGATCGTGACCGGCCTGAATACGACGCGCAGAAAACTTGTTCTCGACCGGATCGAACTGAAGAAAGGCGAGCCGCTCTCGCTTACGGAGGAGACTGATAGCCAGCGGCGATTGTACGATCTCGGCATCTTTGCCCGCGTTAATACCGCGCTGCAGAATCCGGACGGGGACGAGAACAGCAAATATGTTCTTTACGATATTGATGAGGCTCGCCATTATGCGCTGAGTGTCGGCGTCGGGGCGCAGATAGCACGAATCGGCGGAGGCGTGACAACGTTAGACAATCCGGCCGGGACGACAGGCTTTGCCCCGCGCCTGGCACTCGGAATCACTCGCGAGAATTTCTTGGGATTGGGTCAGAGCCTTGGCTTGCAGACTGCCGTTTCCACAATTGAGCAAAGGGCGGCACTTACTTATTTTATTCCTCAGTTCATCTCTTACGAGAATCTGAATTTAACGACGACGTTATTGCTTGATAACTCAAACGATATCCGAACCTTTTCCGCGCATCGGCGGGAAGCGTCTATTCAACTCGGCCAGAAGTTGTCGCGGGCGGCTACCCTTCAATACCGGCTGGTCTTCCGCAATGTCACGCAATCTAATGTCAAGATCGATCAGCTACTGATCCCTTTACTGTCTCAGCCCGAAACGGTTGGGCTGGCGGAATTCTCATTGATTCAGGACAAGCGCGACGATCCGACGGACGCCCACAGAGGCGTCTATACAACTTTCGATGCCGGTTACGCGCCAAGCGCTTTGGGATCGCAAACCGACTTCGGAAGATTTCTGGTTCGCAACTCCACTTACCACAGTTTTCGCCGCGAGCTCGTGCTTGCCCGGAGCACTCAATTCGGCTTGATTACCCGCACGGGTGGACGAGCCGTTATCCCCCTTGCTGAACGGCTGTACTCGGGAGGATCAACGTCTCTCCGGGCCTTCCCGGACTTTCAGGCCGGGCCCCGCGATCTGGTGACCGGATTCCCGCTGGGTGGAAACGCGCTGTTCATAAACAACACCGAACTGCGCTTCCCGTTGTACGGCGATAATGTAAGAGGCGTGTTGTTTCACGATGCCGGAAATGTCTATAGCTCCGTGGGCGCTATGAACTTTCGATTCCGCCAACCCAACTTACAAGACTTCAATTACATGGTCCAAAATGTGGGCTTCGGTATTCGCTATCGCACTCCGATTGGTCCGCTGCGTGTCGATCTGTCGTTTAGTCCCGATGCGCCCCGTTTTTTTGGGCTGAAGGGCACGCTACAGCAATATCTAGACGGAACGGCTACTTCAACGGTCCAGAAGATCAACGCCTTCCAATTTCACATCTCCCTAGGTCAGGCGTTTTGATGTACCGAGTTCTCGCAGTCATTCTTATAGGGCTGGCGGGAAGGGCTGAGATTATCGATCGCGCAGTTATGACTGTTGGACGGCAGGTGGTCACCGAACTCGAGCTAGAGGAGGAGATTCGAGTTACGGCTTTCTTCAATCAGGTTCCGCCTGTCGATAATCGTCGCGCAGCGTCAGGCGGCTGCCGATCGCCTGGTTCAACAACTTCTTGTTGCCCGCGAAATGCGGCTGAGCCACTATCCGGCCCCAAGCGAAACGGACATCCAGAGCGCTTTCGCTCGAATTCGAGACCTCTACAAAAGCCAGCCGGATTTTGAGGCGGCTCTCGCTCGCTATTCATTAGATGCAGATGTGGTCAAGAGGCACTTGGCCCAGCAAATGGCCACTCTCCGCTTTATCGAATACCGTTTTCGCCCGGAGCTCGGCATTTCGGAGGCAGACCTTCAGAATCGGTACGATCGGGGTCTTTCGGCCTGGAAGACGAACCATCCTGGTGTGCCTTCGCCCAGCTTTGATGCTCGTAAAGATTCCATCAGATCCGCATTGATTGCGGAGAGAACGGATCAGGCGCTGGACAACTGGCTGAGAGAGACTCGTAAGCAGATTCGGGTTACCTATCTGGAGAAGGATCTGCACGACGCCGAGGCTTCGCGCGGCTAATGAAGATGCGAACGGCGCTCCGAATCACGGCGGCCTTATGTCTTCTAATCGTCTTACTTGTTGTAAGTGGCGCTTTCCTTATTCGGACGGAATGGTTCAAGGATAAGGTAAGAACTAACATCGTCGCAGGTATCGAACGGACAACGGGAGGCCGGGCCGAACTTGGATCCTTCGATTTCGATTGGCGCACCCTGACGGCAAAGCTCAGCCGTTTCACGCTTCACGGAACGGAACCGGCCACGGGAATGCCGCTGTTCCACAGCGATTCAATTGTCGTTTCGCTGCGGATAGTTTCGTGGCTTGAACGGAATGTCGATATTAGTTCCGTCGTAGTGGACCGCTCCGAGACTTACTTACTGGTCCGTCCAGATGGTTCGACGAACATCCCCGGTCCGCAACAACACACCTTAAGCGGCATCGCAGGGGATCTGTTGAACGTGAAGATCGGCCATTTTGAGTTTCGGAATGCGGTTCTTCAAACCGATCTGAAGCGAATTTCATTGAGTGCCCGTGGCGAAGCGCTCCGGTTCTCTCTTGCTTACAAAAGCCGCCCATCGAGATATGCCGTCTTACTGTCGTCGGGCAAATTATATGTTGACTCGCCACAGCTGAATGCCATCTCCGGGAGCATGAACGTTGAAGCCGGACTGGAACGTGACCGAATCACTTTTGAGCGAGTCGCTCTTCAGTCTGGGAACTCGACCATTGCTCTGAACGGCGTGATCAGGCGATTCAACGATCCGATCGCCGATGCCAATATTACAGCGAACCTTACCGCCGTGGATGTTGCGCACCGTTTGAACTTCGCCGGGTTGACGGGAGGACAGATTCGGCTGGATGGAACCCTGCATTATGATCGTTCAGCGTCTGCAAGCTTCAGAGGCCGCGTGGCTGGCAGGAACATTGATTTCCGTTCCGGTGGGCTGCAGTTGAACGAGAGCTAACGTCAGCTTCACGGCAGACGGCAATCCAAATAAATTCGGCTTTACTCATATCGCTCTATCCAATCCGGACATCTCGCTGGAGGGGGCGGGCACACTCAATAACCTCGATACGTTTGCCGTCACCGGGAACGTGACGCGGCTCTCCGTTGGCACCGCTGTTCGAAAATTACGTGTTGCACATTTTCCGTACAGCGGCACCGTAACTGGTCCTTTTCAATTGAAAGGTGCGCTCAAGAAGGGTTTGAGAGACGTCGAGCTACGGACAAGTCTTCACATCACTCCGAGCGCCGCTGGAATTCCGCTATCGGGCGACGTGAACGCTTCGTACAGCCAACGGACTCGGACTTTGGAATTTGCGGACTCGCATCTCGACACCGCAAATACTCACCTCGCATTCGCGGGCTCGCCCGGCAAAGAAATCGCGGTCAAACTGAGCAGTACGGATATGTCTGAATTGCGTCCAGCCTTTCAGTCCCTGGCATTCAAAACCCGCCTGCAGTTCGCCCGTCTCGCCTTCGACGGCCAGTTAGCTGGAGCGCTAAACAATCCGACGATTGCCGGAGACCTTTCAATTGGAGGACTCGGAACCAACGGAATGACGTGGGACGACATTCACTCTCGAATAGTGGCCTCAGCCGGCCGGGTTGAATTCACTTCACTTTCCGCTCGGCAAGCGGCTTTCCATCTCAACGCCGATGGCTCCGTAGCGCTGAACAATTGGGTTATCAAGCCGGATAGCGCGATTCATCTCAAGGCCAGCTTCAACGACGCGGAGATCTCTAAATTTCGCTCTTCGCTCCCATTTCGTGGCACGGTTTCCGGATCGTTCGTGCTTGCCGGGACTGTCGCCTCTCCGAGCGGGCGAGGCCGGTTCTCGATCGACAATCTGGATGCTTATGGGCAGCGAGTAGACCAGACGCGGTTTAACGCATCCGTCGATTCCGATACTGTATCCGTCACGGATGGACGCTTGCACTTTGGAAGCGCCGCCGTCTCGTTCTCCGGAAACTACGCACATCGTCACGCGGATTGGACCAGCGGGGATCTTCAACTACGGATCGACAGCAATGGGTTTCCACTTACAGCTCTGGCGTCCGCGAGGAGATTGCTCCCGGCGGTGGCTGCGCGCTTGGAGGTTCACGCGAATGTAAGAGCCCGTCTCGCGAATACGCGGTTCCAGCCAGAAAACGCCGACGGAACCTTGACCCTCACAAGAGTTACGCTAAGTGGCGCGCCCTTGGGTGATGTTACCGTGAATGCCGCAACCCAGGGAGAGCAGTTGAGCGTCGGAGTTGCGGGTAACCTTGAGGGGAGTCCGTTATCCGGCAACCTTCGTGCGCGCTTAGTCGATTCAGATTCGGCAACGGGCGAGCTTCATTTCGGGCGAATAAGTCTGTCCACAATCTATGGTCTTTCGAGGCTGAGCGGCATGGCCGTTGCTCGTCCCAATGGATTCGTTCAAGGCGGAGTCTCGTTCGATGGACCGTTGTTGCATCCTGGTGAAATCAACGCTCGGCTTCGGATCGACCAGTTACAGATGAACTCTCCGGGAAATGCAATCGCCGTTCAGAACACTGGACCCATTCTGATCGACGCCCGCGGAGGTACGGCAACTATCCGGAGCTTGCAATTAGGATCTCGCGACACGCAACTTAGTGTCTCGGGGAGCTTCGGTTATGAACAGAATCGGTTTCTGCACCTCCAAATTGAGGGATCCTCCGATTTCCGGCTCCTTCAGATATTCGACCCCAATCTGCAGTCGGCTGGCCGGTCGTTGTTGAGCGTATCCATCGGTGGAACCTTCGATCGCCCTTCGTTAGATGGCACGATGGATGTGCGTGGCGGATCTCTCTTCGTGAAGAATTTCACGAACGGTTTGAGCAACGTAAACGGAACGGTAAGATTCAATCGCGACCGGGCTACGATTCAAAAGCTGACCGCCGAGACTGGAGGAGGCGAACTCGGGTTAACCGGATTCGTCTCGCTTGGCGCGCGCGGGACCGCGATCTACAACGTTCAGGCGAGCGCTACGAACGTGCGCGTCCGGTATACCGGCGCGAGCGTAACAGCTAACGGTCTTCTGGAGTTGACGGGAAATAGCCAAAACGGTCTCCTCTCTGGCCGTGTTACCGTATCGCGCATCATTATCGGTCAAAACGCCGATTTGGGTAACATGCTGGCTTCTACGGTTTCGCCCGCTCCGCCTCCTGGCGATGAGAAGGATTTGATCAGCGGATTACTGCTTGATCTCCGCGTCCAGAGCTCTCCTAATCTTCAAATCAGTACCGATCTCAGTCAAGATGTGGAGGCCGATATCGATTTGAGAGTTAGGGGAACGGCGGTGCATCCTATCCTGCTCGGAAGCATTTCCGCTAACCAGGGCGAGATAAAAGTGTTCGGTGCTAAGTACAGTATCAACCGCGGGGACATCACATTCCTTAATAGCGTTAAGATTGAGCCGGTTCTAGATCTCGACTTACAAACGCAGACGCGCGGGATAACCGTGGACATTACGATTTCCGGAACTCTTAACAAGATGAATATGAATTACCGGTCCGATCCGCCTCTGCAGCCCAAGGATATTATTGCGCTACTTACGGTAGGTCAAGCTCCTAGCGTTACTGCGAATCCGTCCAATATCAGTCCCGCCACCGACGTCAGCGCGTTGCAAGCGGGGGCGAATACGGTACTCGGTCAGGCGATATCGCCCGCGTCAAATCGCCTCTCTAAGCTGTTTGGGATAACTAACATCAAGATCGATCCGCTAGTACAGGGAATTACCAATACACCGCAAGCCCGCCTTACTCTGGAGCAACAAATCTCGCGGGATATCACAGTAACTTACATAACGAATCTGGCGCAGACTTCAGAGCAAATCTTCCGCTTCGAATGGGCGTTGAATCGCCAGTTTTCGGTGGTGGCTGTACGCGACGACAACGGAGAGTTCGGAATCGATTTCCAATATAAGAAGCGGTTCAGGTAAGGTCATGAAGCTCCGCGCGGCCAAGGGCAAGCTGAAGATCGAACATAGTATCATCGACGGACTCCGGCCCGTACTGGAACGTCTTCTGAAGGATAACAGTGACATCCGCTCTGTAATCCCCGGAGTTATTCGGCCGGTCCGTGATGCCAAAGGGAAACCCAGCATTCGAATTACTGTGCCGACAAGCAACGGTTGGAAAGCGATCGCTCTTAGCGCGGGTGCGCGTCAGGAACTCTTCGTTAGCACTTCCATGACGAAAGAAGATCTGGAACAACTGCTCCGGGCCGCGATCAACGACTGCTAAGTTCCGGGGGACGCAGTGACTCATGGATATCGTCGATCTTTTCCCCAAGCATATTGAGTTTGCGGGACAGCGCCTGGATCTCCGACTCGGCGCGGCGGTTGACCGCGTAATCCAGTTCGCCTCGTAGGCGGTCCTTGTGATCCTGCCGGTTCTGGCTCATCATGATGACCGGCGCTTGAATGGCGGCCAGCATCGAGAGAAACAGGTTTAGAAGTATGAACGGATAAGGATCCCAGGCGGACTTTTCCGATCATCACGTTTGCCGAGGTGTAACCGACCAGCACCAGGAAGAACGTGATAATGAAAGACCACGAGCCGCCGAACTTCGCCACAGTATCGGCGAGATGATCTCCATAAGTCGCCTCTTCTTCGATAATCTCGTTTGGATTGCGCTGTGAACGAACCCGTGCAAGTTGCTGGGTTGCGTGGAATTGGCGGCCGAGCACCGTGAGCAGATCCATGCCGGCCTGAGGTTTGCGCTCCAGCAGAATCGCGATGTCGTCGCGGTCCACTTCGATGCAAACCGTCTCTTCGAGCGCGGTGGCGCTCGTTTGATGCACGGTCCGGTCCAGCATGGAAGCGAAGCCGAAGAATTCGCCCGCGTGAGGTTCGTCCACCTGCAGTTCCTGATGGTCGTCGTCCACCGTGGTAACCCGCACCGAGCCTGAGACGGCCACGTAGGCCTGCCCGCCCGGATCGCCCATCTTGTATATTCGCTGGCGAGCGGCGAACGTCTTCAGTTCAACTTGGTCGGCCAGTACCGCAAGTTCTTCCTCATCGAGCAGAGCGAACAGGGATACACGCCTCAGCACTTCCGGGTTGCACGCCATTGACACCTCAATGGCTATGTTAAATCCATTCGACGCTGGTGCCGGTCAGTGTACCGCCCAAAATGCTCGCGGCATGCGCTTCTACGGCGTTTAGAACCTGTTCGGCGTGTACGCGGTCGTTCGAGATGGTGACGGCGGCAAGAACCGAGGCTTGGCGGGAGTCGAGGTGATCGATCTCCGCCACCGCCACGTTGAAGCGCTCGTGAAGCCGGTCCTTCAGGCCTTTGACGACGCTCCGCTTTTCTTTTAGAGAGTGCGAATGCTCGACTAAAATTTCGAGAGTAAGCACCCCGATGGAGGGCATTTTAGCGCGAGACTGGCACCTCGACGGCGATTCGCTCCATGGCGAAGGCCTCGATAATGTCGCCAGCCTGAATGTCGTTGAAGTTGACGATCGAGATACCGCATTCAAGGCCGTTCTTGACCTCGCTCGCATCGTTCTTAAACCGTTTCAGCGATTCGATACGGCCTGTATGGATCACTTCGCGGTCGCGCAAAATACGAACCTGGCTGTCGCGGCGTATCGCGCCATCGGCAACAAAGCAACCGGCGATTGTTCCGATTTTGCTGATCTTGAAGGTTTCGCGAATTTCAGCGTGGCCCTGAATGGTTTCCTTGTAGACCGGATCCAGCAGACCCGTCATACCGAGCCTCACTTCATCGATCAATTCGTAGATGATGTTGTGCTGGCGAATCTCGACTTTTTGCCGTTCCGCCGCCGATTGCGCGTTCCGCTCCGGCTTGACGTTGAATCCAACGATAATAGCTTCGGACGCGGAAGCGAGATCGACATCGGATTCCGTGATCGCTCCAACGCCCGCCAGGAGCACGCGAACGCGGACCTTGGGCGTTGAAAGCTGCTGCAGCGTATCGGAGAGAACTTCGGCCGTACCGCCGACGTCCGCCTTGATGATGAGATTGAGATCCTTGAGATCGCCTTCCTTGAACTGTTTGGCAAGGGAGTCAAGCGTGGCGACACGGGCACCCTTGGCCATGGCGACTTCGCGGGCCTTGGCTTCGCGATAGACAACGATCTGCTTGGCTTTCGAGGTATCGGAAACAACCTGGAAACTGTCGCCCACTTCGGGCAGGCTATCGAGACCAATGACCTCGACCGGCATCGAAGGTTCGGCTTCCTTGACCGAATTGCCGCGGTCGTCGAACATGGCGCGGACCTTGCTGAACAAAGCTCCGCAGATGAAGAAGTCGCCCGCCCTAAGCGTGCCGTTTCGCACCAGCATGGTGGCAACCGGACCGCGGCCTTTGTCCAACTTCGCTTCAAGTACGGTGCCGAGAGCGGGCCTGGCGGGATTCGCCTTCAGGTCCTGGATATCGGCGACCAACAAAATCATTTCGAGCAGAAGGTCGAGATTCTGGCCCTTCTTCGCGGACACGGGAACCATGACGACATCGCCGCCCCAGTCTTCCGCCTGAAGTCCTCGATCCGCTAACTGCTGCTTTACGCGGTCGGGTTGCGCGTCCGGCTTATCGATCTTGTTAATGGCGACCACAATAGGCACGCCAGCGGCCCTCGCGTGGTCGATGGCTTCAACCGTCTGAGGCATAACGCCATCGTCCGCCGAAACGACCAGCACGACTATATCGGTAACCTTGGCGCCACGGGCGCGCATACGGGTGAACGCCTCGTGACCCGGTGTATCGATGAAAACAATTTTGCGATTGTTCTTTTCGATGTAGTAAGCGCCGATGTGCTGGGTAATTCCGCCAGCCTCGCGGCCTGCGACATTGGTCTGCCGGAGGGCGTCCAGCAGCGAAGTTTTCCCGTGATCGACGTGACCCATGATCGTAACCACGGGAGCGCGCCGGACCAGGTCCATCGTCTCTTCGGCCTCTTGAATGTCCTGAGTGCTTTCCTGCTCGTAGCTGACCTGGTTGGTAGAAGCGCCGAACTCGCGCGCCAACTCCTCGGCCAGTTTCACGTCGAGCGTCTGGTTGATGGTGGCGAAGATTTTCTTCGTTTCCACCAGCTTTTTGATAACCAGATTGGCCTTGACGCCGAGCTTCTCAGAAAGCTCCTTGACCGTCACGCCTTCGGCGACGGTAATCTGGCGATCTATGGGCGGCGGTTCGAAAATTGCCTGACGCCGGTACGAGCGCTCACGGAGATTTCCTTCTTCGTCTTCGCGTTTGCGCGGACCTCCCCGTCCTACTGGCTTCGCCTGATGACGGCGCTGTTGCTCAGTCGGCGGAGGCGTGGCAGGTTCGGCGCGCAGAGGACTCGTCGGATGCATCGGCCGCATGCCAGGGCGACGCAATTGTCCCCCTTGTCCAGGAGCTCCTGGACCGCCGGGACCGCGCATCAAAGGCTGGCCGGGACGAATAGGACCGCGATACAACGGCTGACCGGGAGCCGGCGAAGGACGCCCTGGACTCGCCATGACCGGCGCTCTGGGGGCGGCGGGCGCGGCTGGAGCGGGACGAGGCTGAGTCTGCTGCTTTAAGCGTTGCACCAGATCGGGCCGGGGCGGAACGGTTGGCCTTGCGGCCGGTTGACCTGCCAGTGGCCGGGTCCCCTGAGGACGAGGAGCGATGGGAGCGCCGGGAGTAAGTCCAGGCGCGGAAGGACGCGGCGCAGCGGGCCGGGGCGGAATGGGAGAGCCGGGCACGCTCGAAGGCACGCCCAAACTCGATCCTTGCGCCGGACCAGGAGCGACCAGATGCGTTGGAACTTGCGGCGCTCTCAGCTGAACCTGCCGCACCGGCTGAACTGGTTGAGAAGGACCGGGTTGAGAAGGCCGCGGGTTGAGAAGGAATCGAAGCCGGGCGTTCCGGCAGCGCAGGACGTCCGGCACGTTCGGAAAGTCCACGCTCCGATGCGCTAGAAGATGGACCCGCGAACGGCCGCGATGCCTCTGGAGGCAGCGGCTGACGGGGGCCAGCCAGCGGCGCTCCCGGAGCGGCGGAAACACCTGGACGCGGCGTTAAAGGAACGGATGGACGCGCCGGGATCGGAATTGTGCGGCTCGCCGGAGCGAACCCCGGACCCTGTGAAGGAGGCGCTGGAATTGGTTGACGCGCGCCTAGCCCAAGAGGCGGACGAAGGGGCTGAAAGCGCGGCGCTGGCTTTTCTGGTTCTCCGGGCACGGTAATCCCAGGCACACTCGCCGCCGGTTCCACGGGCGAACCGGGCGCTGCCGCCGCAAGCGGAGCCGGAACTGCGGGCGGAGGGGGTGCCGCAGGTCCCGCCACAGGTGCCGCCACGACAGGCGGAACCGCTGCCGGGGGAGCGGGCGCGGCAACTGGAATCGGAATCGCCGGACCGCCCGAAGACGGCTCACGTACAGGCGGCCGAAGCGCCGTTTGACTCACGGTTCTAACCGGTTTTGGCGTTTCCGCCACGGCCGCGGTTTGCGCCTCATTATCAGCCAGTTCAGTCAATTGTCGCTCAGGTGTGGTTCTGTCGGTTCGTTCAGGCGAAGCAGTTTCCTCTTCCCCTTCATCGGCATCATGGGAATGAGAAGAGCCATTATGCAGCTCTCCCGCGTTGACCAATCGGTCGCGTAGTACTAGCGCTACCTCTTCATCGATCGAACTGGAGTGCGTCTTCTTTTCCTGCACGCCCAACTCCGGCAGCAGGTCGAGAATGACGCCTGGTTTAACTTCAAGTTCCCGCGCCAGTTCGTTAATTCTGATTTTTTTCATAGAAGAGACTGCTAGATAACTCCTTACACGACCAAGGTTTGTAGCTGGCTATCCGACGTTACCCATGTTATCAGATTTATCGTTTTCGTCGATTTCATCGGTTCCAGCCACATTATGCAGCGTGGAAGGGGCTGCTGACAGGCCTTCCACGCGTCCCAAGTCAAGCACTTCACCCTCATCGGTATCTTCTGTCGAGGCCGCTTCATGGGTCGCTAGATCCCGCTCCAAAATACCGGTCTCGATGTTCTCAAATGCCGGGATGCTTTCGCCGTCCCCGTCGTCGGAGATCTCGGACCCGGTAGTTCCGCTTGCGTCTATCGCCGTTTCGAGCGACTCGGCATCCGCCGGAACCGCTTCCGCCTGAGCCGCGTCGTATTGGCCATAGAAGGACATCACGGCCGTCTGGATCTGCGTGACGATCTCTTCGGTGATGTTCGGAATTGCTTCGAGTTCCTCGGGCGTCATGGAGCCGAGCCGTTCTACCGTACCGATATCGGCGGCCACTACGGCTTCGACGATACTTTCGGCCAGGCCGTGATCGATAAGCACCGAAACAGGGGCGCCGGAGATCACCATATCCTCCATGCGCGACTCGAGTTCACGGCGCTTCTCTTCTTCGCTCTTGATATCGATTTTCCAACCGATCAATTTCGCCGCCAGCCGTACGTTTTGGCCGCGCTTACCGATAGCGAGAGAAAGCTGAAGATCGTCCACGACGACCTCCATATGCTTGTCCGCGGGATCGACAATGGTCACGCGCGAAATCTTGGCCGGACTCAGCGCTTTCGTGACGTACAGAATCGGATCGTCCGAAAACTCGATAATATCGATCTTCTCGCCCCGTAATTCGCGGATGATCGACTGAACGCGCATCCCCTTCATGCCGACACAGGCACCCACGCTATCCACGTCGCGGTCGCGGCTGAATACCGCAATTTTGGTACGCTCGCCAGCCTCACGGGCGCAGGCCTTGATTGACACGGTGTTGTCGTAGATTTCAGGTACTTCCTGCTCGAAGAGGCGCATGACAAGCTCTGGAGCGGCGCGGGACACCAATACACCCGAAAATTTTCCGCCCCGTTCTACGCCTTTGATTACACAGCGGACGCGGTCGCCGATGCTGAAGCTTTCAATGCGCGACTGTTCCTTTTTGGGCAGACGCGCCTCGGTTTTGCCCATGTCTACGACGAAATCCTGGCCTTCCAGGCGCTTCACGACGCAGTTGACCAACTCTCCCTGCCTCCCCTGGAATTCGGAGAAGACACTGTCGCGCTCGGCCTCGCGAACCTTTTGAAGGATGACCTGCTTGGCGGTCTGGGCGGAGATCCGGCCCAGCGCTTCGGTCGGCTTGGGTTCGTGGATCTCGGCTGCCGACGGCCGCGCTTGAACTGATCTTCTTAGCGGCTGAAAGGGTAATTTCCTTGTTAGGATCCTGCACCGCTTCCACTACTTGCTTGACGGCGCAGATCTGGATATTTCCAGTTTTCTCGTCCAGATCGGCAACCAGGTCTTCCTGCGAACGGAAATGTTTCCGCGCCGCCGCGAGCATGGCATCCTTTACCGCGTCTAAGACAATCTGCGGATCGATGCCCTTCTCTTTACTCAAGATTTCAATGGACTGATAAATGGAAGCCAAATTACTAACCTCAATCTGAACTTATGTCTGATGATTTCGACGGGCCGCAGCCGCTACCAGTCGAACTTCAGGTTCGCTTTCTGAACCCGTTCGAGAGGAACTTGCAGGGATTGCCCGGCCGCGATTTCCAGGTCAAGCGCGCCATTCGCGACGGCGGTGAGCTTTCCTTCGAAGCTCTTCGATCCCTCCATCGGCTCGCGAAGCGATACCCGGACCTTCTGCCCGATTACTCTTTCAAAGTCGCGCGGCTTCGAAAGTTTGCGTTCCGCGCCCGGGGAACTGACTTCAAGCGTGTAACTGTCCCCTGGAACGGCGTCTTGCTCGTCCAATAGCGCGCTAAGGTTGTGGGAGATAGTCTCGCAATCGCCATGAGTCACTCCGCCGGGCTTATCAATGTAAACCCGCAGGAGGCGCGATTTTCCGGCTCCGCGAAGCTGAATCTCCACAATCTCTATTTCCGTACCGGTGGCGGCGCGCTCCGTGAGCTCGGTGATTCGCTCGATGATTCCGGGTTCTTCCACGACTGGCATCCGATGCAACGGCAAATAAAAAAGTGGGCTTTTCGCCCACTTTCCGTTCGCCACTAAACCTATTAAACCACTTTTAGGGCGTCGGACGCAATCTGGGAGCCCGGTGTCATTGTATAGGTCGCTGTCTGAATTTCCCAGTTTCGATTTGACTGGCCAAGTGGCCCTTGTGACCGGTGCGGCCAGAGGTTTGGGGCGAGCTATCGCACTGGCGCTCGCAAACGCGGGGGCTACCGTGGCTCTCGGATTTCGTGATATCGGCGCAACCCGGCGATTTGCCGGAAAAAATTGAAAGCATGGGGCGCAAAGCATTGCCGCTTCAGATGGATACGTCAAAGCTCGACCAGGTTCATGCCGCTATCGAGAACGTAGTTACGCAGTTTGGGCGCATCGACATTCTGGTTAACAACGTGGGAATTGCCCCGGTGAATCTGGCTGAAAACGTCAACTGAAGAAGACTTCGACCGGACGCTGGCAATCAATTTGAAGGGCACGTTCTTTGCCAGCCAATACGCGGCCCGGCACATGATCCGGCAGAAGAGCGGCAGCATTGTGAATATGAGCTCTCAAGCCGGTTTTGCCGCCTTACCCTCCGAATCTGTTTATTGCATGACCAAGGCGGGGATCGTACATCTCACGAAATGTTTAGCGGTTGAATGGGGCCAGTATGGGATCCGGGTGAATGCGGTGGCCCCTACCTTCATCCGGACTCCCGGCACCGAACCAGCTCTTTCCGATCCCCTGTTCGAAGCGGACGTAGTCGAGAGAATTGCTGGCTTACACCGGATAGGCGAGCCCGTGGAAGTGGCGGGCGCCGTCGTGTTTCTTGCCTCGCCGGCAGCTTCGCTCATTACCGGCCACACGATTTTGATCGACGGTGGATGGACCGCTCGATAGCCTCGCCTGCCGCTACCGCAATTTCCTTTCAAAGAAGTCTGCCCCCGCGCCATAGGCCTTGGCCCAGTCTCGCCATAGCAGAAAATCGTGGATCTCGTTTGGGAAGATTAGTTCTTCGAAGTACACATGCTGCTTGCGAAGAGCCTCCACCAGACGAATTGTCTGCTCAAACTGCACATTGCGGTCATCGTCGCCATGGATCAGCAGCACCGGTGATTTCCAGGTATCGACTGAGGCTAACGGTGAAGACTCAAATGCAATGCGCGCGAAATCGGGATGAGCATTGGGGCTGTAGTCCGGAGTGAAGTTCGGAATTTCGATGTTCCAATCGTGAACCCCATGAAAATCCACGCCCGCCTGAAACAAATCCGACGACCGCGCCAGTGCCAGCGCGGTGAGGTATCCGCCATACGATCCTCCCCACACGCCAATGCGTTTCGGATCTACATCCTCACGTGAGCGCAGATACACTCCGGCCCCTTGCACGTCGTTATACTCGCTTGCGCCCGCGGCTCCGTAATGAAGCGCCTCCCGGAAATCGAGCCCATACCCGATGCCGCTGCGGTAATTCACCGAAAGCACCACGTAACCGCGGCTTGCCAGATACTGATTCATCTCATAGGCATTCGAGTAGTAGTACATGTAGTGAAACCCGAGCAGCATTTGCCTGCGCGACCCGCCGTGAAAGAACACAAGCGCCGGATGTTTGCCAGTTCCCGGCGGCCGGAATAATTGGGCGTGGAGTTGCATACCGTCTGCAGAACTGATCAGGACCGGCTCCGGTTTTAGCAGTTGTGATGCGGGGAAATCCGCCGGGACAGCCTGGGAAGCCAGCGGCTTTGCCGTCCCGGCGTGCAACACTTCGGCATGTGCGGAGGAATTGTATGTGGACGCAAGAAAAGCCACATCGTTACTGCCCACAACCGGCGCCGGCTCCCACTCGATGCCTTCTCCTTTTGTGATCTCTTGTGCTTTGCTTTCCGCATCCGGACTCACGGTCCAGATGTGACGCCGGTCGATATCGGATATATTGCTCGAAAAGCAGATCGTCTTCTTCTCTTTATTGATCGCGGCGTGCTCAACGATTCCATTGCCGGGCGTGAGATCGACCGGTGAGCCGCCCGCCGCCGGAATGCTATATAGATGCACCCAGCCGGTCTTCTCCCAGGGAAAGACAAGCCGGTTTCCCGCTGTCCACATCACCTGTTTTTCCGCTACTATTTCTTGGAAGACGCTCCCGGGTCCGGGGTCGGCGCGAAAGACTTCGGTAGTGCGGCCCGTTTTTGCATCCGCCACTCGAACCGACCAGGGATCTCCCTCGCGATGAGGCTCGAATTCCGTAGTCGTTGTTGCCGGGACGCGCAGAAATGCGATCCGGCTGCCATCGGCTGACCAGACTGGATTGGAATCGGTATCGACGCTGGGGTCCAGAAATCTGATCTTCTTTTCCGCCGTCGAGTAAACAGCGGCGAAACTGTGTCCCTTGCGTTCGTTCGTGAACGCGAGTTGCCGTCCATCTGGCGACCAGGTCAGATCCGTGGCGGTCCCCTGAATATCGAACTCGCTCTTCACGCCGGAACCATCGGATTCATCGAGAACACTTGCCCTTTGCGCAGAAACCAAATGGCATCGCTCGCCGCGCTCATGCAGGGCGCGTGTCCTTCGGCTAGTCTTTTCGCCGCACCGCCGTTCGCATCTACAATCCAAACCGCCTGTTCGGGCCGGTGCAGTTCCACCGTGGGATTTGGATTCTCTCTTCCCATTTCGAAGTCCCCGCCGCGCGCAAACAGAAGCGCTTTGCCGTCGGGCGTCCAGCTTAGCTCGGCGATCTCCTGACCGTCGTCCTCATTGAACTGGGTAATCTGGCGGCCTTTCCAATCAGGCGCTTCTGCAATCCAAATATTTCTGCGCCCTCGTGAATTGATGATCCAGGCAACACTGGCGCTGGCGGGATTCGCAATCAACGAAGACGCAAATGGCGTGCTCATCACCTGGTCGAGCGTGAACGGCTCGGCGGCATTCACAAGACCAGTTGTTAAGGAAAAGAAAACGAAGAGAGGATGCACAGTGTCAGACGGAACATGGGAATGTTCTATTCTGTCACCGCACTCAGGTTAGCGCGCGTCCAGGAGGAGCTTTGGCCCTAAGCCAGCGCGAGATTCAGATTCTCGATCGCTTCGTCGATCTCCGCCGGTGTTCTTATAACCCACCGTCACGGCATTCACACCGGCGTTTCTGAACGCAAACTTCATGGCCGCCTTGCGGTCCTCGCGCTTCGTGAACCGCCCTCGCCCACCAGCTTCATGCTGATCACGCCCATGCCGTCCTGCCGCGCCTGCTTCACATGCGTGACCACCTCGGTCACGTTGCCCGGGCCGCTGGTGTTGTAGTCCTCCGCGTCCATTGCGGTGCCCTTGTGGTTCATCCGGATCATGGCGATTTCCAGCCACTTCTTCCCGGGAACCTGGCGCAGCGCCGGAAGCCCGTGCACCGACGCGCCGGTCCACCACCGCTCTTCTTCGCCTGCGCTTCCAGAATTCCGTCCTGCCAGCGGACGCTGTCGGTCGGCCATGAGGCCACGTGCTGCCAGTGCAGCAGCATGATATCGAAATATTCGGTATTTGCCAGTTTGCGCAGCTCGTCGATCTTCGCCTGCGGATCCACGCCCGCGCGCGTCGTCACCTTCGACATCAGCGCGATAACTGTCGCGCGGAATGCCTTTCAGCGCCACGCCAAGCATCCTGTGCATGTCGTCATAAGATTCGGCCGTCTCAAAGAAACGGATGCCGTGGTCGTAGGCGTAGCGCACCAGCGTGCGTGAACTGGTCCTGCCCCAGGTCGCGCTGCACTTGGCCGCTCATGGTTCCGGTGCCAAACGCCAGCCGCGTCACTTTTACGTCGGATTTGCCGAGCGTGACCCAATCGGTGGCTTTCCCGGTGCCGCCCTAAGGTAGTCGTTCCGGCGCCGCAAACGCCGCCGCCGCGAGCCCCGTCTTCAGGAAATCACGTCTGGAGCAGTTAGCCATCCGTTTTCCTCCAACTGGCCGGA
>CAWJUO010000012.1:0-24339 GCA_963845995.1 uncultured Acidobacteriaceae bacterium | reverse complement strand
ATAAACGAAGCAAACCCGAACCCCGAGCCAGGAACGGTTGGGCTAGCGGTGGAGGAGGCGCCCCAGTTGAAAGCGCCGCGAGGGAACTCGTTTCCTAACTGATTGAAGAGATCGCGCCGAATTTCCAAACCGAAACGGAAAGAGTGGTTGCCGTGAATGTAGGAGATATTATCGATGATCTGGCCAATTCCATCCTGCAGGATATACGGGCCATTTGTATCATCGCCGAAGCCGCTGATCGCGCCGATGTTGCGCATCTGAGGGATACCCCAGTTGTTGCAATTACTCGTATTGAGGCCGGGCAGACCCAACGCAGCGACCACATTTGTCTTGCAGGCGCCCAACGGGGTAAGCGAATTATAAAACTTATTCACGCCGAAACGGAATTCGTTGACGGTGGTCGGCGAAAAGATCCGGGTGTTTGAAATCATCGCCTGATACGCGTGTGTTCCCGTTGACACACCAGCGCCGGCTAAAGCGGGAGCGCTGGAGCTTTCATCCGTCCAGCTGTAGCGTCCGAACCAACTCGAGTTTGAGCTTTCCGCCCAGTCAATGCGGGTCGTAAATTCGCTCTTATCGGTCGGCAAGCTGACGGTATTGAGAAAGTTGCTCGAGTAGCCGCTTGTGGGCTGATTGGGCAGCGGCTCATACTGCAGCATTTGAAGCGACGTGGGCGACAACAGGTTTTTGGGAATGATATTGCCTGGGATTGGCGTAACGCCCGCTACTGAAACCGCTCCGCTCGGACTTGTGGTTAAGGTACGTCCGTTCGGGTAGTAGAGCTGGATACCTTGTCCCAGTAAGGCTGAAAAATCGCCTTCCCGCATCGGCAAGGTCGCAACGCTGTAGAGGTTATTACTCGTCTGCCGCTGATTGAAGCCTTCATAATTCACCATGAAGAAGAGCTTGTCTTTGGCATTAAAGACCTTTGGGACGGACAGCGGACCGCCTAGTTCAAAGCCGTACTGATTCCACTTGAACGGGGAAACGGCGACCGGATGGGCCGTAAACGCATACGGAAGGGCATCCATCTTGTAGTTGCGGAAGAACTCGTAGAGCGATCCGTGATACTGGTTCGTACCCGGCCTGGTGTTGACGTTAACCTGGGATGCCTCGCGTCCGAATTCCGCCGGATACACACCAGTCTGAACACGGAATTCCTGGATCGCATCTACGGACGGTTGAAAGATGTAGAGGTTGAAATTCACATCCGTGTTTTCAATACCGTCAAGCGTGTAATGGTTAAACGAAGCGCGTTGGCCGCCAACGGCGATATCGTTATCCGAAGCGCGGGTTCCACCCTGCCGGCCGGATGCTTGTTGAGCGGAAGAAAAGCCGGTTGTGACGTTATTGCTGATGGTGACTAACTGCAGATAATCCCGGCCATTCAGAGGCATATCGACGATGCGTTGCTGCTCAATGGTCGTCCCTATTGTGGAATTGTCAGTGTTCAATTGTTCCGCCGAGGCGCTCACCTCTATCTGCTCGTTAAGCTGACCGGGCTGAAGCGTAAAGTCGGCGCGCAGAGTCTGCGTTACCTGGAGCACAAGGTTCGTCTGTGTTTCTGATTTAAACCCCTGCAAGGCAGTTTGAACGTTATAGGTGCCGGGGATTAAGGCAGGAAACGAGAAGGCGCCATCATCGTTGGTTCGCGACGTTCGGACAACGTTCGTAGCCGTATTGGTCGCGGTAACGGTGGCGTTGGGGATAACCCCACCCGAGACGTCTTTAACCTGGCCCTCAATCGTTCCGAATGTCTGGGCGCCAAGGTGGAACCCAAAAACGAGGACCGCCGCAAGAAGAGTGGCTTTTTGAAGACCGCCTCGAAAGAAAACGTGGAACAACCCAGATATTTCATTCGCGTCCCCACGACGCGTCAAGAGAAGTCGCATGGTAGCTTACCCCGGTAAAGTGAATTGCGGCGATTGTATCACTCACCGAATCTGGTACACGGGGTCTCATCTGATTCACTTCTCCCGAGATAAACCATAGAGTTCGATATGGACAGCGCTCACATTTCCGCGCCGGATTTCCCCACGTCCGCGCCGTCATCCGTTGGAACGATCCTCCGCACGAATTCGGGTTGGGTTCGTGTTTTCAGTGCGCCGGGATAAACCCTACCGCGACAGTTGACAGAACAGTCGGAATCCGGTATAACGGAAAGCGACAGTGAAAGAAGACTTAGATCGGTTCCTTCCTCTCTCTCCAGCGGCGTTGCACATTCTGCTCTCTTTAGCTGGCGAGGAACGCCATGGCTACGGAATCATGCAAGAGATCGCCCGTCAATCGGAGGGCCGCTACAAGCTGGGGCCCGGCACGCTCTATGACAATCTGCAGAAGCTTATGAAGGAGCGGCTGGTGGAAGAGACGGAGAATGCCGCAACGGGGGCTGAGTCGAGACGCCGGTATTACAGGCTGACGAAAAGCGGCCGGCGCGTGCTTTCGCTCGAGATCGCGCGTTTGGAGGCGGCAATCCGTGAGGCGAAGCTGCGTCTTGGATTTCAAAGGAGCCCGGCATGATTCGATCTGCTTATCGCGGATTGTTCTGGTTGCATCCGGCTGAATTCGAAGAGCGGTTTGCGGAAGAGATGCTGTGGATCTTCGATCTGAAGCGGTCAGGTGAAATCGGGATCGCTCTTCTGCTCGATTGTTTTGTTTCGTTTTGCAAGCAGTGGCTGGCCTACCCGCCTGTTCGTACGTTTGCCACTGGGTTTGTTGGTGAATGGGATGCTCGCGCTCTGTTCCGCCGTTGTGCCTCGACCTGCGAACGAGGCCGACACCGACGGCCGTGAATCGAGTCGTGCTCGAACTTCGTGGCGTAACGAAACTCTACTCCGGCATTCCGGCTGTGCAACATGCGAGCTTCGTTGCTCAGAGCTGGCGAGATTACCGGCTATCTGGGGCCGAATGGTTCGGGCAAATCGACGACCTTGAAGATGATCACCGGGCTGATTGAGCCCAGCAACGGGAGCGATCCTCTTCGATGGCGAACCAATTCAGCGCGATCCCGATCCGATATAAGCAACGCTTCGGCTATGTGCCCGAGGAGCCGCACCTGTACTCGCACCTTACGGGACTGGAATATCTGACGATGGTCGCCCAGTTGCGGGATCTTCCACAACACCCGGCACGCGAAAAGATTCGACGGATTGTTGAGCCTGTTCTCGCTTCACGGGGACCGCCATCGTGCCGATTTCATCGTATTCGAAAGGCATGCGGCAGAAAGTGCTGCTGTCGGCGGCGCTGCTGCATAATCCCGATCTGATCCTGCTGGACGAGCCTTTTTCCGGCCTGGACGTGAACTCGGCGCTGGTCATGCGCAGCTTGATCCGAGAGTTTGCGGCGCGCGGCAAGGTTGTGCTGTTCAGCTCGCATGAATTGGAGACGGTGGAGCGCGTGTGTTCTCACGTGGTGATTCTGCATCGGGGCAAGATTGTGGCCGACGACTCGATTGAAAGCCTGCGGACGCTGATGGCGCTTCCGACGCTGGAAGGAATCTTCGCGCAGCTTGCTATCGAGCAAGACACCGAAGACGTTTCGCGCAAGATCGCAGACTTGATTCTGGCGTGAGGCCCGCGCCATGAGCAAACGTCAATTTCGGGTCCTTTACCAAGACTTCTTACGGCGCATCGTCGATGTTGAGGTATTGTCGGTTCACGCCCGGGGTGATGCGAGTACGTTGATTGGGCAATTCATCTCGCTATTGATTTTCCTGAGCCTGCTCTTTTCGATACCAGCTATTTACTTTGACGGCAAGCTGGCTATGCCGGGGCAGGCGTTTCTTTTCGAGGTGTGGAGCGTGCAGCACTTCCTCATCGCAACATCCATGTTGCTGGTTGGGCTGTTTGCCGTGCTGACCTGGAACTCGGTATTCCCGGATAAGCGGGATCTGATGATCCTGGCACCGCTGCCGGTCCGCACACGAACTCTGTTTCTGGCGAAGATCGCGGCCGTAGGAACGGCGCTCGGTCTGTTGCTGATTACGTTGCATGTATTGGCGGGAATCGTTTGGCCGTTTGCGTTCAACAGGTACGTGCCGGCGCAAATGCTGCAGGAGTTCGCGTCTCAACCAGCGATACCTCCGGTACGGGCGTCGAACATGCAAGCCGCTGATGGATCGCGATATGGAGAGCTTGCGGCAGAGCGGCGCCTTCTTGCATGGCGGCGTTTCGATCGGCGTGATGACCCAGCGGTGTCCGGCGAGTGTTCTCCTATGGGACCGCGAAACCGGATTCGATATTCGAGATCGGTTCGGTGACGAAGACGTTTACCGCTCTCGCATTGGCGCATATGGTGCAGCAGGGAATGGTGAAGCTGGACGAGCCTGTGCGGGAGTTATTGCCGCCAGGAACGGTTGAGAGACCCCACGGCGCGGAGATCACGCTGCTTGATCTTGCCACGCACCACTCGGGTTTGCCACGGATGCCCAGCGGGTTCTATCAGAAAGACAAAGATAATCCGTTTGCGGATTTCCACGCGGCGGATCTCTATGAGTACATGGCCAGGCACGGCGTAAAGAAGCCGGCGGACGCCTCGTTTTCGTATAGCAACCTGGGTGTCGGGTTGCTCGGGCAGGTATTGGCGGATCGCGCTCACATGAGCTATGCGGAGTTGGTGAAGACGGAGATCACCGATCCGCTCGGGCTGAAAGATACGGTGGCCGTTCTTTCGCCTGAACAACGGAGCCGGTTTATTCAGGGATACAACGGATTCAGCGATGGACCCGATGGATTCAGACGGGCGTCGCATGCGTACGGCGATCCGGTTCCTCCTACGACTTTCGATGCGATTGCGGGTGCTGGAGCATTGCATTCGACAGCCCGCGATCTGCTCCGTTTCCTGGAAGAGAATCTGCATCCGAAGGCCTATGGAGGTGCGCTCGCCGCGGCTTTGGTGGAATCGCACCAGCTTCACGCGGAGATGGCCGACTCCGCGGCGAACGCTGCGTTTATTCCGGCTGGGACGCGTATTGCTCTGATCTGGTGGCAGACTCCGGACGGGTGCTACTTGCATGGCGGTGCGATGCCCGGGTACACTGCCGCTGCGTTGTTCCATCCAAAGGGCGATTGGGCGCTGGCCGTTCTCTCCAACACCGGACCGGGCGGTCTGCTCGTCGGCCGATTTGATTGCCGAGCACATTCGGCAGAGAATAGAAGGTCTGCCCGCACTCTCGTTGACGCCGGTCAGGATTCCCGGGAGTGGCGGTTTGGCGGGCTTGCTTCGGCTGTTTGCGGCTTATTGGGTGACGATCATCGCGGCCGGTGCATTCATCTACTGCAGTGTTGTGGGCCTGCAAGGTCTCGCGGCGGGATTATTGCCACGGCAGTGGTTCCTCCATTTTTCATCTTTCCTGCAGATCGCGATCTTCTGTTTGCTCTTAAGCGTGTACTTTCTTCAGCCGGCGATCACCACGCCCAATCTCTTCGACGTACACAGCGTCGGGCCGCCCGCCTGGTCGCCATCGTACTGGTTTCTGGGTCTCTTTCAGCAGTTGAACGGTTCTCCGGCGCTGGCGTCTTTCGCTGCCCGAGCCTGGATTGGCCTGGCGATTGCGGCCGGAGCGACGGTGGCGGCGTACACGCTGTGTTACTTCCGCTCGTTAGGGAAGATCATCGAACAACCGGACATCCTGCCCGGGGTGCGCCGCGAACGGTGGCTTCCGCACTTCGGTGCATCATTGGAGACGGCCATTGTTCAATTCAGCATTCGAACGTTGCTGCGCAGCCGGCAGCATCGGGTTATCCTTGCTTTCTACCTGGGCATTGGATTCGGCGCGACCGTTTTTTTGCTGAAGAGCCCGATTGCCAGGGAAATTTCGAAGACGCCTATTATGGATCCCTGGCACGAAGTCAGTGTGCCGCTGCTAGCCGCAAGCATCATTCTGATGGGCTTCTGGGTGATCGGAATGCGGGCGGTATTTTCTCTGCCGCTCGAACTGCCTGCCAATTGGATCTTCCGCGTGACACCGCTGCGGGCCGGGGCGAATTGCGTCAGTGCGATGCGGCGCTCGCTGTGGATACTCGCAGTAGCCCCTGCGTGGGCGATCTCGGCGGCTGTTTTTCTAGCGTTGTGGCCGTGGCAAGCGGCGGTGGAGCATCTTGTACTGCTTGGGCTTCTGGGGCTGGTGATTGCCGAGTTTTGTCTGCAGGGCAGTCAAAAGATTCCGTTCACTTGTTCGTGGCTGCCCGGCAAATCGAATCTACACATTGCGTTTTGGATGTGCATCATGCTGATCCTGGAGGTGACTCTTCGGGTGGCGGAATTCGAGCGCAGTTCGCTGGGGAGCCCGGGCCGCTGCGCCGTGATCGCGGTTGTATTGACGGCGATTGCCGCAGGGACGGGACGGCTAACATCACGATCCGCTAAAGCTGAGACGGAGATGCTGCGGTTCGAGGAGTTACCCTCTTGGCAGCTCACGACGTTGGATTTGCCGAGGTAAAACTCACCGGGGTGCTCCGCTATGGCCAGGCCCTTTGCGGTAGATTGATGCCATGTCCGAGGGACACAACAAGGCAACGATTATCAGCATGGCCGTGCTCGCTTCGGCGGCGGCAACGCTACTGCATGAGGGTGTCGGACACGGTCTGATCGCGTGGCTACGCGGCGATATCCCGACGGAGCTTACGAGCAACCACCTCTCGAGTCTGCACCCGGACCGGTGGGTCGAAGCCGGTGGAACGCTGGTTAATCTCTTCGCCGGGGCCATCTGCCTGCTGCTCGCGCGGGCTGCTGGCCGACGGGCGAATCTCCGGTACTTTCTCTGGATTTTGGCGGCGTTGAATCTCCTTCCAGGAGCGGGCTACTTTCTTTTCTCAGGGATCTTCGGCTTCGGGGACTGGCAAGAGGTGATCCGTGGATTGCCACATCAGGCGGTACTCCGCGTTGCAATGACGATCTTTGGCGCCGGGCTATATCTCGCCGTTACTCGCCTCCTCGCGGTCGCGGTTAAGCCCTTTTGCCCAGATCGACGGACCTACAACACGGTAGGCCGGCTGCCATACTATGCGGCCTGCCTGTTCAGTTGCGCCGCCGGGGTGCTCGACCCTCTCGGGGTGAAGCTCTTCCTGGTCTCGACGGTACCTGCAGCCTTCGGCGGATCCTCCGGGTTGATGTGGGCGGACAATTTACTCCCAGCCAAACCGGTCGAACCCACCCTGCTGGTATTCCGGCAGCCCGGTTGCTGGATCGCGGCTGCCGTGCTCGGGCTTTTTTACATTGCTGTGGTTGGACGCGGCATCCAGTTCGGGCACTAGCGAAGTGTTCTTCAGGAACGATCCTTTCAGAGAGGATCAATGTGAAGCACTCCGTCCCGGTGCAACCCTAAACCGCCGTACAGCTGCCCCTCGCGGCAGGGCCAACGTGATGAGGTATCTCAGGAACCGATTCCTTGACGGTCTCAGTCGGACGCATACGCACAGATTGGTTCCGCACTCTTAATCTGCCGCCCGGAAACGGCTGCGTCAACGATCCTCCCGGGTCCCCGGTATCAAGCTTGATCGAGGCCACTTCGAATTGAGGTTGCGGCCCGGGCGATTGCGCCTGTATCCAGGGATCACCCAGTATCCCGAACAACACCAGCGGCGTAACCGCAATGAGACGGGACATTGAATTCCGCCTCAAACTTCGAAAATCGTTCCCCGGCCCAGCAGCATCCGCGGATCCAGCCTCCGCTTCACTTCCCGCATCGCTTCGATATCTTCCGGGGAATACATCATCCTTAATAGATCCGTTTTGGCTTTTCCGATCCCGTGTTCAGCGGCTACCGTTCCGCCCAAAGAGACCGTGTAGCGGGCGAACTCATCGATCAGATCAGCCCCGCGCTTTGCCTGCTCGGCTGTGTCCGGGAGAAGATTCACATGATTGTTAGCGTCGCCCACATGCCCGAAAATTGTATGCCGGCCGGGAAATTCTTCACTGCAGCGCCGCTGATAATACGAATGCAACTCGCGATGCCGCTCAATCGGTACGGCGTAATCCGTGCCGAACTTCGGGAAGCCGTTGCGCCGCGCGCGATCGACAACTATGGTCGGAAGGGCGTGACGGAACTGCCGGAACCGCTCGCGCTCGGATGCCGCAAATCCAAACCACGACTCCTCCTGGAGCGCGCCCTGATCTCGCAACCGTTCTGTCCAGAGATCCACCTGCTCGTCGTCCGTAGAGGCCAAGTTCTGTTCTATAGCAGCGCCGCAAGCTGCATGCCCCGGGATTTCAGGATAAAGTCCACGCAGCAGCCCGAGCGCCGCCGCATCCATGTATTCCAGCAGCCGTAATTCCGGAATCGGCCGCCACGCGTCCACTGCATCCAAAGCCTGCCGGTCGGACGGGAAGAAAATGACGCCACTCAGAATGGCCGACGGCTCAGGGAAAAGCCTTACTTCCGCTTCAGTCACGATGCCCAGAGTTCCCTCGCTCCCGGAAAGCAGATCGACCCATTCAAGGTCTGGCTGAAGGTAATATCCGGCCGCGTTCTTGGTCGTTTCAGGTAATGGGACCGTCCGTACGGGGAAGCCGACCTTCTCTCCGCGCTTGAATTCAACGGTTCGTCCGTCCATAAAGGTCACTTCAAGGGCGAGCACGTGCCGCCGGACGGAACCATAGTGAAAGCTGCGTGCTCCCCCCGCGTTAGTCGCAATAATTCCACCGATAGACGCCGAAGTTTCAGTCGGATTGGGACCAAAAAACTGTTTCGTTTTTGCCGCTTCGACCGAAAGGCCGGCCAGCGAGACACTCGCGCCGCAACGAGCGCGGCCTTTTTCGATCTGGATGTTGCGAAACTTTTCAAGCGAGATCACCCACCCGCCGTGCGGCACGCGAGCGCCTGTCAGTCCGGTTCCAGCTCCCGCCACAGTCAGCGGAATATCTTGAGCCGAGCAGGCTTTGACGATCTCTCGAATTTCTTCAGATGTAGATGGGAAAACGACCCGCTCCGCAGTGCCGTGATAACCGGAGGAATCTTCAAGGAAGGGTGCGACTGTGGAAGTCGAAAGGGGCATTGTTGGTGTTACGAATTTCCGAACGCCGCTTGCTGACGCGCGCGGTTCAGAAGGACTTCCGAACCGCGCTAACCAGTTAGAATGCTAAGCCTTTTTCTTCTTGGGCTTCTTGGTCTCTTTTTTGCGATCCATGCTTTTAGCCATTGTCGATAGGAACCTCTATTTAAAGATACACACATCCATGGTTATAGGATGAATCCGGTGACACGGCCAGTTGCACTGCCGGATCTCTGCCGGCCTCTCGCGGAGGCGTCGCCCATGCCCACCGCCGCCGTGGATGGGTCCGGCCACATTGTCCGGTATGTCAATTCCGCTTTTTGTCTGGTCAGTTGCAGATCGAGATCACGGACCGCAAGCATGCGGAACGGGAGATGCGGCAGTTCGCTTCCGCCGCCAGTCACGATTTGCAGGAACCACTTCGGATGGCGACCTCTTACACCCAGCTTCTTGCAAGGAAACTGCAGGCTCATTTGGATGCCGAAGCGGAGCAACTGGTGGAGCACGTGGTTGAGGGGAACAGCCGGATGCTCGCTCTGATCAAAGACTTGCTTGCTTATGCTCGGGCAGGAGAGAACGCGAAGGTGCGGGGCTGATTGAGTGCCGCAAGGCAGTGGAAAGGGCTCTCGCCAATTTGAAAGTTGGGATCGAAGAAGCTCATGCCGAGATTACGTCGGGTCCGCTTCCATGGGTGAACGCCGATTTGACCCAACTCGCGCAGGTATTCCAGAACTTAATCGGAAATGCGTTGAAGTATAGGAACCCCGGGTGCGCTCCTAAAATCCACATAGCGGCGGAATCGCGCGGCAACGAGCAGGTTCTGTCGGTGCGGGATAACGGCATTGGTTTTCGCCCTCAATATGCCGAGCAGATCTTTGGCATCTTCAAGCGGCTGCACAGGGAAGAATATCCGGGTACCGGCATAGGTTTAGCGATTTGCAAACGGATTGTGGAGCGGCACCGCGGCAGCATTTGGGCCAGCGGCGAAGAGGGTAGGGGAGCAACGTTCTTTTTCACTATGCCTGGGAAGGCAGCCGCAGCGGAAACGGAGGAGGCCCTAAACAAGCTCTCGCCTTCCAATCGCTGGACGATTTCCGAAGCAGGCACTGAAGCGCTGCCGGGGTAACCTCAACTGAACGCAAACCGTCTAGGGAATCTATGATTCTCTCCAGGCGCGCCAGTATGAAGCTTATGGCCGCCTCATCGCTGACGGTCTCTCTCGGGCGGTTGTTGCCGGCAAAAGCCTCGGCCTTCTGGAACAACGAAGATCCCTCCCAATGGTCAACGAGCGAGATACAGCAACTGACTACCGATTCGCCTTGGGCCAAGCCGGTCACGGCTGAAGTGAAGGCTTACTCGCCGCAATCTTCCAGCGGCGGGGGAGGCCGGCGCGGCGGCGCGAGAGGGGGCCGGGGAGGCGGTGCCCAAAGTCCTTCGAACAATGCACCGAAGTTCCCGGGCGTCGTGAGATGGGTGAGTGCAAAGCCTATGCTGCTGGCATTGAAGCTGCAGCTTCCGCCCGATTTCGTCCATCACTACGTGATCAGCGTCTCGGGACTCCCGGTCATCTCCGGCCACGGCCAGGGAGTGGACAACACGGACTCGTACGATGCGCTCAAAGAGGCGACCTATCTGCAGGTGAAGGGGCAGGAATCCGCTCAGCCCGGCATCATCCAGGAAGACCCAAACGACACATCAACGGTCCTGTTCGGGTTTCTCAATCAGTTCCTAGATCTCTCGAACGCGAAGACCGCCACGTTCAGCACCTCCACAGGGCCGTTCAACGTGAAGGTGAGGTTCGATTTGGGGCGCATGACGTACAAAGGTGAATTGGCGGTTTAGGCGGATGCCCAAATAACGATGTGATAATATCCGGCCAGTTGGAGGAATACGTATGGCTAATTGCTCCAGACGTGATTTGCTGAAGACCGGACTCGCGGCGGCGGCGTTTGCAGGTGCTGGAACGCTTCCGTTGAAAGCAGCCTCCGGGAAAGCCACCGATCGGGTAACTCTCGGAAAATCCGATGTGAAAGTAACGCGCTTAGCGTTTGGCACCGGAACCCTCAGCGGTAAAGTGCAGCGCGACCTGGGGCAAGACCAGTTCACCACGTTGGTCCGTTACGCCTACGACCACGGAATCCGTTTCTTCGAGACCGCTGAATCGTATGACGACATGCATAGAATGCTTGGTGTGGCGCTGAAAGGCATTCCGCGCGATTCTTACGCGCTGATGTCCAAAGTGACGACGCGCCCGGGCGTAGATCCGCAGGCGAAGTTCGACGAGTTGCGCAAACTTGCGAATACCGAGTATTTCGACATCATGCTGCTCCACTGGCAGCACGTTGCCTCGTGGCCAACCGACAGCGTCCGCTGGCAGGACGGAATTCTGGAAGCGCAAGCGAAAAAGATCATTGTAGGACGCGGCGCGTCGGTACACGGGCTTCCGGCCTTGCGCCAAGTTCCGGACAATAAATGGCTCGAAATTGCGATGATCCGGATGAATCAGAAGGGCACCGCAATGGACGCGGAGGAGTACAACACAAGCGGCCCGGGAAATGTGACCGAGGTGGTCACGCATGTCAAGCAGACCCGCGAGGCCGGCATGGGCGTTATCAGCATGAAGCTGGTGGGAGAGGGTAGGTTCACGAAGCGCGAGGACCGCCAGGCCGCCATGAAGTTCGCCTTCCAAAACGCCGGTGTGAATGCCGTGACAGTCGGCTACAAGAACACGGCGGAGATCGACGAAGCGATAGAAAATCTGAATCTGGCGTTGACTTAGGGGCAAAGCACTTCTTAGCCGCGCGCTTAACCTGAGTACGGTGGCAGAATAGAACATTCCCATGTTCCGTCTGACACCGTGCATTCTCTCTTTCTTTTTCCTTTCCTTAACAACCGGTCTTGTCAATGCCGCCGAGCCGTTCACGCTCGACCAAGTGATGAGCACGCCGTTTGCGTCTTCGTTGATCGCGAATCCCGCCGGCGCCAGTGTGGCCTGGATCATCGATTCACGAGGGCGCAGAAATATTTGGATTGCAGAAGCGCCTGATTGGAAAGGCCGTCAGATTACCCAATTCAATGAGGACGACGGCCAGGAGATCGCCGAGCTAACCTGGACACCCGACGGCAAAGCGCTTCTGTTTGCGCGTGGCGGGGACTTCGAAATGGGAAGAGAGAATCCAAATCCCACGGTCGAACTGCACCGGCCTGAACAGGCGGTCTGGATTGTAGATGCGAACGGCGGTCCGGCGAAAAGACTGGCCGAAGGACACGCGCCCTGCATGAGCGTCGCAGGGGATGCCATTTGGTTTCTGCGCAAAGGGCAAGTGTTCTCGATGAAGTCCGATGGTTCCGGCGTGAAGAGCGAGTTCGATATTCAGGGGACCGCCACGGATCTCACCTGGTCGCCAGATGGACGGCAACTCGCGTTTACGAACGAACGCAAGGGACACAGTTTCGCGGCTATTTACTCGACGGCGGAAAAGAAGATCAGATTTCTGGACCCTAGCGTCGATACCGATTCCAATCCGGTCTGGTCACCCGATGGCAGCCGGATCGCATTTCTGCGCGTTCCGGCAACAACCACTACGGAGTTCGAGCCTCATCGCGAGGGAGATCCCTGGTCGGTTCGAGTGGCGGATGCTAAAACGGGCAGCACAAGGGAAGTCTTTCGCGCGGACCCCGGGCCTGGGAGTGTCTTCCAAGAGATAGTCGCGGAAAAACAGGTCATGTGGACAGCGGGAAACCGGCTTGTCTTTCCCTGGGAGAAGACCGGCTGGGTGCATCTGTACAGCATTCCGGCCTCGGGCGGCTCACCGGTTGACCTCACGCCGGGCAATGGAATTGTCGAGCACGCCGCCATCAATAAAGACAAGAAAACCATCTGCTTTTCGAGCAATATCTCCGACATCGACCGGCGTCACATCTGGACCGTAAGCCCGGATTCGGAAAGCAAAGCACAAGAGATCACAACAGGAGAAGGCATCGAGTGGGAGCCGGCTCCGGTTGTGGGCAGTAATGATGTGACTTTTCTTGCGTCCACATACAATTCCTCCGCACATGCCGAAGTGTTGCACGCCGGGACGCTAAAACCGCTGGCTCCCCAGACTGTCCCGGCGGATTTCCCGGCATCACAGCTTGTAAAACCGGAGCCGGTCCTGATCAGTTCAGCTGACGGTATGCAACTTCACGCCCAACTATTCCGGCCTCAGGGCGCTGGCAAACATCCGGCGCTTGTGTTCTTTCATGGCGGGTCCCGCAGGCAAATGCTGCTCGGATTTCACTACATGTACTACTACTCGAATGCCTATGAGATGAATCAGTATCTGGCAAGCCGCGGTTACGTCGTGCTTTCGGTGAATTACCGCAGCGGCATCGGGTATGGGCTTGATTTCCGGGAGGCGCTTCATTACGGAGCCGCCGGCGCAAGCGAGTATAACGACGTGCAAGGGGCCGGAGTGTATCTGCGGTCACGTGACGATGTAGATCCGAAACGCATTGGGGTGTGGGGAGGATCGTATGGCGGATATCTAACCGCGCTGGCACTGGCGCGGTCGTCGGATTTGTTTCAGGCGGGCGTGGATTTTCATGGCGTTCACGATTGGAACATCGAAATTCCGAACTTCACTCCGGACTACAGCCCCAATGCTCATCCCGATTTCGCGCGCATTGCGTTTGAGTCTTCACCGTTAGCCTCAGTCGATACCTGGAAATCACCGGTGCTGCTGATCCATGGCGACGATGACCGCAATGTGCAGTTTGAGCAGACAATTCGTCTGGTGGAGGCTCTTCGCAAGCAGCATGTGTACTTCGAAGAACTAATCTTCCCAAACGAGATCCACGATTTTCTGCTATGGCGAGACTGGGCCAAGGCCTATGGCGCGGGGGCAGACTTCTTTGAAAGGAAATTGCGGTAGCGGCAGGCGAGGCTATCGAGCGGTCCATCCACCGTCGATCAAAATCGTGTGGCCGGTAATGAGCGAAGCTGCCGGCGAGGCAAGAAACACGACGGCGCCCGCCACTTCCACGGGCTCGCCTATCCGGTGTAAGCCAGCAATTCTCTCGACTACGTCCGCTTCGAACAGGGGATCGGAAAGAGCTGGTTCCGTTCCGGGCGTCCGGATGAAGGTAGGGGCCACCGCATTCACCCGGATCCCATACTGGCCCCATTCAACCGCTAAACATTTCGTGAGATGTACGATGGCCGCCTTGGTCATGCAATAAACAGATTCGGATGGTAAGGCCGCAAACCCGGCTTGAGAGCTCATGTTCACAATGCTTCCGCTCTTCTGCCGGATCATGTGCCGGGCCGCATATTGACTGGCAAAGAACGTGCCCTTCAAATTGATTGCCAGCGTCCGGTCGAAGTCTTCTTCATTGACGTTTTCGGCCAGATTCACCGGCGCAATTCCCACGTTGTTAACCAGAATGTCAATGCGCCCAAACTGCGTAACTACGTCCTCGATAGCGGCATGAACCTGGTCGAGCTTTGACGTATCCATCTGAAGCGGCAACGTCTTGCGGCCCATGCTTTCGATTTCTCCGGGCAAATCGCCGGGTTGCGCCGATATCACGAAAACCGAGAGCCACGGTAGCTCCCGCGTTTGCGAGCGCCAGTGCGATAGCTCGCCCCAAACCTCTGGCCGCACCCGTGACCAGGGCCACTTGGCCGGTCAAATCAAAACTTGGTAATTCAGACATGGCAGTGAACTCTCATCCATACGATCACACGGACTCCCCAGATTGCGTCCGACGCCCTAAAAGTGGTTTAATAGGTTTAGTGGCGAACGGAAAGTGGGCGAAAAGCCCACTTTTTTATTTGCCGTTGCATCGGATGCCAGTCGTGGAAGAACCCGGAATTATCGAGCGAATCACCGAGCTCACGGAGCGCGCCGCCACCGGTACGGAAATAGAGATTGTGGAGATTCAGCTTCGCGGAGCCGGAAAATCGCGCCTCCTGCGGGTCTACATTGATAAGCCCGGCGGAGTGACGCATGGCGATTGCGAGACTATCTCCCACAACCTTAGCGCGCTATTGGACGAGCAAGACGCCGTTCCAGGGGACAGTTACACGCTTGAAGTCAGTTCCCCGGGCGCGGAACGCAAACTTTCGAAGCCGCGCGACTTTGAAAGAGTAATCGGGCAAAAGGTCCGGGTATCGCTTCGCGAGCCGATGGAGGGATCGAAGAGCTTCGAAGGAAAGCTCACCGCCGTCGCGAATGGCGCGCTTGACCTGGAAATCGCGGCCGGGCAATCCCTGCAAGTTCCTCTCGAACGGGTTCAGAAAGCGAACCTGAAGTTCGACTGGTAGCGGCTGCGGCCCGTCGAAATCATCAGACATTGAGTTCAGATTGAGGTTAGTAATTTGGCTTCCATTTATCAGTCCATTGAAATCTTGAGTAAAGAGAAGGGTATCGATCCGCAGATTGTCTTAGACGCGGTAAAGGATGCCATGCTCGCGGCGGCGCGGAAACATTTCCGTTCGCAGGAAGACCTGGTTGCCGATCTGGACGAGAAAACTGGAAATATCCAGATCTGCGCGGTGAAGCAAGTAGTGGAAGCGGTGCAGGATCCTAACAAGGAAATTACCCTTTCAGCCGCTAAGAAGATCAGTTCAAGCGCGGCCGTGGGCGCGAGATCCACGAACCCAAGCCGACCGAAGCGCTGGGCCGGATCTCCGCCCAGACCGCCAAGCAGGTCATCCTTCAAAAGGTTCGTGAGGCCGAGCGCGACAGTGTCTTCTCCGAATTCCAGGGGAGGCAGGGAGAGTTGGTCAACTGCGTCGTGAAGCGCCTGGAGGGCCAGGATTTCGTCGTCGATATGGGCAAGACCGAGGCGCGTCTGCCCAAAAAGGAACAATCGCGCATTGAAAGCTTCAGCATCGGTGACCGCGTCCGCTGTGTAATCAAAGGCGTCGAACGGGGCGGAAAATTTTCGGGCGTATTGGTGTCCCGCGCCGCTCCAGAGCTTGTCATGCGCCTCTTCGAGCAGGAAGTACCTGAGATCTACGACAACACCGTGTCAATTAAGGCCTGCGCCCGTGAGGCTGGCGAGCGTACCAAAATTGCGGTATTCAGCCGCGACCGCGACGTGGATAGCGTGGGCGCCTGTGTCGGCATGAAGGGGATGCGCGTTCAGTCGATCATCCGCGAATTACGGGGCGAGAAAATCGATATTATCGAGTTTTCGGACGATCCGATTCTGTACGTCACGAAAGCGCTGAGTCCGGCCAAGATTTCGCGCGTGACCATTGTCGATCCCGCGGACAAGCATATGGAGGTCGTCGTGGACGATCTTCAGCTTTCTCTCGCTATCGGTAAGCGCGGCCAAAACGTACGGCTGGCGGCGAAATTGATCGGTTGGAAAATCGATATCAAGAGCGAAGAAGAGAAGCGCCGTGAACTCGAGTCGCGGATGGAGGATATGGTGATCTCTGGCGCCCCTGTTTCGGTGCTTATCGATCACGGCCTGGCCGAAAGTATCGTCGAAGCCGTAGTGGCCGCCGATATCGGCACGGTAGAACGGCTCGGCTCCATGACGCCGGAGGAGCTCGAAGCAATTCCGAACATCACCGAAGAGATCGTCACGCAGATCCAGACGGCCGTGATGTCCTTCTACGGCCAATATGACGCGGCTCAGGCGGAAGCGGTTCCGGCGGATGCCGAGTCGCTCGAAACGGCGATAGACGCAAGCGGAACTACGGGGTCCGAGATCTCCGACGACGGGGACGGCGAAAGCATCCCGGCATTTGAGAACATCGAGACCGGTATTTTGGAGCGAGATCTAGCGACCCATGAAGCGGCCTCGACAGAAGATACCGATGAGGGTGAAGTGCTTGACTTGGGACGCGTGGAAGGCCTGTCAGCAGCCCCTTCTACGTTGCATAATGTGGCTGGAACCGATGAAATCGACGAAAACGATAAATCTGATAACATGGGTAACGTCGGATAGCCAGCTACAAACCTTGGTCCTGTAAGGAGTTATCTAGCAGTCTCTTCTATGAAAAAAATCAGAATTAACGAACTGGCGCGGGAACTTGAAGTTAAACCAGGCGTCATTCTCGACCTGCTGCCGGAGTTGGGCGTGCAGGAAAAGA
Organism: uncultured Acidobacteriaceae bacterium; assembly: GCA_963845995.1. Classification (GTDB taxonomy): domain Bacteria; phylum Acidobacteriota; class Terriglobia; order Bryobacterales; family Bryobacteraceae; genus Bog-105. The sequence goes on along the minus strand of CAWJUO010000012.1, from coordinate 7,257 downwards.
AGACGCACTCCAGTTCGATCGATGAAGAGGTAGCGCTAGTACTACGCGACCGATTGGTCAACGCGGGAGAGCTGCATAATGGCTCTTCTCATTCCCATGATGCCGATGAAGGGGAAGAGGAAACTGCTTCGCCCGAACGAACCGACAGAACCACACCTGAGCGACAATTGACTGAACTGGCTGATAATGAGGCGCAAACCGCGGCCGTGGCGGAAACGCCAAAACCGGTTAGAACCGTGAGTCAAACGGCGCTTCGGCCGCCTGTACGTGAGCCGTCTTCGGGCGGTCCGGCGATTCCGATTCCAGTCGCCGCGCCCGCTCCCCCGGCAGCGGTTCCGCCTGTCGTGGCGGCACCTGCGGCGGGACCTGCGGCACCCCCTCCGCCCGCGTTCCGGCTCCGCTTGCGGCGGCAGCGCCCGGTTCGCCCGTGGAACCGGCGGCGAGTGTGCCTGGGATTACCGTACCCGGAGAACCAGAAAAGCCAGCGCCGCGCTTTCAGCCCCTTCGTCCGCCTCTTGGGCTAGGCGCGCGTCAACCAATTCCAGCGCCTCCTTCACAGAGTCCGGGGTTCGCTCCGGCGAGCCGCACGATTCCGATCCCGGCGCGTCCATCCGTTCCTCTAACGCCGCGTCCAGGTGTTTCCGCCGCCCCGGGAGCGCCGCTGGCTGGCCCCCGTCAGCCGCTGCCTCCAGAGGCATCGCGGCCGTTCGCGGGTCCATCTTCTAGCGCATCGGAGCGTGGACTTTCCGAACGTGCCGGACGTCCTGCGCTGCCGGAACGCCCGGCTTCAATTCCTTCTCAACCCGCGCCTTCTCACGCCTTCTCACCCGGTCCTTCTCAACCAGTTCAGCCGGTGCGGCAGGTTCAGCTGAGAGCGCCGCAAGTTCCAACGCATCTGGTCGCTCCTGGTCCGGCGCAAGGATCGAGTTTGGGCGTGCCTTCGAGCGTGCCCGGCTCTCCCATTCCGCCCCGGCCCGCTGCGCCGCGCCCTTCCGCGCCTGGACTTACTCCCGGCGCTCCCATCGCTCCTCGTCCTCAGGGGACCCGGCCACTGGCAGGTCAACCGGCCGCGAGGCCAACCGTTCCGCCCCGGCCCGATCTGGTGCAACGCTTAAAGCAGCAGACTCAGCCTCGTCCGGCTCCAGCCGCGCCCGCCGCCCCCAGAGCGCCGGTCATGGCGAGTCCAGGGCGTCCTTCACCGGCTCCCGGTCAGCCGTTATATCGCGGTCCTATTCGTCCCGGCCAGCCTTTGATGCGCGGTCCCGGCGGTCCAGGAGCTCCTGGGCAAGCGGGACAATTGCGTCGCCCTGGCATGCGGCCGATGCATCCGACGAGTCCTCTGCGCGCCGAACCTGCCACGCCTCCGCCGACTGAGCAACAGCGCCGTCATCAGGCGAAGCCAGTAGGACGGGGAGGTCCGCGCAAACGCGAAGACGAAGAAGGAAATCTTCGTGAGCGCTCGTACCGGCGTCAGGCAATTTTCGAACCGCCGCCGATAGATCGCCAGATTACCGTCGCCGAAGGCGTGACGGTCAAGGAGCTTTCGGAAAAGCTCGGCGTCAAGGCCAATCTGGTTATCAAAAAGCTGGTGGAAACGAAGAAAATCTTCGCCACCATCAACCAGACCCTCGACGTGAAACTGGCCGAGGAGTTGGCGCGCGAGTTCGGCGCTTCTACCAACCAGGTCAGCTACGAGCAGGAAAGCACTCAGGACATTCAAGAGGCCGAAGAGACGATGGACCTGGTCCGGCGCGCTCCCGTGGTTACGATCATGGGTCACGTCGATCACGGGAAAACTTCGCTGCTGGACGCCCTGCGGCAGACCAATGTCGCAGGCCGCGAGGCTGGCGGAATTACCCAGCACATCGGCGCTTACTACATCGAAAAGAACAATCGCAAAATTGTTTTCATCGATACGCCGGGTCACGAGGCCTTCACCCGTATGCGCGCCCGTGGCGCCAAGGTTACCGATATAGTCGTGCTGGTCGTTTCGGCGGACGATGGCGTTATGCCTCAGACGGTTGAAGCGATCGACCACGCGAGGGCCGCTGGCGTGCCTATTGTGGTCGCCATTAACAAGATCGATAAGCCGGACGCGCAGCCCGACCGCGTAAAGCAGCAGTTAGCGGATCGAGGACTTCAGGCGGAAGACTGGGGCGGCGATGTCGTCATGGTTCCCGTGTCCGCGAAGAAGGGCCAGAATCTCGACCTTCTGCTCGAAATGATTTTGTTGGTCGCCGATATCCAGGACCTGAAGGCGAATCCCGCCAGGCCCGCTCTCGGCACCGTACTTGAAGCGAAATTGGACAAAGGCCGCGGTCCGGTTGCCACCATGCTGGTGCGAAACGGCACGCTTAGGGCGGGCGACTTCTTCATCTGCGGAGCTTTGTTCAGCAAGGTCCGCGCCATGTTCGACGACCGCGGCAACTCGGTCAAGGAAGCCGAACCTTCGATGCCGGTCGAGGTCATCGGTCTCGATAGCCTGCCCGAAGTGGGCGACAGTTTCCAGGTTGTTTCCGATACCTCGAAAGCCAAGCAGATCGTTGTCTATCGCGAAGCCAAGGCCCGCGAAGTCGCGATGGCCAAGGGTGCCCGTGTCGCCACGCTTGACTCCCTTGCCAAACAGTTCAAGGAAGGCGATCTCAAGGATCTCAATCTGATCATCAAGGCGGACGTCGGCGGTACGGCCGAAGTTCTCTCCGATACGCTGCAGCAGCTTTCAACGCCCAAGGTTCGCGTTCGCGTGCTCCTGGCGGGCGTTGGAGCGATCACGGAATCCGATGTCGATCTCGCTTCCGCGTCCGAAGCTATTATCGTTGGATTCAACGTCAAGCCGGAGCGGAACGCGCAATCGGCGGCGGAACGGCAAAAAGTCGAGATTCGCCAGCACAACATCATCTACGAATTGATCGATGAAGTAAGGCTCGGTATGACGGGTCTGCTGGATCCGGTCTACAAGGAAACCATTCAGGGCCACGCTGAAATTCGCGAAACCTTCAAGATCAGCAAAATCGGAACAATCGCCGGTTGCTTTGTTTCCGATGGCGCGATACGCCGCGACAGCCAGGTTCGTATTTTGCGCGACCGCGATGTGATCCATACAGGCCGTATCGAATCGCTGAAACGGTTTAAGAACGATGCGAGCGAGGTCAAGAACGGCCTTGAATGCGGTATCTCGATCGTCAACTTCAACGACATACAGGCTGGCGACATTATCGAGGCCTTCGCCATGGAGCGAATCGCCGTCGAGGTGCCAGTCTCGCGCTAAAATGCCCTCCATCGGGGTGCTTACTCTCGAAATTTTAGTCGAGCATTCGCACTCTCTAAAGGAAAAGCGGAGCGTCGTGAAAGGCCTGAAGGACCGGCTTCACGAGCGCTTCAACGTGGCGGTGGCGGAGATCGATCACCTCGACTCCCGCCAAGCCTCGGTTCTTGCCGCCGTCACCATCTCGAACGACCGCGTACACGCCGAACAGGTTCTAAACGCAGTAGAAGCGCATGCCGCGAGCATTTTGGGCGGTACGCTGACCGGCACCAGCGTCGAATGGATTTAACATAGCCATTGAGGTGTCAATGGCGTGCAACCCGGAAGTGCTGAGGCGTGTATCCCTGTTCGCTCTGCTCGATGAGGAAGAACTTGCGGTACTGGCCGACCAAGTTGAACTGAAGACGTTCGCCGCTCGCCAGCGAATATACAAGATGGGCGATCCGGGCGGGCAGGCCTACGTGGCCGTCTCAGGCTCGGTGCGGGTTACCACGGTGGACGACGACCATCAGGAACTGCAGGTGGACGAACCTCACGCGGGCGAATTCTTCGGCTTCGCTTCCATGCTGGACCGGACCGTGCATCAAACGAGCGCCACCGCCCTTGAAGAGACGGTTTGCCTCGAAGTGGACCGCGAGGACATCGCGATTCTGCTGGAGCGCAAACCTCAGGCCGGCATGGATCTGCTCACAGTGCTGGGGCGCCAATTCCACGCAACCCAGCAACTTGCACGGGTTCGTTCACAGCGCAATCCAAACGAGATTATCGAAGAAGAGGCGACTTATGGAGATCATCTCGCCGATACTGTGGCGAAGTTCGGCGGCTCGTGGTCTTTTATTATCACCTTCTTCCTGGTGCTGGTCGGTTATACCTCGGCAAACGTGATGATCGGAAAAGTCCGCCTGGGATCCTTATCCGTTCATACTTCTAAACCTGTTTCTCTCGATGCTAGCCGCCATCCAAGCGCCGGTCATCATGATGAGCCAGAACCGGCAGGATGACAAGGACCGCCTACGAGGCGAACTGGATTACGCGGTTAACCGCCGCGCCGAGTCGGAGATCCAGGCGCTGTCCCGCAAACTCAATATGCTTGGGGAAAAGATCGACGATATCCAGGAGTCACTGCGTCCCCCGGAACTTAGCAGTCGTTAATCGCGGCCCGGAGCAGTTGTTCCAGATCTTCCTTCGTCATGGAAGTGCTGACGAAGAGTTCCTGACGGGCACCCGCGCTAAGAGCGATCGCTTTCCAACCGTTGCTTGTCGGCACAGTAATTCGAATGCTGGGCTTCCCTTTGGCATCACGGACCGGCCGAATAACTCCGGGGATTACGGAACGGATGTCACTGTTATCCTTCAGAAGACGTTCCAGTACGGGCCGGAGTCCGTCGATGATACTATGTTCGATCTTCAACTTGCCCTTGGCCGCGCGGAGCTTCATGACCTTACCTGAACCGCTTCTTATATTGGAAATCGATTCCGAACTCTCCGTTGTCGTCGCGTATAGCCACCACCGAAAACTGGCGATTCAAAGCCCATTCGAAGCGGAAGATTTGCTCTGAAGTCTGCGCCAGATTCGTTATGTAAGTTACTGTAATGTCCCGTGAAATTTGTTGCTCCAGAGTAAGGCGGGCTTGCGGTGTATTAGTAATTCCCTGTACTAGCGGATCGATCTTGATGTTAGTTATCCCAAACAGCTTAGAGAGGCGATTTGACGCGGGCGATATCGCCTGACCGAGCACCGTATTCGCCCCCGCTTGCAACGCGCTGACGTCGGTGGCGGGACTGATATTGGACGGATTCGCAGTAACGCTAGGAGCTTGACCTACCGTAAGTAGCGCAATAATATCCTTGGGCTGCAGAGGCGGATCGGACCGGTAATTCATATTCATCTTGTTAAGAGTTCCGGAAATCGTAATGTCCACGGTTATCCCGCGCGTCTGCGTTTGTAAGTCGAGATCTAGAACCGGCTCAATCTTAACGCTATTAAGGAATGTGATGTCCCCGCGATTGATGCTGTACTTAGCACCGAACACTTTTATCTCGCCCTGGTTAGCGGAAATGCTTCCGAGCAGGATAGGATGCACCGCCGTTCCCCTAACTCTCAAATCGATATCGGCCTCCACATCTTGACTGAGATCGGTACTGATTTGAAGATTAGGAGAGCTCTGGACGCGAAGATCAAGCAGTAATCCGTTGATCAAATCCTTCTCATCGCCGGGAGGCGGAGCGGGCGAAACCGTAGAAGCCAGCATGTTACCCAAATCGGCGTTTTGACCGATAATGATGCGCGATACGGTAACACGGCCAGAGAGGAGACCGTTTTGGCTATTTCCCGTCAACTCCAGAAGACCGTTAGCTGTTACGCTCGCGCCGGTATACCGGACGCGCACGTTCGTAGCGCTCGCCTGAACGTTGTAGATCGCGGTCCCGCGCGCGCCAAGCGAGACGAATCCGGTTAACCCGAGTTCGCCTCCTCCAGTCTCGGCAGTCAGCTTTTGAATTGTAGCCCGGTCGCGATTGAATCTTATCGTTCCGTTTACGTTGCTTAAACCGTTCGTGAAATTCTTCACGAAGAGAGATCCGCCACGCACATCCATCGTGCCATCTAACGAAGGGCGATCGAAGGTTCCACCGATGGATACGCTCAACAACGACCGGCCAGCCGACTGCAGATTGGGGTCGAATATCTGAAGGAGCCGGAAATCGGAGGATCCCTCAATTTGGAGGTGCAGAAACCGATTCTGTTCATAGCCAAAGCTCCCCGAGACACTAAGTTGTGTGTCGCGAGATCCCAATTGCAAGCTCCGGATAGTTGCCGTACCTCCGCGGGCGTCGATCAGAATGGGTCCAGTGTTCTGAACGGCGATTGCATTCCCCGGAGAGTTCATCTGTAACTGGTCGATCCGAAGCCGAGCGTTGATTTCACCAGGATGCAACAACGGTCCATCGAACGAGACTCCGCCTTGAACGAATCCATTGGGACGAGCAACGGCCATGCCGCTCAGCCTCGAAAGACCATAGATTGTGGACAGACTTATTCGCCCGAAATGAAGCTCGCCCGTTGCCGAATCTGAATCGACTAAGCGCGCACGAAGGTTGCCGGATAACGGACTCCCCTCGAGGTTACCGGCAACTCCGACGCTCAACTGCTCTCCCTGGGTTGCGGCATTCACGGTAACATCACCTAATGGCGCGCCACTTAGAGTAACTCTTGAGAGGTTCAAGGTTCCGTCGGCGTTTTCTGGCTGGAACTGTGTATTCGCGAGACGGGCGCTTACATTTGCGTGAACCTCCAAGCGCGCAGCCAGCGCCGGGAGCAGTCTCCTCGCGGAGGTCAAAGCTGTAAGTGGAAACCCATTGCTGTCAATCCGTAGTTGAAGATCTCCGCTGGTCCAATCCGCGTGATGATGTGCGTAGTTGCCGGAGAACGAGACGGCAGCGCTTCCAAAGTTCAAGCGTCCAACGGTGACGGAGACATATCCGAATCGATGGACGTGTTAAAGCGCGTCTGGTCTACTCGCTGCCCATAAGCATCCGGATTGTTGATCGAGAACCGGCCTCGCCCGCTCGGAGAGGCGACAGTCCCGGCAAGCACGAACGATCCGGAAACCGCGCCGCGAAATGGGAGCCATGACGAAATTTAGAGATCTCGGCGTCGTTGAAGCTGGCCTTGAGATGAATCGCGCTATCCGGCTTGATAACCCAGTTGTTTAGCGCTACGGAGCCATCGGCACTGAGATGGAAAGCTGCTTGCCGAGCCGAAAGTGAAGTGAATTCGATCCGGCCGGCTGAGGCCACTAGACGAGAATGAATGTCGTCCCACGTCATTCCGCTGGTCCCGAGTCCTCCAACTGAAAGGTCTCCGATAACGGTCGGATTGTTTAGCGCTCCAGCTAACTGGCCGGCGAAGGCGAGACGGGTGAACTGCAGGCGGGTTTTGAAAGCCAGCGACTGAAGGGCTGGACGCAATTCAGAGATATCCGTACTGCTCA
>CAWJUO010000011.1:0-39156 GCA_963845995.1 uncultured Acidobacteriaceae bacterium | reverse complement strand
ACCTTCTTTTTCCAGTCTCGCCAAAATGAAGTTATCAATCGGATTACGGCACCACGCCGCATCCTTCACCGGCGGAACATTTGGACGGACAGGCTTCACATAGGCCCAGTGCCGTTGTGTCTTCGCTGTGGCCACCGGCGTAACGTCGTCCGGCCCAGGTGCACCGGCATCGATCCATTCGCGTATTCTCCCGACCTCAGCAGCGGAGAGTGGCGGTCCGCCGTAGGGCATCTGAGGACGCTCCTGCGCAAGCAGCCTGCGCATAATCCGCTCTGTTCGGCTTTGTGGGGCACGACCACCGGACCGTAATCGCTGCCCTTGAGGATGGCGGAAAGCGAGTCCAGGCGCAATCCGTTCTGCTGCTGATCAGGACCGTGACACGAATAGCAGCGGGCTGCCAGAATGGGTCGAATCTCCTTCGCAAACATTGGCGAAGATCCGCTGGGTCCGTTGAGTTGTCTGGTTTTAGCGGCCCGTCCGGCGGCGCCGAAAAGCTGCTTTGATCAATCCATCGGCGAATAACAGCTATTTTCGCTTCAGGGAGCGGCTGGCCTCCCATCGGCATTCTGGGGGCGTCCGTCAGGCCCAACATTCGTTTTACGAGCAGGCTCTCGCTGCTGTGGCCGGGGACGATAGCGGGGCCCGAAACTCCACCACGCAGTATCGCGGCCTCAGAATCAAGCCGCAGTTTTCCCATGGAAGCATTGATGTGGCATTGCTGGCACGACTGCCGCAGAATCGGAGCGATGTCGCGCTCGAATGTAGGTGCTGCCGCGACCTGGGCTTGGGCGGCGCTGGCGATCCAGAACACGCCCGCAACCGCCAGAGCTCTTAATAACCTTAACCGCAAACGGTCAGAAATCGTGAACATAGCTATTCCCACTAACTCGAAACCGGGCGACACAAGTTTGTCCAACAGCGACGACATGTCAATCTCTTCAGAGTTCTCGGCGCCGCGCGCCAAGCCAGGCCCGACCGCAACAGCTTCGCTGTGTTTCTCAAACCAGACCAGAAAGGATGCCTTCTCCGCTCCTGATAGTCTCTGCTGATTCAGCCAAGTGTAGTACGCACCCATATCAGCATCGATCAACGACCCGGGAGCATCAACTTCGGCCCCTGCCTGATCGGAAAGCAACTCATTCATGGGGCGTTCACGCGTTCGTGGAGCAAATCGCGCCAGCAAGGTGACGGGCTGTGCTCTGCGGTAGGCTTCCCGCGCCGCCCACTGTACAAAGGTTGTGCTGTAAATTTGAGTGCCGGAGCCTTCCGTCAGGAGACTCACCTGAAACCGGTCTAACACCGCATCCGCGGCGGACCCACTCATGCCTAAATCTTCCGGACCTATTCGCGCGAGCATTGTGTGCAACGCTTCCGCTCCGAATTGAGGCGATTCGTAGGCATTGCGCATACGCTCTACAATTTTGTTCCGAATGGGAGCCAGCCCTTGGTAAGAAATGCACGTCAATGCATCGGTCAATCCATGTTCCAGCGTTCCGCCGTCGATGTACCAATGCGCATAAGCGGAGGGGAAAGCTTGCGCACGCTTCCCTACAAAATCAAGTATCTTCCGCAAAGCTCCACCGGATACTACGCTTCGGTAGTAAACTCCCTCTCTGCGTAGCTTGCGAAATAACGGATAGTGGTTGTCCGTCACGCCCTGTCCAATAACGGCAATGCCGAGCCGCGGTACGGGCAAACGCGGCGGCGGCAATTGCGCATAAAATTTCCGAACATACTCTTCCGACGCCGTACGAAAGACGTCCATTTGATGCGTGGCCCAAAGATGGGCAGACAATAGTTCCAGAAACCGTCCTGGAGAGTTCACCCAATCGAATGTCTCTAACTCTGACGTAAGCCGCAGTCCCGCAAACCCTGCCATCTCTTGCCGCCTTCGTTCCACTGTCAAATCCGTCAGATAAGCAAGTTGGGCATCCAGTTCTCTCTTTTCAGCGGGAAATTTGAAGTCGTAAGCGATGATCTCCTTAATTAGGAATGGAACGAACCCCAACGGCAGTTGCTGCAGCAGCGGCAAATTTGTTTCAGCTACGTGCGCCGCCTCGCGGGAGTAGCGACGAAAGCTGTCCGCCTGAAGTTGAGCGGGGAGCATGACCAAGTTGTCCTTGATATCACGTCTCCCGGCGGGAGTCTTAGAAATCGCTTCGGCAACCTCTCGTTGGCTAGTAGCGCCTCGGAATCTCGCAAAGGAAGTATGTATCGGCATTCAAAACTCGAATCACAAGCCACCATCAAGCGGCAGCTAATTCACGTTCAATCTGCTCCAGACTCTTGCCTTTAGTCTCCGGAACGCGGAGTTTGATAAAGAAAACTCCCGCGAAGCAAATCGCCGCATATAGCCAGAATATTCCCGCCGACCCGAACGCTTTGTTCAGGATTGGGAAAGTGTAAGTCAGGAGAAAGGATGCAATCCAAAGTGCTGAGACCGAGATCGAGATAGCAACGCCGCGAACCCGGTTCGGGAAGATTTCAGAAATCAGTACCCAGGTAATTGGCGCAAGCGACATTGCATAGCAGCCGATTGTGAACAGCGTAAGGACCAACACCGGCAAACCCGTCATCCCCATTCGGTAGGCAAGCCCGAGCAGAAAGTGCGATACTCCAATTCCTCCGCATCCCCACAGCATCAGCGGCCGCCTTCCAATCTTGTCCACGAAGCCGAGCGCAACAAACGTAAATACTAGATTCACCGAGCCGGTAATCACAATATTAAACAGAATGTCGTTTACGCCATAGCCCGCGTGCCGATAAATCTCTTCGGCGTAATTGAAGATGATATTGATGCCGCTCCATTGCTGAAGAACGGCGAGAATCACACCAATGGTAAGTGCGCGCAATACTGGCTGATGCGTGAGCGTGGAAAGATGGACCTTCGATTCCCGATCTCGTGCGGCAGTCTCTTCAATCTCGCTCAAAGCGCGCTCGGCATAAACCTCGCCTCCCACTCGCACCAGAAAGCGTTTTGCGTCACGTTCTTTGCCTTTGCCGGCAAGCCATCGTGGGCTCTCCGGAACGAATAGCGAGCAGAAGAAAAAGATGGCAGAGGGAATCGCCACCGCGGCAAACATCCATCTCCATCCGTACTGGCCGTTCCATGAGTTGCGGATGAACTCCGCCGTGGCATTCGCGGGCACTTTGTCGGCGATCAGCCAGTTCGCAATTTGCGCGGCCAGAATGCCAACTACAATCGTCAATTGGTTCAACGCCACCAAGCGGCCCCGCCACTGTGCGGGACTTATCTCGGCTATATACATCGGGGACACGTTAGAAGCAATTCCAATCGCTATTCCGCCCGCAATGCGCCAGACCACAAACATCACAAAGGTTGTGGCGAGCCCCGTTAAGAGCGACGAGGCAGTGAACAGAACCGCGGCCAAAATCAGCATTCGCTTGCGTCCGAATCGATCGCTCATGCCGCCGGAGAAAATCGACCCGATCAGACATCCAAGCAGCGCGCAACTGTTTGCCCATCCGATCAGCGCCGCCGAATGCAGCTCAAAATACTGTTCATAGAAGGGTTTTGCGCCGCCAATCACTACCCAGTCATAGCCGAAAAGCAAGCCGCCAAGGGCCGCAATGAGCGCTACTCCAAACACGTAGCGAACATTGAACGTACCGATGGCTTTCGCGTCAGTATTGACTATGCTTCCGTGCATCTGCCCTCGATCGAAGCCACGCATCCAAGCTCCTGCCGCAAATCGCATGCCCACGCGTGATTTGGGTCTAAAAACAAAACTTCGTCTAATAGCTTGGACGCCTCTTCAACGTTGTCGAGACCAAGAGCAGCCTGCGCCTGAAGGAAAGTGGCTGTTGTCCGGTTTCGTTTTTTCAAATCGTCTTCGAACAGCAACATCGACGGCAGCGATGTGGCAAAGTAATCGATCTTGGGCTCTTTCTCCGCCAGTTCGCTCGCGTATTGCTGCAGCTGATGTAACAACGAATGAGCCTCCTGGATTTGTCCGAGCCGCTTCAGAGCGATCGCGTTGTAATAGGTCATTTCCGAGTAGCTCTTCACGCTCATCTCTTGAAAATCACCGGTGCTATGTGCTGCCCGAAGCCACCAGCATCGCGCTGCTTCTTCTTGATCCATAGCCGAACAGGCAACACCCAACCAGAAGTACACATTGCTCTGATTTGCGAGTAAGTGTTTCGCTTCGCCCAGATTCACCGGACTAGCCAGAGCCGCTGTGAACAATTCGACAGCCCGTTCGATTTCGCCTTCACACAATGCATCCCGCCCAAGGGCCAAGTGCGACCGGACGTGTTGAGTAAGCGCCAGTCCCTCGCCGCCTTCCCACGGCTGAAATTGCCGTGAGTTTAGAATTGCGACGGCTTCCGCCGCTCTACCGGTCTGGTTGTAAAGAGTCGCAAGTTCAACCGACAAGTCGTCCCGGGCAGCTACGAGATCCAGATGCCGTTCCATCTCCGCCAAGCGGATTTGAGCGGTAACACCGATGCGCTTTGCCAACTGGTCTCGTTCGTAGAACACGCGTGCATCCGCAGGGTCAGCCTGGAAAGCCTTCTCATAACACTCCCGCGCCCCCTCTGGATCACCGCGAACATTGTAGTATCCGATGCCCAAATTTCGCCAGATGGTTGCGAGATTGGCGTCCAATCGTGCGGCAATCTCCCAGTGTCCGATCGCTTCCTGGTACCGGCGTTTATCGTAAAGCAGATTCCCGAGATAAAAGTGTGCTCGCGAATCTTGAGGATTCGACTGGATAGCTGCCTCCAACAGCACCAGTTCTTCCAGCCGGTGCGGGAAGCAGTAACTCGCCGAGACCCGCGCAGCCCGTCCGCAACAATTCGTCCGCCGCTTCCTGATTGCCTGCCTTTTTTGAGACCTGTCCCAGGGCGTAATAGATCATCGGTACAGACCCGTCCTGGGCCGCAAAGTCGCTTTCCTCAAGTACCCTTATCGAGTCTCTATACAATCCTGCCTTCGCATAATCGATTGCCAGGTCCAGGCGCATTTGATTGTCGAGTTGCTGCGGAACCTTGGCTAAGTCACGGGCCCAAATATCCAGTGGATCGAGAGCCCGGGTCTGAAGCAATACTCGTCCGCACTCTCCCTGTCGCCCTTCATTCGCAAAGCAATCACGAAAAGATTGCGGGCTCGAAGATTGTCTCTGTTGAGAGAAAGCGCCAGCTCCAGGTGCTCGATAGCCGCACCCCAGTCGCTGCGCTTTGCATCCAGTTCTGCCAAAGCGTGGTAACTTGCGCCGCGCCAGGCCTGATTCCACGTCGCCTTGAAGAACGCGTCGTAAGCCTCCTCTTCACGGCCCAGAAAGCACAAGGTTACGCCAAGGTTATAAAACGGCTCTCCATCGTAAGGGTTCGGATTCAGCCGCGTCAGCCTGTTAATCGCTGCCGCGAAGTGCCGCTCGGCCAAGGCAAATTCGCCGCGCCGCAGACGCCACAACCCGAGCGCATTATTACAGCGCGCGTCTCCGCTATCGCGCCGCAGAGCTTCCTCCCAGTAAGATTCAGGATTTCGTGTCGCATGTCGATACTGCTCCAGATGTAAGCCCGTTAGATACAACTCGTCCGCGCTTTCGATCTCTTCCGGAAGGCGGGGCTCAGTAGCGGCTCGGGAAGTTCTTGCCGCGTTTGCGCTTGTTGCCGTATAACGAATCAGTTCTACACCGTTCGCGTCCAAAACTCGCAGAGCCGCGTCTGGAGACGACGAGCACTCCGCGACGAACGGATGCCCGGGCCGCAGATCATACGTCCATCGCGCTACATTTCCTTGATCCTCAACCAGAATGGTCGCTCGCTCAAACACGCGAGTCGCGCTCACTCCTACTCGAGTCTTTCCTTCTTGGGTGCGGAGACTCACGGCCAGGTCTAAATTAGCCTTTTGCGCGGGTCCGATCTCTTGAATCGGATACCAATACTGGCTGAAGGTCTTCGTTTCGCCGGGTGCGAGGAAAGAAAAGTCGGGCTGGTTATCCGTGTACACGCCCGCCATCAACTCGACATACGGGCCATCGGAATCGGTTAGATTCCGGTCCCAGGAATAGCCGAATTCATGGTTGCCCCAGGTCCACTGTTTCTTGCCCGGCGCGATGTGATGGTCGGCGAAATGAATCAACCCGGCGTTACGTTCGTAATCGTATCCTCCAAAGAAATCGCCTTTGGATCCCACCGCCATGTAGCTTGTAGGCACCGGAATATTGGCGTACCAACTGAGGTCGTTCGGGGCATAGTCCGCCGGGCGGAACAAAGGCCTTCGGCATCTCCTCTTGCGGCACTCCGCATCGCGCACGCGCCGCGTAATCCACGCCGTAATAGCGCCCCTGGCACAAAGGAAATTCGCTCATTGCACGTTTGGCATGGTCCGCCACATGATGCACGTCGGGCGGAAAGAACGACTGATACCGCTCATGAACGTGCGTGGCCACGTTCGCCCACCACAAAAAAGTCTGCACAAGCGGCGTCCGGTTATAGAGCCGCACCTTAACCTCGACGTACGCTCTGTCCGGATACAGACAAACCCCGTGCATCCCCTTCATCCGGTTCATCGGGTCATGATCGCTGCACCAGATGGTCTTCGATCCGTCTTCGTGTTCCTCAATATCGAAACTGACCGGCATGAATGTCGCAGGCCGGTGGTGTTGCGGCCAATTGAACTCCACGCCGCCGGAAATCCATGGACCAGCCAATCCCACAAGCGCCGGTTTGATGACGTTTTGCCGGTAGAAGAAGTTGTAACCGTTCGTCTTATCAAGACCGATGTGTATACGGCCGCCGATTTCCGGCAGAACCATCAAGCGAAGATATTCGTTCTCCAGATGTACGGCCTGCCATGCCCGGTCTTGGCGATCGCGTTGAGATGCGGTCGATGAAGGGCAGCGGATAAACTTTGCCGCTGCTCCCTTGATAGACGCGCCTTTCAAGAAACATCGGATTCTTGTCCGCCGGCATGGGCTGATAGGTGGGTATGACAACCGCTTCAGACCAGGCTTTCACCGGCCCGTTCTCGGTCTCGGGCGCCGGAGGTAATTCGAATGGCTTCAGGCCTTCCATTGCAGTGTAAATGCGGAAAAGCCGGTCGGGCGAAGTATGTCGAACTGGACGCGCCAGGGCAGATTGTCGGCGAAAGCAATCTGAAGCGTTGACGACTCGCCGGGCGCCAGATTCGGCAGGTCCACCTCTTTGCGCTCGATAGGAATGTCACCGTATCCGTAATAGACGGCTCGCAATTTATATCCTTCGAGCGTGTAAGCCGGGACTGTTTTCCTGGTGCGCACCGTCAGCCGGAACGCGATCGGATGACCGTCTATAACGGCTGATTCAATCGGGCTTGATTCGCCGCGCAGCAGTTCATAAGATCCTTTCCGACTACCATAAAGATCCACGACGCCGTGCACGCGCTGGCGCATCACTCCCGTACCGCGGTCCCCAATATGAGTCCGGTAGTCGTTGTAGCAGAAGAAGATCAAACCGCCGATGAAGTCTCTTGTGCGCAAAACTTCGTCATGCGTGCGCATGATTTCGCGCCGGCGCTCGTCGCCCTCTGGACGCTCCGCCGTGCACGCGCAATATCCGTACTCCGAGATCACGATCGGCTTATCCGGGAACGCTGCATGAATCTCATCCACGTTGCGACCCACCGCGTTCGCGTCTCCCGGATACCAACTCCCGAAGTACTCGTTACAGGCGATAAAATCCATCAGGCCGGAAACGTCTTTGCCGGGAGTTTGCCGCAACGAATGTGACGCATAAGAGCACAACCGGTTAGGATCGAGGCGCTTCGCTTCGTTCAGCATGTTTTTCGCGAAGTTGTAGGCCGGTGGATTTTGGCCATTGATTTCGTTGCACAATCCCCAGGACACGATGGAGGGATGATTGCGGTCTCGCGCGATCATTTCCCGCAATTGCTCCAGGCCGTTTTGCATGATATCGGGATCCGGCTGCTCGCCCATGCCTTTAAACGTGTCCGCTCCCCAGGTGGGAACTTCGGTCTGGATCATAATTCCATGCCGATCGCAATAATCCAGGACGCGTCTGTCCTGCTGCCAGTGAACTCGCGTGAAAATACAGTTGAGATTCTTCAGATCGTCGTGATCGTGCGTGATCCATGACGCCGGTTCCGCCATGCCGAATTCCGGATTGCTGCCGGCCATGCGTTCAACACCCATCAGCCGCACGCGCTCGCCATTGAGATAGAAAGCCGCGTTCTTAACTTCAAATCTGCGCACGCCGAACGTCGTGCAAAAAGAATGAGAGGGCGTACGTCCGCCTTCGATTTCCACCTCCAGCCGGTAGAGATGTGGATGGTCGAAATGCCAGAGCTTCGCATTCGGAAAGCTCCCCGTTACAGTCGCGGTTCCCGAACTGGCCCTGGTAAGGCTGACCTCTGCGGCTTTAGGTTTCGTTGCTACTGTCAGGCCAGTTGCATCGTCAATCACTCGCCATCCAACCGTGCCGTTCCACGGCTGCGTGCCGGCATTGCGCAGAAAGGCCGCGATATGGAGGTTTGCGTCAGCGGTCGCGCCTTCCGGAACTGCCTCGACGTCAACCCGTTCGATGAATACCTGAGGAGATATCAGTAGACTCACTGGCCGGTAGATTCCGCCATCGTGAGCCCAATCGCTCGATCTGCCTCGTGGCAGCATGTGTTCGTTGAAGGAGTTGTCAACGCGGACGGCGATGGTGTTCGGGCCATCGAACCGCAAGAGTTCCGTGATGTCCAGTTGGAAGGCAGTGTAGGGCTTGCCGATGTGCTCTCCCGCGACTGCGCCGTTCACCCAAATCCGGGCCGAATGGAATACCGCCTCGAATTCAACGCGGACTGCCTTCCCGTGCCACCCGGTGCTCGGCGTCAAACGTGCGCCGATACCACGCCACGCCCCGGTACTCCGTCAGCGCCGGCTCAATTTGCCAGGTATGCGGAACGGAAACAGTACGCCAATCGAGATCTACCTTGACGCCTCAGCGCTATACCAAGCCTGGTTCGTACCCGAATCGGCGGCATCGGTACGGAATAACCAATCTCCGTCCAGGCTCACGAGGCGCGTGGGATTGGCAGAGATTTCGCCGTTATTTGGGCGTCCGGAGATCTGTCCCTCGGCAGCCCGGGGTGCCAGGGAGATTGCCCCGAGGCCAAGAATTGCGTCAATTCGCGGCGCGAAAACATGTCTTTCGGATTCTTCATGACGGGCGTGTACGTTAACGCTGTTTAGTAGACCACATGCCCTGTAATGTGTCAACTTCTTCGCGAGCATGATCGGGCAGGAACGCCTACGGCGAACTCGCCACCCCTTCCATATCCGCGGTCTGCATCTCCAGAAACAGATCCAAATTACTCTGCAGAATGATATGGGCTGGTAAGCGCTGCCGCAATGGTGGACAGGTCCCCTCCACCAGGAACTGGTGCATCGAGCGAAAGGCCATTCGGCCCTGCGCTCTCGGTCTCTGATAAATCGTTGCCAGCACGTTTCCGTTCCGAATCAATGGAATCAGACGCGGAAAGAGATCTGTCGTTATCACCAGCGTTCCCGGCAAGCGTCCGGCGTCTTCCATCGCTTGTAAAACTGGAAGTGAGTTAGCGGTGCTTACATATACGGCCGCCAAGTTCGTCCGTGCGGCAAGAGCGTCTTTCATCATCGCGCAAGTCCGCTCGGGATCGTCGTGAGCCTCGACCACACCGGCCAAAATCAAGGAGCTCTTCATTTTGGTGAGGAACTCTCGCACGCCCCTCACTTTTTCCGAGTGATCCACGGTACTAAGATCGCCCGTAATCACGAGAAGGTCTCCGGACTTCCGGGCACAACGGGCAAGCAGCTCGGCCACAGTGGCCCCGCTGCTATACGAGTCAATCGACACAGCGGTCAGCCGCTCCGTTCCCGGAGCATCGGTCGCAACACAAACAACCGGTACGTGGGCCCGCGCCGCTTTCCGAATCCATGGTTTCAAATCCGCCGGGTGACCGGGCGCCAGTATGATCCCGTTCGTTTTCTCTTCGAGCGCCTGTGCGAACAATTCTGTATCGCCTTCTCCAAGCCGCGGATATGTCCGAAACTGTAGCTCGACAGAATCCTGAAACGGAACCGCCGCCTCTTCGATGCCTTCCCGCAGGGCATCGAAAAAAGACGCGATCTCTTGTGGCAGATGAACGGAAATCGACAGTTTCTTATCGAGTCTGAGATTGCGCGCGGCGACGTTCGGCCTGTAGCCTAACGTCTGGGCCATCTTCAGCACGCGGGTCCGAGTCATCGGGTTGATGCCCGGTCTCTGATGGAGTGCCCGATCAACGGTTCCAATCGAAACCCCGAGCGCACTGGCAATATCCTTAATGCCGGCCGCCTTCACCCGCTTCCGATTGTCTTCCGAGCTTTTCATTCAAGAACTCCTGCCCATTGTACGCTCGAAATCCGCGCCTGGAGCGTGTACGATACCGTAGCTATGAAGGAATTCACAAAATCCTGCTTTCGTCCTAACCTGCACTAAACAATCATCAACTTGGCACCAGCGTAGCAATCCGCAGAGGTGGATTGCTCCCGTGTACGTTGACAGTAGTGTTTTTCTTGTGATAACGTTCGGCTCAAGAACGCGTCCGGCTTCGCGGCACGCGCTTAAGAGTGAATAGGGGGTGCGTCATGTCCGTCGTCCGATGTCTCAGCCGCATAGTCGTTGTTTCTGCGAGCCTTTTTTTAGTCGCTGCTTTAGATGCTCAGGTGGACAGCGGGACCATTTTGGGAACCGTGCGTGATAACAGCGGCGCGATTGTTCCAAATGCCACAGTTACGGTCCGCAATGAGGGCACTGGGTTCAGTCAGTCCACTGTCACAAGTAGCTCAGGCACTTACGTTCTTACGCCATTGAAGATTGGCAAATACAGCGTTGAAGTTGCGAACCCCGGGTTCAAAAAAGAGGTACGCAACGGCCTCGAGCTAAATATTCAACAACAGCTAGTCGTGGATTTCAGCCTTCAGGTCGGCGACGTCTCAACCGAAGTGCAAGTGACAACCGCAACTCCTATCCTGCAGACGGAGAGCGGCTCGGTTGGTGAGGTCATCAATTCCCATGTCATAAACGATCTTCCCCTGAATGGCCGCAACTACACCTTTCTAGCCCGGTTGGTTCCTGGCGCAACCGTAGGCCAGCCGGAGGGACGAGGACTGAACGCCAACGGATGGTTTGCCGCAAACGGCACTCGGCCCGCGCAAAACAATTACCTGCTCGATGGCATCGACAACAACACCAACGATGTGGACTTTCTCGCTGGCGCGGCTTATGTAATAAAGCCGCCCATCGATGCAATCAGCGAATTCAAACTCCAGACGAGTTCCTTCAGTGCTGAGTTCGGCAGAGCCGGGGGCGCGGTACTGAATGCAACTTTGAAATCGGGAACCAATCAGTTTCACGGCAGCGCCTGGGAGTTTCTTCGCAACGACAAATTGGATGCAACCGATTTCTTCTTAAACGCAGCGGGGCAGCCCAAGGGCGCGTTCAAGCAAAACCAGTTTGGCGCAACTGCCGGCGGCCGGATCATCAAAGATAAGACGTTCTTCTTCGCGGATTAC
This sequence comes from uncultured Acidobacteriaceae bacterium, assembly GCA_963845995.1. GTDB lineage: Bacteria > Acidobacteriota > Terriglobia > Bryobacterales > Bryobacteraceae > Bog-105. The sequence continues at coordinate 27,610 of CAWJUO010000011.1, read as the reverse complement.
GAAGGCACTCGCATCCGGCAAGGTACTCCAGAAACCGGGTACACCGTTCCAACTATGGCGGAGCGCAACAGCGGCTTCACGGATTTCTCAGATCTTATTGCCTTGCAGAGCGGCTCCCTCAAGGACGCGTCGGGCAAGTCGTACCCGTTGGGAACCATTTTCGATCCGGCGACCACGCAAAGCATCGGTAATGGCCAATACACGCGTTCTCCTTTCGCCGGAAATCAAATTCCCGCCAATCGGCTTGACCCGAACGCGATCAAACTGTTGAGTCTGTATCCCGCGCCCACCGGCCCCGGGCTGCTGAACAACTACAGCGTGAATCGGAATTCCACAACCGACGTCAACTCGTTCGATGTTCGCGTCGATGAGAACTTTTCCGAAAAGGACCAGATGTTCGGTCGCTATAGCTGGTCGCACAGCCCGAGCTATCTTCCGCCGCCTTTTACCGGCTTCGCGGATGGCGGAGGGTTCGGCCAAGGACAGCAGAGCGTCAACACAATGGGGGCTGCTCTCAGTTACTCACACTCGTTTACGCCGACACTTGTTAACGAAGCCCGAGTCGGTTTCAACCGCGAGCACACAACCCGCGCGCAGGCCTACGCTAATTCCACAACCAATATCCCAGCCCAATTCGGTATTCAGGGCATCCCACAATTGCCTGGAAACGGTGGTCTGCCCAACCTTGCTCTCGGAGACCTAAGTCAGCTTGGCTCGAGCGAATGGCTGATTGGCGACCGCTACAGCAACACTCTTCAGTTCACTGAAAATCTCACTAAGGTCTATAAGACTCACACCTTCAAAGGAGGATTCGAAGCACAGGAGATTTCCGCTCCCTGGCTGTCTCCGCCCTACTCGCGGGGAGCTTTCGACTTCAATGGTCAGTACACCTCCATTCCGAACGTTACCGATAACAGCACAGGTCGGGCACAATTCCTGCTCCTGCCGAGTGGCGCGGCGAATATCGGAGGCGCCGATAGCGTATCCGCTTCTAACTTCGGCGATGTCGCTACCACACGCTCTTATTACGGAGCTTTCTTTCAAGACGATTGGAAGGTCAATTCAAAACTCACTCTGAATCTGGGACTGCGCTGGGACTGGTTCAGCCCCACAGGTGAAAAGTACTCCGCTCAGGCCAACTTCATTCCCGGGAACCCGGGCAGTAGCGCCGAGTACATCATTCCGGCAAGCCGCAAAGGCGATCCTCCGCTCTCCCCCAGCTTTCCTCAGTTGCTTGCTCAAGATGGAATCAATCTTGTTTACTCGAACGCATACGGGTCGGGTTTAAGCAAAGTACAAAAGAACAACTTCGCGCCCCGCTTCGGATTCGCTTACCAACTGACTCCTAAGTTTGTCGTTCGCGGCGGATACGGCATCTACTACGGCGCTTTTGAAAATCGCGGCGGATCTCCGAGTCTTGGTTACAATTATCCCTTCCAATACAGCTTCAGCTTTCCCGATGCAAACGCCGAATCGCCCGTTGTCTTTCCAAATGGCACGACAGCCACGCTGGAGAATGGTTTATCCAGCGTCCCGTTGAATCCGGCTTCGGTCAACGCCTCGGGACTGAATTTGCGCGGTATTCAGTTCAACTACAAAACGCCTTATGTGCAAAGCTACAATTTCACGCTTCAGTATCAATTGTCGTCCGTAGACTCGATAGAGGCGGGGTATGTGGCATCTCTCAGCCGCCATCTTGAATCCTTTGTCGGAGCGAACGATCAGAGCGTTCTCCTGCCGCTCGGCTACAATCCCCAAAAGTATGTTCCCTTCCCGGACTTCGCTCGAGGATCCTCATATGCGGATACCGTTGGCGTCGCAAACTATCACTCGCTTCAAACCAAGTACCAGCGCCGTTTCGCCAATGGCCTGACAGGCCTGTTCTCGTATACCTTCGCCAAAACGTTAACTGACGCGGGCGATCTTCTCAGCGGCGGCGGTGTTGCCGGTTATCGAGCGCCGTATCTCCCTGGCTGGGGAATCAAAAAAGATATGGGACTTGCGCCCTTTGACATACGCCACGCCGTCTCCTTCTCCGGCACGTACGACCTCCCCGTTGGTAAAGGACAGAAATACATGGCTAACTCCAACCGTGTTGCTGAATTCGTTTTGGGCAACTGGAGTACGAACTGGATACTTACTCTTGATACGGGTCAGCCGCAGACCATTAACTGCGCCACCTCCACCGGAGCGGGAACCGGATGTTACGCGCTGTACACGGGCGTTGATCCATACAGCGGATCTCACAATGTTTCGCAGTACTACAATCCCGCCGCGTTCGCAACGCCTGCAGCGGTCAAAACGGTCGGGACAAACCGATTATTCGCCACTCGGGGGAGGCAACACCCAGGTCTCCGGGCCGCCCATGCGACGGCTCGATTTCTCCCTGTTCAAAACCTTTCCTATCACGGAAACTATGCGATTCGAGTTCCGCGCGGAGTCGTTCAACCTTACTAACACGCCGGCTTTCGCGCAGCCAGGAAACTTGAATTACCTGGATACGGCAAACTTCGGCCGTATCACGTCTACCCGGGATGCTCCGAACGATCCTCGCGAACTTCAGTTTGCCCTGAAGTTTTATTTCTGAAGTAGACTGGTTGTTCATCGGGCAGCCGCTAAAGCTGCCCGATTAGTTCCCGCTCCATGAGACAGTTCTCCCGCCTTGTCCTGTCAGGTCTTTTAACCGTGTGCCTCTTTGCAAGTTCCGGAGACTTCCAGGCTAATCACATCGCCGGTGAAGACTTATTGTCGAAGAAAGACTTGTCATCGGCAATTCTCAATCTCGAAAAGGCCTGGAAAATCGATCCCGGGAATTACGTCAATGGCTACGATTTGGCTCTGGCGTATTTCGAAGCCGGGAGAACGCACGAGAGCCGTGATTTGATCAACGATCTCATGCGGCACGCGGACAAGGCCGAACTGCATAATCTGCTGGCGGATGTAGAGGAATCCGAAGGTCACCCCAACGAAGCGGCCCGGCAATACGAATTGGCGGCGCGGCTAGACCCATCTGAAAAAAATGTGTTTGACCTGGGCAGCGATCTTTTGAAACATCGTGCCTTCACGTCTGCCTTAGCAGTTTTCAAGTTTGGAGTCGAACGTTATCCGGAATCGCCAAAAACGCGTGTGGGCTTGGGCATCGCGTTACTACTCGCTCGGGAAGTACGACGATGCGGTGCAGGCGCTGTGTAAGGCTGTCGATCTTGATCCAACGGATACGAAAGCACTCGACTTCCTCGGGAAGATGGTTGACGTTTCTCCTCGATATGCGGACGATGTAACAAAACGTCTCGCCCGGTTTGTGAGCATCTATCCGGGCAACAGCGCGGCGAATTACTACTATGCGCTGAGCTTACGCAAGCGAAGCCTGAGTACAGACAATAAAGCGGGTCAGCAAGGCGCCGAGGCGTATCTCGTCAAAGCCGTTCGGCTCCGGCCAGACTTTCCCGATGCTCATTATGAACTAGGATTACTGTACGAAGACGAGGCGCGGGACAACGACGCGATTCATCAATACGAGCTTGCGGCGAAGGGTCAGCCAACTCTCACCAAGGCTCACTATCACCTCGCGCGTCTATATCGAAAAACCGGACGCGAAACGCTCGCGGAAAAAGAATTTCAGACGTTGAAAGCGTTGAAAGGAAACCCATAGACTCCGCTTGAATCGCCGCGAATTTGTTAGCGCATGCGCCGCGGGTTACTGGCTTTTGAAAAAGCCGCTGTTTGCCGCGCGCATCCCAATCCATTACCGCCAGCCGCCTCCCTACGAGTCTTACATTTCATTCATTGAGCCGGGACACGACGAGTTTCCTGAAGAGAGAGCTGCCATGGAACTTGAAGCCGCGCTTCGGGAGTGGTGGCATCGGCAACGCAGCCCGATCGAAGCTCGTTTTTACGCATTGCCGGCCGATCTTGTGCGCTTCGAATTCAAAGAGCCGGGTATGTATCGAACCGGCCTTGCTCAGGTGCGCTATACGGATGGACAGGTTGCCGGGATAACGCCCGTTGACGAGTACACCGCCTCGTCTGAAAAATCCTTCTTTCAAGACGTAACGGGAACTGTTTTCAAAGGCGTTCACTCCTTCACGGAGCAGCTTTCAAAGGGCATTCCTTATTGGATTGCAAGGATCGATCCTGCCAGTGGCATTGATGTGTACGGGAACAACGGCGTTGCCGTGGGAGATATCGACAACGACGGTGTCGATGAACTCTTCGTTTGCCAGCCGGGCGGATTGCCCAATCGGCTCTATAAATTCGTGCAGGGCGCATTCGTCGATATCACCGCCAAAGCCGGGATCGATCTCTTGGACCCTACCTCCAGCGCGCTCTTCCTCGATCTCCGGAATATAGGACGCCAGGACCTGGTCGTTTTGCTGACGACGGGTCCGGTTCTGTTCTTAAATAACGGCGATGGAACATTCCGTCTCAGCCAAAATGCTTTCAACTTCGCCTCTCCTCCGCAAGGTACATTCACCGGCATGGCGGCAGCCGACTACGATCGCGATGGCAAACTGGATCTCTATTTCTGCAGCTATTTGTTCTTCCAAAGCGAAGCGCAATACCGTTACCCCGTTCCCTATCACGACGCGCGGAATGGCCCACCCAATTATTTGTTCCGCAACCGGATTGATGCTGATGGCGGAGGGTCCTTCGAGGACGTGACCATCGAGTCCGGCATCGGCCAGAACAACGATCGTTTCAGTTTCGCGGCGGCTTGGTGCGATTACGATGGCGACGGGTGGCCGGATCTCTACGTTGCCAATGACTTCGGACGAAAGAACCTATACAAAAACGACCGGGGCAGGTTTCGCGACGTTGCCGGAGAGGCTGGCGTCGAAGACATTGGACCTGGAATGAGCGCATCGTGGTTCGATTACGACGGCGATGGACGGCCAGACCTGTACGTAGCAAATATGTGGAGCGCCGCGGGACAGCGCGTCTCCCGATCGAAGAATTTCCCGCCCGCAAAAGATCCCGCTTTGGCGGAAGCGTATCGTCGTCACTCGAAAGGTAATTCCCTCTACCGCAATCTTGGGAACGGCTCGTTCGTTGCCGAGAAGCAGTTGGAATTCGGACGCTGGGCCTGGTCGTCGGACGGGCATGATTTTGATTGCGACGGATCACCAGAAGTCTTTGTCGTCTGCGGCATGATGACGAATGGCCTTAAGCCGGATCTTGCGAGTTTCTTCTGGAGGCAGGTAGTTGCTAAATCACCCAGCGACGCGAAACCGGCCGCAGCATATGAGAATGGCTGGAATGCGCTGAATCAATTTATCAGGGAAGGCTATAGCTGGAACGGGCACGAACCGAACGTGTTCTTCGTGCGCAAAGATGGACAATACCGAGATTTCTCCGGGGTAAGCGGACTCGACGTCGCAGAGGATGGGCGCGCCTTCGCAGTAACTGATTTGACCGGCGACGGTTCGCTCGACATCATTCTCAAGAGCCGTCTCGGCCCGCAGGTCCGAGTTTTTCAGAATCGCTGTGCCGGGAACCGCGGCCGTATTGTCTTTTCACTGCGCGGGACGAAATCAAATCGCGATGGCGTTGGTGCGAAGGTCACGGTAGACGGGCAAGTCAAATGGGTGACTGCCGGTTCAGGTTATCTTTCGCAGCACACGAAACGGCTGCATTTTGGATTGGCTGATCGAGACACGGCAGAACGCGTCACAATACTCTGGCCGTCGGGATTCGAGCAGACACTCGGACCATTAAGAGCTGGATATCGTTACGATGTCGTCGAGGGGCAATCGGATGTCTCGCAAGTACCGTTGGCGCACGGCGGGTTTTTCCAGCAGGCACTCCCGGTTCGTTTCGAAAACAAGCCAACGCTCGAAACATCGTGGTTTATTGAGCCGATCCCTTTGCCCGACAAGCGTCCGGGACCCGGGCTGGTGACGATTTCAGACCAGGAATCGACGGACACTCTCGCGGCATACAGCATTTTCAGACGCTATCTCTTCGAATGGCGTACAGATCTTGACCTCCCGCTCTACCTGCTGGTGGATGAGAAGGGGCGCGCGCGCAAAATTTATTCGAGCCAACCGAGTGCAAGACAGGTGCAGGCGGACATACATTCTCTGGGAAAACCACTGCCCTTTGAGGGCCGCTACGTGGTTCAGCCTCGCCGCGATTTCTTCAAGTTTGGCGCGGCGCTGCTCGCATCCGGTTATCCGCAACAGGCGCAGCCCTATCTTGAAGCTGTACTGGAACGCGAACCTAATATCCGGACGATGGTTCTGCTTGCTCAGATCCACATCGATGCGGGGCGCACCGCGGACGCTCGCAAATTATTGAAGCAGGCGCTGGATTTAGATCCTCAGAGCGCGGAAGCATGGAACGAACTTGGGGCGGCGGAATCGTCCGATGGTCGCCCGGACGCGGCTATCAAATGCTTTCTGAAAGCGCTGGAGATAAAGTCAGACCTCAATTACGCCACAATGAATGCGGCAGAGGCGTATGCCGCACTAGAAGACAATAGCAATGCTGAGAAATTCTATCGGCGCGCACTCGCTCTGGATCCGAAATCCGCAGAGGCGGCCAACGGCCTGGGACTTGCACTTGCAAAACAAAATCGGACAGCGGAAGCGAAAGCGGCATTTGAGCGCGCGATAGAACTTCGCCCGCAGTTTGGTTCTGCAATCAACAATCTGGGAGTCCTCTACACCAGCGTCGGCGATGTCAAAAATGCGATTGCTGCCTTTCTATACGGGACGCAAGCGTCTCCGGACGACGACACGTTGTACATGAACCTGGCGAGTGCTTACGTGCACGATGGAGAACTAGAGAAGGCCCGGCAGGCTGTTCAGCGGTGGCTCGACCGGAAGCCCGGCAACAAGCAAGCGCTTCAGGCTTTGCGGGCGCTGGATAACCCAAGATAGGCGGCAAGGAAGGGCCTGGCGGGCTTCTCTAGCCGCTCCAGCCAAATGAAGGATAGCACTCCGAAAACCATCGTTGTCCTTCCTACTTGTCGAGACGTCTTCGAACCTCAAGCAAGCGCTGCACCTGTTCAGCCCGAAGGGGCTGTAGCCCCTCGAGTTCTAACAGCAGCGCACGCGCATCGACGGTTTTTCCCGTCTTCGCGAACTGTTCTGCCCAGAGCACCAATTCCCTGCTAAGCAACTCGCGCACGGAATCATCCCCGGGCTGCAATGCATGTGCTCTCCGCAGGGCGGGAAGAGCGTCGGCGTCCTCGCCCATCATGTACAGCACCGACGCATATAGAACGGTGGCCTCGGGGAAGTCTGCTCGGAGGTGGATAGCCGCCTTCGCGTTGTCCCGGGCGCAGATGCGATTCCCCAGATGAAAGCACGTGAGCGCCAGATCATAGCGGATTTCCGCAGATTCTGGATCGAGGGCAGCGGCTCGCTCCCATGCCACCCGGGCCTCACCGAACAAGCGGGCATTCCCCAGCAGCATCCCCAACGCGGCTAACTTATCCACGTCGTCCGTCTCAAACAGTGGTTGGCAAAACTTCTCTGCATCCGCAGCCTTGTTTGCCAGAAGTTGGCCGCAGCGTTTAATCGCCTGCGACCCCTCCGTGTAGTAACTCAGCATCCTGCGTGTTTCTAAAAACTCCCGTGCCGCGGCATCTTGACGTCCGAGCTTTTGAAGCGCTCTCGCCAGTAGCTGATGCGACCGGAAATCACGCGGATTCTCTCGAATCGATTCCTGCAAAATGTTTTCGGAATTCTTCCACAACCCGGACTTGAAATAAGCCATGCCCAGAAAATACCGCTCATCCCGAAACGAGCGGCCTCGCGGATTGGAGAGAAACTGTGCAATGGCGGCGTCGAACTTCCCTTGCGCGATATCGATCCGACCGAGATAGTAGCGCGCCAGAGAGTTCGTGGCAGGATGGGTCAATAGTTCGAAAAGAAGTTTTTCCGCCGGTTCGTACTGGTGCAATTCGAAGCGGCACGCCGCAAGATCGCGACGCGCCTCCAACAGTCCGGGGCTGTTGTCCAGAACTTGTTGATACTCGTTTGCAGCTTCCTCAAACCGCTCTTGTTCAAAGAACTGATTGGCAGCCCCCAAATGAGCGATTGCGGTGTCTGAGCGCCGCCGACCGAAAATGCGATTGCCGAGAGAAGGAACAGCAGTGTCACGATTCGACACATGGACAAAGTGTACAGTAGCCTCCGTGGGCGGCGATTAGAAACTATGACAACGAAGGAAAGTATTTGGGGCAGGTCCTGTTGGATTATCGATAGTTCGCATCTCCGGGTGACCGTGCTTGAATCCGGAGGCCACATTGCCGCAATCACGCTGCAAAAAGGTCCGAACGTGAACCCGCTGTGGATCCAGAGTCGGCCGACAATCGACTCCGATCAATTTGATCCGAAGATACACGGACCGATCTATGGAAACGACTCCGAAGCCAAACTCATCAGCGGCTCTAGCCGGACATAACCTTTGCTTGCCATTTTGGGGCGATCCGACACCGGCCGAGTACGCCGCAGGCATGACCTTCCATGGCGAGAGTAATATTGTCCGTTGGAGCGAGATAGAATCGACCGCCGATTCGCTGACGATTGCCGCCATACTTCCGGAATCGCGGCTAGAGCTTCGCCGCTACCTTGAATGTGCCGGGACTTTCTTGCGCGTGCAGACTACCGTTGAAACCTAACGGCCTGGGATCGCCCGATCGCCTGGTGTGAACATGTCACGCTCGGCGCTCCATTTGTAGAACCGGGTATCACGCAATTTCGCGCCACTGCGACGAGAGGCTTCCAAACGGTTTCGAATCGGATACGACATTACTCTGGCCACGCGGGCGCGGCGAAATTGATTGTAATCTCGAGACGTTTAGCGCCAAACCTCATCGCGACCTCGTGAATTCGTTTCTTCTTGACACGGGACCTCGAATTCGCGCATTTTAGCGCCTATCATCCCGGTCATCGACTCCTCCTCGGCTACGTCTTTCCGCGCTCTGAATTCCCGTGGTTGAATATCTGGGAAAATCACGACTCACGCATGCTGACGCGTGGAATGGAATTCAGTAATACGCCGCGTCACGGTACCATGCGCAAGCTGATTCAAACACCGACACTCTGGGGAGTCCCGGTGTACGACTGGATCGACGCGAGGGGAAAACTCACAAAAAGCTTTACGGCATTTCTTGAGAGAGCTTCCGGCAGGCGCTTAGCTGACGGGCAGAGCGATCCGGCAACGAAATTCTTCCTTACCTGAAATGCCGAGTTCCGCGGCAAATAGCTGGCCGCCGATATTGCCGCGAGCGGCATCATAGTCAGGCGGCGCAAGCGGCAACGCGTCACTCAACGCGGCCGACGTGACGAACACAGTTCCCAAGTCCGGACCGCCAAAAGCCAGGGCTGACGTCTGCTTCGCCGGTAAAGCAACCTTTACCTGCAACCGTCCGTCAGGATCGAATCGGCTGATTCCGGCACCGAACCACCGGGCACACCAGACAAACCCGTCGGCATCTACTGTGATGCCATCGGGTATTCCTTCGTCCGTCGGAATTTCCACAAAAGTTCTCCTGTCCCCAACAGTTCCGTTATCAACGCGATAGTCATAGGCGAAGATCTTGCGCTGAGCGGAATCGGCAAAGTACAGCGTCCTGCAATCGGGCGAAAACGCTAGCCCGTTCGCCAGGTGAAAGCCTTCGTCCAGGACGGCGAGCGTGCCGTCCGTCTCGACGCGGATCAGCTTTCCAAGCCGGTAATCCGCCCGTTCCGGATCAAAGTAGCAACTTCCGGAGAGCAGGCGGCCCAAGGGATCGACGATGCAATCGTTCATGGCGAGCGGCGCTCCGTTCAGATTTTGCGCGATCGCCGCGGGAGGGTTGCTCCCGTCCCAGAGCCAGATTCCCTGGCTATTAACCATTACAAAACCGCCCAACTCGTGCAGCCCTATTCCCGCAATGTCGAGAGTTTCGGTAACAATCGACGATTGCGCGGTCATCCAGTCATGCCGGCAGACGCGCCGCCCCGCGATGTCGATCCAGTAGAGTGTCCGAGTGCGTGGGTCCCATAAAGGTCCTTCGCCGCACTGATCGCCGTAGTCCGCAACCACGCGCCAGTCACCCGGATGTATGTTCATGCTCTTCATGCCTGCTCGTTATATCAAGTTTCATTCTGTCCTGTTGTTAGAATCTTCTGCTTGAACGAGAAGCGTGGTATATGGACGAACCCAAAGTCGCTCTGATCACAGGCGCAGCATCGGGAATTGGCGCTGGCATCGCTGAACTCTTTGCCGAATCCGGCTATGCTGTGGCGGCCGTGGACATCGATGCCGAAGGAGCCAAGAGGATGGCGAGGAAATTGAGCGCTCACGCGCGCGCCATCGCGATTCCTGCCGATATCGGGGTGGAGGATCAAGCCCAAGCTGCCGTCGCGTGCGTGATTCGGGAGTTTGGCACTCTCTCCGTCCTGATCAATAACGCGGGAATTGAAGTGAGTGGCGCGATAACGGACTTGGACGTTGCCCAATGGGACCGTCAGATCGCCGTCAACCTTCGAGGCGCATTCCTGATGTCACGCTACTCTATCCCGGCGATGCGCAAGCAAGGCGGTGCGATCGTTCATATCTCGTCGGTTCACGCGTTCGTTTCCTGGGCTGGTTCCGCAGCTTACGACGCAACAAAAGCCGGCCTCCTCGGCCTAACGCGTGCGATGGCAATCGACCACGGGCCTGAAGGAATCCGCGTCAATGCAATCTGTCCGGGTTATATTGACACTCCGCTGATGGAAAAGTGGCTCGATTCCGTTTCGGATCGGGAGGCAACCATGCGCCAGGTTTTGGGCGTGCACCCGGTTGGCCGTATCGGCACTCCTCGTGACGTGGCTCAGGCCGCGCTGTTCCTTGCTTCCGATGCCGCATCGTTCATCTCCGGAACCTGTCTGGTTGTCGATGGGGGCATGACCGCCCAGGGACATTGACTTTCACTCAAAGAGCGGATATCTTATAAATCGATTTCTCGTGATGGATCTGGATCATAGCGCAAGCCGCCGAACGAGCCGCGTCTGGTCAACTCCGGACTTCTCGATGGGTTTTCACCAGTTCGGGTATCTGGAACACCATTACGACGGACTCGCACATACGCACGGAGAATACTCCGTCGTAATGTGTACTTCCGGAGCGATCGAGATTCTTCGCGGCGACCGCCGGCACGTTATTCAAGAAGGCGAGATCCTGATTGTCAATCCAGGCGAGATCCACAGGTGCCGATTTGGACTGGATAATGCGCAATCTTGCGGCGTCACCCTGATCGTCCGCCGCGCGGCTCTGCGTTCGGTTCTCGCTACGGTGGGCTTTCGCTCGTTTTCGCCAGATTTCCTCTTCAACGGCAAGGTTCGTAATAAAGAAGCGTTCGCGTTGGCCGCCACGCTCGTGCAGGAGTTTGAGCAAGCGCGCCCAGGGTACGTCACAATGGTCGAATCGATTGTGCCCCAGGTACTTGTACATCTGTTTCGCTCCTGGCCGGCGGATTCCGTTACGCCCTGCGAATTCCACCTGCAGCCGCAATTGCCCTGGCTGCAAATGCACCGGGCGACCGAGTACATGAACAGCCACGGAAAAGGAACTTTTCGCTTCTCCGACTTGTGCATGGATGCCGGCGTGAGTCCGTCGCGCTTTATACCGCTTTTCAAAAACAGCTCCGGAGTAAGTCCTCACATCTATTACAATTCGCTGCTGGTATTCAAAGCCCGAAGGTTATTGCAGACGGAAGGCTCGTCTAGTAAAGAGGCGGCTTACGCTCTCGGATTCAGAAACGTTAGCCACTTCTGTAACTTGTTCCATCATGTAACCGGCACGACACCAAAGGCGGACAACGGCTCAATCGATAGCCTGCTCGATCCACGGATCACGGACCGGTAGCAAGTTTTCGCCTTCCCGCGAAATATTACACGCTTTTACAAACTTTCGCCAAACATAGTCGAAATTAAGCACAGCAGTTGGCGCACACTGGATACACTCCGGTGCACGACCGGTCAGTTCGTGCTGCTGCGGGGTGAAGGGGCGGGGTCAAGTGAAGATTACTGACGTAGAAGCGATCCATCTCCGGGTAGAGGACCCGAATATCGGTCTCTTCGATGGCTCCTACGACGACTGCATCATACGCATCGAGACCGATGAAGGAATCACCGGGATCGCCGAGGTTGAAACTTTAGCCGACGCCGTGCAGGGTATCGTTTATGCGCGGCCCGCGCACTCGAAAGCTCGCGGACTGCGCGAACTTCTAATCGGACTGGATCCCCGCGAGCCCTCGCTGTTATGGGACCTTATGTACGAGTCCACCTGCTATGTCGGCAGGCGCGGGCTCATGATGCACGCAATCGGGGGCGTGGACATCGCCCTCTGGGACATCGCCGCCCAAGCGCGCGGGTTGCCTGTTCATGAACTGCTGGGCGGAGCAAAGCGAGACCGGCTCGAAGCCTACGGAACGATTTACCCCATGGCTAGAACTGAGCAGGGTGTCCAGCAACAGGTACAAGACGCCAAAACCCGCCTGCATTTGCGAAACATCAAATTCGCCGCTGACCCTTGGTGGATGGAGGATCTTGCGCTTACCGGAAGGCTGCTGCGGGCGGCCCGGAAAGCGCTTGGCGAAGAAGGCAGTCTCATTGTGGACGCGGCGCTCGCTTATCAAACCGCTGAGGAGGCATTGAGACTGCTCCCTGTTTTGCGCGATGTAAATATCCTTTTCCTGGAAGCCCCCTTACCGCTCGACGACATCGAAGGACATGCGCGCCTGGCTCGTGAAGGAGTCCCTTTGGGGGTGGGTGACCTTGGCCTTACCCATGTTGACGAATTTATTCAATTCATGGATCAAGGGGGTGCTTCGATCTGCCAACCCGATATCACGAGCGTCGGCGGCTTTACCGGAATTCGCAAAATCGCCCTAGCCGCTAAGCAGCGCGGAAAGCGAGTGATCACGCATGGATACAAAACGAATATTGAGATTGCCGCAAACCTGCACTTTCTGGCCAATCACCAGGACACCGAACTCCTGGAATACTCGACCAGCAATTCTCCTTTACGTTGGGAAATGACTGTCGAAAGCATTGCGGTTGATGAGAACGGAACCGTGGGCGTCCCGCAAATCCCTGGGTTGGGCGTCCATTTGAATTCGACGGCTCTCGCGCGCTATCGCGTGCCGCTGTCCTTCGCTACGGAGCAGACATGGGCGTGAACTCTATTCGAAACCGGATGGCGGGATCTGTTCTAGCGGCTCCGTGGATGCTTCTATCGATCCTTACGGTATTGCTGTGGGGCGCCTGGGGTCTGGAATCCAAGATGATCGTGGATCGAATTTCACCTTGGATGAATCAGGTGCTTTTTTCCATCGGCCTGTTTCCGCTCGCAGTTCTTATGCTCTTCTCCAAAAACCTGCGGCGGCGCGGTGACAAGGGCAGGAGCGGAGCGTCCTACGGACTCGCCACCGGAGTCCTCGGGGGCACAGGAAACATTGCTCTTTACCTGGCGTTTGGTACCGGCGGCAAAGCTTCGCTGGTGGTGCCCATTGTCGGACTAGCTCCCCTAATCACAATCGTGCTGGCATTGCTGATCCTTAAGGAATCAATTAATCGAACGCAGATAGCCGGCTTGGGCTTGGCGCTGATCTCGATTTATCTGTTGAGTATCTGAGATGCATACCTGGTTCTGGTTATCGGCGCTGAGTCTGGTGTTCTTCGGAATCACCGGAGTTACTCAGAAAGTGAGCACGAATTACATTTCTTTCGAACTGTCTTTTGTCTGGTTTTGCATGGCGATGATAGCTGTCTCGATCGTTACCGCGTTGCTGGTTCCGATGAACTGGCACCTTTCGACGCCGGTTGTCCTATTGGCGGCTCTGGGCGGACTTTTGAACGGGCTCGGTGCGCTAACCAGCTTTGCGGCATTTGCGAAAGGCGGAAAGGCCTCTATTGTCACGCCGATTATCAATCTGTTTCCGTTGGTAACAGTGGGAGGCGCTTGGGTGTTCCTCGGGGAGAAGCTCACAAGCACTCAAATTCTTGGGATCGTTTTCGCGTTGTTGGCAATCGTTTTCCTCTCGCAGGAAACGCCGCCCGCGCCGCGCGAGGTTACGGCTGTTTAGCACAGAAAAGGAGTACATGAGATGCAAAGCATAGGCAATTTATTCCGGTCGGCAATCTTGCTTTCGGCAATGGTCGTGATCGCGCAGGCAGCTTCAGACCGCGGCGTGATCCAAGGTACAGCCACTGATTCTCAGGGTGCTCTCTTTCCCAAAGTGGATGTCGTTGTGACTAACACCGAAACCGGCCTTGTTCATCGGGTGAGTACCAACGACGCGGGGTTTTATTCCGTTACCGAGTTATTGCCAGGAACATACACCGTGACATTCACGGCTCCCGGTTTCAGTAGACTTGACATCAGTAGTGTTGAATTGCAGGCTGGCACCAAGGTTACAATCGACGGCCCTATGAAGGTGGGCGGGGTTGCCGAGACGGTAAATGTTACGGCGGAGAATCCGCTTGTGGAGACCACCGCCTCAAACTTCACGACATCGATCCAATCGGAACTCCTCGATAAGGTGCCTCTGGTAGGCCGTGACATTCAGAGCATAGTGCAACTGCTTCCCGGCGTCACCCAGTCCGTTGGGCCGACCGGCTCAGGATTCGGTTTCGACAGCCAGTTTGGCGGATTTCCGGACCCCACACACATCGTCGGATCGGGCATCAGTGTAAACGGCAGTCAGGGCGGCGCGAACGCCTGGTACCTGGATGGAACTCTCAACGCGACCCTCGGACCGGAAGCCGTCGTAGTGAATCCTTCTCCCGACGCCGTAGCCGAATTCAATCTCGTGAATAACGGACTCGCGGCAGAGTGGGGCCGGACTAGCGGCGCGGTAGTCAACATCGTGTTGAAATCCGGCACGAACGCGTTTCATGGCGACGTCTACGGTTTCAATCGAAACTCTTTCTTCAATGCGAGCAATCCATTCGACCGGCGCGATGTCAACGGCGCGGAGTTTCTTTCGCCTCGCGTAAATTATAACGACTTTGGCGGCACTCTCGGCGGCCCGATACGCAAGAACAAAACCTTCTTTTTCTTCTCGTGGGAGACGTCTTTCCTTCACGAGAACAAGAATCAGATCTATACCATCCCGACGGCACAAGAGCAGAGAGGCGACTTCAGCGACCGCCCGAATCTAGGCGTTTGTCCCACGTGCTCGATTTACGATCCCTACTCGACGGTGGGTCCCGATGCCAACGGCCAGTTTACCCGCACACCGTTCGCCGGCAATGTCATTCCCGCGAACCGCATCAACCCGTTAGCGGCGTTTTACGCGAAGAGCTTTCCGGCCCCCAACTTTCTGGATCCCTTGCAGCAAGGCGGCAGTGGATGCGGCGCTTTTTGCAATAACTTCGTCGGAATCGTCGGAAGCAGCCTGACGACCAACAACATGTCAGTGAAGGTGGATCACCACATCACGGAGAACAGCGCTTTATTCATAGAGTACTTATACAATCCCAGTTATTACGCAAATTACCGTCTTCCCTGGAAGGGTGCCACGGCTCCGACGCAAGGCGCATCCGGCGCGGAACCCTACACCACTGCGAACCAGATTTTTACTATCGGCCATACGCAGACTTTCGGTCCCACGCTAATTAACGAATTTCGCGCTAGCTACAGCCGCCAAAATCAAATTCCGAAACCGAATCCCAGTTCGCTGGTCGATAACACCCAGATTGAGCAAATGACAAAGGGTCTAAACTTCGTCCTGGATCAATTCTTCCCGGTGCCCACTATGAACGTCGGCCAGGGATACGGGTCCTACGGTCCGCAGCAATGGCAGAACGGAATTCAGGGCGTGGACGCTTATACGCTTCAAGACAACGTGACCAAGATCGTGGGAGCCCATACTCTGAAAGCGGGGCTGATGTGGCGCCGGGATGACAACTGGTATGACGAGACGTGGGGGACATATCTCGGCTTCGGAGGGGGCCTCACCAATGATCCAATTACGGGTCAGGGAGGCAATGCGTTCGCACAGTTCTTGTTGGGCGCTGTGGATCCTGGGAGCGGGTCGGGCGAGTTTCATTTCCCTTATCAGAGCAACGACTACTGGGGCCTTTATATTCAGGATGACTACCGAGTGAACTCGAAGCTGACGCTGAACATCGGCCTCCGCTACGATATCTTCGGCTGGTTCAGTGAGCGTCACAACTATCTCGCGAACATCAATTTCAGCGGGCAGAATCCGGATGTGCCGTACCCGGGCCGCATAGACTATTTCGGGACGCCGGCTCACCCCGATTCCAATGTTTTCCCTGCAAACAAGAACAGCCTGGGGCCGCGTTTCAACTTCGCGTACACGCCTACCAGTGATCGAAAGTGGGTTATTCGAGGCGGATTCGACATCATTTATAGCAACGGCATTAGCGCGGCGTTTGGTGACCAGAACGGAGGCATCAGCGGACCCGCCTACACAAGTCAAATTGTCTATAACGGAGACTTCACCGGCCAGCGCCCGGCTTTCCAACTTGGACAGGTGGCTCCGAACCTCAATCTGCCTCCGCTCAATCAGGTAAAGACGACTAACAACCAATTTCTTGGAACCTCGCTCCAGGGCTTTTTGCAAGGAACACACGATCCCTATGTCGAGCAGTACAGCTTATACGTCGAGAGGGAACTCCCGGCGAACATGGCGATCACGGTGGGTTATGTCGGCACGCATGGCTTGCACCTGTTTGGCGATGAATTCCGCAGCTACGATCACGTGCCGACAGCGGTCCGCCAGCAATTGCGAACGCAGATCAACGACTCCGTTGCGACACCCGCCGCCCTGGTTCCTATTTACGGAGACACCATGCCGCTCGGTTTACTCGATCGGCCCTATCCCCAGTACACGAATCTGAGCATAAATTCAAACCCTGACGGGTTCAATCGATATAACGCCTTGCAAATGAAATTTGAGAAGCGCTATTCAAACGGGTTGAGTATGGCCCTTGCGTATACGCATCAGAAAAACATCGGCAGCCCGAATACAGGCAGCATTATTGGCAACACGGCAACCGCGACAACTATCGGCCGTGCAGTTGGACGTTCCTCTCTGGTTGCGGGCGGCCTGTCCGGCGGTTCCGGTGGAGCGGGCGGCGCTTCGGCACAGGACCCGGACAATCGAGACGCGGATGTAGCTTTGACGGCCGATGATATTCCTAACGTTCTCAACATTGCCGGCACTTATGAACTTCCCTTTGGCAAAGGCAAGCCTTTCCTCTCCGGAGGTAGTTTCCTAGGGAAAGTGGTTGGGGGTTGGAGCCTGACGCAAAATTGGAATTTCCAGAATGGTGTTCCGCTTGTCATCACGGCGCCTTGTGATGGCTTACAGAGTGAAATTGGTATCTGCCGGCCGAACTTGATAGGCGACCCCAATCAGTTCAGTGGATCTCGTTCGAAAATCGATCGCGAAAATCAATGGTTCAATCCCAACGCGTTCGAAGCCGCATTTCAGACCAACCCGGCTGTCGCGACAGCCGCGGACCCGACCATCTACGATGCGTGGTGGCAGTTTGGAAATATGGGTTTGCGCAACAATGCCGTGCGCTCACCCGGCTTCTGGAATGTGGATATGTCGCTTTCAAAGGATTTTCATATCACCGAGCAGCGTTATTTCAGCTTCCGGTGGGATGTCTACAACGCTTTAAACCATCAGAATCTCGGAATTCCCAACACTAACTGGTGCCTTGGGCCGAATCCGGATGGTTCCACCGATCTCGTACACCAGTTCGGCTGTCAATTCGGAAAAATCACGAATATTCAGACCGATCCGCGTGCCATGCAGTTTGCGGTGAAATTTTATTTCTGACGTTGATGAGGCCGGGACTCTTGCTGATGCTTCTTGCATGGATGGCTCCTCCGTTAGCTGGTCAGACGGACGAGCGGCAATGTCTCGCTTCGGCCTTTCCGCTGCTCCAGCAACATATGCTTTCGGATGCCGAGGCCAAACTGTCGGACTGCCAGCGCCAGTACCCTCAATCCGCGATTCTGAACAACGCTTTGGGAATCGTTTACGAACAAGAGGGCCGTAAAGAGAACGCGACGAAAGCGTTCGAGAAGGCGCTGGCATTGCTTCCTTCTTTCACAGCGGCGCAGATCCACCTCGGCACGCTTTACGCCAACGCTGGAGACTGCGATCCGGCCAAACGTCTTCTCAATACTGCGGCTGCGAGCACTTCGGATTCAGGAGCGCTCGTCGCCTCGGGGATTGGCCTTGGACAATGTCACGATCTCGCCGGTTCCATCCGGGCGCTCGAAAAGGCCTTACAGTCGAATCCACAATCCCTGTCCGCGGCTTATAACTTGGCGCTTGCACGCTACCAGAACAACGAACCGAAGGCCAGTCTTGAAATACTCAACGCTCTTCCCGAGAGTGCGAAGGATGCCGATATTCTTTTTCTGAAGGGAAAAGTTGGACAAGCGCTCAGGCGAAGCAGTGCGCCAGCGGTGCGAACGACTGACGCCGAAATCGCGGCTTTGCTCTCCGATGCTTGCCGGACTCGAACGCAAGAAGATTACTGCACGCAAGCCGCGCTAGAGTTCATCCATCAGGAACAATTCGCTGACGCGGCCGGCGTCCTTGAAAACGCGCTCCAGACCGCTCCTACGAGTGTTGCCATGCTGTCCGCTCTTGGCCTGGCACGTTTCCGGCTCGGCAGATACACGGAAGCAATCGCCGCATATTCGAAGGCAATTCAGCTTCATCCTTCTCTCGAAGCGGCCCGCGAAGGGCTGGGGTTTTTGCTTTATATGACCGGAGATTTGGAGCGTGCGCGCTCGGTCGTCGAAGCCGGTCTTCACAACTCCGAGTCCGAGTTTTACCTGCGATATTTGCGTGCGCTGATCCTCTACCGGCAATCTCCCGATCTTCGCCCGGAAGCCCTCGCCTCCGTGACGGCTGCTATAGACAAGAACCCCAAGTTTGCGCCCGCGTATTTCCTGCGTGGCAAAATTCGCTCCGATCGGAACGATCCGGCGGATGCGCTCAAAGACTTTCTATCCGCCGTCCGAATCGATCCAAAGTACTCGCTTCCGTATTACCGGATGGCCCGACTTTATTCCGCGATGGGACGCGCATCTGAAGCGGCGGAAGCGGCGCACCAGTTCTCATTGCTCGGCAGCTTACGAGAGGACGATGTTCTAGCGAGACAGGCTAAAGCGCGTCTTACGCCGGAGCCGGACAGGTGATCTGTCTTCTCCCTCCCATTGCGCTGTTCGTGATCGCCGCCGTACTTGCGACTGGCGGCGCGAACCTGAGTTTTACGAACGTGGCCGCACACGCCGGGCTGACAGTGCGCGATGTATCCGGAGATGACGCGCACAAGAAATATCTTCCCGAACTGAACGGCAGCGGCATTGCCTTCATCGACTACAACAATGACGGCCTTCCTGACATATTCGTGATCAATGGCACGCGGGCGGCTCTTAGTAACTCCGATTCCGCTCCCATCAGTCATCTCTACCGGAATAATGGCGATGGCACCTTTACCGACGTGACATCTATAGCCGGAGTGGGTTCGTCCGGTTGGGGCCAGGGAGCCTGTGTTGGCGATTATGACAACGATGGGTGGGACGACCTGTTTGTCACCTACTACGGACATAATCGTCTGTTCCACAACAATGGCGACGGCACCTTCACCGATGTTGCGGATAAAGCTGGGCTGACAGGGACCGACGGCCGCTGGAACACCGGCTGCGCGTTCCTCGACTACAACCGCGATGGACGTCTGGATCTATTTATCGCAAGCTACGTGGATCTGGGGCCTCATTTTGCCGATGCACCACCGCCCGGTTCAGGTGAGTTCTGCCAATACAAAGGGATGCCCATCGCATGCGGTCCGCGCGGATTGAAGGCCAGCGCAAATCATCTGTTATCGCAACGAGGGAAACGGAATGTTTAGCGACGTCAGCGAGTCTTCGGGGATCCTCAGAACAGCCGGACACTACTCTCTCGGCGTGTTGACGCTCGACTACGACCGGGATGGCTGGCCCGACATCTACGTCGCTTGTGACTCGGCTCCGAGCATTCTTCTGCACAACAATCGGGACGGCACGTTTCAAGATGCCGGACTGATCGCGGGAACCGCCTTCAATGAAGACGGTGAAACCCAGGCGGGGATGGGCGTGGCGGCGGCTGATTACGATCACGATGGATATCTGGATATCGCCAAGACGAATTTCTCTGACGACAGCCCCAACCTTTATCTCAATAAGCATGACGGAACGTTCTCGGACCGCGTATTTGAGAGCGGCCTCGGACGGCTGCGCAGTTATCTCGGGTGGGGCGTCCTATTCGCTGACTTCGATAACGACGGATGGAGCGACATTCTGATGGTGAATGGTCATCTCACGCCTGAGATCGACTCGGCGGCTGGAGACTCGCGTTTTCGACAACGCAAGCTGCTATACCGCAATCTGCGGAACGGCCATTTCGAGGAGATCTCGGCGCGCTCGGGCCCGGGGCTTTCGGAACTACACTCCAGCCGCGGCGCGGCCGTCGCCGATCTCTTCAATGATGGGCGCCTCTCGGTAGTTGTGAATGAGTTGGACGAGACTCCCTCGCTTCTGGTTCTCGATCGGCCCGCGAGCGAATCACTGGCTTGGAATTCGTACGGTCGGCTCTGCGTCAAACCGGGACGGCATCGGGGCGGCTGTGACGGCGAGGAGCGGAAGCCTCATTCAGGTCGATGAGGTTCGGAGCGGGGGCAGCTATCTTTCTCAAAATGACTTGCGCATTCACTTCGGATTGGGCGCCTCGTCCAAAGTGGACGAACTCACTGTCAGCTTGGCCCAGCGGGCACGTCGATCATTGGCGAGATATCCCCGCGGACCAGCAGATTATCGTGCGCGAGGGAGCGCCGGAATGGAGTGTGTACAAAAAGCATGCATAAATTTATGATCGGCTTCTGGTCCCTCGCGGCGTTTGTGATGGCGTCGCTTGGCGCGTCTGGTCAGACCACCGCGCGGCTTCGAACTGAACAGACGTCGGTCGAAGTTCGGGCTCAACCAGCAGGTCCGCAACTCGTAAGTCTTGGAACTTGGACGAACGAAGATCGCGAAAAGCTGATCGATTCCGTAGAGATCGATGGCCGGCCCGTGAAGGTCGATTGGAAGTTCAATCCGCCAAGCAAGCCGGATGGATGCCCATGAGATTGCTTTCGTTTACGACTGCTCTACTCCAGCACTGCGTCTTACTTGGGAATGGAAAGCGCCGGCTTCAACAGGTCCGGTCGAACACACCATCCATATTGAAAACCTTGGTGCAAGTGAGATCTGGATTCCCATGCAGGACAGTTTCGAATTCAACTGGCGGACCGGTCCGAAGGCTGCGCTTCGACACGTCTACGTGGAGAAAGGAGCGGGCACACCGTCTGCGGACGGAACTCATGAAACCGCACTGCCGGTTGGCTATCACTGGACCGGCACATCGAGCACTTATGCTCACCCGCGGAAGGGCGAGCCGCGTGAAGTTATTCCATGGTTTGCGGTCGAGAGTCCGCGCGACTCACAAAGCGGCTGGTATGTGGGCATTGAATTCAGTGGTCGAACCGGTTGACGCGTTGAACGCGATTCCACATCTCTGCGTGGCGCAGTTGGCTTGAATCCTGTTCCTGGACCGTTTCGGACCCGTCTGAGGCCGCATGAAACCTTCGATACGCCGACAGTTTTCGTGGGTGCATTCAGCGGCGGTACCGATGCGCTTGGTAATGTGCTGCGGCCCTGGGTGCGGCACGTGCTCGACGAATCCTCGAGCCTGGAAGAATCCGAATTATCCGTTGCTCGTGAATAATAGTTGGGGGAGCGGAATGCAGGTCGATGAGGCGCTCGCGCAACGCATGATTCGCGACTCCGCCGAGCTTGGCCTGGAGATGTTTCACATTGATGCCGGATGGTTTCGCGGCGTGGGCGATTGGTATCCCGATCCGAAAAAATTTCCTCACGGGCTTGCTGCCCATTGCGGACGACGCCCACCGGCACGGTCTGAAGTTCGGTATCTGGGTGGATTGGACGCAGGCGGCGCTGGATACCGAACCTGGCGCACTCAATGTTCGCGATCCGAAGGTGCGTGACTGGCTGTTTCACGATCTGCCGCGCAGACTGGAAACCGGAAGCCTTCAAAGGCCAAACCATCGATATCGGCGCTCCCCGCAGCACACGACTATGCTCAGCGCGAGGTGAACCGAATGGTCGAGATTATCACCTCGACATGCTGGAGCACGACGGCTATCTGGTCGCGCAGGGCTGCGTCCGGAGATGATCATCCCCATGCGCCGCCGGATCCGCGCGCGAATGTCAGTCGTTAAGGATCAAGGCTCTTACTTTGTCGATAGTTCGAACTCGACCGACGTGAGCTATCACGCGGTCCGGGCGTACTACGACATCTATGCGAATCTTCGCAAGAGCATCCGGACTGCTGCTTGAGATCTGCAATGACGGCGGCCGCATGGTGGATTTCGGCAGCGCCGCGCACGGGGACTATTTCTCCATCACCGACACCTACGATCCCCTCTCGAACCGGCGCGCATTCTACGATGCGAGTCATCTATTTCCTGCGGCCGATGCTCGAAGCTTATGTGGAGAAATGGCCGACGCCCCGAATCGAGAATTTTCGCTACATGCTGCGCAGCGGGATGATGGGATGGCTCACGATCATGCTTGATACCAATGCGTGGACGGCAGCAACAGCATGCGGCGGCGAAAGAAGAAATACAGCTTTATAAGACAGGAACTGCGGCCGCTTCATCCGGGATGCGGATCTTTATCACATCTCCTCCCGGCCGGATGGCGTTCACTGGGACGGCATCGAATACTTCGATCCGCAGCGCGCAAGGGCGTTGTCTATGCGTTTCGCGGTTCAACAGAAAGCGAAAAAGAGCATGCTTTCAAGCTTCGCGGGCTCGTTCCGGGCAAAGAATACCGGTTGCGGTTTCATGATCACAGCGCTTCGGACCGCCGCTAACTGGCCGGGATCTGCTCGACTCCGGCTTGACTGTTAAGCCTCCCCTTTTCCAATAGCTCAGAGCTGGTCTTTTATGAAGTTGTTCGCCGTCCATCGCGCGCCGTTCTTACCTGTATCTGACGACGGAGATCTGACATCCAGATTCACGGATCCTTTTCCAAATGTGCATCCGATCGGTACCGGTCGTCCCAAACAAAGCCACACTCCACGACAATCCGTTCCAGATCACCTTGTCGTCGTCCGGAGAATGTAACCGTCAAGATTCTTTTGCTGAAGAACAATCATTGATTGTTCCACCAACGCAGATGTGTGTCGAACCAATGGCACACTAGTCACAAAGACTAGCGCGCTACCCAACAAACATTCGTATCTCGTTGATTATTCGTTTGGGCGATTCGGAAGAGAACACGTTCAACACGTACAGACTAGCGCGGGTTCGAGCTAGTCGCCATGCGCAGAAAATTGGCTAAGTTGATACTTCTCACTAGTACTGGTGCGGAGAGGGGGACTTGAACCCCCACGGTGTTACCCGCTAGCACCTCAAGCTAGTGCGTCTGCCAATTCCGCCATCTCCGCGTTTGAAAGAATTATTTCTTAACTGGTGCTGCAGGGGCCTTTTGGGTGGCTGCCGGTTGGTTCCGGATCACGCTGCCGTTGCTGACTTGGCCGGTGTGCTGCCCCATGATTGCCAAAGTTAACGACGTAACCATAAATAGAGCCGCGGCGATCGTGGTCGCTTTGGACAAAACAGTGGCCGTGCCGCGTGGGCCGAATACCGTCTGTGATCCCATGCCCCCGAACGCTCCGGCGAGGTCGGCGGCTTTGCCGCTCTGTAAAAGAACGACTACTATCAGGAAAAAACAGATGATTATATGTAAGGTCGTTACTAAATACACCATGACCGAAGTTTCAAGTATAGCAGTGGGGGAAACTGGGGTAGTGCCCGAAATTACCGAACGAACTACTCACCGGGTCTCTTTGGCGGATCTCCGGGAAAACTACACCCTCGGCGGTCTGGATGAGGCAAATTGCGATACGAACCCAATTGTGCAATTTGAACGGTGGCTGAAGGTCGCGCAAGTAGCTGATTTAAAAGAACCGAATGCCATGACGCTGGCGACCGCAACGAAGGATGGGAAGCCCTCCGCGCGGGTGGTTCTACTGAAAGAGGTCAGCGACCTTGGGTTCGTTTTTTACACCAACTACAACAGCCGGAAAGGGCAAGATTTAGGAACGAACCCATTTGCCGCACTCACCTTCTATTGGGCGGAATTGGAACGGCAGATCCGGGTAGAAGGAAGGATCGAACTTCTTTCGCGGGCGGAATCCGAGAGTTACTTCCGTCTCCGTCCTCGAGGCAGCCAGTTGGGGGCCTGGACGTCCAGTCAAAGTAACAGTGCATTGAGTAGAACTGAAATAGAACGGAAATTAAAAGATGTCGAGGCGGCAGTTTGGCGACTCTGACGTGATTCCGGTTCCGGAGTACTGGGGCGGCTATCGAGTCGTTCCCAACGTGATCGAGTTCTGGCAGGGACGGCCAAACCGGCTGCATGACAGAATTCTCTATCGAAAGCGGCCGGATGGAACGTGGTCCTTGGGACGGCTCTGGCCATGACTAAACGGAGTAAGGCCGCCGCGCGTCTGATGACTATACTCCTGCTGGCGGTGGGTTCGTTTCGCATTTTCGCGTTGCCCACAGCCGACGAGGTGATCCAGGCGGTCCAAAAGAGATATAACGGCGCGCATACGTTGACGGTGAATTTTGTGGAGAGCTACAGCATTGTGGGGCATTCCCGGCCGCCTGAATCAGGGTTATTGACGCTGCGGAAACAGGGAAAGATGAGGTGGGACTACACCCAACCTTCTGGAAAGCTGTTTATTTCCGACGGGAAGAGTGTATTCCTATATACCGCAAGGGACAATAGGGTAGAGAAAGTGCCTTTGAAAGCCACTGAAGATATGCGGGCGCCGCTCGCGTTTCTCTTAGGGCGGCTCGACATGAAGAAGGAATTTCGCGATTTCCAGGTCCGGGGAGGCGAGGGCGGGACTTGGTTAGAGGCGAAAGCGAAGAGCGACCGCGTGCCGTACGACGGTATTCAAATGCTGGTCGGCCCGGACGGAGAGATCCGTCAACTGAACGTTTTTGGACGAGACCAATCGACGACCGGGTTTACCTTCAGCAATGAAAAACTGAATCCGCCGGTACCGGAGGAGTTATTTCATTTCAAGATTCCGCCGGGGGCCGAAGTAGTGAATGCGGTGCAATTTGCCGCTGAGGAGAAATAGAAGACGTGGCTGAGTTCGTTCTGCGGTACGCAGACCCGCGTGGACAGATGCACGAGCAGGTGACCGACGCCTCAACTGAACGCGAGGCGCGGGAAAAGCTCGCGCAGCAAGGCTACTTGGTCTACTCGGTCCGCGCCAAGAACTTGGGCGCACGGCTGAGCGGCTCGACCGGGCGCAAAAAAACGGTCAATCTTGAAAAGTTCCTCATTTTCAACCAGCAGTTCGTCACGTTAATCCGGGCGGGTTTGCCGATTTTGAAAGGTCTCGACCTTCTAGCAGACCGGTTGACGGATGAAAAATTGGGACGGCACGTCAGAGCGGTTCGGGACGAGGTAAAGACCGGTACCGGTTTGTCGGAGGCGTTTGCGCATCAGGGCGTCTTTCCTCCCATGTACGTGACCTCCGTTATGGCCGGCGAAAAGAGCGGATCGCTTACGGAGGTGCTGGAGCGCTACATCACGTATCAACGGTTGACGCTGGCAGTGCGGAAGAAGATTATGCTTTCCCTTCTCTACCCGTGCGTGCTGGTCGTTCTGGTCGTCTGCCTAATCTCATTCCTGATCACCTATGTGGTGCCGAACTTCGCCGAGCTTTACAAGAGCATGGACGCGAAGCTTCCGGCCGCGACCGAGATTCTAATTGCGATCGGCACAACGGCCCGCGGCTATGTGCTGTTCGGTATCGCCTTCTTATTTTTTGTAGGCTTGACGACGTATCTATGGTCGAAACGCGAGAGTTCGCAGGAACGGCTGGACAACTGGAAGCGGCGAACGCCTATCTTCGGAGATATTTGGACGAAGTATCAGGTGGCGCAGTTCTCACGTGTTCTGAGCACGCTGCTGGTAGGCGGCATCCCGCTGGTGCAGGGCCTCGAAACAGCCGGACGGTCGCTCGGAACCGCGCTGCTGAAGAAGGCTCTCGAAAGGGTAGCGGTGCTGGTTAGAGAAGGAAAGCCTCTCTCGGCATCTTTGCAGAGTACCGGAATGTTTCCGGCCCTGTCGGTAGACATGATGGAAGTGGGCGAATCGACGGGCGCGCTGCCGCAGATGTTGAGCAGTGTGGCGGAGTTCTATGAAGAGGATGTCGCGACGCGCATGTCGGCGGTGCTGTCGCTGATTGAACCGGGGATCATGATTTTCATGGGAATCTTTGTGGCGTTCGTGCTGGTAGCGCTATACCTTCCAATATTTTCGCTTGCGGACACGATCAGGTAAGGCATTCGGGTAACAGATGGCAACGGACACAATCAGATTCAAGGACGCGGCGGACGAAACGGAACGGGCGCAAACGGTGGCCCGGCGATACCGCTGCGAGTTCGTCGATTTAAAAACCACCAAGATCGACCACGAGCTATTTCGCACCGTGCCGGTCGATTTGATGTTCCGCTATCATTTCGTGCCCATGCACGCGCATAACGGAACGCTTCAGATCGCGCTTTCCGATCCAACGCAGATCACTCACATTGACGAACTTTCGGTTCTGCTCTCGAAGAAGCTGGACGTTAAGGTTGCCACCTATTCGCAAATTTCGGACCTGCTGAAGAAGACCGAGCAATCGCAGCGCGTGCTGGAGGAAGTAACCGAAGGCTTCACGCTGGACGTGGTGGGAGACGAGGAGAACGGCGACGAAACGTTGTCGATCGACCGGCTTGCATCGGACGAGGGCGATATCGCGCCCGTCATCAAGCTAGTGGACACCACGATTTTCAACGCTCTCGAACGGCGCGCCAGCGACATCCACATCGAAACGCGCGATCAGGAATTAGCGATCAAGTACCGCATCGACGGCGTGCTGCAGTATGCGATGAGTCCGATTGCGAAAGAGTGGTATTCGGCCGTGATCTCACGCATCAAGATCATGAGCGAACTGGATATCGCGGAGCGGCGCGTGCCGCAGGACGGGCGGTTCAGGGTCCGCTACAAAGGCCGGCTGATTGATTTCCGTGTTTCTATCATGCCGACAATCCATGGCGAAGATGCGGTGCTTCGCGTCCTCGACAAGGAGTCGATGAGCGAGAAGTTTTCCAGTCTGAGTCTGGATGTGGTGGGTTTCGCGGATGCGGATGTGACCAAGTTCCGGCGGTATATCAAAGAGCCATACGGAATGGTGCTGGTTACAGGACCAACCGGTTCGGGCAAAACGACAACTCTTTATGCGGCATTGAGCGAGATCAAAAACGACGAAGACAAGATCATCACGATTGAAGATCCCGTCGAGTATCAGATCAAAGGCATCACGCAGATTCCAGTCAATGAAAAGAAGGGCCTGACCTTCGCGAGAGGTTTGCGATCGATTCTGCGCCACGATCCGGACAAGATTCTAGTTGGAGAGATTCGGGATCAGGAAACAGCTCAGATTGCAATCAATGCGGCT
>CAWJUO010000010.1:0-21881 GCA_963845995.1 uncultured Acidobacteriaceae bacterium | reverse complement strand
GTCAAGCAGGTTCCAGCCCGCGATTCCGTCTTGCGTGTCCATAGCAGCGGTAACCGGCTGGATATGGGCGATCTCTCTTACGAGATGAATGAGCCCGATGCCTACGCCCTCGAAGAAGCGCTTCAACTGAAAGAAAAGCTCGGCGGCGAAGTCATTGCGCTGTGTGCCGGTCCTCAGCGTGCCACTCAGACCATTCGTGAGGCTCTGGCAAAAGGAGCCGACCGGGCAATTCACGTTGAGGTTGCCGAGGAAGATGAACTGGACGCTCTTCAAACCGGGCGGTTGCTCGCGAAAGCCGTGCAATCCGAATCGCCAGATCTGATTCTCACCGGCTTGCAATCGGATGATATGGGTTACGGACAGACCGGCGTCATCATGGCTGAACTGCTCGGATTCTCACACGCAACAATCGTGATGGAAGTAACTCCCGAAGACGGCACAGTTCGTGTGAAGCGTGAACTGGAAGACGGCTGGTTTCAGAATGTCGTCTTACCGCTGCCCGCCGTTCTCACGATTCAATCCGGCATAAAGAAGCTGCGATACGCGACGTTGATGGGCATCAAGAGAGCTAAAACCAAAGAAGTCAAGAACCTGCCTGCCGCCAGTCTGGATGTGGATCTAAAACCAGCGACGATCACCAAGCGCATATATCTACCCGAGCGCAGCAAGACCAGCCAGATATTCTCAGGCGATGCCCGCAAGGCCGCCCAACAGCTTGTCGAGAAACTCGATTCGAGGCGCGGGTTTTATGAGTGTCCTTGTGGTCCTGGAGCAGCGGGACGGCAAGTGGAATCGCCTTTCCTTCGAGGCGCTTGCGGCCGCTCAGCAAATCGCGCAGATCCTCAACCTTCCCGTCGAAGCTGTGGTCCTCGGTTCAAATATCGAGCCGTTGACCAGGAGCTTGCCTCTTATGACGTCTCAAAGGTCTTCGCAATCAAAGATGATGCGTTGCGAGAATACACGCCCGACGCCTATACAGCCGCACTGGAACAACTGATAAAAGCGGAGCAACCCAAAGTTGTCGTTTTCCCCCACACTTATCAGGTCCGCGACTACGCGCCAAAACTTGCCGCGCGGTTCGGCAAAGCTTTCATCAGTGACATCATCGATTTGAGTTCAGACGGTGGACAACTGATCTGCGTACGCCAGCTATTCCAAGGTAAACTGAATGCCCAAGTGACGGCCAACAGCGAGCCGCAATTCATTTCCGTTCAGGCCGGAGCTTTTCGCGCCGCCCAGCCCGCCGGGTCCACAACCTCGATCCAGGAGTTCCCGGTTCAAATCGATCCGTCGCAGATCCGCGGCAAGCCCGAAACTCCGTTCCGTGAAGCGCAGCGCTCGGTCGATCTGGGTGCGGCAGACCTGATTGTCGCCGTGGGACGCGGGATCAAGGAGAAAGACAATCTCCCGGTCGTGGAAGCGCTGGCGCAGGCGCTCGGTGCGGAACTGGCGGCCTCCCGGCCGATCTGCGACAACGGCTGGCTGCCAATGGAGCGGCAGGTGGGAAGCTCCGGGCAAACCGTTTCGCCCAAGGTTTACTTCGCGGTCGGCATTTCCGGCGCTATCCAACATTTGGTCGGTATGAAAGGTTCTAAAACTATCGTCGCGATTAACAAGGACGAAAGCGCCCCCATCTTTGAGGCTGCCGATTATGGAATCGTGGGAGACTTGTTCGAGGTTGTTCCCGCATTAGTGGACGAGATCAAGAAGGCAAAATCGTAAGCCTCATGGCTAAATTGAAAGGCCGCGGTCCGCGGCAGTATGTCCTGTTAGCGCTGTGCGTCGCAAGCGTTATGACGCTCGCTGGTTGCAACAAACCGGTATCTTCCGATGTCGCCGCTTCCGTTAACGGCCGGCCCGTGAAGTACCCCGAACTTGAGAGGATCATCGCCGCTCAATTTCCGAACACTCCGCTGAAAGCGAACGACGATCAGACGACTGAATTGCACCTGGAGACTCTCCGCACCCTCATTGATCAGGAGATTATGCTTCAGCGTGCCGAGAAGGAAGGTCTGCTCGCTTCGGACGGCGATGTCGATGCCAAATACAACGAATTGAAAGCTCCTTACACGCAAGAGGAATTCCAGAAGCTGCTCGCACAACGAAAAATGAGTTCCGAACAGTTCAGAGCTCAGATCCGCCGGGAACTCAGCGTGCAGAAGCTCTTCAACAAGGAAATTGGATCGCATATCTCAATTTCGGACGCCGAGGTAACGGCCTTCTACAACGCGAACAAGGCCAACTACAATCTCGCGGAAAACCGAATCAGGCTTGCGCAGATTCTCGTTACTCCTACGCCCGATCCCGACGTTCACAACCTTAAAAACGATAAAGCGCAGAATGACGAGCAGGCCCGCAACAAGATTCAGATGATCGAATTGCGCCTTCGCCAAGGCGAAGACTTCGCCGCAATCGCGCAGAACTACTCGGAGGATCCGAAATCCGGGCCGAATGGCGGCGATCTCGGCTACATACCGGAATCCGCATTGGACAAGACCAATCCGGAGTTGAGGAAGGCCATCCTCGACATGATTCCCGGCCAGGTATCGCCCGTTCTCCACACCGCCGAGGGATACCGAATCTTGAAGTTGCTTTCGAGAGAACCCGCCGGACAGCGTGAACTGAGCGATCCTCGCGTGCAGGAAGATATTCGCCGCACTCTGTTTCAGCGCAAGGACCAACTCCTTAGAAATGCCTTCTACGAAGTCGCACGGGATCAAGCGAAGGTAATAAACTATTACGCGGATGCGGTACTGAACAGCAGAGACAAGAAGTAGACTGCGGCCCCTATAATGCGCGGGCAGAGCCTACTTCAGAGGTTTTTGAATTCTTTCCGGCAGCGGCGCATGGCGTTGCTCGAAAGAACCTTCACCATTACGGAACAAACCCGCGTTCTAGATGTCGGCGGCTCACCAGATATTTGGGAGTTTGCGAGTGTGCGGCCGCGGTTGACAATCTTGAACTTCCCTACAGCCCTCCTACGCGGAAACGCAGCGGTGCAATTGGTAGCCGGTGATGGCTGCCTGCTCCCCTTCGAAGATGCCGCCTTCGATCTTGCCTTCAGCAATTCCGTTATCGAACACGTGGGCAGCGGCATCAATCAGCAGCGCTTTGCCGCGGAGATTGCGCGCGTCGCCCGGTCGTACTGGGTGCAAACTCCCAATCGCGGATTTCCATTCGAGCAGCACATGATGCTGCCCTTTGTCCATCAGCTACCTAAACGATGGCAGCGTCCGGTGGTGGAACGGATCACGGGCTGGGAACTGATTGTGCGCCCCTCAAAGGAAGTCCGGAGCTATTACGTCAACCACTTCCTGAACGAGCTGAAACTTCTAAGCGCACCCGAACTTTCCGTCCTCTTCCCGGACGCGAAAATCGTTTCTGAACGCACGCTCGGAATTCCCAAATCTCTGATTGCCGTTCGCAAAGGCTAATGCTTCGCTTGCGCCTGCTTGTGAATTTGGGTCATGTATTCCTGTATGTAGCCGCGGTACTCGAACGGAATTTCGTCGTGATTGATTTCGCCGCCCCGATCCGCGTGATGCCCCATCTTTTGTGAGTACTGCGTCTGCAGTTGCTGCTGCTTCGATGATTTCTCAACCGTCATCTCACCGGTGACGCTGGCAGACCGCTTTCCGATAATTTCAGCCAATCGCCCCATCGCCTTCAACTGCTCCGCCTCGCTCAGGCGCTTTTGCCCATCCTGCCGTCCGGCTCCAGACTGGGAGTCGGAACTCTTTCCTTCCGGCCCTTGATTCGAATCCGCCCCCACTCGTGAAGTCTTCTCCGCAGTTTGACTCTGTGCCTGACCTTCGGAGGTGGGATCCATCTTCTGTTGCTGTGCGTCGGGCGACTGCCCGGTCTCGTCTTTGGCACCCGCACTCGGCTGCTTGCGCTTCTCTTGGCTCGAAGAGTTTCGCCCCTCACGCGACTGGTTCTGCGAAGGCGAACTCTGGCGCATTTTTGCCACCACTCCCGCAAGCGCGTCCTTCATTTTGTCCAGCAGTCCGGGGGACTGCTGGTCCGAATCGCGTTGCCCAGCCTGCTGCCTGTTGGTCCTGCCTTGATGAATCTCCCGCAGTGGATTGCTGTTCGTCCGCATTCGCACGCTCGGAAGCCGACGTGGCATCACTCGCGCCCTGGTCCTTCGCGCCTGCGTTCTGCTCGCCACTTCGTCCGTTCAAACCTTGGCCGGGCTTCGATTCCCGCTTGGAGTTCCCGTTCCTCGACTCAGCCTCGGAGTTGCGAAATTCAGGAGGCAATGATTCTTCATCCCGCAACCCTGAACGGGCGGCACTCTTTTTCACAAGCTCTTGCGCTACCCGGTCGTTAGCCGCGCTCAACCGCATCGCAACGAACGGCGCCCGCAGACTCAAACTTTGAGTTACCAGATAACGAATCGCAAACAGTCCTAAAAGCGCGCACGCCATGGCACCCGCTACCGTCCAGGAGCGCCGCCTAACGAAGGGAAAAGCGCGCGCCGCCTGCACCGTTCCCGCAATCGCCTCCGCACTACGGATCTGGCATCCTGCAGCACTTGGATCGAATCTAGTCTCGGATGTAAGCAGAAACCATGCGGTGGAAAGGGAATCGTTCAAGGCCAGAGTTTCGTCCAGAAGCTGCGCCACTTCGTAGCGATCTACAACTCTGCGCCGGACCCGAACGGCGCCGATGATCAGACCGGCAGCGGCCAGCGGCAACAGCCAGTACCACTCCAGAATCTGCGTTCCCAAGAGGAGCATCAGAATGGCGCCCGCGAAGAATACGGAAAGCGCTAACCCCAGTTCCTCGACGCTCAAGACCATCAGTCTTCGACGCCACGCGGAGCTGAACCGCCGACTTTACCGGACTTTCACGGGTGGCAATCAATGTAGACACTCGGGTTTGCCTGCTCGATTATCCCATTAGCTTTGCGAGCGCGAATTCGCTCATTCGCTACCATGAAAGTCATATAAATGTTGCGTTTCGAGACGGCGGGAGAATCACATGGTGAATGCCTCGTAGCTATTTTGACCGGCCTTCCGGCTGGAATTCCAGTCAGCATGGAGTACCTGGACCGGCAACTCTGGCGCAGGCAACAGGGCTTTGGCCGGGGCGGCCGGATGAAGATCGAAACGGACCGTACACACATCGTCTCGGGCGTCCGGCACTCGCAGACGATCGGTTCCCCAATCGCCATTCTCATCGAAAACAAAGATTGGAAGAACTGGACGGGTACGCTTCCGGTCGAAGCCAAAGACGCCGAAGAGGGTAAAGACAAGCCAGTCCACCGTCCTCGTCCCGGCCACGCCGACTTGGCTGGGGCGATCAAGTACGATTTCGCTGAAGCGCGCTACATTCTTGAACGTGCAAGCGCTCGCGAGACTGCCGCCCGCGTGGCTGTAGGCGCACTCGCAAAAACATTCCTGAAGGAATTCGGTATTGAAATTCTGAGTCACGTGGTTAGGGTTGGGCCGGTGAAAATGGAGCGGCCTGCTGCGTGGGACGAAATCGTCGCCCTGTGCGAGCGTGACGAAGTCCTCCTCGGCTGCGTCGATCCCGAGACCGAAGCGCGAATGAAAGAAGCCGTAGACGTTGCGTATCGCACCGGCGACACGATCGGCGGTGTTTTTGAAGTGGTGGCGCACGGCTTGCCGCCGGGTCTTGGCTCACATATCGCGTGGGATACCCGGCTGGACGGACGTCTCGCCCAGGCTATCGTTTCGATTCAGGCCGTAAAGGGCGTGGAAATTGGCTTCGCGGAAGACGGCGCAAGCTCTTACGGCTCGACAGTCCAGGACACGATTCACTACGATAAAGAAGGGCGTGAATTCCATCGCGGCTCGAACCGTGCGGGGGGTATCGAGGGCGGAATCACCAACGGTCAGGACGTCGTTGTGCGTGGCTTGCTGAAACCGATCTCCACGCTTCGCCGTCCGCTCGAATCGGTTGATTTGCCAACCCGGGAATCGGCGTTGGCGGCTTACGAACGTAGCGACGTGGCCGTCGTCCCCGCGGCAGGCGTGATTGGCGAGGCCATGGTAGCGCTGGTGCTTGCTCACGCGTTCTTAGAAAAATTTGGCGGCGATTCGCTTGATGAAACCCGGCGCAACTACGACGGCTACATCGCCCAGGTAAAGAGGTTTTAGCAAGCTGCTTCGTCCAGCGCGCAATTAAGAGATGGTTCGAAAAATTCTAAAGTATGGCGAGCCCGTGCTCGAACAAAAATCCGAGCCCGTCACGGAGTTCGATACTCCCGAACTGCGGCAACTCGTCGCCGACATGTGGGAGACGATGTATGCGGCCAAAGGCGTCGGCCTCGCCGCTCCGCAGATCGGCATGAAGAAGCGCATCTCGGTTATCGACATCAGCGTCGGCGAGAACGAAGCCGACAAAATCGTCATCATCAATCCCGAGATCATCACTCGCGAAGGAAAGCAGACCGGCGAAGAGGGTTGCCTCAGCATTCCCGGATTTCGCGAACCGGTTTCGCGTGCCAACAAAGTAAGCATTCGCGCCCGGAACGAGAAGGGAGAAACGGTCGAACTGGCGGGTGAAGAACTTCTGGCGCGGGCCTTCCAGCATGAGATCGATCACCTGGACGGTATTCTCTTCATCAATCACTTGAGCTCGCTCAAGCGCGACATCATTCGCCGGAAAATTAAGAAAATGCAAAAGGCCGGCGAGTGGGACTAAAGCATCTCTGATGCGTATTGTTTTCCTGGGTACGCCGGAGTTCGCCGTTCCATCTTTGGATGCACTCCCGACCGCGGGCCACGAGGTGATCGCTGTCTTCACGCAACCGGACCGGCCTAAAGGACGAGGCAATCAACTGGCCCAGTCGCCAGTCAAACTTGCAGCTGCGAGCCTTGCGATTCCCGTTCATCAGCCCGAACGCATCCGCCGTCCGGAAAACCTCGATCTACTGCGAAGCTTCGAGGCAGATCTGATGGTGGTCGTGGGCTATGGGCAGATCATTCCACAAAGCGTTATCGATCTCCCGCGTTACGGAATTCTAAACGTTCATGCGTCGCTGCTGCCCAAGTATCGGGGCGCGGCTCCCATTCAATGGGCCATCGCGAATGGTGAGACAAGGACCGGGGTTACGATTATGCAGATCGACGCGGGTCTGGACACGGGCGACATGCTTCTGAAAGCGGCAACGCCCTATTCACGCCGACGAAACCGCGCCTCAGTTGAGCGCTCGTCTGGCGCCGCTCGGGGCTGACTTGCTGATTGAAGCCATCTCACACATCGAGAATGGAACGATCAAACGCGAGAAGCAGAACAGCGATGAGGCCACTCTCGCGCCTATCCTTAAGAAGGAAGACGGCTGTATTGATTGGTCCCGCTCCGCAACGGAAATTTACAATCGCCTAAGGGGCTTTGACCCCTGGCCGGGCGCTTACACAAACTTCCGAGGCCAACGGCTGGCAATCACCCGAGCGGCCCTTTCCGAGGCGACGCTTGCTCCCGGAAAATTACACTACGAAAAACGGCGGCTCTTCGCCGGCTGCGGAAATAGGACCGCGTTGGAACTTTTGGAAGTGCAACCCGCAGGCAAGAAACGCATGAATACGGAAGACTTTTTGAATGGCTATAAAGTTTTGCAAGATGAACGTCTGGGAGAGCTGAATTGAAACTTCCGCTTGGATACCGCTACGCCGCTGTTTACGCCGGAATTCGCAAAGAAAAACGAGACGATGTCGGCCTGATTGTTTCCGATGAGCCCGCGCAAGTTGCCGCCGTCTTCACGAAGAATATGGTGCAAGCAGCTCCCGTCCGGCTGGCCCGCCAGAACCTGAAATCCTCAAAGGGAACAATCTCAGCCATTCTTGTTAACGCGGGAAATGCCAATTGCGCCACGCGTACCGGTGATCGCGTCGCTCTCGATTCCTGCAAAGCCGCCGCTAAGGCGCTCAGAACCAAATCGGAATATATTCTTCCGGCCTCCACAGGTGTGATTGGTGTCGAACTTGATCCGAAACGGCTAATCGCCGCCCTTCCCAAGCTGGTTGCCGCTTTATCGCCTGACGGTTTCTCCGCTGTCGCGAAAGCGATCATGACAACCGATACTCGCATGAAAGTCGCCTCCGAAGAAGTCCAGCTCTCGGCGGGAACGGTGCGTGTAGCAGGCATGACAAAAGGCTCAGGCATGATTCATCCCAATATGGCGACGACGTTGGGGTTCATTATGACGGATGCTGTGCTCGGCGCTAAAACACTACGTCAGATGCTGGCGGCCGGGACTCGGTCGAGCTATAACTCACTAACCGTTGACGGCGACATGTCCACGAACGACACGGTCGCCCTACTGGCAAATGGCGCGTCCAAAGTAAAGCCCGACAATAAAGAGTTGCGAACGCTTCAAAAGGCTATCACGCGGACGATGGAGAGCCTGGCGGAACAGATCGCCGCCGACGGAGAGGGCGCTCGCAAGCTGATCATCATTCGTACGCTTGGCTTCAAAACCGATGATGACGCGCGTAAGATCGCACGTGCCATCGCCAACTCGCCGCTCGTGAAGACCGCAATTGCCGGCAGCGATCCCAACTGGGGACGCATTCTCTCAGCCGCTGGATATGCGGGAGTCAACTTCGATCCCGCGAACGTGGATGTTTTTCTCCAGAAGATACCCGTGTGCCACGGCGGTCTCGCCGCCGACTTCGACGAGGCGGTCTTGAAAAAGAAACTAGACGATACCGAAGTGCGCATCCGAGTCGTTCATAAAGGGAAAGGCGACGGCGAGGCTCGCTTCTTCACGTGCGATCTTACCGAGGGCTACATTCAAATTAATGGCAGCTATCGCACGTAGAGATTTTGCTTGCGGCCCTGGTTTCCGCCGTGACACTCGCAGCGGACCAGGCTCACGATGTCTTGCGCGCAATCAACCACGTCGCCACCGCACTGACGGGCGGCAACCCCGCGGATGCCATGATTCCGTTCGATAAGTCCTGCCCGAATTACACGAGTCTTCAGGACGATTTCATTGCCCTGACCAGCGGCTATGAACTGAGCAACGAAGCGGACGTCACAGACGAGGCGGATTCGCCCAAGGAAACCACGCTCACCTTACAATGGACTCTCAGTCTGACGAATAAGAGCACCAGTGAAAATTTGACTCGCAAGGCTGAAATTCACGTTCGTCTGCACAATGAAAACGGAAAGTGGAAAATCGTCGATTTCTCTCCGGCGGACTTCTTCAATCCAGGCGCTAAACAATAATTCCGCGTCTTTTTTTCGGTGGAAGCTGTTTGCGTGTCCGCCGTATACTTCGGCTATGAATCTGCTACCGTCGCGCGAGGAAATGGAGAAAGCTTTTCTGTCTTCGGACGAAAGCTACAATGGGCTCTTTTTCACAGCTGTCCGGACCACGGGAATCTTTTGCCTGCCCTCCTGCCCGGCCAGGAAGCCGCTGCCGAAGAATGTAGAATTCTTCGCGACCGTTAAGGAAGCCATGTTTGCGGGCTACCGGGCCTGCAAGCGCTGCCGTCCAACCGACAGTTCCGCTCCGGAGTGGGTGCAAGCCCTACTCGCCCGCTTGGACCAGGAGCCAGAAATCCGAATCAAAGAACAGGAACTTCGGTCGATGGGCCTTGAGCCCGCTCGCGTGCGCCGGCATTTCCTAAACGAGTACGGCATGACCTTCCAAGCGTATTGCCGCGCACGCCGCCTTGGTCAGGCATTCGATCAAATCCGCGGCGGAGCACCGCTCGATCACGCCATTCTCGATTCCGGTTTCGATTCGCATAGCGGCTTCCGCACGGCCTTCGCGCGATTGTTTGGCAAGCCGCCTGGAAAGACTCGGGAGGGGGATTGCGTTCGCCTGGCCTGGATTGAAACTGCAGCCGGCCCGATGATAGCGGGATCGGTGTCCGGCGGCATCTGTCTATTAGAATTCACGGACCGGCGCATGCTAGAAAAGCAACTGCAGCGCCTCAGCCGTTGCTTCCCATTCCCTATCGTTCCCGGCGAAAGCGCCCATTTATCGAAATTACAAACCGAACTCGGCGAATATTTTTCGGGCGCACGACAAACCTTCACCGTGCCGCTTGTCTATCCTGGAACACCTTTCGAGCAGACTGTATGGTCGGAATTACTCCGCATTCCCTACGGCGAAACTCGCTCCTATGAGGCTTTGGCGCAGAAGGTCGGTCAACCGGGAGCATCGCGCGCCGTGGGCCGTGCGAATGGCATGAACCGCATTTCGATACTCATCCCGTGTCATCGCGTAGTGAACAAGAACGGCGAACTGGGCGGCTACGGCGGAGGACTCTGGCGTAAGCGGATTCTTCTGGATCTTGAACGCACGCAGTGCGGCAGGATAGAGTTCTCAACAGTTACCTGCTTGACTGGGAACCATGGACGGGTGTAATATGGCGTCATGCGACAGGTCGTAGAAAAACAGGACGTCTTCACGCCCAAGCCGCTCACTGGACCGGTTTTCTTGATTCTGACGAGCTTGGCTGAGCAGCCTCGGCATGGATACGCACTTTTACAAGACATCCAACAGATCAGTAACGGGCGAGTGATTCTCAGCACCGGCACTCTTTATGGAGCCCTTCGCCGGCTACTTCAAGATGGCTGGATCGAGAGGTTCGCACAAGACGACACTTCGAGGGACAAACAGGCTTACAGGCTTACCTCTTCCGGCCGCGAACAACTGCATCTGGAGTTGGACCGCATGAGGTGGCTAAGCAGGGCGGCAACCACCCGCCTCAGAATGAGCGAGGTGTGACGTGACGATTAAGCGCGCCTATCAAACTCTGCTTCGGTTATACCCGGCAGACTACAAAGAATTATTTGCCGCCGAGATGTTGGCTACGTTCGTGAAAGCGGACGAGGAGTGCCGTGCAAAGGGACGGCTCCGTTTCATGCGCTTCGTTTTTGCAGAACTGATGGGTCTGCTGACCGGTGCCGTAACCGAATGGGCCTTACAGTTGAGTACCGGGCGCTCTGTTCGGGACCGCTTGTCAAACCCTGCCGTAGCTGGCAGACAGGATGACATTGCGGAGACGGAGAAGCGCATTGAGATCCTGATTGGCAACATGGTGCACGCCATCGCGAATCATGACTTTCCGAAAGCGCGTTTCTATTCGGACCAGGAGCGGGCGGCGCGTGAACATCTTTGGCGTTTACAAAGCGGTCACGGCCCTCGCGGATTCTCCGCGACCGTACCGCGCCGGGGCTAACCGGCCTCCGTTGATTCCCAGGGATCATAACTGCCGAAATGCCAAATGTGGCCTTCGGGATCTCGGCAGGTAAAGCCGCTCCCACCGTAGTCCTTTTTCTCAAGGTCCGAAATTATCTCAGCTCCCGCTGCTTTCGCGCTGGCATATAGAGCTTCGCAATCGGACACAACAAGATAAGGGCTTTGTGTTTCTGCGCCTCCGATTTCAGCGGGTTGCTTGACCAGAGCGGATGAGGGCGTTCCGTTATCAACCGAACCGACCATAATCATGCCGTTGCCAAAAGTCATTTGCGCGTGCGCCACTGTATTGTTCGGCCCCAGGTACACTGCATGCTTTTCGAATCCGAAAGCACGGGTAAGCCAATCTATCATCGATAGCGCATCGCGGTAGCGAAGTCCCGGAATCACCGTGGATCGGCAGTCTTTTGCGTAAGTGCTCATTGCAATATTCTCTCTGAAAACCCTTATGTGGAGGGCCGGCCGGAATCCAAAGCTCTCCCGCGCGGACCAAGCTCGATCGCCTCGGCATTTGAAACCTTCCCGGCCTCCACGGTAAACCGCAAAAGCGTCCGCACCTTGTGCCATCCGTTGTGGCCGCAGGCTCCCGGATTCATATAAATCAAGCCGAGTTCCGGATCGCGCATCACTCGCAAGATATGCGAGTGGCCGCAAACGAATAAGGCCGGTTTCCGCCGGATCAGTTCCTTCTTCGCTTTCGAATCGTAGTTGCCGGGATGTCCGCCGATATGTGTCATATAGACCGGAACACCCTCGCAATCCCACGCAAGATCCCGATCCACTTCGCTCCGGATTTGAGCGCCATCGACGTTCCCGTAAACACCGCGAGTGGGTTTGAACCGCTTCAACCGGTCGAGCACGTCCACGGTTCCGAAGTCCCCCGCGTGCCATAGTTCGTCGCATTCGGCAAAGTAGTTGAACACGGCTTCGTCCAGGAAGCCATGCGTGTCGGAAAGCAAACCGATGCGCATCTCTACATCGTACGCGCCCAATCCCGCTGCAGCGCGTGTGTTAGCCTGTTAGCGTTCTCGCTATCAAACGCTTAAGCTCGCGATTTTGCGGGCCGCTTTGACCCTTTTCCCATGTCGCTGCAGGTCTTCTTGCAAGCCCAACTTCTCGGTGCCGAAGAGTTTCTGGCTGCTTCATCCATTGAGCACCAGGACGACGCGGCGGATTTCATCGGCCGCTCCGCGTGGCTGAGTTTGATTTGCGAGGTACTCCCTAGAGCCCTTCTTTCCGAGTTGAAGCTGTCTCGCATGCTGCTCGGATCAAGCAGTGCGGAGCAGTTTTTTCTTGTTCTCGCCGAAGACGATATTCCGCGCGCAAACGAGTTCCTGCAATCCGCCGACGCGGCGCTGGGTGAAATTTCACAAGGAACACTTCATCTACATTGGGCCAGCACAGAGAACCTGGGCGCATGGCCGGTTGCACGGAAACGGCTGGATGACGCACTCTCCGCCAGGACCTCGGCACCCCTTTCGCGTCAAGCCGATGCCAGCGCATTCTTTGCCCCTTTTGTAGAGGGAGCCACGACGAATCCGAGCAACTATTTCACTAGTTTCGCGGAGAAGCTTGCTTCCGCCTCGAGCGTGGGCTGGTCTCCAGATTACCCGGCGCGTCTGCTTTGGGATGAAGGCCAGTATTCGTGGCCGCTCAAAGAACAATCGGCTGAAGAAGACGACGGCATTCTGTTTCCGCGGCGGTTTGCGATGGATGAAGATGCCACGCGCACCAGCTCGCTGGCAGAACTGGCGGAGCGCGGGGAAGGCAATCCCGGTTGGGGCGTCCTGCGCGGCGATGTCGATCAGTTCGAGGCGCGTCTGAAACGGGCGAGCACGATCGAAGAGCACATCCATCTCTCCGTCCTTTTCAAGAAATTCATCGCTGGCGAACTGGCGTTCCTTTGCACTCTTCCCGAGTTCTGGCGCAGAGTCACGATCCTTTATCGGGGCGGCGATGATTTTGCGATCGTCGGCTCATGGGATGCATTGATTGCGTTGGCGCGGGAACTCCATCGCGTTTTTGAGACGTTCGCGGAAGAGAATCTGCAGTCGTTTGCCGGGGTAGAATCGAAGACCATCAGCATGGCGCTGGCGATTGCGCCTGAAACCAGTACTCCTTTGCCGGTCGTCTTCGAGGAGGCCGGTTTGCATCTGCGCGGTACGAAAGCAAACGAGCCGGGCAGTTTCTACTTGTTCGGAAAAACGCTCGAATGGAAACGCTTGAGCGATGCGGAAGAGTTGAAGAGCAGCCTGGTACGCATGGTTCGCGATTTCGGATTCGCGCGCGAGTATATTGACGATCTCGCGGCGGTCTACCGCGATTCTTTCTCGGCGCGCGCCGTGCGGCGGGGGAAGACGGTACGCGCGGACAAACCGTGGCGCACTTACATGCGGGTATCGCGAGTGATTCCGCCTTCGCGCGGAAAAGAACTGGCGAACCTGCGCAATATCGTTATCACGCATCTTTTGGGTAAGAAAACGGCTGGTCTGAAACTAAGGCCGTCGGCGCGGGTGGGCCTGGAATGGGCGCGCCTGGCTGCCGGAATGTAATCAAAGCCTCACGGGAATACTGGAAGAACGCTAATGCCTGACACTGAAGAAAAAAAACCTGACGAGCGCCGTGGTGCGGAGAACCGGCCACCCCGAGAGAATCGCGGCGGTGGAAGCGGTCCGCGTGGAAATGAACGCGGCGGCTCCGGCGAAGGGCGTGGCGGCGATCGCGGCGGAGACAGAGGTGGAGATCGGGGCCGTGATCCTCGCGGCGGCCCAGGCGGGCGGGGTCCCGGCGACAGGCGCATGGAAGGTCCTCCGGAGATCGACATCGACAAGCTGATTGCCGATAGTCTCTATATGGACAATCAGGCGCACGTCGTCGTGAGCCGGATGCGCGATATGGATTCAGGCACCAAGAGCCAGTTGCGCCGTCTTTATAATGCAGTTCGCCGCGCCACGCGCGCACCGGAAGGCGAGCGCCAGCACGAGTTTGTGATGGTGCGGGCGCGTCTGGCCTACACCATCGCGCGGCATTCGCTGCGCAGCCTCGATCCGCTTGAACGGCTGCTGCTGCAAGTCACACGCAAGAACGACACTCGTGGATACGAGCGTTTCCGCGACTTATTCGAAGCGATTATCGCCTACAACGAGTAGAACAGGACATTGTTCATGAGTTCTCATACCGCTGCAACTGAATTGACGTTTCTTGGAAAGCTGGTTCTCGAAGGCGAGATCCAATGTCAGACCGGCTTACACATCGGAGCTGGAAAAGGATCGCTCGAAATCGGCGGCGCCGACAATCCGGTTGTGAAAGACGCCTTCGGCATTCCTTATATTCCCGGCAGTTCGCTGCGCGGCCGTCTGCGTTCCCTGCTGGAACAGACGCTGGGGTTGGCTGTTCCAAGCGAACTGGTTTACCTGTCGAAGCGCAAAGGCCAGGAAGTCCGTATCCATCAGAGCGACCGCCCCGACGATGAGGTTTGCGTGCTGTTTGGACGAACCCCAGGACGCGTCGAACGGGTGAGCGGCCCGGAGTCGAACGATACGGGGGCCACGCCTTCGCGCCTGACCGTCTACGACGCGCCTTTGGTTGTCGATAGCATCACTCCGCAAATGCGCGAAAACCTGGATGACGAACTGACCGAGGTGAAGAGCGAGAACGCAGTAGACCGCATTACTTCGCAGGCAAATCCGCGCACTTTGGAGCGCGTTCCGGCGGGTGCGCGATTCCGTTTCCGCATGGTTCTGGACGTGCTTTGTCCCGAAGACCGGCCTTTACTGGCGCGAGTTGCCGAAGGTCTGCGGCTTCTAGAAGACGATGCGCTGGGCGGCGGCGGCAGCCGGGGTAGCGGCCGTATCGGGTTCACTGGACTCGGCCTGACCTGGCGGAATAAGGATTACTACGCCAAGGGCGCGGCGGAAACAAGTCTGCTGGCGGGATCTGATTTGGCGGCTCTACAGCAACTGGTAAGCGCGGACGATTTCGCCGAGAAACTCGCATAAGAATGCAGCAGGCAGCGTTGATTCGCCTGCGGCCTAGAGGGCCCTGGCGATATGGTCCAGGCGAAGGCGGACACGACCGCGTCGATACGCTCTATCGGAGCGACCGCCTGTATTCCGCCGTCACCATTGCGATGAAGCGGCTCGGAATTCTCGATGAATGGCTGGATGCGACGGCACGCAATGCGAATCCGGCGGTCGCGTTCACGTCGTTGTTTCCATTCCAGGGAGATACCCTGTTTGCTCCGCCGCCCTCGACCTTGTGGCCGCCGCCTGCTGAACTTCTGACCACTCCCAGTGCGGTATTTCTAGCGAAAATTCGATGGAATGCGGCCAAATTTGTTCCGGTCAGCCTGATTGAATCGATGCTGATGGGCCAGAACGTATTGGCGGACCAGTGGATTCCCGATCCCGAAACGGCTTGCCTTCTGCGGCGGGATCGTCCGAGCACGAGTCCATTTCACGTTGTCGTGAAGACGCGAGGGGCCGTGGACCGAGTTAGTAACAGCGCCGTTCATGTTCACGCGGCTGCGTGTGTGGAATTTGAGGCGGGCGCGGGGCTCTGGACGGTCGCAAGATACTCGGACGAAGCGGCTCGTGGTCAATGGGACGACCGCGTGCAGGCTGCGTTCCGTCTGCTGGGAGATACGGGTTTCGGCGGTAAGCGAAGCAGTGGATGGGGACAGACGGAATCACCGGAGTTTCAGGCTGGTTCGTGGCCCGGCGTCTTGATGCCGAAGCTGGCCCGAAAAATCTCGCGGAATGCGAATTCGGATGCGCCGGAGTCGTCTCTGTACTGGCTTCTTTCGCTATACTCTCCTTCTCAAACGGACGCCGTGAACTGGCGCGAGGGCGATTACGAGGCAGTTGTTCGCGGAGGCCGCATTGAAAGCGCGTCCAGCAATGGAACAGAGAAGAAAAGCGTTCGGATGATAGCTGAAGGCTCTGTGTTGGCGGCTGAATCCGAGCCCGTCGGAGCCGCTGTCGATGTCGCGCCGGACGGCTTCGCGCACGCTGTCTATCGGGCTGGTTTCGCAGTCGCTTTGAGGCTGCCGGTTGTGGAGATTGCCGCAGAACAGGAGCCGGTTGAAGTGCCGCCCCCTGCCGAGGCAATTGAACCGACTCCCTGCGAACAGCTGGAAGTAACGCAGGAAGCGACGCCGGAAGTCACGCCCGAACCGGAGCCGGAGCCAGAAATGCCATCCTCGGAACCCAACCAGGAAGAAAGTGAGGCGCAAACAGATGAACTATAAAGCTACCGCGCTTACGCCGCTTCTGGTTGGCGATGGAGAAGCGTTGTCGCCGATCGACTACATGGTCTGGAAAGATCAGGTGAACGTTCTCGATCAGGGGCGCATTTTCAAACTCCTGGCGCGTGGCCCCAGGCTGGAGGGATATCTCACCCAGCTTCGAAAAGCGACCAAGCTGGACTTCGCTTCCTGGGGTGGTTTCGCGCAGAACTTTTCACAGCGGCGAATCCCGTTTGAGAATGCCGAATCGACGGCCATTTGGAATGCCGCGGAATCGGATTCGCTCTTTATTCCAACTTTTGCGGCGGACCATCGCGGCCCCTATCTTCCGGCTTCCGCTCTTAAGGGCGCTCTGAGGTCCGGCCTGGTTTTTTCCCGTTGGTCAGCTGGAACGGTGGACCGCATAGCAGCCGCATTAGAGGGTGACCGAGTGGCCCGGCGAGTGGCGGAACCGGCTGAAAATGCCGCCGGAGCCTCGCAGGTGAGAGTCATCGCGGCAGCGGATAGCCAACCTGTTCCCGTTTCCTCGTTCAAGGTCTACTTGACGCGAGTTGCTTCGCTCGACACCCGGCAGGGGGCTGGGACGCCGCAACTCGTGTGGAAAGTCGCTGGACGGGGCAGTGTCCAACCCCAGCGGGTAGCCGACGCGACACCGCTGTTCGCAGAAATGG
Organism: uncultured Acidobacteriaceae bacterium; assembly: GCA_963845995.1. GTDB lineage: Bacteria > Acidobacteriota > Terriglobia > Bryobacterales > Bryobacteraceae > Bog-105. Next base: position 4,777 of record CAWJUO010000010.1, on the reverse strand, counting down.
CTGTTCCGGGTACTGCCTTCAATGGGACCTGGCAAGAGCGTACGTTCCTTGAAGACCCCGAACTTACGCGCGCCCTCGGTTGGCGGTCTGTGCCGGATCCCAAGGCCATCGTTGAGGCGAGTAATCAGTATGCGGCGGCACAGCTGGAGTCGCACGCTAAGTACGCGGAAGTCACAGGGCTGAAAGGACTTACGCAGACCGTTCAGCGCCTGAAGAGCGAACTCGAAAGCGCTCAGGCTGACCCGTTGAGCTGTCTGCTTTGCCTGGGTTGGGGCGGTGGGTTCGTTTCGAAAACCGCTTTCCTCGATACCGATCTGGAGAGCTACCGGAAGATTCTGAGGGCGGTACCGTCTTTTGGCAGGTCGATCCGTGAGGGTGTACCCTTCCCGAAGACCCGTCGCGTCATCTTCATGGGGGGACAACCTTCTAGCCTTCCAGGCTGGGTTCGATTGCAGTTTGAGAAGTAACGGTACTTTCCGGTACATTAATTTTGATTTTGGTTGTAAGGTTTGTACCAAAAATACCGATCATATTAATATGACGAGCTCCACCGAGCCTTTGAGGCGCGTCTCTATTTCTGCCGGTTCTCTCTTCGGTGGTTCTGGAAGCCGCTATGTATAAGGCGTACTTCGGGTTATCGGAAAACCCCTTCAATCTAAGTCCCGACCCACAATTTCTCTACCGCAGCCCTCAACACGAGGAGGCGCTAGCCAATTTGATCTATGGTGTGCGGAGCCGGAAGGGCTTCATCGTCTTGAGTGGCGAAGTCGGCACGGGCAAGACCACCATGCTCGAATGTCTGCGGGATTACCTTGACTCGCAGCGCGTTGAATTCGCCTTTGTTTTCAACTCGCGCCTGACTCCCGATCAATTTTTCGAGATGATGGCATACGATTTCGACTTGCAGTGCGACCGCAAGTCCAAAACCTCCGTTCTGTTCGCCTTGAATACGCTGCTGATCGAGCAAGCTGAGCGGGGCCGCACCTGCGTTTTGATCGTGGATGAGGCGCATAACCTTGAATGGGACGTGCTCGAAGAGATCCGGCTTCTTGGGAATCTCGAAAATCGGCAAGGCAAACTGTTGCAGATTATCCTGGCAGGTCAGCAAGAACTGGACCGCAAACTGGACGCGCCAAACCTCCGGCAGCTGAAGCAAAGAATCGTGCTGCGCTGCACGTTGAATTCACTAAACCCTGAAGAGACATGCGCTTACGTCGAAAGCCGCTTGGAACGGGCGGGTATGCCGAAGCAGAGAGTCTTCTCGCCGGAGATTCTTGAGGAGATCCACAAACGCTCCCGGGGTATTCCGAGGCTGATCAATCTGCTCTGCGACAATCTCCTGGTTACCTGTTTTGCGATGGAAACCCGCGAGGCAACCCTCCAGATGCTGGAAGAAGTTTCCCAGGATCTACGGCTCGAATGGCCCGGGTCTAGTCACCGCCGGGGCAGAGCTCGTTACTCTGTATCGGAAGAGCAGTATCCCGAGGAACCCCTGTCCGTCAGCCGGGAATAGTCGCACTACCGTGTGAATCACCGAAGTGGTCCCTCTACTTCTCCTCAAGCAGCAGAACCGGAGTCAAAGCCAGCGGTTTGGAAAAGCCTTCGGACGAGGTCTCCAGCGCCGCGGATGCTCCCTGTAGCTTGCCATTGAAGACATGCGGATGAACGCAAACATTAGTTTGTATCATCTGCACTGCCCCGTATTGCAGCACCGGAAAGACCTGTGGACAAGGCGACAGATGTTCCTGCACAACGTAGGAAGTCTGGGAAGCCAAGCGAAGAGACCGTTCCCAGGCGTTCTGGCTCAGATCGACTCCCACGAATACTTGATGTCCGGACGAGTCGTCGTTCGGCCGTAGAGCGAATTGAGCGCGGTGCCGGACGATGAATGGCAGCAGATCAATTTCCCGATCTTTGTACTTCGTTTTGCGCGCAAATACGACGCGCGTCCACGGCAGGTGACTTTCGATCAGCCGGCGGTCGGAGGCGGCGAACTTCTCCATCACCGCCTCGTCCGTTAATAGCTCGAACAGAGCGCGACGCCGGGTCATTTCAGAACGGAATCCGTTCACGACACAAACGGCATGGTCGCAGTAAGCCCGAAGAAGTGGATGAGAGAGATCGAACCGGACCAGCAATTCGCGGGTGAGCAAACGGCGAAAGACAACATCGATCTGGAAGTCGCCGCAGCGGAGATTTCCATCGGAGTACTCAAGCTGCTCGGGCCAGACGAGGCGGACGGATGCTCCCGCCTGCTTCAGCAACTCTGCGACAATCTCGCCCTCGCCTACGGTGGTCCCAACAGGATTCCGAAGCTCCACGATGGCAATATTCGGCTGGCAATTGCCACCGAACTCTTTCCAGGCGTGAAGGATGGCCCGAAGCAGAGGGCGTGGGCTTCCAAGTTTTGAGACCTGATAGGAAGACTTCTGGAACTGCTTCATGATCGGCAGCTGTAAGAAGAGATCGGCCAGGCGATCGGCGTACCCAAATCCAACTGGTTTGCAGGTTTCCAGTCCATTCAGGGAGAGCGATCCATTGCGCAGACCCGCATCCATGCGCGAAGCGATGCTGGACCGCATGTATCCGCACGAAACGGAAGCAAGCATCTTCTCCGCGGGAAGCATCCGCACCCGATTCAGCAGTTGCGGAGACTGAAGGGCGAGCGCTTCCACTTGATCCAAAATTGTTGCAAGCCGCTCGGAGACGGTAGTCAGCGTGGTCAATTGGGACTTGCTGATGAACTCCGGCCGAAGAACGGGCGCAAGCAAGCGTCCGGAATCGGTGAGCCCCTGTTGACGCATCCGCTCCTGGAGTTCCTCGGCCCATGCCAGATCGCGAAAGCTGACATCTTCGAGAAGTTGGTGGTACCGAGCGACCGCCTCGCCAAGCTGCGCCATTCGAGGTATGCTTTCTTTGACCATTCAGTATGGCATGAGCTTTGCTTTTTGCCGTAGTGCTGGATGCAAGGATTACATGGCCGAAACGCTCGAACTTACCCCGCATGAACTGCAAGCGCGTCTGAATGAAGGAGACCACGTCGTCGTTATCGATGTTCGTGAACCGGACGAGGTGGCCATTTCGCAACTTCCGGGATCGGTGTTGATTCCTATGCAGTCGGTTCCCGGCGAGCTCCAACGGCTGGAGGCTCTGGCCGACGAATCAGATTTGGCGATCTTGTGCCATCACGGCGTGCGGAGTCTGAACGTCGTCGCGTGGCTTCGTCAGAGAGGGATTGAGAACTGCTTCAGCGTAGCTGGTGGGATTGACCGATGGAGCACTGAAATCGACCCGGGAGTGCCCAGATATTAGACCCCAGATTAGGCTGGGACCGCCTCACCGCGTGCTGCCGAGACCGCTTCACGGAATTTTCGCGCGCGTTCGGTGATGACCTTGTAGTTGCGGTCAGTGCAGGTTTTGTTGTCGATCAACTCGCCCCCGACTCCTACCGCCGAAGAGCCCGCCGCGATGAAATCACCGACGGTGTCCAGGTTGACGCCGCCGGTCGGCACCATCTCGATCTGCGGGAACGGCCCTTTTAGCGCCTTGATGTACTTGGCTCCCCCGACCGCACTACATGGGAAAATCTTCACGCCATCGGCACCCGCCTCCCATGCGGCCAGAACCTCGGTCGGCGTAAGCGCGCCTGGAAAAATCGGCTTGCTATAGCGTTTAGCCATTTCGATGGTTCTGGTATTCAGTGCAGGCGTGACGAAGAATTGAGCGCCAGCCAGCATGCAGGAACGCGCCGTCTCGGGATCGAGAACCGTGCCGGCTCCGAGGATGATTTTGTCGCCGTAGCGGTCGGCGACAGCTTCGAGCGCCTTGATCGCGCCATCGACTGTCATCGTGATCTCAACACAGGGTATGCCGCCCTCGTAAACAGCTTCTACGGCATGAATGGCCATTTCGGCGTTGGAAGTCCGGACAATCGGAACAATCGCGATCTGCTTTATACGGTCAATAATGTCGTGGTGTTTCATGGAGGCGGATCAGGCGGGAAAGGGCTTCTTCTTGTTCTTCAACTTCAAGTTCACCTTGATGAATTTGTGGCTATCGAAGACGCTGACCAACTTGCTGGGGCTCGTCATGTCTTTGGTCTCGGCTCGCACCTGATAGCTTATATCGGTGCTGAGCCCGTAGAAATGATACGTACCATCCTGCTGTGCGATATACGAGCGAATCTGAAGCGTTTTGGTGTCTTTCAGAAGAACCACGGCGCCGCCGACAGGAGCGCCTTTCACATTTTCCACCGTACCTTGGATCACCCGAGTATTAGGCGGAATGTGAACTTGCCCGGGCTGAGGAATAACTGGAGAGGTCACGGCCTGTCCGCATAAGCTACCCGCGAAGGCACCCAACAGCGTGATAGCGCACGCGATTCCAGAAACGCGCCTCCCGAGGGGACTCCTTGTCATAACCAGGTTCCTGTTTGCCGCCACAAGCGAAACAGTTTAATGCCAGTTCTCTTCTTCAGCTTCCTCTTCTTCTTCGTCCTCGTCGTCATCGTCATCCTCGTCGAAATTGAGGTCGTCATCGTCTTTTCCCGCTTCGTCTTCGGACTCGAGTTCAACCGGGTGAAGGCTTGCCACCTTCAAAGCAGCCCCGCACTCATCGCAGGAAAGGACGTCGCCCTCGTCCAGTTCTTCTTCTTCGACGTCGATCGCAGCATCACACTTGGGACAATTGACCATAATTCATCCTTTGCAAACTAACATTAGGACCGAGTGAGTTTTAAAAGCTATTCTTACCACGAACACTTGGTGCGCACGCCGAA
>CAWJUO010000009.1:0-237512 GCA_963845995.1 uncultured Acidobacteriaceae bacterium | reverse complement strand
CCAGACTACTGCTTGATACGCACCGTCAATACCTCAAATGGCTTAAAGGAAAGGCTCACGGTGTTTCCTTCAACAGGTATGGGGGTCTGATTCTCCTCAGTCCCGGAACAAAGGTTGGCGGCCTTGATCGTGGCATGAGGGAAGTGAATCTGAGCATTGGTCGCTTTCCCGTCAATCTCGGCGAGACGCATGATTGTTCCGGTTCCGTCTTCGGCCATTTTCCAGGTGCTGAGGACAATATTTGGCGCGCTCGTTTCAAGGAATCCTTCGCCCTCCTTGGGTAACGGCCTGGCTGGATTTCCCGCTTTATCCTGGCTCACCACGTGATCCAGTTCGACCGGCCGCATCTCGTCGGCACTTAACTTCGACAAAGCGCCTCCGTCCAGTTTGGCTGCGCTGGTTATCGCGTATCGAAACTGAAATTCTCCACCCTGTCCCGCTTTGTAATTCGTATGCCAATAGTTATTCATCACATACGAAAACATGGTACTGGTCTTCGGCTCAAAAGCGCCGGGCCACTTACCGCGATTGATGTCGCCGAAACTCGCAAGAGAAGCGTCGAGGGGCACGATACCGACTGATACGTTCGAATCGTGCGCTGCCATCCAACCCTGCACGTTGAACCATTCCAGGCTGCCGCCTTTCATCAGATCGTGAGCCGGATCAACCCATTCCTGCTGGGTGGCAAACGTGAAAGAGGGGCTGGAAACACTTACCGGAAAAGAAAAATACACGCCTTCCTTGGCATTCGTGTACTCTTTGTTCACTCGGTAGTGAAACTCGATCTTCTTCTCGTTATCGAACAGAAGAATTTCAGTCTTAATCTCCGGAGTGTTCACATTGGAACTCATTAGCCGGATCGACTGTCCCCAAGGGAGACGCTCGACACCTACAAGCTTGCCTTTTGATGCATGATGTACCGTCAGTTCACCAGGAGGAAGCGCGGGAAACGGATTGATCATCTGTGTATCGCCGTCGCCGCCGGTGACATAGACATACTCACCGAACTTATACGGACTTGCGACATCTACTAACTCCCTGCCGAGTTGCTTATCGAAGATACTCGCGATGGAGCCGGTAGCTATATCGATCTTCACTCGATAAAATGAGTTCTCAACGGTCTGATCCTGTGTGCTCTCTTTCGCCGGTACGGGCTGCCCGCCTGAAGTAATGCTGAAGCACTTATAACCGACGGGCGGCAGGTCTTTCGCAAGAAACCGGACATGTGAGAAACCTTCCTTTTCCCAAATCACATCCAGCGGAATTTCCTGGCCTGTCCCCATGTCCACCAGCCTTGAACGAGGATCGAGATCCGCCTCCACAATTGCACTGCGCCGCCAGTTCAATGGGTTGAATACGACAAGCGTGTTTGCCGGGATGTGAATCTGCTCTGCCAGTTGGCTCAACGAGCGATTCATCACATCTTCGATTTCGATGGAAGCCCGGTCGGCGCGATCGTCTTTTACTCTTGCCTGTCTGATTGATTCTTCGTGATCCGGCTGCGAGACCGAGTTATAGGACAACCATGTATGTTCGGAAAAGAGCACTATGTTCCGCCAAATGTCTCTGAACAAGCCGTCGGGCGGGTGGAGGTTCGAATCAAGCGTATGCGTCAGGCTCGACAGAATCTCCGCCGATAAAGCACGATTCTGGTTACGGCGGTCTTCGGCGGCATAATAGGCGTCGCTTCCTATACCGTCTTCCCAGTAGCCGCCGCCATCTCCCTTGTAAGTGGGAAGGTCTTTGGAGTAGTGCTCATCGAGGAAGTGAAAGAAATCCGGGAAAGTAGCGTATTGCAACTTTGGATATGCGTAAGACTTGTTCCATTCGGTGGCAAAGGTCGCGGTGGAAGGAAACAGGTCCGTGTTTTCAACCTGCGTTCCATAGATGAGCGCGACGTCCGGTTTGTAAGTTGGTTTTGAATAGGCTTGTAAATAGATGGGCAGCGACTGCCGCACGGCTGGAAGTTGCGGCGGCAGCCCAAATAAAACCTGCGCTTGCTCGTAGTGGCGAGAATACCAGAACAAAACCTTCTTTCCATCGGGGCCTTCCCACCAGAAGGGAGACTTCTCGTTCCAGTGCTCGTAACTGAATATAGGCGCGCGATCATTGTTCGCCGCAGCGACCCAGTACTTAATCCCGCTAGAGGCCAAAATCGACGGATAGCTTCCTGAGTAGGTGGGAACATCCGTGATGTTTGCATATTCATATGGCAGGCCATAGCGTTTGGACAGCCTCTTTGATTCGTAAAGAGACCGGTACAGAGTCTCCAATGATGCATAGCCGGTGAGCAGGTTAACGTATTGCGCGGGCATTGCCATTTTTCCATCCCGAATCAAACCGACCAACTCATCTTGCTTTGGCTTCGCGCGGCTATTCAGGAACTGTTCAAGGATCCACGAGCCGTCCATGGAGAACCGGAAATCCGGGTACTGTTTGACGAGCGCGCCCGCTTGACTCAAGACTCGCGATTGAATCTCCGCCACTTTCCCCTGGAAATCCGAATAACCGATGTCCAGATGAGTATGAGGGACAACAAAGACCGTCCATTTTCTTTCCGCCGTGAGAGAGAGCGCGAATGTTTTGCGAGCTTTCGCTTTCACGTTTAGCTTCGCTGGAACCGCTCCGGTCCATGCAGGTACTTCGAAAGAAAGTCTCTGCTCTCCGAAATCCTGGTTTCCGTCTAGCTTCGCTCCATATTTCTGTCCGCCGATCTCTAGCTGAGCGAACCCCGCTTTCGCCGGCTGATTCAGACGTACGAACGCGTCCACGATCTCCACCAACCCGCCGGCGTTTTGGCGATAGAAGATAGTGGGGAACGCCTCAGCCGTTATTTCAGACGCGTTAAACTTCCGGTCTGAATCTTGTTCAAGCGCCAGCGCGTCGTAAGTGATGCCCGATTCTTTTCGTTCTTCCGGGCTGGACACGGGGTCGTCAACCGCGGTGATCGTGATGGTATTCTGACCGCTCTTCAGATAGCCTGGCGGCAGGTCGATGAGTAATTGGCTTTGCGACTCATGTGGATCGAAGGCGTATGTAAAGTCACTTCGGGAATAACTCAATTTTGGATGAAGATAGAACGTACCGGCGTGTCCGTTTATTTCCACTCGCATATTGGGAATGCGTGGACGTTCCACTAGCAAACTGACTTTCAATGAATAGACACCGCGCGGCGATTCGAGATCGAAAAGAATCTGGTAGGGCTGGCCTACAGGTTGGGTTTTCGGCCAATCTTTCTTCCAGTCGCTTTCGCCCACCTGATAGCGAACCGGGCCAATTGGAGACCCGAGAAATTCGACGGGCGACTGGTCGAACTTCCCAATCTGCCAGATGGTTTTAGTTTCAGCGTGCAGATTGACTAAGGCAAAAAGAAGCGGCGCCACCTTCAGTGCGCCACCCGCCCATCTCACTCTCGACACTTTGTTCATGATCCAGATAAAGTCTAGAAGATTGGTTTACGCCGCCGGTTACGCACTAGAGGCCTCGTTTCTTACAGTTTGAATGATGGACTGGATGTAGCCGATCTCGAAGGCAAAGGCGAGTCCCGATGTGTCTCCCTCGATTCGCGGTGCGTGGTCGGGCATCAGCATACCGTCGTAGCCGACCTCACGGTATGCACGGGCACACTCGAGAAAGTTGATGTCGCCTTCGTCGGGAAACGCCTCGCGGAAGTTCAGCCGGTGCCCCACGATGTTGCGGAAATGCACGTTGAAGATCTTTTTGCGCGAGCCGAAGTAACGGATCACGTCTGGAATTTCCTGGGCTGGACGGTCCAGCATTTCGCAGACGGTGCCCTGGCAGAAATTCAAGCCATGGTAGGGGCTGGGGCTGATGTCGATGAATTTCTTCAGACCTTCCACTGAACTAAGAACCGACGGGACACCGTGGAACCCGCCCTTGGGCATCCCGGGATCGTTCGGGTGGCAGGCGAGTCTTACTTTGGCTTCCTCCGCCACAGGGACGACACGCTTGAGGAAGTACTCGATTCGTTCCCACATCGCGTCGTCATCGGCCTTCACCATTTCGAATACCTGCGGATCGACCTTCGCTGTGTCAAATACGAACGTGCTGAAGCGTGTGCCGCCGCGGCCTACCGTGTACCCGGAGCGAACGACGCCCAAGTAAGTCAGGTTGTATTTCACGGCAGGAATGCCAGCCTTCCCGGCATTGCGGATCATGGTGCTGATTTCGTCGATCTCGCGGTCCCGCTCGGGGCTTTTGCCGAGCAGGATGTTCGGGTGACTCGCTTTGTTGATGGTCACCGAGGGCATCGGCAGCGGGATCATCGACAGCTTAAGGCCGAAGGATTCGACCTGCTCGCGAAAACGCGCCAGGCCATCTACAGACCATTTCTCATCGAGGTGTGGCGAGATCTCGCCGCTACAAATGTGCTTAAGTCCGAAAGCCGCCATGTCCCGCAGCACTTCGGGCGAGTGGCCCTGCTGCGTGCCGGCGTAAAACAAAACGGGACGCGAGGCGTTGGCTGGCGCTGCCAGACCTGGATGGGTTGAGGCAGCTGCGCCTGCCGCGGCAAATTGAATGAAATTTCTTCGCTTCATATTGATCAAAACACAATCCTCATGGTTATCACAGGTCCCAACGGCTGAAACCCGACTGGTCAAATTGAGGATGTCACGGAACTATCTCACAAGACAGGGCCGCTTGGGATCGAACTGCCAATTTGGAATCAAATATTGCATCGCCAGCGCGTCATCCCGCGACGCTAAGCCCACATTGTTGTAGAGAACATGCGCCTGTTCCACGGCGTCCATATCGAGTTCTACGCCAAGCCCAGCCTGTCGAGGCACACTTATGCGGCCGTCTTCAATTTTTAGAGGTTCTTTCGTGAGGCGCTGGCCGTCTTGCCATATCCAATGAGTGTCGATGGCTGTGATTCTGCCCGGGGCAGCCGCCGCAACGTGCGTGAACATCGCAAGTGAAATATCGAAATGATTGTTCGAGTGTGATCCCCAAGTCAGCCCGTGTTCACGGCAAACGTGCGCTACGCGCACCGAACCCTGCATCGTCCAAAAGTGCGGATCGGCAAGAGGAATATCGACAGCGTGCAGTTGTACAGCGTGCGTCAGTTCGCGCCAATCCGTCGCAACCATGTTGGTTGCAGTCGGCAGATTTGTGGCTTGGCGGAACTCCGCCAGAATTTCTCTGCCGGAGAACCCGTGCTCAGCGCCGCATGGATCTTCGGCGTATGCCAGCACTTTCTGTTTGGCATCGCAGAGTCGAATCGCATCTCGCAAAGACCAGGCTCCGTTTGGATCGAGCGTAATGCGAGCGTTTGGAAAGCGTTCCGCGAGCGCGGTCACAACCTCCATCTCCTCTGCGCCCTCGAGAACTCCGCCCTTCAGTTTGAAGTCGGAAAAGCCGTAGTGCGCTTGTGCGGCTTCGGCCAGGCGCAGCACGGCATTGGCGGTGAGCGCTTCTTCGTGCCGTACGCAAAACCACTCGGCGCTGGCGTGTTTACCGGACGACTGGTACGGCAGAGCCGTCTTCCGCCGATCGCCAACAAAGAACAGGTAGCCCAACACCGGCACGCTAGTCCTTTGTTGTCCCTCCCCCAAAAGCGCGGCGACCGGGACATCCAGGAACTGTCCCAATAGGTCCAGTAGCGCGGATTCGATAGCCGTTATGGCGTGTACCGCGATTCGCTGATCGAACGTTTGCCTGCCACGCCCCTCCGGATCCCGATCCGCGAAATGTTCTCGCATGGCGTTCAGAATGGCGTTGTAGGACCCGAGGCTGCGTCCAATGATCAGGTCACGAGCTTCTTCGAGAACTCGACGAATTCTCTCCCCTCCCGGAACTTCGCCCACGCCGGTGCGGCCGGAGCTATCGGTAAGGATGGCGATGTTGCGTGTGAAATAGGGCGCGTGTGCGCCGCTCAGATTCAGCAACATGCTGTCGTAACCGGCTACCGGAACGATGCGCACGGCCGTTATCGCAGGAGACTTCCCGCTCATAAACACTCTCCCTTGACGGCTTTCGAGGACGCGCCTGGAAAGTTTGTGAGGTTAACCACCGGCGATTGCGCCTACGAGCAGAAACGGCTCAGCCCCGGTTGCAACCGCTTCGGGCAAAGGGGTGTCTGGCGGTTCATGGGAGAGATCCTGCTCGCAAGCGAAGAATCTCACGAAGGGCCGCCGCTGTTGCGTGACGTGGTCGCGAATGGTTCCGCGCAGCATCGGGTAAGAGGCCTCGAGCACGTCAAGGATCGACTGCGGTGTGACTGGCGGCTGCACTTCTAGCCGCACCTCGCCATTTACTTGTGCGAGCGTCCGCAAATGTGCGGGAAGAACTACGCGAATCATGTAAGGGTCTGCACCTCGACGGAAAGAACGGGCGGCAGATCACGGACTATTGGAGCCCAATTATCGCCAGCATCAGCGGACCCGTAGACCTGGCCGCCGGTGGTGCCGAAATACACGCCGCACGAATCGAGAGAATCGACGGCCATGGCGTCGCGCAGCACGTTCACGTAACAGTCGCTTTGGGGCAGGCCTTTGGTGAGCGGCTCCCATTCATTGCCGCCCGTTCGGCTGCGGTAGACGCGCAGCTTGCCATCAAGTGGAAAGTGTTCCGAGTCGCTCTTGATGGGCACAACGTAGATGGTTTCGGGCTCATGCGCGTGAACGTCAATCGCGAAACCGAAATCGGTCGGTAGATTTCCGCTGACCTCTTTCCAGGAATCACCCGCATCGTCGGTGCGCATAACGTCCCAGTGCTTCTGCATGAAAAGCACGTTTGGACGCGACCGGTGCATGGCGATGCGGTGAACGCAGTGGCCTACCTCGGCGGTGGGGTTCGGGATGTGTTCGGAGCGCAATCCACGGTTGATCGGACGCCAGTTTGCGCCGCCGTCATCCGTGCGGAACGCTCCAGCAGCCGAGATGGCGACGAAGATGCGTTGTGGATCGCTTGGATCTAGAACGATCGTGTGCAGACACATGCCGCCCGCACCGGGCTGCCAATGCGGACCGGAGCCGTGGCCGCGTAGACCGGCGAGTTCCTGCCAGGACTGACCACCATTCGTCGAATGAAACAGAGCGGCGTCCTCCACACCGGCGTACACCTCGTCGGGATTCGTGAGTGATGGTTCGATATGCCAAACCCGCTTGAATTCCCAGGGGTGCGGAGTTCCGTCGTACCATTGATGCGTACCAGGGACGCCATCGTACGAGAATTGGTTTCCGACCGGCGTCCACGTTTTGCCGCCGTCGTCGGAGCGCTGCATGAGCTGTCCGAACCAGCCGCTCGACTGCGATGCATATAGCCGATTCGGATCGACGGGCGAGCCCTTTAGATGATAGATTTCCCATCCCGCGAAGTGGGGCCCAGAGACGTCCCACTGTTCACGTTTCGCGTCTGAAGTCAGGACGAATGCGCCCTTCCGTGTGCCAACCAATACTCGTACCTTGCTCATCACTTCTCCCCCTGTTTACAAGCTCGTTTAAGCTCGTTTTTTCGATGTTTGTTTCCGGCCTACCCGAATGTTCGAGAACTTCGGGATCAGCGGGGTTGGATCGCGTTCTTGCCACCGCCGCCGCGCTTCTGCGAGCACCCGTTCGCGATTGTTCGCCATCTCCGCTATGAGTTCGCAAGGAGCCCCGGTTTTTTCGTGGCGGGCACCCCAGATGAGCAGTTCCAAAAGTACCGGTGCGAGACCGATTCCCTTCTCTGTCAGCCGGTAGTTCACTCTTCGTCCGTCCATCTCCACTAGCTCCGCACCGATGATGTCCGCCTCTTCGAGTTTTCGCAGACGATCCGCCAGGATGTTCGACGCGATTCCTTCGCCAGATTCCCGGAACTCCTTAAAAGTCCGAAGCCCCCGCACCATGAGGTCGCGAACGATCAGCAATGACCAGCGATCTCCGAAGACTTCAAGCGATACACTAACCGGACACCCGGACCGGGGTTTTACCTTCGGCTTCCCAGGCACAAAAAAGACGTTATCAAGGTAGCTTTCATAATGCAAGTGATATTTTCAAACGCGTTGGGAACGTAAGGCTCCGAACGTATGCGTGTGCGCCCGGGGGCCGATTCACATTCCGAACGGAGCGGTCAGTTCGGACTCTGCAGTTGAGGGTTCGATCGGAAGGTTGAGCTTGCGCCATGCCTCAAATCCACCGGCAAGTGGATGCACTTTGCGAATACCTGCGCGTTTCAGTTGCAGTGCCACACGGGCACTGGTAGCTTCGTTCGGTCAAGTGCAGTAGAGGATGACCTCGTTGCCTTGCGGGATCTCGTGGGACCGCGAGCGCAGATCGTCAGGGCGAAGGATGAGCGCCCCTGCGATTTTGAACCCGTCCAATTCTATTTCGACCGGGTTTCGCAGATCGACAATCGTCACGGGCGTCTCGCCGTTGATGAGTGCAAGGGCTTCTTCTGGCGTGACGCGATTGACTCGCAATTCCCGCCGCAAACGCCAGCGTTGAAAGTACTTCACAGCCACGTAAATAGCGATGAGGCCTAGGACGATCAGGCTGGCACGACGGCCGAAGAATCCTAACGCGTCGATCAACATCGTGACCTGTTTGTGGAAGAGCCTGCCGCCTAACAGATAAGCGCTGCACCACAGTGCGCAACCCGCGGCGTCCGCGAGAAGGAAGCGCCACCGCGGCATTTTTATAGCGCCAGCGAGCGGCATGGAGACGAGGCTCATACCGGGGACAAATTTCGCGAAGAGCAGAGTCCAAGCGCCGCGTTTCGTAAATCCACTTTCCGTCTTCCGTACGCATGTGTCCGGTTCCAGTGACAACTTACACAGAAGGGCCAGAACCGACCGGCCCCGGATGCGGCCGAGTTCGTACCAGATGCAGTCACCCGCAAGCGCCGCAGCCATGGCCGTAAATACAGAAGGCCAGAACGAATAGACGTGATCCCCGACCAGTGCGCCCATGATCAACAGGAGTGGATCCGCAGGAATCGGTATTCCCGTCTGCACGCAAAAAACGTAGCAGAACAGGAAGGCATAACCGTGCCGGAGCAGGAGAAAGCGAAACGAGGGCACTCTTTCAAGGATGCAGGGAACCGGATGGAGGATGCACCTTACTCGGGTTCGAGCGACGCTTCGGCCCACTCGACCTTTGAAACGGAATCGTCGCTTCGGAGTTGGCTCGCCATCTGCTCGATGAGAGCGTTGTCGCGGGTATGCGATTCCACCTCGGCACGCAAAAAGACGTCATCGCTTTCACCGATATCTTCGGTGCGAAGTTCGCGCAGAAGCAAAGGCCGTTCGGCCACCGCGCGCAGCAGGAGAGCGCGGACGCTTGCTTCTTCGCTTGCGGGGCAAACGGCACTCAGGCGGTAGATGGCGGGCGCGTCTGTTTCTTTGATGGAGCGTGCGAGGGATTTTCTATCGATGTAGCGCGAAGCGGGGCGTAGAACGAGATTGATGCCAACGAGGAGAACCGTCACGAAGACGGCATCGAGCAGTTCCCCCGCACCCGCGCAAGCGCCTACGGCAGCCGAGCACCACAGTGTGGCGGCGGTGTTTAGACCGCGGATACTGCCGCCCTCTTTCATAATCGCGCCGGCTCCGAGGAAGCCCACGCCGGAGATTGTGTAGGCAATGATACTGGTCGTACTCGGGCCGCCGATAGTCGCGCCGAGATCCACGAAAGCGGCGGCTCCGAAACACACGAGTGTGTTGGTACGCATTCCGGCGGCACGCTGACGCCACTGACGTTCCGCGCCGATAAGAGACCCGAGGACGAGCGCGAGAAGGAGCCGGGGAAAAGTCGGCTGCTGAATGAGGGAGGCGCTGTCGGTCCACCAGTGCAGCCAAGGGTTCGCCATGCTTTCTTATGGTACGGGGTGCATGCGGCGAGATGGGTATCCTTGAACTGCATGGAGCCGCTAACGGAGTACACATCGAGGCGCGAAAGGTGGCGCGCGGCAGAAGCGATTCTGCAGAAGAAGTTTTTACGGATTGGGAATTGGCGGTTTGTGATTGCGGTAGCGGCGGCGATTCTCGCTTGGCTTGCCTTCGGCTCTCATCTGGTTTCAGCTTGGACACTCGCGCTGCCAGCCGCCGCTTTCTTCAGCCTGGTTGTCTGGCATCAGGGAGTGATACGCGAGCGTACCCAAGCATCGCGCGCGGTGAGTTACTACAACCGTGGCTTTGACCGGCTGCATGACCGGTGGATGGGGACGGGAGCCACCGGCGAGCAGTTCTGCCCCAAAGATCATGTTTACGCGGACGATCTGGATGTATTTGGCAAAGGTTCGCTGTTTGAATTGTTGTCACGCGCCAGGACTACCGCCGGCGAGAAAACGCTGGCAGATTGGCTGCTCGCACCGGCCGAACGAGACGAAACTCTCAGCGCGTCAACAGGCTGTGGCGGAGCTAGCGCCGAATCTTGAACTGCGCGAGGATATTGCGCTATTGGGTGAAGACGTTCGCGCGAATGTGCATCCGGAACTTGTCGAGCGCTGGGCCCTTGCCCCGCCTATTAACTTTTCGCGTGTGGTGCGTCCGCTCGCGCTTGTACTCTCGATTGCGAGCATCGCAACCCTGGTGCTATTTTTCGCCAAATGGATTCCACTGTTTCCGTTCCTGGTGGTCCTCGGATGCAATTTTGCTTTTATGTTTGTTGTGCGGGAGCGGGTAAACCATGTCGTCGAGCCGGTACCTACGCCAGCTCAGGACCTGGCTGTCTTTTCGCTTTTGCTGAAGCGCCTTGAGCGAGAGAGCTTCGAGTCTCCGCGGCTGCGCGAAATCCGATTGGCCTTGAATGCGGAAGGGCGTCCCGCGTCGGCACGTATACGGCAGCTTCAACGGTGGATGGAACTGCTCGATTCGAGCGACCATCTGATCGTGCGCGTGCTGCGGCCGGTGGTTTTGTGGCGTGAACAGTGCGCCTTAGCAGTTGAACAATGGCGGACGGAGAACGGGCGGTATGTTGTGCGGTGGCTTGCAATGACAGGAGAGTTTGAGGCACTCTCGTCACTCGCTTCACTGCGGTACGAGCGGCCACTTTGGTGCTTCCCTGCCCTGGCGGGAGATTCAGACGGAGAGTTCCGTGCCAAGGCGCTGCAGCATCCGCTCATGCCGCCTGGACGGTGCGTCCCAAATGACGTGGCACTTGGGGGCGAGTTGCGGCTGGTGATTATCTCGGGATCGAATATGTCGGGTAAGAGTACGCTTTTGCGAGCTATTGGATTGAATACGGTCTTGGCTTGGGCGGGCGCACCAGTGGCGGCAACAGAGGCTCATATTTCGGAGTTACAGGTAGGCGCGTCGCTTCGAGTTACGGACTCACTGCAGGACAATCGGTCGCGCTTCTATGCGGAGATCACAAGATTGCGGCAGATTGTGGATCTTGCGACGGGTGGCAAGCGAGTGCTCTTTCTGCTTGATGAATTACTGAGCGGGACTAACTCGCATGACCGTAGGATCGGCGCGGCGGCGATTGTGGGCGGATTGGTCAAAGCGGGCGCTATGGGTTTGATCACGACGCACGATCTGGCGCTCGCGAATATCGAACAGGACTTGGGAGCGCAGGCCGTAAACGCGCATTTCGAAGATGCGATTATCGATAGCAAGGTGGAGTTCGATTATCATTTACGGCCCGGCGTAGTGACGCGCAGCAATGCCTTGGAGCTTATGCGGGCGGTTGGGCTTGAGGTTTAAAGATCTTTAGGTTAACGATCTTAGGATACGGGCGTGCCGGAGATTTTCACATTCTTGAATTCGCCGGTTTCGTCGAATGAGCCCAGGCCGACCCTGCCGGAAGTGAGGCTTAAGTCCACGGCGTGGAGAGCGGGAACGTATTCTCCGTCAACTTGCACGTCCACCTCCCCGGTCTTGCCGTTGTAGTGCAGGACGACGTGGTACCAGTGATTGTTCTCCCGGAATGCAGGCCTGCCCGCAATGGAGCTAATGCGGACGCGCTCTCCCCCGTACACATGGAAAATGCCATTGTGATGCGGCTGCTTCGTCGCTGTGTCGATCGAGAGATGGGCGTAGTCGAAATGGGCAGCGTCTTGATAGGCGAACACGATCATGATAGACCGGCCAAGGGGTTTCACATCCGCTTCAACGGTGGCCTGCGTGAACGACGGTGTTTCGGCGATAGCGAATTGCATCGGCCGGCGGGGGCCTGTCGCGGGTGGTTCCTTACCGGTTAGAAGAGCCAGTACGGGAGTGCCTGACTGCTGCTCCACTTTCCAATCGGCTGCAGCCGGTACTGTCCAGTTGAAATTGAACACGTGCAAGGTATCGGCGGCGAACAGCGTAAACGCTGCAAGAAGCAGAACTGCGGGGAATCTCATGATGTCAGCCTAACCGATGCGATTCCGTCAAAGCCCGAGTGAGAGCAAGTTGGCCTTGCGGGCACTACCTGAATGCTTATCCTTACCTACAGGAAAACGGAGAGACGAGTTACCTCCTCCTAATCGTCTCTCCTTCTTTTAGCGTTCAGTGCAACTGCGGTGTTTTCAAAATCTGCAGCAGATTGTTGTAATCGTCTGTCCAGATCCTGGCCTTGGGGCGTAGAACAACAGGCGCGGCGTGGATCTTGACGCTTGCATTCTCAAGCACGTCTTTGTTCCTGGTCACCAACACCCAGTCGGACGCGAGAACAAGATCATCCTCGTTGTCGTGATTCCTTACCAGCACATAGTTATAGCCAGCATCCTGCGCGAGGCGTGCCACCACACTTGCCAGATCCAGATAGTCGTTCGAAACATGGAAGGCAACCACGCCATTGGGAGTCAACCGGCGAGTATAAAGCTGGAGAGCTTCCCGCGTTATCAGGTGGACGGGAACGGCATCTCCCGCAAAGGCGTCGATTGCGAGCACGTCGAAGACTGGACCATGCTCCTGCTCCAGAGAAAGACGTGCATCGCCGGTGACGATTTCGGTTCGCGCGTGCGACTCGCGTAAATAAGAAAACAGTGACGTGGCGATTTCTTCCACTTGCCGGTTGATTTCGTAAAATCGGAACGTATCACCCGGCTGGCCGTAAGCGGCGATTGTTCCAACGCCTAAACCGATGACGGCAACGCGCTTCGGCCCCGTGAAACACTCGCGCAACACGATCCCGATCCCGGAATCGGATCCATAGTAAGTGGTCGGGCGGAAGCGTAAGGGTGGCAATACGAACTGGGCGCCATGTTCAATCGTGCCGTGGAACAACGTTCGCGTCTGCCGCTCGCCCGCGTGTCTTGATTGCACAACGCGCAGAGACCCGTAGAAGCTACGCCGGAGCGTGAGCGAGTCTTCGCGGAATGCGCTTACGTTCCCGGCAAAGACCACCACCATCCCGACACTGACACCGGCCCAGAGAAACCGCATCGCCCAGGTCTCATCGCGCCAAGTGACGATAAGCGCTAGGAGCGCTGCCACGACCAGCGTTAAAGGCAGTTCATAGATGCCGTTGAAAATCAAAGGTGCGATCAGCCCGACAAATATGGCGCCAACGGCTCCACCGGCGGCGATCATCAAATAAAATTCCGTGATTTGGCTGGGCTCCGGACGCGCGCGGTTCAATTCACCATGGCAGAACATGCAGCAGGCAAAGAGGGATAAGAGGAATATCGGAAGGCTTATCTGTATAGCTTCGATCGTATTGATGTCGTAGATGGCATAACCTAACACACCGAGCGCCATCGCCAATAACCGAAGCCAAAGGGTGCGTTTGTAGATTGCTCCGCCGCTAAACGCGAGGACAAAGGTTAGTAAGTAGACCGCCAGCGGCAGTATCCAGAGGAGCGGTACGGCTGCTACGTTCTCCGTGATGTGATTCGTCACGGAAAGCAGTAACATTGAGCCGCAAGCTGCCAGGGCGAACCAAAGCGAACGCTGCGGCAACTTCGGCCGGGTACACGGGGTGGACGATTCGGCAGTATCTGTAGCAACCTTAGTGACCCAGGCAACAGCGGCGCAAACAAGAGCGAAGAGCACATAGAGCAGCGACCAGGACCATCGCTGTGCCGGCATGTCCAGGGTTGGCTCGACCAAGAGCGGGTAAGCGAAGAGGGCGGCCAGCGAGGCAAAATTTGAGATCGCGAATAACCCGTAGGGCTTGCTATGGCCCAGGCGCGCGGCCCAATGCTGGAGCAGCGGACTGGTTGCCGAGAGTGCGGCAAACGGCAGTCCGATAGTGGCGCAGAGCATGAGGAGGATCGCCCATGCAGGGTGGCCGGGCGCGTCCGTACGCCAGCGCAACCCCGGCCCGATCGGCAGCAAGGCCAGGGAGGCGAGGAGGATTGCGCAATGTATCCAGGCTTGCTTCTTAGAAGCAATGCGGCTAAGCCAGCGCGCATACAGGTAACCGATCAGCAGCGCAGTTTGGAAAAAGACCAGGCACGTGCACCAGACTGCGGCCGATCCGCCGAACCACGGAAGAATTCGCTTGCCTACGAGCGGCTCAAGAGAAAAGAGCAGGAAGGCGCTAAGAAAGATGGCGAAGCCGAACAGGAGAGTCAAGCTCCAGAGTAAAGGAGCGTGAATTGAAAAAGCGCCGCTTGCGAACAAGCGGCGCGAGACTCAAGCTGTTTTAGGAAATGCTATTGTTGCGGCGCGGTCGGCGGCGCAGAGGTGGAAGGAGCGGACGGAGTTACGGCCGTTCCTCTGTCCTGTGCCGGAGGAACACCGATTTGGACGCCGATGACTTCGCCCGACACGACCATCTCCACTCGGCGATTCATTGCACGGCCCTGAACTTGTGTCGTTCGATGCGACAGGGTATCCTTTGCCATACCCGACAGCGCTAAGGCTGTCAGCGGGCAAACCCTGGGTGAGAAGAAAATCGCGTACCGTATCGGCGCGCTGTTCAGAAAGCCTCTGATTGAGGGCATCCGAACCGGTACTGTCCGTATAGCCTTCGATTCGCAAATTCAATCCCGGATGAGAAAGGATGATGCCGGAGAGCCTCGCCAATTTCTCTCGCGCGCCTTCTTTCAGCGTATATTTGCCGGTGTCGAATAGAACATCGCTCATGTTGATGACAAGACCGCGAACAGTTTCGCGAGTTTGCAGAATGGAATTGAATTGCTGCAGGAGTTTCTCACGCAATGCGTTCTTGTCCGCTTCAGCCTGCTGCCGTAAACGGTTTGCTTCCTCAGCCGCCGTATTAGCTCTTTGCGCTTCGGCGGCGGCCTGTGCACGAGCCGCATCCGCTTCGGCTCTGGCCTTTTCGGCAGCCTGGCGCTGCTGGGCTTCCTGTTGCGTCTGTTGCTCGGCTAATTGTCTCTGGCGGGCCGCTTCGGCCGCAGCCTCGGTTTCCTGCTCGGCATGAGCTTTCGCCGCCGCCTCGCGTGCCGCCGCTTCCTGCCGTTCCGTATCGAGCGCTATCTGCTGTTGTTTACGGAGCGAAACAGTTCTCGCATCTTCCGCCTTTTGGACCGCTTCTTTAGCAGTCATGGTTGCAGGCTTCCATTGTTTACGCGTTTGGTAATCTTCCGCCTGGTTCAACAGTTTCACCGCATCCTGAAAACTGTCCGATGCGTATTGGTCGGCTTTCGCGTAGCGTGCGATCTGAATCGCGTTTTCAGCTTCGTAGATTTCTAGAGGATTCTTCTTATTCGTGAAGTCTACCGGGTGCTGCTGAGATTCGGGAACATGATAGAAATACTGCCCTCTCGGCAGCAGTTCGTACTTCGCATCGACGGTTTCTTCTTTGCCCTTTGTATCGGAGCGAATGATGTTTTCCATCACAACGACATCGCTTGGCATACTTACGTCGTAGTAGGGTTCGGCGGTGATGATCAACCCGAACGACTGTAAGTCAGTCGTTATATCTCCTTTGAACTTACCGTTCTCATCCACCACAACTTCGCCAAGATTGTCGGGATGTCCATCGGGCGTAATAGCCCATAGCACGTAAGTCAGGAACTCAGAACCGTACGTAGTGGGAGCGGGAAGGTCTTTCACGTCCAGCTTAATCTCCATGTGACCGAGCCGGCTGTTGACCTCCGCCGTTCCAGAAGCCTTGGGAGCAAGCGACGTGCCCTGAAAGTTAACCTTTGTCCAGCCGCTCCGGTTGCGGTAGCTCACGGCTGTTATGGACCGCGATACGACCTGAACGCGGAAAATCGGATTGGGACCGCCCGGGGCGCCCTGACCTTCGTTGGACTGCGTCGGGTTTTTTTCTTGCCCGAAAGCAACAAAGGGCAGAGCTGCAATCAGTGCGCACGCGAAAAATCTCATACTACTGCTAGTAAAGCACGACGAGGTCCACTTTCCTGAGGCCTTGAGATGCTTACACTTACCTTTCTCGTAAGTGCGGCAAGTATGTAGTTATTACAGGCCCATGGCACTGAAAGTACTGGTCGTCATGTCTCGGCGTAATATCTATCAGTCGCTTGCACAACCAGCTCCTTTAGGTTTCACCGCTACACGTATTCTTCGAAAGCCGGAGCTAGTTACAGGCTTGTCGGACACAAAGCCCAGGCTGTATTCGCTGCGTAGTTCTTCTTCGATAGCGCTGTAGATTTGCTCGATGCTCATCTTTTTAGAAACCTCGAAGAGGCCGCCGCCTGTTTCTTTTGAAAGACGTTCCAGGACCCGCCTTCCATTTGAGCCTCCAAGTCCGCCGTAGTAGGATGCATCGGAAAACAGGATCGAGTAGACAAGAGTTTGCGCCTCCTGGGCAGACTCGATCGCCTCCGCGAGCGTGATCGTACTGCCTTCATCCATGCCGTCGGTAAGCACGATCAGGGCCCGGCGTCCCGGCTGTTTCCGCATCACGCCGATTGCGGTTTGGCGCACTGCGTCATAGAGCAACGTGCCGCTCCCGTTTGCCGCGTCCTGGGCGGTCGGAGTACCCAGCAATGAGAGCGTATCTTCCAGATCTTTGTGCGACGACGTCAACCCCTGACGAATAACCACGGCCTGATCGAATTGAACGATCACGGCTTTGTCTTCCCGTTCGCGCAGGACTTGGTTCAAGAACCTGTAGCTCGCGCCGATCTCCTCCGTCAGCACCTTGCCTTGGCTGAAGCTGGTATCGACAAGCAAAGCAATCGTCAGCGGCAGATCCGACTCGCGCGAGAAGTATTTGATGTTTTGCGGTTTGCCATCTTCGAACAAAACAAAGTCGGCCTTGTTGAGGCCGCGGACAATCCGGCCTTGCTTGTCGCGCACTGTTGCGAGGATGTTGACGACTTTTACTTCGGTCGAGAAGGTCGGCTCCTGACGGGCTAGCGCGAGTGAGCGCAGCGGCGGCGCCGAAACTCGTACGGATGAAGACACGTCTCGAATGAGAAGGCCATAAATTCTCTCGCACAGCGGCTTTGAAGCTACTCGTAGCGCAGCGCTTCTACCGGATCGAGCCGCGAGGCCAACACGGCAGGCCACACGCCGAAAAATACGCCGACCCCGACGGACACCGTGAAGCCCGTGATGACGGCCCATGCGGGGACAACCGAAGGAAGGCTCGGGAACAGGGCGCTAATCAGCAGCGTGATCAATATCGAGAAGACGATTCCGATAACCCCTCCGAATCCAGTCAGCGCCATAGCTTCTATCAGGAATTGCGCGACGATGTCGCGGCGACGTGCCCCGATAGCTTTCCGAACGCCGATTTCGCGGGTACGTTCCGTCACGCTGACCAGCATGATGTTCATGACGCCGATGCCGCCGACCAGCAAACCTACCGCCGAGATCGCGATAGAGATCAAAACAATCATGCCGGTGATCTGATTGAAATTCTTGATAATCGAATCGGGCGTAGACAGGTTGAAATCGTCAGCGTGACCGGCGGGAACATGGCGGAACTTACGCAGGTCAGCGCGAATTTCTTCGAGGGCGTCGTCTCGCATTCCCGGGCGGGCGTTCAGCGTTATCAGAAAGTTGTTTGCTTCCGGATAATGCAGCCGCGCCGTATCAAAGGGAATTACGACTTCGTGGTCCATGCTGTTTTCGCCAAAAAAGCCGCCCTTGGCTGGTTCGAAAACGCCGATAACGGTGTACTCAACCCCGTCCACCGTAATTGTGTTGTTAAGCCCGTTCTGTAGGGGAAAGAGCGCATCGGCAAGGTTCGACCCGAGTACCGCAACCCGCAAGGCCCGGCGGTTTTCTTCTTCGGTGAAGATACGTCCCTGCCGGAGGTCCCGCTGCGTTATGTCGTACAGGTTCGGAGTCTCGCCGATAAGCGACAGATTCTCCGATTCAAAGCCCGGCACCTTCGCGGTTAAAACGTGACCCGCCGGTGGATTGACGTAAAGGGTAGTACCAACAATGTCTACCGAGTGAACGGCAGACCTGAGATAGTCGGCATACTCGGCCTTCAGAGGCTTGCGCCTGCGTTCTTTGGGCGGAGCATTCTGGCCGCTTGGATCGCCGCTAAAGCGCGATACATAGATGCTATTTGGGCCGAACTGCTTGAAGAAATCCATGATGCTGTTGTTCAGCCCGGTTAGCAATGCCGCAACCGTAACAACTGTCGTGATGCCGATGACAATGCCGAGGATGGTGAGCCCGGAGCGCAGTTTGTGCGACCAGACAGAATCGACCGCCATGGCGAACGTTTCGCGCGCGTTGACTTGCATGGGCTACTCGGCCCTCAAGGCGACAACCGGATCCATGCGCGCCGCTCTTCGCGCTGGATACCAGCCGGAAACGATTCCAACCGCGCTTGAAACAAGAACGGAGACCAGAACATAAGGAAGTGTAATGGTCAACGTGAGTCCCGCAATTCTGGAGATCAGCGCGGCGACAAGGGCCCCGAAGGCCACGCCGAACGCCCCTCCAAAAAGCGCAAGGATCACTGACTCCGTCAGGAACTGGAGCATGATGTCGGTCTGCCGCGCGCCCAGACTCTTCCGAATTCCGATTTCACGGGTCCGTTCCGTGACGCTTACGAGCATGATGTTCATGACGACGATGCCGCCGACGACCAGCGAAATGCTGGTAACCGGAACGACGACGCCGGCGATCACCGCAAGGATCTGACCAACGAAGGAACGAATGGAGTCGGGCGTCAGAGTATCGAAATTGTCGGGCTTGCCGGGACGGGTGTGAAAGTGACTGCGAAGGGCCTCGCGGGTGACGTCCAGTCCTTGCTCGAAGGTGAGCCCCGAACCGTTCCGCGGTTTGCCGAATACCGCCATTCCGCGCTGCGAACCGTAGATAGCCGTAAAAACGGTAGCCGGGATGTAGACCGGGTTGTCCATGCTCGCGCCGAACGCCGAACCTTGCCGCTCCAGAAGTCCGATGACCGTAAATTCCTGGCCTCCCACCCGAATCGTGTGGCCCAGAGGCGACACGTTGGGGAAGAGAGCGGCCCGGATGTCATCACCGATGACGGCCACCGGCGAGCGCATTCGCTCTTCCGTTTGCGAGAAGAATCGACCCTGTTCTACCGGAACATCGCGCATTTCCGGAAGCGTGTAAGAGACGCCCAGGATGTTTGCGGATTCGTATGTCAGGTTCTCCGATTTCACGTCGTCCAGACGCTGCTGGTATGGACTGTAGATATTCACATCGCCGGTGGTGTCGCGCAGATAGGCAACGTCTTCGGGCCGGATGCGTTTGTTGTATTTCTGTTTATTGACGAAATCGCGGGCACTTAGACGGCCCACTGAGGCGATTTGGGCGATCAGGAAGTTTTCACTGCCGAAGGTCTTCGCAGTGATGTTTTCTGTGTAGGAGCCCAACCCGTCAATGGCCGCCCCGACAAGAATGACGCTCGCGACGCCGATGATGATCCCGAGAAGGGTGAGGAAACTTCGCAGTTTATGAGCGCGAATGGAATCGACGGCGAGGGCGATGGCTGTGAGAATCTTGGCAACTGAGGGCAAAGGCGGCTGAACCTAATTTCTGGTAGTCTCACTATGTTATACGTTCCAGACTGTGCCGTGGTTCGTGATTTCTCGCCGCCCGGTGTCTATACATCCGATTAGTGTGAAAAGGTGACACCGCCTTGCGGGTGGCAAGCATCACTTGTTCATAGATGCACCGACGCGAGTTTTTAGCCACGTACCGCCTTTGCGGGAACCGCGCTGGCCCTGAGCGCGAGGCAAGCGGTTTCGCCTGATACTCCAGCCGATGCGCCCGGAATTCGACCTCCCGCCTTCGTCCTGGACGAGGCGACCGTTTCCGATCTGCGCGTGCGGATGAAAAAGCGGGAGATCACCTCAGAGGACATTGTTCAGCTCTATCTGGAACGTATAGAACAGATCGACCGGCAAGGTCCCGCGCTCCGTTCGGTTCTTGAGATAAATCCCGAGGCCCTCAAGATTGCCAGAGAGCTTGACGCTGAACATCGCAGCAACGGTCCGCGCAGTCCGCTGCATGGCATTCCCGTCCTGCTTAAGGACAACATTGAGACCGGCGACAAGATGCAGACAACGGCTGGATCTCTGGCGCTTCTAAATGCGCCGACGCCGCAGGATTCGTGGGTGGCTGAACGTCTAAGAGCGGCCGGGGCAATCATTCTTGGCAAGACCAACATGAGTGAGTGGGCCAACTTCCGCTCGACACATTCAACCAGTGGTTGGAGCGCGCGCGGCGGTCAGACGAAGAATCCGTATGCGCTCGACCGGAATCCTTCCGGATCAAGCTCCGGCTCGGGCGTTGCGGTCTCGGCAAATTTGTGCGCAATGGCGGTCGGCACGGAGACGGACGGGTCTGTGATTGGCCCCTCTTCGATGAACGGAATTGTGGGAATCAAGCCAACCCTGGGCCTAATCAGCCGGCGCGGCATTATTCCGATCGCGCACAGCCAGGACACAGCCGGTCCGATGGCCCGCACGGTCCGGGACGCCGCAATCCTACTCGGGGCGCTGACGGGCATCGATCCAAGGGACGGTACAACACAGAGCGGCGGAGGCAAAGTCTACGGCGACTATACGCGCTTTCTGGACCGGCGCGGGCTTAGGGGCGCGCGCATCGGAATTGCTCGGCAGTATTTCAACATCGGCCCTACGGTGACGGCGGTCATGCAAGAGTCTATCGATCTCATGCGCAAAGAGGGCGCGCAGATTGTCGATCCCGCCGATTTGTCTACGTTTGAGGCATGGCGCGACACGGAAACCACGGTTCTGCTGTACGAATTCAAGTCGGACCTAAACAAATATCTTGCGGGCCGCGGTGGAGCGGTAAGGTCGCTGGCCGATTGCATCGCGTTCAATCGTAACCATCGCAGTGAAGAGATGCCGTTCTTTCAACAAGAACTGATGGAAATGTCCCAAGAGAAGGGCTCGCTCGATGAAAAAGAATATAAGGAGGCTCTAACGGCGAACCGGCGGCTGACAAGAAAAGATGGAATTGATGCTGTGCTCTTGAAGTACAAGCTGGACGCGATCGTCGGGCCGACAGCCGGCCCCGCGTATGTAACGGACCTAATAAGTGGCGATCGTATCGATAGCGGCTGCGCTTCCCCGCCCGCCGTATCCGGCTACCCGCACATCACCGTCCCAGCGGGATCTAAGTTCGGCTTGCCTCTAGGAATTTCTTTTTTCGGTACCGCCTGGAGCGAACCCAAGTTGCTCAAGCTCGCTTACGCTTTCGAACAGGCTCGTAACGCGCGGCGCAAGCCGGAGTTTCTGGCCACAGTAAATCTGTACGAGTGACGCTGGGACAATAGGCAACATGCCGGATAGACATCGAGTAGTGATTCTGGGCGGCGGTTTCGGCGGGCTTAATGCCGCGCAGGCTTTGCGGCATGCTCCAGTCGATATAACTCTGATCGACAGACGTAACTTTCATCTTTTTCAGCCGCTCCTGTATCAAGTCGCCACCGGTTCCCTTTCACCGGGCGAGATAGCGGCGCCTATTCGCGGCGTACTTCACAAGCAGAAGAACACGCGGGTGCTACTAGGCGAAGCTATCGATATCGACCCCGCCGCCAAGAGCGTTGCGCTTAAAGACGGAACCATCGTTGAGTACGATTCATTGATCGTCGCGACCGGTTCTCAGAGTAGTTTTTTCGGCCACGACGAATGGGGCGAGTGGGCTCCGGCTTTGAAGACCGTCGAAGATGCCACGATGATCCGGCATAAGATCCTGCTTGCCTTCGAGGCCGCGGAGCGTATATCCGATCCGGTGGAGAGGGCGGAGTGGTTGACGTTTGTCATCGTTGGCGCTGGCCCAACGGGCGTAGAGTTGGCCGGGGCTTTGGGCGAGATCGCTCATCACACTCTTAAAGAAGACTTCCGCTCCGTGAAGCCGAGCGACGCGACGATTCTGCTGGTGGACGGTGCTCCGCGCGTGCTGACGCCTTATCCCGAAGACTTATCGCGTAAGGCTGAAGAACAGCTGCGGAAACTGGGTGTCACCACGCGGTTTGGACTGATGGTGAGCGGAGTTGACGCGAATGGCGTGACAGTGAAGACGAGTTCGGGAACCGAGCGAATCAACTCGCACACGGTTATCTGGGCGGCCGGAGTTGCCATTACGGAGTTTGGAAAACAACTCGCCAAGCGTACTGGAGCGGAGACCGTAAAGAGCGGCCTGATCAAAGTGAGCCCGGATCTGACTGTGCCGAATTACCCCGATATCTTTGTTCTCGGCGATCTCGCTTACGTCACGGATGCAAAAGGTAAGGCGCTGCCCGGCGTGGCGCAGGTCGCGATGCAGGGCGGAACCTATGCCGCATCAACAATTCTCAAACGCCTTCGGAATCGGCCGCAGACGAAGCCGTTTCACTACTTCGACAAAGGCGAACTCGCGGTGATCGGCAGGGCCGCCGCCGTGGCCAGGGTGTTCGGGCTGCATCTCTCGGGCTTACTTGCCTGGCTTGTCTGGCTGTTCATACACTTGCTTTACATCGTCGAGTTTCAAAGCCGGATTGTAGTTGCCATCGAATGGGGCTTTCTTTATTTGACTTACAACCGCGGCGCGCGGTTGATTACCGGGCACGCCGCGACGGATTCGGTGGCGCAAACTACCGAAGCACCGGGAACGCAGCGCAATTCCAGCACGGTTGAAGTGATTTGAACCGGGGGCCGAAGCGGTCATGAATGCTAACTTGTGATATCCAGTTATGCGACTGCTGATCACCGCGCAGGACGGCTCGTCCACTACCGTGGAGCTAGATCGGAAGCCGCTATCGCTGGGCCGTGCCGTCGATAACGCGCTCGCTTATCCGGATGACCCCGCACTCTCGCGTTATCATCTCTGCCTCGATCCGGTTGAAGACGGATGGCTGATCCGGGACTGTGGGAGCCGCAACGGCACCACTGTCAATTCCGCAGCGCTTACCGCAACGCATCTACTTCAAGCAGGCGACAGGATCTACGCCGGCCACCTTACGATTGACGTTCAAGAGGCTGCCTCTAACGGCGCAAAGCGCGTGGTTACGTTTGTGGCGCAGGAGCCTCCATCAAACCGGGGTTCGACCATTGTAACCAGCCTTGACAAGGTGCTGAAGGGCCGGTCTACAGGCCGAAGCCGGGACCGCGACGATTCGGCTCTGGGAACGACGCGGGCTGTTGCGGCGCTGATTCGCGCCGGTCAGGAACTGGCAAGCCACCGTCCTCTTGAAGAATTGTTCGATTTGATACTCGAACTAAGTCTCTCGGCGGTTGAGGCGCGGCGCGGCGTAATTCTTATTGCCGAGAATGGTGTGCTCACGCCGAAAGCCAGCCGGGGCGAGGGCTTCGCGATCAGCACGGGCGTGCGGGAACAGGTGATGCGCGAGAAGGCCGCACTCCTGATCAGCGATGCTCAAACCGATATGGCGCTTCGCGCCCAGCACAGCATTGTTGCGCAG
Organism: uncultured Acidobacteriaceae bacterium; assembly: GCA_963845995.1. Taxonomy (GTDB): domain Bacteria; phylum Acidobacteriota; class Terriglobia; order Bryobacterales; family Bryobacteraceae; genus Bog-105. Next base: position 213,837 of record CAWJUO010000009.1, on the reverse strand, counting down.
CAGGTGCGGAGCATTATGGCGGTTCCGCTGCAGGTAGCCGAGGACGTGATCGGCCTGATTTATCTGGATAACGGGACGATTGTCCGGCCGTTTTCGCAGGAAGACCTGGAACTGCTGACAGTCATGGCTAACGTAGCGGCCATTCGTATCGATCACGCCCGCCTTGCTGCCGTGGAACAACAAGAAAAACTGACGCAATTAGAACTTGCGCAGGCGAGTGACATACAACGAGATCTGCTTCCCTCGGAAGCTCCGCTCGTTGAAGGCTACGAATTGGCGGGCCTTAACCTTCCTTGCCGGACGGTAGGCGGCGATTACTACGACTTTCTTCCCTATCGTGACGGATCGATGGGCCTGTTCATTGCCGACGTTTGCGGCAAAGGCCTTGCGGCTGCCCTCATGATGTCGAGCTTGCAAGCCCGCGTTCAAATGCTTTTGGAATCGGCTCCGGACTCGGCTTCCGCCTTAACGATACTCAACCGTAACCTCTCGCTCCGCTTTCCTCTAGGAAGGTTTATCACTGCCTTTTTTGGTTTGCTCGATCCGCAAACGGGAAGGTTGCAGTACAGCAATGCGGGACACAATTACCCACTTCTCCTGAGAGCGGATGGGACAGTTGAGCAGGTGCGCGGCGGAAGTCTGGTGCTTGGACTTTCAGCCGACGTGCAATACCATTCGCATCATGTGGATCTGAATCCAGGAGATATCCTGGTTCTCTATAGCGATGGCGTAACGGAAGCGCTGACTCCAGCAGCTGAACAGTTCGGCGAACGGCAGCTAGGCGAGTTTCTGATCGCGCAACAGTCGGCCAGTTGCTCTGAGATCGTTGAGAGATTGGTCAATCACATGCGGGACTGGTGCAAGGGCGCTTCGTTTACGGACGATTTTACGATTGTGCTGGTGAGACGAGTCCGCGCGGCGCGGTCGTAAACTACAAGCTAACGCAGGGCAAATCGTGACGTCGCTAATATCCCTCGCAATTGTTTTTGATGTATGCCTCCTTGCTAGGCAGTAACGCATCCGCCGCCGAAGCGACATTCGAAGTGGCCTCAATCAGACCCAGTCCACCTGGTACTCACATGACCATCGGAATCGAACTCCGTCACGGGCGGCTGAGAGGCATAAATGTGCCACTTCGGCAAATAATCGCGAACGCATACGGAGTAGCAGATCCACTAATTTTGGGTCCCGACTGGCTAAACAAATACCGTTTCGATGTCCTGGCGAATTCGCCTGATGGCGTTCCAGACACAGAAATGAAACCGATGCTGCAATCGCTCCTCAAAGAGCGGTTTCAGCTAGCGGTTCATCGGGAAATGAGAAAAATGTCCGCCTACGATTTGGTGGTTACAAAGGGTGGGGCAAAGATGGCCGTCTATCCGGCGGCTGCCAAGCCTTTTCCTTCGAACCCGGGCTCTCCGATGTTGGGCGGAGCCATGACGATGTCCCAACTTGCGGAGGTGATCTCCAGGGTCATCGGCAAGCCGGTGTTCGACAGGACTGGATTAACTGAACGCTACAACTTCTTTTTAAGCTATGCTCGGCTGTCGCTGGAGACTGGTGATGTGTCGAGTGGCGGCCGACTCCGATCTGGGCGGCGCACCCCGATCTGTTTACCGCGGTGCAGGAGCAATTGGGTCTCAAGCTTGAGCCGGAAAGGGAAGGTGTGGAGGTAATCATCGTCGATCACATTGAAGAATCACCCTCCGCAAACTAGGCCTCACCGTTCCAGATCAGGCGCAGCCCGCTGAAATTCTATGTTCGTCGCATGACAGTACATACTGGTATTGCCTTCACCCCATCTCATGAGAATCGCCAGCGCGTCTAGCTCGCTACCACGCCATTACTATCCGCAGAAAGTCCTGATCGACGCTTTTCGGGCGCATTGGGGGACGAAGCTCGACCGCTTCAGCGTTCTCGAGCGCCTCCATGCGGCGACTCAGGTGGATGGACGCTATCTGGCTCTCCCCATCGAAAAATATCCTTTCTCCTCCTGGGGCGAGGCAAACAATTTCTGGATTGAGGCTTCCCTGGAACTGGGTGAGCGGGCGGTGTGTCAGGCCATGCAGCAGGCAGGCGTATCGCCAGACCAGATTGGCGCTTTCTTCTTTGTTTCGATAACCGGGGTGGCAAGCCCCTCAATCGAAGGGCGCCTGATCAATAAAATGCGCCTGAGTCCGCGAATGAAGCGTATTCCCGATCTTCGGCCTTGGCTGCGTGGCCGGAGCTGCCGGGATCGCCAGGGCGGCGGACTACGTCAAAGCGTACCCAAAAGAATCGGCGCTGCTCCTTTCTGTCGAATTATGCTCGCTCACGATCCAACCGGACGACCTTTCCCCGGCGAATCTAATCAGTTCCGGGCTATTTGGCGATGGCGCGGCGGCGGTGGTGATCTCGGGCGAGGAGTGCGAGGGGGCTCAGGGCCCAGAAATCGTGGCCACGAGATCCACCTTTTATCCCGATACCGAGTACGTCATGGGGTGGGACATCTCGGAAAAGGGGTTCAAGATCGTACTTTCGCGCGAGGTTCCCGAAGTTGTCCTAAAGAATTTGGGTCGGGATGCCGATGAGTTTCTTAGCGATAACGGCTTGGCGCGGGAGGACATCAAGAGCTGGGTTATCCATACGGGAGGGCCCAAAGTGCTAGAAGCTACAGAGGCCGCGTTGGGACTCGGTGATGGCGCGTTGGACGTATCGTGGAAGTGCCTGCGGAAGACGGGGAATCTGTCTTCCGCATCGGTGCTCTTTGTATTGGAAGAAGTGATGAAGAACCGGCGTCCTGAGCCGGGCACATGGGGAATACTGGCCGCGATGGGGCCGGGTTTCTGCTCGGAACTGGTTCTGCTGCGGTGGTAATGGAAACCGGTTGGCCCGGTGTAAGCATCTAAAGGCCTAAATGCTAAAGCTGTTTGCCTTGTTGTCGCTGGCATGCTGGATGGCTGCGGCCCAGTACCCGCCAGGACAGATTCCGCCAGGACAATATCCTCCTGGCGAGGGTCCGCTTCCCGGCCAGCGGCCCATTGACCAGGGCGGTGCCGATATACCCAGGATTTCGAGGCACAAAAAAGCACAAAAGAAAGAAGATACGGCTAAGCTGCCCACCATTGAGGCGGACGGTGTCACGGTCTCGAATGACGGCAAGAAACTGGTCATTCACACCGAAGACGGGCGCTGGCTGACAATGACTCTGAATGCGGACACCAAGTGGACGCGTTCGACCGCGCCGATCGACAGCAGCAAGATCATCCAGCGGACAACCGTGCATGTGGAAGCAGCCGAGGACGGCGAGGCCTATTTAACGGCGCTTCACGTCGATTTGCTGAAAGACGTGCCAGTCGAAGAGGCAACTGCCAATGAACCTGGTTCGACTACCGTGACCGACGACGATCTGACCCGGCCGACCATTCTCCGTGACCCGGTAAACGTGCCGGACCGGCCTATTTTGCGCCGGGGTAAACCAAAGAATCCTGAGACAACCGGCAACGAGCCCGATCAGGATACCAGTCAGGCTCAAGCGGCCCCTAAAAAAGCGCCATCGAAGGCCTCTTCCGACGATTTCGTTATTTCGGACGATAAACCCGTGTCCGCCAAACGCGGCGGCCCGGGATCCGAGTTGCTCGCGCGTACGACGGAATGGGCTGCGACTTTTACCCAAGGACTTCCGAACTTCGTTTGTCAGCAGTTCACGACGCGCTACACGGAGGTATCGAGGTCGGAAGGCTGGCAGGCCCAGGATGTCGTCACGGCGAAAGTCATCTACGAAGATGGAAGGGAGAAGTACCAGGACATCACCGTAGGCGGAAAGAAGACGAACAAAAGCATGATGGATGTCGGCGGCTCGACCTCTACAGGTGAATTTGCTTCGATGTTATCGAGTATCTTCGATCCAGCACGAAACACCGATTTCAAGTTCTACCGCTCGACGACTTTGAACAATGCGAGCGCGGCCATATTCAACTTTTCAGTCACGCTGCCGCGTTCGGACTGGACGATTATCGTAGGCGGCCAGACGCTGCGGCCGGCTTACACAGGGACGGTATGGGTGGACAAAGCGAGCGCTCAGGTCCGGCACATCGATCTTCAAGCGCAAAAGGTACCTAAAGATTTTCCATTCGACACAATAGAAAGTGCCATCGATTACGACGAGGTAAGCTTCGGAACCACCAAGTTTTTGGTCCCGACGCACGCGGAAAACCTAAGCTGCGAGCGTGGATCTACTTACTGTAATAAGAACACCATCGATTTCCGCGATTACCACAAGTACAGCGGCGAGAGTACAGTCACGTTCAAATAATCTCCCCGGGATTTTCCGTGTGCCCTGAATGGTCGCTCCATCATCTAAACAATGAGGACACCATTGAGCACACGACGAAAATTAGGAAACTCTGGCCTTGAAGTCTCGAACCTCTGTTTCGGAGGAAATGTTTTTGGCTGGACGGCTGACGAGGCGGTTTCTTTCAAACTTCTCGACGCTTTTGTCGGGGCTGGACTTAATTTCATCGACACTGCCGACGTCTATTCGACGTGGGTGCCCGGCCATCACGGCGGAGAGTCTGAGGCCGTCATCGGCAAGTGGCTAAAGCAAACCGGCAAACGTAAAGACGTGGTGATTGCCACAAAAGTAGGCATGGAGATGGGCCCTGGGCAAAAGGGCCTGTCGAAAAAATACATACAGCAGGCGGTCGAGCAGTCGCTGAAACGCCTCCAGACGGACTACATCGATCTGTATCAGTCGCATACGGACGATAACCAGACGCCTCTGGAAGAGACGCTTTCCGCTTTTGCCGAACTGATCCAGCAAGGCAAGGTCCGGGCAATTGGGGCGTCGAACTACAGTGCGCAGAGATTGACGGAATCGCTTCGGGTAAGCAGCCAGAATCACCTGCCGCGATATGAAGTTTTGCAGCCCTCTGTACAACCTCTACGATCGGGCGCCGTACGAAGCCGAACTCGAAGACGTTTGCGTGAGGGAAGGTCTCGGCGTCATCACATACTTTTCTCTCGCCGCAGGATTCCTTTCGGGTAAATACCGTTCCGAGGCGGATTTAGCGGGCCGCGAGCGTTCGAAAACGGTCAAGAAGTACCTCGACGGCAGAGGATTCAAAATTCTCGGAGCGCTTGATCGCGTTGCCAAGGACTATGGCGTCACGCCCGCGCAGATTGCCCTTGCCTGGGTGATAGCGCGACCCTCCGTCACCGCTCCGATTGCAAGCGCAACCAACCTCGAACAACTGGACAGCCTGATTAAGGCCACTGAGCTTCAACTCAGCGAAGATGCCGTCCGTGTGTTGAACGAAGCCAGCGCGTATTCTGAAAGCGCGGCTGTTTGATTTCTATCGGGCCTCGCTATTCCTATTGACATTCTATACGTGTTGCTCTATTGTTCCTATAGAACTCCGATAGGAATCACAGATGCCGCCCCCTACTTCCCTCCTGCAAGGCACGCTCGATCTGCTCATTCTCAAGACCCTGGCGCTTGAGCAACTTCACGGCCTTGGCATCGCCCACCGGATCGCGCAAATTACCAATGGCACGTTCCAGGTTAAGCCCGGATCTCTTTTCCCCGCTCTGCACCGTATGGAGCAAGCCGGATGGCTGTCGGCCTCCTGGGGCGAATCGGACAATAATCGCCGGGCGAAGTATTACAAACTCACCAAGGCGGGACAGCGGCAGCTCGGCATTGAAGAAGAGCATTGGGCGCAAATTTCCACCGCAATGGCGGCGGCTCTTGCGGCCAGCTAGGCAATATCTATGCCGATCCTCTCTCCCTTCGTAAGCCTTTGGAAGACTCTCTTACGTAAAGACCGTTTGGAAAAAGACCTGCACGACGAACTCGGCGCGTACTTGGAATTGTCAATTGAAGAAAAGGTTCGGGCAGGCATCGAGCCCGGGAAAGCTCGCCGTGAAGCAGCCATCGAATTAGGCGGCATGGAACAAGTGAAAGAGCAGGTTCGAGAAGTGCGAATAGGCAGCGCACTCGACGGGTTGATGCAAGACGTTCGGCATGCGATCCGGAGCATGAAGAAGAATTCCGGCTCGACTGCGCTGGCACTGCTGATGCTGACGCTCGGCATTGGTGCAACTACGCTGATCTTCAGCGTCTTCTACGCTGTTCTGCTGCAACCGCTGCCGTTTCCTCAACCCGATAGGCTGGTGCAGATTTGGGAAACACGGCGTACAGAAGGGTTGGCAGCACGCTTCCGTTGCCGAGGCGAACTTTTGGGATATACGCGCGCACAATAAGACCTTCGAAGAGATGGGCGCGTTTGTAGCGGCGGATTGGAACATGACCGGCAACGGCGAACCTGAGCATGTGGACGTTGGCCGTGTTTCGGCGGGGTTTTTCCGGCTGCTTGGCGCGAACCCGGTGCTGGGGCGCGGCTTTTTGCCCGATGAAGATAGCCCATCTCACCAGAACCAGGTTGTTTTGCTGGAAAACAAATTTTGGAGAACACAATTTAGCGCCGATCCGCATATAGTAGGACGAATACTGCGGCTCGATGGCCGGCCCTACGTCGTAGTTGGAGTGCTACCTTCCGGGGAGCCTTGGCTTAATGACGCTTCCGTATTCGTTCCTTTAGTGCAAGGGACAAACACAAACCGAGGCTCCTTTGAACTCTCCGTCGTAGGACGTTTACGGCCCCACGTTTCAGGCAAGGATGGCGGCGGCGGATTTGCAAACTGTTTGCCGCTGGCTGGCGGAACAGTATCCGCGCCAGGATGCGGGAATGGGCGTTACTATGACATCCGCCGCACGGTGGGGCGCCGATCAAAATCTTACAAGCGCGCTCCGTGTACTTCTGGCCGCCGTCGCCGTTTTGCTTTTGATCGCCTGCGTAAACCTCGCCAACCTGCTCTTAGCCAAAGCGACCGCACGCGGGAGGGAGATGACGATCCGTGCCGTGCTTGGCGCAAGCCGCGGTCGAATTCTCCGCCTCGTGATGATTGAGTCTGTCCTGTTGAGTCTCGTTGGCGGAGGCTTTGGTCTGGTCTTGACCATGGTGGGCCTTTCCGCTATCAGGGCGGCCAATCTTACCGGCATTCCGCGGATTGGCGACGTCCAGTTAAACGTCTGGGTTTTGCTCTTCACATTCGTAACAGCTTGTTCCACTGGGCTTCTCTCGGGGCTTGTGCCTGCCCTGCAACTGCGATACGACAACATGGCCAATGCGCTACGCGACGGTGATCGGAGTCAGATGGGAAGCCGGAGCCAGATGCGCCTAAGGAGTCTGCTCGTGATGCTGGAGGTCGCGCTCTCTCTGATGTTATTGGTCGGAGCGGGTCTGCTGATTCGTAGTTTCAGCGAGTTGCTGCAGACCGACCGCGGATTTCAATCGGACAACCGGCTGCTGTTCGCGGTGAACCTGCCGTCCGCCTACGACCCGCGACCGTGCCACGCTCATCACGAACCGTCTTCTCGCAAGCGTTGGATCATTGCCTCAAGTCATCAGCGCGGCCGCGTCAAACACACGGCCTATTACCGGATGGGACCCGGGTATGGGAATAGTCGCCGCCGGGACATCGGAGGCGACTAGCCAGGCAAGCACGACGAATGTTCCCTGGGCAAGCTGGCGCTTGGTCAGCAGCGATTATTTCAAGAGCATGGGGACGCCGCTCCTAAAGGGGAAGGCTTTTTCAGAGCAGGACAAGTTCGGCCGTCCCGGGCGCGTTGTGATTAACCAACGTCTTGCGGAGATGTTGTGGCCACGACAAAATCCGGTTGGGCGTCAGGCAGTTCTGTGGAAAGGGCAAAGCAATCACGTCGCGGAAGTAATCGGCGTTGTAGCGGACATGCGCGAGCGCGGTCTGGACTCGAATCCTATTCCGATCGTCTATATCCCTGGCAACGGAAGCGGATATTCTCCTGTAGAATTCGTCGTCCATACACGCGTAGATCCGCTCAGCATCGTTCCGCTGCTTCGAAAGCGTCTCTCGGAAATTGACCCCGGCCTGCCGATCTCGAACGTGAAGACGTTTGACGAGGTCATTAGCGATTCGTTGGGACCGAAGAGATTGAACATGGCAGCGTTGGCGGTCTTCGCAGCCACGGCGTTGTTGTTGGCCATGGCTGGCATTTACGGCGTGCTCGCCTATTCAGTAGCCCGGCGAATTCCCGAGATCGGACTTCGCGTCGTGCTCGGGGCAACCCGGAGAAGCATCGTTGGTCTGATCGTCAAACAAGGCATGCGGCCGATCCTACTGGGAATCGTCATTGGCCTTGGAGCCGCGCTCGCGCTATCGCGTTTCACCGAAACGCTGCTTTTCGGAATCACGCCAGCCGATCCGATCACTTACATCGCGGCGGCCTTGTTGGTTGCGGGTACGGCTATGGTGTCGTGTTGTGTCCCGGCGATTCGAGCCGCTCGCACCGATCCAGCCTCCGCACTGAGGCAGGAGTAACCCCTAAACCGAGCGCCGAAGCGTGAGCGAGGTCAAGATGGTGGCCTTTAACGGTGCGATAAATCCCGTATCCAGATATCTTTGAACTCCATATTGCCTCGGCCCCCAGCGTGGAGCTGTAGCGCAATTGTGCCATCGACGGAGGAGGGCTTTGGATCCGTGAAGTCCACCATCTGCACGCCGTTCAGCCGCGACCGGTATCGATTGCCGGTCACTTCGACGAGATAGTCGTTCCAGTCGCCCATTCGGACGACGCTCTCGTTCTCGGGAGCGGGCCAGACCACCCAGCCCCTTCCGTCTTCGCCGTAAACGCCAGCGGTATGGTGCATCATGTTGCAGTCGATCTCGAATTGCATCCCTTGCGTTACATCCGCCGTACCCGGTTTAAACGCCGAGTGAAAAAAAACTCCGCTGTTCCCATCCCCAACGCACTTAAAGCGTAAAGCGAGTTGAAAGTCTTTGTACGGCTTGTCAGTCTGCAGATAGCCGTAATCTTTGGTCAAACCCTTCCCATGTATCAAGCCGTTCTCGATTGTCCAGCTCTCTTTACCGACTTGTTCCCAGCCAGTAAGGTCTTTGCCATTGAACAGTGACACCCAATCTTCACCGGGAATGATTTTCTTCCCTTGCGCTTGAGCCACTCGGAAACTCAGCAAAATCACCGCTGCCGCCGCAATACCTAGAACGATTCGCTTCATTTTCAGTAATCTGATCCTGTACTCGATTCTAATCCCGATCTCTACAGTAGTGTAGTAGCCGGGATTGAAAGCAGATACTAAGATCCACGAACTGTTACCCCATGCGAGCCCTGATACAGCGAGTTTCTGAAGCAAGCGTTACGGTTGACGATAAGGTCGTCGGCCAGATAGGAAGCGGCGTGCTTGTTTTTCTCGGCGTGGGACGCGAAGATAACAACCTCCAGGCCGAGCAGTTAGCGCGAAAAGTCACGCAACTTCGAATATTCCCCGACCAGGAAGGCCGCATGAACAGGAACGTAGCCGATGTATCTGGAGAGATGTTAATCGTATCTCAATTTACACTTTACGGCGATACGCGAAAAGGAAACCGTCCATCCTATTCCGAAGCGGCAAGGCCGGAAGCAGCCAAAGAGCTCTACGAATATTTTGTAAATGTTTGTCGAAATCGGGGAATCCACGTTTCAACGGGTGTGTTTCAAGCGCATATGAAAGTTCATCTCGTCAACGACGGTCCGGTAACTTTAATGTGCTATTCCGGGCAGTAATTGCATTACAATTAGCAAAATTGAGGAGTTTCGTGTTACTAACAAGATATAGATATGGCTAGACCCCCCGCACCACCGAATAAAGAGATCCTCGAAGCAGCACTGCAGGGTCTTGAGGCACAGAAGCAGAAATTAGACGAACAGATTGCGCAGGTACGGTCCTTGATAGGCCGTCGTGTTGGCAGACCGCCTCGGACAACCGAATCCGCAACTAGCGCGAAGCCGACGAATAAGCGCGCCGGTACTGGAACTAAAAAACGCGTGCTGAGCGCGGACGCGCGTAAGCGGATCGCCGCGGCTCAGAAGAAGCGTTGGGCCACCTTCCGGAAGACACAAGCCTAGATTTTCCGCGCAGGACGTGCGCAGGATGTGATTCGTTCGGTCAACGGACGTCTGTTACGACGGACCATTGTTTACGAACTTCGATCCCAGGAGCCCAGATGATTCTCGGCATTGGAACGGATCTGGCGGAAGTAGCGCGAATCCGCAAGAGCATCACGCAATACGGAGAACGTTTTCTGCACCGCATTTACACGGCGCGCGAAAGAGCCTACGCGTCGAGTAAGGCTAATTTCGCCGAACGTTTTGCCGCTCGCTTCGCGGCCAAAGAAGCCGGCATGAAGGCTATCGGCACGGGTTGGAGCCACGGAGTCGGTTGGCAGGATTTTGAGGTCACGAACGAACCCTCGGGACGGCCCACGCTACGGCTTACTGGAGCCGCTCTTCGCATTGCCACCGAGTTGGGCGTTCGCCGCATTTCCATTTCGCTCACGCACACGTCGGAAATGGCGTTTGCAGTGGTTATTTTGGAAGACGGAAATTAAGCGGTCTGCGAATTGGAACGCGTCACGCTCGCAGGCCGAAGTTGCGCTTCTTCCAGGCGCTTGGCTTCCTGATAAGTGAAAATCATCCGGTGGATGACCGTCAGGTTCCCCAAAATCGCAATCACCCATAGCACCGGAGCCATCTTGTCGAACAGCGCCCCAATGATGAGCAGCACCACGCGTTCAGGCCGTTCCAAAAAACCTACCTTGCAAGTTGGGATGATATTTTCAGCACGCGTTCGCGCATAGCTGATCATCACGGAAGCGGTCATGACAACGGCGGTCAGCACTACATAAGACGGTCGATTTATAGTTCCGTAGTAGACGAGTAATCCAACCAATAGCCCAAGATCCGAGTACCGGTCGAGAACCGAATCGAAGAAGGCCCCGAACCGCGTGACCCGATTGGTTTCGCGCGCCACCCGCCCATCGACCATGTCGAACAGCCCGGCAAAAATGATAATGAATCCCGCAGTCCGGAAACTCCCCGTGGCCAGAAAGGCGGCGGCGACCATATTGATCACCAGACCCAGGAATGTCAGAACATTGGGATTGATTTTCGAGAGAGCGAGTGCTCGAACAATCAGCCGGATAATGCTGTTTGCGCCAAGGCCGATTGCACGAGTGTAAGTCATCTTCTGTTCCTACTATGAAATAGCGGTGTCGTGAATGGTGGTGAGTTTTAAAACTTCCATTTCCCTTACACCGCCAGGAATTTGAATCTTTGCGGTTTCACCGACACGCTTGCCCAATAAGCCGCGCCCAATCGGAGAGCTCGTGGAAATCTTCCCGCTGGAAGCGTCGGCCTCTTCGCTCGTAACCAGGCTATAGGTGTGTTCTTCGTCCTTGTCCACGTCCAGGACGACAACCAGCGACCCCAAGCCAACACGGTCTCGCGGGATCTTTGACATGTCCACCATGGAAAATTCGCGCAAGCGAGCCTGTAACTGGCCCAGCCGGGCGTTCACAAGACCCTGCCGCTCTTTGGCGGCGTGATACTCCGCGTTCTCGCTGAGATCTCCGTGCGCGCGAGCCTTCAGGATCTCCCTCGGCAACTCGTTACGCAGTTCGTATTCGAGCGCCGTGATCTCGTCCTGTAGTTTCTTCTTCAGTTCCTCCATGATTTAAACCATATGGCCTAACCCATTATATGGAAACATCTTGTAAGCATGATTCTCCGAATGGTACCAGCAGAGCAAGCGGGGCGCTCGACATAGGATAAGTCAAATTGTTACAATTACCTATAGAGGATTCTAGCCATGGCCAGCAAACCGGCATTCGCCCAGGGCGCCCAAGTCGAGCACGGAAAGTTTGGTCTCGGTTCGGTGCTTTCATGTAACGACGATTACATCGTAATTAAATTTGATGAGCATGGCGAGAAAAAGTTTGTAAGCTCGATAGTTTTACCAGCTCTGAGGAAGAGTGACCGCCAGCCGCCAGTTGAAAAAAGGCGCGCGACGCGAAAGAAAGCCGCTCCTGCCACCGCGGCAAGTGGCGCGTAAGCAAACAGTACTTCAAAACTGCACATGAAAGTCGGCGTAGTCGTATTCCCCGGAAGTAATTGCGACCACGACGCCTGGTACGCCGTTTCCCGGAACCTGAATCAGCCGGCCGAGTTTATCTGGCATGATTCGGCGGTTCTGGGAAATGTGGACGCCGTGATCCTACCCGGCGGCTTTTCCTACGGCGACTACCTGCGTTGTGGAGCCATTGCCAAGTTTTCGCCCGTCATGAATGCCGTGAAGCGGTTCGCCCGCGATGGAGGCTTGGTGCTGGGTATCTGCAACGGTTTCCAGGTCTTGACGGAAGCGGGCCTGCTTCCAGGAGCGCTGGTGCGCAATGCCAACTTGAAGTTCGTTTGCCGGACTATACCCGTTGAGGTCGCCACTACCGATTCGCCTTTCACTCATGCCGCCAGCAAGGGCGATCTTCTGAGACTTCCGGTGGCTCATGGCGAAGGTTGTTATGTAGCCGACGAAAAACTTTGGACCAGCTCGAGGCTGAAGACCGGGTTGTTCTTCGTTACCGGGATTCCTGCAACGGATCGATGCGCGATATAGCTGGAATCCTGAACGCGAAACGCAATGTGATGGGCCTGATGCCGCACCCCGAACGCGCCGCCGACCCATTGGTTGGCAACACCGACGGCCTTGCGATTTTGAATTCCCTCCTCACTGCGCCCGTCCTTCAAACCGCTAAATCATGAGCAAGATCACATCCGAAGTGATCGCCGCCCATCAACTTACTCCGTCTGAGTTCGACAAAATTGTCAGCCTGCTTGGGCGCGAACCAACTTTCACGGAACTCGGCGTTTTTAGCGTCATGTGGAGCGAACACTGCTCCTACAAGAGTTCCCGTATTCATCTGAAAAAGCTGCCCACCGAAAGTAAGTACGTCCTGCAAGGGCCGGGCGAGAACGCGGGCATCATCGATATCGGAGACGGCTTTGCAATCGCCTTCAAAATCGAGTCGCACAATCATCCGAGTTTCATTGAGCCTTTCCAAGGCGCGGCCACTGGCGTGGGCGGAATTTTGCGCGACATCTTCACAATGGGTGCGCGGCCGATTGCGGTGATGGATTCGATTCGCTTCGGTAGGCTCGACGACGAGAAAACCGGAACCCGCAATCAGCACATTCTTGGAAGGCGTGGTCTCCGGCATTGCGCACTACGGCAATTGCTTCGGCGTTCCAACGGTAGGCGGCGAGTGCGTCTTCGAAGAGAGCTACGACGGTAATCCGCTCGTCAATGTTTTTGCGCTGGGAATTTTCCGGCACGACGAAATCTTCTACGGCACCGCGAGCGGTGTTGGTAATCCGGTCATTTATGTAGGCGCCAAGACCGGTCGCGATGGCATTCACGGCGCGTCCATGGCCTCGGCGGAGTTCACGGAACAATCGAAGCAGAAGCGGCCCAATGTACAGGTTGGCGATCCGTTCATGGAGAAGCTGCTGCTCGAAGCGTGTCTCGAAGCGATGAAGACGGGAGCTATCGTCGGCATTCAGGACATGGGTGCGGCCGGCCTCACCTCGTCAACTTGCGAGATGGGCAGCCGCGCCGGAACCGGCATCGAAATCGATCTGCAGTACGTCCCACAGCGGGAGTCCGGCATGACTCCTTATGAGATGCTGCTGTCTGAATCGCAGGAGCGAATGTTGATCGTGGCGGAGCGAGGCCGCGAGCACGAGATTTTCGCTGTTTTCAAAAAATGGGGCTTGGACGCCGCCACCATCGGCGTGGTCACTGCCGACGGCATGATGCGCGTTAAAAACCACGGAGAGGTCTTCGCGGAAATTCCGAACCGCGCCCTCGCTGACGAAGCTCCGAAATACGATAGGCCCCGCACGAGTCCTCTTCGCGTCGCCCCGTTGCATGGTCCCGAGGTTCATAGCGCCGACCTCACGGCGGATTTGAAAGCGCTGCTTGAATCGGGCGACATCTGTTCTAAACGTTGGATTTGGGAGCAATACGATCATCAAGTCCGGACGAACACCATAGCGGGTCCGGGCGCCGAGGCCGCCGTTATTCGCATCAAAGAGACCGGTACCTCGATTGCCATGTCTCTCGATGGAAATGGGCGATATTGTGCGCTCGACCCACGGCTGGGGACGAAGCTGATTGTGGCCGAGTGCTGCCGCAATCTATCGACAGTTGGCGCGCTACCCGTTGCAACAACCAACAATCTGAACTTCGGCAATCCGGAACGTCCTGAGATCATGGCCCAGATCGTCGAATCCATCGAAGGGTTGGCGGAGGCTTGCCGATTCTTTGAAGTGCCGGTCACGGGCGGCAACGTAAGCCTCTACAACGAGACGCTAGGCACGCCGATTTTCCCGACTCCGGTTGTCGGAATTGTAGGTACGATGCCGACCGCGATTCCGCCAGGAACTACTTTCTTGAATGCGGGCCGCACCGTCATCCTGATTGGCGGGCTAGGTACGCCCGCGCCTGATGAATTGGGCGGAACTCAATACGCTAAGGTGATTCTGAATTCCCTATTCGGCCAGCCCCCCGCGCTCGATATGGATTATGAGAAGCGGGTGCAGGTAACGATCCGAGAACTCGTTCGCGAACAAGCGGTCGAATCGGCGCATGATCTTAGCAAAGGCGGACTGGCCATCGCCATAGCGGAAGCCTGTTTTGGCCCAGCCGAAATCGGCGCGAAGATTGATCTCGATTCGGAACTGGCTCCGGAATTACTGCTCTTTCATGAGGGACCATCGCGAATTCTGGTTTCTACCGCTATCCCGGAAAGAGGTTTTCGAGGCTTGCGAGAAAAACGGTGTCAAAGCGGTGACAATCGGCGTTACACTTGAGTCGAGATTGAGCGTCCGGAACCGGAGCCAAAGCCTCATTGAAGGCCGTGTGGACGAGTTGAAAACACTTTGGGATACAGGCCTCAAAAATCTCCTGCAGGATCCCGTACTGGTTTAGCGAGGTGACGCCATTACTCTGACAGACGCTCCGTTTTGCGATACGTCCCACGAAGATCCTTTCGACAAACTGCACGAGGAGTGCGGCGTATTCGCGCTATACGGCCATCCTGAAGCCGCGAACCTGATCTATCTCGGTCTATATGCGCTGCAGCATCGCGGTCAGGAAAGCGCGGGTATGGCAACCAGCGACGGACGTAAGATTCATAGCGTCCGCAGCATGGGGCACGTGGCCGATATCTTCAGGCCGGAGGTGCTGAATCAACTTCCAGGCGCCCTCGGGATTGGACATACGCGTTACTCGACGGCGGGCGACACAAGCCTCAAAAATGCTCAACCCCTCTCCGTTGCATGCAGCAAGGGGCAAGTCGCGGTTGCGCATAACGGCAATCTGACAAACGCGATTGAACTGCGCCGGGATCTCGAAGCCGACGGCTCGATTTTTCAGTCCACCAGCGACACCGAAGTCATTCTGCACTTAGTGGCGCGGTCGCGTGAACGCACGCTGGCCGGAGCTCTCCGGGATGCCCTCTTACAGATTGAAGGCGCTTTCTCTCTCGTCTTTCTGGCCGAGGACCGCGTCATAGTAGCTCGCGACCCTTATGGCTTCCGCCCGCTAGCGATGGGACGCCTGGAACTTCCAGATGGAACCGTAGCAACTGTTTTCGCCTCTGAGACCTGCGCGTTCGACCTGATCAATGCCACGTATGTGGGTGAAGTCGAACCGGGCGAGATGGTGATCATCGGACCCGAAGGTATGACCCGGGAGTTGTACACGCCTCCGCAAGCTCCCGCCCATTGCGCGTTCGAGCATGTCTACTTCTCGCGCCCCGATTCCACCGTTTTCGGCAAGCCCGTGGCCCAAACCAGAGAACTGATGGGCCGGCTTCTGGCCCGCGAACACCACGTGGATGCGGACGTCATCGTACCCGTTCCCGATTCCGGGGTAATCGCCGCAATCGGTTACTCCGCAGAATCGGGCATTCCCTATCGTCAGGGCCTGATTCGTAATCACTACGTCGGCCGGACTTTCATCGAACCTTCACAAGCCATTCGAGATTTCGGAGTGAAGCTGAAACTGAATCCGGTGCGCCATCTTCTTGAGGGCAAGCGCGTGATTCTGGTGGACGACTCAATTGTGCGCGGCACGACCAGCCGCAAAATCGTTCGCATGGTCCGCAATGCGGGGGCAAGCGAAGTTCATCTTCGGATTTCCTGCCCGCCGACCATCTCACCCTGTTATTACGGCGTTGACACGCCTTCTGAGCGCGAACTCATCGCCGCGAACAATGACCTGGAGCAGATACGCGAATACGTCGAAGCCGATTCGCTCGGCTATCTTTCGCTGGAATTTCTGCAAACGGCGCTCGCCGACCACGACCACCACTTCTGTTATTCCTGCTACACGGGCAAATATCCCACACTCGTACAGATTGGCGAAATCGTCCTCGCTAAGACCGGCTGCTGTTAATTGGCTTGCCCGAGTTCCTTCGAAATCAGATTGCGCAATTCTTCGTTCACTCGGCCGCGATCTTTCAGGGTCAGCTTCGTCGTGTCAATTGGCTTCAGTATCCGGAGAGTTACCGCACCTGGCTTCACCACGCCGGCGCCATACGGCAATACCTCCCGCGTTCCCAGAATCGCCACGGGAATGATCGGAACCCCAGCCCGGATCGCAATGTAAGCGCCGCCTTCCTTGAAGGACTGAAGTTGACCGTCGTGCGACCGGCCTCCCTCGGGAAAAATCAAGAGCGAGATTTTCTTCTCCTGTATCGTCTCAGCCGCCTTCTGCATAGTCTTCACGGCCGCGCGAGGATCTTCGCGAGGCACGGGGATATGCCCGGCCCGTCCAAGATGCGTGCCGAGCAGTGGGATTTGGAACAGGCCTCTCTTGGCAAGAAACCGGAACTGTACCGGAATATGTGCAAGGACCACCGGAGTGTCCATATAGCTCAGGTGGTTGGCGATGAAACACGTAACTGCCATCCGGCGAGATATGTTCCAGCCCTTCAACGCGCACCTTGACGCCGCTGACCGCAACCAGAAATCGAGCCCAAGCCCGCGCCACCCGGTGCATCGCTCTTCCGGTCGGCTCAAAAAATGAAACCACCAGGCTGATGCTGCCAAAAAAAATGGTCGCTAAAATGATCGCCGGATCGGCAATCACAACTCCGCGCAGCCACTTCATGCACGTTCCTCAGACAGGCGTGACATTGCGTTGGCTTAGAAGCGGGGTGTCTTTCGCTTGACGTGCCAGAAGTGAAGGATCTCAATAGCGGATCTTTCTCGATCGACGCGATAGTAAATGTGCAATGGTGAGTGGAGAATCTTGCGGATTCCGGGATAACCGCTTACCGGCACTCCCAAAAACGGAAGTCCCTCCAGTAGACGAAGATGATTCAATAAAGATCGTTGCGAACCGTTCGCTTGTTTCTTCGATGGTTCTCCCAAGACCAACCCACGACCTCTTCGAAATCGGTTAACGCCGTTTCTGTGAGGCGTATTTTGAAATCCACTGCGTTATAAGCTCCGGAACATCTTCGATCGGCACCGTATCGGCCAGCTTCCAGCATCCCGAATTCCGCGCTCAATAGCCGCAGCCGTTTCAGCGTCAACCTCCACCTCGGGCTCGGTCGAAACGAAAAGATCGACAGCTTCACTCTGCGCCATAGTTCAAGTTTAAGCTAATTCAAACCCACCAGCAATCCGCGCGCCTGCCCCACCAGATATAACGATCCCGTGAAAGAACACCACCGCATCCGGCGGCGCGCTCCGGGCCGCTTTGATAGCCTCTTCAACTGTCGCCGCAATCACCGCATTCGAATGATCGTGCGCCGCCAAAATCGCCTCGGGACGAAGCGCCCTCGGAAAATCCGGTGCCGTCAGAATCAATCCGGTCCGCCAATGGGAAACAATTCACGCGGTAACCTCCTCAATCAGCTTTATCGCGCATCGCGCCATAAACCATCCAAACCGGCCGGTCCGCAACAGAACTCCCGAATGTACGAAGCAAGCGCCCGCGCCCCCGCCGGATTATGCGCTCCGTCCAGAATGAAATCCGGATTACGCGACACCAATTCAAGCCTTCCCGGCCAGCGCGCATTTCGCAGACCCTCTTGGATCGCCTCGTTCTCAATCCCGAGTTCCCGGCACGCCAAAATCGCCGTTACGGCATTCTCTATTTGATGCCTTCCCGGCAAGGCACACTCATACATCGCCCCATCCAGACGGAATTCCGAACCGTAAGCCGTCGCCCTGACATCCGCAATCTCAGCGTCGGCTGCACGAACCACCCGGCATCCAAGCTCGCGCGCGCGTTCCTTAATTACAACTTCGGCTGCGCCAGATTGCCTCGACAATACCAGCGGAATACCAGCCTTGATGATCCCCGCCTTCTCAGACGCAATCAGTTCAATCGTATTGCCCAAAAACGATTCGTGATCAAACGCGACTGGCGTAATCACCGTCAGTACGGGCGCAATCACGTTCGTCGCATCCAGCCGTCCTCCCAGCCCCACTTCCATCACCGAGATCTCGCACCTCTCACGAAACACCAGAAGCGCCATCGCCGTCACTGTCTCGAAATACGACGGATGCCCATCAATCCGGCCTTCCTCCAGCAACTTCTCCGCCGCCGCGTGGACAACGTCGAACGCCCGCGAAAACTCCTCGTCATCAATCGCCACGCCGTTGATCTGAATACGCTCCGTCGGCTCGCTCAAATGCGGCGAGGTATTCAAGCCCGTCCGCAGTCCAGCATGATGCAGAACGCTCGCGATCATCGCGCAAGTCGATCCTTTACCGTTTGTCCCCGCCACATGAACAAAGCGCTGGCCGCGTTCAGGATTTCCAAGCTCGTCGAGCAGCGTCCGCATCCGCTCAAGGCCCCACTTCGCCCCCACCTTCAACTCATTCCCGAGCGCGTATAGATAGCGAACTGAATCCGGATAACTCACGGGTGTCCCGGAGCCTTCACAAGCACGGGTTCAATAAACCGAAACACATCAGCGGCGACTACCCGGTTCCCTGCCCCATTCGGATGTATGCCGTCGGGCTGCATCATATCCGGATGCCGGTACACATCCACCAATAAGAAAGGCAGCAGCCGCACTTTGAATTCCTTCGCGAGTTCTGGAAACATCGCAGTGAATGGCTGCACGTAATCGGGACCGTAGTTAGGAGGCAGAGTAATCCCGGCGAGCACCACCGGAATTTTGGCCTGCTGCAATCTTTCAATCATCGCCTGCATGTTCTTCTTTGTCGCATCCACGGGAATTCCACGCAGCCCATCATTTCCACCGAACTCAAGAATCACCAATGCCGGATGGGCCGCGATCACGTTGTCAATTCGAGCAAGTCCGTCCGTCGTCGTGTCGCCGCTCTCACCCTGGTTCTCGACCCTATACTTATATCCGTGTTCATCAAGTAACTTCTGCAGATACTCGGGGTAAGTATTTTCCACTACGCCCGCTGTCAAACTATCTCCAAAAGCAACGATGACCGGCCTCGTGTCAGCAGGCTTTAGCCGTGGAACTTACGGGTGCCGCCGTGCGTTGTTCTTCTGTAGAAGCGCCTTTTATCCGCAGACTTGCAGGCAACCAAAATCAAGCAAGCTGCGAAAATGGCACCAGGCCCGCGTATCTTCACATCCCAAGATTGACATGTCCTCCTCTATCGATCCACCCTCCGCCAGTGACAATGCCCCCGTCCCCGCAGCCGTCATCGAAGTGCGCCAGATCTCGAAGGTCATCGATAATCCGCCCAATCGTGTCGAAATCCTACGCGATATCAGCTTCTCCGTTCCTCGCGGGCAGTTTCTCGCCATTATGGGCGTATCTGGCAGCGGAAAAAGCACCTTACTCGGATTGCTGGCCGGCCTCGACACGCTGTCATCGGGCAACATTATCCTCGATGGAACCGACATCACAAACCTGAAAGAAGACGATCTCGCACGTCTGCGCGGCCGCAAAATCGGGTTCGTCTTTCAGTCTTATCAACTGGTCCCCACGCTCACTGCCGAAGAAAACATCCTGTTACCGGCAGAATTGAGCGGCTATAAAGGCGACGCGCGGCGCCGTGCCAAAGAACTTCTCGCGCGTGTTGGCCTGACGAATCGCGCCCACCATTATCCAGTCCAACTTTCAGGCGGCGAACAACAGCGCATTGCCTTGGCGCGTGCGTTTGTTACAAAGCCTCCCATTCTGATGGCCGACGAACCAACGGGTAATCTCGACAGCGCCAACGGCCAGCACGTTCTTGAACTGCTGCTGCAACTGAATCGCGAGGAGAAGACCACGCTCATCCTAGTCACGCACGATCCCAAACTGGCCGAATACGCGGACCGGATCATCAATCTGCGTGACGGACGCGTGCTTAGCGACGAACTTGCCGCGCGCGCGGTGGAAGTCTAACGTGTTTCTCCGCACAGGTTCCAAGATTGCATTTCGCGAAGTCCGAGCCGCACCCGGCCAAGTTCCTTTTCGTGGTCCTCGCCGTCGCCGTGGGCGTCGCCGCACTCAGCGGAGTGAAAGGTTTCGGCTACGCATTCAAGGGCATGCTGCTGCGGAATGCCAAGCAACTGATCGCGGCTGATGTGCAGGGGCAAATCTGGGCCCTCCCCACCCCAGAAGAGCTCCAGCGAATGAAGGAGCTTGGACATAAATACGGTCAAATGACTCAGGTGACCGAGACCATTTCGATGGCCGGCTCCCATCACCAGCGCGTACCCCAGATGGTTGCTGTAAAAGCGGTCGATCCTGCGCTCTATCCTTTCGACGGCCACCTTACCCTCAGCCCCGCTCAGCCACTCTCAGCACTCCTGCCCGATGACTCTTCGGTTGTTGTCACGCCTGAACTGCTGCTCCGTCTGAAGGTCCAGCCCGGCGATGTGATCCGCCTGGGCGGCAAAGAATTCCGAATCACCGGAACGCTGATCACGGAGCCAGACCGGCTCGCCTCCGGCTTCGGCCCCGGCATGAGAATACTGATAACTCGCAGCGGCCTGGACCGCACCGGCCTGATGCAGTATGGCAGCCGGGCGGCGCAACGATTCCTGTTCAAACTACGGCCGAATGTCAATCTCGACCGGATGAAAGCCGAACTCAAAACCGCGCTTCCCCACGTCTTCATCACCGATTACCGCGAGGGCAGCCCCGTAATCGGGAAAGCCATCGACAATACCACTACGTTTTTAAGTCTGGTCAGCCTCATAGCCCTGATTGTCGGTTCGCTGGGAGTCGCCATGGCGATGTACTCGCATCTGCAGCAACGCATGGACACAATCGGTGTTATGAAAGCGGTAGGCGCGCGTTCCAATCAAATCATCCAGATCTACCTGCTTCAAACGCTTTGGCTCGGCACTGCGGGAGCGGTGATTGGAGTCGCCATTGGCGCCCTGGTCCAAAAGTCGTTCCCCATACTGATTCAACGTGTCTTTGCCCAGCTTCCGGAGGTGCCCTGGGACTGGTCCTTCAGCGTACAGGGCATGTGTTTGGGAATTCTCGCAACGCTGCTCTTCACGCTGCCGCCGCTGCTCGCGATACGAAACATCCGCCCCAGCCTCGTGTTCCGGCGCAATATGAGCGACGCTACGCTCGAAAACAAGAAGCACTGGCGCGAAAAGCTGCCTGGCATTGCGGGCGCGCTTCTGATCCTGCTCGGCTTCGCGGGAATTGCCGTGTGGCTCAGCGATTCCTGGAAAATCGGACTCTACTTCATCGCCGGTCTCGCCGCAAGTATCCTCGTTCTGACGGGCGTTGCGGCTCTCCTGCTTATGCTAATGCGGCGCATCGTTCGAGGCGCAAGCACCCGTCTCCCTTCAGCCTTCCGGCACGGATTTGCCAATCTCTACCGGCCCGGCAATCAGGCGCGATCCGTCCTGGTTGCGCTTGGGGTGGGCGTGATGTTCACCACCAGCACCTATCTTTTGCAGCAAACCGTCATGCGAGAGGTGACGAGCGAGGGCCCGGGACGCGAAGGCAACTTGTTCCTTCTGGATATTCGCGATTCCTCCGGCGTCTCCAAACTCGTCGAGTCTCAACCCGGTGTCACCAGTAAAGTTGACCTGGTCGGATACATCGTCGCGAAACTCTTGACCCAGAATGGTGTTGCGGCGGACCAATTGAAGCTCCCCAGCGAACGAAAAAACCAGTTGGGAGCCGTCCGAATCACGACCGCCGGGAAATTACCTGACAGCCTGCACATAGCGCACGGTCACTGGTGGAACCCGGCTACAGATCAGCCGCAACTTGCCGTCTCCGAAGAAGCCCAGCGCAATTTCCACTTAAAGCTCGGTGATCAATTGCAGTTTCGGCTTGCCGGACGCACCGTGAACGCGCCCGTCGTAGCAGTCTTTCGGCGCGAAGCCCGAGCCCCGGTCCGCTACGATCTGGTTTTCCCGCGCCAGGCTCTGGCCGGCCTTCCGGTCGTCTATTACGGGGCCGTACACGCCGACCCGGCTCACATTCCGGAAATTGAAGAAGCGATTTTTGATCGTTTCCCGACCGTCACCGTGATGAACTCTGGCCGACGTGTTGCAGCGGATTCAGGAAGCGGTCGATCAGGTTGCCGTTGTCATCCGGTTCTTGGCTTTGTTCGCCATTGCCGCGGGCGTCATCATCCTATGCTCCAGCGTCGCCGGGACACGCTATCGCCGGATTCGCGAAGTGGCGATTTTGAAGACTCTGGGCGCGACCAAGCGCCGCATTACCGGGATCTTTTCGGTCGAGTTCTCTATCTTGGGAGCTGTGTCGGGAGCCGTGGGAGGCCTGCTCGCCAATCTCTTCACAAGGATTGTCGCGGACAAATTCATTGAGGCCTCCTTCCAATTCGATTGGGCCGCCGTGCTGTTTGTAATCGTCGCTACGGCCCTCCTTGCCAACGCCGCCGGATGGCTTGCCAGCGCGCGAATCCTAAACCAGAAGCCACTCGAAGTCCTGCGCGGTGAATGAGCCTTCAAAACGCAGTCACAAATTCCGAAAAAATCACAACCGGCCCGATAAGTGGCGTATTTACGGCCATTTATGCCGAAATCGGACTCTCGTTCCGTCCAGTATCCGCAAAGCGCATGCGTTTGCACGTACTAGCCTGAAGCCGTGAAATATCTCGATCTTGCCCCCGCAGAGCAAGGCGGCAAAAAGCATGGGACGGTGCAGTAATGTCCGAACATCAAAATCCAGACGGTTTCAATCTCGCAAATGCCCGAGTCCCGGTTTTTCAGTGGATATCGGTGATCGGGATGATTGTGAGCCTTGTCTTCGCACTCTCCAGCCGGTTGACGATGAGTGATCGAACCGCCATCGATTTATCCAAGCTCCAGAACGATGTCACCGAAATGCGCAAGCAAATGGCGATGAGAGACGACGTATCGGACCTCACGAAGCAGCTCCGGGACCTCGAAATTCAGGTAGCAAAGATGAGCGACCGCCTGGAACGCCGATAAAACGATATAATAACTGACGTAGTGCGCAATAACCTGCAAACTTTCTCAGCCGGACAGCACTAATGCTCTGCAAGTCTTCGTGTTTAATAGAAGAGAGGCATCCATGCGAATCACCCACCAAAACGGAAGAATCGACGAACGCGGAGGGCTTTAAAGTTCCGCCCTTAAGCTTGAGTTCTCCGGAACTCGGGATACGCGTCCACCAGGACCTTTAGGTCTGGGTCTGTAACAACGTATTCCTGATACTTCGGCATTCTTGAAAGTGCGTCCCGCAGATCGGAGGCGCTCTGGCGCATCAGGTCCGCCGCTACCGATTCTGGCTCTTCTTTTTGCCGCGATTCAACTGCCTTTTGCGCGTAATAGCACGCCCGGTTGTAATACGCCATGGCCGTATCCTCGTCATCCGCGCTTCCACTCGCCTTTTTCCTATCGATGAATTCCGTCAGCGTGGCGATCGCCTTGCCCAGATCCCCAGTCCACCTGTACAGGCGCCCAAGAATAACGAACAGCGCTCGCGACTCCGGCATATCGCCCTTGGCTGCCTCAAGCGTAGGGATGTGCTTTCTCAGAACATCGGCAGGTTCCTTCTTTTCCAGATCGTGATGCGCCTCCAAAATACGCGCGGTCATCTCGACCGTTTTCGATGCTTCGGCAAGTCTCTGTCCGCTCGGGTCGGCCGAACCGCCTGAACTCAATGCGCCCCCTCCGGAAGTTTTGGCAGGCTGAGCGGCTCCTAGAAACTGTCCGAGATCCTCTGAGCCACGCACAAGTCCCTCCAGTCCCCCTTCTGCGGTTCTGAACATTCGGGGCAGAAAGATTCTGGCCAGGAGATACGCTCCGATGAATCCCACAAGGCTGAAATAGGTGAGCAGCCCATACGCAAAGGCGCGTTGGCCCGCTGCGTCTCCAAGCCCTCCGGCAACATACGATGCGGCATCCTGCAACATCCAACGGATCTTACCCAATTGCGTCAGGCCGAGCCCCACCAAAATCTTCGTCAGCCAATCGGAGATCTCTTCGAGATTAGTATTGACGCGCTGGTCGTATGCCTTATCCCTTAGCTCCCTCGTTTGCAGCGTCCGCGGGATTCCAAAAAGCAGCCCTGCCACCGTTCCAACCATGAACGATGCACCTGCCCACAAAAGCGCGGTCACCCTTGCCTGGTGGAATACAATCACCAGCATTCCAAATAAAAGCGCCGCGCCTAGATATCGCGCGACTACTATGGGATTAACGTCGTATCTCGGGTCTGGAGTGGTCATGCGTAACGTCCGGTCGCATGATGATAACTCTAAAACTCTACCGAAGCGAACTCAGCTTCTTCTCGGCTTCTTTCCCGATCTTTGAACTAGGGTCGATCTGCACCGCACGCCCAAAAGCAACCTTGGCCTTGTCTTTGCTTTTCAGCTTCTCTTCCGCCTCGCCCAGTCTTAGAAAAGCTTCGGCGGAATTCGGGTTGAACTTCGAAGCTTCTTCGAAACGCATCGCGGCCGCGCGGTAACCTCGCGGCGTCGCCTGATGCATGTAGAAGTTCCCTACCCTGATGCTTCGTTCCGCTTCGAGCGGATTGAACGCATAAACTCGCGGCTTAAGACTTTCGTCCTCTTCAGGTGGTTCCTCTTCGTCCGGTGATTGCTGCGCTGCTTTGGTCGCGTCTTGCCGCGGAGGGTCGCTCTTCGCTTTCTGTGCGGAGGAGAAAGAAGCGGAAAAGACACCGAGCAGACAGGCAAAAAACGTTTTGCGTGTCACAATAAAAGTATAGCTTTTCACTCCCGCCTGCTCGATGCGCTTACCTGAAACTGATTTACGCGAAAAGGTCGCGCAGCTTCCTACCCAACCCGGCGTTTATCTCTACAAAGATGGTGCGGGAACCGTCCTCTACGTCGGTAAGGCTAAAAACCTACGCAGCCGTGTCCGCAGCTACTTCAACGAAGACCGTCTCGCCGAAGCCAAAACCGGCAGCCTGATTGCCGAAGCGCGCGACATCGCTTTCATTGAAGTAGATAACAACAAAGAAGCGCTGGCCCTTGAAAACAACCTCATCAAGCAGTACAAACCACGCTTCAACATTCTGCTGCGGGACGACAAGACTTATCCATACGTCAAGCTGACCAACGAAAAGTATCCGCGCGTTTACGTGACGCGCCGGCTTCTAAAGGACGGGGCCAGCTATTACGGTCCCTTCTTTCCCGGCAATTTAGCCTATCGTCTAGTGCACTTCATTCACCGGCATTTTCTTGTTCCCTCCTGCCGGATTGATTTGAACAAGCGCCACACCCATCCCTGCCTGCAGTACCACATCCATCGCTGTCTGGGCCCATGCGTGGAAGGGCTCACGAACGAACAGATCTACGGGGAAGCCGTGCGCGACGTTCGACTATTTTTGGACGGCCGTCACAAGGATCTCGCCGAAGAACTGGAACGGCGGATGCAATCTGCTTCCGAGGACATGCGGTTCGAAGAAGCGGCCAGTCTGCGCAACCTGATGTCCACCGTACGCGAGATGGAACAGAAACAGAAAATGGCCGCTGCCGAGGGCGACGACACCGACATCTTCGCGTATCACGCCGAGACTCCGTTGGTAGCCGTAAATCTGTTCCATCTTCGCAACGGCACCATCGTCGATCGCCGCGAGTTCTTCTGGGAAGATCAAATGGAATTCAACGCGCCCGAGTTCTTCGAAGCCTTGCTGAAACAGATCTACGTCGGAAGCCGCTACATTCCGGGCCTGATTCACGTTCCCGCCGACTTTGAGGCCCGCGAAGAACTGGAAGAATTTCTCTCCGATCTGCGCGGAAGAAAAGTAGAAATCGCGACGCCTCAAAGAGGCAGCAAAAAGGCCTTGCTCGGCTTGGTAGAGACAAACGCGAAGCACAGTTTCGAGCAGCGCTTTCGCGTCATGCGGCCCTCGTCGAAAGCGATTCAGGAAGCTTTTCAGGACGCTCTCAACCTTCCAGAGGCCCCCAGGCGCGTCGAGTGTTTCGACATCTCGCACATCCAGGGTACCGACAAGGTAGCGAGCATGGTGGTCTGGGAAGACGGCAAGATGAAGAAGGCCGACTACCGCAAATTCATCATTCGAACCGTCGTGGGCAATGACGACTTCGCCTCCATGCGGGAAGTAGTCACGCGCCGCTATTCAAAGCTCCAGGAAGAAAAACTTCCCTTCCCCAGCCTTGTGCTGGTGGACGGCGGCCTCGGCCAACTTCATGCCGCGGCTGAAGCGCTCGAGGCCATCGGCATCACCGACCAACCGCTCGCGTCCCTAGCCAAACGCGAGGAGTGGATCTATGTCTACGGCCAGGAAGACGAGCCGGTCATTCTCGATAAGTTCTCGCCTATGCTGCATCTGGTCCAACAGATCCGCGACGAAGCGCACCGCTTTGCCGTAACTTTTCATCGAACCCGCCGCAACGCCAATCGATTGACATCCGAACTTCACGACATACCCGGTATCGGTGAGAAAACAGTCCAGAAACTCCTGCGGACTTTGGGAAGCCTGGAGCGTGTGCGGCAAGCGCCGTCTGAAGAACTTACCGCGCTGATCGGGAAAGCCGCCGCGGCCAAACTGCGGGCTTTCTTTCGATCAGAGTGCGGTCAATGGCACTTCCGCACGTTCACCGCTTCTGCAGATCCAGCCTGCGGAGTTAGAACCCCACGAAGAGCCGCAACCCGAGCACGTCGGGTAGTCCCGCTTCCTTAATCTCCGCCGCCGTTTCTTTCACTGGATACTCAACGCGCCGTAGCTCGACGGTTCCCTTCTCCGAGTCGTAAATGGCGTAAGCGGCGCGCGGATCTCTGTCGCGCGGCTGTCCGACCGAGCCTGGATTGAACATGTAAAGGACGTCGGGTTCAAGTTCAATCGTGATCTCATTCCGTTTCTTCGGAACCTGCGGAATGTTACCGACTCGCCCGTACTTTGAGAAGAATCCGCCTTGCAGATGCGTGTGTCCAAAGAACGCGAGCGGCGCATCAAGGTTTTGGAAACGCGGCGCGGCCTCCTGCGGCGACGACAGATACTCGTCTTCATCCACCGGAGAGCCATGCCAGATCTGAAATTCGGGAAGACGCGATGGCCCTTCCGGCAAAGCTCGCAAATACCCAAGTTGCTCGGCATCCAATTCGCCGATGGTCCACAACGCCGATGCCTTCGCGACGTCGTTGAACCATTCGAGGCTGTCCACGCCGGCAACTGCTTTGTCGTGATTGCCTCTGATAACGGGAGTGCAATGCGCTCTGGTCCAGTCAAGCACTCTTGCGGGATTCGGGTTGTAGCCGACAACGTCCCCGCAGCAAACGACCTGCTGATATCGGCCCTCGGCATCGGCAAGCACGGCTTCGAGTGCATGCCAATTGGCGTGAAGATCGCTAACAATCAGGAATTGCACAGACGTATCACGGAAATTTCAGCCGGCGCGCCAATTCTCATAGGGACCCCGATCGTGCCCAATCCAGAGTTTACATAGATGCTCGAACCGGGAACTGTGTAAAGGCCCTTCGTGTACTTCGTCGCAAGGTCCACGACGTTCAGATTTGCGCCGAACAGCTCCAAATTGATCTGCCCGCCGTGCGTATGCCCGGAAAGCGTGAGTTGGACACCTTTCTCCGCAACCTTTGGAAAGACCTCCGGTGTGTGGGCAAGCAGCAGGTTGAATGTGTCCTTCGAGACCAGATTTTCGAGGCCATCCACAGCCTCCCACCAGTGCTGAAAATCGATTCCAAGCAAATTGAGACGGCTATCGCCAAAACTCAACGTCCGGCGCTCAAAGCGAAGAAAATCCATCCCAAGTTCCGCGGCCCGCGCTTTCGTGTAGCTCTCCGCCTTGGCGTACATTTCGTGGTTTCCCATGCAGCCCCAGACGCCTGTCGCAG
This sequence comes from uncultured Acidobacteriaceae bacterium, assembly GCA_963845995.1. Lineage (GTDB taxonomy): Bacteria > Acidobacteriota > Terriglobia > Bryobacterales > Bryobacteraceae > Bog-105. Next base: position 185,626 of record CAWJUO010000009.1, on the reverse strand, counting down.
ACCTCAACCGGCTCAGCTCCTGCAAGCACGTATCGAGAGGATCTTGCGCCGTCGTAATCAGATCGCCTGTGATGAAGGTCAGGTCTGGTTTCAGTCCGTTGCTGGCGTCCACAACTCGCGCCAGGTCCTTGCGTGAAAAGAATGCGCCGATATGAATGTCACTGATTTGCAACAGCCGGAGTCCGCGCAAGTCCTTGGGCAGATCGGGAAAATTCAAGTCGATTTCGTTAATTTTGAAGTCTTTCCGGGTAATGATGGCTCCCCCGAAGACAACCGCTGGAATGGCACAAGCAGCTGCGGTTGAGCCTCGCAGAAATTGCCGCCGTTCCGGCTTGAAGTCTGGAATCCGGCCCAGAATCAAGAGCAAGACCGCCGTGGTCATCGTAAACAGATTCCAGATGAGAATCAGCCCCGGAACCCAGTCGTAGGCATAACGGAAAGGTAATGGAAACCACCACGGCGGAATCAACCGTTCCCCAAAAAGGCAAAAGAGCAGAGCTACGAACAAAGCCGCGCCATAGTTCAGGCGTGACGGGAATTCTAAGCCGCCGCCCGGTAAACAGCTGGGCAATCAGTCCGATAAGGCACAGAATCGCGCCATAAGTGTCGTGCAGAACGGGTAATTGCGGAAGCCCCAACAACTAATTGTATCGGCTAGCTTGCAGTACTCTCATTTGAGCTGCGCCCTCGTAAAGCTACAATGCAAGACAATGTCACTGGTTGTCATCGGATCAGTCGCCTACGATGCGATTGAGACTCCGCACGGGAAACGCGAGCGCACTCTTGGGGGCGCCTGTACTTATATCGCGCTAAGTGCAAGCTACTTCACTGAGTCGTCCATCGTCGGGGTGGTCGGCGAGGATTTTGCGAAGGAAGACCGAACCCTACTGTCGGATAAGGGAGTCGATCTCGAAGGGCTGGAGCAAGTTCCCGGCAAGACGTTCTTCTGGTCGGGCGTCTATTCCGCCGACATGAACGACCGGACTACGCTTCAGACGGATCTCAACGTGTTTGCCGATTTTCAACCCAAGCTCCCGGCCTCTTACGTGAATCAGCCGTATCTCTTCCTGGGCAACATACAGCCGGGCCTGCAGCGCGGCGTTCAGGAACAGATGCCAGCCACTCGCTTCATTGGCGGAGACACCATGAATTACTGGATCTCCGATTATCGCGAGGAACTGCTGAAGACGATCAAGCATTGGGATTTCCTGCTCATCAACGATTCCGAAGCCCGCATGTTGGCCGGCACGAATAATCTACGTAAAGCCGCGGAGAACATCCTCGATCTGGGCCCGAGCACGCTGGTCATTAAGCGTGGCGAATACGGTGCCATGTTATTTCGCCGCGATACGCTTTTCATGGTCCCCGGCTATCTGCTCGAAGATGTTTTCGATCCGACCGGTGCGGGCGATTGCTTCGCCGGCGGCTTCGTTGGTTATCTGGCCGAGCGCGGCTTCGACCTCCGCAACGGCAATTTCGACGTCCACGATCTGCACCGCGCCGTCATCTACGGTTCCGTGATGGGGAGTTTTTGCTGTGAACAGTTCGGAGTGGACCGTTTCCGGACTCTTACCCGAACAGAGATCGATCAGCGCTTTGAAGAATTCCGCCGCTTTACCGCCTTCTGAGCGCCAGGCCGTCCTCGGCGAGTTCGCTGCGGTCGTCTCGGGACTGTGTGCTCTGGCTGCCGTGGCCGTGTGGTGGTTTTATAGCCGCGGCTATATCCTCTATTACGGCGATGCCCAGGCGCACCTGAACATTAGCCGCAGCATCATTGATTCCCATACGCCTGGATACGAGCAGATCGGCACTGTTTGGCTTCCACTGCTCCATGTCATCTGTCTGCCGTGGGTCCGTAACAATTGGCTCTGGTCCACCGGCCTCGCTGGGAGCATTCCGGTCTCAATCTGCTTTGTCGTAGCCGGTACGTGTTTCTATTTTGCCGCCAAGCAAACGTACGAAAGCTCGCTTGCAGCTGCGGTGGTGCTTTGTTGCTTTGCTCTCAATCCCAATATTCTTTACCTTGCTTCGATTCCCATGACCGAGGTCGTGTTCCTCGCCGGAGTCGCGGTCACACTGTTGTCGCTGCTGCGCTTCCAAGCGACCCAAAAAAAAGTCTGGATTGCTCTCGCCGTACTCGCCTCATGGGCAATGAGTCTCACCCGCTACGATGGCTGGTTCCTGATCCCGTTCACCGCCATCTGGTTTGCAGCCTTTGCCCGTAATCATCGCCGGACCGTCCTCATCAGTTTCGGCGTCATCGCCAGCCTTGCGCCACTGTATTGGCTTGCGCACTGCTGGTGGGAAACGAGCAATGCGCTCGATTTTTACAACGGTCCCTACTCGGCCAAAGCGATTCAGGGCGGAAAACCATATCCGGGGTATCACGATTGGCGGCTCTCATTCCTGTACTACGCCGCAGCGGCCGAACTGTGTAGCGGTTGGGGACTAACGCTGCTTGGGATTGTCGGAATTGCGTGCGCGGCAGCCAGGAGAGCTTTCAGCAAGATCGGGATTCTCTTTCTGACACCGCTCTTCTATATATGGAGCCTGCACTCCTCCGGAAATCCCATCTATGTGCCGCATCTTTATCCGCACGGCTACTACAACTCTCGCTACGGAATTGCGTGTTGTTGTCTCTGGCTGCTTTTGCGGCTGGTGCAATCGTGACGCGGCGCAAGCTTGCTCTGATCGTACCGCTGGTTTCCGTACTTCCCTGGCTGGTGCATCCTGGCGCGGAAAACTGGATCTGCTGGAAAGAGTCGCAGGTCAATTCAGTCGCACGGCGTGCCTGGACCGAAGCCGCCGCCCATTACTTCCAAACGAATTACCAGCCGGGACAAGGTATATTGGCTCCGTTCGGAGACGTGACGGGCATCTTCTGTAAAGCCGGTATTCCGCTGGCGCAAGTCCTGCATGAGGGCAACGGTCCAGCCTGGTATGCCAATACTACACGTCCGGACCTGATCCATCAGGAATCCATGGCCGTCGCGCAAGAAGGCACCAAGCTATCGGGCAAACTACAAGAGAACGCTCAGACGTACCGCCTTGTGGACCGGATACAGACACCAAACTCGCCGGCTCTGCAGATCTTCAAACGAATCCCAATGACCAAAATCCCCTTTACGAAATTGCACGGCGCTGAAAACGATTTCCTCCTTACGTGGGGAGAGCGCGTTACTGAACAAAACCTGCCCGAACTCGCGCGTCGAATCTGTGCTCGGACGACAGGAGTGGGCGCGGATGGCTGGATGCTGGTGTGGCGTGCGGAAGGCGGACTACGAACCAGGCTGTTCAACTCCGACGGAAGCGAACCGGAGATCTCCGGGAACGGAACGCGTTGCGCAGCGGCTTTTGCGTTGCTGAACGAGGCCGCCGCGCCGCCGTTGATCGCGATCACGACGGCAGCGGGTCGAAAAGAACTGCGTCTGGTCTCCCAGCAACGACAATAGGTTCGTTTTCGAAATGGATATGGGCTTGCCCAAGCTTGAAGAACTCCACACGACTCTTCATCTGGCCGGAGCGGACTTCGATGCGACGACGCTCAACGTAGGCAACCCACAGTGCGCCGTATTTGTCGATCGCCTGCCCGATAACTGGCGAATAGCCGCAGCCGAAGCGGAAGCGCATCCGCGATTTCCCAATCGTTCAAACGTGTCGTTTGTGACTGTGTTGGACCGCCACACGATAGAAGCCGTCTTCTACGAAAGAGGGGCCGGAGAAACCAAGAGTTCCGGTACCGGATCGACAGGGGCGGCGGCGGCGGCTATACTCCGGGCTCTTGTCGAAAGCCCTGTAGAAATACGCACGCCCGCTGGTTCGTTATCTTTGAGATGGGACGCCAGTGTCTATCTGACTGGACCCGCTGAACTGATCGCTGAAGGTACTTTCTTTTATGACCTCTGAAACTGTCGAACAAACTGCGGCAGCCGGTTTGAAAAAGCGGCTTGCAAACAGGACGGCGCGTGTTGGCGTGCTGGGATTGGGCTACGTGGGACTCCCGCTTGCCGTGGAATTTGCCCGCGCCGGATTTGAAGTAGTTGGAATCGAAGTACAGCAATCGAAGGTCGATCAGTTCAACAGCGGACATTCCTACGTCAAAGACGTCCCTGACGAAGTGTTCCGGCCGCTTGTCGAAAGCGGCAGACTGCGGGCTACCTGCGATATGTCGATCATCAAGGAACTCGACACGATCGACATTTGCGTACCAACTCCGCTTCGCAAGACGAAAGATCCCGATATGAGCTTCGTCGTCGCGGCAACCGAAGCGATTGCGGAACATCTACACCCGGGATTGCTCGTCATGCTTGAATCGACAACCTATCCAGGCACAACGGACGAACTGGTGCTGCCGAGACTGAACCAGTCCGGTCTGAAAGTGGGCGAGGACTTCTTCGTGTGCTTCTCGCCGGAACGGGTCGATCCCGGCAACCCGAATTACCAAACGAAAAACATCCCCAAAGTAGTCGGTGGAATCACTCCGGCCTGCACGGAAGTGGGCGCGCTGTTTTATCAACAGGCGCTCGAAAAGGTTATCCCGGTGAGTTCGACGCGCGTCGCCGAAATGGTCAAGCTGCTCGAAAACACCTTCCGCATGATCAATATCGGCCTGGTGAACGAACTTGCCGTGATGTGCGAACGCATGAACATCGACGTGTGGGAAGTGATCGACGCGGCGGCAACCAAACCTTTCGGTTTCATGCCGTTCTATCCGGGACCTGGGTTGGGCGGCCATTGCATTCCGATCGATCCGTTTTATCTCTCCTGGAAGAGCAAAGAAGCAGGCTTCGAAGCGCGCTTTATCGAACTGGCCGGGCACATCAACAGTCACATGCCGGACTTCGTCGTCGAGTTGATTCAAAACGCGCTGAACGACGCAGCCAAGCCCATTCGCGGCTCGCACATTCACATCCTTGGGACAGCCTACAAGCGCGATATCGACGATGTGCGTGAATCCCCGGCGCTCGACATTATTCTGCTGCTGAGGCGGCGCGGCGCGAACGTCACGTTTTCCGATCCTTACGTCCCGAAGCTGCGGATCGACGGAGTTGAACTTGAGTCGCAAGATGCGTTAAGCAGTGCGTCTGCCGCGGACTGCGTGGTGATTGTTACCGACCACAGGAACGTGGATTACCGCGCGATCCTGGAGCGCAGCAAGCTGGTGGTAGATACCCGGAATGCCTTGAAGGGCATCAAGTCAGACAAGATCGTCCGGTTGTAGCTCGGCGGCTCCGTTATCCAAGCCCATTTGTGAAAGCCGGTAGCGCAACGCATTTCGAGTGAGCCCGAGCATTCTGGCAGCCCGGCTTTTGTTGCCGTTCGCGCGGCGCAGAGCTTCGCGGATCATCGACTGCTCCCAGTGCTCCAGCGTTTCGCCTTCCGGCAGAAATGGGACTTGTTGCGATGTCGCGGAGTGCGAGTGTCCTCGCGGCGCTTCGAGGCGAATGTCGCTCGGCTGCAAGACTTCACCCGAGGCTAAGACCAGGCTTCTTTCGATGGTATTTTCGAGTTCCCTGACATTGCCGGGCCACGGGTGGTCGATCAGGCGGTCTATCGCGGCTGGACTGATTTCCCTTGCTTGCGCGCCTAAGTCTTTTGATAGCTTCTGGACGAAGAAGATCGCGAGGAACGGAATGTCTTCTTTGCGTTCGCGAAGGGGCGGGATATTGATCGGGACAACATTCAAGCGGTAGTAGAGATCTTCACGGAAACGGCCTTCTTCAAGCGCCGCACGCAGATCCACATTAGTAGCGGCGATCACCCGCAGATCTACATTACGCGTCAGGTTTGAGCCAAGCCGCTCGAACTGCCGCTCCTGCAGAATACGCAACAACTTCACTTGTATGTTGCCGGGCACGTCTCCTATCTCGTCCAGGAAAACGGTTCCCTGATCGGCTTGTTCAAACTTGCCCGGCTTGCTGGTGTTGGCTCCCGTGAAGGCGCCTTTCTCATAGCCGAAGAGCTCGCTTTCCATCAGATTCTCCGGAATGGCCGTGCAGTTTATCTTGACGAAGGGGTGGTTCTTGCGAGGCGAATTCTGATGAATGGCGCGCGCGATCATGTCCTTGCCGACACCGCTTTCACCGGCCAATAGAACGGTTGCCCGAGTGGGCGCGACCCGTTCGACCGTATGGAAGATCTCGCGCATGGCCGGACTTCGTCCAATGATGTTGTCGAACTGATAGCGCGTGTCCAGTTGCTCGCGGAGCCGCTGATTCTCGGCGCGCAGAAACTGGGTCGCCATGGCCTTCTGAACAACTGTCGTCAGGTGATCGAGCGAAAACGGCTTTTGAAGGAAGTCGGTTGCGCCAAGCTTCATGGCCTCCACCGCCGTTTCGACAGAACCGTGCGCGGTCATCACAATCACAGCAGCCTGGATGCCGCGCCTGTGTAGCTCCTCGATGAAGCGCAATCCGTCCATGCCTGGCAAACGCAGATCCGTGATGATGAGAGTCGCCATCGACGCGAGCGGCATCGCATGGTCAACCGATCCCGCGGTATCCACTTCAAATCCCGACGATTCGAGATGGAGTTGAATCACCCGGCGGAGTTTCTCTTCGTCTTCAACGATGAGTATTCGTCCCGAGCCCATGCTTTACGCCGGCTGCTCTTTTGGAAGAGTCATTTCAAATGTGGTCCCCACGCCGGGTTGACTATAGACCCGGATACGCCCGTGATGCTCATCCGCGATCTTCGAAACGAGGGCGAGCCCCAGCCCAACGCCTTCCGGTTTCGTCGTGAAGAAAGGGTTGAAGATGCTTTCAAGATGCTGAGGCTGGATACCTTCGCCGTGGTCGGATACGAAGAGTTGCACCTGCTCGGCACTGGGTTCGGCGCGTACTTCGACGTTGCTGCCGGAAGGACTCGCCTGGATCGCGTTCTGTACCAGATTCAAGAGGGCCACACGCAGCAGGTCGGGGTCGAAGGCAAAGCTGATTGACTCATCCGGCGCCTTCAACGACAAGTGGACGCCGCGTGCCGCAGCAAGTTCGCTCTGCTGCCGCAGGACGTCGTCGAGCAGCGGTTTCAACTCGGAGACTACGGGCCGAATTTGAAGGGGCCGCGCAAAATCGAGAAAGCTTGAAATCAATCCGCTCATTCGATCGACCTCCGTTCCGATATAGCCTGCCATTTCGGCCATCACCTCGGGCCGGCTCTTTATCGTATCCTTCGTCAACATCTCAGCCGAGGCCTTTATGGTCCCGAGCGGATTACGCAGTTCGTGGGCGAGACCGGCCGTAAGTTGACCGAGCGCGGCAAGACGTTCGCTGCGGCGCAACGATGCTTCCGTCACCCTGAGGTGCCTGTTCGATTCCGCAGTCCGGGCCATTTCGTCGCGCTTTGCTTTGGCCTGCTGGTAGACAAGAAAGGCAATGATGGCGTAGAAAGAGAGCCGCGCACCCAAAGTATCCGCCGTAGCCCGGGGGCATCTGAAAGGTGTTCCAGTCGATGAAGATCGGCAGCAGAAAGGAGGAGTAGAGCAGGCAGGCAATCAGCGTGACCAGGATGACGGCGGGCAGTTCGAAGATGGTTGCGGCGGAGACCACGGGGATGAGGAAGATCGGATAGTACGGACTGAAAATCGTGTGTGTGTAGCCCACCAGCAGATAGCTGAACAGCAGTTTCAAGACGAGAGACGCGATCTGGCCGGACTTCGATGAGAACGGCCGCAAGCGGGGTTCTACAATTTGAAACGCTCCAATTACGACGAGCAGGATGGTTGCGTTGTAGTTGGTCTCGGGCGTTGTCGCAATCAGAGCCGCGACGAAAAGCAGCCAGGCAAAATCCTGGGGCTGGAAAACGCTACGGCGTGCTTCGGTCTGCATTCGGCGGCTCTATGACAGAATAAGGGGAAACCCCCTCAGCAGTGATGAGCGATACCAACCTTGACCCCACTTTGCCCGCTGACGAAACTCAGCGGGAAGATTCCACCTTCGCCGAAATGTTGTCCGATTTCGAGCATCAGCACGCCGATGTGAAGGCGGGAGAGACTGTCGCCGGCACCGTTGTCTCTGTCGGCCCTGAAGCGATCCTTATCGACATCGGCCGAAAGATCGAAGGCTCGCTCACGCTTGCGAAGTGGCAGGAGAGCGGCGCTGGCGAGCCGAAACGCGGCGCCACGATCATGGTGAGCGCCGGGCCTCGTAACGAGGAAGGTTACTACGAGCTTTCGACCGTCAAGGTGGAGCGGCCAAGAGACTGGACAGCGCTGCAGGCGGCGTTCGATGAGAAGAAGAACATCGCCGGGGTTGTAGCGGAGCAGGTGAAGGGCGGCTTTCGCGTGGACATTGGCGTACGCGCCTTTATGCCCGCCTCCCGCAGCGGCGTCCGCGACCCGGATGAGATGCCGAAGCTGGTCGGCCAGGAAATACAGTGCCGGATCACAAAGCTCGACACGGAAAAAGAGGACGTGGTGGTGGATCGCCGCGCGGTTCTCGAAGAAGAGCAGGTGGAGCGCCGTCAACAGCGGCTATCCGAACTGCGAGAGGGCGCGATTGTGACGGGCCGGGTTCGCAGTCTGATGGACTTTGGCGCGTTTGTCGATCTGGGCGGCGTTGACGGTTTGTTGCACGTTGTCGATATGTCGTGGTCGCGGGTCGGCAAGGCAAGCGATGTGGTCAAAGTGGGCGATGAAGTCACGGTAAAGGTTCTGAAGATCGATCCCGCTTCAAGGAAGATCGCGCTTGGGCTGAAGCAACTGCAGGAAGATCCGTGGACGCTCGCAGCCCGCAATTTCCATGTGGGTGACCGGGTAAGCGGAACGGTGTCGCGGCTGGCCGATTTCGGGGCGTTTGTGGAACTAATGCCGGGCGTCGATGGCCTGATCCATATCTCCGAATTGTCCTGGGACAAGCGGGTGCGTAAGGCGGGTGACTTGCTCAAAGTGGGCGAGCGAGTAGAAGCCGTTATTCTGCAGGTGAACCCAACGGAGAAGCGTATTGCGCTTGGGTACAAGCAGGCTTTGGGCGATCCGTGGGAAGCGGTTCCGCAGAAGTATCCAGTGGGCACTAACATCGAAGGCACGATCACGAACCTGATGCAGTTCGGCGCGTTCGTGGATCTGGGCGACGGGGTGGAAGGGATGATCCACATCTCCGACATCACCAACGAGAAACGCCTGGAGCATCCCAAAGAGAAGCTTGCGAAGGGCCAAACGGTAAAAGCGGTCGTCATTGAGATCGATCGCGAACGGCGGCGCATCCGTTTGGGAATGAAGCAGCTTGAGCCAACGACAGTTGACCACTACATCTCCGAGCACCACGCGGGCGAGACCGTCAGCGGCCGTTTGGTGGAAGTGCATGGGGATCGGGCCAAGGTCGAATTGGGCGAGGGCGTGATTGCCAGTTGCCAGTTGAAGCAGCCGGAACGGAAAGCGCCGGCGATTGAGGAAAAGCGTTCGTCCGACGTGTCTTCGTTGAGCGCCATGCTTTCCGCACGGTGGAAACAGGGCGCGGGACAGGCAAGCGAGTCGAAGGAAACGGCACGGACAGGCGAGGTTCGGAGCTTCCGGATTTCGAGTCTGGACGCTACCAAACGATTGATCGAGCTGGAACTGGCTAGTTAAAAAATCCTAGCCGCAGTTTATTGAGGGCGGTCGTGACGAAATCGAGTCTCGTACGTCTATGGGATCGATGGACACTGTTGCGCAGGCAATCAGGAATATAGCCGTGCGAGGCACGACGGAGCGGTCAGACGAGTTCGCTCTTATCCGGTCCGCCCAGCGCGGCGACCAGGACGCGTTCGAACAACTGGTCCGGGCGCATGACCAGAATGTCTTGCGCATGGCGTTCAACGTCCTGCATTCGCAAGAAGATGCACGGGACGTCTACCAGGAAGCGTTCCTCCGCGTTCACCGCAATCTGCCGAAGTTCCGCTTTGACTGTAGCTTTAGCACCTGGCTGTATCGCATTGTCGCGAATCTCTGCCTCGACCAGATCCGGCGGCGGAAGGTTCGTAAGGAAGAATCTCCCTCGGTGGACACGCGCAGCGGCGAGGTGGACCGGTTCCAATTTGTCCCGGAAGAGCGGGCCAACGTAGACCCGCAGCGGCAGCTTATGAGCGCCGAAGTGAACAGCCGGATACAGGAAGTTCTGGGGCAGCTTACGCCGCGCGAGCGCATCGTCTTTGAAATGCGGCACTACCAGGGAATGCGGCTGCGGGCGATTGGCGAAGCGCTTGGGGTGACGGAAGAGGCCGCCAAGAACTGCCTGTTCCGAGCCACGCAAAAGATGCGCAGCGCCTTAGTGGATTTCGTATGACCTGCCATCAGGCCCAAGGTGAACTCTCGTTTTACCTCTATGGCGAGCTTGACTTCGCGCGGGAAGAGGAACTGGAACAACACCTCTCCGAGTGCGCGTTCTGCCAACAGGCGCTTGCGCGCGAGAAGACCTGGCATACGACGCTGAACTCAGAGCGTCCCGATGTGCCGTTGGAATTACTGGCCGAGTGCCGCCGCGAACTGAAGGGGAATGTCGTCCGGTTGAAGGCGGCTGACGCACACCGGATTCCGATGTGGCGCAGGTGGCTGACGTTTCTTGAAGGTTCCTTTTCGGTCTGGTCGGCGCGCGCGGCTTTAGGGTCGTTTCTGGTCGTTTTGGGATTCGGCGCCGGGCGTTGGGTAAATCGGAACGGCGTGCCTGGGTTTGGGCAGCCGGACAGTTCTTCGGAGATGAGCCTCTTCAGTCCGGAGACTCATATCCGCAGCGTGCGGCCGGGCGATACGGGCGAGGTTCGCATCATTATCGACCAGGTGCGCCAGGGCGAAGTGACTGGGCGTTTGGACGACGACCGCATCCGGCAATTGCTGCTGACCGCGACAAGGCATTCGAGCGACCCGGCGGTGCGTGTCGATTCCGTGGAAGTGCTGAACGGACAGACGGGCAACGACGTTCGCGACGCTCTGCTGTTCAGCGTTCGCCACGATCCGAATGCGGCAGTGCGTCTGAAGGCTCTTGAAGCGCTGCGGCAATTCTCAACCGAGGCTCCCACGCGCGAGGTTTTGGGAGACGTGTTGAAGCATGACGACAACGCGGGGGTCCGTTCGGAAGCCATCGACGTTTTAGCCCCGGCAACTCCACTGGCCGGAATCAGTCCCGAACTTGTGAACACTCTGCAGGACGTCATGCGCTCCGAGCAGACAGACGACTACGTCCGGATGCGCTGTTTACAGGTACTTCGCGAGATCAACGCTCCGACCGACAGTTACTAACGTTTCGCGGTTCTCCGAGTCGAAATCACTGGAGACTGCATGATGCGTTACTTACTTGCCACCGCCGTTGTTCTAGCCGGGAGTCTCTGCACCGCCCCGCTCGTTCAGGCGCAATCCTTCGACGGACACCTGCTTATTTCGCCACAAATCCGGCCCGGCATCGGGAGCGGCAGCTATATCGGCGTGACGCTGCTTGATATCGATGCCGACCGCGCGAGCGCTTTGAAGCTGGATGGGGAACGCGGTGTTGAAGTGACCCGCGTTCAGGAAGGGAGCCCGGCGGAAAAGGCGGGGATCAAGGCAGGCGATGTGCTGTTGTCCTATAACGGCGAGAACATTCTCGGGGGCCAGCAGTTAGGCCGTTTGGTTTGGGAGACGCCGCAGGGCCGGCATGTTAAGGTGCAGTACTCGCGCGAGGGCAAGGTGCAGACCACGACGGTTGTGACGAGCGCCCCGCAGTTCCATGGTTTCGACGCTCGTCCGGATTTGACGAACATCGATCAGCAACTGAACGCCATGGAAAGAGAGGCGGCGAGATTTTACGCGGCCATGGACATTCCCACTCCGCTGATCGCCTGGAAGAACAGAGCGCTAGGGGTGGAATGCGAGCCGATGAATCCTCAACTGGCGGAGTATTTCGGCGTGAAGCAAGGCGTGCTGGTGCGGTTTGTCGATCAGGGATCGGTGGCGGAGAAAGCGGGATTCAAATCGGGCGACGTGCTTACGTCGGTGGGCGACAAAAGTCTAAGCAACCCGCGCGACTTGACGCAATGTTTGCAGGAGAAGGCCGGTACGGGCAAGGCAATCCAGGTGGCAATCATCCGGAACCACAAGCGCATGATCCTTACCGTTGCCGCGCCTCCGCAAAGCCCGGAATAGCCTAGTGTTTCGAATGCTGGGGAGCCCAGCGCTTTTGCATATAAGAACGAAGCCTGAGGATGGCTTGCGATTTGAGCTGCGAGATACGGGACTCGTGCAGGTTCACTACTTTCGAGATGTCGCGCAGGGTCATTTCTTCGTAGTAGTAGAGGCTCAGGACGGTTCTTTCGATATGTGGCATGCGTTCGATAGCTAGGGCGAGAGACTTTTCCAGTTCGGCGCGTTCGAGGATCTGCGAGGGCCAGTGCTCGTCGGAATCCGCCAGATAGCGGAGCAGATCACAGCCTTCCCCCTCGGTTCCGGCGTTTTCCAAACTGCCGAGCGTCAGGCCATGCGCTTCCGAAAGCCATTCGTGGTATTCGGCGACGGAGAGACCTAGGTATTCCGCGATTTCCTCCTCCTTCGGCATTCGCTGAAGCCCCTGTTCCAGCACGCCAATGGCACTTTCGATCAGTTTCGAGCGTTTCCGCTGCTGGCGGGGCGCCCAATCCAGGCCGCGCAGGCTGTCGAGTATAGCGCCGCGGATTTTGTATTCAGCGTAGGTCTTCAATTTGACGTCGTGCTTCGGATCGTAGCGGTCAATAGCCGAAATCAGACCCAGAACGCCGTTCGAAATAAGGTCGTCCATACTGACCGAGCCCGGTAGCCGGTCATGAATTCGCCGGGCGATCAACTTGACTTGGGGCAGGTGTTCCAGGATCAGTTGCTCACGTTCGTCAGGCGTGATGTAGGCCTGGAGTTCCGTCTGTCCTGCCAGGCCACTAACCCTTGTATCGCGATTGCCCGCTCCATTTTCGTCTTTTCTCCGCCTATGAGAGATTCGACAGATGGAGCGTAGAACTTGAGGGCTAGGGCGAGAAAAGTTGATTTCAATACCGATCAGGCGGCTTTGGCGGTCTTGTAGTTGACGAAATCCTGGATGGCAGTTTCGAGAAACGGCTTGATATCGGTGAATGGGATGGCGGTATAGCCGGGGAATTTCGCTTCGAGTGTTCCTTTGATGTTGGCGTCGAGTTCCGTCAGGGCCGCTTTCGAGTTGATGAGGCGAACTTTGGCTTCATGGACTTCCTGGCGGCGGGTTTCGTCGGCCTGTTTGGTAGCTTCGATGGCTTGCTGAGCGGCTTGTTGGCGTTTTTGCGATTCGAACCCAATTTGCTCTTTGCGCCTTTCGGCTCTTAGCTTTACTAGCTGGTCCAGGCACTTGTGGAAGGCTCGGTCGTGGGTGGTCTGGTAGCGCAGGAAGAGGCTGAAAGATTGGGCGGCGTTGCCGTTTTCGAAGATTGGCTTTTGGAGCCACTGAGCGCGCTGACTGGTCCAGTAGTGCTGCGCCATTTTCTCGACCAGGATCAGTTCGGTGCGGGTGGATGGCTGATGCTCCTCGGTCAAGTCACTGACGAGCTTGAGAAAGTCGGCTTCATCTTCGTCGGGGAGGAGGAAGAAGGCTCCGGCGAGGGCGTATTTACGGTTGTTCCCGGCGGAGGCGGCTTTCCCCGTGTCGCTCTTGGGACCGCTGCTGTGCTGGGCGTTGGCTTGGTTGGCTGATGTTTGCGCGGGCGTGGACATTTTTTGTAAGGCTCCTGAAATAGAAATGGCCCGCTTGATCCCGAGGTTGAACGGGAGCTGCGAGCCTGTTGGACAGTAGCATGGGGACGAGCGAAAACGAACTTCGGGGTTAGCTCAAATCGGGGTTAGTGTGTTGAGCAGATTGGGGTTACTTGGGATTATTTTTATTTTTTCGAGCTGTGATTGGGTTGCAGTGCCAGGAGTTGGGCGCAACGCGCTGCACGATCCTCAACTGACCCGTCGAATGGCCGAGGTTGCGATTGGCATGGGACAACGCATGTCTGTTATCGGCCGCCAAATACTTCACCCAGGCCGTAATAACAAGCCAGACGAATCTCTTCCGGATCCAGCGCGCGTTCGGGCGAGATCTCCGCAGCTCGCCTGACGTCTTCGCTAGTATTGCTAAATAGATCCCGCGACACGTTTGCGACAATTTTAATCTGTTTCGGACTCAAGCCATTAGCAACCTCATTTCGCCAAAGGCCCGCCAGATCGGCAAGCCGCGCTCCGAATACCTCGAGAGTGTCACGCATATACAGGATGTCTTTCGCGCGGTCCAGGCCTTCACGCTTCCTGTGAATCAATACCTTCTGGGCAAGATACGCGACAGGATTCGCAATTCGAAGTTTGGTGCGGAATCCAGTGTCTTCGAAATTAATCTCCCACGGTTTATCCAGGAGAAGTTCGATATGCCGCAGTTGCTGCGTCGAAGCACCGGCAACTTCGAGCGTTGTTCTGCGCCTGTGCTTACGATCGTAGTCAGGTCCGGTAAGCGGCGTCAGGAACTCGGCATAAAATCCTGAATTGTCGCCGCCTAGATGGTAATGAGTGGCCGGAGGATGAGCTTCGCCAGAGAATTCCTCTGTGAACCCGAACTTCACGAGTTGACTGCGGATATCAGTTTCTCCCGCTGTCACCGCTTGAGACAACGCGATATCTACGTCCAACGTGCTCAACGGAGGGTAATCGAGCACCTGTGCCTCCGGGTGCAACCGATAAAGACGGTGTGCCCACCCTCCCACGATGACGACTTGATCGAGCCATGGTTCGAGGGCCTCAACCAGGCGCCTGAAAGGCGCAACGACTCGCTCTCGACTCATATTGGCTAAAGGAGAAATTGTTTGAGCGCATGGCGCCAGATTTCACGCGCCTGCTCTCTGCCCCGCGCTGGATGTGTGGATACATCCAGCCACACCTGGAGAATGTCGGAAACTGGAATCTTATCCCGCATAACAACAGCGTTGAATATTGCCTTTGTGTTGGACGGTTTTCTTATATAGACGTCAGCGGCGCGGTTCGTATGATCGAGAATGAGACCAAGACGATGAAGTGCGCCTAACGTGACACTTTCGAGATAAATGTGCGGAGTCGCGCCGTGAACAAAGCCATATCCCAGCGCGTCAGCGGCGGCAAACAAGGCGAGACAGCATCTCGGGGGATCCTTTGTCACACTTCTGGACGGGTGGGGCGCCGCATAGTCTCCAAGTACGGAGTTGAGCTGATCGCGTCCTTTCTTAATAATCCAACGAGCAGGGATTTCATCGCGCTCATCCCGGTTCGCCGAGATCCACAAATCGAGTAACTCTTCGAGACGAACGATTCGAAGAAGGTCATCGCGCCTGTCCAGGAATCCCCGTTCGGATAGATTCTTCACAAATCGTGATGCGCTTATAAGAGAAACCCCGGCCAAATTAGCGAGTTGAGATGCGTTCCGGATCGGACCCCTCGGAATGGTGATATGCGTCGCTGGGAGACGCTGTCCGATCAGGATTTTAAGCATCCACTGATTCAGATCCGAGAAAAGATGAGGGAGGCGGCGCACGCGAGAGACTTCCGAGTCTGGATGACGAGAGGGCTTTGCATCGAGCACTTCTAGACCGAAACCTATAAAAGAGCGAAAGCCCTCAGCATCGATCATGCCGACACCAACTTCAGAGGCATATCGCTGTGCGAAATCCCGAATTTGCCTGGCAACAGAAACTGGGATACGCGGTGCCGCCACAATTGCGACGGGGATTGCGCGTCCTCTTTCCTGTGCGTACGTACGCGCCTGAAGAATTGCTTGCGAAAGGAGTGGAATCAGCCGATCACTACGTCCCTCAGAAGACGCCTTCACCTCGAGAACATACTCCTGGCCTTCCTTTTCGAAGACGATGTCCGGACCGGGGTTCGCCGCCGCGTGCCGGTTCACTTTCAGTGCCAGCTTTGCGGAGAACACCCGTCAGGATCGGCTCAAATTGCTTCGAGGCGGCCTTTTGACGAAGGGCAGTCATTTCTTTCCTACCGATCTTATCATGGCCATGGTATGTGTCATGGCCATGATGCGTTTCATGGCCATGATAGATCTGTTGGCGACTACTAGATGGAGGTGAAAGAGTGCTTGCGGTTCGGGTTAGGCCGACGCGGATATGAAGTCCTCGCATGCCGAGTACTCCGACGTCGTTCAACGCCACAGGCGTAAGCGTCCCCGAGGAGTTTCGGATCGGGCGTTTGAGATAGTATGGCAGCACGCAATTATGCCTGTCACAAAGCAACTTAGCACTCAACCGCCGCCGCGTCCTGGCGTCGGCTTTTGCCGCAGCCGGATTGGGCGCGCTCAGTCC
Source organism: uncultured Acidobacteriaceae bacterium (assembly GCA_963845995.1). Lineage (GTDB taxonomy): Bacteria > Acidobacteriota > Terriglobia > Bryobacterales > Bryobacteraceae > Bog-105. The sequence continues at coordinate 169,372 of CAWJUO010000009.1, read as the reverse complement.
TGCCGCTATCGACGCACAGGAGCAGATGGATCGTAATGCGCCGGTCTCTGCGAAGGACAATCTGAGGATCACCAAGCTAGAGACTTTTCTCGTGAAGCCGCGCTGGCTGTTCCTTAAGATCCACACCAATGCGGGGATCGTGGGACTGGGCGAACCGATTACGGAAGGGAGGGCTCTCACTTGCGCGGAAGCGGTGAAAGAGATTGAGCCGTATCTGGTGGGAAAGGATCCGCGGCCCGTTGCGAAGCACTGGCAGGCGATTTATCGGCACGCGTTCTATCGGGGCGGCCCGATTCTGACAAGCGCTCTGAGTGGAATCGATCAGGCGCTCTGGGATATCAAGGGCAAGGCTCTGGGCGTGCCGGTGTATGAGTTGCTTGGCGGCCCAATGCGCGATAGGGCGCGCGTCTACGCTCATGCCAGCAAGCCGGAGCAGATGAAAGCGCTGCAGAAGCAAGGCTTCACGGCGTTCAAGACGGGAGTCGCAAAGGACAAGAGACGTCCGAACCGGTATATCGAGACTCAAGCCGACGTTGAGTATGCCGCTGAAACCTTCGCAGCGCTGCGGCAAGCGATGGGCAAAGAGGTGGATATCGCGATCGACTTTCACGGCGCGATTAGTCCGGCCACGGCGAAACTGCTGATCAAAGCCTACGAGCCGTATCAACCCATGTTTATCGAAGAGCCTTGCCAAGCGCAGAATCACGACGTGATGGCCGAGATTGCGCGCGGCACTTATCTTCCCATTGCGACGGGCGAGCGGGTGTTTACGAAGTGGGGTTTTCGCGAAGTACTCGAGAAGAGGGCGGCCACCGTGCTGCAACCCGATCTGTGTCATGCCGGAGGGATCACCGAGGTCCGGCTGATTGCGGGCATGGCGGAGGCGTATTACGCGGACGTGGCTCCGCACAATCCGCTCGGGCCGATCTCGCTGGCGGCTGGTGTTCAGATCGCGGCCAGCATTCCGAATTTTCTGTGTCAGGAGCAGGTCTCTTTGGGTGAGGGGTATTTGAAGCAGCCGTTTCAAGTGCGGGATGGTTTTCTGGACATACCGAAGAGGCCGGGGCTGGGCATTGAACTCGATGAGAACGCGATGGCGGATAAGATCGGGCACGACTGGCGCAACCCCGAAGCGTATGATCCAGAAGATAATTCGGTTGTGGATTGGTAGAGAGGAACCGTTTCTATGTGGAAGTACTTACCAGTTATCGCACTTATGTTCTTCGACTTGCGGTCCTTGCGCCGCGCAGGTGGCTACGGCTGAGTTAACGGGAACGGTGCTCGATTCGTCCGGCGCGGCTGTGGCTGGCGCGAAAGTTACAGCTACGGACGTCGCGACGAACCTGGTCCACGCAACTGTGAGCGATACAAGCGGCGTCTATGTCCTGACGTTACTGCCTCCGGGCGATTACACGGTGACAGTGGAAGCCGCGGGATTTCGCAAGCTGGTTCAGAGCGGGGTGGCGCTGCAAATCAATCAGGAAGCCAAGCTTGATTTGACTCTTCAGGTGGGAGAGGTTACGGAGACCATGGAGGTGACGGGACAAGCGCCGCTGCTGCAATCTGAATCGTCCTCGCTGGGGACAGTGGTGAATCAGAAGCTGGTGAACGAATTGCCGCTGAATGGCCGCAACTTCATCCAGCTTGCCACGTTGAGCCCGGGCGTGAATGGAGTTGGTTTTTCGGCGGGCGGAACGATTATGAGCGGTACACGGCCCGACGACCGCAGGCCGGCCACAGAAATTTTTTCGAACGGTAATCGCGAGGGTTCGAATAACTTTCTTTACGACGGCATAGACGATAATGAGCGGCTCACGCTCTCGATTGTTCTTCGTCCGGCGGTTGAAGCGGTTCGCGAGTTTAAGATTCAGACTAACTTGTATAGCGCCGATATCGGGCGCAATTCGGGAGCGGTGGTCGATGTTGTTACTAAGTCGGGGACAAATGCGCTGCACGGCAGCCTGTTTGAATTTCTTGCGTAACTCAGCCATGGACGCGCGGAATTTCTTTAGCCCGCAGGGTACGTCGTTTCCTAGTTTTCGCTTGAATCAGTTTGGCGGATCCTGGGCGGACCAGTGGTAGTTCCGAAACTCTACAACGGCAAAGACAAAACGTTTTTCTTTGTGGATTATGAGGGTTACCGGCGCACTTCACAGCAGCTGCTGCTCGGAAACGTTCCGACGCTTAAGATGCGCAGCGGCGATTTCAGCGAGACAGCACCTATTTACGATCCGTTGACTACACGTCCGAATCCAAATGGTTCGGGCTTCATACGCGACCGGTTTCTGAATAATCAGATTCCGGTAAGCCGGTGGGACCCGATTGCGGCCAAGATGATCAATGCTTACCCGTTGCCCACGAGCCCCGGTCGCTTTAACAACTATTTATCGAACCAGGTGCAGAACCAGGAATGGAACCAAGGGGACGTGCGGGTTGATCATCAAATCTCGTCGAAGGACAGTCTGTTTGCGAGATATTCCATTCAGAACACGCAAACCGTGATCCCAAGCACTTATCCTGCAACGACCATTCCAGGCCTTTCTCAGCCCGTGGATCTTTCCGATGAAGCCTCTTTCGCGGGCACATCCTTTCAACCCGCTCAGCACGCGGTGGCGAGTTATGCGCGGATCATCAGTCCGACTCTTGTGAACGAGTTCCGGGCCGGATTCAATCGCTACCGGCTGGACTATACGGCGGATCAGTTTGCTCCGGGCGCGCAGTTAGGGAATAAGCTCGGGGTGCCGAATGCGAATGTTACTCCGCAGGAACAGAACCTGCCGATCTTCTCACCGGCTAACTATCTTGGGATTGGGCAGACGCGATCTCTTCCGCTCTACCGGCGTGAGAATACGTTCGAATACCTGGACAACGTGACGTATACAGTCGGCAAACATACGTTGAAGTGGGGCGCGGATTTTCGGCGCAGGCAGCTGACAATTTACCAGACAAACCAAGGGAACGGGCGCTTCAATTTCTCTCCGGCGTTCACGGACTCACGGCAGCCGGCGGGGGCGGGCGGCGATTCGATGGCGAGTTTCCTGTTGGGAGATCCGACGCTGATTGCGCATGACTACACGCAGAACTGGCCTGGCGAACGGGGTTATGAGCTCGGGTTATTTGTGGCGGACGACTGGCGCGCCACGCGTAAGTTAACGCTCAACATCGGTCTTCGCTGGGACTACTACAGCCCGTATTCGGAAGTTTCAAACCGATGGGCGAATTTCAACGTTGGGACAGGCAAGATCGACATAGCCGGTCAGAACGGCGTGAACCAGGACGCGGGCGTTCAGCCGTATTACAAGAATTTCGGCCCTCGGTTTGGATTCGCGTATCAGGTCGCCGAGCACACCGTTTTTAGAGGCGGTTTCGGCATGTTCTACAACCCGACAGGGAGCGAGGGAGGCAGTTTGCGGCTGTTCCGGCAATTGCCGTTCGGATCGACGATCAGTATCTCGCCGGGCGACATTTTCGTGGGGCAGACGGTGAGTCAAGGGTTTCCGCCGCTGCTGCCCGTCAACTATGCTTTGGCGAATGCGCCCACGGGAGCGATGTTCGCGGTGGACCACGGATTCCGGCCGTCTTACGCGGAGCAATTCAATACGACGCTTGAGCACGAAATCAGTCCGCTGGCCCTTTTGATCAGGACGGCGTTTGTGGGAAATCTCGGGCGGCACTTGTATAACACCTGGAACGCCAATCAAGCGGTTCCCGGCTCGACGGCACTCAATACACGAAGGCCGCTGTATTCGATTGATCCCGCCGTTAGCGACGTGAGTTATTTCGCGACGGATGGATTGAGCGAGTATTACGGTTTTCAGTTGACGGCGGATAAACGCTTCGGCAAAGGGGTCAGCATGTTGCTGGGGTATACGTGGTCGCACGCCATCGATGACGTGCCACTCGAATTTGGAGGCGGTTCAGCAGGGCCCCAACCGCAGGATCCGCGGAATATCTTTGCGGAACGCGGGAATTCTATTATCGACATGCGGCATCGCTTGACATTGAGCTATTTGTGGGCACTGCCATTTGGGAAAGGCAAGACGTACTTGAATCACAGCGGCCCAGTGGATTGGGTGCTGGGAGGATGGCAAACGAACGGGATATTGACCGTTCAGACCGGTTTGCCGTTCTCGCCCGTGCTACAGACCTCTACCACTAACACAGGCACGGGCAGCCGGCCGAACGTCGTTGGACCGGTGAATTATCCACAGACGCTGCAGCACTGGTTCGATCCGAGCGCCTTTGCTACTCCCGCCCCTTACACGTACGGGAACGCCGGACGCGACACGCTGTTTGGGCCGGGCCGAACCAATTGGGACATGTCGCTATTCAAGAATTTCCCGATCCGAGAGCAGACGCTGCTGGAGTTCAGGGCGGAGGCGTTCAATATCTTCAACCATCCGCAATTTGGGTTACCGAATGCGACGATTGGGAACCCGCAGGCGGGATCGATCACGAGTACAGTTGGGAATCCCAGGCAACTGCAGGTGGCACTTCGGCTGCAGTTTTGAGTTTGATATAGTTCAGGCCGGTCGCGGGCGGTAACGAAAGATACGCAACCGCGCTGGCCGGGGCGGCGTCCGAAACGGTTGTTATACTTAGCTGTTTTCGGACTCTTTCAATGAAGCATTCGCTCGCCTTCGCGCTCCTAGTGTGCGCTCCCTTACTCCCAGCAACACTCCAAGCAACCACCCTGAGTTTCACAAACGGCCAAGCCGCCAGGGCAGTTTTCGGACAGCAGTCGTTCTCCTTTGAACAAACCACGGCCAGTAACCAGATTGTCGGTGGTGTCAGCGGGTTAGCCTGGGCTAACGGGTCGCTTTACGTTGCGGAAGGAAACCAGATTGGGGCTACCCCGATCAACAACCGGGTCGTGGTTTTCCCTACGAGTTCTCTTGACGACCCGCACGCCTTACCCAGCAATCCGGCTGGCGATTCTTATTGCGGGTTGTGCGGTTATAACGCCAACTACATTCTGGGCCAAATCGATTCAGTGAGCATCGTTCCTGGCAGTTGCCGCCGTACCGGCGTCGAATGCGGCTGGGTCCATGGCGAATCCAACGGCTGTGGCAACGGACGGCACGGTTCTCGCGGTGGCTGATACGGGGAACAACCGTGTCCTTATCTGGAACACGATTCCCTCGTCGGGCTTGGTTCCGCCAAACGTAGTTCTTGGTCAAGCTAATTTCACAACGGTGCAGGCGGTTGGGATTCCAAGCGCCAGCACAATGATTGCACCGCAAGGTGTATGGATTCAAAATGGCAAACTGTTTGTGGCCGATACCGATACCAGCCGTGTGTTGATTTGGAATCATATCCCCACGAGCAATAATCAGGCGGCGGACGTTGAACTCGGGCAGCCTAGTTTTCAATCGAACGTAACGCCCCCGCTATCGACGACGGCGATTCCCACCGCCGCGAATCAACTCTTGAATCCCATTTCCGTGAGCAGTGACGGAACGCATCTCTTCGTGGCGGATTTCGGCTCCAACCGCATCCTGATCTGGAACAGCATACCGACGCAAAACGACCAGCCGGCCGACGTGGTGATTGGACAGGCCGACATGACGCAATCCATCGCCAACAATGTATCGGCGCTGTGCGCGTCCAATGGGACCGACAGCAGCAATAACCCGACGTATCCGGGGGATTGCGCGAAAACTTTAGATCACCCTCGGTCGGTACTCTCGGACGGCACACGGCTTTTCGTGGCGGATAGCGGCAACGACCGGGTTCTTATTTACAATCAAATTCCGACGAGCAACACGGCCGCAGCGGACATCGTGCTTGGTCAGCCGGACTTCACCAGCGACGTCGTGAACAACCAGACCGCCTCAACCATCAGCACTACAATCGACAACACCAGTTCGGTCGATACGACCCCCACTCCGATGGCGCTGGCCTTCGATGGAACCAATTTATATGTCAGCGACGCCTTCAACCGGAGGGTGCTTGTTTTCTCACCGGGCGATATTTCCATTGGAGAAAAGAACGTCAAGAACACCGCGAGTAAACTGATCCTGCAAGAGGGCTTCGTCAGCATCAGCCTGGCCTCGGGCGGAGCCATTACCGCCAAAGACACGGTCACGGTCACGATTCAGGGGACTAACTACGTTTATACGGTTGTGTCGGGCGACACGCTGGATTCCATTACGAAGAATCTGATCGATACGATAAACGGAAAGATTGGGGGCGGGACACCCGATCCCAATGCCACGGCTCATGCGGGGGCTATTCCCGATACCATTTTTCTGAGTTCGACGGGTACGAACAACGCCTTCGATGCTATTTCGCTGGCGGCAACCAGTTCCAATAGCGCGAATGAGGTGGCTACCGCATCGGGTGGTTATCTGATTGGCGGAAATTCCGGAACCGCCGCGCCCGGCACGCTTGTTGAGATCGACAATCCCAATCTCGATTCGAACGGGAACGCGATTGCGGGTCTTGAACTGGCGGATTTTACGGCGAGCGCAAACGTTTCGAGCGCGGTTCCGACGATCATGAAAGATCCGAATTCACCGGCCAGCGTGCAGGTTTTCATGGACGGCAATCGCGGTGCCGGTTTTGGCGGCCTCGCCTACGCAGATAGAAGCTCAGGTGCCATTTGAATACAACAGACCGCAACAGCACCAGTGTCTATGTTCGCCGCGTGCATCCAGATGGAACGGTGAGCGTCACCATCGCCAGTCCGCTTGATACTCGCGCCGGCAAGTCCGGGACTATTTGCCGTTCCCGGTACGGCGCATCCTCTCCCCGCGCTCCGGCCCATGCATCAGGCAGGTAATCCGTCGGCCACTATCTCTATCGACGGCACGGTCCAGGCCGGCGACTCAGTCCAGATCTCGGTTAACGGACGGAACTACTCGTATACGGTGCTGTCAACGGATTCGCTGACGAGTATCGCGGCGGCACTGGTTGCAGCCATTAACAATGGCGGAGATCCACAGGTGACAGCGCAACAGGGCGGCGCGTTTGCGCGAGTGGTTGTGACTGCGAAGCAATCTGGCGCGGCCGGAAGCGGAATTCCCGTTAGCGGCACGGCCAACCCGGCTTCTGGCCAATCGAGCGCGACCGAGACCGTTACCGCTTACACGAGTTCGACCTGCTGCGCCACTTCCGGAACAGGACAGGTAACGGTCGGAAACCCGGCCCAGGCCAACGAGGTGATTACTTTTCTGGCGACTGGATTGGGTGTCGTGCAGGATGTGAACGGGAATGCCATCAGCGTCACGACGGGCGCTCCTTACACGGGGATTCAGCCGAACAGCGCAATTAATACCGTGAACGGCACGGTCGGATCGGGAACGACGGGACAAATCATCAGTGCGGGTCTGGCGCCCGGCGGTATTGGCGTCTACAACGTTCAGGTGCTAATGCCGTCATCGCTTCCGGCGAGCGGCGTCGTCCCTGTTTACATCGCACAGAACGCGTTCATCAGCAACACAGTTTCGGTTCCGGTCGGCTCGCCTGGAAGTTCACCCGTGAATCTGTTCATCGATACGCCGAATTCGCAGTCTATGAATCTCGGCGGAATCATTCCCGTGGTTGGCTGGGCGGTCGATAACAACGCGGCCATCGCGAGCGTTGAAATCGACATTGATGGCAACGTCGCCGGTAACGCGACCTACGGGGCGGCCCGTCCGGACGTTTGCACGGCCTATCCCCAATCGTTCACATGCGTGAACGGCAGCACTGGCGTCGGATGGACGTTTCCAACTGAATACGAATCTTATTCCGAGGGGCACGCACACACTTTCCGTGATCGCAACTTCGACGGATTCGCAGCAGAATTCGGTCAGCACGACGTTCACTTTGTCGAATCCCGTGAAGCTTTACATCGACACTCCCCAACCGGGAACGAGTGTCAGCGGGACCGGGGTCAGTTTAGCGGGTTGGGCTGTCAGCAATAATGCGCCAGTCACGGGTGTGACTGTTTCTGTCGATGGCGGTGCCGCGACGAATGCGTCCTACGGAAATTCCCGTCCGGATGTGTGCGCCGCATTTCCCAATTCCAAGGGCTGTCCGGCTGCCAACGTCGGATGGACGTTGGTTTACCCGGCTATACTCGCCAATGGCACGCATATCGTAACCGCAACCGCGACGGATGCGAATGGATCGCACGGCACCGATCGCGACAACGTTCAACGTGGCGGGCGTGGCTTCGGGAACCGTCATGTATGTAGATAGCCCGAGCGGCAAATTCACCCGTCGCCGGGACGGCTGTATTTCAGGGTTGGGCCGCAAGCAGCAACAGTCCGCTCGCAACGGTCTCGCTTTCGATAGACGGGCTCCCGCAAGCCACAAACGCGGCCATCGGGTCTCGCACCGACGTGTGCGCCGCCTTCCCGGCGACGGTCGGATGCCCGAATGTCGGATGGAGTTTACCAGTCGATACCACGCTGCTCTCTAACGGAACGCACACGCTGACCGTCACGGCGGTAACCGCGGCGGGGCTGCCTTCTATCACAACTTCTACTTTTACGGTTGCAAATGGGGCGGGGGCCGGACCTGTCAGGGCGTTCATCGATGTTCCGAACTCGCAATCCACGGTGTCGGGAACAGTCTCCGCGGCAGGCTGGGCATTGAGTGACACTGGAGCCGTTAGCGCGGGTAGCGCTCTCCGTCGATGGCGTTCCGTTATCTTCGGCTGCCGTTTTGGGAGTCGCCCGACCGGACGTCTGCGCGGCTTTCCCGAACCGGCCAGGCTGTCCGAATGTGGGATGGAATTCTCAGTTCGACAGTACGCTGTTAACCGACGGAGTCCATACCCTGACCGCCAGCGCTACCGCCAACGGCACCACGTTCACGACCAGCAAGACGTTCACGGTCGCGAATCAAAGCACGAGCCAGATTCTCTCGTTCATTGACCGCCCGGGCTCGACTCCGCTTAGTGGCCCGACCCAGATCCTGGGCTGGGCCGTAGGAAAAAACGCGGCCAGTAAGTAGCGTCTCAATTCTGGTGGATGGCGTTAACTACGGGGCGGCTACTTATGGGGCGGGCAGGCCCGACGTCTGCGCCGCTTACCCCAGCACCTTCGCCTGTTCAAATGGAAACAGCAATGTGGGATGGACCTTCCAATTTGATCCCGCCGGCCTCGCTCCGGGCACTCACAACCTGCAGGTCACGTCTTCGGCAGGCGGGCAGAACAGTACGATATCGAAATCGTTTACGGTCGTGGCTCCGTCTTCTGGAATTCTGGTGGACGCGGACACTCCGAACGGGCCTTCCACGTTTGTCGGGAAAGTGCTTTTGGGCGGATGGGCCATCAGCAACACCGCTCCGGTCACTTCGGTTGTACTGGCAATCGACGGGGTGCCTTACGCATCTGGAAATACGCCGCCAATCCAGATTGGAGGACTGACGTACACGCCCGTCACTTACGGACTCAACCGGCCCGACGTGTGCGCCGCTTACCCGCAAGCAGTTTGTCCCAATGCCAATGTCGGTTGGAGCCTGCTGTTAGACACTACCGATCTTGACGATGGACACCACGTCCTTGATATCACCGCAACAGCGGGAGGGCAGAGCTCTACTATTTCGGCGAGTTTCACTGTCGCGAATTCAACATCGACGAATGCCGTTAAGATCTACGTCGATAGCCCGGGTTATGGAGCCTCGGATCCCTCAACGGCGTTGTTAATGCCGCTGGATGGGCGCTGAGCGACGACGGGCCGGTGAGCCAGGTTTTAGTCTCGGTGGATGGCGGCGCGCCTCAACCTGTCACTTACGGGGAGAGCCGGGCCGATGTTTGCAAGGTTTACCCCGGACGAGCGAACTGCCCGAACGTGGGCTGGAGCTACACGCTCGATACAACGCTGCTGGCGGACGGCGTGCACACGCTGAATGTGATCGCTACGGTTCTGGGGCAAAACTCGACGATCAGCACAACCTTCTCCGTCTCGAATTTCGGGCAATAGCCGGTTCGCGACCATCAGACCGCCTGCGGGATTCGGGGCTGGCGGTCTGATATTCTTGTAGTTTCTACAGGTCTTTCAGCCATTTCAGCTGCCGAACTGGCCTGCCGATTACCTTTCCCGCATGTACATCAAGAAACAACGTCTTCTCACCCCTGGCCCGACGCCTCTTCTTCCCGCAGCGCTACACGCGATGATGGGCTCGGACATCCACCATCGAACGGAGGATTTCCGCACCCTTTACAAGCAGGTGCTGTCGGATTTGAAAACGGTTCTGGGCACCTCGAACGATGTGCTGGTGCTGGTGGCCTCCGGGTCAGGCGGGCTCGAAGCGGCCACGCAGAATTTCTTTTCGCCTGGAGACGAGGTCCTCGTCTGCTCCGCCGGAAAATTTGGCGAGCGTTGGGTCGAGATCATGAAGGCCTGGGGCATGAAGTCTACCGTCCTGACGGCCCCTTACGGTGAAGCGGTTCAGCCCGAAGCGGTCGAGCAGGCGCTTGCGAAAAACAAGAACATCAAAGGCGTGTTCGTTCAGGCGTCCGAGACTTCGACCGGCACGCAACATAACGTGAAGGCCATGGCCGCGGCAGTCAAAAAGACCGATGCGATATTCGTGGTCGATGCGATTACGGGTATCGGCACCATGCCGCTGGACATCGATGGGTGGGGTCTGGACATCGTTGTTGGCGGTTCACAGAAAGCGTTTATGATTCCGCCGGGTCTGGCGTTCGTCAGCGTCAGTTCCAAGGCTTGGGCGCTTGCCGATAACTTCTACGGCTCCGCGCTACTATTTCGATCTGAAGAGAGAACGCAAAAACGCCTTGAACGGCGAATCGGCCTGGACCCCCAACACGGCTTTGCTTTTGGCCTTTGCCGAAGCATTGAAGTACATCAAGACGCTGGGTATGGAAAACCTGGTCAAGAACGCCGAGATGCTTGCGCGCGCCACGCGGGAAGCTGTTCAGGTGCTAGGGCTGCAGTTGTTTTCGAATGCGCCCTCGTCATCCGTAACAGCGGTACGTGCGCCCGCCGGGATGGACTCGGGCGTGATCATCAAAGAATTCCGGACCCGTTTCAATGCGATCATCACGAACGGCCAAGGTTCGATGAAGGGGCAAATCTTCCGCCTGGCGCATCTAGGGTATTTCGATTTCCACGATTTGTTCGCCGTGATTGCGGAGCTTGAACTGATTCTAGTGGCGAATGGCCACGAGGTTCGGCTGGGATCGGGCGTGGCCGCGGTACAGAAGGTGTACGCGGAAGTAGCGCTGCCGAAACCCGAGCCGGTCACGGTTTAACAGATTCATGAAAATCCTGATTGCTGAGCCGCTTGCGCCGGCGGCTGTGGAATTGCTGCGCGCTCAACCGGGTTGGGATGTTGTTGTAGCCGACCCCAAGACTTACGAAGCTCATCTTGCCGACTGCGACGCTCTTCTTGTCCGCAGCGCCGTTAAGGTGACGAAAGACGTGCTGTCGCGCGCGCCCAAACTCCGCATTATCGGCCGCGCGGGTGTAGGCGTCGATAACGTCGATCTTCCAGCCGCAACGGAAGCGGGCGTTCTGGTCATGAACACACCGGGCGGCAACGCGGTTTCGGTTGCCGAGCACACGCTGGTTCTTATGCTGTCGATGGCGCGGTCGATTCCGCAGGCCAGCGCTTCTACAAAATCCGGCAAGTGGGAGAAGAAGAAGTTTCTGGGCACCGAACTTCGCGGCAAAACTCTCGGCATCGTTGGCCTGGGCTCTGTCGGGCGCGAAGTGGTGAAGCGCGCGAAAGCATTTGAAATGCGCGTGCTTGGCTACGATCCATACGTGAGTTCGCAGACCGCCAGCGATCTGGGCGTTGAACTCGTCAGCCTCGCCGAACTCTATCGTCAAAGCGATTACCTTACACTGCACGTTGGATTCACGCCAGAGACAGACCGGATGCTGAACGCCGAGGCTTTCGCCCAAATGAAACCCGGTATTCGCATCGTCAACTGCGCGCGTGGTGAGTTGATCGATACGGCTGCGCTGAAGACGGCCATCGAACAAGGCAAGGTTGCGGGCGCTTCGCTCGACGTCTTTGAAAAGGAACCTCCCGGCGAGCATCCGCTTTTCGCCTTGGACTCGGTTCTTGCCACTCCGCACATCGCGGGTTCGACGGAAGAAGCGCAAGAGATTGTCGGCGTCCGCATCGTTGAACAGATGATCGACTATCTGCAGAACGGCGTTGCTTTGAACGCGGTCAACATGCCGCCTATGACGGCCGAGCAGTACAGGGCGCTTGGACCGTACGTCGATCTTGCCGAACGTCTTGGCCTCTTCTTGAGCCACATTGCGGTAGGAAATCCCCGCACAATCCGGCTGATCTATAGTGGCCGGATCGCCGAGAACAATACGCAAATTCTGCGCAATGCGGGTTTGGCCGGTATTCTCAGCCGCTCGCTTGAGCATCGGGCTAATGTCGTAAACGCCATGCAGATTGCAACCGAGCGCGGCTTCCGTGTGGTCGAACAACGCGAACCGGGAAAGACGCCAATGGACTCGATTCGTATGGAGCTTGAATCCGACGAGGGCTGCTATTCCGTTGTCGGAGCGGTGGTTCTCGGGACGCCTCGCCTTATGCAGGTAGAGGGTATTTCCTGCGAAGTCACGCTCGACGGAAATCTGATGTATTCGAAGAACGAGGATGTTCCCGGCGTCATCGGATTTCTTGGGAACGTCCTGGGGCGGAACGGAATTAACATAGCGAACTTCGCTTTGGGGCGGCAGAACCCCGCTTCGACCCCCGGATATAAGCCGGGCGAGCCCTCGACGGCCATTTCAATCGTTGAGACAGATGAGCCGGTCCCGGATTCGGTTATCGCGCAGCTGTTCGAAAACAAAGCTGTCAAGTTTGTCCGCCCGATAGCTTTCAGCCGCTAAACTGCGGCGCGTTCGTAGCCAAGCGGAATACACTTGTCAAGGATGACCAGACGTATTCTTCTTGGCTCGATGGCAGCCGCCGCCACTCTGAACTCGAAACCGAAAGAACCCCGCGCCGTGCGCTCCGAATGGCGCCCTAAGCTCGGGGTTCTAGGACCTTACACCCCGAACAATGTAGCCTTTGCCAACGCGCAGGGATTCACAAACATGATCCTCAGCGGGATGCCTCACGCGCCTGTCGATGACATACACGCAACGCTGCAGAAATACAACATGCACGTTTCGGCGTTCCAGATCACGGTGAATCATATCGACCCCGATCCGGCGAAGCGCGCCAAAATCAACTCGGATTTTGTTGCCGCCATAGAGATGGCCGGTAAGCTGGGCGTACCCTATATCGGAAGCGCTTCGGGCAAGGACCGCTCAAAGTCTTTTCCGCAGCAGATTGACGAGATTGTCCGGGTCTACAACGAGAAATACTTCCCGGCCTGCGAACGCAACCACGTTCGAATTCTTTGGGAGCCTTGGCCGGAAGGACCGAACCTCGCCACCAGTCCGGTCGGCTTTGAAGCGCTGTTTAAAGGGTTCGATAATTCACCATTCGTGGGCTTGCAGTACGATCCTTCGCACCTTGTGCGGCAGTTCATGGATCCCATCCAAACGGCCCGCGATTTCGTCGATAAAATCTACGACGTCCATCTGAAAGATACTGAGATTCTATGGCCTATTCTGCGGGCGGGCGGCATTACTCCCGTGAACGGCGCGCACTGGTGGCGGTATCGTATTCCCGGCATGGGATCGATCAACTGGCGCGAGTTCTTTAGCGTGCTTCAAGACGTCGGCTATAACGGCGCGATGAGCATCGAACAGGAAGATCCACTGTATGGCGCGGACAATAATCCCGGCCCGGATTTTAGCGAAGAATTTAAGATCGGTTTCGTGATGGCGAAGCGCTATCTTGCGCAATATGTTCCGTAGACATGTTTCCAACGACCAGCCTGGATATAGATTCTCGCCAGAAACCCGGTTCCCGCCATAGGAAGGGCACGGCTATAATAAGGGCGGATTCCATGACGCACTTTGAAACTGTCAAAACGGCTATTGAAAAACTCTCGCCCGTTGAATGTGTAGAGTTGCAACACTGGCTCGAACAGCAGAACAACGACGATCAGCCCACAGATCCGCCGCTCAAAGGATTCTGGATGGCGGCGCAATGACCGTATGCAGTTTCGCTATCGGGCGCTGGAGCAAATCAGCGGCTATGAAACTACACAACCGGGCCGGAAATCAGCGACTGGAATGGTCCGGGTTGGCCTCTTCTTACTTTCCCGGGTGACGACCTGACGCACAGATCTCAGCAGCAAATCCTTAACACGGCGTCGGCTTTCCTCCCGTGCTGCGCGCGCCGACATCACGCTCTATAGCTCGCTCCAAAGGCAACATCGGACTCCTTAGGATCTCGGACGTTCTTCTATCAGGAATTCTTAAAGAATGTAAGAGCGTTCCCTCACAGGTGCACTTTGGAAATTGGCACTGCAGGTTTCCGTACCAGAGCGGATGCCGTGTTCTGAACTCCAACAACGATGCAGCGAGCGAGATCGCCGTCTTGCGTTTCCGGATCGCGAAAGCTTTCTACGTTTTTCCTTCGAATCTGCTTTCGCCGATGGAACCGAACGTTATCAAGCGCTCTGGCGTCAAGATCGACAAGCCGGGGATCAGCGGCGCGGACGCGCTGCGGATATTATGCCCAGCCAGAACAGACGCAGACTCACTGAAACACCGCTGATAAAGAACCGGCGGCAACTGTTTTACAACCTGGGCGGTATAGAGTTTTGCACCTTCGGGAGTCAGGTGGACGTCGTCCAGAAAATCGCCTGCCGGCACATCCGAACAGGACATGGGCATGACGACTTGTACGCCGGCGGTGTGAGCGGCAATCCGGATCGCCTGCTGGTGCTCCTCACCCGGGCGAGGCACGGGCGGAACGATCAGGATCAACTTTGAACCGTAGCTCTCGACTATCGGTGCGGTAAGTTTTGATGCGTTCCGTAAAAAGCGGTATTAGTTCCTGATCGGTGAAACGCCGCGACGAGCCAGGCTTAAAAAGGTTATACATCTGTGGCAGATCCGGCATGACGGAGTCGAGCAAGACCTTTCTGATATCGCTACGCAAAGCGTAGAACTTGCTGTATCGGGCGAGAAAAAGGCTGCAAGCCTCGGTTTTATCGAGATCCGCTTCCGAAGCAATCTGCGGCAGATCGCGGGTTTCAAACAAGTATTGGGAGGAGTAGTCTCCGCGAATGCCATTGGTATTCCAGTGCATTGCAGCGAAAACGACGGCAACGGTATTAGGCCTGCTCCCTTCGGCAAATAATCGCCGCAGGCCAAAATGCCAATCGGTGTAGGCGGTGTTGTAAATCCAGAACCGGGAGGCTTGCCACCCCGCCGGAAGACCCTTTTTGAGTTCGTCGAGATCGATCCCATGACCTACAAGCGAGTTTCCAACGACGAGTAACTGCTTGAAGCTGGAACCGCCGGGAATACCGGGGCGGCGAATTTGGATCGCGCCGGCGTATTCACGATTTACCATGCTCTGCACTTTGCTGCGGCGCTCAATGATAGTCCGAGTGCCGAATTCGAAGGTCGCCAAGAGAGCGGCTATGATCGCGAGCAGGATGCCCGCGGCGGGGCAGGACCACGCTGGGAAGCCGGAGCGTGGGTTCAGAATTGGAAGTAGATGAATGCATTCGCCACGTTCGCTGAGAACAAAATTACGATGAGGACCAGCGCCGACGCGTACGTCAATTGCATGGGAACGGCCGTCTTCTCGAATAGAAACTCTTCATCCCTGGCCTCCAGGAAAACGATCCATGAGAAACAGCGGAATGGAGAAGATCGCCAGAAATTTATAAGCGGTCACAAATTCCGGCCGCCATTCCCAGACCCGCAGCGCAGCCAGAAACTGAACGGCCTGATGCAGCGATTGAGCGCGGAAGAAAATCCAGGCTATACACACAATGTGAAAAATCGCGATCCGCACAAGCCAGCGATGTATAAGACTTACTTCCGAAGCGCGAGAACTGATCGCGAGGCGGGTGCGGAACTTGCGCTCAATGCTCTGGCCGATTCCGTGCAGCGC
Source organism: uncultured Acidobacteriaceae bacterium (assembly GCA_963845995.1). Taxonomy (GTDB): domain Bacteria; phylum Acidobacteriota; class Terriglobia; order Bryobacterales; family Bryobacteraceae; genus Bog-105. The sequence goes on along the minus strand of CAWJUO010000009.1, from coordinate 153,411 downwards.
GCCCCAGATCACAAATGTCCAATTCGCGCCATGCCACAAACCCCCGAGCAGCATAGTGATCATTAGATTCCGATAGGTTCGTTTTTCTCCGTGCCGGCTACCGCCCAGAGGAATGTACAGGTAGTCGCGCAGCCACGTACTGAGGCTGATATGCCAGCGACGCCAAAAATCCTGCAGACTGGAGGCGAGATAAGGCTGCCGGAAGTTAACCATGAATTCAAAGCCCATTAGTTTGGCCGCACCCCGGGCGATGTCGCTGTACCCGCTGAAGTCGCCATAGATCTGCCATGCAAAGGCGTACGTACCCAAAGCGACGATGGGAAGAGTGGGTTCTCCCATCTTGCCGTTGAAGGCCGCGTTGGCGAGGAGCGCGCAATTATCGGCGATTACGCATTTTCGAAACAGACCAGTCAGGATCAACATCAAGCCGTCCGAAAACTGTTTGTGTCGAAGCGGCGGGGCGTTTGCACCTGTGGAAGGAGATGGGAGGGCCTCTGAATGGGTCCCGCGATCAAATGAGGAAAGAAGCTGATAAAGAGCGCGTAATCGACCAGGGACTCAGCAGGTTCCAACCGTTTGAAATAGACGTCAACAATATAAGCGAGGGCCTGAAAGGTGTAGAACGAGATTCCGGGAGGCAAAAGAATCCGGAGCAGCGTGATGTTGACTGGAAGTCCGGCGGCGGTGAGCGTACTTGAGAGCGAATCGGCGAAAAAATCGAAGTACTTGAAGAATCCGAGGAAGCCAAGATTCAACGCGACGGAGACAGTCAGCAGAGATTTACGCCGGGCGGGATTGGACGACCCGGCGATGCTTCTCGCGCAGTAGAAATCGACCAGGGTTGAGATGAGGATTAACGCCAGGAACCGCCAATCCCACCAACCGTAGAAGAAATAGCTGGCAAGGAGCAGGAGGCGGTTCTGCAGACGCCATCTCAAGCGACCAGTAGAGGGTCACCACGACCAGCAGAAATGCGAAGAAGATGGGTGTGTCGAAGAGCATCCCGTAAAGTCGCGGCGGTCACAAACGTCTGGAGAAGGCTCCGCCTAGTATATTCCCCAGTCCAACGGTTCATTGGTTCTTATCGACAGACAGAGGCACGTTTTCCAAAATTGCTGGATTGCGCCTTCTCCCGTCCTGTCACAAACCGGACGCGCCATGGTCTAACTGCTTAGCGCATAGAAGGAGAGTAAATGGAATCCGTCAGCCGGCGTGACTTTGTTGGCACAGTTATCGCTACAGGGGTGGCGACGAGCGTCCCGGTGCGGGGGCAGACTCCGCAAGAACCTGGTGAAGAGGTAAGTTGCACGTTAATCATCAACGGCCAACAGCACAGTCTTCAGCTGGATCCGCGCGTGACCATCCTGGATTTATTGCGCGAACGGCTGCACCTTACAGGCACCAAAAAGGGCTGCGATCACGGACAGTGCGGGGCCTGTACGGTGCTGATAAATGGGACCCGGGTTAACTCGTGCCTGAGCCTTGCCGTAATGCACGACGGCGACCACGTCACGACGATTGAGGGACTTGCCGACGGCAACAATTTGCATCCGATGCAGGCGGCCTTTATTAAGCATGATGGATTCCAATGCGGGTACTGCACGCCCGGTCAGATCTGCTCGGCTGTAGCGATGTTGGACGAGGTGAAAGCGGGAGCGCCCAGTTTCGTTACGGCGAACGTGGGGGCGGCGGGGCCGATTGAATTGACGGACGATGAGATTCGCGAACGCATGAGCGGCAATATCTGCCGGTGCGCGGCTTATCCGAACATCATCGCGGCCATTCGTGAAGTGGAACAAGGACGGCGCGCATGAGACCGTTCACCTACACTCGCTCAGCCACGGTGGACGAGGCGCTGAAGGCGTACTCGGAAGGTCCGGATGTGAGTTACATCGGCGGTGGGACGAATCTTGTCGATCTGATGAAGATGGGCGTTGAGCGGCCTGCCCGGTTAATCGACGTCTCGCGTTTGCCGCTGGGAACTGTCGAAGAGCATGAAGGCGGCCTGCGTATCGGCGCGATGGTGAGCAATACCGATCTCGCGAATCACAAGCTGATCCGCACGCGCTATCCCGTGTTGAGCGAGGCGATTCTGGCTGGAGCATCGCAGCAACTTCGGAACAAAGCGACGACGGGCGGCAATCTTCTACAGCGCACCCGCTGCTACTACTTCTACGATCCTGTGTACCGGGAATGCAATAAGCGGAATCCGGGAAGCGGCTGCGCGGCAAAAGAAGGCTACAACCGCATCCATGCGATTCTTGGCGCAAGCGCGGAGTGCATCGCGACACATCCGAGCGATATGTGTGTCGCCCTGACGGCGCTCGATGCCGTCGTTCAGGTGAAAGGTCCGCATGGCGAACGAGCCATTCCAATGGTGGAGTTTCATCGTCTGCCGGGTGACAAACCGCAAATCGATACGAACCTCCGGCCGGGCGAGTTGATCACGGCCGTTGACCTTCCGGCGATCCCGTATGCGCGGCGTTCGCGTTATCTGAAGATTCGAGACCGCAACTCATACGCGTTCGCTTTGGTCTCGGTGGCCGCGGTTCTCGATCTAGACGATTCGGGCGCGATCCGTCACGCTCATATCGCTTTGGGTGGTGTTGCGCACAAGCCTTGGCGAGCGGTTAAAGCTGAACACGCGCTGATTGGAAAAAAGCCGGAACAAGTGTCTTTGCAGGCGGCGGCGGAGGCGGAATTAGCTGCTGCTAAGACCTATAAAGACAACGCATTCAAGGTAGAGCTTGCAAAGCGGGCGATAGCGCGGGCCGTGACCATGACGGCGAGCTATGGAGGCGTAAGGGACAACATGCAAATGGATAACCTGATTGGTCAGCCGCTCGACCGAGTGGACGGGCGCTTGAAAGTGACGGGACGCGCGCCTTATGCCTACGAGCAGGCCGTTCCGAACGCGGCTTACGCAGTGATGGTGATGAGCACGATTGCCAAAGGCCGCATCACGTCCATGAATACACAGGCGGCGGAACGCTCGCCGGGTGTGTTGCTTGTGATGACGCATCTAAATGCGCCGAAATTACCGGCGCTAATGAGTCAAAGCAAGGCGCCTCCCGCAGGCCGGGTCGTTCAGGTTTTCCAGGACAACGTGGTGCGCTATGCGAATCAGCCGATTGGCGTAGTGGTTGCGGAAACGCTGGAACAGGCGGAAGAAGCGGCCTTCCTTGTACATGCTGAGTACGCGGCGGAAGCGCATCACGTGGATCTCGATAGCCGCGTAAATGAAGGCTACAGCCCGAAGAAGGTGGGCGGCGGTGGCGAACCTTCAACGAGTGAACGCGGCGACATGAAGGCGGGACTAGCGGAGGCGAGCAGCCGTATCGATCATGTTTACCGCACGCCTCATCAGGTTCATAATCCGATGGAGCCGCACGCCACGATCGCGGTCTGGACCGATGCGGATCACTTGGTTCTGTACGATGCCACGCAGGGTGTTTTCACGGACCGCGACCGCGTGGCGAAGTTGTTCAGCTTGCCCGAAGAAAACGTTCGCATCATTTCGCCTTACCTGGGAGGCGGATTCGGAAGCAAGGGACCGGTATGGTCTCACGTGATTATCGGGGCGCTTGCCGCGCGACAGGTGAAACGGCCAGTGAAGATTGCGTGTTCGCGTCCGCAGATGTTCGGGATGTTGGGCTATCGTTCTGAAACCCGGCAGACCATCGCCGCCGGAGCGAAAGCGGACGGAACGATGACGGCGTTGAGTCACGATACGGTTTGCCTGACGTCTACGTTCGATGAGTTCGTAGAGACGGCAAGCCTTGTTTCGCGTATGTTGTATCCGGCGCCGAATAACAGCACTACACATAAGGTCATCAAGTCCGATTTGGGCACACCGAGTTTCATGCGCGCGCCAGGCGAATCCGTGGGTACGTACGGGCTTGAGTGCGCAATGGACGAGCTTGCCTACGAGCTAAAAATGGATCCGGTTGAATTTCGATTGAAGAATTACGCCGAAACCGATCCGGAGAAGAAACTGCCGTGGTCGAGCAAGTCTCTTCGTGAATGCTACCGGCTTGGAGCGGAGAAGTTCGGTTGGAGCAAGCGCTCGCTTGAACCTCGGTCCATGCGCGAAGGCAACGTGTTGATCGGTTGGGGCATGGGAACTTCGGAATACCCGACGCGGCGCGGTCCGGCCAGTGCTTCCGCACAGCTACAAGCCGATGGGACGTTGCTGGTGGATGCGGGAACGCAGGATCTAGGTACCGGAACGTATACGATCATGACGCAGATCGCGGCGGCTACATTCGGTGTGCCGCCTTCGCAGGTGAAGTTCAAGCTGGGGGACACGGTTCTGCCCAAAACACCCGTTTCAGGCGGCTCTCAGACCGCAGCGAGTACGGGTTCCGCTGTGTATCTGGCGACTAAGGCTTTGGAAGAGAAATTGATTCAGATGGCGGTCAGCGATCCGAAATCGCCGCTATCGGGCGTGAGTGCGCAGGATATCGTCCTGGAGAATGGCCGGCTCTCTTCTCGCAGCGATGCTTCGAAGGGCGAGACGTTCAAACAGTTGATGGCGAGGAGCGGACAAAGTAAGGTGCAGGCGCAGGCGGACGCGAAGCCAGGAGACGAGAAGAACCGCTATTCGATGTACGCCTTCGGCGCACAATTTGCAGAGGTTCGCATCGATGCGGATTTGGGGCAGATCAAAGTATCCCGGATGGTGGGTTGTTTTGGAGCGGGAAAGATTTTGAACGCCAAGACGGCGCGGAATCAATTCATGGGCGGCATGATCTGGGGTCTTAGCATGGCGCTTTACGAACATGCGGCAATGGATCAGCGGGTAGGGCGCTGGGTCAATAATAATTTGTCGGAGTATCACGTGCCGACGAATGCGGACGTTGGGCAGATCGAAGCGTTTTGGGTGGATGAGAAAGACGACCATATCAACCCGATTGGAGCCAAGGGAATTGGCGAGATCGGAATAACGGGCGCTTCTTCCGCCGTGGCGAACGCGATCTTTCATGCTACGGGCAAACGCGTGCGCGATCTGCCGATTACGCTGGACAAGTTGCTGACGCGGGCTTAGCAGTGCAAGTAGAGACTGCTCACGGTTGCCGCTCTCTGCGGTAATCCTTCACTAAGCCACAGCTCGCCTCCTATTTGATCGCCGAATCCCTATCTGATTATTGGTCCTGTACGGTTCACAATAGAACCGGATTAGGCGTTGGAGCAACACGACGCCTGCGTTGTTCCTTTTTTATAATCAGAGGATCAGACGAAACGCCTCCCTCATCGGTCTGCTTGCTCCGTGGGAACCAGCTGTTCCGCCGTTCGCGCCAGTGATAAGAGGCCAGTTTCATCTGAGCCTAAGCCGGTAGGTCCTATTCAATCGCAGACGAGTCGGTGATCATTTACCTCTTCAACCGATGGAGCAGGTTTGGCACGAAGGTAAATTCGATCTGGTGCCGGGCTGCGTTGAGGTATCCTACATCCGACATGACCAGAAAGGTAATCGGTCGGTAACACGAGACTCGTACGCGGCAGAGATCGCCAACATCCGTGAGGATCGCGCCCGGTATTCGCGTAGTTGTGTACGATCACTCATTCGCAGGCGACCGCGCGTGGTTTCGCTTTGCGTTCAAGTGGACTGATCCAAAAACCGTCGAGGCCCACACCCAAGCTGGCATGCAACTCTACCGGATCTGCGGATGGCAAGCTCGCAGAGACTTGGCTTACATTGTCACCGCTAGGCATCTACATGTCCGGACGCCTTTGCGCAGGAGCATTGGACAAGCCCACCGCCCATCAAGTAGCGTTGGCGTCCGCGAATCACAGTGAAAGCGAAGCTCAAAAAGAAAAATTCGTTCCTATGGCTCTTCGAGCCGTTTGAACGATCCACGGTTCATTCCAGGGAAGCTCTTCGGCTTTGATGCGGCCTACCTTGATGGACTACTCTACGTCGCTTTGTAGGGAGGGCGTGGAGCCGTCGTCCCGTCTGCTCTGGTCTGCACTGAGCGGAAACATCACGCAGCGCTGCTCTCCGAGTTCCCGAAGCTGAAGCCGCATAAAATTCTCCGAAGTCGTCTCACATCTCGTCACTCGGATCCCCAGTTCCAATCCACTGCTACCGCTAGTCATTGCTTTGGCAATCAGGCGCGATGCAAGGCTTGGCGTTGAATCCTCTGGCCCTCTCAAGAGGTAGTCAGCGGCCTCGAACAGAAAATGCCTCTTCACCAGGCGAATCAGCTCTCAAGCTAGGGCTTATGGAGATCCGCCCCACTTAACCCACGTATCTCATGACCTGTTCGCGGAGGGTGTTCAGGCTGACGGTCAGGCGGTCCGTTTCTAACAGCACAAGTTCGTCGTTTGCCGAGAATGCGCTACGGGATTGCACCAGACGGGTGTGATCTTCGCGCAGCTTCGGCAGAGTTTCAGAAGCGAAATGCGATCCGCGAAGAGCGGCCGACAAATAATAAAGCGTCAAGTCCACGTCGTGAGCGAAATTTTGGAACGCTTCCGGAGCGGTACTCACGTGACCTTGTAAGAGTGTCGCTTCGAGGCTCATCATCGAATGCACCAGGGCATGGGAACTGGCGAGAATGGAACTGAGGCAGCTCAGCTTTTCTACGTTGACGCCGGGCTCGGAGGCGAAACGGTCCACCGATCCCTCGGCGTTCGAACGTGTGCGCCTCCAGGTCTTGCGGACGTCGTCCAGATCCGATTCTTCCGTGGCGCCCGCGGCCTTGAACTGTTCGGCAATGCGGTGGAAATAAGCGCGGCAGGAATCGAGCATCTCCGCGATAGCTTCAGAAACCTGCGTTCGCTCCCATGTTGGCCAGAGAGCGTAGGCGATTAAAGCGAAAACACCTCCGGCAACAGTATTCAAGGCGCGTTCGAAGACGACCTCTTTCGGAGAGATTCCGGTGACCGCAATCAGAAAAACGATGAGTCCGCTCACGGCTATGCTGAAGACCCCATAGTTGGCTGGACCGATACTTCGTAAAGCGAACGTGTACGCGCCGACCAGCAGCAGTTCCGTCAACGCCGATTCGGGAAAGACGTGGTACACGAGCGTGGCCAACAACAGACCGGCGAACGTTCCAGAGAGGCGCAGAACGCCCCGGCTGAAGGTGGTCGTGAAATCCGGCTTGAGCACGACCGCGATAGTCATGGGTATCCAGTACGATCTTTCCCAGGAGATCATGCGTCCGATGCCGTCGCCAATTGCCACACAAGCCGCGAGCCGGATCGCGTGACGGTAATAGCCAGAACGCGGGTCGAGATTAGCCCGGAGCGTGCCGATCCAACTGCTGGCTTGCAGGCGCCAGGGATGCGCGGCTTCCGTTCTTGCAAAGGCGGAAGCGCCGGTAGAAATGGTGTGACCGGCTAGCCCGAGAACAAGGCGAAGTTGTCCCGCCAGAATCTCCATGGCAGACGCAATCTCGCGGGCGAGGGTGAGGGATTGATCTTGTTCTTTCTGATGGGCGGCCTTCAGAGCGCCGGTGAGCGCTTGTAACAGGGCCCGCTCCTCTGGCACGCAGCTATTCGACAGGAGACATTGCCCAACGGACCGCACAATTTTTGCCGACAATGTCAGGAAGCTATCCAGTTCGGCGGAGAACTCTTCCCTTCCCTGGGTGTGGTGCAGTTCCGATTGAAGGCGCTCCAGCATGAAGGTTGACATGCGGAGGCGGTCGGCTTGATCGAACAATAGCCGGTAGCGCTCGCCTTCCACGGTATGGTCGCGTCCAAGGGCCGCTATGGTGTCTTGCACCTGCTGCGTAGGGGTTTCGAGAGCTTCGTTCAGCGGATCGGGGGACCCAGGGTCCACTTCGTTCGCCAGCTTTAGAAACACTCCGCCGATAGCGCGGCGTTCCGGTTCGTAGCGGTGTATCGGCCAAAACAAGAGCGCGAAAAGCATTTGCAACAGGCCGCCCGCGAGAACGAGGAGGGCCGCAATCGCCGCGCCTTTGACGTCCATTGCGCCGCGCGCTGCAAAGACGATGAGCGCGACCAGAGTATTAAGCCCAAGATCGCCCGCTCTGGTGCTGACCGAGACAAGCAGGCCGGCGACGAAGGCCCAGACTGCGGCAATCAGAACCGCGAGCCAGCTATTTGAGCCGGTGACAGAACCGATGAAGACAGCGACCGCTCCGAGGGCCGACCACGCCAGCATCCTTCGCGCACGCTGGCCGTAAGGATCTTTGCCATCAGAATAGGAGACGTTCAGCGCGCCGGTGGTGATGGCGACGGCTCCACGCGGATCGCCAATCGCTATGCCGATTCCGAGCGGAAGCGCAACCGCCAGGGAGTTGCGGAAGGCGATCCAGGTATTTATTTTGCTTTTATCAAGCTTGGTGACGGTTCGCCACAAAGCTTGGAGGGAACTGGGGCCGGTCTCTGTAGCCAACCTCTATTCGTAGCGCAACGCGGTAGTCGGACTTACTTGACTGGCTCTTAAAGCCGGAACGAAACCCGCCAGGGAGGCGACAGCAGCGGCGATAATCGTCGCGAGAATGATGGTGGATGGATCGCCGGGAGCCAAGCCGTAGAGTTGACTTCGCACCAGGTAAGTGAGCCCGATGGCGGCGGGAACGCCGATCAGCACGCCCATCCCGATCAGTACCAGCACTTCTTTCATAACCATCCAAATTACGTTCCCGCGAACGGCTCCGAGCGCCATACGAATGCCGATCTCACGGGTGCGGCGAGCGACGGTGAATGCCATCACTCCGTATAAACCTATGACGGCGAGTAAGGTCGCCAAAAATCCGAAGACGGCTGACAAGCTGGCGACAAATCGTTCGGTTCTGAGTGAGAGTTCCAGTTGTTCCTCAGTGTTTCGCATTTGATAGATCGGAACGTTCGGATCGAGCATGGAAACTTTATGACGTATTTGCGGCATCAGTTCTTTGTCGTCGAGATTCGTCCGGACATACACGGTCATGCCGCCCAGATGCCGCCCGGCAAGATAGGGAACGAATGCCTGCGGCGGAATCTCATCGCGGAGGTTGGTGTATTTGATGTCTTTCACAACGCCGATGACTTCCATGTCGGTTTTAGTGCCAGGGTCTGAACCAAAGCCGACATGAAGCCCAACGGGGTTACGTCCGGCAAAGTATTTTTTCGCAAAGCTCTCGTTGATAATGACCCGGTTCGGATTCCAGTCGTCGGCATCGGGCCCGTGTTTTACTTCTCCAACATCTTGGATCGTGAAATCGCGTCCTTGCAGTATGGGGACGCCGAGCGTCGCGAAATAATTCGGACTGACGGAATTCATAAACGGCTCGGGACTCTGGCCGGGCTTGGCGGTGTATCCCTCGACGGTCATGGAACTGTCCCACTCGTTCTCTTCCAGTATTCGAATTGAGGCGAGGCCGACGGACCGCACGCCCGGTAACGCCGCCAGATCGTCCGTCAGCCGCTTATAGAAAATCTTCGTCCGGTCTGTCGAATAGCCATTTAACGACGGATCGAGATTGAAGCCGATCAACCGCTCGACTGGAAAGCCCGGGCCGAGATTTTTCAAGTTCGCGAGTGTTCTGATAAACAGGCCCGCTCCGATCAGGAGCAACAAAGATAAGGCAACTTGAGCTGTAACCAGTACCTTGCGCAAACCGACGTGACCGCCGCCCAGAACGGCTCCGGCTTGATCCTTTAAAGTCGGGGCGACATCGGGCCGCGAGGCGCGCAGCGCTGGCACGAGACCGAATAGAACGGTTGTGAGCAACGTCACTGCGAGCGTAAAGAGAAACACCCGGGTATCGGGCACAGTGGAAAGCCTCAGTCCGAATTGGCCGACGTCGCCGGGAAGGAACAGGGCAAGAAGCAGACGGTCGGCGACAAAGGCGAACGCGAGTCCCACCACAGCGCCCAGCATGGAGAGCAGAAAACTTTCGAGGAGTAACTGCCGTACGATTTGCGCGCGGCCCGCTCCGATAGCGAGACGGATCGCCATCTCCTTTTGCCGCGCTGTCGCTCTCGCCAATAACAGGTTCGCGAGATTGGTGCAGGCCATCAGCAACACTGCGCCGGTGATCGCGAGCAGCAGCCACAAGGGAGCCGTGAGAGACTGCCGCACGTAGGAGTAACCCTGCCCGCCCGGCAGCACGTGAATCCAGCAACGGAGGAATTGTTGCCGCGTATAGTTGGAGGCGTTGCGGAAAGCCGCTTCCCCCACCTCCATCCTGAGCATGTTGTGCATGAGCGGCTGCAGTCCGGCTTGTGCCTGCGTGAGGTTCACGCCCGGTTTCATGCGGCCGAAAGCGTTCACCCAGCGCTGCCGCCTATCTTTGAGTCCGTCCCAGAATGGCGTCATCTGCGCCTTCATCATGATAGGGATGAAGACCTTAGTTTGATACTCCAATTGAATGCCATCGAAGCCGCGCTGGGCCACGCCTATGACTGTCATGCTGTGGCCATTGATGATCAATTGTTTGCCGATGATAGAGCGGTCCGAGCTAAAACGGCTCTGCCAGAAGGCGTAGCTGAGCATGACAAGCGGATGTCCGCCGGGAAAACGATCGTCACTCGGCGTGATCGTCCGGCCAAGCGCGGCGGTGACTCCGAGCGTCGGGAAATAAGAGCCCGAAACCAGTTCCGCATTCACACGTTCGGTGCGGTTGCCGTAACCGAGGCTAGTCGGGATCGCAAATCGGCAGAGCATGTCCGAGAACACTTTGTTCTGGTCTTTGAAGTCCTTGTACATGGGGTAGGAAATCGCATTCATGCCCCAGTTGCTGCCGTAGTGGGAACCTTCCATCTTCAAGGCAACGAGTTGCTTCGGCTGATTGACCGGCAACAGTTTCAAGAGGATCTGGTCGAGCAGGGTGAATATGGCGGCGTTTGCACCGATTCCCAAGGCTAGCGAAAGAATGGCAACCGTTGTAAATAGCGGCGACCGGCGAAAAGTCCGCAGGGCGTAACGTATATCATTCCAGATCTGGGTCATTCATTCCTCATCAGCAGCAGCAAAATTCAAATACGAATACAGAAGCTTTCCAGTTCCCGCAATCGTCAGACTGACGTGATCAGGTTGCTGTCCGTGCTTTTGACGCTGTTGTTTGCCGGTTCGTTGGCGCAGGCCCGCGAAAGTTTAAGCCATGACGAACTGACGATGCTACAGGACGCGGGCGGCTGGGAATACATGGTGATCAGCGATCCGAACAACGGGTTTCAAACGCAGGCGGCGTGTTTCGATGCGCAACGGACCGGAGCCTGCGAAGGAAAGCTCTTCTTTCGTCCGGACGGCACGTTTGTGCAGAGTATCACGGGGCACGGAAAGAGTATGCATCGCGGCGGCACGTACAAGTTGGATGGCCACGAGGTGACGTTTTTCGACGAGCATGGGACTAGCGATGGACCGTACACTTTGAAGATTGACGGCCCGGCACAGACGCTTACGATAGATGCAACGCGGGCGGGCGTCGGCGTGCATATGGAACTGCTTCTTGAGAAGGAGTTTAAGAAGCGGTTGGAGAAGAAGCAGGCTGGGTCAGGCGGTTAGGTTATTTGGGCAGCCTGAGCGGCGCGTTTGGCAAGAGTGGAGAATGCGTCTTTCAATTCCTGCGGCTCGCGAACGATCACGCGGCAGCCGAGGCTCAATAGGGTGGCGGCGAAAGTCTCCAGGTTGTCGCGCCCGCAGCGGAGCGTTGTACCGTCATTTTCCTCCCGTATTGCGACACGGTGAAGCGGAAAATGAGAGTGCGCCTGATGGAACGGTAACTCCAGCCAGACTTCAACTGGAAAGCGGATTGTACAAACGGCATCGCCTGATTCAAATACGTCTTTACATCGAAGCCCACCGGCCTTTCGAATCCAGTCTCATGGATCTCAAGAGCGGAAACTCTGTCCAGGCGGAAAGTTCTGAGGCGCCTGGCGCAACAGGCAACGGCCGACCATATACCAGCGTCCGTCCATGTGAACCACCCCATACGGCTCGAGTTGGCGGCGTGAGCAGGTTCCGGCATGTGACTGGTATTCGAAAGCGAGTTGGCGGCGCAGGCGAATGGCGGTCGAGACTCGGATCAAAGACTCCGCAGACGTCGAGATCACCCAGGGGCCTGGTTCGAGTGCAATCACTTCTTCGAGATCTTGTACGCTATCGCGCAGCGGCTCCGGAAGAACTCGGCCTAGTTTTGCGGAAGCTCCAGCAGTCGCGGGCGCAAAGGCGGAGAGACCCAGATGACGTAAAGCTCTGAGGCCGAGGGTGAGCGCGAAGGCTTCTTCGTCCGTAAACATCAGCGGGGGCAGCCGGAACCCAGGCTTTAGCCGGTAAAACCCTCCCACCCCACGCATGGATTCTACCGGAATGCAGAGGTCCTGAAGCCGCGCAATGTAGCGCTGCACGGTGCGAAGATTGACCTCCAGGCGTTCGACGAGTTCTGCGCCGCTCACGCGCTCGCGAGCCTGAAGTATTTCAAGGACGGTGAGGACGCGCATGATCGGGTCGTACATGAATTTGATGTTGCCACGGAATTACGACAGACGTTGTCGGGAATTGACCTTAGGCTTGATTTGAGGGCGCAAGGGCGTCCCAAAGGAGATCAGTAATGACAGCAACTGTAAACGAAGCGAGCGTTCTCACACCGGCGGTGCTTCTTGAGCACTGGCAAGGGCATCGCCGTCTGACCCGGCGCGTGATCGAGGTCTTTCCCGAGGACAAGTTGTTCACTTTTTCCGTCGGATCGATGCGCCCATTTTCCGAAATGGTGATGGAGTTCCTGAAAATGGCGGAACCTATTGTGCGAGGGCGTCGCGACAGGGAAATGGGTTAGCAAAGATGATTTGCCTTCGGCGCGGACCAAAGCAGAACTGCTTGCGCTTTGGGATGAGGCGACGGAGGCAATCAACACGATCTGGCCAACCATTCCGCCGCATCGCTTCGCGGAGGTGGACGTGGCGTTCGGGAAATGGGAGAGTTCGGGTATTGGAACGATCCTGTACGCGGTTGACAACGAGATACACCATCGCGGTCAGGCGTATGTTTATCTGCGAGCGCTTGGGATCGAACCGCCCGCGTTTTATGACAGGAGTTGAACGATTAGCGTCGCTGCAATAACGTTCGCGTTACCGGGCGGATAAAACTGCCCATTTGTCGATGTCGCGCGGGCACTCACCGACTTGAGCTTTACCATGCGCTGGGGCTGGCTACTATCGTCTCAGAAAGGATGATGGCATGCCGGCTTACGAATCAACGGCCAAAGCTTATCGGGGTTTGGGAATGGAGGGCAGCATCGCCAAGTGGTATGCATCTCTCACCAGGAAATCGCTTGAAGAGTTTAAGAGACTTGCGCGGCGCACGGCTGAACGGATTCCGCCTCAGAGCAATGTGCTCGAAGTCGCCCCTGGGCCCGGCTATTTTGCCATCGAACTTGCAAAGCTTGGTGACTATCAAATCACGGGGCTCGATATAAGCGAAACGTTCGTTAAAATCGCAAGCGCGAATGCTGTCAAGGAGGGGATGCGAGTCGACTTTCGCCAAGGTAACGCCGCGAAAATGCCATTCGCGGACGACGTGTTCGACTTTCTTCTTTGCCGCGCTGCCTTCAAGAACTTCTCCGAGCCTGTTCGCGCACTGGAAGAGATGCATCGCGTGCTTAAACCTGGCGGCCACGCGTTGATCATCGACCTGCGAAGAGACGCGTCTAAACAATCGATCAAACAGGCCGTAAACGGGATGCATCTTGGCATGGTGAACGGGATCATAACTCAGCTAACGTTTCAATTTATGCTGTTGCGACGCGCCTACACCGAGAGCGAGTTGAAGAAGTTCATTTCGATGACGAAGTTTCGGAATGCGGAGATTCGAGAGACCCTGATCGGGTTGGAAATATCACTGTCGAAGTAAGCAAACCACCCACTTACAATCGGAGAATCGACATGTCCACGAAGAATCTCCCTAGCGCTCTCGACAACCGTACGCAGGAGTTTCCCGTTTTAACCCCTGCGCAGATCGATCAGGATTCGCTCCGCAGGCCGGTCGCGGAAAGTCGAACGCGGCGAAATTGTTTTCGAACCGCGTGATACCAGCGTTCCGTTTTTCGTCCTGCTCTCAGGAGGCCTGGAAATCGTGCAGCCGGGAATCGATGGAGAGCGATTGATCGCCACGCATGGACCCGGACAATTCACGGGGGAAATGACGATGATCTCGGGCCAGCAATGCCTGGTGCGAGGGCGCGTTACCGATCCCGGAGAGTTTATCGAGCTCCGGCCCGATGTGCTGCGGAGCGTAATTGCCAAGGATGCCGAATTGAGCGAAATTTTCATGCGGGCGTTCATTTTACGCCGCCTGGAACTCATCAAACGCGGTTACGGAAACCTGATCCTGATGGGATCGCGGCATTCGGCGCAGACGCTTGAACTCAGGCAGTTCCTCGGCCGCAACGGACATCCTTACACCTACGTAGATCTCGATACCGACCGGACCTCGCAGGAATTACTCGACCGTTTCGATGTCAAACCGTCCGAAGTGCCGGTTGTGATCTGCAGTACCGGGAACGTTTTTCGGAATCCGTCGATTCAAGGACTGGCAGACTGCCTTGGTTTGAATAGCAATATCGATGGCGCGGACGTGCATGATTTGATCATCATCGGTGCAGGCCCAGCCGGTCTGGCAGCTGCCGTATATGCCGCGTCGGAGGGCTTGCAGGTGCTAATGGTCGAAGCGAACGCGCCAGGGGGACAGGCCGGTTCGAGTTCCAGGATTGAGAACTACCTCGGGTTTCCGACCGGAGTCTCCGGGCAGGAATTGGCAGGGCGCGCTATTACACAAGCCCAAAAGTTCGGTGCGCAAATGATGATCGCGCGCACGGCGGTGCGGCTAAATTGCGGAAAACATCCGTATCAAGTTCTGATCGACAGCGATAATGCGCTTCTGACTCGCTCGATTGTGATCGCGAGCGGCGCGCAGTACAACAAGCTTCGGCTCCCCGATCTTGAGCGATTCGAAGGTAACGGAATCTATTACGGCGCCACCTACATTGAATCGCAGTTTTGTGAAGCCGACGACGTTGCCGTGGTAGGCGGCGGAAATTCGGCCGGTCAGGCGGCGGCGTTTCTCGGTCAGGTCGCCCGCAAGGTTCATCTGCTGGTGCGGTCGGGTGAGCTAAAGAACACGATGTCCCGCTACCTGATTCAGCGATTGACTCAGAATCCAAAGATTCAATTGCACTTCAATACCGAGATTACGTCGCTTGGCGGCGGTGAACGTCTGGAATCAGTGGCGTGGAAGGACAAAGTCTCGGGCGAAACCTCAACGCATGCCATCCAGCATCTGTTCATCATGGCCGGAGCGTCGCCGCGAACGGAATGGCTGCGAGGTTGCCTTGCGCTAGACGACAAAGGATTTATCCTGACCGGGCGCGATCTGGACACACTCGACCCGCTGAATGGAGAACCCAGGTGGCTGCAAGATCGGCCGCCGCAGATGCTGGAGACAAGTCTTCCCGGCGTATTCGCGGTGGGGGACGTGCGTGCGGGAAACGTGAAGCGCGTCGCTTCGGCAGTAGGTGAAGGAGCCATCGCCGTACATATGGTCCACCGCGCGCTCGCTCAACTATAATCGCGTTTACTCCGCGACACGCGCGTGCTTGAGTCCTTTGGACAAATCGTACATGGTCTCGTCCACGTAGCACCAGCCCCACTCTTCGCCGGTCTCCGCCGAACGGATAACCGGATGCTCGGACGCATGGAAGTGTTTGGTGGCATGTTTATTTTTCGACGAATCGCAGCATCCCATATGGCCACAGGTCAGACATAAACGGAGATGAACCCACGTGTCGCCCGTCTTGATACATTCGTCGCACACATGACGGGTAACGGGCAGGTCTTTGGCGTCTTTCAAATGCAAACAGACTTTCATGCCGGTTTGGGCTCCTTTCCCGCCGCACCGTTACAGAAATAATTGAATACGGACCGTTGTTAGGGCGCAGCCCGGGCGCTCTCAACGGGCGCGGAGCCAGCCGCCGGGGCCAGTGCCATCAGGGCTAGTGAAGTCCCGGCGCTGGATATCCATTGGTCGTGATCGAAGGGAAAGCCGCTTTGGAAGTAAGGCTGGAATTTCGGCGCGCGGCTGCGGACATACCAGGACCCGTCCGGGTATTGAGTACGGAGCAGAAAATCGACTCCTTTGCGATAGGCCGCATCCTTGGGAGAGACGAGACCGGCCGTGTACAACGTGTGCAGGACGATTCCCGTGGCGTAAGCATCGGAATCGAGATAGGGCGTCTGTGCCCAACCTCCATCCGCGCGCTGGCCCTGTAGCAGAACCGCCGCCTCGTGCCGCAAATCGGATGTAGAAACGCCGGCGGCCTGCAAACCGGCGATCTTGTCGGCCTGCTCGTAAGTGGTAACGGGCTTGGAGTTCTCCAGCCAGAAGCGGGCGCGTTGTATACGCTCATTAAACTCGGACTGGCGCGCGGGCCAGCCATAAAGTTTCAGGGCACGAATGGCCAGAGCGGTTCGGGTGATGGTGCTGTCTTCGATAGGCGGGCGAGCGATGCCGAGACCGATCCAGGCGCCGCACTCGTCTTGCCGGACGGCGATGTAGTGGACTATCAGATCAGTCATTTCGTTGGGCTGTTCACCGAGATCGGCAAAGGACGTCATGTATGCGAGCAGGACGTCATAATCTCCAGGGGGACCGCTCAGAACGGGCAAGGACGAGGTAATGCGCGGGCGGAAAGCAATCATCGAATCGAGGAACGTCTTGCGCAGTCCTGGATCCGGATCGAGACCAGCGTGAGTTGCGGCGGCGAACGCCCGTGCGTGAATGGGCTGGTGATGGCAGCCAGAGCACCCGCCGCCGTCGCGGAAGAACGTGGGGCCAGAAGCGGCAAGGAGGGGGAGACTGCGATGGATGGCTTCCGATGCACTCGCGGGTTGCGTTCCGGGGCCGCGGCCAGGGGCCGGAGAAGATTCGGGGGCCTGAGCGCCAGCGGCTTCGAGAACAGAAATAATCTCCGGATTCCGGAACTTGCGGGCCCATGCGAGCACGGATTCTCCGTTCCGGTCTTTTGCATTCACATCGGCCCCCGCCGCGACAAGCTGCCTCACGACGGCCGGGTTGGCGTGGTCGGTCGCTATCGAAAGCATTAAGGGACTCATCTTTCGGATATCTACTTCGTTCACGCGAGCGCCAGCTTTCAAAAGCACACCGACGGTTTCCTCATCCGCCACCAGAAACGGCGAGCATCAGCGGACTCAGATGCACCAGGGCGATCGGACCATTCAAGACCTTTCCACCGAAGCTGTTGACCTGATTCGGGTCGGCCCCGGCAGCCAGCAGCAGCCGGACGCGTTCGCTGTCCGGGAAGGCGGTCGCATTTAGCAGGGCAGTGAAACCGGCGCGGTCAATCTGATGCGGGTCGGCCCCCCGCGCGAGAAGAAGCCGGAGAGTTTCGGGGTCGCTCATCGAAGCGGCGCGCATTAACGCATCGCCGTGTAAGCCGTCGAGAACACGAACATTCGCGCCTTTTTCAATCAGATAACGAACCGTGGCAATGTTTCCCTGAACCGAGGCGGCGACCATCAGCGGAGTGACGCCGCCGTTTTCAGCGGTATTGACTTCAGCGCCGTTCTCGACAAGCAGCCGGGTTTTTTCAAAGCTCCAGGCGGCATAAGTAAGAGGAGTTGCGCCAGCCTGGTTGCGGGCCTTCGGGTCGGCTCCGGCCTTCAGCAGAATTCGAACAGCCTCGGGACTGCCATAAATAGCCGCGTAATGTAGCGGCGTGTCTTGCAGCCTATCGCGCACATTCACCGCTGCGGAGCTAGACGCCAGCATCTGCAGGGTTGTCAACCCGTTGTCACGGATGGCGTGAGCAAAGCCGCCGGAGGTGGCAGATGGGGCAGCGCCGCTCAGCAACACGGCAAAGAGAGCGCATGAGCAGATAACGGCGGCGGCGAGACCGTTGCAAATCTTTTGCATGATTTGGCCATTGAAGCAAATGAATGGCCGTTGAACAAACCAGAAGTTTCGCCTGCTCGGCCCACTACTCTGGAAATGGCAAAAAGAGTATTGGTGCTGCTGTGCGCGGCGGTTCTCGCGTCAGCTTCCGAGTTTTCCGGACACGTGCAAAGTTCGACAACGGGAAATCCTATCGCGGGAGCAATCGTCACGGTGGGGTCCACCGTCACCCGCACGGATGAAAAAGGGAATTTCCAGTTACGCGCGGACGGCGGCGCAATTGGGGCCCGCGCCTATGGATTTACCCGGAGCCAGGCTGGTGTGGACGCTCGCGGGGCGAAAGCGGTACAACTTAAGCTGACGCCGGTCACGCCGCGTGCCGTCTACCTGTCGTTCTGGGGCGTCGGCACTTCCGCCGTGCGAGAGCCAGTGTTGAATCTCGCATCGAATACGCCGGTGAACGCGGTTGTCATCGATATCAAAGGCGATTTGGGCTACATCTGCTTTCGGAGTGGAGTCGCCCTCGCGAACGAAATCGGCGCGCAGAAAGTTATTACCGTTCCCGATATGCCAGCGCTGCTAAGCCGGCTGCACAAGCAGGGAATCTACACCATTGGCCGGATTGTCACGTTCAAAGACAACATGCTTGGAACCGCGATGCCCAAGTTGGCGGTTCGGCGCGATGGAAAGCTCTTCAAAGATCATGAAGGGCTGATCTGGGTTGACCCGTTCCTGCCGGAAGTGCGCAAATATAACCTCGATGTGGCGGAAAGCGCGGCGAAGGCCGGCTTCGATGAGATTCAATTCGACTACGTTCGCTTTCCCGATGCCAAAGGAGTCGAGTTCTCGCAGCCCAGCACGGAGGAATCACGCCCCCAGCAGATAACGGCATTCCTGAAGGAAGCGCGGGAGAGGCTTGTGCCGTACAACGTTTTTCTGGCAGCCGACGTTTTTGGATATATCTGCTGGAACAAGGGCGACACGGGCATTGGCCAGGATATTAACAAGGTTGCCACGGTCCTGGACTATATCTCCCCCATGCTGTATCCATCCGGTTTCATGTATGGCATCCCAAACTATCGCGATCCGCTGGCACATTCCTATGAAATTGTGCGGTACTCGCTCGATCGCGCGAGAGAACGGACCAACATCGATCCCGTGCGCTTTCGCCCATGGCTGCAGGCCTTCGCCGACTATGCTTTCGACAAGCGGCAATTTGGCTCCAAAGAGATTCAGTCGCAAATTAAGGCTGCCGAGAGCTTCGGCGCCGACGGTTGGATTTTGTGGAACCCACGAAACGTCTATTCCGCCGAAGCGATTCGAGGGTCGGTTCTTACCGCCCGCTCCAGCACCGGTCATTAGGGAGTGCGCGAGGGAGTGCGCGGTTGTAGGAATATGATTGAGACAGGAGTCTCTCATGGCCGCGAAAAAAGCTGGATTTTTTGTTTGCTTCCTACTGCTAGCTTGTGTGGCCCTGAGTGCGCAGCCGAAGGAAGTCACGTTCAGCAAGGATGTGGCTCCTATCCTCTATAGCAACTGCGTCAGCTGCCATCATGTGAACGATATCGCTCCCATGTCGCTGATGAGTTACAAGGAAGCGCGCCCTTGGGCGGCCGCTATTCGCGAGGCGGTGGTGCGGCGAGTCATGCCACCCTGGCACGCCGATCCGCACGTCGGCGACTTCATGAACGATCCACGTTTGTCGGATGCGCAAATCGCAACTATTGTCGCGTGGGTAGAAAGCGGGGCTAAGGAAGGCGATCCGAAAGATCTTGCCCGAAGCACCAACTTTCGAGGCTGGTTGGCACATCAAACCGGACGTCATCTTTACTATTCCCGAAACCACTGTCGCCGCAGGCAACCAGGACGATTACGAATACATCTACGTACCGACCAACTTCAAAGAGGACAAATGGATCCAGGCGGGCGAAGTTGTCCCCGGTGACCGGCGCGTTGTCCACCACGCAACCGTGAGCGTCGTCGCCGCGGATCAAGTTCCGAAAATGCGGGAAAATCACGCGGAAAAAGAACAGGCGGATAGTCCGTTCCACTTCAGGACCGGCCAGGTGGAGCACTTGAAGCCGGATGTGCCGGTGGTTGACGACGGCTGCTCCTTACCGAATGGCGGTGGGTTGCCCGGCCAGTCTTCGGGCGGCATCAATCATGTGCCCGCCATCTACTTACCCGGCCATCTGGCGGAAGTACGTCCTCCCGGCTATGCGCTGAAAATTCCAGCGGGCTCTTACCTGCAATTCCAGGTGCATTACAGCAACCGGTTGGGGCAAGCTGTTACAGACCATACGAGCATCGGCCTTGTCTTCGCCAAAGAGCCTGTTAAGCACGAAGTGGCCCAGTATGAAATCTGGAACAACCTGTTTCTGATTCCGCCCGGCGACGGAGACCATCGCGTCACGTCGTGTTTCGTGCTGCCGAAGGACGTGACCGCCGTCGCGTATACGGCTCACATGCACTTTCGCGGCAAGAGCATGAAGACGGAAGCGATCTATCCCGATGGCCACCGCGAACTGCTGTTCGACGTACCGAAGTATGATTTTCGCTGGCAGGAAACTTACTTCCTGAAACACCAATTTCTGCTGCCCAAGGGAACGAAGTTATTTACGACGGCCTACTTCGACAACTCCGTCAATAATCCGCTGAATCCGGACCCCACGAAAGCCATTCGATGGGGTGAGCCAAGCACCGAAGAGATGATGGGATTTTGGCTGGCGTATGCGGACGTAACTCCCGTAAACGCCAACACGATTGTGGCGCAAGCAAAGCACTAAGCACCTGATTGTCTAGCGGCCACTCATGCTCGCACTTTGGGACTCTGTTCTGCCGCCCTCGCACCGCGATGCATCCGATATTCGGAAGATCCATACGCTGCAAGCCGAATACGGCCGTTTGACCGATGAAGAACTGAACGCGGCCGGATCGCTAGCCAAAGACCTGCTTCAGTTGATTGCGATTGCCTCGGTGATCGCCTCGCGCGTGCTGGGACAGGAGATGTTCGATGTTCAACTCCGCGGCGCACTCGCACTCGCCCGGGGCAGCGTCATCGAAATGCAGACCGGCGAAGGCAAGACTCTCACCGCCGTTCCCGCCGTGGCCTGGTACGCGCAAGCGAGACGCGGAGTACATGTGATCACGGCGAACGATTACCTGGCGCGCCGCGACGCTTGCTGGATGGGGGAAATCTATCGCCGCCTGGGTCTGTCCGTTGGCTATGTGCAGCAGGGCATGACGCGGGACGAGCGGCGCGCCGCCTACGCCTGCGACATAACTTATGCCACGGCCAACGAAATCGGGTTCGATTTCCTGCGGGACCAGATCGCCCTTGACGCGAGTGAACAGGTGCATCGGCCATTTGAAGCCGCGGTTGTCGATGAAGTGGACTCCATTCTGATCGACGAAGCACGCGTTCCGCTGGTCATCGCGGGCGGCAGCAATAATGACAGCGCCTTGGCTTTCGTGGCAGATCAGATAGTCCGCGGTTTCAACGGCACGCTGCACTATAGGGCCAGCATCGGCGAGAGCAATGTGGCGCTGACCGATACCGGAATTCGCGCCGTCGAGAGAGCCACTGGATGCGGCAATCTCTACGACGAGCAGAACCTGCAAATCCTAACCGCGGTTCAGGATGCGTTGCACGCGCACGCTCTTCTCCACCGCGATGTCGATTACCTCGTTAAGAACGACGCTATCGAGATGATCGATGAGTTCAAAGGCAGAATCGCGCAGGACCGCCGCTGGCCGGCTGGTTTGCACACTGCCGTCGAAACGAAAGAAGGCGTGGCCGCGAAGTCACAGGGAATGATTCTCGGCTCCATCACGCTGCAGCACTTGGCCGCGCTCTATCCGCAAATCTGCGGCATGACAGGAACGGCCGCAAGCTCCGCGGTCGAGTTCAAGACGATGTATCTTCTGCCCGTCGAGGTGATTGCGACGAATCGTCCCATGATTCGCGTCGATCACCCGGATGTGGTGTTTGCTACAAAGGCGGAAAAAGAACGCGCCGTTGTTGAGGAAATTCGGAACGCACATGCCAAGGGACAGCCAGTCTTAGTAGGAACGGCGAGCGTCGCGGAATCGGAACGTCTCAGCCGGGCGCTTACCGGCATTCCTCACCACGTATTGAATGCCAAGAACGACGAACTGGAGGCGGCCATCATTGCGCAGGCAGGTGAACGGGATGCCGTGACGGTTTCAACGAATATGGCCGGACGCGGAATCGATATTCAATTGGGGCCTGGAGTCGCGGCGCTTGGCGGACTGTACGTCATCGGGACCAACAAACATGAGAGCCGCCGAATCGACAATCAGCTGAGAGGCCGCGCCGGACGCCAGGGCGATCCTGGTTGTTCACGCTTCTTTGTGTCGCTTGAAGACGATTTGATGGTGAAGTATGCGGATCTGAATCCGAGGTACAGCAAAGATCCGGATAACTTGCAGCGGTTAGTGGAAGGCAAAAGCCTGGATCTTCGAATCTTTTTGCAAAAGTACGAGATTCCAATCGAGGGTCAACGGCACCGGATTCATACTTATCGTCAGACGATTCTCGACGGCACGGCCGCGTGCGAGACGGAGGCCGAACGGCGGATCACTCTTCGGGTGATTGACGATCTCTGGAGCGACTACCTCGCGCGCGTGGCGGATTACCGCTCGGGCGTGCAATGGCTTTCATTCGGCCTCAGGGATCCGCATTACGAGTATTTGCACGCAATCGATCAGTGGTTCACCGAGCTTGAGGCCGCGATGCCTGTTGAGATCGAAACCCGGCTTGCCGACGTGAAGACCAGCGGCGGCCAGGAACCCAATGAGAGAGGCGCCGTGTGGACGTATATGACCACGGACCAGCCGTTCGGAACCTGGACGGAACGAATACTGCACGGCTTTTACCGCAAATTTAAGAGCAAGGATTTTTGGGGTTGACGCGTGCCAACGTTTCCGCCAGCGGCGACTTCGTACGATTAGATTCTATGCAAAGAAGAACCTTTGTCAAAACGGCTTTGGCGGCTGCGGCGACGCCGCTTCTCTGGTCTCAGCAGGATCCGCTATGGGGCGGACCGGTCCTCGACACCCATCTTCATCTACGGCGCGATCCCGATTCATGCTTCACACACATCCAAGGCTGTGGCGTCACGAACGCCGTCCTATTAACCCGGGCCAGCGATGAAGACAAAGCAAAACAGGAGATGGAAAAGCGCCCAGGCCACTTCGTGCGTTCCGTTGCAGCGGACCCCGCCCAGCCCGATGCCGGCCAGGTTTTCCGGGATGCGATCCGCGCAGGGGCGGTAAGCATCGGTGAATTGAAGTACCATCTGGCACTTGATTCACCCGAAATGCAGCGCGTGTATGACATAGCCGCCGAGATGCAAGTGCCCGTGATGATGCACATCCAGAACTTCCCGCATTTCCCCGGAGAGCTTCCTTACAACACCGGTTATGAGCACTTCGACAAAGTTCTTCGCGCGCATCCGAAGACAAATTTCATCGGGCACGCGGACCTGTTCTGGGCCAACATCAGCGCGGACGTTCCCACCGATCGCGGCTATCCCTCCGGTCCAGTGAAACCTGGAGGATTGACCGACAGATACTTGTCCGATTTCCCGAACCTTTATGCGGACATGTCGGCGAACTCGGGAAACAATGCACTCGCCCGCGATCCCGATTTCTCTCGCGGTTTCCTCGTTCGTCATAAAAGCAAGCTGATCTTCGGAAGCGACTGTAGCTGCGCCGATGGAAAAGGAGCGGGAATTTCACAGGGCAACAACCCGGAAGCGAATAGGTTGGCCGGCAAGTGCGTGGCGCGTGCAACTTTGGGTTTGTTGAAACAGCTCGCTTCCCCTGAACTATTCCGGCAAGTGACTTGGGAAAATGGTATCCGCGTTTTCAAGCTCCAGTTCCCGCCGGTGACCTCGTAACAAACGGTCTTAGAGCTGGGCTGCGGAATGATCAACGACCTTTGGTACAAGAACGCGATTGTCTACTGCCTCTCTGTCGGCACTTATATGGATGCGGACGGGGATGGGATCGGCGACTTCAAGGGGCTGATGGGGAGGCTCGATTACTTGCAGGGCCTCGGAGTAACCGCGCTTTGGCTGATGCCTTTTCAACCATCTCCCGGGCGCGACGGCGGCTACGACATCGCCGATTACTACAACGTTGACCCGCGCTATGGCACGCTCGGGGACTTTGTCGAATTCGCGCATGGATGTAAGCAGCGCGGTCTGCGCGTCCTGATCGATCTGGTTGTGAACCACACATCCGACCAGCATCAGTGGTTTCAGGAAGCGCGGCGCGACCCCGAATCCAAGTACCGCGACTGGTACGTGTGGTCGAAAAAGAAACCCAAAGACGCTAAGGACGGCGTCGTTTTTCCCGGAGTGCAGAAATCAACCTGGGATTACGATGACGCCGCGAAATGCTGGTACTTCCATCGCTTCTATGAATTCCAACCCGACCTGAATACAAGCCACCCGGAAGTGCAGGCGGAAATCCTGAAGATCATGGGATTTTGGATTCAACTTGGAGTATCCGGATTTCGTATGGATGCGGTGCCCTTTGTGATCGCAATCAAAGGTCCTGAGATCGCGCAGCCGGTGGAGCAGTACGAGATGCTGCGGGAGTTTCGAGAATTTCTGAGTTGGCGTGAGGGAGAGGCCATCGTTTTGGGCGAGGCGAATGTATTGCCGAACACCGACATGCAATATTTCGGGACCAATGGTGAACGGCTCCAGATGATGTTCAATTTTCAGGTGAACCAGAACCTGTTTTACGCGCTGGCGACCTCCGACACTCGTCCCTTGATAAAAGCATTGAAGAGCACGAAGCCTCGTCCGGCAACGGCGCAGTGGGGCCAGTTTCTCAGGAATCATGACGAATTGGATCTTGGGCGCCTCAGTGACGAGCAGCGGCAGGAGGTTTTCACGGCTTTCGCGCCTGAGGCAAACATGCAGTTGTATGGGCGTGGTATCCGCCGCCGATTGGCTCCGATGCTTGAAGGCGACCGGAGAAGAATCGAACTCTCCTATAGTCTGATGATGACGTTGCCGGGCACGCCGGTGATTCGTTATGGCGATGAGATTGGAATGGGAGACGATCTTGATCTTCCCGAACGGCAATCGGCGAGGACACCGATGCAGTGGTCAGGGGAGCCGCAAGGAGGGTTCTCCACAAACCGCAAACCCATTTTGCCGGTCATCAGCGGAGGCGCGTATGGCTATGGGCACGTGAACGCCGCCGATCAGCGCCGCGATCCGAATTCGTTGTTGAATTGGATGGAACGCCTCATCCGAATGCGTAAAGAAGTGCCGGAAATCGGTTGGGGCGATTTCGAAGTACTTCGCACCGGGACAAACGAAGTCCTGGCTATTCGCTATGACTGGCGCGGGAATTCCGTAGTGTTTGTGCATAGCCTGAGCGCAAAGCCGTGCGAGATCCGATTGAACGTGGGTCTGGAGGGTCAAGAAAGCGTGCGCCTTGTGAACCTTCTTTCGGCGGATCACAGTATCGCCGATGATTCGGGCAAGCACTGCATTCTGCTGGAGGCTTATGGGTATCGATGGTACCGCGCCGGGGGTCTGAGTTATTTGTTGAAGCGAAGTGACGCGTAGCCGGACTGCTGTTGCTCGGGATGACGCCGATCATCGCACTCTTTTACAAGCGTGCGCGGCGGTCATGCCGTCTTTAATCCAAGAAGTTGCACCAACAGAGTTTTGCGACGCGCGACGTCGGCAAGCGAATAGCGGTCCAATACCCCGAAATACGCATCAAGCGCCTGTTTCAGCACGGGTCTCAGCCCACAGCCGCTCGTTATCGGACAGGCGTTTGATGCAGGGTCAAAGCATTCGACCAGTGTCCAATCTTCCGTAGCGCGCAGCACCTCTCCTATACCGATTTGAGCCGCTGGCTTGGCGAGTTTCAATCCGCCGATCCGGCCACGAACGGCTTCGACGTAACCCGCCCTGACCGCGCGGTTTGCCACCTTCATCAGATGGTTGCGCGAGATGCCGTAATGCTCGGCGACGTCCTTGATAGTGGCCGTCCCATCGGGCTGAATCGCCAGATGAATGAGAAGCCGCATTGTGTAATCGGCTTGGCGGGTCAGGTACATTGGCGTGTGGCTCTGAAAGAGGTATTATAAATACATCTTTACATGCCGCTGGTAACTGAAGAACAGATTGCGGAACTCGTGGACAATTTCTATGGGAAGATTCGCTCGGATTCCCTGCTCGGTCCGATCTTCGCGTCCGCTATTGGCGAGGACTGGGGTCCGCATCTGACGAAGATGAAAGCGTTTTGGTCTACCGTGATGCTGGCTTCGAGGACATACAAAGGCAATCCAATGATTGCGCATCTCGGTTTGCCGCGTTTGAACCGAGAGCATTTCGACCACTGGCTCAAGTTATGGAGAGAGACGACCAGTGAAGTATGCCCCGGGCCGCCGGCATCCCTGTTCGTGCAAAAAGCGGAGATGATTGCGGAACGATTGCTTCACACGATCTCGCTTGCCTGGCATCCGGCTTTTCAATCAACAGGGGCCGAGACGAGCCCGGCCCATGATCTTACCGCTGGTTAGCTTTCAAAATCTTCTTACGAAGCCGGATCGACTTAGGCGTAATTTCAACCAACTCATCGTCCTTGATGAACTCGATCGCCTGCTCCAGGTTCAAGAGCCTTGGCGGGACCAGACGCATTGCTTCGTCCGAACTTGAAGCGCGCATATTCGTCAATTTCTTTTCCTTGACGATGTTCACGTCCATATCGCTATCGCGCGAGTTTTCCCCGATGATCATGCCTTCATAGACCTCGGTCGTCGGCGAAACGAAAATTACGCCGCGCTCCTGCAGGTTGAAAATGGCGTAACCAGTTACGATGCCGGCGCGATCCGATACGAGCGAACCAGTCGGCCGTGTCTCGATGTCTCCCTGCCACTCGATGTAGCCATGGAACAGCGAGTTCATAATCGCCATACCCTTGGTATCGGTCAACATCTCGCTGCGGATACCAATCAGTCCCCGTGACGGAACGTGGAATTCCAGACGCACGCGGCCCGACCCGTTGTTGATCATCTTGGTCATCTTGCCCTTGCGCTGGCCCATCTTTTCGATGACCACGCCGATGAATTCTTCCGGACAATCGATAACCAACAATTCCACCGGCTCTTGCAGGACTCCGTCAATTCTGCGCGTCAGGATCTCGGGTTTTCCGACCTGCAGCTCATATCCCTCGCGCCTCATCATTTCGATAATGATGGCGAGTTGCAGTTCGCCGCGGCCCATCACCTTGAAAGCATCGGGGCCGCCCGCTTCTTCCACCTTGATCGAGACGTTCGTCAATAGCTCTTTGTCGAGGCGGTCGCGAAGATTGCGTGACGTGACATACTGCCCTTCCCTGCCCGCGAACGGTGAGTTGTTCACCGTAAACGTCATCGCGATCGTGGGCTCGTCGATCTGAATATTAGGCAGCGGCTTTGGGTTTTCCGCGCTGGTCACGGTCTCGCCGATCGTGATGCCCTCGACGCCCGCAATGGCGAGAACGTCGCCCGGACGGCCGATGGTTTCGTCCACCCGCTTCAGACCTTCAAATGAATAGAGCTTGGTGATTCGCGTCTTATGGAATGTGCCGTCCAGCTTGGCGATGCTCACTTCGTCACCGTGCCGGAGAGTCCCGTTAAATACGCGCCCGATCGCGAGACGGCCAAGATAGTCGCTGTAGTCCAGGTTGGCAACCAGCAGTTGCAGAGTACCTTCCGGATCGCCCTTGGGACACGGGATATGCTTCACGATTGTTTCAAAGAGCGGTTGGAGGTTGTCGCTCTCGTCTTCGGGATTGAACTTCGCGATTCCGGCTCTGCCGTTGGTATAAACGATCGGGAAATCAAGCTGATCTTCTCTCGCATCGAGATCGATAAACAGGTCGTAGACCTCGTTCACCACTTCCTGAATACGGGCATCCGGACGGTCGATTTTATTAATGACAAGAATCGGCGGCAGGTTCGCTTCAAGCGCTTTGGTCAGAACGTAACGCGTCTGCGGCAGCGGGCCTTCGCTCGCATCGACAAGTAGCATGACGCCATCGACAATCTTCAGCGCACGCTCAACCTCTCCGCCAAAATCGCTGTGGCCGGGCGTATCGACAATGTTGATCTTGGTGCCGTGATAGCGGACGCCTGTGGTCTTCGCGAGAATCGTGATGCCGCGTTCACGTTCCAGGTCATTCGAATCCATCATCCGTTCGGCGGTTTCTTCGTTAGCGCGGAATAGGCCGCTTTGCCGTAACATGGCGTCCACAAGCGTGGTCTTGCCGTGATCGACGTGCGCAATGATAGCTATATTGCGCGTGTTCGTACTTTCATTAACAACTGACATTCGTAAGCCCCATGGTCTCATGCAGAGCCAAAATCGGCGTCTATGAGACCCTTGTAGTCGGAATGCCAGCAGACGAACCACTCCCGACAATCGTTATCGTGGGGCGCCCGAACGTCGGCAAATCCACTCTTTTTAACGCCATCATCCGCGACCGCCGCTCGATTGTGGGCGACGAACCGGGTATCACGCGCGACCGCATTTACGGTGAGGCTGAGTACCGCGGTAAGCGCTTTGGCGTGATCGATACTGGCGGTATTATTCCGCACGACGATGCCCTGATTCCGACACAGATTCTGAAGCAGGCCCACGTTGCGCTCGAAATCGCCTCACACATTCTTTACGTCATTGATGGCCGCACCGAAATCACGGCGTCCGACCGCGATCTTGCCAAGCTGCTTCGGCCTCTCGGAAAACCTCTAACGCTGGTCGTGAATAAGATCGACGCGAAGGTCCGCGAGAACCTCGTTCCGGAGTTTTATTCGCTCGGCTTGGGCGATCCCTTCGCTGTTTCCGCCGAACACCGGCTTGGCCTCGAAGAACTTCTGCGTCACGTAACCGAACCGTTTCCCGAAGAGCAGCCGGTGATGGACGAGCCGGAACACGAAGAGAATCTGCGCCGCATAAAGGTAGCGATCATCGGCCGTCCCAACGTCGGTAAATCGACGATGTTGAACACTCTGGTCGGGGCCGAGCGCGCCATTGTTTCTCCCGTAGCGGGGACCACTCGCGATGCCGTGGACGAAACAGTCCAGGAAGGCAACACAACCTATAAATTCGTCGATACGGCCGGCATTCGGCGCAAGGGCAAGACGCATGAGATGACCGAGAAGCTCAGCATCGTTATGGCCCGCCGGAATATCCGCATGGCCAACGTCGTGTTGTTGATGATCGATGCGACCGAAGGCGTTGTGGGCGCCGATGCGACCATTGCCGGCTACGCACATGAAGAGGGCCGCGCCGTTATTGTCGTCGTTAATAAGTGGGATGCGGTAGGAGATGAGAAGGGCAAGCGAGCTTTCACGGAAGCGGTTCGCGATGAGCTTAAGTTCATGGACTACGCTCCGGTGCTGTTCGCCTCGGCCAAGAACGCGGAGGGAATCCGGCGCATCTTTTCAACTATCCGGCGCTCGTTCGAGGCTTCGTCAAAACGGGTCACGACTGGCGAGTTGAACCGTTTTATCGCGAGTGTCGAGTTCGACAGCGACATCAAGATTTTCTACATGACGCAGGCTTCGATCCGGCCTCCGACCTTCATCGTGTTCACCGACAAAGCCGATAAGCTGCATTTCTCAACCGAGCGATTCATCATGAACCGGCTTGCGCGAGCAGTTTGGTTTCGATGGAACCCCGATTGTGATCAAGACCAAGAGGCGATAGCCTATCTATATGGCAACCGCGGCTTCGCCCATTTCTCTAGCCGAATACCTGCACACCGAGTATGAGCCCGACTGCGAGTACATCGACGGGGTACTTGAGGAGAGGAACGTGGGAAAGATCCAGGCACAGCGACACTCAAGGCCTTGTAGTTGGCTGGCTTCTGGCGCGTAAGAGCGAACACGGATTCCGGGTACGGCCGGAACAACGAGTGCAATTGGCGCCCTTTCGCATCCGGATCCCGGACGTTTGCCTTGTGCCCGCGGATGATAAGGCCGAGATAATACAGCAGCCGCCTCCCCTCTGGATCGAGATTCTTTCCCCCGACGACCGATGGTATCGGACCCACAACAAGCTCCGCGATGTTTTGGCATTTGGCGTTCCCACAGTCTGGATCATTGATCCCTACTCAAACGAAGCCTGGACCGCCACGCAAGACGGACACGTAATCCAGGTCGAAGATGGCATCCTGCGCTGTGCAAATCTGAATCTCGAAATGCCTCTGAGCGAAGTACTTCCCGCCGAGTGAACAAGCTTCGCGTAGCCGTCCTCGGGGCTGGATCCTTCGGTGGTAACCATATACGTGCCATACGGGAACTCTCCGATGTCGAATTGGCCGGAGTGTTCGATATTGACCAACACAAAGCGGGCCAGTTCGGCCTCCCGGCCTTCAAATCAATCGAAAAGGCAGCTGAAGGCGCAGACTGCGCGATTGTAGCGACGCCCACAATCACCCACGAACAAGTCGCATCCCGATTGCTTGAAGCCGGCCTGGATGTATTGATCGAAAAACCCATAGCGGATTCGTCCGCAGCTGGAGACCGCCTCACCCGTCTCGCCGAACAACGCGGCCGGATCCTCCAGGTCGGTCATCTCGAGCGGTTCAACCCGGCGATCACCGCACTTGAGCAGGCGCTGACGCTTCCCTTGTTCTTCGAGGTCCACCGGTTAAGCGTCTTCACACCCCGAAGTCTCGATATCGACGTGGTCCTCGATCTGATGATCCACGATCTCGACATCGTGCTTAGCTTCACCCGCGAGATGCCGGTCGAAATCCGTGCAGCTGGAATTTCGGTGCTCTCTCCCTTAGTCGATATCGCCAATGTCCGCCTCGCATTCGCTTCCGGCTGTATCGCCAATCTGACCGCGAGCCGCGTCTCCACGGAAAAGGTCCGCAAGCTCCGGCTGTTCCAACCGGGCGAGTACATATCGGTTGACTATCAGCGCCGGGAAGCGATCCGGCTCGCTATTCGCAAAAACGAACCCAAGGAAGGCGTACCCGCAATTGGGTTCGATTCGTTAAAAACGGCTCCCGGCGAACCGCTGAAACTGGAGTTGGAGTCCTTCTTCGACGCCGTCCGCAAGCGGTCACAGCCCAAAGTGAATGGAATTCAGGCCACAAATGCCCTCCGCGTAGCCGAGGCAATTCTTGCTAAGATCAAGGAACACGCAGACTTAGTCGCTGAGACGGTGCGCCGGAACCGGTAATTCGTTCGGTAATAGCAACCTTCGCACCCGCGCGGTCGTCGTTTATCTTTTAGTAGCAATGCCGAGCAGCCCGCCTCCCGACCTGAACCTGCTGCTCAATTGGCCAGACCGTCAGTCCGGCTCACGGCGGCTACTGATTCTTGGCGCATCGCTTGCAATCCACGCGCTTTTCTTTTCAGTCGCCATTCAACTTCCAAGCTTCGTCCAGCAAGGTCCACCGGAGCGCCGGGTGGCCTTTCATAAGATTCCGCTCTACCTTCCGCCGGATTTGCTCACCCAAAAGGCGCCAAACCGGACGAAACCGACCAAGAGCTTTGACTTAGCGGACTTGACGGCAAGCCGGGGAATGCAGGCCCGCCCATCTTCTCCGGAACCCACCGAAAGACATTTTGAACTTCCAAAGGTGGCGCCGCCCTCACAGCAAAAACTCAAGACCGCTCCCCAGATCGTGCCCGAGGCTCCCAAGGTGGCCATGAACCAACCACCTTCCGAAACCCAGGGATCCCCCTCCGGTTTGAGTTCGAATTTGCCGCCTCCTCCCACGCCGGCAAATGGGCCGTTTCAGAACGTAGGCTCTGAGCCGCTGGTAACAAACCCTCATCCAACCATCGCCGTACCCAAAGCTTCGGTTCAGAGCGCGATCCAGAGTCTTGCTCGAACGCCCAACAGCGCGCACATGGCTGTCAGTGATGACAACGCCACGCAACCGCTCGCTGGCTCACCCGGAATTCCTGGCCAGTTAAACGCCCAGCACGCAACTGTTGAACTGCAAAGCGATCCTGAGGGCGCCGACTTCCGGGCCTACCTCGCCCAGATCCTTCGAATTGTCCGCACAAACTGGCGTCGTATCATTCCAGAGAGCGTTCGCATGGGAACTCTTCGCGGCCGGACCGTAATCGAATTCATCATCAACCGCGATGGCAGCATTCCCAAGTTGGTTACCGCCGATCCGTCCGGTTCGGAGGCCCTGGACCGTGCCGCCGTCGCGGGGCTCAGCATGTCGAACCCGCTTCCTCCGCTTCCAGCCGACTTCAAAGGAAATCAGGTTCGTTTGGCATTCAGTTTCGGCTACAACACAACATCGCAATGAAGACACTCATCGGAGCGAAGGTCGCTATCATCCTTTACGCGTGCCTCATCCTGGCTTCGTTCCTCATTTTGAAGGGAACGCCGCTGTACCTCGCTTTGGTAATCGTGGTGGGATTGGCGGTCAAATCGTTTACGCATTATCTGCGGAACCGGATGGAATGACGTGGCCGAAAACCACCATTTGCGGTGCATACTGGCCGCACATGCAAGCTCGTAAGTTATTGTTATAGAAAGACCTGTGCGTGGCGAAACGCGTGCACTGTATTTCTCGTCGAATGTAGCGAGGCAGCAATGAAACGCTTCTATAAACCTTTTTCGGCTGCGGCGCCTTATGCCGTAGCTACTTTCTTGGCCGCATCCACCCTTGCGTTCGCGCAGGATCAATCGGCCCCACCCACGCCTGAGCCTCAGGCTCAGCAGCAGATGGGAAACTCAGGTGGAGGATGGCCTCGGGCTTCCGTCAATCCACCCGATCCATACCAGACGGCGGATTCCGGCCAGAATCAGACGGCAGATTCCAGTCAGAATCAAGGCGAGCCTCTGCCGCCGCAGGATGAAGCCGGCCCTCGCTATAACGATGGCAATCGGCCTTACGCAGCCAGACCGCCGTATGCCGGGCAGGAGCCTCCTCCCGTTCCGAGCCAACTCACCCTTGCGCCGGGCACTTACGTGACGGTGCGTGTGAACCAGTACCTTTCTTCCGATAGGAATCAGAAAGGCGACGCCTTTTCCGCGACGCTGGTTCAGCCGATTGTCGTCAACGGAGTAGTTGTAGCCGAGCCGGGCCAGACTCTGGGCGGTCAAGTCGTCGAGTCCCAGAAAGCGGGACGGGTGGAAGGCGTTGCGCGTCTCGGAATTCAATTGACGGACCTGACCCTCGTAGACGGTCAGCAGGTTCCGATTCAGAGCCAGTTGATTTCGCGCAAAGGCGATACTTCGGTCGGTAGAGACGCCGGTGCCATCGCAGGCACGACGGGTGTTGGCGCCGCCATCGGCGCGGGCGTGGGTGGAGGCGCGGGTGCTGCTGTAGGTGCCGGAGCTGGATTGCTCGTCAGCACCATCGGAGTACTGGTGACGCGCGGTCATCCTAGCGTGGTTTATCCGGAACAGGTCCTTACCTTCCGCATTCAGGCTCCTGTCGCCATTTCAACCGCGAATGCGCCCATGGCGTTCCGGTATGTCGAACCGAACGAATACGGCAACAATCCGGAATACCGAGGGCAGCCTGGACCGGGTCCAGATTATGCCAATGCCGGACCGCCACCCGCTCCTTCGCCCTACTATGCTGCCGCCTATCCGTATCCGGCTCCTTATTACTATGGCTACGGATATGGGTATCCGTACTGGGGCCCGAGCATCGGATTTTACTTTGGCGGCGGACGCGGCTACTGGGGACATGGCGGGTATTACGGTGGACGTGCTTACTTCGGGGGCCGCGGCGGATACTACGGCGGACATGCCTCTTTCGCGGGGCGCGGCGGGTATGTGGGCGGACATGCCTCTTTCGGGGGCGGGTCTCATGGCCGGCGCTAACGTTTAGAAATCGACTAAAAAGAGAAAGGCCCGAGAGCTATAAAGCTTTCGGGCCTTTTCTTTTGCAACGGATCGGTTATCCGGCTACTTCTTCTTGTCGCCGCCCTCTTCCGGTTCACCGCCCTGGCGCATGGCGCTAAGACGCTCTTCCCGGCGCGCGGCGCGTTCGGCAGCTCGTTTGACTAGCTCCGAACCGACCAGTTCCAGCTTGGCAGTTTCGGCACCGTCACCTTTGCGCCAGCCCAGTTTGACGATGCGGGTGTAACCACCCGGGCGCTGATTGAAGCGAGGTCCGATCTTCGCGAACAGCTTCTCGACCGATTCCTTGGTCATGAGGAACGCTTCCGCCTGACGTCGGCGATGCAGCGTGTCCTCTTTGGCGAGGGTGATCATTTTCTCGACCAGCGGACGCGCCGCCTTGGCCTTCGGAAGGGTGGTGGTGATCCGCTCTTCGTCAATTACATTGGTGACCAGGCCGCGCAACAAAGCCCGCCGTGCGCTGATGTCGCGCTTGAGTTTTACTCCACCTTTACGGTGCCGCATAGTGACTATTCCTCCGCCCCGGCGTAATCGTCGGCTTCGGCGTATTCAGCGGCCGATGCTGGCGGTGCACCACCCACCAGACGGCCCTGCGAATCGAACTTCATTCCGAACGAAAGGCCCAGACCCGACAGGATTTCCTTGATCTCGTTCAGCGACTTGCGGCCGAAATTCTTCGTACGCAGCATCTCGGATTCAGACTTCTGAACCAGATCGCCGATGGTCTGAATGTTGGCGTTCTTCAAACAATTGTAAGAACGTACGCTCAGCTCCAACTCTTCGACTGAACGATTCAGAACCTCGTTCATCTGGTTTGCGGCGCGCTCGGCTGGCTCTTCGGTGACCTCTGGCGTCTCTTCGAAGTTAATGAAGATCGTCATGTGGTCTTTGAGCAGCTTGGCTGCCTGACCGATTGCGTCCTGCGGAGAGATGGCGCCGTTCGTCCAGACTTCCACGTTCAGCTTGTCGTAGTCGGTGTTCTGACCGAGACGGGCATTTTCAACCGCGTAATTCACTTTCCGTACCGGCGAGTGAACCGAATCGATTGGGATGTAGCCGATCGGCAGGTCTTCATCGTAGTTGCGGTCGGCGGAAACGTAACCACGTCCGCTCTTGATTCGCATTTCGATGTTGAGTTTGCCGCCTTCACCAACGGTCGCAATGTGGAGGTTGCGGTCGAGTACTTCGACATCGTTGTCGGTCTCGATCTGGCTGCTCATTACCTCGTTCGCGCCGTCTACAGTAATACGGGCGATGCGGGTGCCTTCTCCCATCATCTTGAAAGGAACCTGTTTAAGGTTCAGGATGATGTCGGTAGCATCTTCGACAACGCCAGGAATGGGACTGAACTCGTGGGAGACACCCTCGATGCGAACGCCTGTGATGGCGGCGCCTTCGATGGAGCTCAACAGCACGCGGCGCAGGCCGGTGCCGATTGTGGATCCAAATCCACGCTCGAACGGCTGGGCCGTGAATTGACCGTAGCGCTCGGTAAGCGATTCGGTATTCGCGACTAAACGCTTGGGCTTCTGAAATCCTTTGAACATATTATTTCTTATCCTCTTCGTCGATTGTCGAAAGACTACTTCGAGTACAGCTCGACGATGAGCTGTTCGTTTAACTGGATCTGAACCAACTCTTCGCGTTTTGGTTGCGTCAATATGCGGCCCTTGAGAGCTTCACGATCTACTTCGAGCCAGGAGGGACTCGGTGTGTGGGCGGTGGCATCGCGCGCGGAGAGAATGAAAGGATGATTCCGGCTCTTCTCGCGAACTTCCACGAGATCGCCGGGTTTTGCTGTAAAGGAAGGGATATTCACCTTGCGGCCATTCACGTTCACATGGCCATGGCGTACGAACTGACGCGCCTGTGCCCGGCTGGTTGCAAGCCCCATCCGGTAAAGCACATTGTCGAGACGCTTTTCAAGCAGACCGAGCATCAACTCGCCCGTAATACCTTTTTGATTGACGGCCTTCTCGTAAAGATTCCGGAATTGACCTTCTAGAATCCGATAGTAGCGGCGCGCCTTCTGCTTCTCACGAAGCTGCAAACCGTAGCCGAGAACCTTAGCCTTTTTCTTATCCTGACCGTGCTGGCCAGGGGGGAAATTGCGCTTCTCGATCGCGCACTTCTCACTGTGGCAGCGCTCGCCCTTCAAAAATAATTTCATGCCCTCGCGACGGCAAAGCCGACAGACGGGACCACTATAACGTGCCAATTGAAATGACCTCCAGTTTACTTCTACGTGTCAGGTGCGGTTTACGGCCTGGCTCAGGCCTTCGTCCCGCTTAAAAAACTAAAATCGATCAAACGCGGCGCTTTTTAGGCGGACGGCAGCCGTTGTGCGGAATCGGTGTGACGTCTTTAATCGAGCGAACTTCAATTCCCGCCGTGGATAGAGCGCGAACCGCCGACTCGCGGCCGGAACCAGGACCAGCGACGCGAACCTCGACGGTGCGCAGACCAGATTCCTTGGCTTTATTGGCGGCGGTCAACGAGGCCTGCTGCGCGGCGAACGGGGTGCCTTTACGCGACCCTCGAAAGCCGAGAGAACCGGAACTGGACCACGCGAGGACGTTGCCAATAGGATCGGTGAACGTCACGATCGTATTGTTGAACGAGGCCTGGATGTGCACAGTCCCGTAAGGCACGTTCTTCTTTTCCTTCTTCTTGAAGGCTTTCTTCTTAGCTGTTTTTGCGGGTGCTTTGGCCATCTTGTTCAGTCTCCGGACTAGGTCTTAGTCGCCTTCTTCTTGCCGGCCACGGTGCCCTTACGCGGACCTTTTCGCGTACGCGCGTTGGTATGCGTTCGCTGACCGCGGGCCGGCAGACCACGACGGTGCCGCAATCCGCGATACGAACCCATTTCCATCAGGCGCTTGATGTTCATCGAGACTTCTTTGCGCAAGTCGCCTTCGATGGCGCCTTCGCCCTCGATCAGATTACGGAGATGGTTTACTTCTTCTTCAGAAAGGTCGGCGACCTTCTTCTCCGGATCCACCTGGGCCCGGTGTAGCAAAGACAGGGCACGAGTCCGCCCAATGCCGTAAATGTAGGTCAGCCCAATCGCCGCCCGCTTCCTTGCTGGTAAGTCAACGCCTGCAATACGCGCCATATACTTATTTCCTCTTTAACCCTGCCGCTGCTTGTGCTTGGGGTTGGTGCAAATGACCCGAACCACGCCGTGGCGGTGAATCACTTTGCACTTGTCACAAAGTTTTCTAACTGATGCCCGTACTTTCATTTCTCTACGGCAATCCCTTCATCAAAAGCTCTAAAACTCGTCCGCGTGTCCGGTCCTGAACGGAAAGCGCCACCCGCACCCGGTCACCGACCCGCAGACGCACAAAATTCGCCCGCTGCGCGCTCGGAAGATGAGCGATCAACTCGTGCTCGCCTTCCAGTCTCACGCGAACAAGCGCGCTTGGCAGCAATTCCACAACGATAGCCTCGACCGTTCGTTCCGCACCCTCAGTCACGGCCTGGACAACACCCAAGGACCGTTTTCCGTCACTGCCACCATGTGTTCGAAGTGAGCCGAATACGACCCGTCCTTCGCCACAGCGGTCCACTTATCCGACAAAACCTTGGTCTCCGGTTTCCCGGCGTTCACCATAGGCTCTATCGCCAAAACCATTCCCGGCTTCAAACGCGGATTTTCGCCGCGCCGGTCAATATAGTTCGGAATCTGGGGTTCCTCGTGTAAGGAAGTCCCGATTCCGTGCCCAACAAATTCCCTGACGATCGAAAAGCCGTTTGACACGACATACTTTTCCACCGTGCCGCAAATATCAAAAAGCCGGTTGCCAGCCCGAACCTTCTCGATGGCCAGTTCCAGACTCTCTTCCGTCACTTTCAGCAACCGCTTCACGGAATCGTTCACCTGCCCGATCGCGACCGTAACGGCGGAATCCCCGTAATAACCGTCCAGCAAAACGCCAGTGTCGAGCGAAACGATATCGCCCGCCTTCAGCTTCCGTTTCCCGGAAGGCATCCCATGAACCACTTCTTCGTTTACGGACGTACACAGAACATACGGATATTTCGTACCCGACGCCTGCGAGTAATAACCTTTGAACGCCGGCTTCGCACCCGCGCCCGAAATCATCTTTTCCGCAGCCGCTTCAAGATCCTGAGTACTTAGACCTTCCTCCACCATGCCCTTCAGATCCTGGAGTATCTGATACACCAGCAATCCGCTCCGGCGGAGTTTCTCAAGCTCGGCTGCACTTCTACGCACAATCACGACGCGCCGTTCACTTTAGGAACCGAAACCGGCTCCGGAATCAGACCCGCCGCATACAGCGAATCGCAGATCGCTTCCATAATCTGCTCCGGAGGCCTGCTCGCTCCCTGCGTTTCAATCATCGGTATCCCAGCCTGACGGAAGTATTCCAACAAAGGATGGGTTTGCAAATCGTATTGCAGCAACCTCTCTCGAATTACATCCTCCCGGTCATCGTCGCGAGTGACCAACTCCGCACCATCCAGGTCGCAAATACCCGAAACCTTAGGAGGATGAGTTTTTATGCTGTAGAGGGTTCCACAAACAGGACACTGGCGACGGCCACTCAGGCGGGCTACAATTCTACCGTGGTCAACCATCAAGTGTACCACGCCCGGCCTCATTCCGTACTCCCGCATCATTCCAAGCAAAACCTCGGCTTGCCGTACCGTTCGCGGGAAGCCGTCTAAAATCACGCCGTTCTGGCAATCTGGCTCGCGCAGCCGTTCCGCCACCAACTCATTTACGAGATCGTCGGAAACGAGCCGGCCCGATCTCATCAGGCCCTGTACGCCCAGCCCGATCTTGTCCCCGGCGGCAATATGCGATCGCAACATGTCGCCCGTTGAAACATGCGGCCAATGGAAACACTCCTGCAGAAGCTTGGCCTGAGTTCCTTTGCCCGACCCGGGCGAACCAAACAAAACGATCACTGGCGCTCCCGCCTTGTTGGTATCCCCACCCAAGATTTAGCTCGTACTGCTTCGGCGGCCACGAATACGGCCCGCCCGGGGAGTAAAACCCTCGTAGTGACGCATGATCAACTGCGCCTCGATCTGATTGACCGTATCCATGGCAACACCCACCACGATAAGAAGCGAAGTGCCGCCGAAATAGAAGTTCACGCCCAGGCCGTCGAGCAGCCATCGCGGAAAGTGCGCATCGATGAAATTCCCCACCAAGGGCAAGCGTTGCAGCTTAATCCCCTGAATCATGATCTGCGGAATCAGCGACAGAACCGACAGATAGAGACCACCGACTACGGTGATCTTCGACAGGATCTTATCCATGTAGTCGGCCGTGTTCTTGCCAGGCCGGATACCGGGAATAAAGCCGCCGTATTTTCGCATGTTGTCCGCCGCTTCACTCGGATTGAAAATGATCGAGACGTAAAAGAAGCAGAAGAAAACAATCAATACGATGAAGGCGACATAGTAGAGGGGTTCGGCCCCGCCCAGCGCTCCGAGCATGCTGCTCAAAACCCGGCTATTCTTGACGAGCGGAAATTGCAGCGCAGTTTGCGGCAGGGCGAGAAGCGAAGAAGCGAAAATAATCGGAATCACGCCGCCCGCATTCACCTTCAGCGGCAAATGCGTCGATTGACCGCCCATCATCCGGCGTCCGATTACACGCTTGGCGTATTGCACCGGAATGCGCCGTTCGCCGCGTTCCACCAATACGATGAACGCGACCACGGCCACCATGATGATAAGAATCAAAACCATCTGGAGCACCGGCCACTGATGCGTCACAAAGGTATTGCGGTAGATGCTGGCGACCGCACCGGGAAGACCGACGATAATGCCAACGAAGATGATCAGCGACATGCCGTTTCCGATGCCGCGATCGGTGATCTGCTCACCCAACCACATGATGAAGGCCGATCCCGCCGTGAAGGTGAGGACGGTCATGAAAAGGAAGTTGAAGCCGGGGTGAAGAACGAACCCACCGCCCGAATTCTGGAGCGCATAAGCGATTCCAAACGACTGGATAATTGCGAGCGCAACCGTCAAATAACGAGTCCACTGAGTGATTTTGCGCCGGCCCAGTTCGCCTTCCTTTTGCAGTTTGTCGAGAGTCGGTATGACGACAGTCAGCAACTGCAAAATGATCGACGACGTGATGTATGGCGTAATGCCGAGCGCGAAGATCGCCATCTTGCGCAGCATTCCGCCGCTGAACAGATCGAAGTAGCCCAGGAACCCACCGGACGCGCTGCGCTGAAAGAATTCGAGGAAGCGGGTGTGGTCGATTCCGGGTGTCGGAATGAAGGCGCCGATCCGGTACACCGCGAGCAAACCCAACGTAAAGAGCACCCGTCTCCGGAGGTCCGGAATCCGGAACATATTGGCTGAGTGCTTCAAAAAACTTTGTCATGAGGTCGTTATGCTTCCCGGCCTGGGTGCGCTGGTTTACTTAGCCGATTTCCGCTTTGCAGGATCGGGCTTGGCAATAACCTCGGCGTTCCCACCGGCTTTCTGGATTTTGTCGAGCGCAGACTTTGAGAATACATGAGCCGTGACGCTGATTTTTTTGTTCAGATCGCCATTACCCAGAATTTTCAGGCCTGCGTTTAGTTTCTTTATGATGCCACGTTCCACAAGCGATTCGGGCGTGAAGTTATCGCCGTCCAGAGCTTCGAGGGCGCTCACGTTGATGATGGCGTACTCTTTGTGGAAAATATTGGTGAATCCGCGCTTCGGCAGACGGCGGTGAAGCGGCATCTGGCCGCCTTCGAACCCGCGCATCTTGCTGTAGCCCGAGATGGACTTGGCGCCCTTCGCGCCGCGGCCGGAGTATTTACCGCGACCGGTTCCCATGCCCTGGCCGATGCGCTGCTTCTTTTGTTTCTGGCCCTTGGGAGGCCGCAAATTGCTTAAATTCATTTTAAGTTCCTACCGGGCGGCTAATCCTTAACGATTTCGAGCAGGTGCGGCACTTTCGCCACCATGCCCCGAAAGCCGGGCGTATCGGGACGCACCACGACGCGGTTGATTTTCTGAAGCCCCAGCGACCTCACGATGTTCTTGTGCTTTTGCGGCGTGCAGATTGTGCTGCGCACCAGCTTGATTTTGATCGTTCCTTCAGCCATCTCTGTATGCCTCGAATCCTTCCGCCGTTTACAACTTTTCGACCGGCAGGCCACGCATTTCGGCTATGGCGCGCTTGTCGCAAAGTTGCTCAAGAGCGGCAATGGTCGCTTTCACGACATTATGAGCGTTGTGCGAACCGATCGACTTGGTCAGGACGTTCGGAATACCGACAGCCTGGATCACGGCGCGCACCGGACCGCCGGCGATCACACCAGTACCGGCGGGCGCGGGCTTCAGCAGCACGAGCCCGCTGCCGAACCGCCCTAATACAGGGTGGCGGATCGTAGTCTCGAGAACGTGAATCTTCCGAAGGTTCTTCTTCGCCGCTTCAATGCCC
The DNA here is from genome assembly GCA_963845995.1 of uncultured Acidobacteriaceae bacterium. Classification (GTDB taxonomy): domain Bacteria; phylum Acidobacteriota; class Terriglobia; order Bryobacterales; family Bryobacteraceae; genus Bog-105. Next base: position 112,214 of record CAWJUO010000009.1, on the reverse strand, counting down.
TTCTTAATGGCAGAAGGAACTTCCTTGGCTTTCCCGGTACCAAAGCCGACCACCTTCGCGCCGGGATCGCCGACGACGACAAGCGCCGAGAAACTCATATTCTTACCGCCCTTGACAACCTTCGTCACGCGGTTGATGCTAACAACCTGTTCCTTGAGGTTCAGGTTCTGCGTGTCAATGCGCTTGGCCGTTACTCTAAATGCCATCGATTAAAACTCCAGTCCCGCTGCGCGGGCTGCATCTGCCAATGCTTTCACGCGGCCGTGATACAAGTAGCCGCCGCGATCAAACACAACCTTGTTGATTCCCTTTTCCTTAGCGCGTTCGGCGACAGCTTTGCCAATTAGCTTCGCGCCATCCACGTTACCGCCCTTGCCACGCAAGTCTTTTTCGGTAGTAGAAGCGGCGACCAGGGTGTGACCCTGCTGATCGTCGATCACCTGAGCGTAAATGTGATTGACACTGCGAAACACCGCCAGGCGAGGACGTTCCTGGGTCCCGGCCACACGGCTGCGGATGCGCTTATGAATGCGCTCTCGAATTATTTGTCTAGAGTCCTGAGCCATTACTTACCTCCCGCCCCAGTTTTACCGGCCTTCTTACGGAGCGCTTCGCCTGTGTAACGGACGCCCTTGTTCTTGTACGGATCGGGCGGACGCAACGCGCGAATCTGTGAGGCGATGTGCCCCACTTCCTGCTTGTCGAACCCAGAGAGAACCAAATGCGTTTGTTTGTCGATTTTGAGATCGACGCCGCTCGGCAGAATGAATTCGATGGAATGCGAATAGCCCAGGGTGAACGTGGCCACCTTGCCTTTTACGTCGGCGCGATAACCGGTGCCGACGATATCAAGTTCCCGGACAAACCCGGTTGAGACGCCCTGTACGGCGTTGGCGGCGAGGGCGCGCGTCAGCCCATGAAGAGCGGCGAACTTATCGCTATCGCGGACGACTTCAAGGATCTGTTCTTTTCGCTCGATCCGTATTCCGTGAGGGATCGGGACGGTGAGTTTGCCCTTCGGCCCCTCGACCATCAGTTGATCGGCGATGTTGATTTTGACACCCTGCGGAAGAGGGATCGGCTTCTTTCCTACTCGTGACATCTTCTTACCAGATTTGGCAGAGGATTTCCCCGCCAATTCCTTCCTTGCGAGCGGCAGAACCCGTCATTACACCTTTCGGCGTCGTTACGATATTGATTCCGAGGCCGCCGAGAATACGCGGAATATCCTTGCTGCCGACATAAACGCGGCAACCGGGACGCGATACGCGCTGGATGCGGGAAATGACTGGCAGATTCGATGTCGTGTACTTCAGATAAAGGCGGATGTATTTCTTCGCGCCTTCCTCAGTTAACTTGTAGTTCAGAATATAGCCTTCATCCTTCAGGATGCGGGCGATTTCATTCTTCAGCCGTGACGCAGGCACATCCACTTTGGGATGGCGCGCAATTAAAGCATTGCGCACGCGCGTCAACATATCGGCAATGGGGTCTGCTGTCATTTAACTCTCAGCACCTTTCATTCCTTGATCGCGCACAACGCCCACCAAACGGGCTGTGCGCTTTCCTTTTCCTAAACTCTCAAGACCGGCCATGCTCCGCTCTAAGCGGAGCCGGCTCTTACCAGCTCGCCTTAGTAACGCCAGGGATCTGGCCACTCAGCGCGAACTTCCGGAAACAAATCCGGCACAACCGGAACTTACGCAGGAAACCCCGCGGCCGCCCGCAATGTTTGCAGCGATTCCGCAGGCGAACCGCAAACTTGGCAGTCGTTCCGGCGGCTCTGGCGCGGGTGATTTCGGCCAGCTTCTTTTCTTCTTTCGCAATTTTCGCAGTAGTTGCCATCGATAAACTCTTTCCCTAATTACTGGCGGAATGGCATGCCCATATGGCGCAGCAAGGCCAAACCTTCGGCATCCGTCTTTGCGGTGGTGGTGATCGAGATATTCATCCCCTTCGTCTTCTCCACCTTGTTGTAATCAATCTCAGGGAAGATCAGCTGATCCTTCAACCCGAGCGTATAGTTACCACGGCCATCGAACGACTTAGGGGAAACGCCGCGGAAATCGCGGACTCGCGGCAGTGCCACGTTCATCAAACGATCCAGGAACTCGTACATCCGATCGCCACGCAGCGTCACCATACAGCCAATCGCCATGCCTTCGCGAAGTTTGAACGCCGCGATCGACTTCTTCGCTTTGGTCACTACCGGCTTCTGTCCGGCAATCGCGCCCAGTTCATTGACCGCGCCGTCCATCAGCTTGCTATTGCCCGTCGCTTCTCCAAGCCCGATGTTGATCGATACCTTTTGCACCTTCGGCACCGCCATCGGGTTCTTGTAAGAGAACTCTTTGGTCAAAGCCGGGACCACGGTCTCGCCGTAAAGCCCGCGCAGCCGCGCCTTCGAGTGTGCACTGCTCGGCCGCTTTTTAGGATCGGCCGCAGCAGCAGCCTGGGCTTCCGCTTTAAGCTTCTTCTCCTTAGCGGCCTCCGCCTTTCTTGGGTCCGGAGCCTTGTCCGCCGCCTTCTTTGGAGCGTCCTTCTTGGGTGTTTCCTTGGCCATCTCTTAGCTATTTCCCCGGCCGATTCCAAACGGCCTCAAATTATCGTTATCTGCTACTTCTTGTCGAGCGCTTCGCCGCCCTTACGCGCGATACGAACGCGGCGCGTATTCCCGCCAGTCGTTTCGATCTTGTATCCAATGCGCGTCGGGATGCCGCCAGCGGTCAGAATCATTACGTTCGATACATCGATCGGCATAGGCTTTTCAGCCACGCCGCCCTTGATCTGCTGGGCCGGGTTGGGGCGAGTGTGACGTTTCACAATCATCACGCCATCGACCGTCACTTTGCGAGTAAGCCGGTTCACTTCAAGAACCTTGCCGGTCTTACCCTTATCGCGGCCCGCGATCACACGGACCAGATCGTCCTTCTTGATTTTGAGGCGGAACGGCGTCTGCTCGCCTTTTTCCTGCCGCCTTTTATAAGCAATCTTTGACATGACTAAATCACCTCCGGCGCCAGCGAAACGATTTTCATGTACCGCTTCTCACGTAACTCACGCGCGACCGGACCGAAAACACGGGTACCCACCGGCTCGCCCACTTCGTTGATCAGCACGGCGGCATTCGAATCAAAGCGGATGTACGTTCCATCCTTGCGGCGAGTTTCCTTGCGCATACGGACCACCACGCAACGGACGACTTTGCCCTTCTTGATATTGGAATCGGGCGCGGCTTCCTTGACGCTCGCGGTAATCACATCGCCCAAACCCGCGCGAAGTCCCAGATCGCCGCCGCGGGGCAAGATGCACTGCAACTTGCGCGCGCCGCTGTTGTCGGCAACCTCGAGAATAGTTCGCATTCCAATCATAACGGTGTCTCCCTAGCTTCCTTACCCCAAACGCCCCAGCGCCTGAATTCAATCAGGCGAGGCGCGGCGTCACTTCTTCTTGGCGGCCTTTTTCTTAATGGTCTTCTTCTTGCGAGTATCGGCGCTTGCGGCGAGTGCCGGATGCTCAACACCCACCTGCACCGCTCTACGGATCACATCGCCTAGCGCCCAACGCTTCAGACGGCTCAGCGGACGGCACTCTACAATCCGTACGACATCGCCCAGTTTTGCCGATTGCTCTTCGTCGTGAGCGTAAAATTTGTTGCGTTTGGTAACGATTCGCTTGTACATAGGGTGAGCGACACGGCGCGTCACCTCGACCACGATCGTCTTGGCCATTTTGGTAGAAACGACTTCGCCGACTTTTTCGTTTTTGTGCCCGATCACTCCCGGGTTCTGCTCTGCGTTTTGCTCTGCCGGCATGTCTTACTTCTTCCTCTTCTTGTCTGGAGCCACAGGGGCGGCCACTTCACCCGCTGCGCGCTTCTCGTTCAACACCGTCAGCAGGCGGGCGCGGTCTTTCCTCAGTCCGCGATACTTCTTCAGACCTTCAAACTGGCCCATCCCCATCTGGAAGCGCAGCCGGAACAATTGTTCCTGGGAATCCTGCACCTGGCGTTCAAGATCGGCGATATCGGTCCCGCGAATCTTCTCTGCTCTCAGCATTTGCCTTAACCTACCTTCGCCACTTCAGGCTGATTGCGGGCCACGAACTTGGTCGGAACCGAAAGCTTCATAGCCGCGAGGCGCATCGCTTCGGCCGCGATCTCAGGCGTGACGCCTTCCATTTCGAACAGCATTTTGCCGGGCCTTACAACCGCCACCCAAGCCTCCGGCGCGCCCTTACCTTTACCCATACGGGTTTCTGGCGGCTTCTTCGTGATCGGCTTGTCCGGGAACACCCGGATCCAAACTTTGCCGCCACGCTTGATAAAGCGCGTCATGGCGATACGAGCGGCTTCGATCTGGCGGTTACTCACCCAGCCGCAGCTTAGAGACTTCAAACCGAAGTCGCCAAAAGAGAGCGACGAACCGCGCCAGGCTTTGCCCGTCATGCGGCCACGCTGCTGCTTGCGATATTTAACCTTCTTCGGCATCAACATAGCGGTATTCTCCTGAACGAACGATAACTACTCGTTCGACTCCTTGTTTTCTTCTGCAGCGGTTGCTTCTGCGGGGCTTGCTCTCTACAGCCGGATTCGTCTCTGCGGATGGTTCGCCACCTTGCCGCTCCTGCTTCCAGGAAGGAGCCACGGGCGTAGACATCGGCGGAATAATCGGCGAAGAGGCCGGTTTCGGCAGATCGGCCGGGGCCTGCTGCGTTACCGGTGCATGCTGAACGGGAGCGTGTTGAATTGGCGCCTGCCATGCTGAATAACCCCATGCTGCTCGGCAGCCGGAGCGGCCTGAGCCTGCGGGGGGAACCTGCGCTCACCGCCACGATCTCCTCGATCACCACCCCGGTCACCACCACGATCAGCGCCTCTGTCACCGCCACGATCATCCGGGCGGCGGCGCCGGCGGGGCTCGCCTTCGTTACGCAGTGAGTTCCGGGCGCGGTTGCCACCCTCGATCACTTCACCCTTATAAACCCAAACCTTGACGCCGATTACGCCGTAGGTGGTGCTTGCTTCACTGAAACCGTAATCAATGTCCGCACGCAGCGTGTGCAGCGGAAGTTGACCTTGCAAATACCATTCGCTACGGGCGATTTCGGCGCCGTTCAACCGGCCCGACACACGCACCTTGATGCCTTTGCAGCCAAACCGCAGCGCGGAATCGACCGCTTTACGCATAGCGCGGCGGAATGCCACGCGCTTTTCAAGCTGCAGCGCAATCGACTCGGAAACCAGTTGAGCATCCAGTTCCGGCCGGTGCACTTCCTGAATGTCGATGAATACTTCGCGCTTGGTCTTCTTGGCGAGATCGCTCTTCAGCTTTTCAATTTCCGCGCCCTTGCGCCCGATGATGATGCCAGGACGTGACGTGCGAATCGTGATGCGCAGCTTGTTGCCGGGACGGTCCACTTCGATCGAACTTATGCCCGCCGCTTTCAGCCGCGACTGCAGAGACTCCCGGAGCTCCAAATCCTCATGGAGCAGCTTCGAATAGTCCTGCTTCGCAAACCAACGCGAACGCCAGGTCTTGGTGACGCCTAAGCGGAACCCGTAGGGATGTACTTTCTGACCCATTACCTTATTCCTCTCCCGCTTCCAGCTCTCGCTCGCCCAGTTTCACAACGATATGCGACGTGCGGCGCTGATAACGGTAGGCCCGGCCCATCGGAGCGGGCCGAATGCGCTTCTGGCGCGGTCCCTCATTGACGTAAGCTTCAGCGACAAATAGCTTGTCCACATCGACATGCTCAGTCTTGTTTTCGGCATTCGCGATGGCCGACCGCAGAACCTTCTCAACGGCGGCGGCAATCCGCTTTTTGGTCGCGCTTAGAATAGTGATCGCTTCGCCCGCCTGGCGTCCACGAATCATGTCCACCACAAGCCGCGCCTTCTGCGCCGAGACATGCACGTAGCGCGCCTCGCACTTTGCCACGTTATTCGCTACTTGATCCGCCACGTTACTTCGAACCTTTCTCGGTAGCCTTGCCAACGTGCCCTTTGAAGGTCCGCGTCGGAGAGAACTCGCCCAGCTTGTGGCCGACCATGTTCTCGGTCACATAGACCGGAATGAACTTTTTGCCGTTGTGGACCGCGAGAGTATGCCCGATAAAATCCGGCACAATCGTCGAGCGGCGCGACCACGTTCTCAAAACCTTTTTCTGATTGTCGGCATTCAAAGTGGCCACCTTTTTTGCCAGGTGGTCATCGGTGAACGGTCCCTTTTTCAGCGATCTGCTCATTTATTTTGCCCTTACCGCTTCTTCGACTTGCGCGTCACAATAAACCGATCGGTGCGCTTGTTGTTTCTGGTCTTGAAGCCGCGCGTTGGCTGGCCCCAAGGCGTCACAGGGTGACGGCCGCCGGATGTCTTACCCTCACCACCACCGTGCGGGTGATCGACAGGATTCATCGAGACTCCGCGATTGTGAGGACGCCTGCCCAACCAGCGGCTGCGGCCGGCTTTACCGAGCGAGACATTCTCATGCTCGACATTGCCGACCTGACCGATAGTGGCCATGCACTCGACCTGCACGCGCCGGATCTCGCCCGAAGGGAGTTTCAGCAGCGCAACGCCGGCTTCCTTCGAAACCAACTGCGCCTGCGCTCCAGCTGAGCGCGCCATCTGCGCACCCTTGCCAGGCTTCAATTCGATGTTATGGACCACCGTACCCGCCGGGATGTTCTTTAAGGGAAGCGCGTTCCCGATAAGAATATCCGCGTTCGGTCCGGAGGTGACCGTGCGGCCTACTTCAAGACCGACCGGGCAAATAATGTAGCGCTTCTCGCCATCCGTGTAATGCAGAAGCGCAATGCGCGCGGAGCGGTTCGGATCGTACTCGATCGCCGCAACTCTCGCGATAACGTCGGCTTTGTCCCGCTTAAAATCTATGAGGCGATACGCCTGCTTGGCTCCGCCGCCAATGAAACGGCTGGAGGTCCGGCCGCGCGCGTCACGGCCACCGGTGCGCTTCTTGCCTTCAACAAGCGACTTCTCCGGCGTGTCCTTCGTTATATCTTCACGCGTGACAAAAGTCTGGAAGCGCCGCGTTGGCGTAGTCGGACGAAAACTCTTTATGGGCATGGCTCTCTAGCTCGCTTCCTCTCTTAAATGTCGGCGTACTCAGGCACTTTTTGCCCCGGCCGCAGGCGAACATACGCCTTTTTCCAGTCCGATGCATACCCGGTAAACTTGCCTTTGCGCCGCAGCTTGCCAACATAATTGCTGGTGCGGACTTCGGCGACTTTCACTTTAAAAACCGTCTCGACCGCTTGCCGGACTTCGATCTTGTTTGCGTCGGGATGCACTTCAAAACACAAGGTGCGCTCGTCTTCCCGTTTCGCATGGGCCTTCTCAGTAATGAGCGGCTTGCGGATCACATCGTAAACGTTCATTACGCCAGCGCCTCCGACAACTTTCTTGCCGCGCTTTCGCTCAGCAACACCTGCTCGTACTTGAGCAGGTCGTAAACCGTTACATCCTTGGTTGGAACCAACTTCACGCCCTGCAGGTTGCCCGACGCCCGCGTCAGATTGGTATTCTCAGCCGATTCAACCAGCAGAACAGTCTTCTTCGCTTCGAGCTTGCCAAGCACGCCGACCATGTTCCTGGTCTTGTGATCGCTGAGTTCGAAGGCCCGCACGATCTTGAGTTGGCCGTCGCGAAGCTTCGCAGACAGAGCGGAGCGCAACGCACCCAAAACCATCTTGCGCGGCAGTTTGTATTCGTAGCTGCGCGGTTGCGGTCCATGAACCGTGCCGCCATGACGCCACAGCGGCGACCGGATGGAGCCCATACGCGCGCGGCCCGTTCCCTTTTGCTTCCACAGCTTTTTGCCCGAACCCGAAACCTCATGGCGCGTTTTGGTCGCCGCCGTTCCGGATCGCCGGGCCGCCGTGTACTGCCGCACTGCCTCATACAGCAGCGCTTCGTTGACTTCGGCGCCAAACACCACATCCGACAGTTCGATTGAACCGACGGACGCGTTGTTCAGATCCACAATATCTACACTCGGCATCGTCTTCTATTCCCTTGCCAATCCCTACCGCCTGCTCCGGCGCACCATGACGTATCCGCCATTCGGCCCGGGGATCGCGCCCTTGACTGCGATCACGTTATCTTCCGTATCCACGCTCACGATTTCGAGATTGCGAATCGTCACCTGGTCGGTTCCCATGCGGCCCGCCATCTTCATACCGGGAAACACGCGCGACGGAAAGCTCGAGGCGCCGATAGAACCGGCGGCGCGGTGAAACATCGAACCGTGGGAGGCCGGACCGCCACGAAAGTGGTGACGCTTTACCAAGCCCGCAAAACCCCGGCCCTTGCTGGTTCCAATGACATCCACGACGTCCTTGGCTTTGAATTCTTCCGCGAGAACCCGGTCACCGGGCTTGAAATCGCCCGCGCCGTGCCCAAGCCGGAATTCATGCAGAAACTTCACACCATCGGAACTCGATTTCTTCAAGTGACCCGTCAAGCGCCTTGTTCTGCTTCTTCGCGTACTCGACCAAACCGAGCTGCACAGCGTCGTATCCGTCAGTGGCCGGCGTTTTACGCTGGGTCACAACACAAGGACCCGCCTTCACAAGCGTGACAGGCACCACCTGGCCGTCCGCATTGAATACCTGCGTCATGCCGATCTTTTTGCCGAGAATTCCTGGACTCATTTTCTATTCCTTGTCCTGAGTTGTGGACCTTACTTCTTACTGAAAGCCTTGATCTCTACGTCCACACCGGCCGGGAGATCCAGCTTCATCAGCGCATCGACCGTATCCTGCGTCGGCTCGAGAATGTCGAGCAGGCGCTTGTGCGTCCGTATCTCGAACTGCTCCCGCGACTTCTTGTCAACGTGCGGAGAACGCAAAACGGTGTAACGATTCTTTAGAGTCGGCAGCGGGATCGGTCCGGCGACTGTCGCGCCAGTGCGCTTGGCCGTATCGACGATGTCACCTGTCGATTGGTCCAGAATGCGATGATCGTATGCCTTCAGCCGGATGCGGATGCGTTCTTTCATTTCTCTTATCTATTTCTTTCAAATCAGTGGCGCTGACCACTTGAGCCAGCGCCCTTAAAGCATCTACTCAGATTTCCGAAAACTACGACAGAATCTCGGTAACCGTACCGGCGCCAACGGTTCTGCCGCCTTCGCGGATGGCGAAGCGCAGCCCCTTGTCCATGGCAACCGGCGTAATCAGCTCGATTTCCAAGCTGCACGTTATCGCCCGGCATCACCATTTCCATGCCTTCCGGCAACTTCGCCACACCCGTCACGTCCGTTGTGCGGAAGTAGAACTGCGGCCGGTATCCGTTAAAGAACGGGGTGTGCCGTCCGCCTTCTTCCTTCGAAAGCACGTACACTTCGCCCTTAAACTTCTTGAAGCCTTTGATCGAACCGGGCTTCGCGAGCACCTGCCCGCGCTCCACATCGGTCTTTTCAATACCGCGCAACAGCAAGCCGACGTTGTCGCCCGCCCGGCCTTCGTCGAGCAGCTTCTTGAACATTTCAACGCCCGTCACCACCGTCTTGCGCGTGTCCCGGAATCCGACGATTTCCATTTCCTCGCCGACCTTGCAGATCCCACGCTCAATCCGGCCCGTAACCACCGTGCCGCGGCCCTGAATCGAGAAAATATCCTCGATCGGCATAATGAACGGCTTATCGATGGCGCGCTCCGGCATCGGAATGTACTTATCCACCTGCGCCATCAACTCATCGACGCTGGCTTCCCACTTCGGCTCGCCGTTCAACGCACCGAGCGCGCTGACCTTCACGACCGGAATATCGTCGCCCGGAAATTGATAGCTCGTCAACAACTCGCGAACTTCGAGTTCCACCAGTTCGAGCAACTCCGGATCATCGACCATATCGACCTTGTTCAAGGCGACGACGATGTAGGGCACACCGACCTGGCGGGCCAGTAGAATATGCTCACGCGTTTGCGGCATCGGACCATCGGTCGCCGCCACCACGAGAATCGCGCCATCCATCTGCGCCGCTCCCGTGATCATGTTCTTGATGTAGTCGGCGTGTCCGGGGCAATCGACGTGCGCGTAGTGACGGTTCGCCGTCTCGTACTCGACGTGCGCCACCGCGATCGTGATCCCGCGCGCCTTCTCTTCCGGCGCATTGTCGATCGAATCGAAGCTCCGGAATTTGTTCTTCGGATTGTGCTTCGACAGCGTCTTCGTGATCGCCGCCGTCAGGGTCGTCTTCCCGTGGTCGATGTGTCCGATCGTCCCGATGTTTACGTGCGGCTTACTGCGGTCAAATTTCTCTTTCGCCATGTTGCCTCTCCCTACCTGGTGCTTACCTACTTGGTTGCAATCCCGCCCTTATTGCGGTTAATTATTTCTTCGGCTAAGTTCTTCGGCACTTCTTCGTACTGCCCGAAGTGCATGGTGAAGCTGCCGCGGCCCTGCGTTCGCGAACGGATTTCGGTCGCATATCCGAACATCTCGGAGAGCGGAACCATCGACTTCACAATGTGCGTACCACCGGCGACTTCGGTGCCTTCCAGCCGTCCGCGCCGTGAGATCAGATCGCCGTTCACCGAACCCATATACTCCTCGGGAACGGTCACTTCGACGCGCATCACGGGCTCAAGCAGGACGGGCTTCGCCTTCGATGCCGCTTCCTTGAAGCAAATCGAAGAACAGATCTTAAACGCCATTTCCGACGAATCCACATCGTGATAGTCGCCGTCGAAGACCGTTACCTTGATGTTATTCAGCGGATAACCGGCCAGAATTCCGCCTTCGAGCGATTCGACAACACCCTTTTCGATAGCTGGAATGAATTCCTTCGGAATGTTGCCGCCTTTGACGTCATTCTCGAATTCAAAGTCCTTCTCAGGATTCGGTTCAACCCGAAGCTTCACGCGCGCATACTGACCGCTGCCGCCGGTCTGCTTCTTATGCGTGTAATCGTACTCGGCGCTCTTGCGGATCGTCTCGCGATAGGCCACCTGTGGTTTGCCCACGTTCGCGCCCACATTGAATTCGCGCTGCATGCGATCGACGATGATCTCAAGATGCAACTCGCCCATTCCGGCGAGAATGGTCTGCCCTGTCTCGGGATCGGTCGAAACATGCAGAGTCGGATCTTCCGTCGCCAGCTTGTGAATGGCAACGCCCAACTTCTCCTGATCCGCCTTGGTCTTCGGCTCGATGGCAAGCTGAATAACCGGAGCCGGAAAGATGATCGATTCGAGAAGAACCGGCTTGTTTTCGTCGCAGATCGTATCGCCGGTCACTACTTGCTTCAAACCAACCGCCGCGCAGATGTCGCCTGCCAAAACTTCCGTGATTTCTTCACGCTTGTTGGCGTGCATTTTGACCAGACGGCCAACACGCTCACGCCGGCCCTTGCTGACGTTGTAAATCGACTCGCCCGCGTTCAACTTGCCCGAGTACACGCGAATAAAACAAAGCTGTCCGACGAAGGGGTCCGTCATGATCTTGAAAACCAGAGCGGAGAACGGCTCTGCGTCGCTCGGCGAACGCTCTATCACCTCGTCCGGGTGGTCCAAAGAATGACCCTTGATGGGGGGAATGTCGAGCGGTGAAGGCAGATAGTCGCAAACTGCGTCAAGCAGATTCTGGACGCCTTTGTTCTTGAAAGAAGAGCCGCAGATCACCGGGAAGATCTTGAGGGCGAGAGTCGCCTTGCGAATGCCGGCAGCCAGTTCCTTCTCAGTGATGGCTTTCCCTTCAACGTACTTTTCGAAGAGCACGTCGTCGCTTTCAGAAACGGCTTCGATCAGCTGGTCGCGGTATTGCTTGGCCTTCTCAAGCAAATCCGCTGGAATTTCCACATCGTCGTACTTCGCGCCCAGCGTTTCATCGCGCCAGATGCGCGCCTTCATCGTGACCAGGTCAACGACACCCTTAAACTGGTCCTCCGCACCCACCGGCAGTTGGATCGGCACAGGACGGGCACTCAAGCGGTCAACGATAGTCTGGACGGAAAAGTAAAAATCCGCCCCGACGCGATCCATCTTATTGATGAAACAGATGCGGGGAACGCCGTACTTGTCGGCCTGACGCCAAACGGTTTCAGATTGCGGCTGAACGCCAGCCACCGCGTCAAATACCGCGCAGGCGCCATCGAGAACGCGCAAACTGCGCTCCACTTCGGCCGTGAAATCCACGTGGCCGGGAGTGTCGATGATGTTGATAGTAATGTCATTCCACTGACAGGTGGTCGCGGCGGACGTGATGGTAATACCACGCTCCTGCTCCTGCGCCATCCAGTCCATGGTGGCCGTGCCCTCGTGGACTTCACCAATCTTGTGCGTACGCCCCGTGTAATAGAGGATGCGTTCGGTCGTGGTGGTTTTACCGGCATCGATGTGCGCCATGATGCCGATATTGCGCATTTTTTCTAACGGGAAACTGCGGGCCATAAGTTAATCCAAATACTTTTAAAACAACTACCAGCGATAGTGCGCGAAAGCTTTGTTCGCCTCCGCCATGCGGTGCACATCGTCCTTTTTCTTTACCGCGCCACCACGCATATTGGAGGCGTCGTTCAGTTCGTTGGCCAGTTTGTCGGCCATGCTCTTATCCGGACGCGCACGGGCGTTCAAGATAATCCAGCGGAGCGCCAGGCTCACCCGGCGATTCTGCGGGACTTCGATCGGCACCTGATAGTTCGCGCCACCAACCCGGCGGGTCTTCACTTCGAGCAACGGCTTGACGTTCTCAATCGCCTTCTTGAAAAGCTTCAACGGATCGTCGCCCGAACGCTCTCGAAGCGTATCCATCGCGCCGTAAAAAATCTTTTGCGCGGTCGTCTTCTTGCCGTCCCACATCATCGAGTTCACAAACTTCTCGACAAGCGTGGAGTTAAACAGCGGATCCGGAGTAACGTCTCTCGGCTCTGGTCTTCTACGTCGCGGCATCCTATTTCCTCACCCTACTTCTTGCCCTTGCTTCCCTTGGTTGGCGCTGCTGCGGCTCCGCCCTTCGGACGCTTAGCACCGTACTTTGACCGCCCCTGTTTGCGGTTCGCGACACCAGCGGTATCGAGCGTTCCACGAACGACGTGATAGCGAACACCCGGCAAATCCTTTACACGGCCACCGCGGATCAGCACGATCGAGTGCTCCTGCAGATTGTGACCTACGCCAGGAATGTACGTAGTCACCTCAATGCCGTTGGTGAGCCGTACGCGAGCCACCTTGCGAAGCGCCGAATTCGGCTTCTTCGGAGTGGTCGTATAAACGCGGGTGCAGACTCCTCGGCGCTGCGGACAAGCCTGCAGGGCCGGACTTGCGGTCTTGTAGCGGGTCGGCTTACGGCCCTTGCGCACAAGTTGGTTAAACGTCGGCATAGATTTTGTAGCCGCGCGCGATAAATGGCGCGCTCACATCTCCTAAATCGCGCACACGCAGGAACCCGTGAGGGACTCCACGAAATGCGCTCACGATCACCACACTCAGAACCTGTCACACGCGGCAAAAACACCGCGCACTCAGGCTTTATTGGAAAAACTTTGGAATTTCCCCTTCCGGGATTCCGACGCAGGCTCAGACACTACCGTGCCGGCTGCTTTGATTTACTGCCAGGAGGCTGATATAGCGTCTTCACCAGCCCCAACCGCGAGGGTAACTACTTCGGGTTATAGCCCATGCCGAATTCAACGTCACTAGCCGGACTTACCGGCCAGCTTATTGGTCCAACAGCGGGGCCCGACTTCCGGACTCATGCCCATTACAGAGCTTCCGCCACCCGAAAAGTGGCGTTCTACTCAGAACATGGTTGACCGGAGGCCGAAGAATCAACTCGCCAAACTTTTTTAGTTTAAGGGTCAACACCCTGACGTGTCAACCATCGGTTACAGAGTTGTACCCGTCAACTCCGAAATCCAGTGTACCCCGACCCTCTCCCAAGCCCAAAAAGGTGGCTGATCGAGCGCTCCCGATCAGCCATTAGGTTGTGTTGGAGGAGAAACCTACTAAGAGGATTGCGCGATGTTGCGAAACAGCGGCAGAAAATGACTGAACCACCGCCCCGCAGCTGGCTCGCGCATTAAAAAAATTGAATTAAAGTTTCTTTAGTATCGACGACCTATGAGGTAGCTGTCAATCAAAATCGGCAAAAACTAACCCGAGAGGAATAGTAAGGGTTAGAACACTAGATTAGCGGTGCGTCGTGAGCCTCTTTTGTTGCCCGCTGTTGTCCTGGCGACGGGGATTCTGTCGGCACATTTCATCCAGTGGAACCTGTCGCAGGTCTGTGCGACCGCCGCCGTAACGGCTCTAATCCTCGGACTTTCGTTCCTCATCCTTGCGACCCGGCCTGTGCGCCTAGCCGCCTTCTGTGTATTGATGGCCCTGATCGGGATTGCCGATCAAATCGTTCATCAGCCTGGCCCAACGCCTAAATTGAACGTCCAAGACGGCGAAACGGCATTGCTATCGGGCTGTGTCGTGAATCCCCCGGTTTTTTCGCCAGGCCGCGAACAGTTCATTCTGGCGCTGGGCAGACGTGCCGCGATTCGGCTCTCCACGGTTTTGAAACCCGGTCAGAAACTGCCGCTTACCTACGGGCAGCGGGTCGAAGTCGCCGCGAAAATCCGCTCTCCTCGCAATTTCCAGAATCCGGATGCCTTTGATTACGTCGGCTATCTCGCCAACCAGCACATCTATTGGACCGGATCTGTTTCAAGCCCGGACGATATACACCTTGTACCCGGTGCCTGCGGTTTCCGCGCAATTGGCTGGCTTTACGACATTAGGACCTGGGCTCTGCAGCGGCTTGCCGACCTCTACCCGGGCGACCAGCATACGGCAGGTCTGCTGCAGGCGACGCTGCTTGGTGAAACCAACGGCATAGAGCGGCGTTGGACCAGCGATTTCCGGGTCACCGGAACTTACCACGCCATTGTTATATCGGGGCTTCACATCTCCGTGCTGGCTATCTCGCTGCTGTTTCTTTTCCGGGTTCTCTGGGTCCGGCGATTCCCTGCCCTGTGGATTGCCTGTTCGGTGACCTGGGTGTATGCCTTTCTCTCCGGGCTGAACTCGCCCGCGGTTCGATGCGCGGCTGGGTTTACGCTTTTTGTGCTCGGCAGCTGCTTTTTCCGGAAGAGCCGCCCTCTGAACATCCTGGCCGCCGTGGGTATCGTTTATCTCGTCATCGATCCCGGCCAGCTTTTTGATCCTGCCTTCCAACTCTCTTTTCTGTCCTGCGCCGCCATCGCCGCGTTTGCAATTCCTTTGATGGACCGCTACACGCAACCGCTACGGCACGCGGTCAAACGGTTCGAACAGGTAGCTTACGACCCGCAGGTGGAACACCGGGCGGCGGAGTGGCGGGTCGAATTGCGATTGCTGGCGGAAACGCTTCGTGCCTGGACTGGGCTCGCTTTGTCTAAAGCGCAATGGATCGTCTCCAGAAGCGTGATTCCGCTGGTGTTTGTCGCGGAGATGGTCATTGTGTCGGCGTGCATTCAATTCGCGCTGGCTTTGCCCATGGTCAGCTACTTCCACCGGCTCTCGCTTACCGGACTCTCGGCCAACATCGTCGTGGTGCCTTTACTGCTGCTCGTGGTTCCGCTCGGTTTCGCGGCGATCATCACGGGCTGGCACCCGGTCGCGTTCTTGACGGCGGCATTCCTGCATTGGGCGGAAGCCGTTGCTTCGTGGCACGCGCGGTTTGAGCCAGGCTGGCGAATCGCGGCCATACCGCTGGGGATTGCGCTCGGCTTTTCTGTTGCGCTGATCATTCTGGGCATCACTGTCCGGCACGGTCGCCGGTTTACCGCGGTTGCCTTTGCCGGTTCGTTCCTTCTGTTTGGCGCGATTTGCCTGCAGCCTTGGAAGGCGCTCACCAAGCCCGGAATGCTGGAGGTGACGGCCATCGACGTCAATCAGGGGGATTCTCTGCTGATTGTTTTTCCCGATTCGGAAACCATGCTGGTCGATGCTGGCGGCTTTCCCGGTATGGAGCGAATGGTTCGGAAACCCCAAATCGACATAGGAGAGGATGTGGTGTCGCCCTACCTTTGGAGCCGCCGCATCCGGCACATCGACTACGCGGTCCTGAGTCACGGGCATTCGGATCATATGGCCGGGTTGCCTGCGGTTCTGGATAACTTCCGGCCGAAAGCTTTATGGATCGGCGCGGAACCCGAGACGGCGGAGTGGAAGACAGTCGAGCAGCACGCGGCTGCCGACCACGTTCAGCGTTACTGCCCTCCACAGAGGCTCGCCAGACATTACGATAGGCGGTGCGCACGTTCGGATTCTCGCGCCATCGCCCGATTACGTTCCGGGCGAACACCCGGTTAACAATGATTCGCTGGTGCTTGAAATCACCTACGGCAAGCGAAGCGTTCTGCTGACAGGCGATGCGGAAAAGCCGGTGGAAGAGGACATGGTGAACAGCGGAGAATTGCATCCCGTGACATTGCTGAAGGTCGGGCATCACGGCAGCAGGACGTCTTCGTCCGAGCAGTTTCTCGATCTGGTCAATCCGCAATTTGCGTTTATTTCCGATGGCTACATGAATCAGTTCCATCACCCGCACCAGATTGTCCTCGACCGGTTGGAGGCGCATCATGCCGGAATCTATCGCACCGATCAGCGCGGCCTGATTAGTTTCCGGACGGATGGCGATAAGGTTGAAGTCTCCACGTTTCATTAACGTGTTTCAGGTCAGCGGGCGTTCAGACGGCTAGCCCGAGACTAGAATGAAAGCGGAGGAGATCCATTGGAAAGCAAAGATACAGGCACGGTGATGATCTGGTTTGTAGGCGGTGCGCTTCTGGGAGCTGCCGTGGCGTTGCTTCTCGCGCCTGAAACAGGTGAAGAGACGCGGCGCAAATTGGCTTTTCAAGCCGAGCGCGGCCGGAAGGCTGTCACCGATTCAAGTCAGGAAATCGTGGATCGGGGCCGTGAGTTGTATGAACGCGGCCGGGAGATTGCCGAAGAAGCGGCGGAAATGTTCGAACGCGGCCGACGTGTTGCCGAGAAGAAAGTCAACGACTCTATCTAGCCGGTGAAGTAAAGAACCATGCCTGCACTCGGGACAGAATCGAAGCCGCTCGCGGCGTTTACGAACGAGTCCTACACGGATTTCGCTCAGCCCGCCAACGCGGAAAAAATGCGTGCCGCTCTAGCGAAGGTTCGTTCCGAGTTGGGCCGGGAGTACGACCTGCTGATCGCGGGCGATCACCGCAAAGCAGAGTCGAAGTTTAATTCGGTGAATCCTGCGCGGCCTGCGGAAATTATCGGCATCCATCAGCAAGGATCGGAGCAGGATGCCCGCGATGCAGTAGACGCGGCTTTCAATTACTTCCCCGTCTGGTCTCAACGCTCGATGCAGGATCGCGCTCAACTGCTGCGGCAAGCGGCGGCGATCCTTCGCGAGCGCAAGTACGAGTTTGACTCCTGGCTGATCCTCGAAGCCGGGAAGACCTGGGCCGAAGCGGAAGCCGACGTCTCGGAAGCAATCGATTTCTGCGACTACTATGCCGTTCAAGCCCTGAAGCTGGCGAGTCCAGACCCGATCGTCCAACTGCCCGGCGAACGTGACGAGATGGTTTACTTGCCGCTCGGTGTTGGCATCATTATTCCTCCATGGAATTTCCCCTTGGCGATCCTGGCCGGGATGACGGCCGCAGCGCTAGTGACTGGGAATACGGTCGTCATCAAGCCGTCCAGCGACACGCCTACCATTGCGGCCAAGTTTGCCGAAGTGCTGCTCGAAGCTGGGTTTCCCCCCGAGAGCTTTTCCCTGCTCATTGGCAGCGGGGGAGTCATCGGCGACGTTTTGGTGTCCCATCCGAAGACAAGATTCGTTTCCTTCACCGGTTCGCGCGAAGTCGGGCTGCATGTAAACGAACTGGCGGCAAAAACTCCCAAAGGTCAGCGCTGGATCAAGCGTGTAGTGGCCGAAATGGGTGGCAAAGACGCGATCATCGTTGATCGTGAAGCGGATCTCGATCAGGCCGTTCTTGGAGTTCTTTACTCTGCCTTCGGCTATCAAGGCCAGAAATGCTCCGCTTGCTCCCGCGCCATTGTGGACGAAGCCGTGTACGACGATTTCCTTGGCAAGCTGAAAGCGCAGGCGGAGAAGCTTACGATTGGACCTCCCGACGAGATCGAGAACTACATGGGGCCGGTCATCAACTCCCGCGCCAAAGAGAACATTCTCAAGTACATCGAAATTGGAAAGAACGAAGGACGGCTGGTAACCGGAGGCGAAGCGGCTGAAGGCGATGGCTACTTCATAAAGCCAACCGTGATCGCAGACATTGATTCCAACGCGCGGATTTTTCAGGAAGAGATATTTGGGCCGGTTTTAGCCGTGGCCAAAGCTAAGGATTTCGACCACGCTCTGCAGCTTGCGAACGATTCCGAATACGGCTTGACCGGGGCTGTCTTCACGAAAAACTCTGAAAAGGCGGCAAAGGCCCGGCAGCAGTTCTTCGTCGGCAATCTCTACATCAATCGCAAATGTACCGGCGCCATGGTAGGAGCCCATCCGTTTGGCGGTTTCAATATGTCGGGAACCGATTCGAAAGCCGGTGGGCCTGACTACCTGCTGCAATTCGTTCAGGCGAAGTCGATCGCTGAAAAGATCGGCTAAACAGAGATGACGTTATACTTGTAGTACCCCGATTAGAAGGGGACCAGCTAGTTATAACTCTAGGGTCGATTACGATCGACGTGACAAAAGGGAACCTTTCGGTTCCCTTTTCGTTTTTCGATCACTCCCCGAACAAACTCCGTCGCGACAAGCCGTTTAGGCGTACGAGGGTTCCATGTCCCGCGCGTATGGGGAGGAATCCTTTGAGGAGTCATCCACCATCGACTTCATTTCTTCGACAATCTGCTGCAGCGCACGCGCTTGTGAATCCATTTGCCGGCTCGCGGTACTGCCTTCATGAGCACTGGCAGCGGTCCGTTGCGTCACCTTCTCCATCCGGTTTAGGCCCTCAGAAATCTGCGCGATTCCTCGTGCCTGTTCCTGGCTGGCGGCGTTGACACTCGAAACCATTTGCCGCACCTGAGCGGCGCTCTCCGTGATTGCGTAGATCACCGAAACCACTTCACTCAGCTTGGTGCTGCCCTCATTCGAATTCGAAACCGCCGCCGCGATCATCTCGCCGGTGTTGCGGGCCGCCTCGGAACAACGCTGCGCCAGAGTACGGACTTCATCGGCCACAACCGCAAAACCTAAACCCGCCTCTCCAGCGCGCGCCGCTTCTACCGCCGCGTTCAACGCCAGGAGATTCGTTTGCGAAGCGATCTGCTCGATAACCGTAATGATCTGAGCCACCTTCTTGCTCGAAGACGTAATGCTCTGCATGCTCACGATCATTTTTTCGAGGGCAAGATTGGCTTCTCGAACCTGAGAGTCAACCTTCGTGACCACCACGGCAGCGGCCTGGGCATTCTCGGCGTTGCGCTGGGTCATGGAACTGATCTCGGTACTCGAAGCGGAAGTCTCTTCGAGCGATGCAGCCTGCTCGCCCGCTCCCGCAGCCAACTGCTCACTGAGAGCCGAGATCTGCTCGGACGCTTGAATCACCTCATCTGCCGTTCCCGACATCTTGTAGGACATCTGCCGTAGCGTCGCAGTCACGCCCCTGACTACCCACACCACCAGCACGCCGACAATCAAGGAGACTAGCAACAGTCCAATAGCCACCCAGCGGCTTCGAATCGGAAGCTCCACGGCGCGGCTCTTTTCCACCTGTAAGCTCTGGTGTTCCAGACCGAGGATCGCCTGCGCGGCCTTTTGGACCTGGTTGGCTTGCGGTGTCACTTTTTCATCGAAGATTTTGAACGCGCTTTGATAATCCTGCTTGCTGCAGAATTGCCACATTTCGTTGTCGGCTGGGAGCCATGCGGCGAGCGCCGCGCTGATGGCCGAGTTCGCGGCCCGTCCCTGAGCGGACGTGGTGAGAGCTCCTCAATTGCGCCATGTTCCGGTCGAGGCTCTGTGTGGCCTTGGCAAAATCATCGTGTAAGGCCGCGGCCTTGGTCTGATCGCCGAGCGCTAAACGCAGCAGCAGCCCGCGCTCCACACTCAACATGTTGGCGGCTTCAGTAGCTGTGGCGCCCGCCAATTCTACGCTACCCGCGCTGACAGAAGCTGTCTGGGACAATTCGTTCCCCAGCGACTCCGTCGTATACAGCGAAGAGACGCTCAACAAAACGCTGAGCGCTAAGAAGCTTACGCTTCCGGCCATCAATTTCTTTCCGATAGTCATATCAATTCCGAACAAGGCAACCGAGATTTTCATGAACCTGAAATTCTTATCGGCGGAAAGCCCGGAAATCTTCACCCTCGCCTGATTAGGCGTCCTTGCAGAGTCCTATCCTGAGCTAAGGATTTTTCCGATCCTGTAAGGGCCCGTTGGAAAATAGGGTCATGCAACTTGCGGGAAGAATGCAGAACATCGAAATTGAATCGGCTTTCGACGTACTCGTGAGGGCTAAAGCAATCGAAGCGAGCGGGCGAAGCGTGATCCATCTTGAGATTGGGGAACCAGACTTCGCTACGCCTCCGGCAGTCGTAAGTGCCGCGAAAGTCGCTCTCGATCAGGGCTGGACGCACTACGGCCCAACCCAGGGTCTTCCTGAACTCCGGGAAACGATTGCGGCCTACATCTCCCGCACCCGGGGGATTACCGTCGGCCCCGAGCACGTCTCCGTAGTTCCCGGAGGCAAGCCCATCATTTTCTTCACCATGCTCGCCCTCGTGGAACCTGGCGACGAGGTGATTTATCCCGACCCGGGCTTTCCGATTTACCGCTCGATGATCCGCTTCCTCGGCGCAACTCCCGTGCCCATACCGCTGGTTGAAGAACGGGGCTTCTCGCTCGATCCTGAACAATTGAAAGCCCGCCTTACGGACCGCACCAAAATGCTGATCCTGAATTCGCCGCAAAATCCAACCGGCGGTGTCATTCCGGAATGCGACGTCCGCGCAATTGCGGAGATGCTCCGCGACCGCGATGTGATGGTTCTCTCGGACGAAATCTATTCGCGCATCTACTATACGGACGAACCGCCATTCTCGATAGCCAGCATCCCCGGAATGCTGGAGAAGACAATTCTTCTGGACGGGTTCTCGAAGACCTACGCGATGACAGGATGGCGGCTCGGCTATGGCGTTATGCCTAAGTGGCTTGTCGAGGCTGTTAGTAAGTTGATGGTGAACTCGAATTCCTGTAGCACTACCTTTATTCAACGCGCCGCCATCACCGCTCTTGAGGAACCGCAAACTGAAGTCGATCGAATGGTCGCCGAGTTCCGGCGCCGCCGCGATGCGTTCTGTGCGGCGCTGAACGAGATTCCGGGATTCCACTGCGCGTTGCCCGGCGGCGCGTTCTACGCCTTCGCTAACGTTCGCAAGACTGGCATTTCCTCAAAGGCGCTGGCGGATTACCTTCTGGAAGAGGTTGGGGTGTCGTGCCTGAATGGAGGGTCGTTCGGAGAACAGGGCGACGGCTATATCCGCTTCAGCTACGCCAATTCCATCGAGAATTTGCTCGAAGCGGCCAAGCGCATAAAAGCCGCTGCGGCTAAGTGGAGTAAATGAGAATACTAATCGTAGATAACTACGATTCGTTCACTTACAATCTCTACCATCTGGCGGCTGACGTACTCGGCCAAGTTCCCTTGGTCAGGAGAAACGATGAGCTGACCTTCGCTGAATTCGAGGCTCTTGATTGCGACGCGGTCATTATCTCGCCCGGCCCGGGACACCCTGCGCGAGAACGCGACTTCGGAATATGTGCCGAGATTCTGCGTTCGACAGACATTCCCGTACTCGGAATTTGCCTGGGACACCAGGGGATCGGTTTTATAAGCGGAGCTTCGGTGCAGCCGGCCAAGCGGGTCATGCATGGCCTGTCCAGCCCCATTTTCCACAACGGTATCGGTCTGTTTTCAGGGCTTCCGCAAGGATTTTCTGCCGTCCGTTATCACTCATTGATAGTCGCGCCGCCATTGCCCGCCGAACTCGAAGAGATTGCCTGGACGGGCGAAGGAGAAATCATGGCCCTTCGCCATCAGTTCGCGCCCATTTTGGGGAGTTCAATTTCATCCCGAATCTATCCTCAGCGAATTTGGCCGGGAGTTATTCACAAATTTTGTCCATTGCTCCTCCCAATATGCATCTGACCGTCGGCGTACGCTTCATTCAGCTTGGCCGGTACAAAGGTCGCCGCAGGAAGCCACACCACCCGAAGCGACGGCGCATCTTGCATCGGAGCTTTGATTTTTATGTAGAACCGGAAGACGTCTATAGTGCGTTGTTTTCCCAAGACGCGAACAGTTTTTGGTTGGACAGCGCCATGATGCAACCGGGTCTATCGCAGTACAGCTTTATAGGGGGATCCTCCATTCCCGGGAGTTTCCTGGTTGAATACAATGCCCGGTCTTCCGAACTTACGCTCGAAGAGAACGGGGCGCGAACGGTTCACCGGCAGAATCTTTTCGACTATCTCAGCTCAAAGCTGTCAAGCAAAGTGCCGCGGGCCTTCTGAACAAGGTTTTCATTCTGGATTCGTCGGCTACTTCGGCTACGAACTGAAAAGCGACTGCGGCTATTCGACCGTCCACCAGTCGGAGCTACCGGATTCGATACTGCTGTATACGCCCGCCGTTCTCGCCTTCGATCAACAGGAGCGCTCCATGCACCTGTTTTTCTTGGAGCACGTCAAGGCCGGCGAATTGCAACAGTGGGAAGAAGAGCTGGAAAGCAATCTGCGGAAAGTCCGTCCGAGTCCGCCGCCCTCAGTTGAAGCTATCGGGCAATTCACGCCGAGGCACAGCGCTGAAGCCTATATCGAAAAAATCCATCAGGCGCTTGCTGAGCTTGAAAAAGGCGAGAGCTACGAAATCTGCCTCACCAACATGTTCACCGGGCCGCCCGTTCAGGATCCGCTCGCTGTCTATCGTAAGCTTCGCAAAACGAACCCCGCTCCTTACGCCGCGTTCCTGAAATTCGGCGAAGTTTCAATTCTAAGCTCTTCGCCCGAGCGTTTCCTGCGCGTCAGCCCTGACGGAATCGTGACGTCGAAACCCATTAAAGGCACCTCGCCGCGCTATCAGGATCCGGCTCTAGACGAACAGAGCAAACAAGCTCTCGCCCTCAGCATCAAAGACTCAGCCGAACATCTCATGATCGTTGACCTGATCCGGAATGATCTGGGTAGAGTGTGCAAACCGGGCACCGTGAGCGTTCCCAAGTTCAGCAACATCGAATCCTACACCCACGTTCATCAGCTTGTCAGCACAATCCAGGGTCAGATGCGCCCAGACTGCAATGCAATCGACTGCCTGTTTGCAGCCTTTCCTGGAGGATCGATGACCGGGGCTCCCAAGGCTCGAACACTCGAAATCCTCGATCGACTCGAAGAGGGCCCGCGCGGTATCTATTCAGGCTGCCTCGGCTACATCGGTCTTGACGGTTGTGCGGATTTGAACATTGTTATTCGGACTCTTATCGCCACGCCGAATGCCACCAGAATAGGGTCGGGCGGAGCCATCGTTATACTTTCCGACCCGGCCCAGGAGTGCGAAGAAATGCGACTCAAAATCCAGCCGCTGCTGCGCCTCAGCGACATTTAAAGAGCTAAGTCATTGAAAAATAGGGCTACAGTCCCATAGGATTTTTCCTGAGAGTATTCGGCTCCTGGGCGCACTTGATTGTTATGGGCGAATCCTCGAACTGCCATCATCCGTGCGAACCATTGCAAATGTGACGCCTAGGTAGAGTCGCGCCACGAATAGGCATCTGCGATTTTCAAACCCGCCAAACATGGCATCACCCCGAAATCACAGCAAGCCCGTTATCGTGTGCCGCATCGTCGAGGGAATTACCAGCCACCGGTCGTAATCGAAGTAACCACATGCTTTCGGACAGTCTGTTCGATCTGCATTCTAACGAAGAGGATTAAATGCAAATGAAATTTGGGGCAGTTCTGACTGCTCTCACTATAGTGACGCTGACGGCAGTCTCGTCGTTCGCGGGCACAATCAATCTGGGAATCGCTGGTGATGCGAGGGTCGGACAGGACTATATCGACTTCGGCGTTTTTCCGTTCGGCGGTCCCTACTCACCGGCCCCTGGACTTGGGGTCTTTGAAGTAACAGCGCCGGTAACGGGCTTTTTCGCGGCCAACGGCGTGACGCCTGGACAATACGGATCCATTCAAAGTTTCGATTCGACACTGGAACGCGCGGGGACGCCCATTTCGCCTGCGGTCGAATTTATGACGTTCGACAACGGGGGATCCAACCTGGAAGTATTCTTGACGGAACTCGATCAGGGAAACCTTCCCGTTCCGCCGCCCTCGCCTTTCATCTTGTCTGATACTCAGACCGGAGCAACCGCTGACTTCGGCGTTTCCGGATATGTTTTGAACCGTAACGATAACAGCCAGACTCCTTTCACAGGGATATTCTCTGCAACCTTCAGCGGCATCACGGCGGATCAGCTTGTTGGCTCACTGCCAGTGGACACCGCTTTCTCTGCGACGCTTACCGCGACGCCTACTCCGGAACCGGCGTCGTTACTTTTATTGGCAACCGGTCTTCTCGGCGCGGGCATTTTCGGCCGCAGAAAATTAGGTTAGAACATCTAGAAACTTTAGCCGTGGATCGCGGAATATTCGCGATTCACGGCTCCACGCATATCCGAGTTTTCACCTCACCATACAATCCGCTCCAGCAAAGCCCGAAGACGTTTTCCCTTTTCCGGATTGATCATTTCGACAAACCCAACCCGCCCTTCGATGTGAAGTCGAAAGGACGCGTGAGAATCGCGATGGCTATGATAACAACGTTCGGCGGTTCGCTAAAAGAGTGAGCAGTTCAATCTTCAAACTTAAAAACCGGCAATGCCCTTCTGCTTTAGGAACTCGTGTACGTGCAACACCACTTTCCCCACATTCGGATTCAGCGTCTTCTTCTCGGGATTGCTTACGTATTTGGCATGCTTGCGAAGCAGGCTGGCGTTCACCTTCATGATGCTTCTCGGGGATGGTTTGATCTCTTTTGTGCCCGTCATGAAGTCAGCCGCCGACAGAGTCGAAGTGCCTTTCTGCTGCTCCAGAATAGGCTGCGTAATCGGCATGAATCAGCTGGTAAGCGTTGGGTCCGGAAGTCTCCTCGTGAGCGTAGACCTTGATGGCTTTTGGCCCTTCCGCTTTTTCTCTTCGGTTGGATCGGTTCGCAATATTTGCTCTTTTTGTCTATCCGGTAGCTAATTTCTCCCAGTGACTTAACAGGCGTTCCTGCTTTGCAGGCTCAGCTTGGTGCCCCCTGCAAGCTGCGCGGGATCCACCATGCCGTAATAGACCAGAAATTTCGTCGTGTCCGCCGCCGCTTCCCAGATCATGCCCGAGCACATTTGCACGGTTCCAAAGTGGAGTAGAGCCGGAATTCGGCCGGGAATCCGGCGTAACCGTTCTTCATTGTATTTGTAGTAACTTTGCAGGCAGTTCACCTCCGCGTGAAAGGTACCGTTGTCCCGGTTCGTATTGACGCCGCATCCGATGATTTTCCCGTCTGGGCTCACCAGGAGGACGCCGATATTTTTGCCTCCTGGAACGGACGACGTGCCAAATTTCCGCGAAGACACGAGCGCGTAAGCGGCCATCATGTAGATGCGGTGAATTGTTGAAACCCGGTGTGATCCTCAGTCCGAAGGTCCTTAGTAACATCCACATTTGGCGAGGCGATATCGGGAACCTTAAACAAGGCAAGATCCTTGTCGCGTTCCTCCCAAACACCCTCATCGGCTTCGGTGATTTTAGTCACGAGCGTGTGAGCAACGGTAGGCGCCGTCTTGCCGGGAAGCACAACCGGAGTAGTGCTGGCAGCCCGCGCAGACGATAGATTCAGGCCCGACAGTCCTGCCATCCCAGGCACATCTCCGTTAAGCCCGCCGTGGATACCATTCCTTTGGCGAACTTCCACTCTTTATTCTTGCCGATTTGGATCAGCTTCACCGCCGCTGAATATGGTTCTTTGACTCGCGGGACGCGTTTAGCGTAATAGATCGCGCCAGCGGATTGCGCGGCTTCAGCTACCGCGATATCCTGGCCCGCGCTGCTGGCCTTTAGACTTGTGCGATATCGCTTAACTGTTGAACATTGAACATAAATGCGCTCTAATTCCGGAGTACTTACGGTGATTTCGCTGATTATCGTATCACCGGCGTTTATGCTGCCTGCCCCTTTAGAAAATCCAGCATCAAACCCGAGCAGATCTCCGGCTGATCCGTCGTCATAACGTGCCCGGCGTTCTTCACCAACTCGAAACGGGCATTAGGAATCCGCCGCGCGACCACCCGCCCGTTCTCAGGAGGTACAAGCCGGTCCTGATCGCCATGCACCACAAGCGTGGGCGCTTGAATCCGGGGCAGACGGCGATAGGCGCTCCACATCAGAATCCCGGCAAACTGGTTTAAGAATCCCTTGTTGCTCCACTCGCAGCCGCAGCGGATGTGAAGGTCTTCTTCGATGCGGTCTTGGGGAGTGGTATCCGCGTAGAGCAGCTTGATAATCGACCGTTCCCGATCAATCCGCGTAGGAGCGCTGCGGCGCGGCACGGCACTGAAATCTGGCCATCGGCCGAACAATCCGCTGTGCGTAGTGCAGGCAAGCAATAAGCTACGGACGCGATTGGGGTTGTGTCAAAGCGAGTTCCTGCGCGATCATGCCACCCATCGACGCCCCGATTACATGAGCTGCGGATTCTCCAGCCGCCCGGAGTACCGCGCTGGCATCCCGCGCCATTTTCGGAATCGAATAAGGACCGGGGGGCACGCTGCTGCGCCCCATGCCTCGGTTATCGAAAAGAATCACGCGGTGCGCGGGAATGAGCGCGGGCAGAACCCGAAACCACATTTCGTGGGTAAAACTAAGGCCGATAATAAGAAGAACAGGGCTTCCCGTGCCGTGTGCTTCCCAATAGAGCCGGGCACCTTCGTTGGTTGCGTAGGGCACTCCGCTCTGAGGACGTCAATCCGAGTGAAATGTGTCTTAGCCGAAGGTGGAACCCAACATATAGTGGCTTCGCCGAGGCGATCTACCCCTAACGGTGGGCTGCTTGCTTTACATCGCTCTCGGGTGGTTGTAGTATGAAAGCACCCCCGAGAAATTTCTCAAGTTGAGGATTCTTCGTTTTGCTGAAGCTTAAGCGTGTCGAGATCCAGGGTTTTAAATCCTTTTACGACCGGACGGAGATGAAATTTAACGGCAGCGGAATCGCCGCCGTGGTGGGGCCAAACGGTTGCGGCAAATCCAACCTCAGCGACGCCATCAGTTGGGTGCTGGGCGAGCAATCGGCGAAAAGCCTCCGCGGAGCCCGGATGGAAGACGTGATCTTCGCCGGAACCCGGGACAAGAAGGCTTTGAGTATGGCGTCCGTGACTATGACGTTGGTCCCCGACGCGACGGCTCTGGCACCGATCAACCTCGGAATTCCCGAAAGCGAGGCTTCGCCCGAAATCCTGATCCGAGGCAGCCGTCGAGATCGTCGAAACGGCTCCCCAAGAAGCAAGTGAACATCAAAACGGGGTCCTGAAAACCGAGGTCGTCAAAACCGCAGAAAAACGCGGCGAGGTCACCATCACGCGGCGGCTCTACCGGTCTGGGGAAAGCGAATACCTTATAAATGGCCGCCTGGCCCGGTTGCGCGATATTCAGGATCTATTTCTCGGAACAGGCTTGGGCCCCGAAAGCTACGCCATTATTGAGCAAGGCCGAATTGGCCAGATCCTCAGCAACAAACCGCAGGACCGGCGCAACGTTATCGAAGAAGCAGCCGGAATCACCAGGTTCAAGACCCGGAAGCGGCTGGCGGAAGCAAAGCTGGAGAGCGCTAAGCAGAATCTGTCGCGCGTCTTCGACATTCTGGAGGAAGTGAACCGGCAGGTCAATTCGCTCAAGCGGCAAGCGGCTAAAACAAAACGTTACTCAGAGCTGAAAGCCGAGGCCACCGGCTACCTTCGCGACATCCTGGCGGCGAAGTTCAGAATGCTAGAGCGCGAGACAGCCAAGCTAGTGATCGACCTCAATCTCGCCTCGACCGAGTTGCAAGCAGCCCAGATCGCAATCTCCGAGCATGAAAGAAACCAGACGGCGCTGGTTGAGGCTTCCTACGCAACGGAGCAGGATTTGACAGCGGCGCGTCAGGGCATTGGCCGACCTTCAGCTTGAGGCGGAGCGGGCGCGCGGGAAAGTCGAGTACCAGGCGAAGCAAATTCAGCAGATTGAGCACCGGCTGGGTACCAGCACCCAGGAAGATGCCGCGCTGGCAAAACAGCAGGAGGAACGGGCGGCCGAACTCGAACAGCAGACTGCGGCGTTGCAGGCGATAGACGAACACTTGGCCGAAGCGCGCGATCAGTTACAGGACAAAGCAGCCCGCCGGCAAGACGCTCAGAACCGGTTGACGGAACAGGAGCGCGGTCTTGAAGCTTCAAGGCAGCGGGTTTTGAAACTTCTGGGCGAATCGTCCGGACTGAAGAATCGAATCACGCAGGTAGAAGCGCAGTTGTCGTCGGCTGATCGGGATACGGCTCGGGCGCGTGCGGAGGAGCAGCAGTCGGAAGCCGATCTGGGCCGTATTCAGCAGGTTAGGACACAGCTGTCGGAAAAGTTGGCGTCACGCCAGACTGAGCTGATTTCCGTTACCGATCAGCGCAAAGAAGTCGAGTTGCAATTGCAGCAGAACCGCTCGCATTTGGGCGAAGTGCGGCAGAATGCGGATCGCCTGCGCAGCGAGTTTTCGAGAGTGAAGGCGCGCCGGGATTCACTCGAAGAAGTAATTCAACACCGCAGCTACACAACCGAAACGGTTAAGCGGCTGTTCACCGCCGTTGAACGGGGCAAGGCTCAGGATCTGAAACCGGTAGGTGTGCTGGCGGACTTTCTGGAAGTAGACCCGCAAATTGAAAAGGCTACGGAAGAATTTCTGCACGACGAGCTCGAATATGTCGTGGTGCGGGATTGGCCGGAAGCGGAGCGCGGGATCGAACTCATGCGAGGCGAGTTGAACGGGCGCGCGACGTTTTTGGTGGAAGGACCGGGCCAAGTGGCGGCGGAAACCGCCCGGTTCCCCGCCCCTGCCCTGGAGCCAGGCTCACTCAGGAAGCTGACGGACTCGCTGCGATTTACCAACGGCCTGACGAATCTGCCGTTGGATTTGTTGCCACGCATCGCCAATTGTTACGTCGCGGCAGATCGCGGCCTCGCCCAGAAGTTGGCGGGCGAATTTCCGCAGAGTTGGTTCCTGACGAGCGACGGCATCAGCTATCACGGACAGGCGGTGAGCGGCGGGAAAAAATCAGGCGCCGGACCGCTAGCGCTGAAGAGAGAGCTTCGCGAAGTCACTCAGCTTGAGCAGACGAAGGAGCGCGAGCTAACTGCTGCCCAGACCAGTCTCGCTGAGTTGGAGCGGGCGATTGCCGCTCTTGGAGAACAGCTGGACTACTTGCGTGGAGTTCAGCAGGCCCAGGAAAAGGACGTGCTGGCGCTTGATCACGAAAGCCGGAAATTGGCGGAAGAGTTCCAGCGGGTGCAGTCGCGCTTGTCTCATGCGCGGTTGGAATTGGACCGCCTTTCGCGCGACCGTGTGAAGCTGCAGGAGTCTGCCGAACGGGATCGGACCACGCTTGAGCAGGTGGAAACGGCCCGAGCGGAGCAGGAAGCGGCTCTCGAATCGGCACGGGAAGAGCTGCGTGGGCTGCAGTCCGATGTAGCTCATGCCGCTGAGGCGCACTCAAGCCTCCGGGCAAGCTTGGCAAGTTTGGAGGAGCGGCAGCGGTCTACCGCTTCGAATCGGGCACGGCTGGATAACCAGTTGCGCGACCTCACGAGTCGCCGGGCCAATCTGGCGCGTGAAGCGGAGCGCTTAATTGCGGAACGAACCCAATTCTTGGGAAGCAATTCCGAATTGGAGACGAAACGCGCCGAATTGGCGGAAGCGATCAACGGCCGCGAGAAGATTGTCGCCGAACTGGCCGCGCGAGAAGCTGAGTTGCGGATCCAGCTGGCCTCTCTGGAAGAGCAGTTGAAGAATCTTCGCGCCGAAGGGCACTTGGTTCAGGAACGGCGCGGCGAATTGCAGGTGGGACTGGCGCGCGCCGAATCGGATCTCAGGCACCTCGAAGAGACCTGTCAGAAAGAACTCGAAACCGGGCTGGCGCAATTGGTCGAGGGAATGGAGACCGTTCCCGATGAGTCGGGCATACAGGAACTCGATACATTCTATGCGGAAGTGCGCCGCAAAATCGAAGGATTAGGACCGGTGAACGCGCAGGCTCTCGAAGAGTTCGAAGAGGCCCAGCAACGGCAGGAATTCCTCAACGCGCAGAGACAGGACCTGCTCGATTCTATCCGCGACACGGAGAAGGCAATTCACGAAATAGACGGCGAATCGCGCAAGCGGTTCAGCGAAGCTTTCAACGCCATCAACGCCCACTTCCGCGAGATGTTCCAAACGCTATTCGGGGGCGGCGTAGGCGAGATGCGGCTGACGGACGAAGACAATGTGTCTGAATCCGGTATCGACATCGTGGCATCGCCTCCAGGCAAGAAATTGCAAAGCGTTCTGCTGCTTTCGGGAGGCGAAAAGTCGCTCACCGCTATGGCTCTGCTGATGGGGATCTTCCAATACACGCCCAGCCCGTTCTGCATTCTGGACGAAGTGGATGCGCCGCTTGATGAACCCAATATCGAACGTCTGACGCGTTTGATCCGCGAAATGTCGGAACAGACCCAATTCATCGTAATCACCCATGCCAAGCGCACCATGGAAGCGGCTCAGTCGCTCTATGGAGTGACAATGCAGGAACCAGGAGTTTCGAAGCTGGTTTCGGTCAAGTTTAAGTCAACGGGAGAACAGGCGCCGTCCAAGCACGACGCCAACTCCCGTGCCAAAAACAGGGAACTGGAAACCGCAATGGCATAGAAAAAAGGGGCCGGAGGAGAGGCCCCTTTCCCACAAGAGAGCGGCACAAAAGATCTGCAGCAGCTCTCTTCGGAACCTTGCAACCCACATAATGTAGGTTGGCTTTCACCATTAAGATGCTTTAACCTAGCATTGGGTTGCACAAAGTTAATATTCATGCTGCATTCGAGATCTCCGGCACAAAAAAATACAGCGCGTCCATGAAGAACGCGCTGTTTCGATTGACCTTAAATGAGCGGTAAACGCTCCTTCGAAGAGCGACGACGAGACCTCCGAGTTTCTCGCCATCACTTCCGAAGTGGAGATATGTAAAACCAGGAGCACGTCTGGGGCCAGCCTTTTTGGAGGGAAAAGGACGCGCAAAAGCCCGGATTTGCGCCCTTCTAAACCAGCTATAGATCTCCTAAGATAATCATTAGGATCAAAGAGATAATGGACTGTTCGAAGCCAGTGAATGAAGAGGTTCAGGATGCCGTTGACTATCATCTCGCGAACGGAAAACGATATCGCGATTCTGGAATTGGAAGGCGCGCTGACACTCGGCCCTTCGTTGCACGCGCTCCGAGATGCAGCCCGCCAGGTTCTAAATCAAGGACGTCCAGGTGGCTTGATAATCCAAGTAAATAAAGTAACGACCACGGACAGCGCGGGCCTTGGCGAATTAACCGTGGTTTACACGTTCTCGTCGAAGCAAGGCTGCAGAGTCGTGCTAAGCGGAGTCAGCCCGAATCTTCGGACGATGCTGGAAGTAACTCACCTGGACGGTTTACTGCCTTCCGCTGCCGACGTTGCCAGCGCTAAAAAGCTGATCGCGAGCGGAGCTACCGGATACTCTGGTAGCTAGTGAACGTCAATTGAAGGCTGTCGGGAGACCACGGTTGAGCGCCGAGCGATTCCTGATTTCCGACAAACTTCGCCAGTATTTTCACTTTATTACCGGATAACGTTAGAACCCGTAGCATAAGATCGAAATTCCCGGATCCAGCCGCTTCGGCTTTCGAATAAGAGAGAAACGCAATCTGTTTTCCGTCCGGCGAGAGACGCGGTTCAACATTCTCGAATTCGTCCTTCGGGAGTTCTTTTATGTCAACGGGGTGCGATGGGACGGCATCGGGACTCCAGTTTTGCCCGCTCAGGTGTTCTCGCGATACGGAACGCACTCGCGCATCGGTTGAGGCCACCGTGATCGTTTCGACTGTACTGTAGGTTTCGGGACTAAAGGCCAGATCGACGTTCGAAAACGAGGCCTTCTGCGTGTTGTCCTTGTTGTGAGCGCAGACTCCGATGCCAATATAAAACGGAGCCGTCAAAGCCACGCTGGTTGAGCCGCCCGCGAAGTGGAAAGCCTCACCCTCGGCGGCGATCCACAGATAGAACCGGTCGCCTCTCTTTTCGATCCGCAGACGTTTGGGCGCGGACACATCCGATTCAATCTCGTGGGTCACGCCGCCCTTCGCATCTCGGAACTGCAACGACGTCAATCCGTTCCCGTGCAGTGCGGCATCTGCGTAGGCGGCGTCTGCATCCAGACTTTGGCGAATCATTAGTACTGCTTTCCGGTGATTATCTCCTCCGGAGCCAAGCAGTGAGACGTCGGCGCTGATCGAAAGATCGCCCGAGGCCTTTTTCCAAACGAATTGGAAGTCATCGGCGGTGGACCACATGTTTTCGCCGCTGCCGGCGACCGTGTAGGTTTTCGTTGCGGGATCGTAAGCGGCGGATCCTGGGTGCAGGACCGTTCCCACATCGCTGTGCTGTTCGAACTGGCCTAACGAGGCTGGCTGGTCCTGGAAAGCTGCCGCAAACGGAGCAAAACAGGTCAAGACGCAGAAGAGAATGAAGGATTGAGACCGGAACATGGGTCTATGTTTATCATGCCCGTCGAAATCCCCAAGGACGTCGATTCCTGCGATGTCAGATGCGGAACCCGGAAAGTATCGCTCACTAACCTGCAAAAGGTGTTTTGGCCGGAACTGGGCAAGACAAAACGGGATCTGTTGGCGTATTACGCCGATATCTCGGAAACGCTGATTCCGCATCTGAAGGATCGAGCCATGGTGATGAAGCGGTACCCGCATGGGATCTCTGGCAAGTTCTTTTTTATGAAGCGAACACCCGAGCATAGACCGGACTGGCTCGAAACTTGTTCTATTGAGCATAAGTCCGGAAACGTGATCGATTTCCCGATGGCTCAGGACGTGGCGTCGTTACTCTGGATCGTCAATTTGGGGTGCATCGATCTGAATCCCTGGTATTCGCGGTGTGATGATATCGACAGGCCAGACGTTTTGCACTTCGATCTGGATCCTGTGCCGCCGGCGGACTTCGCGCAAGTGCGGACTGCGGCTCTGCTGGTGAAGGAATATCTCGATGCGCACCGGGTGAGCAGCTATGCCAAGACAACCGGATCGCGAGGTATCCACATTTACGTTCCCCTCAAACGCGGTCCGCTACAGAAGCAGGTCTGGACCGTGGCCAAGCGAATTGCATTCGAGCTGGCCAAACAACACCCGGATACTATTACTTCGGAATATAAAGTCGCGAGTCGTCCCGCCGGGCGCGTGTTGGTGGACTATAACCAGAACGCCTGGGGCCGAACGCTTGCGTCGGTATACTCGGTCAGGCCGAAACCGGAGGCAACGGTTTCAGCTCCCATTACATGGGAAGAAGTGGAGGGCGGCATTGAACTCGCCAGCTTAACTATGGACACTGTACCCGCGCGGATTCATAAGCTGGGCGATCTCTTCAAGCCGATCGTGCTGAACCGGTCACGATGCGGTATTGAGGCCCTCGCGTGAGCCTCCCTTTACCAGTGGATTACGCTCCCATGGAGGCGGAAACCGCCCGCGCGATACCCGTTGGGCCGGAGTGGCAGTATGAACCGAAGTGGGACGGGTTCCGCTGCCTGGCGTTTCGAGACGGCGCGCACGTGCACTTGACGTCAAAGTCCAGTCAACCACTGGCGCGGTATTTCCCGGAAGTTGTGGAATCCCTTTTGGCATTGAAACCGGAGAAGTTCGCGATCGACGGCGAGTTGATTATCACGGAAGAACGCTCACTGGACTTCGATGCGTTACTGCAGCGCATACATCCTGCGGAAAGCCGGATTCGCAAGCTTGCAAAGGAGACGCCCGCTACTTTCGTCGTCTTCGATTTGTTGGTCAATGAAAAAGGCGTAGACCTGACCGGGAACGCGCTTGAGCAGCGTCGGCGACGAACTGGAGCGCTTCGCCGAAATGTATTTTCGCGGACCTATCCGGCTTTCTCCGCGAACGCGCGATTTCGAAGTCGCCAAGTCCTGGTTCAAGAGGATGGCTGGGCCGCTGGATGGAGTGATTGCGAAGCGAGTGGATCGCGCCTACGCTTCGGGCGAGCGCGATTCGATGCTGAAGATCAAAAATCTCCGTACTGCCGACTGTGTCGTAGGCGGCTTTCGCTATGGCGCAAAGAACAAGCTGGTAGGGTCGCTGCTGCTGGGGCTTTACGACGATGCCGGACTGCTGAACCACGTTGGTTTCACATCGGGGCTGGCAACGGCGGAAAAACCGGCGCTTACGAAAAAACTGGAGGCCCTGATCGAGCCTCCCGGGTTTACTGGAACCGCTCCGGGCGGCCCAAGCAGATGGAGTACCGAACGAAGTACAGAATGGCAGCCGCTCGCGCCGAAACTGGTCGTCGAAGTTCAATACGATCACTTCTCAGGCCACCGGTTCCGGCACGGAACCAAGGTGCTGCATTGGCGTCCCGAGAAAAACCCGCGCGACTGCCGCCTGAGCCAGGTCCGAAAAGAGAGCGAATCCCCGCTTACTCTGCTCGACTAGGGTAGTCCCCGCCGGTTCACCAGAAACAGCACGAGGAGAATGATCAGGATAATTCCCAGACCGCTGCTCGGATAATAGCCCCATCCGGCGCTGTACGGCCACGACGGCAGGGCTCCAAGCAGAAGAAGGAAAAGAATGATAATCAATACCAAACGGAGCATAGTCGTTTGATGGTTCCGGACTGGTATTGTGACTAGGTTTCTTAGGAGAGGCCCACTTCACCCGGCGACTCAAGAGGCTCAAACTCCATGACTACTCCCGAATTCTGAAGGGCATCCTTGAAATCCTGGTCTTTGCCTTCGGCTACGTCATACTCCCAAATCTCACTGCTAATACTCAGGAAGCCGTCGTCTTCCTCCAGAACATCGGAGGAGTGTTGCGCGTCCGGGCGGGTTCGACCGACGAACTGGGCGTCGAGAACCACGCCGTCCTCCAACTCGGAGTCGAGGAAACTAGCCGGATTATCCGCCTTCTCACCTTCCTCGTCAGAGCGCTCGCGAAAGATCACACGATACTTCATCTATTCCCTCACCTTGAAGGGCTTTTCATTTCGCGACCGTCGAATCGACCGACTTCGCTTTATCGAGGTGCCCTTGCAAGATGGGCAGAGTGCGAGAGGCAAAATCCTTAATCTGCGGATCTTTGCCGTCGTTCGCTTCCTTCTGGAATTCTTTTACGTCCTCTTCGTGATCCTTAACCATGGCTTTCATGTAGGCCCGGTCAAACTGCTCTCCCGAAAGGTTCTGGAGTTTGCTCTGCAAAGCCTGATCCTTCGCGCTTAGGTCGCTGGGAGCGTCATGTTTTCCTTGGCCGCCACACTCTTCAGGTCGTCATTCGCCTTGGTGTGGTCGTCTACCATCTGCTGGCCGAACGCCTTGACATCGGCATTAGTTCCCTTTTGGGCGGCCATCTGTCCGAGTTGGACTTCCGCCAGCCCACCCTGGGCAGCCTTCTGGGCGAACTTGGCGTCGGTCGATTTCATCATCTTGTTGCTGCCGCTATCCATTTTCTGGTCTGAATTTTGTGCAAAGACGGGGGCGGCGCACACGGCAGCCGCGAGCGCTATCCCGGCAATGTAAGTGCTGAATTTGTAAGACATGTTTCTTCTCCACAGGTTGGACCTTGGTTCGGTGTCCAGGTTACCCTCAGAGGAATACTTATACCTGAAGATTTGCGAACTTCGTTCGGCTTGAACTTTGCGGCAAAATGCGAACAGGTGAGAGTTTAGGCCGATAAGGCTCCTGTCGTCCGGAGTAAGCGAGGGTTCTTGAAAGAGTTAAGCGGAGCGTTTCAACCGATGGCAAAGTGGGTCTTAAAAGTGCAAGTCTGCGGAGAATGGGAAGAGTGCGTCTTTGGCAGCCGTCAGGAAGCCTTGACCACTTTCGTGGCCTTAGCGGAAGATTACTCCGCGAAAATAGAGCGGGCAGTTTTGGTACGCACTCTCCAGTCAAACGAGTACATCAACTGATTCCATCAAGCGATGCTGTTGGCTATCGCGTATCGAGTCATTTGAGCTGTGGAATGCAGGCCGAGACGCTGCATGATGGCGGCGCGATGAAACTCAGCCGTGCGAACGGAGATGTTCAACTGATTGGCAATGTCCTTCGCGCTGCAGCCGAGCGCTATCAAACGCAGGACTTCTCGTTGCCGGCCGGTTAGGTCGTTCTTGTTGGGCGCTACCCTGTTGAACCCGTCCTTCGATGGATTCAGCAAGCGTGCCCCCGTCGAGTACGGTCCGGATGGCGTAAAGGAGATCCTGAGCCGGGAGTCTCTTCGAAAGATAAGCTTTGGCGCCGACCTGAACCGCCTGATCGAGGTAGCTCGGCTCCGAGTACATGGAGAGAAAAACGATCGGTAAATCGGGCTGCCGCTCAAGAACTTTGCGTGCAGTCACAAACCCGTCGCCGCCGGGCATGCTTACATCGAGAATGGCTACATCCGGGTGAAAATCTTCGACTGCGGCAATGAAGGCTTGGCTATTATCGACCGCTAATACGTCGAACTCGGTTTTCATCATTGCTCCGAGCGCGTCCAGAATGATCTGGTGATCGTCGCCTAGCAAGAGTTTTGGGAGCGGACTACCGCTCAATGGTAAAGTTTCGGGGTCCACTTCTAACCTCGTCCTTACGATGCTAATTTTACCAGTCCCATCTCCCAAGTAGTTTTACGATACCCCTTACTTAACGGTCTGGTGAGTGAAAAACAGGGCGGCGCTCAGTTCAGAGAGGTCGTTGAAGTTCGGGACGATGAAGTCCGCTCCAACCTTTATTAAGCGTTGGCGCTTCCACGGATCCACAGTGAGGCACTCCGGCTCGTCTGAGGCCACGCCGACCGCGGTCCCGCCGGCCTTCTTAACTTCCTCGATCTCTACGTAGCCGTCGCCGAAAACGAGGAGTTCGTCTGGTTTGAAGTGCGCCTGCGCGAGAATCTTCTGCACCAGCAGAGCCTTGGAAAAGCTGGTGAGATCGTCTTGGGCGCCGAATATGCGGTTTCCGAAATACCGTGTTATGCCCAGAAGGGTAGCCTCCTCCTTCACGTTGGCGTCGTCGGTTCCGCTTGCGAGATAGAGCTCCAGCCCGCGTTCCGCCAAGGATTCGAGCAGAGCCCTGGATCCGGGAATCATGTACCGCTCCGGCGAGACCCGGCCAGCGCGCAAGTCTTCAATCCTGTCGCGAATGCGAACCCAGAGCCGGTCAAGGTACATTCTTTTATAAGCAAGCGGCTCCAGAGGTTCTCCGCCGCGTTCCCTAATCGCGTCCGCGAGAGCCATCATCT
The DNA here is from genome assembly GCA_963845995.1 of uncultured Acidobacteriaceae bacterium. Taxonomy (GTDB): domain Bacteria; phylum Acidobacteriota; class Terriglobia; order Bryobacterales; family Bryobacteraceae; genus Bog-105. Next base: position 74,657 of record CAWJUO010000009.1, on the reverse strand, counting down.
GATAAATCGTCTCTTTGCCGGTAAGACGCCAGACGAACTCCTCCACAACCGCCGTGAGTTGAGCCTCGTTTTCGACCGTTTTGGTCGCGCTGAGTTGCTCGACACACATTGGCACCATGATTTCTATCCATCCGGAACGGATGAGAGACAAGGTGCCGTCGAAGTCAAAGATGACCACACGAGTGCGCGCGGCCGACGCATTTGGAGTTACGATCTCGATCACTCCGGTCATTTTCCCATGGCAACGCAGGAAAACACCGAAGCTCGTACTCCCCGCGACAAATTGGCAACCCCCCTCGGCTGCGTTATCATCAACACTTGCCGTGTTCCGCGGCCTCTCGAACAACTAAATCTCTATGCGCGTCGCAATCATTGGTACCGGCTATGTCGGTCTTACGACAGGTGTCTGCCTGGCGTTCATCGGTCACCAGGTCTCTTGTCTCGATACGGACGAATCTAAAATTCAGGCTCTGAGGGCTGGCAAGATCCCCATTTATGAACCGAGTCTGACGGAACTGCTCGAAGAAGCGCGTCCGAATCTGAATTTTACGACCAGCTACGCTGAAGCGATTCCGCAGGCCGAGGTTGTTTTTATCGCCGTGGGCACGCCACCGACGCCTTCCGGAGCCCCCAATTTGGAGTATCTTTCCCAAGCGGCCCGCTCTATTGGTCAACATGCTTCCGCGGGCTTCAAGGTGGTGGTGAACAAGTCAACAGTGCCAATTGGAAGCGGGAACTGGGTCGGATCCTTGCTTCGCGAGAGCTGTGAGCAGCGCGAAGTGGATCGTTGCCCGGAATTCGGCGTGGCCTCGAACCCGGAATTCCTGCGCGAAGGTTCGGCTCTACACGACAGCCTCTACCCGGATCGGATCGTCATCGGCGCGGATGAGCCGAGAGCTCTGGAAGTCCTCTATTCGCTGTACCGGCCAATCCTCGACCAGACGTTCAGTCCGCCGACCTACTTACCGAGGCCCGAGACAGTAGGCGCTGTTCCGCTGCTGTCTACCGACTTGGCTTCCGCTGAGCTGATTAAGTACGCGGCCAACGCGTTTCTAGCCTTAAAGATCAGTTTCATCAACGAAGTAGGCCTGTTGGCAGAGCGGGTCGGAGCGAATATCACCGAAGTGGCGCGCGGGATAGGGCTTGACTCCCGCATTGGCCCTCGTTTTCTCAGCGCCGGGATCGGCTGGGGCGGATCCTGCTTCGGCAAAGACACGGCAGCGCTTATGGCTACGGCCAGCGAGTATGGGCTGAACCTGCCGATTGTTGAAGCGGCCCGCAAGCTGAATTCCCAGCAGCGCGACCGCGTTGTTGAGAAGCTTCTGAACGAACTCAAGATCCTAAAGGGCCGGACGATTGGATTGCTCGGGCTTGCGTTCAAGCCGAATACAGACGACCTGCGGGAAGCGCCGGCGGTTGAAATCGCGCAGAAGCTGATTGACCGCGGCGTCCGGGTTAAGGCACACGATCCGATTGCCACCGAAAGGTTCCACCGGGAACACGGGAAAATGGCAGTTCAGACGTGCGAGACCCCTTGTGAAGTGGCGGAGGGGTGCGACGCGCTCGTGCTAGTTACCGAGTGGAACGAGTACCGGGATCTCGACTGGGAACTGATCGCTAAGAAGATGCGCAATCCGTTTCTTTTGGATGGACGTCACTCGCTTGATCGAGAGAAGCTGACGCGGGCCGGGATGAAGTACCAAGCGATCAGCTAGGACCTAAATTTCGGATTGTTCGCCGCTGGTGCCGCTGTCTGCGACTTGCATTGACCGGACCATCTTTCAGCCACTTCGGCGGCCGGCCGCGCTTGCGTTGATTTCCTTCCGCCAGCCGTTCCAGTGCAAGAATCGCGTTGGTGAGCCGGTCCCGCTCGGCCTGCAGTTCGGCGATCATTTTAGTCAAATCCATTTCGTCTGTCAGTCAGATCCATTTGGTCGGCCCAGACGCTGACGTCCATGAAAGTAGACACAAAAGCCCGGCTAGTTGTGACTAGCCGGGCTTCAGGTGTATTGAAATTAATCGGGCGACGTCCTACTCTCCCACACACTCGCGCATGCAGTACCATCGGGGCTGAGAGGCTTAACTTCCGTGTTCGGGATGGGAACGGGTGGAACCCTCTCGCTGTGATCACCCGAAAGTGGATTGCTGGGGTTAGGCCAGCGAAAACTCTTTCGAATAAGGGTTGAATAGTTATTGACGGGCAACTACTAAAGAATGAACCCAAACTGTAGGGTTAACTTTATGGTCAAGCCAAACGAGCTATTAGTAACGGTAAGCTCAACACATTACTGTGCTTACACATCCGTCCTATCAACGTGATCGTCTTTCACGGCTCTTCAGGGAGATCTCATCTTGGGGAAGGTTTCGTACTTATATGCATTCAGCACTTATCCTGACCAGACTTCGCTACTCAGCTGTGCCAATTTGATATGACAACTGAATCACAAGAGGTCTGTTCACCCCGGTCCTCTCGTACTAAGGGCAAGCCCCCTCAAATCTCCTCCGCCCACCACAGATAGGGACCGAACTGTCTCGCGACGTTCTGAACCCAGTTCACGTACCGCTTTAATAGGCGAACAGCCTAACCCTTGGGAGCTTCTACACCCCCAGGATGCGATGAACCGACATCGAGGTGCCAAACCGGAGCGTCGATGTGAACTCTTGACTCCGATCAGCCTGTTATCCCCGGCGTACCTTTTATCCGTTGAGCGATGGCCCTTCCATACAGAACCACCGGATCACTAAGTCCTGGTTTCCCACCTGCTTGACTTGTAGGTCTCGCAGTCAACCTGGTTTATGCCTTTGCACTCGACCGCTGATTTCCAAACAGCGTGAACCAAGCTTCGAGCGCCTCCGTTACAATTTAGGAGGCGACCGCCCCAGTCAAACTACCCGCCTTGCAATGTCCCTCTCCCGGATTACGGGAGTAGGTTAGAACCACAGTACGATCAGGGTGGTATCTCACCGTTGGCTCCCTCAAGCCCAAGAGCCTGAGTTCAAAGCCTCCCACCTATGCTGCGCAGATCGCACCATAGTTCATTGCAAAGGTATAGTAAAGGTGCACGGGGTCTTTCCGTCTAGTGGCGGGCATCCGGCGTCTTCACCGGAACCACAAGTTCGCCGGGCGGAGCGCGCCGACAGTCGTCAGATCGTTACGCCATTCGTGCAGGTCGGAACTTACCCGACAAGGAATTTCGCTACCTTAGGACCGTTATAGTTACGGCCGCCGTTCACCGGGGCTTCAATTCAAAGCTTCGCCTTGCGGCTAACCTCTCCTTTTAACCTTCCGGCACCGGGCAGGCGTCAGCCCCTATACGTCGTTTTAGACTTTGCAGAGACCTGTGTTTTTGTTAAACAGTCGCCTGACGCTATTCACTGCGGCCCACCGAAGTGGGCACCCCTTCTCCCGAAGTTACGGGGTTAATTTGCCTAGTTCCTTCGCAACTCCATCACCCGAGCGCCTTAGAATACTCATCTCGTCCACCTGTGTCGGTTTGTGGTACGGGTACATTTGCTCTCCTTAGAGGCTTTTCCTGGCACACGACCCGGCGGATTTGCCATTCCGGATCTCACTTGCGTGGTGCGTCCCCCCATCGGTCTTTATCGAACAAACGTAGTTACGGAATATTAACCGTATGTCCATCAGTTACGCCTTTCGGCCTCACCTTAGGCCCCGACTAACCCTGAGCGGATTAACCTTTCTCAGGAATCCTTAGACTTTCGGCGGCCAGGGTTCTCACCTGGCTTTTCGCTACTTATGCTGGCAGAGTCACTTCCTAGCAATCCAGCACTCCTTACGGTATACCTTCGCTTCACTAGGAACGCTCTCCTACCACTCCATTGAGTCCATAGCTTCGGTGACATGCTTGAGCCCCGTTGGATTGTCGGCACCGAATCCCTCGACCAGTGAGCTATTACGCTTTCTTTAAAGGATGGCTGCTTCTAAGCCAACCTCCTGGCTGTCTGAGGAACTCGACTTCCTTTCCCACTTAGCATGTACTTGGGGACCTTAGCTGATGGTCTGGGCTCTTTCCCTTTTGACGATCAAGCTTAGCCCTGACCGTCTGACTCCCGTATTACTCGTTCATGGCATTCGAAGTTTGGCTGAATTCGGTAACCTGGAAAGGCCCCTAGTTCAATCAGTTCTCTACCACCACGACGGACCATACGAGGCTAGCCCTAAAGCTATTTCGGAGAGAACGAGCTATCACGGAATTTGATTAGCCTTTCACCCCTATCCTCAGCTCATCCAAGCTGTTTTCAACCAACACTGGTTCGGACCTCCATCCGCTGTTACACGGATTTCATCCTGGCCAAGGATAGATCATCCCGCTTCGCGTCTAATCCCAGCGACTGAACGCCCTATTCAGACTCGCTTTCGCTACGGCTCGCTTACGCTTAACCTTGCCACTGAGACTAACTAGCCAGCTCATTATTCAATAGGCACGAGGTCAGGCATTGCTACCTTGCGGCAGCCATAGCCCTCCCACTGCTTGTAGGCGTGCGGTTTCAGGTACTATTTCACTCCCCTCACAGGGGTTCTTTTCACCTTTCCCTCACGGTACTAGTTCACTATCGGTCGCAAGTGAGTATTTAGCCTTACCGGATGGTCCCGGCAGATTCCCGCAAGGTTTCCCGTGTCCCGCGGTACTTAGGAGTCACTTGAAGCTAAGATTGCATTTTAAGATACAGGGCTGTCACCTTCTTTGGCCGGCCTTTCCATGCCGTTCTCGTAACACTCTCTTATAACCTCTTTAGAATAAGAACCGCCTCGGACCGAAGCCCAAACCGATTCTTATTCTTTGTGATCCTGCAACCCCCTGCTCTCCTTTCGAATCGCAGGGTTTAGGCTATTCCGAGTTCGCTCGCCACTACTATCGGAATCACTATTGTTTTCTCTTCCTAGGGGTACTGAGATGGTTCACTTCCCCCCGTTCGCTCCAGCCGGCTATGTATTCACCGGAAGGTAAGCCAGTTACCTGACTTGGGTTTCCCCATTCGGACATCCCCGGATTATAGATTGCTTGCATCTCCCCGAGGCTTATCGCAGCTAGCCACGTCCTTCATCGCCTACTTGCGCCAAGGCATCCACACGCACGCCCTTAGTAGCTTGACCATAAAATTAACTCTACGTTCTGAGTACATTCTCTTTTTCGCCCACTCTCTTTCAAATCACGCTCCCTTCTTACGAGACGAACCCAATCGAACGCGGGCTGCGCTGTCGGCAAATATTGGTTTCTTGCCGACGTTTGCAACTTGTAGTTGCCCGTCAATAACTATTCAATTGTCAAAGAACTTTGCTGGAATCTTCGGCTAGCTTGAAAACGCTGCCTCATCCAGCTTCTGGCCGACTCGTTCGTCGAACATCAGAAGAAAACCTCCGAACGTTTACTCCGGAAGTTTACTACTGAGTTTCAACTTTTATGTGTTGGTGGGCCTGGGTAGATTCGAACTACCGACCTCACCCTTATCAGGGGTGCGCTCTAACCAACTGAGCTACAGGCCCAGCTTTGGAAGGCTGGTGGAGCTGGTCGGGATCGAACCGGCGACCTCCTGAATGCAAATCAGGCGCTCTCCCAGCTGAGCTACAGCCCCTTATTTCTGCAGACCGATGCCTTCGCACCGGTCCACAATAATGTGTAATCGAGGCCGATTGGACGCTGCTGCCGACGACAAGCGTCAACAGCTAGAAATATCGCAGATTTTTCAAGTGGAGAATCCGAAGCGAGAGCAGCCTTGAAGGCGCTCTGGAGTGGAACGGCTGCCACTTACTACTCAAGCTTTCGCCTGATCAGGCTTTCACCTGGTTCAGTGACTCCACCCACGTTCTCTCTTAGAAAGGAGGTGATCCAGCCGCAGGTTCTCCTACGGCTACCTTGTTACGACTTCACCCCAATCATGAATCATACCTTGGACCGCTGCCTCTCTTGCGAGTTGGCGTGCAGGCTTCTAGTACAATCCACTTTCGTGATGTGACGGGCGGTGTGTACAAGGCCCGGGAACGTATTCACGGCATCGTTCTGATATGCCATTACTAGCGATTCCAGCTTCATGCAGGCGAGTTGCAGCCTGCAATCCGAACTGAGAACGGTTTTTTGCGATTAGCTTCCTCTCGCGAGTTCGCAGCGCTTTGTACCGTCCATTGTAGCACGTGTGTAGCCCTGGACATAAAGGCCATGATGACTTGACGTCATCCCCACCTTCCTCCAGCTTATCGCTGGCGGTCTCCTGAGAGTGCATCCTTGCGGATTAGCAACACAGGACAAGGGTTGCGCTCGTTGCGGGACTTAACCCAACATCTCACGACACGAGCTGACGACAGCCATGCAGCACCTATACTACAGTCCCTTGCGGGAAAGCCAATGTTTCTATCGGCGATCTGCAGCATTTCGAGCCCAGGTAAGGTTCTTCGCGTTGCGTCGAATTAAACCACATGCTCCACCGCTTGTGCGGGCCCCCGTCAATTCCTTTGAGTTTCAGCCTTGCGACCGTACTCCCCAGGCGGCATACTTAACGCGTTAGCTCCGGCACCGACCAACTGAATGGCCGACACCAAGTATGCATCGTTTAGGGCGTGGACTACCAGGGTATCTAATCCTGTTTGCTACCCACGCTTTCGTGTCTCAGCGTCAGCAATGGTCCAGAAAGCCGTCTACACCGCAGGTGTTCCTCCTGATATCTACGCATTTCACCGCTACACCAGGAATTCCGCTTTCCTCTCCCACGCTCGAGCACTCCAGTCTTCGGCGCACCCTCCCAGTTAAGCCGGGAGATTTCACACCAAACTTAGAGCACCGCCTACACACTCTTTACGCCCAGTAATTCCGAACAACGCTCGCTGCCTACGTATTACCGCGGCTGCTGGCACGTAGTTAGCCGCAGCTTCTTCTTCAGGTACCGTCATTATCGTTCCTGCCGAAAGAGCTTTACACCCCGAAGGGCTTCATCGCTCACGCGGCGTCGCTGCATCAGGGTTTCCCCCATTGTGCAAGATTCCCCACTGCTGCCTCCCGTAGGAGTCTGGCCCGTGTTTCAGTGCCAGTGTGGCCGTGTGCCCTCTCAGGCCGGCTACCGATCGTCGCCTTGGTGGGCCATTACCTCACCAACTAGCTAATCGGCCGCGGACTCCTCTCCCAGCGCATTGCTGCTTTCCCTTTGCAGGCTTATGCGGTATTAGCCCCGGTTTCCCAGGGTTATTCCCCACTAAGAGGTAGATTATCCACGTGTTACTCACCCGTACGCCGCTGTACTCAGGGATTGCTCCCCTTTCTCGCTCGACTTGCATGTGTTAAGCGCGCCGCCAGCGTTGATTCTGAGCCGGGATCAAACTCTCGTTTGATCTGTTAGAGTATTGGCCTCGATAAATCGAGACCCTTAATCGCTCCGGTTATTACTCAAAAAATCTGACGAATTACTTCTATTGCGTCCAACCAGATTGTCAAACAACTGCGCAGGACACCCAACGATAACGGATTGCTCCGCAAGGCTGAATGGCTGCCGGCCTCGAAAGCCGTTCGAACCGCGCCAGAATCCAACCTTTCAAAGGCTAGAAAGCTCCGCTTGTTCAGAAACTTTGGGTTTACACCCTAAATAACGGTTTGGATTTACTTCAGGACTGCTTGAGAACTGCTATGGAGCCCGATGCAGCGCCCAGATTCCTATCAATGATTGCCTCAATGATCGTTCTGAGCGAGACTGCTTCCTTATTCCGTTGGCGATTTCAACGTCGCCCTTCAATTAATCTATCAAACTCCGCTCGACTTTAGCAAGCCCGTTTTTCAACTTTGTTTCAGCTCGCTTTCGGTCTCGTTCGCTCGTTTCGCTTCCGCTCTCGGCGACTTCTTGAGAATAGCACTACACCCCCACCCCCGCAAGCTTAAAGAAGACATGTTTGTGGAAATTCCAAGGCGCTTCAGCTCTACACTGCGACTCAAGCACTTAGATTAGGATGGCGACGGGATTTCCTTAGCTTTTCCTCAAACGCGCAAATAAGCGTGGGTTGCTCACGTTCCCAGCCGCGGCGCCGCAAGGACTGACGGGGCTGTAGACGGAGCTACTCTTCTCGGAGCGCAAGCTTCGGATCCACAGTCGCGGCGCGGTGTGCGGGCAAGCCGGCAGCGAGTAAGCCGGTCAATAGCAAGAGTCCGATCGCAGTCCCCGTAACGAGAGGATCGGCTGTCTTAATTCCAAATAGCAGAGATTTGATTGCGTGCAGAATGGACAGCCCGCCCGCCAGGCCGATGATGATTCCTACGCCCATCAATGCAGTTATCTCTTTTAGAACGAGCGAAACGATGTCGGCTGCGCCGAGCGCCTAACGCCATTCGAATGCCAATCTCTTTAGTACGCCGCCCAACCGAGTAGTTCACCAGTCCGAACAGACCGACGGCCGCAAGAAGAAGGCCGAAAAATGCAAATGCGCCGCCCATGCCGGCGAGCAGTCTCTCACGTATTAGGGTGTTTCCGATGATGGTTTCGAGACTGATGACCTCGTGAATCTGCATTCCGGATCCGAGGCGGCGCGCTTCGCGGTCTACAATGCGCATAATTTGACCTGGTGGAAGCGGCGAGCGCACATAAAGCGTGAAGGCGGTGTTGCCGTTAATCGGAAGATAGGCAATCGGAGCCGCAGGAGTTCGTAAACTGTAGTAGCGCGTGTCCGCCACCACGCCGACGATTATCTCGTGTGTCTTTTGCGACGAATGATCCATGCGAGAGACGTAGCTGAACTCGCGGCCTAAGGGGCTCGCGCCGCTAAAGTATTTCCGTGCAAATGCTTCATTCACGATCGCCGGCGTTGGCTGCCCCGCGCCAATCTCCGTGCGTGTGAAGTCGCGCCCGGCGATAAATGGGATGTGGAGAGCCGCGAAGTAGCCGGGAGACACGGGGTAAAGAATTTCTTCCTCCTTCGAAGGCCCCTTGTCCGGTACAAAAATCTGTTCTAACCAGCCTCCGCCGCCGAAATTGAGCCACCAAGCCATAGCGGCTGCCTGGATTCCAGACTGACTCGCCACTGCTTGTTGGAGCTGGAGCATGTCATTGCGCAGCTGGGCTTGTCCCGGTTCGCGAGTGTTCAGCCACATAACGGAATTCTTAGAAGCTTCAGTAGTAAGGCTCAGCACGGTCACGTTCTGTGGATCGAATCCAGGACTGACCCGGAGCAGGTTGCCGAGGCTGAATAGGAACGCCGCGCCGATAGCGATCAAACAGAATGCGCAGACCACCTGAATGCTGACAAAAAACTTTCCGAGGCGCAGCTTCCCGATCTGTCCGGCCGAAACCCGCAGCCCGCGCACCGGCTGCACGCCCGAGGCTTGCCAGGCGGGCACAAGACCGAAGAGTACAGCTGCCAGGGCCGACACTGCGATGCAAAAAAACAGCACGCGAGTATCGATTGCCAATGCAAGCTGCAGCGGATCGCGGTCTGTTGAAAGCAAACGCACCAGCAGAGGCCCCGCGCTTCGCGCGAGCAACCAACCCAATGCGCCGGCCATGAGCGAAAGAATCAGGCTTTCCGTTAGCATCTGACGGATGAGGCGCGTTCGCCCCGCGCCGAGAGCTACTCGCATCGCCATTTCACTTGCGCGAGCCGTCGAGCGAGCCACCAGCAAACTTGCCACATTAGTGCAGGCCATCAACAATATTCCCGCCGCGACGCCGAACAAAATCCACAATGGACGTAAAAATGTCTTCCGCAGGCCGGATATTCCAGCGGCGGCCGAGTGTACGCGGATCTTGCTTTCTAAGAATTGCTTCTTAATGACGTCCGGCATGGCCGGAAAGAGTTTCACGAGCTGGGCTTGAAAATCGTGGAATGGCGACTGAAGGTGCGCTTGCACTTGGCCGGGCGAAATCCCTGGCGCGAAGCGGCCGATAATCTGCAGCCAGTACGCGCCTGGATTGCTAAGGACATATGGTGCGTGTAATGTCCCGGGGAGCCACACGTCCACAAATTTTCCAGGCTCTACGCCCCAAAAGCCTTTGCGCGTTACACCGGTAATCTCGGCTTCTGTGCCATCGATGGCGATTCTCCGCCCCACAATATGTGGATCTCGATGGAAGTGGCTTTCCCAAAAAGCGTAACTGATGACGGCCAGCGCGCGGGCTTGTGGAACACGGTCCTGCTCTTTAGAAAAGAGGCCTCCTATCGCTGGAGTAATGCCCAAGATGTCGAAAGCCTCTCCGGACACGAATGCCCGGTTGATTGTTTCGATGGGCGCGTCTGGCTTTAGCGTTTTCATTTCCGCGCGGAAGGGTCCGCTGAAAAGCCCCAGGCGCGCAATGGCTTTCGTCGCGTCGGCGAACCGGAGAAATTCGGGGTAGCTGAATGAGTCCCTTTCGGTTCCAGCCGGAGTTCCAGGGTTTGCCGGCTCTGGCCAGGAGAGCGTGAATAATTCACCGGGCGCCCGAACGGGAAGCGGCCGTAGAACCGCTGCATCCGCAATGGAATAGATGGCTGTGTTTGCGCCAATAGCCAAGGCCAGCGACAGCACGGCTGTAACGGCAAAAGCCGGAGACTTGCACATACCTCGCCAGCCGTAGCGCGCGTCTTGAATGGTTCCCTCGAGCCAAGCCAAAAGGCGAAACGCACGGCTCTCTTCCTTCAGACGAGTGACGTTTCCGAAACGCACATGGGCCTGCCGCTGGGCTTGCTCGCGGTTAAGTCCCTTTGCGGATAAAGCGGCGGCGCGCCGTTCCAGGTGATCTCTGATTTCCTCCGCTAGATCTTCATCCATTCGGCGCGGATGCAATCCATTTCTCAGTCGCGAAAGCCAGGACATAATAAGAACTCCTCAAAGCATCGCTATGCGCAGCGCAATACGCGCGAGACACCGGCCGAGAAGCTCGCCCAGCGCTCCGATTCAGACTCCAATTGCTTCTTGCCGGTTTTTGTTACGCGATAGAAGCGCGCCCGCCGATTCGTTTCGCTCACTTTCCACGCTGCGGCAATCCATCCAAGTTCTTCCATTCGATGCAACGCGGGATAAAGCGAGCCTTCCTCAACGCGGAGCGCTTCTTCCGACAACTCTTCTATGGAAGTGGCAATTCCATAGCCGTGCAACGGTCCGCGGCGATCAAGAATGGTCAAGACGAGCAAATCAAGCGCAGTTTGAGCGGAATTCGGCTTAGCCAATTCGTATACTCCGGTCGCTAGGCATAGTGATCGTATTATATCGGATTTTGAGTCGGCCAGCTTGGCACGAAAGATTGCGCTCAGTTCTATTTAGAAGCGTGCGGCTTCCACGTTGAACGTGGTACGCCCGGCCAAGAAGACGCGCGCCTTCCGCCGCAAACTCCATGGCCACGGCCGCGCCAATTGGCAGCCACGCCGCTGCCGCTTGCTGGCCCTCCAGCTTCGACTTTGAGTCTACGGCTCAAATGCTTGTTGAACATTGTTAGCGAATCGACCGGCTCTCCTGCGCCGTTTCCGAGGATGTGCGCCTCTCCGTGAGGGAATATCACCACGTCGCCGGGCCCCAGATCGCGGCGGCTCCCGTGCAGCAATCCCGCATAGGCGCGCCCATCGGTGAGGTAATGGTAGATGATCACGTGACCCGCTCCGGGGCAGAGCAGCGGAGCGGCTTGGCTCGATTGAGACGACGAGAGGCACCAGGGAGCGGAAAACTCGGCGTTGAAAAACAAGGCTCCTCTGAGCTTGACGATTTTCAGCACCTCGGAGAGGGCGTCCATGATTCCAGCTTCGCTCGATTTGGACGTTTTCGGCAAGAATGCGGAATGATCGAGCAAGTTTTAGAATTCAATCGGCCGCATAGTAGAGCCAGAGGCAATACCCATGGACGAATTGAAGACCCGCTTGCGCGATACCTGGATGACAGGCGACTACGGCCGGTTCAGCCGCTATATGGAACGCGACGCCGAGACGTTCTATCGGCGCCTGCCAATCAAGCCGGGCGCGCAGTTGCTCGATGTGGGCTGCGGCGCTGGGCAACTCGCGTTGATTGCGGCGAGAGCGGGAGCGCATGTGACGGGGTGCGACATCGCAACCAACTGGCTGGCCCAAGCGCGTCGAAGCGCGGCCGCGGAAGGGCTCACAGTCGTGTTCGAAGAAGGCGATGCGGAAGCGCTGCCCTACGGAAACGCAACGTTCGACGCGGTGGTCAGCCTGATTGCGGCCATGTTCGCGCCTCGTCCTGAACTAGTCGCAGCCGAACTTACCCGCGTTTGCCGGCCTGGAGGAATCATCGCGATGGCCAACTGGACGGGTCCTGGTTTCGTTGGGCAGATGTTCAAGACCATCGCCAAACACATCGCGCCTTCGGGTATGCCGTCGCCGCTATTGTGGGGCGATGAACCGGCCGTTCGCGAACGGCTGAGGAGCGGGGTCGCGAGTCTCGAATGCTCATGCCACATGTACGAACTCAGTTATCCGTTTCCGCCGGCGGATGTAGTCGAGTTCTTCCGCGCGAACTATGGGCCGATGACCCGCGCGTTCGAATCAGTCGGAGGGGAGGCACAAAAGCAGCTTCGTGAGGAACTGACGGACCTGTGGTCCCGTCACAATCGGGCTAGTGACGGAACCACCAGAGTCGATGCGGAGCACTCCAGGTGATCGCCGTACGAGGCGAATCATTGGGAGGAGAATGAGCGGACGATTGTTGACTCCTTTTGCTTACCCACATCAGCTTTGAAGTTCTCTACTTCCCTTCGCCAACGTCAGAGAAATCTGTCCAGCGTGGTTCGAAGTGTGAAAAAGGGCATGAGCAAACAACCGTGCTCTGGAAACCGTGCCAAAAAAAGGAGTCTCGACCGGTTTAAGCCAGTCCTCCTCAGCGCTGTTTTCGACCAGGTCTCGAAGCATCCGGTATCCTCGCTCGATCAATTCTTTGCTATAGCTGATATCGGAATGCTGCCCCTTGTCGGTTTGACCTATAGTCGTATTTTGCACGTCAGTAGGCGCCCCGAGAAGCTGGCCGAATAAATTGAGCGTCTCGCCGATATGGCGGTAAATGAAGCCGATCGACGCTGTATTGTCGTTCAGCTTTAACTTAGCGGTCTCCTCGGTAACTCTCTCAAATGAGAAGTGGCTCGTAAATTCGTTCTGCCTGACGATCTCCAACAGAACATCCTTATGCATTTCTTCATTATTCTATTTGACGCGGCAACGCCGTGCCTGATCGCCAATTCACCGCGAGTGACCTGCGTCCATGAGAAAATGTTGAGCAAACTGTGTCAATAGTCCGCGTCAACTCATTTTCTGTGTCACTTGACGGTTACGGCGCCGGCCCGCGTCAGAGTCTCGAGGCTCCTCTCGGCATCCGTGGACCTGAGTTGTTCGAATGGTTCTTCTCCACGCGAACGTGGAAGCAGATGCACGGGCACGAAGGGGGTTCGGCCGGAATCGACAACGAATGGGCCCAACGCGGCATGGAGAACGTGGGCGCGTGGATTCTTGGACGAAATATGTTCGGCCCAGTGCGCGGCCCCTGGCCGGATGAGTCTTGGAAAGGCTGGTGGGGCGAGGAACCGCCATATCACGTGCCTACGTTTGTGCTTACGCATCATCCACGCAAGTCTATTGAGATGAAAGGCGGGACAACGTTTCACTTCGTTACAGAAGGAATCGAGTCCGCTTTGCAGCGCGCCAAGGACGCTGCAAAGGATAGGGATGTACGCATCGGAGGCGGAGTTGCGACCCTGCAGCAATATCTTCGTGCGCGGCTGATCGACGAACTGCATCTCGTCTTTCGTCCGATCCTTCTGGGCGCCGGTGAAAATCTATTCGCCGGGATCGACATGGCAGAACTCGGGTATCGCTGTACGGAGCACATTTCCACTGAGTCGGCCCTTCATGTGAAGCTCAACAGAGAGGCGTAGCTAAGCTCCTCGTTACGTTGCGGGGAATTCACTTTGACTTTTGGTGGTCTGCGGTTGGAGCGCGGATTTCCGGATGCCTCCTGCATCAGCCAGCGGCTTGTCCGAATAGCTCCAGCATTCAACACCCAGAACATTCTCACCAAAACTGATACGCTTTCATCGAGGTGTACCATGCAGTTCTTTCGGTCACTTGCGATCCTTGGCGCGATCTCCGCGCTTATCGACTTAGGCTTCTGGATAGCGGATGCGGCAACCGGGATGAAGTTCCCTTTCGGCTGGCTTTTATTTTCCTCCGTTCTCTGGGCAATCATATTCGAGGTTGTGCATCGGTACGACCAGAAGAAGGGCCGGCCCAAAAGCCCACCGAAACCCTCGTTCTAGTTCATTTTTAACTGGCCGCCCTTCAGCGGTTCCTAACTGACACGTGACTGGCTATGCATAAGCAGCCATGCATAGCTACCTTTTGGTAATCTGGACGAAGGATGCCAAAGCACCAGAATGATCGCCTTCAGGGAACTCTGGATATGTTGATACTCAAAGTTCTTGCCAAATCAACCGCATCGCATGGATACGCCATTGCGCAGCGAATTCATGGGTTGACCGCTGATCGTCTGCGGATTGAAGAGGGATCTTTGTATCCAGCGCTGCACCGCATGACCAACGACAAATGGCTGAAGGCTGAATGGGGCGTGACCGAGACAAATCGGAAGGCACGAATCTACAAAATCACCCCCCTCGGGCTGCGGCAACTGGAACAAGAACAGAACCGTTGGCGGGAACTCGGTAGCGCCGTAGCCCAGGTCTTGAAACTCGCGTGAGCGCACGATGTCTTTCCTTGCCAAACTCTGGAACAGCCTCTCATCGCGCAAACTACGTGTAGAGATACAGCAAGAGATCGAAACACACTTGGCGTTGCTCGAAGATGAGGCCCGCACAAGAGGACTCAACGCCCGCGACGCTCAGATGGATGCGCGGCAACGTTTCGGCAATCAGGGCAAGCACTTTGAGAACATCCGGGATACAAACCTCTCTAACCGGCTCGACGACCTCGCCCGCGACGTACGCTTTGCCTTCCGTCAGATGGGCCGGAACCGCGGATTTACCGCCGTCGCCGTCTTAGTGATTGGCCTCGGCATCGGCTCTGTCACGACCATCTTCAGCCTGGTCGATGCCGTTCTGATTCGCTCGCTCCCGTATCCCCACACGGAGCAACTGGTTTACCTCTGGACTCCCAATCCGCTATTTGGAACGACCGTTCCAAGAGAACTCGCCCCGAGTTTCCCGGATTTTTATGAATGGCAGCGCACGAACCACTCATTCTCCTCTCTCGCCATGGTCAATCAGAGAATGGTCAATTTGGCGCATGCCAATAACGTTAAGCGAATTGCCGGCGCATTTGTCACAGGGAACTTCTTTGAAACCCTGGGTGCCAAGTCAAAGATAGGCCGAACCATTACTCAAAAAGACGACGAGCCTGGCCACGACAACGTTGCGGTGATCAGTGACTCCCTTTGGCATGAACAGTTCGGCGGGAGGCCGGACGCAATGGGAAAGGTGCTGGTTCTTGACCGGAAACAGTATGCGGTAGTTGGAGTGATGCCGGATTCCTTTGGATATCCATTCGATGGAGACATTCCTCTGGTTAGGCCCGGCTTCCGGCAAACCGAAGTATGGATTCCCCTGGGTCTCAATGCAGCACAAAAAACAGATCGAGTGAATTTCGACAACGTTGACGCGGCTATAGGCCGCCTTCGTCCGGGCGTTTCCGTGAAGCAAGCGCAGACGGAACTCACAGTGACTGAGAAGCGATTGGATGCGCTGTATCCGCCCGGCGCAATGCAGGGCTGGCTAGCTCTTGTTGTCCCGTTCACAGAGACAATCCTCGGTCCTGTGACGAAGATGTTATGGCTGCTTATGGCCGCTGTTGGACTCGTCCTCCTGATTGCGTGTGGGAACGTTGCCAATCTGCTGCTAGCCCGCGTCGCCGGCCGGCTCTCGGAGATTGCTCTTCGTGCGGGACTGGGTGCGGGTCGCAACCGCATCCTGAGGCAGATGCTCACGGAATCAATGTTGCTGGCTTTCCTCGGGGGCGCAGCCGGAGTGGCCGCTACTTTCGGTTCCGTTCGCGTCCTTGCGCAAATCAACCCAGGGAATATTCCACGTTTCGATCAGGTTTCCGTGAACTTACCCGTTCTGGCGCTGGCGACCGCAGTTTCCGCTCTGAGCGGCGTCTTGTTCGGTCTGGCGCCGATGGTTGCGGTCTCAAAGACAAATGTCAGCGAACTGCTGAAAAGCGGCAACCGGGGGATGACTGGCAGTTCGAATCGTCTACGGCACGCGCTGATTGTGGCGGAGGTTGCCCTCGCCTTCGTTTTGCTGACTGCCGCCACCTTACTGGTTCGCTCTGACATTAAATTGCTAGCGCAGAACTCCGGGTTCTCTCGTTCTACGCTAACGATGAATGTTCCTCTGGATGGCCGTTACAGCCGTCCTGAGCAAAGAACGGGATTCTTCTTGCGATTTCTGGAGAAGCTCAGGCATTTACCTGGAGTCGTTAGCGCAGGGGCCACCAGCGATCTGCCGTTGGACCACTCTGAAAGCCTCGGTGAGGTGGAGATCAAAGGATTCGGTAAACCGAAAAACCTGATCGATACAAGGTGGGTAACTCCTGGATATTTCGAAGCGCTTGGGCTGCCTCTCTTGGTAGGGCGTCCCTTCGATGAGCATGACATAAAGAATGTGGCTTCCGCTGTAATTGTCAATCAGGCATTTGTGAAAGCGTTTATGCGCGGTCAAGATCCGTTGACGATGCAAGTTCGATCGGGCTCTGGTCTTTCGAGCAGGTCGTGGGCTTCAGTCGTTGGAGTGGTTGGCGACATCAGGCACTCTACGTTGGAAGAAAAACCGCGGCCGGAGTATTTTCAGCCGTATCGACCCAATTTTGATGCCTGGAACTTGCACTTCGCCGTGAGATTGCGAGTGCCAGAACAGATCGCCATTGAATCGGTACGCAAAACCCTGCACAAACTCGATCCCACGCTGGCGTTGGATGATGTTCGGACAATGAAAGAGCGCATGACCGAAGCAAACGCGCGACGGCGTTTTCAAACGGTCCTCCTGGCAGGGTTCGCCGTGATTGCCGTATTCCTGGCGCTGATCGGTATCTACGGCGTAATCGCATTCTCGGTCCGCCAGCGGACAACAGAGATCGGTCTCCGTATGGCTCTGGGTGCATCATCGCACCAGGTGCTGGTGATGGTGGTGCGGCAAGGCCTGGAACTAGTTGCAATCGGACTAGCCGTTGGCATCGGATGCGCTTTGATGTCAATGCGCATCGTCAGCGCATGGCTTTATGGCGTAGGTCCCGGCGATCCTCTGACCTTTGGGCTGCTCCCGTTGCTCATCTTGGCGGTCTCAACGTGTGCCTGTTTGATTCCAGCTATTACCGCAAGCCGCGTAGATCCGGCAATTGCGATCAGAAATGAGTAACACGCGCCGGATAGCATGCGCTTGAAATTTCGCCGCCCTCGTGTAAACGTAAAACACCCTGGACCATCCCGCAACCAACTTGCGAAATAACCCAGGGTGCTTCTAACCCAAATGCCGCGTTAACTAAGCCGGTTGAGGACTCTCGCCGCCTATTAATCCCGGAATCGGATTCGGATGCGGAGCGATCACCGTTCCTCCATCATTTGGATTCTGCGCGGTGGGTTCGAGGCGGTGAATGCCTTCAGCGGTTTGCCGTTGATCAGGTCCGTCACTTCCCCGTCTTCCAAAACCTCGCGTTCCAGCAGCGCCTCGGAAATCTTGACCATCGCTTCCGAGCGCTGCTGAATGATCTGCTTTGCCACGTTGTAGCCGTCTTCGACCAGCTTGCGAACCTGCTGATCGATCTTGATCGCCGTCTCTGCGCCGTAGTCCCGATGCTGCGCGATTTCGCGGCCGAGGAAGATCTCCTGGTCCTTCTTGCCGAAGCTCAAAGGCCCAAGTTCGCTGATGCCGCCTTCGCAGACCATCTTGTGAGCCATCTCTGTCGCGCGTTCAATGTCGTTCCCAGCCCCAGTCGTCATCTGGTCCAGGAAAATCTCTTCCGCGATGCGTCCGCCCATCAAAATAGCCAGCCGCGTATCCAGATATTTCTTGTCGTGCAACAACTTCTCGTCAAGCGGCAATTGCACCGCTCAGTTGTAAGCGGAGTTCCATCCAAAGGTGGAAGACAACTCTACCGGGTTTCTTTTAGACTGCACTAAGTCTCGCAACAATGAAACTCACCCGTTCGGCCCTTCTCAGGGCAATACTCTGCCTTGCCGCACTCGTATGCGCTCGTGTGTCACCGCTGTTGGCGCAAGATGCGGTGGGAGCCATCGAAGGCATAGCGGCAGATTCCTCAGCCGCCACAATAGCCGCTCACGTCACAGTTAAGAATCTTGGGAGCGGTGTTGTACGGGAGACGGATTCTGAGGCCAATGGGCTATTCCGGCTTGCGCAAGTGACACCCGGAGTCTACAGTATCTCCGTTTCCGCCAATCACTTCGCTACGGTTACCCAGGAGCCTGTCACCGTCGATGTAAGCAGAACCGTGCGTCTGCAATTCAAGCTTCCACTTGCAACAGTGCGGTCCTCAGTCGACGTTCACTCGGATGCATCTCTTGTGGACACGTCAACCAATGCGGTTGGCGCTGTTGTCTCGCAACACGAGATCCTTGACCTTCCGTTGAACGGCCGTGATTTTGCTCAGTTGGGCCGGCTTCAGAGCGGAGTTGCCCCCCTGACGCAGTCGATGGCCAAGTACGGTGGTTCACTGCGCGCTAATCAGGGCTATGCCGTGAATGGGATGCGCCCGGAATCGAACAATTATCTTGTGGATGGCGCGGAAAACGTCGACCGGATGGACGGCGCGTTCGCTCTTAAGCCACCCGTGGATGCGATTGAGGAATTCAGGATTATCACGCTCAACGCGGCGCCTGAATTCGGCGGCTATGCGGGATCGACGACCACCGTAGTCACGCGTGGTGGCACAAACGACTTGCACGGAACGGCTTACGAGTTCTTCAGGAACAACGTCCTCGACACTCGTAATTTCTTCTCCGCCGGCGTTGAGCCTCTCAAGCAAAACCAGTTTGGCGGAACCGCGGGTGGACCGATCAAGAAGAATAAGCTCTTCTACTTCGGATACTACGAAGGGTTTCGCAATCGGCAAGGAATTACTTATACTTCCACTGTTCCGACGCTAGCCGAACGGAATGGCGACTTTAGCGGTTTGTCGGTGCCTTTAAGAAACTATGCGCAAGGGGGCAAACTAGTTCCCAATGGAACGATCTTGCCGTCCCAATTCAGCCCCATCGGTCTAAAGATCGCTGAGCTTTATCCGGTCGGCAACGTGTCGCCCACGGTTTACACCGCGACGCCGGTCACCCACAACGATTCCGATCAGACCGGAGGGCGGCTGGATTACAACGCGTCCGAAAGAGACGAGTACTACCTTCGCTACGCCTGGTCGCAAGGCGCGAACCTCAACCCAATCTCGCTGCGCGGATCTCCCGTTCCCGGTTTTCCCACAAAGGACGACCTGAATACCAGTTCTGCGAGCCTCTCGAACACGCACTCGTTTTCTCCCACGCTGAACAATTCGGCGCATCTCTCTTTCCTGCGGTTTGTGTTCGATTTCGATCAACGGTTGAACCAGACGCCTCCCTCCGCTTTCGGTTTCCAGTACGCGTCCGCATCTCAGCTCGGACAGGGGCCGCCATACTTCAATATCAGCGGTTATTCGCCGATTGGTGGCGCCTCAAGTGGCCCTCGGGATTCAACGCAAAACACGTATGAGTTTGATGACAGCGTGTCGTGGGTTGCCGGCCGGCACTCCTGGAAATTCGGGGGCAGTTTTAATCGCAATCAACTGAACGTCTTCCAAGCGACCGTGCCGGATGGGCTCATTATCTTCTCCCCTTCGTTCCCCACAAGCGACGCGTTCGCAAATCTGCTTCTCGGCGCCCCAGTTGTGTTTTACCAGGGTATAGGCGATTTCTACCGTGGGCTGCGCAATTCGAACGTAGGTTTGTACTTGCAGGATGAGTACCGGGCAAAGCCGCGGTTTACCCTCAATTATGGTCTCCGCTGGGAAATCATAGAGCCAAACACGGAAATTCGAAATCGGCTCAACACCTTCGTTCCCGGAGTTCAGTCGGAGGTGTATCCTGACGCTCCGGCGGGCATTCTCTTCCCAGGCGATCCGGGCATTGCGGCTGGGCTCGCGCCGAATTATTACAAGGCGTTGATGCCGCGCGTGGGATTTGCCTGGGATCCTACCGGTACCGGTGTTTGGTCCATCCGTTCCGCCTATGGCATTTTCTACGATCCTTTTTCGAACGGGATCAACATAGCCGCGAACCCGTCCGTCAGCGCGGCGCCTTGGGCGCAGTTCGATCAGTACACCGGCAACATCAACCTTGCCAATCCTTTCCTGGGCCAGCCGGCTCCCGTCGCCGGTACCTTTGCTCATCCGTCCACGATTCTCGCCATGGATAGCACCGCGCGGCCGCCCTACGCACAAAATTGGAACTTCACAATTCAGCGCGCGATCCACGGAGATTACCTGCTCGAAGCGAAATACATCGGTACGAAGGGGACTCGTTTGCCCCGTAACATTGAGGCGGATCCTGCTGTATACGGGCCGGGCGCGACCTCCGCAAATGCGGACCGCCGAAGGGTATACGCGAATTGCGCTCCGGCGAACGGAGCTTGTCAATTGGCCACCGTTGCTCTGCTGACATACGGTAGCAACTCAACCTACGAAGCGGCACAAGTGAGTCTGTCGCACAGATACGCCGCCGGCTTCTTCTTCAATACTTCGTACTGGTTTTCAAAGTCGCTGGACTACCTTTCCAGCATAAACGTGAACAACTCGTCCGGAACCGGACTTGTCGGCGAAAACGATCTCGCCCAGAACCCGTTCGATCTGGCCGCCGAGCACGGGCGTTCGCTGTTTGACGCTCGCCACCGCTTCGTCGCAAGCGGAACTTGGCAGATTCCATTCGGATCACATCTCCACGCCGTGGCGAAAGCCCTGCTATCCGGCTGGCAGGTCAACCTCATCGGATCGGCTAACTCAGGCACTCCATTCACCGTCTACGACAGCGCGAATGTTTCACTTCAAGCGAGTAGCCCGCCGTTATCCGCTTTCTTTGCAAGCCGGCCCAATCTGATCGGCGATCCCAATTCGGGTCCTCACACCGTAAACCAGTGGATTAGTCCGGCAGCATTCTTGAGATTGAATCCGATTACACAGGCGGGTCAGTTTGGGAATGCCGGGAGGAACATCGCGCAAGGTCCGGCGGCTGTGGATGTTGATGCGTCGATTGTCAAAGACATACCCGTCCGCGAAGGTTTTAATCTTCAGTTCCGTGCAGAGAGCTTCAACGTGGCGAATCACCCGAACTTCTCGGTCCCGGTTGCCGATCTTGCGTCACCCAATTTCGGGCGGATCCTTTCCGCAGGACCAGCACGCTTGACTCAGTTCGGTGTGAAACTCCTATTCTGATGGCGATTCCCGCAACCGGATTAGCCACGCGTTCAGAGACGTCCTGGAGTTATCCGGGTTGGAAGGTCGCCGCTGCTTCCGCAGTGTCCTCCACTGCGGGATTCGCGTCGATACTGATTTACACTTTCGGCGCGTTTATCAAGCCGCTCTCGGCAGAGTTCGGCTGGTCGCGGCAGATCATTTCGACTGCCTTTGCCTGCGCTTCCTTCACGCTGGGCCTTTGTTCGCCGATACTCGGCTACCTCCTCGATCGATTTGGACCCAGGCGGGTCATTCTGCCATGCCTCGCCATCTTTGCAGGTGCGTTTGGTTCTTTGGCATTTCTGCACAACAGTCTGTTCCAGCTCTTCGCAACTTTCGTAATCATTGGAGCCGTCGGCAATGCGACTGCGCAAATGGGTTACACGCGGGCAGTCTTAACTTGGTTCGAGAACAGACGGGGAACGGCCCTGGCAGTGATGATGTTAGGGGGATCAATCGGAACCGTTGTGGCACCGGTGCTCTCGCAAAGACTTTTGGCGAGCGTAGGTTGGCGCACCAGCTACGCGCTTCTGGCCTTGCTGCCCATGTTGATCGCCTTTCCTCTCGTCGCCGTCTTTGTGAAAGAAAGACCGCTGCATCCAAAATTCAAGGCGTCCGTACCCGATGGGGCATCAGGCGGCGTGCTTCGAAACCGCGCGTACTGGCTGTTACTGGCCACTCTGATCCTTGGCGCAATGAGTACAACAGGAGTAGTCACCCAGCTTGCCGCCTTACTGAGTGATCGGGGCATAAAAGCCAGCGATGCGGCCTATGCGGTTGCCGCGGTAGGAATCGCCAGCTGTCTGGGGCGCCTGATTACAGGCTGGCTTCTCGACAGGTTTTTTGCCCCTCGCATAGCCATGGCCCTTTTCTTTACCACGGCAGCGGGGTTTTATGTCCTTTCACTGGCCCAGACTCTTTCGGCGGGTATCACAGCCACAGTACTGATCGGCTTCAGTATGGGCGGGGAATCGGACGTAACGCCGTATTTGCTTGCCCGCTACTTTGGCGTGAAACGGCTGGGATTGCTCTACGGCTGGACCTGGACGGCGTATGCCACTTCAGCCGCATTCGGGTCTGTCGTACTCGCTAGAGCGTTCGATCGGAGCGGAAGCTATAGCTCCATGTTGATTCTGTTTTCATGCGCAACCTTCTTTGCTGGCGTTCTGATGCTTGCCATGCCCAGATATCAGGTGCAAGCTTCGTCGGACGAGATCCTTTCAGTCGCATTTGCGCCCGCAATCGAATAGAGATAAGTGACGGGCGGGACCTCCTAAATAACTATTTCATGGACCGGACCCTACGTCGGCCAGCGCGCCCTCGCCTCAAAGTCGAAACAACCATCCGTAGCCGATAAACCAGCCAGCCTACGTCCCAGTCGGCCAGCAGAATCGATAGACCCCGCTTCGCGTAGACGCAAAACACCCTGGACCATCCCGCAAGCCAACTTGCGAAACAACCCAGGGTGCTGTCTAACCAAAACGCCGCGTTAACTAAGCCGGTTGAGGACTTTCCCCGCCCATTAACCCCGGAATCGGATTCGGATGCGGAGCGATCACCGTTCCTCCATCATTCGGGTTCTGCGTGGTAGGTTTCGAGGCGGTGAATGCCTTCAGCGGTTTCCCGTTGATCAGGTCCGTCACTTCCCCGCCGTCCAAAACCTCGCGTTCCAGCAGCGCCTCGGCGATCTTGACCATCGCTTCCGACCGCTGCTGAATGATCTGCTTCGCCACATTATAGCCGTCTTCGACCAGCTTGCGAACCTGCTGATCGATCTTGATCGCCGTCTCTTCGCTGTAATCCCGATGCTGCGCGATTTCGCGGCCGAGGAAAATCTCCTGGTCCTTCTTGCCGAAGCTCAAAGGCCCAAGTTCGCTCATGCCCCATTCGCACACCATCTTATGCGCCATCTCGGTCGCGCGTTCGATATCGTTACCCGCGCCGGTCGTCATCTGGTCGAGGAAGATCTCTTCCGCAATACGCCCGCCCATCAAAATAGCCAGCCGCGTCTCCAGATACTTCTTGTCGTGCGACAACTTGTCGTCAAGCGGCAATTGCATCGTCAACCCAAGCGCCATCCCGCGCGGGATAATCGTCACTTTGTGTAGTGGGTCGGCATGCTCCATCAGCGCCGCGACAATTGCGTGGCCAGCCTCGTGATAAGCGGTCATGCGCTTTTCCTTGTCGCTGATGATCATGCTCTTGCGTTCCACGCCCATCAGGACCTTGTCTTTCGCAAGCTCAAAATCGAACTGTGTGACAACCTTCCGGTTCTGCCGTGCCGCTACCAGTGCCGCTTCGTTCACCAAGTTCGCCAGATCCGCTCCGGCAAAGCCCGGCGTACCACGCGCGATCACCGATAAATCGACATCATCGCCCAGCGGTGTCTTCTTCGTGTGAACTTTCAAGATGCTCTCGCGTCCGCGGACGTCCGGACGGTCCACCACCACACGCCTGTCAAAGCGCCCAGGCCGGAGAAGTGCCGGATCAAGAACGTCGGGCCGGTTTGTCGCCGCGACTAAGATGACGCCTTCGTTCGATTCGAAGCCATCCATCTCGACCAGCAATTGATTTAACGTTTGTTCGCGTTCATCATGCCCGCCGCCCGAGCCCCGCGCCTCTGTGCCGTCCAACCGCATCGATCTCATCAATGAAGACGATGCATGGGGCATTCTTCTTCCCCTGCTCGAATAGATCGCGGACACGGCTCGCACCGACGCCGACAAACATCTCGACAAAGTCTGATCCGGAGATCGAGAAGAACGGAACGTTTGCCTCGCCCGCAATTGCGCGCGCTAACAGCGTCTTACCGGTTCCGGGAGGCCCGATCAGCAGCACGCCTTTGGGAATTCGACCGCCCAACTTCTGGAATTTCTGGGGCTCGCGCAGGAACTCGATAATCTCCTGCAGTTCCTCCTTCGCCTCCTCCACTCCAGCGACGTCTTTGAAAGTCACTTTCTTCTGTTGTGACGAATGCAGCCGCGCCCGGCTCTTGCCAAAACTCAAAGCCTTGTTCCCGCCGCTCTGCATCTGCCGCATCATAAAGATCCACAGGCCAAGCAGAATCAAAACCGGTACCGCGTTAAACAGAAGACTGATCCAGCCGTTGCCGCTGGTGTCCTTCGCCGCCCATTTGACATTCTTGTCTTTGAGCATCGTGTAGATCTCAGGCCAGTTGGCCGGTATGACGGTGTGGAACTGGGTGCTAACGCCATTGGCTTCGACAAGCGTGCCCTGGACATCCGTTCCGGTGATATTAGCTTCCTTGACCTTCCCTTCCTGGATATAGGTCACGAAGTCTGACACGGTCAGATTCCTCGGAGGAGCGCCTCTCCCGGTTTTTACGGCCATGTAGACCAGTACCACCGCGCAAATGATTACTACCCAGAACACTGCGGTCTTAACGTTGGAACTCATGAATTCAACCTTCCGCCAGCGCAACCTTCCGCCAGCCCGAGCGTAACCATTTTGCCGCTGCGCAACGGCAGCCTGACCAAACGGCCACTCCCCTCATATAACAAAGACGTCAATTCCCCTGGTTTCGATTCAAAGGGAGGACTAAAACCTTAACTATTCAACGGCTTCCCTGTAGCGTAACCGCATTCGATTAGCGCTCGGCGCCGACGCCTGAAACTTGGCCGCGCAGCCGAACCGCCGCACCCAGACAATCTCGTCCCCGCACACCACCACCGGCCAGTGGCGCCGTTCCCAGAGCAGAATCTTGTATTCCTGGAACAACGACTTTAGCTTCTGCGGCCCCTGATGCCCAGGCCTGTGGAAATCGTCTCCAGGTTCCCAGTTGCGAACGTAAAACGGACGCAGTGGCTCGCCCCCCCACAGAGCGTCTCCGTCAATCTCTGCAGTTTCTAATGGGAAGTGCGGTTCATCCTCGAAATTAGCACAAAATTGTGCCACGGATTTGACTGAGTCAACACATATTACACCTGAGTGGTAGGGCAGCTCGTGAAGCTTCCCCATTTCCAGGTTCACCCTGTAGTGTCTCTTCTCTGAATTAAGCCGGCCCGGAGTGGTAAGCAGCAGTGTGCCGAAAGAACGCAAGCGCGTCCACACCCGGCACAATCACTCTGTCGTGTCCGTGAGCACTGGCGCAAATATCCAGAATTCCATCGACATGGTGGAGATCTATCGACCTAAGGTCGCCACGTATTTCTACTAGTGCGCGCCGGATCACTCGTCGCTGCACTGCGGGGTGAAGCGCACCCAATTCGGCAATTTGCAAAAACGAACCCAATTGGGTTCGTTTCGAAATTTGACCGTAAATGGTTGAAATCTCTCGATCCCAGTAGTCCTCTTCCGCCTGAGCGACGTTCGCGGTCCCGGCTAGGACACCCTCCAGGTTGGGATTGAAGCTCTCCGCCAGAGCGGGAATGGCTTCGTTTCGCAATCTGTTCCTGGCGAACTTCAGGTCCTGATTACTCGAGTCCTCCCGCCAGGGTATTCGTTCGGTAATAGCCCATTCGCGGACTTCTTCCCGGCTAACCGAGAGCAGCGGCCGGATCAGCCCGGCGGAGGTCACGAACCGCATTCCTGCCAATCCCGCCGTCCCCGCCCCCCGCAGCAACCTAAACAGGACGGTTTCAGCCTGGTCGCTCCGCGTGTGCCCGAGCGCTACCCGCTCCAGTCCGTGCTCTCTTCTGCATTCTCGAAAAGAACTCGCGCCGGGCGTCGCGCGCCACCTGCTCCAGATTTCCCGGTCCGAGGGGAGTTCGTTCCGTAATACAGGGGAGTCCCAGAGAATCCGCTAAGGCGCGGACGAATTCTTCGTCGCCGTCCGACTCCGTACCTCGTAGCTGATGGTTCAGGTGAAGGACTCTAAGCTCGATTCCCGCTTGAGCCGAGAGCCGATGCAGGATGTGGAGCAGTACCGCCGAATCGGCGCCGCCCGACACGGCAACTCCAACCCGGGCGCCGGGCGGGATCATGTTATAACGAGTGATGATTCCCGCCACCCGCTCTACTAAGGTCTCACCCAAACCCTAAGTCTACATGGAACCGAACCCCCCGCTCACAGAAGCAGAACTGTTAAAGAAGGCTGCCGATATTCAGGTCCTGATCATGGACGTCGATGGCGTCATGACCGACGGAAGGCTCTATCTGATTCCGGATCGCGACGGCAATATGGTCGAGACAAAGGGATTCACTGCCCAGGACGGCATCGCTCTTCAATGGGCTCGCTGGAACAACATTCGAACGGGCGTGATTAGCGGGCGAGATTCCCCGGCCACTCGGGAACGCGCCCGGCAAGTCGGCATGAGCTGGGTTTTTCAAGGGCACATCGAGAAGATCCCGCTGTTCGAGCAGATCCTGTCTGAAGCGAACGTCACCCGGGACCAAGTTGCCTATATCGGCGACGACCTGACGGACGTTGTTCTGTTCCGCCGGGCCGGACTGTCGTTTGCGACCGCCAATGCCCGGCCTGAAGTGAAGCAATCGGCCAACGCGATTACGGCGGCGGCAGGCGGCGACGGTGCGGTTCGCGAAGTGATCGAACTCCTCTTGAAAGGCCGGGGTGTCTGGCAAGACTTGCTCAAGAAATATGAGGTAGTCCTCTAACCGGCATGCCTGACGAGAAAATTGGGCTAGTCGTCATCGGAGCGAATGAGCCCGGGGTCTTACACCAGATCACCGGCGTCATGGCGCGGCATCAGGGTGACATTCGTTCCATTTCGATCATTGAGGATCTTCGCTCGGAAGCCCGCACCTACTTCGAGCTGGATTTGCCTGGAGAGACGGAAGCGCTGATCGCCGATCTCGAACGGCTGCACGTAGTTCGTTCGGTAACACAGGTCCAGTCGCTTCAGAAAATCTACGGCAAGCGGATCATTATTATGGGAGGCGGCGCTCAGGTGGGACAAGTGGCGCTCGGCGCGATTTCCGAAGCGGATCGCCATAACATCCGCGGCGAACACATTTCGATCGATACGATTCCGCTGGTTGGTGAACAGACTTTAGCGGCGGCCGTACGCGCCGTCATGCGTTTGTCCCGCGTTCGGGCGCTGGTTTTGGCGGGATCTCTGATGGGCGGGGAAATCGAACAGGCTGTGCGTGAGGTTCGCGCGGAGGGATTGCTGGTTATCAGCTTGAATATGGCCGGAAGCGTACCGGACGCTTCCGACCTTGTAGTAACAGACCCGGTTCAAGCCGGAGTGATGGCGGTCATGGCTGTCGCGGATACCGCGAAATTCACCATCGACCGCCTTCACCGGAGAGTTTTTTAGCTTTTACTTGACGTTGAAAGCGAATTCCCGGAGCAGTTCGCCTTCGCCGTTCGTGGCTGGGGCGTAGATCCGGAAGAAATGAGCCCCGGTCTCGCTGATTTCTGGAACATTGACGTCGATCTCGTTCTGCTTGACGGTGGCGTTGCCCTTCCAAAGCTGGGAACCGCGATCGTCCACAAGCTGGACTGCGACGTTGTCTTCGCTCAGATCGTTGGCGTTGAGATGCACGTGTAACTGGTGATTTTTGGGAACCGTTGGAGTTTCGGACCCGCGATAAGCTACCAGACTAACCTGGGCAACGGGTGCGTTTCGATTCATGAACTGTGGCGCGATTCCGATGCCGATCGCCAAAGCGGCGACGGCGCCAGCCATGGACAAACGGGGGAGCGTAAACCAACTTCTGGAAGGAGCCTGCTGCTTTGCGACCGCTTTGGCAACTTCTTGCTGGTGAATGTTCTGCAGCGCGAGCTTCGTCGCGGCAATTTGGGTTTCCAAAGTTTCGAGCCGGGCTACGCACGACTCGCAGGCAAGGATATGGGTTTCGACGACGTCGAGTTCTTCTTCATCGCTGTGTTGAAGCAGAAAACGCTCCAAAACCTCTTCCGCTGGATGTTCAAGATATGTATTTGTCATGATCACGGGCTTTGTCCGCCTCTCCTATCTATGGAGTAAGTGTTATGACCCCGAATGAGTTCTCACGAAAACAGAGAGAATTCCGTTACTCGTCAGTTTTTTCCGGCCTATCTCCCCAAACTTAGCCTTCGCCCTGGATTTTAGCAGCCGGAACTGGGTTTCGGTGAGCGACATTTCGCGGCAAATCTGCTCTTGCGGCTGTTCCTGGAGATAGAAACGGATCAAAATATCCCGATCCCGCTTAGAAAGAGATTCGAGAGCGCTCCGCATCAGCGCCGCTTTCTCTTTGACGATAGCTTCCTGTTCGGGATTGTGTTTACGGTCGGCGACGGTGACCCCGGTTTCAAGGTCGGTCTGTTCGCGCCGGGTATGAACCGCTGTTTCGATGTAAGCGGCAACCTGCCGGCGGACGACGGTGCGAACGAACCCCATCAGGCGCTCGGGTTCGCGGAGGTCGCCGCGCTTAATGGCGTTAACCACTATTAAGAAGGTGTCGTGAACCTTATCTTCGAGTTCTTGCGGTCCCAATTGGCGGCAAAGGTAGTAACGGATACCACGGCTGAACAGCTTATAAAGTTGCTCCATGCCGGCATCCTCGCCGGCTTTGACTGAGGCGACTAGCGCAGCCCAATCAACAGAAGCGGGGCCGGCCTTTGCGGCGGACTCGGCGGCTTCCTGTGCTTCGGTCACCGGTTCCTTAGGTTCCGGCGGTACAGAGCTGAGCGATTGTTGAGTCGCGAACATAGAAGTTACTCCTTCGAAATTAATGAGTAGGCAGCCCAGAACGAGGGTGAGCTACGGTAACCGGTGGAGTGCTGCATGTCGAGTTGAGTTTGTTGCAGCGCGGTTGCCGCTCGCTGGGCGATGTTACCCGACGGAGCGGATTGCGATTGTAAGTGTTTGTAGAAAGCCGTGAAAAAACGGCCTGAATCGTCAGGCGTCGGCCAGGCGCTGACGATGACGGCCGAGGCGCCCGCAAGGAGCCAAGCGCGGCTAAGTCCAACCAGCCCGGCACTCGGAAGATTTTCGCCCTGCTGAGACGAACAGCCGCTCAGAACAACTAAGCTCCCAGGGACTCGTAATGTGGCTATTGCTTCTTTTGTGAGCAACTCCGGCATGTTGTCGCTAGTAAGGCTGAGGGCCAGGGCTGCTTCGTCGGCGGTACCGCTTTCATTCTGGGGACTCACAACGTGTACGGCAAAATGGAGGACTTCCGGAGAATCGGCCAGAGCAGCCCGGAGATCTTCAATGGACGCCTGGCTTCCGGTCAGGATTTTCACATCGGGTACCTGGCTGAGCCGAGCCGCTGAACGAACTTCCCGTTCACTTCCAACAAGCCTCGCCAAAGTCACGGAGGACGCTTCTGCGTGCAGGACCGGAAAAAAGCTAAAAGACCGCGCACGGCGGGAATCGGCCAGATTGTAGATCGGATCGGCAACGCCGACGAACCTGCGCTGAGGCTCCGGAGTTTTTGCGCCGGCAAGCAGGAGTTCGCTCGGCACGAATCTTATGGCGTGAGCATCCGCGAGAATGGCTTCCGATCGAGAGGATTGCGGGAGAGCGGAGAAAGGAACGCTGTCGAGCAGAGCCCCATCGGCGGCGATGAGCCAATCTGGTTTAGAGGACGCGCGCGAATTCAGTTTGCCGAAAAGTTCACGCGAGAGCAGTGCGCCTTCGGCCGTTGCGGAACCTCTTTGCACAGCTTGGGAGAAGGCTCTCGCGTGAGCGGCTATCTTGTCCTCGGCTGGCAGTTCGTAAAGGTTCATTTCGTCTCTGGTGACGGCCCACAAAAAAGACCTATCCTTACCCAGGCAGAAGCTAAGGAGCAAAGCAGTGCCGCTTAAACTACGCTGGATATCTCTAAGTGAATTCCTATATAAAACCTTCTCGGTCGATCTTGAGAAATTTTCTTGATGCAGGCCGATTTTATTTTCGAGGTCGGTCAATTCCGCGCGAACTTGGTCGAGTTTAGCTTTATTCGCCTTCTCGGTTTTGCTGTTTTGGCCAAGTGTAACTGCGGCTTGAGTGGTCTGGAGGTTCGAGAGCAGCTCAAAGTAGCGGGACGGAAGGCGCATCTGCTGACCCAAAGCTGAGAGCATTTGCTCACGAAGACTCGAGGCGCGACTCTCAATGAGAACCGTATATGCCTGCTGGGCGAGCGCGGGACTATGGCGCTTAAGAGATAGTTCCGCCGCAAGCTCAATGTAGTCTTGATAAACGCCATGCAGCGCTACTACCGTTCGCGTACTAGTAGCGTCTCCGGGAAGGGCGTCTTGCCGCCACTCGCCGGCCAGGGTGACGGCCTTGCCGAAAGCCGTCAGTGCTTCCGATTGACGTCCGAGGCCCCGAAGTATCTGGCCTTCGAGGTGAGAGGGCCAATAGGGAGAGACTGTGGAAAAAGAACTGCTTCGAGAAACCTAGAGCGCCCTGCAGCAGCGGTAAGGCCGTTGCAAAGTCTCCCTTTTCATAGGCCAGATAGGCAAGATTGGCGTTTGTTACCGCGATGCCGTCGGTATCGTGCTGCTCCCGGTGTAGCCGTTGAGCTTCCTTTAGGGCCCGTTCAGCGCCCGCGAAGTCCTTGAGGTCGATCAGCGAGGGGCCCAGGTGATCCTGTGCAGACGCTTCGATTCCAGGAAAACCTCCCTGTCTGGCGACAGAAACCGCTTGCTGAAGCGCATCGACTGATTCGCGCATATTGCCGAGTTGGGACTCGATGTCGCCGTAATTCACAATCGCGGTAGCATAGTAATCTTTTCGCGGGCAGTGCCGGAGAAGTATTACCGACTCCTGCGCTGCTTTCTCGGCCGACACGTAGTCTCCGAGCTGCTGATATATGGCAGCCTTGTTGTTCAAAGCAGCACCCGCCAAGCTGTCGTCGTTGTTTTGGAGTGCAAGCACGCGGGCGGTTTCAGCCGACTGCAGCGCCTCGCGGTATTGAAATACGCGGACTTGGCTCGCGCTCAGCGATTTGAGGGCGCTAGCTTCCCCCCTCAGATCATTTGCTTGTCTAGCGATCTCAGCTGCTTGGCGGAAACTCTCGATAGCGCTTACGAAATGCGCGACCTTACGCTCCGCCTGTCCCGTGGACATAGCGGCTTCATAAGAGGTAGCGATTTGGTTATTGGCCGCAGTCGCAAATTGAGCGTGCAATAAGCAGAGCACGCCAAGCGAGCGGATCACCGAAAGCAGCCACGAAGCAAGTGCCTGCCCGGCCCGTCCAGAGGATGGCAGATAAGTCCTAGAACGAATTGCTCATTCTATCAGTACTCTACCACTCCTCTGGAGGCATCACCAAGTATTTTTTACTTGATCGTGCCCGAAGCTTGAAAGTTCTTACAGAGCCTTTAGCATGGCCACACTCCGAAAGGTACGTCGCGTCACCTTCCCGGAATCTCTAACGAACCCTTAGATTCCGAGAATCGCCCGAACGGCGTGAATCAGAGCGTCGATTACTACTGGGGTGTGTGCTGCGTTGGTGAGGAAAGATATGATTTGCATTGGCTAAGTCCCTTTCGCACACGAAGGTACCCGCCGCGACCCCCATTTTGACCGCCGAAAAACCTTGCAAACCGATTGAAAACAAGGGAGATAATTTTTTACTGATTTTTGTGACTGGATTTCAGCGGTTCAAAAAGGGTCCCGAAATGGGCTGTAGTCCGCATTCGGAACGCATCACGCCGGAAGACTTTGGGCCATGTAAAAACTACAAGGCTCCTCGGACGCGTTTCGTTTTGAAATCGAACCGGCTAGGGAGCCAAGACAAACCATGGCGGGGCGGCTATACTGATTAAGAAGCCTGCTTCCTGCCCCGAGAGTAGAAGTGTGTTTTGGCACGCTGACCCGCTCGAAGTTTTGATGTAAGCCGACTGACTAAGAAATGTTCGACAATCTATCCGACAAGCTGCAGCGGGTTTTTAAAAACCTGCGCGGCGAGGGAAAGTTAAGTGCCGCCAATATGGAGGAGGCGCTCCGCGAAATCCGCGTAGCCCTGCTCGAGGCTGACGTTCACTTTAAAGTCGTTAAGCAATTCATAGAACAAGTTAAGGAAAAGGCGATGGGGGAAGAGGTGCTGTCCGCTCTCTCGCCCACGCAACAGGTTGTTAAGATCGTTCGCGACGAGCTAACGAAGATGCTCGGTACGCATCAATCCCGCCTGCGGTTTGCAAATGAGCCCCCGACAGTGATCCTGATCGTGGGCTTGCAGGGTTCGGGGAAAACGACCAGTACCGCGAAGCTCGCACGATTCCTGGCAAAGGAAGGCACGAAACCGCAACTTGTCTCGGTTGACGTATACCGTCCGGCCGCGCGGCATCAGTTGAGCATCCTGGCGAAACAGGTGGGCGCTCCGATTTACGACGGAACTGCCGAGGAGACGAAGCCGTTGGAGCTTGCGCGCTCCGCGAGGCGCGAAGCCGTGCAGACCGGGCGGGATATCCTGCTGGTGGATACGGCGGGCCGGCAGCATATCGACGATCAGCTTATGCAGGAGCTGCATGAGCTGAAAGAAGCGTTGAACCCGACCGAGATTCTGTTTGTGGCGGATGCCATGACGGGGCAGGACGCAGTCAAGTCCGCCGACGAGTTTCACAAACGGCTGGGCATTACGGGCGTCATCCTTACCAAAATGGACGGAGATGCGCGCGGCGGCGCGGCGCTGTCCATCCGTTCGATCACCGGTCAGCCACTTAAGTTTGTGGGCGTGGGCGAGAAAACGGACGCGCTTGAGTCTTTTTACCCGGAGCGCGTGGCTTCCCGCATTCTTGGGATGGGCGACATGCTGTCGCTGATCGATAAAGTCCAGGAAACGATTGATCAAAAGACTGCCGAGAAGATGCAGGAGAAGCTTCTCGGGGACGACTTTACCCTTGAGGATTTCCGGGATCAGATAAAACAAGTCCGCAAGCTGGGCTCGCTCGGCGGATTGCTGAAGATGATGCCGCAGATCGGTCCTTTGAAGGACTTGAAAGAGACCGACATCGACGAAAAGAGAATTGATCGCGTGATCGCGATTATCGATTCCATGACGCCGAAAGAGCGGCGGAATCACATGCTTATCAATGGTGCAAGACGGCGGCGCATCAGCAAAGGCAGTGGCACGAGTGTTCAGGACGTGAACAATCTGCTGAAAGAGTACGCCCAAGCGCGTAAAATGATGAAGAGTTTGACCGGGGCTGGAGGTTTCCTTGGTAAGAAATTAGCCAAGATGAAGCTGCCGGGATTTCCGGGTTTTTAACCGGGTTTTGTGATTTGTAAGAATAGGAAAAAGAAAAGGTTACGATGTTAGCAATTCGCCTGGCGCGTTTTGGCGCTAAGAAGAAACCGACGTATCGCGTCGTGGTGATTGAAAGAGAGCGCGCCAGAAACAGCCGTTCGGTTGAGGTTGTCGGGTTCTACAATCCGATTTCCAAGCAAGTACAGCTTAAGCACGACCGGATTGAACATTGGGTGAAGAACGGCGCACAACCGTCAGACACCGTCACGCGTCTGATCAAGAAGAATCCGGCCGTTGCCGAGCAGCCGGCAGCTTAAGAGACCTGCCGTTCCCGGACGGTAGTGACGGGCTTTTGCCCTCGTGTGCATCCTTTCGAATAAAGGCCAACATGAATGACAGTAATGGTGTGAAGACCCTGGTGGAAGATATCGCCAAGGCGCTTGTAGATGTACCCGGCAGTGTAGTTGTGAACGAGATTGCCGGGGAGCACGCCACTGTTTTTGAACTACGAGTAGCTGAAGGTGACCTGGGGAAAGTAATCGGCAAGCAGGGCCGGACGGCGCGGTCGATCAGGACGCTGCTGGGTGCCGTCGGAACGAAGCTGGATCGACGGTTTTCGCTCGAGATACTTGAATAGCGATGGATTCTGAGCGCGTTGTGATTGCCGAGATTATGCGGCCCCGCGGCAATCGTGGCGAGTTGATGGTTCGATCTCAGACCGACGTGCCTGGCAGGCTGGAGAGTCTGAAGCGGGCGCAAGTTCAACTGGCGGATGGTTCCGACATTGAACTCGATGTAGAAGAGGCCTGGGAGCATAAGGGCGACTGGGTAGTGAAATTTGCGGGCGTTGATTCGATCGACGCGGCCGAGCGCTTTAAAGGCGCGGATGTATGGGTTTTGCGATCGGAGCGCGCAAGTTTGCCGGAAGGCGATTTCTTTCAGTCGGATCTGATCGGGTGTTCGGTGATTGATGGGGCCGGGAAGATCGGTTGGGTTCAGTTGAAGGTTGGCAGCGATTTGGCGGGCCTCCGCTTCTGGAAGTGAGCGTGGATGGCCGCGAAGTGCTGGTACCGTTTGTAGACGCGATTTGCCGGAAGGTAGATCTGGAAGCGCGGGCGATCACGGTCGATTTGCCGGAGGGATTGTTGGAATTGTAGACCGGGCCCGGCTTGGATGAGATTTCACATTGTCACGATTTTCCCGGAATTTTTTTCGGGACCGTTCGAGCATGGTGTGGTTTCGCGCGCGAAGGCTTGCCGGGCGATTGGATATTCGTATCCATGATTTGAGAGACTGGACATACAACCGTCATCGGACTGTAGATGACCGGCCCTTTGGAGGCGGCGAAGGAATGCTGCTGAAGCCGGAGCCGATTTTTGAGGCCGTAGAAGCGGTTTTGCCGGAACGCAAGGCAGGGCAGAAGGTTGTGCTCTTGTCGGCGCAAGGACGGTGTTTCGATCAGGCGCTGGCTCGTGAGTTTTCGCAGCTTGACGATCTGCTGCTGCTGTGCGGCAGATATGAGGGCGTGGATGAACGGGTGGCGGCGCATTTGGCCGATGAAGAAGTATCGGTCGGCGATTTTGTTTTAAGCGGCGGAGAACTCGCTGCGGCGTTGATCGTGGATACGGTTGCGCGATTGTTGCCGGGAGTGCTTGGCAATGAGGACTCTTCGCGGAACGAGAGTTTCAGCGACGAGAACGAGGGTTTGTTGGATTGTCCGCAGTACACCAGACCGGCGGAGTTTCGCGGCTGGAAAGTGCCCGATGTATTGCTGGGCGGGAATCACGAAGAGATCAAGCGCTGGCGCAGGGCTGCGGCACGCGAAAAAACGGAGCGGCTGAGACCCGATTTGATCGGCAGCGGCTCGACAGAAGGCAGGATTAAGTAAAGATGCAAAACGCACTTGTCAGCAGGTTCATTAGCAAGCACACGCGTGCCTCCGCGCACCCGGAGTTTCGGCCGGGCGACACGATTCGTGTCCACGTCAGAATCAAGGAAGGCGACAAGGAACGTTTGCAGGCCTTCGAGGGAACGGTGATTGCCCGCAAGAACGTGGGAATGGGCGAAACCATTACCGTTCGCAAGGTCAGCTTCGGACAAGGCGTAGAGCGCATTTTCCCGGTGCATGCTCCGGTGATCGACCATATCGACCTTGTACGCACGGGCCGCGTGCGGCGCGCAAAGCTGTACTACTTACGCGGTCTGAAGGGCAAGGCTGCACGTTTGAAAGAGCGTACCTAAAGATAACGGGCTTAGGCCTCCGTGGCTGAAGTTGCTGCCGGACAGGTCGAACCTCGTCGTCGTAAAGCTTCTGGCAACGGCGCGGGCTCCAGTTCCATCCGCTGCCTGAGTTCCTATGAACGCGTTGCCCGCGAACAGGGCTACACGAGCATCGCCGGTGTCGATGAAGTCGGGAGAGGCTGCCTTTTCGGTCCAGTTATGGCAGCTGCGGTAATTCTAAACCCGCTGCGTCCCATTCGCGGTCTGCACGACAGCAAGATCCTCGACGCCGGTCAGCGCGAAGAACTGGCAGCTGCAGATCAAATCGCGTTGTATCTCCTGGGCGGTCGGCGGGGCCGACGCATTTGAGATCGACCAGATCAACATCTACCAGGCCTCGCGGGTGGCGATGCGCCGCGCTGTGCAAGCGCTTTCTATCAAACCCGATTATTTGCTGATCGATGCGGTGAAAATCGATCTGCCTTTGGCACAGTTGCCGTTGATCGACGGGGACGCGCGATGCCGGGCGATTGCGGCAGCCTCGATCGTGGCGAAGGTTCACAGGGATGCCTGTCTGGAGCAGTGGCATCAAGTTTTCCCGCAATACAATCTCGCTTCCAACAAGGGCTACTCCACACCGGACCATCGAAGGGCTCTGCGTGAGCACGGGCCGACGATGATGCACCGCTTCAGTTTCGAGCCGGTTCGCCTCAGCACCAGCCGGGTCTTTTGGGCAGGATATGTAACCGATGCTCCGGCACAAACTGAAATGTTCGAGGGTTCCGGTCAGGGGGCATGAGCACGGAGACGCCGCAGGTTGCGAAAGATCACGAGGCCGGCACATCGGAAAAGCCAAGCCGGTTTATGACCTGGCATCGCCGGGTGCTCGGGTTCTGCTTGATTGTCTTCGCGCTGGAACTGGGGCTATTTCTTGTCGTGTTCCCGTGGCGGCCGGAGTGGGAACTAAACTGGATTCCGGTACACTCAGCGGATCTGGCAGGTATTTGGATGAATCCTGCTTTCCGGGGCGCGATCAGCGGATTGGGATTGTTGAATATCTACATTGCGCTCGCGGAAGTGTTGAAGCAGTTAAAAGCCTGGTTCGGCAACGACAAGCCGCCGGGATCCGTTTAGACAACCAAATCCCAAGTGAGCTAGAGTGGATTAGCTAAACCAGATAGCTAACCAGCCATGAAAACAAGTGTAGTGACGATTCACGAGGCAAAGACGAATCTCTCCCGTTTGCTTCAGAAGGCTTCCGGCGGGGAAGAGGTCATCATTTCGCGCGGTTCAACGCCTGTAGCCCGGCTTGTCCCTATTGGTGAGATAAAGGGGCAGCGGCAGCCGGGCTCGATGAAAGGCAAGCTGGTCGTGGGGCGCGAATTTTTCGAAGCTCTTCCCATCGAAGAACTCTCTGTCTGGGAGTAGCAAGCTTGATGCATGCGCTGCTTGACACACATGCTTTGCTTTGGTGGCTAGCGGACGATCCGGCACTGACGAAGGCCGCCCGGCAGGTCATTGCCGACACCCACAATGTCGTACTTGTGAGCGCAGCTTCGGCTTGGGAGATTGCAACCAAGGTGCGGCTGGGTAAACTGCCGACAGCCCTCGACCTCGCGGCTGACTTCGCCGGTTATCTGGGGCGGTAAGGATTTCAGATACTGGCAGATCTCCGCGGACCATGCTATTCGCGCTGGCTTACTGCCTGGCTCTCACAAAGATCCGTTTGATCGCATGCTTATAGCCCAGGCCCAAGCGGAAAATGTGCCGATCGTGAGTAATGAAGCGGTATTCGACACCTACGGCGTGCGCCGCCTTTGGTGAAATTAAGAACTCAACGCTTTTCCCGCTCGGAACGTATATCTGGTGAGGTGTTGAGAACGGCGCATGGAAATGGCGCTTCCGTTTATCGGTTTGATGTCCCAAGAGGACTTGCTGCGCCACCTGATTCAGGACGCGAAAGCGGGAGATCTTGCTTCCTTCGAACGAATCGTTCATTTGCATGAACGCGTTGTCCTCGGGTTAGCGCAGAAGATTCTCCTCAATCGGGAAGCGGCCAAAGATGCCGCCCAGGAAGTCTTCATTCGCCTGCACAAGAACTTGGGGAGGTTGGATGAAGACCGCGACTTGGGTGCTTGGCTCTATCGAACGACTTCAAACGCCTGTTTCGATATTCTGCGGCGAACGAAACAGGATCTGCCTCTTGATCTCTTGAGCGGCTCGGCCGATCAGGCGCTCAATCCCGAGGAATCAATGGCTGAAACTCAACAAAGGGGACTGATCTTCTCGGCCTTGAAAGAATTGTCTCCGCGCGAGCGGGAAGCGGTTATTCTGCGGGATCTGGAAGGTCATTCAACCGCGGAAGTCGCCCGTATTCTCCACGTGACGGAGGGAACTGTACGGTCGTCAGATCTCTACTGGCCGAGTCAAAATCAAGAACTTTGTGCTGGCAAAACTCGGGAGGCGAACGTGAAGTGTTCGGTGAGCGAAGAACAATTGGCGTTATACAGCAGTAACGACCTGAGCCCGGAGGAAAGCGCCGGAGTATCGGAGCATCTGGCGAGGTGCTCACCTTGTCGCCAAACTTTAGCAGATCTCCAGGTCTCCTTGCAGCTCTTTGCGGAGATCTCGGTCGCGCCGGAGTGCGAAGATCTCCAGTCCCTTCGTAAGGGTGTCATGCAGCAAGTGCGTAACGGGAACACGCATAGGCATTTAGGGCGGGTCGCGGCCCTTGCCGCCAGCGTGGGATTAGTGATCGCTCCCCTCTTGCTCCGGGACAAAGCTCATGATCGCCCTACGACTGTAGTTGCGAGTGTGCAGAGTTTGGCGCTGCCCCCAATTCCGAGTTTCAATCGGCCGGATCTAGTGCCGGTCAGGCCGGTTTACCACCGACCGCGGAAACGCAATCCCGAGGTTGGCGTTGCGAGACGTTGCTTTCAACACACGACCGGAGGGGCGATCAGAACTCAGAATTTCTACGGCTGATCCCAACGTAGTCATTCTTTTGGAAACGGACGGAAACATACATGAAAACTAAGTTGCTCATCGGTTCTTTTGCACTCTGCTCGCTCTTGTGGTCGCAGAGTGCAACTACAGAGCCGCCGAACCCAGATAAGGTCACAAGAGTGATTCACGTACATGGGAACGCCCAGTCTCTGGCCGAATTGGCCGGAAATAGCTCCGGTGCTGTCGTTCTGGGAAGCAATCAGCTTCGGGCTATTGTGATCAAAGGCAAAGCGTCCGACGTGGACAGGGTTGTGCGAACGATTGAAGATCTCGACAGTGCCGGTGCGACAGCTTTGGACGGAAAAAATATCGAATTGGTGATTTACGTCGTAAGCGGATCGATGGAGCCGATGACGGGAGCGTCAGATACCGGCGCAGAACTGCTTGCGCCCGTGTACAAGCAGCTACGCGCGGTCTTTCCATACAAAAGTTATCAACTACTTAACACTATGCTGATGCGCTCTGGGCAGAACTCTAAGGCGAGCACATCGGGAATGATGAAGGCCCTGCAGAATAACCCAGACTTCAACGTACCTGGCACTTACCGGATCGAGTACGACGCCGCGACAGCCTCGGGAGATACGTCGCCTGTGATTCATTTGGCCAAATTCAAATTCGAAGCGAAAGTTCCGTTCGTCAGCGGTTCTTTGAGTGGGAAAGGCAAAGAGGGTAGCATTCCCTACGCGACGACGCAGTTCCAGCAAGCCAATATCGGAATCGAGACTAATGTCGATTTGCGCGAGGGTCAGAAAGTGGTCATCGGCACTTCGAATGTCGAGATGGCTAGCGCCACCTTGTTCCTGGTTGTGACGGCGAGGATGGTCCAGTAGCAACGCCAAATGAAACTTGTCGTTTCGGTTAGGCTCTAACAATCGCCTGCGCACATACGGAAAACTACGATGTTGCAGGGAGAAGTACCATGATGTGCGGCTAAGAACAAGAGGAGAAACGATGAAAAAAGCTAAAATGCTGCTCGCGACCATGCCGTTGTGCCTTGCACTGCTCGTGCCGGTCTACGCCAGTGCTCAAGACCATAATCAGGACGAGCACCACGACAGCGCCGACCATAACAACAAGAAATATTACGATAAACAGCACAAAGACTATCACACCTGGAACGCGGATGAGGACAAGAACTGGCAGAGTTATCAGGATGAGCACCACCTGAAACATACGGACTGGGACCACGCCTCCAAGAAGCAACAACAAGAGTATTGGAATTCGCGGCACCAGCAAGACAGTAACGAGCGGCGATAGAAAGTTAGTCTGAAGCCTTCGAAAACGCGCGCTGTACTTTGATGTAAGTATCTTCAAGCCGCTCCGGGATTACACGGGTGTGGCCGATGCTTGTCATAAAATTGGCGTCACCATTCCAGCGGGGCAGCACGTGCATATGTATGTGCTGCTCAATCCCCGCTCCCGCCGCCTCACCCAAGTTCATACCCACGTTCAGGCCGTGCGGATGTAGAGATCCTGCAGCAGAGTTTCCGCCCGGCGAATGAGGCCCATCATCTCCTGCGTTGCCGCTTCGCTCGCCTGCGTGAGACGCGACACATGTGCGTACGGCGCAATCATCAGGTGACCGGATGTATACGGGTAACGATTGAGAATCACGAAGGTGAATTGGCCGCGATAAACGATCAGGCTCTCAGCGTCTTCGGTCCCGGCGACCGCATCGCAAAAAATACAACAGGTCTTGTCTTTTCTGTCCGTCATGTACTTGGAACGCCAGGGCGTCCACAAGTGAGTCATTCGTGAGTGCCGCTTTTCGTAAGTGCCTCATCGGAATCACGGGCCGCTTCCGCCGAGGTTGACGTCGCGGCGCTCTGAGCGGATTGATTCACAAGATCGCGCAGTTCCTTGCTGGGCTTGAAATAGGGGATACGCTTTGAAGGCACTTCTACCCGCGTCCCTGTCTTTGGGTTGCGTCCCACGCGAGGTTGACGCTGCCTGGTCCGAAAGCTGCCAAAACCGCGAATTTCTATCTTTTCCCCTTTGTGCAGGCTGCCGACGATGCTGTCGAATATGGTCTCGACGATTTCTTCCGAGTCTTTACGAGTCATCTCAACAACTTTGGATACTTCCTCGATGAGCTCAGCCTTAGTCATGCTTGCATTTTCCCTTACTCAAGATTTCTCTTCCGGCTTAAGCTGCCTCAGGACATCGCCGACAGTGGACGTCGCGGCCACCGCTTGACGGTTGTAATCGCCGAGGCGGCTTCGCTCATCGCCCTCGCCGACGGCACGCATGCTCAACCCGATGCGCTTCTGTGCTTCATTCATCTTGATGACCTTGAAGTCGAATTCGCGGCCCATGGGCAGCACAGGTTCCTCGGGCGCGGCTGTGTGCGGACTGCGGCGCGCGGGGGGCGTGTCTCCGGCAACCTCCGAACGATGACAAAGCCCCTCAACGCCTGGAAGAAGCTCAACAAAAACGCCGAACGGAGCGGCACGGCAAACTCGTCCTCGCACGCTGTCACCTACCTGGTGAGT
This sequence comes from uncultured Acidobacteriaceae bacterium, assembly GCA_963845995.1. GTDB lineage: Bacteria > Acidobacteriota > Terriglobia > Bryobacterales > Bryobacteraceae > Bog-105. The sequence continues at coordinate 33,458 of CAWJUO010000009.1, read as the reverse complement.
CCGGAAGAACGTCTCCCACGCATCCGGTTGCAGCTGTTTCATTCCGAGCGACAGTCTGCGGTTACCGGCATCGATATTCAAGATGGCGGCCTGAACGATCTGCCCTTTTTTCACGATCTCGGAAGGATGCTTGACGCGCGCCGTCCACGACATGTCAGACACATGGACCAAGCCGTCTACGCCTTCTTCGATCTCAATGAAGGCGCCGAAATCGGCCAGTTTGCGAACCCGCCCTTCTACGACGGAACCGATGCTGTAGCGCTCCCCCACCGTGGTCCAAGGATCAGCCTCCAGCTGCTTGATGCCAAGCGAAATGCGGCGCTCTTTCGGTTTGACTTCGAGCACCACGGCTTCTACCTGATCGCCGGGCTTGACGACTTTGGCGGGGTGTTTCATGCGCCGGCTCCAAGTCATCTCGGAAATGTGAATCAGGCCTTCGACGCCTGCTTCAAGTTCCACAAAAGCGCCATAGTCGGTCACGCTGACGACGTGCCCTATGACGCGGCTCTGTTGCCGGTAACGCTCGTCTATATTGGCCCACGGATCGGGATGCATCTGCTTGAGGCCAAGCGAAATGCGCTCCTTTTCGCGATCGAACTTGAGCACTTTCACTGTGACTTGATCGCCGACGTGAACGATGGCGGAAGGATGCGCGACGTTGCCGTAGCTTAGATCGCTGACGTGCAGCAGTCCATCGATGCCGCCCAAATCCACGAAGGCGCCATAGTCGGTCAAGTTCTTGATCGTGCCGGTGACGGTTCCACCTTCCTCAATCGCGGCAAGAGCTTCAGCTTTACGGGCCTGCAGTTCCCGCTCGAGCAGGACACGGCGCGAGACCACCGCATTCCCGCGCTTTCGATTGAGTTTTAGAATTTGGACTTCAATATCCTGTCCGATATAGGAGTCTAAGTTGTGAATCGGCCGGACTTCGACTTGGGAACTGGGAAGGAAGGCGACCACGCCGATATCAACTGTCAGTCCACCCTTTATTTTGTCGAGCACGCGCCCGGTAATCGGAGTAGATTCGGCGGCGTTTTTTTCGAGACGTTCCCAGGCGTGGCGGCGAAAAGCACGTTCGTGGGAAAGCAGAATGTAGCCCTCGACCGGCTCGCCAGTCCGGTCGAACGCCACTTCAATCGTGTCGCCGGGCTTGACGTCGGGTTTTCCCTCCGCCTGAGGAAACTGCGAAGCGGGGACGAGCCCTTCGATCTTGCGTCCGATATCGACTATGACCTCTTTTTCGGAGACGCTTAGCACGCGGGCATGAAGGAATTCACCGCCCTCGGTGGGCGCGAATTGGCTGCTGTAATCATCAAGGAATGCCTGGTAGTCTTCACTATCGGCATTCGCGCTTACCTCAACGTACTCGTCAGAAGGGCCGGCCATGTTCGTCATCAATCCCTACGCTGGTGCCCCCATGCGGCAGAAAAAACCGGATGGGTCCCGCTACTCACCTGGAAGAACTGAACTTTTGCACCGGGGGAGGCCCATTGGGAAGCACTGAAGAGGCCTCAACTAATTGATAGTTCAGTACTTCAGAACTATAGCCGACGCTCAAAATGTTGTCAACCGCGAGCGGCCGGGCAAAACACGCGAAAGTTTGCTCAAAACCAGCTGACGCTTCCCGTGGAGGTTCGAAATTGGCCCGTACCACACGCAAGCTGGCGACGCAATCTGGCGCTGAACCGTCAGCTCATATATACTTTAAACAGGCAGCACAATCCTGCCCCGGAGAAGCTCATGTTAGACGGACTGTTTCAACCGACCCATTTGCTGATTATTCTGGTGATTGCTCTTTTTGTGTTTGGGCCCAAAAAGCTGCCTGAACTCGGCCAGGGCTTGGGTAAGGGAATTCGTTCGTTCCGCGACAGCATGAAAGCTGCCACCGAAGAACCGCCCAAACCCGAAACGCCCAGTGCTACGGCCCCGCAGGCCGAAACTACACCTAAATAGACCGTCAGTCACCTTCGTCGCTGTTCCTCTTCGAGGTCAGCTGATCGCTAAGAGGCGATAGCCGCGCCCAGAATCATCTTTTAATTCCAGTCTCTCCCTTGCTCAGGAAGCACGTAATTCACCTGAGAAGTCTACCTCCGTTCCGCTCCGAAATACGCCGGGAATTCCGATTCGCCTGACGGGCAATTTTTGCTACGCTCGGCAAGATTTGCTGCGCCGGGGCCGCGCTTCACGCTGAAATCTATCCCCAGATAAGTCTTAGGATAAGCGGCCTATGCTGCTCATTACAAAGATGTTTCTCTGGCGGCCCGCTGCTCACAATTTCACCGGTAAAGGGTTTTGGCACGAAAACTGCCTATGAGAAGCCCGTGAGACGGACGCGAAAGTGACCGTCTAAAGGTGGCCCAAAGAGGCCATCGGAAGTTCAAAATCAAAAACAATTCAGGAGCGGTGGAGCCACAATGACAACAGAAGATTACGGCAAAGCATATCAGAAGGGTTTCAACCTTACGGTACGTTTCCTTGTCTCGCGAGGTCTTTCCTACGACGCGGCGCTTGACACGGCCCAAGCGGCTTGGGCGAAAGGGTGGGAACGTCGTGAACAGTTGAGAGATCCGAACCTTGTCCTTACCTGGACCAATAGCATTGCATTGAATATTCACCGGACCTTCTTGCGGCGCGAGCCACAGACACAGACACTGCCGGAATTGCAGGCACCGCCCCGCATGAACGTGGCCGCCATCGATGTGAAACGTATTTTGAACGAATGCAAGCCGAATGACCGGGTGGTGCTCGAAGGGCATTACATCGAGGGGTACAAAGTTCAAGAAATTGCCCGTCAACATGGCTGGTCTGAAACGGCGGTTCGAATTCGCCTGCTGAGAGCACGGCGGAGCGTAGAGAGACGGTTAAGCCGTCCGAAGCACGCGCGGCTGCGCAATTTAGCGGAAAAAACGAGGAAGGCGCTCGCAAACGCATTAGAAGTGCCGAACGGTCTGGAAGCAAGAGTAGCGTAAGTCCAAGTTTCCATTTTCGGATCCAAGGCTGGTAGATCGGAGGACTACCGCTTTGGGTCCGATTTTCTTTTTGTGAGGACTAGTGGTGATAGAGCAACACGCGGCTCCCGGAGCGTTCCAGCTTCATTTCGATAGGCCGTAAGCTCAACGCACGTTTTATATCCCGGTGGCGTTCTGGTGGCGCGAAGAAGGTAAGGAACCCACCCCCGCCCGCGCCCAGCAGTTTCCCCCCTAAGGCTCCCTCTCGTTTACCTGTCTGATACCAATCGTCAATAGCAGAGCTACTGATTCCTGGGTGTACCTGGCGTTTGAGATGCCAGCCTTCATCCAGAATCTCGCCGAGCGCGTCGATACGGCCGCCATTTAGTTCCTCACGAAGTGAGTACGCGAGCTTTGTCATGCGTTGCAGCAGACCCTGGGTGGGCGGGTCCGATTCAGCCTGTTGACTCTGCTCGACCAGAACCGAGGATGCCTGACGAGTGCTGCCCGTGTAAAACGTAATAAGCGAGTCCTGGAGTCTGCCAAGAATTTCCGGCGGGCAAAGTAGGGGTTCAACAATAACGCTGTCGTCGGGTTCGAAGCGAAGAAAGTTGAGACCTCCGAAACTGGCGGCGTATTGATCCTGTTTGCCGATGGGTTCGCGGCAGAGGTCGATCTCAACTTTACAAGCTTGTTCCGCCAACGCGCCCGGCGACACGTAGCGCGACTGAAATGCATGAAGAGCCAACAGCAGACCAACCGTAAAGGAGCTTGAGGAGCCCAGCCCGGTTCCGCGCGATGGAATGTCGGCGATGGAAGTGATTTCGATTCCGCCCTGGATCGCCAAGCTGGTTGAGCGACTCGCGGACGATTGGATGCTGAACCTGACCGACAGAGTCCACTTCTTCCGTGCGGGAGTAGCTGACGCGAATACCGTTATCGAACTTCTTGTTCACGTTGACGTAGATGTACTTGTCGATCGCCGTACTAACAACGGCTCCGCCGAATTTGCGGTAAAAGGCGGGAATGTCGCTGCCGCCTCCGGCAAGGCTCATGCGCAGCGGTGTCTGGGTGATGATCATGCGCGGACGAGTTGCTCGCTCAGGATAAAGTTTGTAGCTTCCAGAACCGTATCGAAGACGCCATCCGGCTGGCAGGACTGGACTGCGGAGCCGCTTAATGGTCCCGTACGGACGAGCGCTGAACGAATACCAAACTTCGCGGCAGCCTGGATATCCGAAGCACGGTCGCCAATCATCCAGGAACCGCCGATGGCGATATTGAGATCTTGCGTTGCTTGTTGAAGCAGTCCGATTTCGGGCTTGCGGCAGTTGCAGGCGATCTTCAGATCTGCACGCTCGCCGGGGAAGCCTGCATCCGGGTGATGCGGGCAAAAGTAAATTGCGTCAAGGTAGGCGTGGCTTTCTCCAAGCTGCCATTCGAGCTTGTTGTGAATCAGTTTCAGTTGCGCTTCCGTACACTCACCGCGTGCAATCACCGGCTGATTCGTGATTAGGACGGCCAGGCGGCCGGATTCATTGATGGTTCGGACAGCTTCAGCCGCTCCCGGGAGGAGTTCCATCTGGTCCGCCGCGTTTAGCCAGCCACGCTCGTGGTTTAGCGTGCCGTCCCGATCGAGAAACACCGCAGACCGGGGCGTTTCGAAGGACCCGTTCTGAATCCGGCCCGACGCGTAATCTTGGCGCACGCGGTCGAGCCGTTTGGGCGTTCCCGCATCTTTGATGTATTCGCGGCTGATATAGCCACTGCAGTTTCGCGCCGCTCGCGATCAAGTCAGGAAAGAGATGCTTTCCAAAATCGAAAGAACCGGTTGGTGCATGGTCCGGCAGAGCGTTTCTGTTTACGACGTATAACGCGGCGTTTACCAGATTGCGGAAATAGGAATCGCGCGGATGTGGATACGGATGCAGCGCTAGGATCCGGTTTGCGTCGTCAACTTCCACCAGGTCTGAATCCTGCGGATGGTCGTTCGGGTGCAAGAACAGTGAAGCTAGGGCGTCCGGCGGATGAGCGGCGATCATCCGGCGAAGGTCAACGTTCAGCATAGTATCGCCATACATGACCATAAAAACTTCGATCGAGTTTGCCGAGGCATTGAGGACGGCTCCCGCAGTACCTAGCGGTTGGGTTTCACGGTGATACGCGATGCGCACGCCCCATTTGGCGCCATCTCCGAAATAGCTTTCGATGCACTCGGCGCCGAAACCGGTGAGGATCAGAATGTCTTCGATGCCGTATTTGCGAGCGAGCAGGATCTGGTGCTCCAGCAGAGGTTTGCCGCCTATCTCAACCATGGGCTTCGGCAGATCGGCAATTCTTTCCTTGAGCCGCGTCCCTTGGCCACCCGCGATGATGACGAGTTGCACGGTTATGCCTGCGCCTCCGGCTCGGCGGAAATCTCAGTTACGGCCTTCTCAATTGCTTCTCTCGAACTCAACAGCCGGTTGCCATCCGAGTTGCCGCACTTTGTCCGTTGAATAACGGAAGCGCGGCACGTCCCCGACCCATCCTCCGCTGCCGCCAGTGAAGCGGATCGGAATGGAGGAAGACGTCCCACGCAGAACGGCCTGCGCAATCTCCTTCACTGAGATGCCCTCGTCAGCGGGACCAACGATGAAATGGTTCAGCGGATCTCGTGCCCTCTCGTGGATGAAAAGCATGGCGTCGATCAGTTCCGAGACGTGTAGATAAGGCTTCTGTTGGTTGCCATCCCCAAGGACCTCAAGGTCGGAGGGCTTTCGGGAGAGCTTTCTCAGCAGATCGAAAATGATCCCGTGTGTGGGGCGGGATCCGGTGACATTGGGGAAACGAAAAATCCAGGCGTGTTCGAGAAAACTCTCAACCGCGGCGCTGATCAAGCCTTCCGACGCAAGCTTCATCGCGCCGTAGTTGGAGATCGGAAAAAGCGGCCCGCTCTCTTCGGTGAGCACGCCTTCATGCATACCGTAAACCGCCGAACTGGATGCAAAGATCAAATTGGGAATGCGCTTCTCCCGCATCGCCGCCAGAGTGTTGAACGTAGTTATGAAGGTGTCGCGCAGGTCAATGGACGGGTCCGCCACGCCGGCTTCTATATCGGAGTTCGCAGCCATGTGCCAGACCGTCCCGACGTCGTAACCGGAAAACACGCGCCGCAACGAATCGAGGTCCGAAAGATCGGCTTCGAGGAATTTGAAAGCGGGTGATTGAGCGGCCTGCTCCAGATTACGACGTGTGCCACGCGACAGATTATCGATACCCACGACCTCGTGCCCTAGTTGCAGAAGCCGGTCAACGAGATGGCTTCCGATGAAGCCCGCGGCTCCCGTCACCAAAACGGTTTCAGGCTTGGCGGGCTCCGTCATTCGAGCCTAAAGCAGTTCGGCCCCTGCGAAAAAGAACGGAATTTCAATAGCGGCGGTCTCGGGAGCGTCGGACCCATGAACGCAATTCCGTTCGATGTTGTCGGCAAACCGCTTGCGGATCGTTCCTTCCGCCGCATTCGCCGGATTCGTTGCGCCCATTACGTCGCGCCACCTGGAAATGGCATTCTCGCGCTCCAACGCAAGTAACACGACGGGACCTTCTGTCATAAAGGTGACCAGACCAGGGAAGAACGGGCGTTCTTTGTGAACTCCGTAAAAGGCCTCGGCTTCGTTCTTTGCTAAGCGGCGAAGCTTCAGTCCAACGATACGAAAGCCGTCCTGCTCAATCATGCCGAGAATGTCGCCGACGTGATTGTTCTTTACTGCGTCGGGCTTGATAATCGCAAAAGTGCGTTCTAATGCCATCTGATAGATACTTTCCTTATTGTTGACAGTTAAGCGGTGCGGGCGCCGAGGGCTTGCTGCATCTTCTCGCCCATGAGTGCGGGAGACGGGCAGACCACGATGCCAGCATCCGCCATCGCAGCGAGTTTGTCCTCCGCCCGTCCTGCGCCGCCTGAAATGATTGCTCCGGCATGGCCCATACGGCGTCCCGGAGGCGCGGTCTGTCCGGCAATGAAGCCGACCACAGGCTTCTTGACATGAGCCTTCACGTACTCGGCCGCCGTCTCTTCGGCGCTGCCGCCGATTTCACCGATCATGATGATCGCGTGCGTGTCCGGATCTTCGTTGAAGAGCTTGATGGCGTCCGTGAAGTTGGTGCCGATAATCGGATCGCCGCCAATACCAATGCAGGTTGACTGGCCGATTCCGAGCTTCGTAAGCTGGCCGACCGCTTCATAGGTCAAAGTGCCGGAGCGTGAAACAATGCCGACGTGACCGGGTAAATGTATGTGGCCCGGCATGATGCCGATTTTGCATTTGCCGGGAGTGATGACACCGGGGCAGTTCGGGCCAATCAGCCGCACGCCGGGCTTGGTCTTCAGGTAAGCCCAGACGCGGATCATGTCATTGACTGGAATGCCTTCGGTGATGCAGACCACCAGCGGAAGCCCTGCATCGGCGGCTTCCATAATGGCGTCGGCGGCGAATGGCGGTGGAACGAAAATCACGGACGCGTTCGCACCTGTCTTAGCAACTGCCTCTTCGACCGTGTTAAAAACCGGCCGGTCCAGATGCGTTTGGCCACCCTTGCCGGGAGTCGTGCCTCCTACTACTTGCGTGCCGTATTTGATGGCCTGTTCGGCGTGAAATGTGCCTTCGCGGCCCGTGAAACCTTGAAACAAAACCTTGGTTTTTTCGTCGATCAGTACACTCATTGCGCGAGCCTCACTACTTTCTCGGCCGCATCTTTCATGCCGTCCGCCACCGTGAAGTTGAAGCCTGACTCCCTCAAGATTTTCTGCCCAAGTTCGACGTTGGTGCCTTCCATTCGTACGACCACCGGGATTTTGATGTCAAGTTCAGTGGCTGCCGCGATGACTCCGTTCGCCAGCGTGTCACAGCGTAGGATGCCGCCGAAGATATTGATGAGCACAGCCTTAACGCTCGGGTCGGATAGAAGAATCCGGAATGCGTTCTTGATCTGCTCCGCATTCGCTCCGCCGCCGACATCCAGGAAGTTAGCGGGCTGTCCGCCAGCGTACTTGATGATGTCCATCGTGGCCATCGCAAGTCCGGCGCCATTCACCATGCACGCGATATTGCCTTCGAGCTTGATGTAATTCAGGCCGAAACGGGACGCCTCCACTTCGAGCGGATCTTCTTCATTCAGATCGCGCAATTCAAGCAGGTCCTTGTGACGGTATAGCGCGTTATCGTCGATATTGATTTTGGCGTCGAGCGCGTATACCTTTCCGTCTTTCGTCAGAATGAACGGATTGATTTCCGCGAGTGAGCCATCCATCGCGTCGTAGGCTTTCGAAAGTGCGATCATTGCCGCTGAGGCCGCTCTGACGCTGGTGGCCGGAATGCCCATGCCAAAGGCGAGTTTATTCGCCTGGAACGGCTGGAGCGGTAAACCGGGGATCAATGCCTCTTTCAGAATGAGTTCGGGCGTGGTTGCGGCAACCTCTTCGATTTCCATGCCGCCCGCTTTCGACGCCATGAAGACCGACTCGCCGGTGGCGCGATCCAAAACGATCCCGAGATAAAGTTCCCGTTCAATAGGAAGCGTCTCTTCAATTAGCAACCGTTGTACGACGCGGCCTTCGGGACCGGTCTGATGCGTGACCAAGGTCATCCCGATAATCTTCTTAGCCAGTTCAGCGGCCTCGGCTGCGTTCTTGGCGATCTTAACGCCGCCGCCCTTGCCGCGTCCGCCCGCATGAATCTGGGCCTTCACAACCACGCTGCCGCCGATTTTCTTCGCCGCCAGTTCCGCTTCCTCAACCGTGTAGGCAACTTCCCCGCGCGGCACCGGGACGTCGTACTTGGCTAAGATCGCTTTCGCCTGATACTCGTGGATCTTCATAAAAAGGTTGAGCGCTCAAACCGGAAAGGGTACTGCGTTTGAGGCCAACTGCCAGTTTATCTCGCGCGGGAAAAAGAGCACAGCTAAGGCAGTGTATGACGTATCTTAATTGGGATACTGCCGATGCGTAATCCCATATCGAATTCCGTCCGCGGAATCATCATAGGAACCTGGATTGCCGGCTTGATCTGGTTGGAGAACAGACGTGCGCTTAGGACTGTGCAGCGCAGCAAGGTTCGCCGTGACATCCGAAATCTGATGATTGCCGCACCCGCGGGCGCAGTGATGCAGGCGCTGGAGGTCCCGGTCGCGTTCAAGCTGGCCGAGTTCGCGCGTGCAAAAAACTGGGGCATCCTGCCGCGCGCTCCACTTCCCGCGCTGGCCAGAAGCGTTGCGGGGATTCTTCTTCTCGACTACACGCTCTATTGGTGGCATTTCCTGACGCACCGGATTCCCGTATTGTGGCGCTTTCACCGGGTTCATCACCTGGATCTGGAAATGGATGCCACGACTGCCCTGCGCTTCCACTTCGGCGAGATTGCCATCTCCATTCTGTTTCGTGCGGCGCAGATTGCGGTAATTGGACCAACGCCGGGAACAGTGGCTTCGTGGCAAGTGTTCCTATTTCTCTGTATTCTGTTTCATCATTCGAACGTACGCCTGCCGATCAGTGTGGAACGTAAACTCGCGAGGATATTTGTCACTCCGCGTCTTCACGGCATTCACCATTCGATAGCCCCGGAGCAGGTGAATTCGAACTGGTCGAGCGGACTCACGGTCTGGGATTGGCTGCACGCCACCTTGCGAACCGATACGCCGCAAGCTGAGATCACGATGGGCGTTCGAGGATTCCTGGAAGAAGGTCAGGTGACGCTCGGGAAGGCGCTCACATTACCATTTCGCGGACCCGCCGAGGTTCCCAACTATGACGGACTCCCGGTGCGGCAGGCATTCGATAAGCTTGCCTAGCCGGTGATGCGCCTGGTGTGGCGGTACCAGCGCGCTAGCAGATTGGGTGAGACACCGCACCAATACAACATCTGCAGGGCCGTCCAGTGTGTCCACATCAACGCAAAGTTTTTGTTTTCAAAGCGGCGCGAAGACGTGATGATCCGGCATTCAAGATGGACGAACCGCCCGGCCCTGCGAAGCCGTTTCAACAGATCCAGATCTTCAAACAGCGGCAAATGGGCGAAAGCCGCCGATTTTTTCATAGACATCGCGCCTGACGAAAATGCCCGAATCGCCGTAGCATAGGTTCAACCATCGAAGCGTAGGATAAATGCCGGTTAACAGCCGCGCTGCCCGCGTCGGGCCGTCAAAGGTGAGTCCGAAATTTCCAGCCGCGACCGCTGGATCGCTTAGCGCTGATTGGATTTCCTTCAGCGCTTGTTCGGGTGGAAGCGTGTCGGCATGCACGAACCACAATATGTCTCCGTGTGACTGCAACGCACCCGCGTGAAGCTGAATTCCGCGGCCTCGATTAGAATGCACCACGGTTATGCCGCGATTGCGGGCTAGCGCCACAGTATTGTCCTCGCTGCCACCATCCACGACCAGGATTTCCTTCTCGCCTTCTAGATTTTCGAGAGCGGTGAGCGTTTGCCCGATCTGTGCCGCTTCGTTCAAGGCCGGAACTATGATGCTAACCATTGAAACTCTTTCGCGAACCACTGTCGCGTCGAAGGCGCAATCTCAGCAGTGGCCTTTTGCAGTTCGCTATAGAGCGAATGGAGATCGGGCAGCGTATCGACGTCCGGAAGAACCTCAAGCTGGCAAACACTCATGCCTTGAGAACGCAACTGCCGCGCCGTTTTCTCGCAGGTTTCCGCAGTGCTCCAGGGTACGTTCTGTAACAATCCAGGAGGACAGTCGTGAAGGCCCAGAAGATAGAAACCGCCATCGCAAGAAGGGCCGATCACGGCATCGTTGGTTTTTAGTTGATGGAGGGCATCGCTTATATGGGCGGAGGTCAGCAGGGGCGAATCCGCACTCAGAGCGATTGCGGCGGGGGCATCACGCAATCCCCGGTTCAGGATTTGTTCTATGCGAGATCCAAGGTCTCCGCTTCCTTGCAACCAGAGATTCTCGCGCGCATTCACGGGAAAGCTGCCCTCCTCCGCCGCAGCCAACACCGGAATGACGCCAGCCGTGTGAGCAACTATCGACCAGATATCGCACAACATCGCAGCAGCCAACGAAGCGGCGGGACCGTTGCCGATGCTTAGCCCCAGACGTGTTTTGACCTTGCCTGGAACAGGAGGCTTCGCGAAGATGCAAACAGGAATTCCGGTCACCGTATCTACGTTAGCCAAAACGTGATGCGGCAATCGGTTTTAATAACGGGTGCAACCGGCTTGCTGGGAAAATCCTGCCTGCCCCGCCTGATCGCACATCACGGTCCAAAGCAAATCATCGCGCTCGTGCGGCCTGGACGCGATGTAAGTTCCCTTCTTGAGACAGGCATAACGACCGTTGAAGGCGATATCACACAGCCTGACCTAGGCTTAGCTCGGGATCAATATCGAAGGCTAAGTTCTTCCATACGGACGATTATTCATTCGGCGGCTGATATCCGGTTCAACATTTCACTCGAGGAATCGCGGCGCACCAACGTCGAAGGCACAAGGAACCTGCTTTGCTTTGCTACCCGGTGCGCTCAACTTCAAAAATTCGCCCACATAAGCACGGCGTACGTGTCTGGAGGCAGAACGGGACACATCCTGGAGGAAGCCGCCGAGCCCGGTCCCTTCTTCAATTCTTATCAGCAGTCGAAATTTGAAGCCGAGGACGCCGTGATTCGCGCAATGCGGCGGATACCCGCGAGCATTTACCGCTTCAGCACCATGATCTATAACGGAACTTCCGGTCGAGTGGACCAGTTCAACTACTTCCATCAACTACTCCGGCTGGCGCTGAACAATCCGTTGCACATGATACCGGCAAACCCCGAAGCGCCTATCGACCTGATTTTGTCCGATTGGGCAACTCGTGTTTTTGATTGCCTATTTGAAGAACATTTCGAGCCGGGCGAAATCGTTCATATCTGCGCCGGCCGCGAGGGCTCGCTCACGGTTGGGGAGCTGTTTGACATCACCTGTGCTTCTTTATCGCATAAGAGGAGAGCGGCCTCGAATTGTTGACCAGCTGTACTTCGATCAACATCTGAGTTCAATCTTGACCACCGCCTCGCGTCGCCAGATGTGGGGAAGCCTGAGTCAGTTCTTACCGCACATGAATTTGACTCAGACGTTCGATACGGAAAAGCTTCGGTTTCGATCAGTTGGGAAGACAGGAACTAAAACTTCCGGATATGAGATCGATCTTTCCGAAAGTGCTTGACTATTGCTCAGCTACCAATTGGGGTGCGGGCTAGTTTGTGCAACGGCCATCTTGCCGCTTTCGCGGCAGCTTCGCCTCCGTGCCGTACTACGATCTAATCTCAGATACTCGTTAGGGAAAAACGGCCCGTCAATGCCCAAGCCTCCAAGAACCAAAACGTCGGCACCGCGAGTTCTTTACGCCCTGCTGTTTCTGTATATCGGGATCGCCGGAACGTACGAGATCGTCGCTTTTGCCTCGACTGCCATCGTCTACTTCAACCTCCGTAACCAGGTGGTCGAGCCTTTTCGCATAGAAGGCAATTCGTTGGTCGCCGATCCGGCGGCTGCTGCCAAACGCGCCGGACTCTCCGCCGGAGATACCGTTCTGTCCATCAATGGCGTTCCCTTCACGGGTTATGCTCTCTGGCATCGCATCCGCTGGTATGCTCATCCCGGCGAAACGGTGCGCGTCGCCGTCCGCAAACCTGATGGGCGGCGAGCCACCGCCGTTGTCCCTCTCGTCGCCTACCCGGCTGGCTACACTGCCGATCGGCCGCCAACCCAATACAAGCTCAGCGAAGCGATTTTTATTCTCGTGGTCGCCTTCTGCGTCCCACTTTTCTGCCTGGTTCTCGGCAGTTGGGTTGCCCTGGCTCGCCCGCGCGATCCAAACGCCTGGTTCATCCTCGTGTTGCTGACGTACCCGCAGTTTTCAATCCGGTTGGCACTTTCGACTGGATCCCGGATTGGCTCGCGCTGCGGCTCGCCTGGCACTTGGTCGTATCGGTACTCGCGCCGGGGGCGCTGTTGTTGCTTGGTCTACTTTTCCCTGAGCGGGCGCGCCTTGATATTCGCTTTCCCTGGCTGAAGTGGCTTGTGGTTGTCGTTCTCACGGCTGGTCTGGCCGCTGCGCCTCCTTTCCGATTACAACAGCTGGTACCGCATTTCGCTCCTTCCGCGGGTTGATTCGATCGACGCGATTTTGAACCCCATCCTGGTTTGGATGCTGGCTTTTCTGCTTGGCCCTCTATTGGGTCCTGATCATCGACAAGCTCCGGACCGCTTCCTCCCCGGATTCCCGCCGCCGTTTACAGGTGTTGTTGGCCGGTTCAATCGTTGGCCTCGGTAGCATTCTCGTCATCTGGGGATTGTTGCCGCAATTGGGCGTTGCCGACCCGGGCAATATTCAATGGCTCGCTTACCTGAGCGCTGTCCTGATGCTCTTCTTCCCACTCTCGCTCGCCTATGTCGTCATCGTCCAGCGTGCCCTCGACGTTCGCATCCTTGTCCGCATGGGCACGAAGTATCTACTCGCCCGGACCACGCTAACCATTCTGCGCATCGCCGGGATCGCCGGCTTAATCTGGTTCATCGCCATCCCCCTTCTCTCTCACCGCCATTCCCTCTACATCACGCTGCTCTGGAGCGCCGTCCTCGTGGCCTTCGCTTTTCTCTTTTTTAATAAAAAATCACCCTCCGATCTCGTCAGCCACTGGGTGGACCGCAAATTCTTCCGTGAAGCCTACGACGCCGAAATCACGCTGGCCAATCTCGCGAAAACCGCCCGCACCATCTCCGACCCGGCCGCTCTGGTCCAAACCGTCTCGCACCAAATTGCCGACGTGCTCCACGTCGATCGGATCGCCGTGCTGCTCCGCCGTAATGGCATCTTCGAACCCGCTTATGCCATCGGCCAACCTGCTTTTGGAAACGAATCCCTGCGCACACTCGATAGATCCAACTCGTCCACCCCCGTTTTCAGCAGCGCCAAAGATGGACAAATACCCGATCCAGACACACCCGAGCTAATCCTGCCGCTCCCCGGACGCACCCGATTGCTCGGAGCCATGGCGCTCGGCCCAAAACGCTCGGAAGCGCCTTACACTCCGTCCGATCTGCGCCTCCTCGAATCGGTGGGCGTGCAAACTGGCTTAGGGCTCGAACTCAGCGAAACTGCAGTCTCGTTGGCGCAGGCGGCTATCGAGCGCGCCAGCGCCGCACGTGAAATGGAGATCGCCCGTGAGGTGCAGGAACGCTTATTCCCACAGCAGTTCCCCGCCATCCCCGGCGTCAATCTGGCCGGCATGTGCCGCACCGTCTTCGGCGTTGGCGGCGATTATTACGATGCCTTCGATACCGGTGACGGCCGGCTCGGCCTCGCGATCGGCGACGTCTCAGGCAAAGGCATCTCGGCTGCCCTGCTGATGTCCAGCCTGCGCGCCTGCTTGCGCACCCTGACGCTCAATGCTTCCGGCGATCTTAAGACGCTCATGCGCGACATGAATCACCTCATTTACGAAGCTTCCGCCGTTAATCGTTATGCGACGTTCTTTCTCGGGATTTATGATCCGCCCACCGGCCGCCTGCAGTATGTGAACGCCGGCCACAACCCTCCCGCGCTAATCCGCCCCTCGCCAGACGGCACCTGTCAGCACCTGCGTCTCGAAACCGGCGGCCCCGTGATCGGCTTGCTCCCCGACCTCTGCTACGAAGAGGATTCGCTCCTGCTTCAGCCTGGAGACCTGCTTCTTGCCTATACGGACGGCATCAGCGAAGCGATGACCGCGGATGATGAAGAATGGGGTGAGGAGGCCATGATCCTTGCCGCCCAGTGCGCTGCCGGGGAAACTGCGGAGGACATCGTGAAGGCCATCTTCGAAGCTGCCGATGCTTTCACCGAAAAGGCTCCGCAACACGACGATATGACCGTGCTTGTGATGAAATTGTCCTCGCTTCCGTGAAGCGGTTTTCTTTGGTGGAAGGCTTAGATGAAGGATGATGGATACAGGTTGCCGAGTTCCCGGATCGCATTGCGAGCAATTGCAGATGCGGCTTCACGATCATTCCCGGTCCGAAAGCTATCGACGGAATGGCTGGGTTTTCCGCGGCTTACGATGCGGCCATGGCTTCCGGAAACGGCATCGGACTTGAAATCGCCAGCACGACAACACGTCTCCACGACTTCGTGAATCGGGGTGTCGAATTCGATGACGTATACCACTACCCGCCACTTCTTCAGGCGTGTCATCACATTATGGGAGCGCCTTTTAAGCTCAGTTCGATTCTTGGCAGAACACTGCGACCACACACACACCCAAGATCTTCATGTGGATATTCAAGTGCGACTCAGAAGATTTGCCGATGGTCGGCTTCATTCTTATGGTGGATGAGTTCCGACCTGACAATGGGGCCACCCGGTTTGTACCGGGCTCACATACCTGGGCGGAATCCCCGAGCAAGTGATGCGCGATCGCAAGATCCGAGCTCTGAAGGCGAAGTAGTGGCGTGTGGCCGCGGCGGCTCCCTTATCCTTTTCAATGGCTCCATTTGGCACGGTCATACCGCGAACATTTCGAGTGAACCCCGGCGATCAATTCAAGGCTACTTCGTTCGGCGTAATGCAAATTCTGGTACTCGATTGGACATCCCGAATGCAGCCAGACACGCTAGAGCGCATCAGTCCTCTCGCGAAACAAGTACTTGCGCTTTGAGGGGTCAAGTGACTATGAGCGGGAGCCAAGATATTCTCGAAGCACCGTTTGCGTCACTGCAATTTTCCCCCGCAACTGGACCCCGCGCCCGCGGTGCAGCCAAAACAATGATCGCCAACGCTAATCGCCTGCCCAACGGCGGATTCGAAATGACTCAATATCCCAAATGGAAAAACGCGCGGGTGTCGGCAAATCTAACATCTGATTGAAATCGCAGTCGTACAATCGGCCATCCCAGGAGACGCTGACCAAACTACGGCACATCAGATGATCGACTGTTGCGGGATTGAAATTGCCGGCCAGCAGATTCGCGTACTCTTCCTGTTGACCAAGACGCACCAGGAAATCCGAAAACCGCCGAATAGGCATGTTTGTGATAGTAAGCAACCGGTGAAATTCGATGCCGAACTCTTCGCGCAAATGTTTCTTGTAATCGAGTTCCAAAGCCTCCTGGGGCGGCGGAAGCGAAGCTCCTCCGGGATTAAATACCAGGTTCAGCCGCAGAGTAGAATCGGGCAAGCCGTATCCGAGCCGGTTCAGTAGCTGCAAGGCCCGAATACTGCGTTCAAAAACTCCTTTGCCGCGCTGCTTGTCCACGTTTTCCGGCGTGTAGCAAGGGAGGCTCGCGCTGATCTCTACGCCTTGAGCAGCCAAAAAATCAGGCAAATCCTCGAATCCCGGCTCAAGCAGAATTGTCAGATTGCAGCGATCAATCACCTTCTTGCCAAGTCGGCAACTCTCTTCGACAAGCCTTCGGAAGTTCGGATTCAGCTCAGGTGCGCCGCCGGTAATATCGACGGTTTGCACCTCTGGCGTGTTGCGAAGAAGCTCAAGCACTCGCTCCGCCGTTTCCGGTGTCATGCTCTCGGTGCGCTTCGGTCCGGCTTCGACATGACAGTGATGGCAGGCCTGATTGCAAATCTTCCCGACGTTGATTTGCAAGGTCTCGACAGCACTGCGGCGGAGCCCGTCAAATCCATGTCGGGCGAGCGTGGACGGAAAGTTCATCTCGATCGAAGTGTGGAGAGAGCCTTCAACGCCTCGGGCACGGTCAAAGCGAAAATCGCGAAGTTAGCGAACGCGCCGGCAATGCAGTAGGCGCACCACTTCTTTTCCTTAGACAGGCATTTGGTAGAAATACCAACCTGCCGCGATCGCTTCCACGCCCGATTTGATGCCTGCGATCAGAGGAACGTGGGGCGTTGTTTGAGCCCGATCGGCTCCCCCGAACCCCGCCAGCGGAACGTTCATGGCCAGACCAGCCAGACTGAGTGTACCGTCCGGAGTTCCAAGTTGATAGGCGAGATCGGAAGAGTTCACTTTATCCGAGTCGAAGCTGTCAAGCGGTGGATCGGGCAAGTGCTTAACGACTCCCGTCTGTAATAGGCTGACCGCCGCCATACTCGCCATGCCGAATAAGGAGAAGCCGACGATGGCGCGCCTCCTACGCATATCGGAGCTGGTTCCCCCCTGCAGTTCCTTGCGAAGCTGGGCCGGTTGCAAATCTGTCCCGAACGCCACACGTTGTTTGCTCACGAGTTTGGTCACGAAGGAGACTCCCGTTACCAAGATAGCGGCTAGTTCATGCGAGAGAGATGCCGCTCTGCGCCGGCTCGCCAACAAACCGGCAATCGCCCGGCACTCCTCCGCCATTTCCGCGAATTGCACCGGATCAAGCGATTGGTACCCATCCGACAACGCCTGCTCCGGAGCCGGATGCATCTCGACAATCAGTCCCGAAGCGCCAGCCGCAATCGAGGCCAGCGCCATCGGCAAAACTTTGTCGCGTTTGCCTGTGCCATGGCTAGGGTCAACAATGATCGGCAGATGACTCAGGCTCTGCACCGCGGGCACTACGCTCAGATCCAGCGTGTTCCGCGTATGGTCGGCAAACGTACGCACGCCGCGCTCGCAAAGGATGACATTGCGGTTGCCTTCCGAAAGGATGTACTCGGCAGCCATCAGAAATTCTTCAAGAGTTGAAGACATCCCGCGCTTCAGCAGAATTGGCTTTTTCGCCCGGCCCGCACGCCGCAGCAGAGAATAATTCTGCATATTACGTGCGCCGATCTGAATGCAATCGGCGTATTTCTCAACCAGGTCGATCGTATCTGTATCGATCGCTTCCGTGACTATGCCAAGACCCGTCTCATCCCGGGCATCGGCAAGATAGCGCAAACCTTCTTCCGCTAGGCCCTGGAAACTATACGGCGATGTTCTTGGCTTATACGCGCCGCCCCGAAGCAACTGCCCACCGGCGGCTTTCACCGCTCGCGCCGATTTGAGGATTTGCTCCCGGGACTCGACCGCGCACGGTCCACCACAAAGGACCATCTCGTCGCCGCCCACAGGCACGCCATTTACCAGCACGATGCTGTTGTCGCGCTTCATCTCGCGGCTGACCAGCTTGTAAGGTTTCGAAACTCGAATGGCTTCGGCGACTCCGGGCAGACCTTCGAACTCGGCCGGGTCTATCGGACCGTTGTTCCCTGTGATGCCGACGGCTGTCCGCTGTTC
This sequence comes from uncultured Acidobacteriaceae bacterium, assembly GCA_963845995.1. Taxonomy (GTDB): domain Bacteria; phylum Acidobacteriota; class Terriglobia; order Bryobacterales; family Bryobacteraceae; genus Bog-105. Next base: position 15,320 of record CAWJUO010000009.1, on the reverse strand, counting down.
CCCCGGAATGATGTGCGGTTTGAAACCGAGCGTTTGAATACGTTCGCAAACCCGCGCGATATCCGCCGGTCCGGCCAAGGCTTTCATCACAACTAACACGGTTGGGATTCTCCGCCTTCTAGCCTACCGGAACTTGAACGCGCCGTAGTTCACAATAGATGGAATACACGATGGGTAAGTACTTATGCGTAGTATTGGGCGGAGGTCTCGGATCGCTGACGCGCTATCTTTTGGGTAGAGCGATTGTGCAACGTTTCCCTAACGCGCAGTTTGCGTGGGGCACGTTCCTCATCAACGTCACGGGATCGTTTTTGATCGGGTTGTCGATGACCTTGATCGTGGAGCGGTTGCGGCTCCCGCACTACTGGCAATTGATCGTGGTGGTTGGATTTCTGGGGGGCTACACCACGTTTTCGAGTTTTGAATATGATGCATATCTCACCGCAAGAGCTGGCAATCAGCTCCTCGCTTTGCTGTATCTGGTCGGCAGCGTCGTGTTGGATACGCCGCAGTCTGGTTGGGAGTTGCCGTCGCGGGCAAACGCTGAATCGAAGGTAAATAAATAGCCGAAGCATGTCTCATCTTCCATTCCGGAACTTCGTTCATCTATCGCAGCAAGAAGCTTACGAGCTGATGCACCGGATGCTCTCCGGGGAAATGAGCACGGAAGGAATCGCCGATGTGCTCAGCTTCCTGCGCCGCAAAGGAGAGACGATTCCCGAACTCGTCGGTTTTGCGACCGCTATCCGGGAAAAGAGCCACCCTGTGGGCCTGGATCAATCGAGCGAACCGCTGCTCGACACCTGCGGCACCGGAGGCGATGGAACGAACACCTTCAACATCTCGACCGCTACGGCGTTTGTCGTTGCAGGCGCTGGGATGCGAGTTGCCAAGCACGGCAACCGGCGGATTTCGAGTCAATGTGGAAGCGCGGACGTGCTGGAAGCGCTTGGCATCCCGGTAGATCTTTCCGCGGAACATGTGATTGAGTGCATCAATCAAACCGGAATCGGTTTCCTCTACGCCCCGGTGCTGCATCCAGCGATAAAGCATTCCCAAGAGGCGCGATTGCTGCTAAAGGGCCGAACCGTTTTCAATCTGCTCGGGCCTCTAACGAACCCCGTTTGCGCGCGCGTGCAGTTGATCGGAGCGTTTTCGGTGCGCGCCGCGGAGATGCTCGCGCAGGCGTCCGCTCGTCTCGGAATTGACCGGGCTTTTGTTGTGCATGGAGCGGATGGGCTTGACGAAATCAGCACCACAGGCCAGACGACCGTCTTCCAAGTGGAGGACGGGAAGGTCCAAAAAGGACTCTGGTCTCCGGCCGATTTCGGTGTGGGGCGTGCTTCTGTTGAGGACCTGAAGGGCGGCGATCCGCCAACCAATGCTGAAATTATCCGGACGCTCCTTGAAGGCGAGCAAGGTCCCAGGCGCGATATTGTCGTTGCAAACGCCGCCGCCGCTCTTCTGTTGGCGCAGCGTGCTCCCGATCTGAAATCCGCAGTGGATCTGGCAATCGAGTCCGTCGATTCCGGCGCCGCTCTCGGCAAGTTGAATCAACTTGTGGAGTTTACGAGTCAATTCAAACATGAAGTCGTTTGAGATTCGGGATTTCGGGATAGACAATCTGGCGCTGGTGGATCGTGACACGCCGAAACCGGCCCACAGCCGAAGTATTGGTGCGGCTCACGGCGGCTTCGCTGAATTTCCGCGACTACATGATGGTGAAGGGGACCTACAATCCGAAGCTCAGGCGTCCCATGGTTCCTCTGTCCGACGGTGCGGGCGTTGTGGAGACGGTGGGTGCCGGAGTCACTCGTTTCAAGGCGGGCGACAGAGTGGCGGGATGCTTTTTCCAGAAGTGGCTGGACGGCCCGCCGACTCGCGAGAAGTTCGCTTCCGCATTAGGCGGCGGAATCGACGGTGTGGCTCGCGAACGCATGCTCTTCCATGAGGAGGGACTTGTGCGCGTTCCGGATGTTCTATCCGATGTAGAAGCTGCGGCGTTGCCCTGCGCGGGAGTGACCGCCTGGCACGCTTTGTTCGAGCACACGCCGCCTGTTCCGGGCGAATCTGTTTTGATCCAAGGCACCGGAGGCGTCTCCACCTTTGCGCTTCTCTTTGCCAGGGCCGCTGGGCTGCGCGCCATTGTGACTTCAAGCACTGACGAGAAACTGGCCCGCGCCCGTGAGCTTGGAGCCGATGAAACGATCAACTACAAGAGCATTCCGGATTGGGATAAAGAAGCCCTCCGCCTTACGGACGGCGCTGGTGTCGATCACGTCATCGAAGTTGGGGGAAGCGATACTCTGCCGAAGTCATTGAGAGCCGTGAAGCCCGGCGGCGCTGTCAGTGTAATCGGCGTCTTAAGTGGCCGCGATCCGAGCATCGGCCCAGGGCAAATTCTTACAACCAGCGCCCGCGTCCAGGGAATCTATGTAGGGTCGCGCGCCATGTTCGAGCGAATGAATCGCGCAATTCAGTTTCACTCGATCAGACCGGTGATTGACAAAGTCTTCCCCTGGACCGAACTCAAAGACGCGCTCCGGTACATGGAGACCCAGCGGCACTTCGGGAAAATCTGCTTGAAGTTCTGAGCCTACTCGAACCCGCCGTCGTCTTCGCCGGTATCCGTCGCGAGATTTTCAAATTTCGTGAAGCGATTCAGAAACGCCAGTTTCACGCGTCCGGTTGGGCCATTACGCTGTTTGGCAAGGATCAGTTCGGCGATGCCCTTCAAGCTTTCCTTGTCGGGCCGGTAGACTTCTTCGCGGAAAATAAATCCGACCATGTCGGCGTCCTGCTCGATCGAACCCGACTCGCGAAGATCGCTCAACATCGGACGGTGATCGCCCTGCCGTGTTTCAGGCGCCCGGCTCAACTGTGACAGAACCAGGAACGGCACCCGCAGTTCTTTGGACATCAGTTTGAAGCCGCGCGAAAGAGAGCTGATTTCCTGCACGCGATTTTCGAAGCGGCCGCGCCCCTGCATCAGCTGCAAATAATCGACCACCACAAGTCCGAGGTCCTGTTCGGCCTGCAGACGCCGCAGTTTCGAATGAATGTCCATCAGGTTCGTTCCCGCCGTGTCATCCAGAAACAGCGGCGCTTCCACCATCCGGTACATGGCTTCCTGCAATGCATGCCGCTCGTCGCCGCTCAAATACCCGGCGCGAAAACGCTGCTGGTCCACTCGGGCGGCCGCGCAAAGCATACGAGTCAGCAGCGACTCTTTCGACATTTCGAGCGAGAACACCGCGACCGCTTTGGGCGCCTGGGGATTGGTCGCGACATGCTGCGCGATATTAAGCGCGAGCGCCGTCTTGCCCATGGCAGGCCGGGCTGCGAGAATGATCAACTCACCTTCCCGCAGTCCCCCGGTCATCTCATCGAACTTCAAAAACCCGGTACTGATGCCCTTTACGCGCTTGCTCGTATCAAGGAAGGCGTTGATGCCGCCGTCGTACTCCGTGATAATTTGCGCGGGGCTCGCGAGTGCGTTCTTCGATTGAACGTCGCCCAGCTTCATGAACGCGTCTTCCACCGCGCCCAAAATATTTCTGGCCTCTTCTTCCGCGCCCAGGCAGCGGTTAATCGTGTCCTGCGAAACCGTGATGATCCGGCGCAGCAGCGCCTTCTCTTTCACGATGCCGACGTAGCTTTCGACGTTGTGAAGCTCCGGCAAGCCATCGTCGAGCGACACCAGATAACTAAGGCCATCCACCGATTGAAGCTGGCCCTGTTTCATCAGCTCGTTCGCGAGCGTCACGCGGTCTATTCGATCGCCGCGCTCATGCAAATCGCTCATCCGCAGGAAAATGCGCTTATGCTTTTCAAGGCTGAAGTCGTCGGCCGAAAGCGTCCCCGCCACTTGCAGGAACGCGTTCTCGTTGCTCATGATGGCCCCGAGCACGAAACGCTCGGCGTCTATGTTGTCGGGCAGCGGATGATCGAGAGACATTTCACGGGCGGCCATACAGAGGGGAACCTCGCCTACCTTAGCGGGTCTTGTCTCCGATCTCAAGAGCAATCTTGGAGGAAGCTTCGAAATCCACAGGGCCCTCCCGCGGAAACTCAACGTTAGCGGCACCTACTATCTTGTTTTCCACAACCTTTCCTCAATACATTTCTACCTCAATCTGTTCCGGAATAGTTGGGTCGGCGACGTTACGCGGAATCGAAATGTATTTACCTGCCCGCAAGGGGCGAAGCGGGCGCCAATAGATATTCCGGTACGCCACGGGTCCGTGGTCTCCCTGCAGCATTAGCGGATTCGTAGCGGCTTCCGGAATTTCCAGGCCTGACCGCGTCGGTCCGGAGGCCTCGACGTTTTCGTGAACAAGCAGACCGTTGTGAAGCACGCGTACGAAGGTGGCGTTCGAGGTCTTTTTCCCGCCCGCGTCAAAGCGTGGCCCGCGAAACCAAATGTGAAACGATTGCCATTCCCCTGGACGGCGGCTTGCGTTCACAATCGGAGGTGTGCCGCCCTCGCCTTTGTTGTTGATCCAGCGTTCATAAATGGCGCCGCAATCTATGTATCTAGGATGCTCCACGCCGAAGCTGTCATAGACCTGAACTTCGTATAAGCCATGCAGATAAACGCCGGAATTCGACTTCGCGGGAATCAGGAATTCCACATAGAGTTCCATATCGCCGAACTTCTGGTTCGTGTAGATATTCGAGTTCGCACCCTTCGGTCCGTTGGCAATGCGGTCGCCCGGCCCGGGAAGTGCGAGTAATTGCTTCGGCTGGTTCACGCCATCCCAGAACATGGCGCGGCTGTTGGTCCACTTTCCCTTTTCCGGATGTTCATACTGCCACGCATCCAGATTCTCCGGATTAATCAGCGCTGTCCAGCCGGCTCCAACAGGTATGGCGCGTCTCCGTGCGCCGTTCCGTCGTTAAGGGCGGTTTCCTGCCAGGCCAAAGCCACTGAACCCGCAAGCATCATAAACAGAAAGAGCCACACTTTCCGTCTAAGCATTCGGCGTCCACCCCGCGCGATAGGGCGGATTTACCCAGCCATTTGCTTCCGAATCGTTGGTAACGGTCATGTTCTCTGAATCCCAGAGCAGTGGCCTCGCACAGCGCGCCGCCATGGCCCCAAGCTGGGCCACCTGAGTCATGCGGCTGCCAAACTCGAAATTAACATTCGTCGGTGACCCCGTTTTGCAGGCCAATATCCACTCTTTGTAGTGACCGATCGTGCGCTTCAGCGTCTTCGGCGGTGGCTGGAAATCGCGAAACTGTTTTTCCGGCAGCAAGCGGTTCTTGCCGCCATAGTACCCACTCAGCAGCTTTCCCTTTTCTCCAATGAAGAGCAGTCCCTCCCCGGGCATGGCGGTGGCAAGATCCAGTTCCATGGGCCGATGCGGCCGCATGCCGCCGTCATACCAGATCATCTGCAGGGCGGGATGTTTGCCGCGCTCCGGGAAATCCCACGTGATGATATTCGAGTAACTCTCGGTTTCAGGCGTCTCGATTTTCGGCGGAAGATCCTCTTTGCCGTCCGGCCTCATATGGAAATACCCGCCGTACATGGTGCTGCGTGCGGCTTGGATAGCGCGCGGCTGCACCAATTCAAGCGCCTTATAGAAGACGTGCATCGCATGGCATCCCATGTCACCGACCGTGCCTGATCCGAAATCCCACCAGCAGCGCCAGATCCACGGATGATAGGCCGGATTGTAAGCACGAAAAGGAGCCGGGCCAATCCACATATCCCAGTCGAATCCGTACGGAACCGATGGCGCATCCGCGGGCCGAACCTGTCCCGCAGGATAGATCGGGTACGGAGTCCAGACATGCACTTCCGTACCGGCCCGATGACACCGGAAAGCAAAATTTCCGCCGTGCTCAGTGCATCGTCACTCGCGCAGCTTTGTAGGCTCATTTGCGTCGCTACTTTGGCGTGCGGGCCGCATCCGCAATCGCGACAGTTTCGTGTACCGTATGTGTAAGCGGTTTCGCGCAATACACATGTTTGCCGCGCTTCAAAGCTTGCATCGTGATGTGAGCGTGATTGTGGTCGGGAGTTGCCACAATCACCGCGTCAATAGGTGAAGTTGTAATTCTCGATGTAAGGTGTGCGGTTATGTTTTGGAATTACAAAGAAGGCCTGATTGGGCGCTGGATTGATGATTCCATTACTGGGAATAGGAATGTTTTGCACTGCGGGCAGGCTCGCGAAACTTCGGTCCACGATGTAGTCGCCGGTATTACCGTTCTGAATGTTATAGATGACGGGGAACTGCGTCGACAGAATGCCGCCTGTGAACCCGAACCGCCCTGTCCAGTAACTGATGCCATAGCCGCGGCGGATGACCGATTTGTCCCCTATCCGATAAGCGAATCCAACACGCGGAGCGAAATTCAAAGCCTGGGCGGCGACACCCGTTGCGAGGTCGATATTGCCGTACCCCGCAACGTCTAGCGAATTCGTGGCCGGGTCGTAGTTTGAAGCTCCGCCTTTGTAGCGCGGCTCAACCGGCGAATAGTACCCATATCGCAATCCCAAATCGAGCGTCAGGTTGTGGGTCACCTCATAGGTGTTTTGCACAAACGCGCCCAGCTGCGTCTGACGGTTAGTCGGCGTAATTGGCATAAAGGTCCGGCTGGGTTGCTCCCAGCAGAAATGACGCCAGGGAATTATAGAGCGAACCATAAGGCCCAAGGTTCAGCCCTTGCGGCTGGAACCGGTCCATCCGGTTCCGATGGATTTCCACGCCCCATTTGTAAACATGTTTGCCCGCGAGTTTGCTCCATGTGTCAACGACATCGAACAAGTTGTCGGTATTCACCAATGGATAGTACACCGAGGTTCCGATCCCAGGCATTCCATTGATTTGAATGCGAGCCATGCCGTTTGACGAAATGGGGCGTCGGATCCGTAAATACCGAGCTTCTGATTCGTCACCGTGGTCGTGTCAATACCCTGAACATTTGTCCGATACCGGTTATACCCAAGGCGCAGTTCGGTTAGCAGCGTCGGACTGAAACTGTGTATGAGATTGATTGCCGCCGTTACGGTGTAATCCTTCAATACTGTGCCGTCTCCGATTATTGGCCCGAGCACGCCGCCTTTATGACCTGATACAAGGATGTTGCGAACAGCATTTTCTAATCGAAGAATGAGCCTGAAGGAATAAAATCAGGCGAGCGCGAAGCGCGGGCTCCTTTCTGAGTTTTTGCTTAATGTTCTTGTACAGGGGCAATCGCCGTCGGCGGCGTGGAGAATGTGGGAATCGCCTCCGCGATTTCCAAGGGCTGGGGGGAAACGGAGGGAAACCTGTCTTTGGTTTTCCCTCCGTTTTCCACTTGCCGGCCATTTCCACAGCGCTCCGGGGTTCAAGCGCTTTTCCGTTCCTGAGAGACGGTGAGGAAGAGCTTGCGCTTGGCCTCCTCTATCCTTTCCCGCTGACTCGGTATCGCTTTGCTCTCCGGCCATCCGGTCCAGCGATTCAAGGCTGAGTTCCGGTTTGAGGCGAGCCCGGGTTCCCGTTGCGCTCACCAGCCCGCGCAACGTCTCCCACGGCGTAGCGCTGATAAACGAACTTCGCCTTGCCATGCCGATCCGTGACACGCTCCGGCTGTCCGCACGGGCGATGGAAGTTCAGGTACCTGTTGAAGTCAACCCGATAGAACCGGTCGATGGCCCCGGCATGCGCTGCAGCAATATAGCCATAGCCCATATGCTTGCGGATCACCGCCCCGTTTTTCGATTCCACCAAACCGTTATCGTTGCTCCTGCGCGGCCTCGATTTCGTTGCCCGATCAACAGCTTTTTGAGCAACCCGGAAACGGTATCGTTGATGAATTCTGAACCGTTGTCGGATTGAAAACCCCGGATCGGAAACGGGAACTGTTTGAAGATTGCCTTTAAAACGGGCTCCAAATGCGACTGCGTGATGGCGGCCGAGGCGCCGACTACCTGTCATTGCGTCACCTCGTCGACGGCGTTGATGTGATACACACCTTTGATGCCGTCCAGGTCGCCCCGGTGCACCGTGTCCACGCGCAGATAGCCGGGCTGGCCTCCAGAAACGCCTGGATATGTTCCACACTCAGCTGCTCCGCATCCTGTATTCTGACGATCAATTCCCAGCTTCCGCTCTCCCTTCAGGCTCATCCTGCGTTAGAAACAAGACTCAAACTTGGTTACAAGGCTCTAAGCTGTTACCATCAGGAGTTAGCGCCAGACATAATGAAGTTCTTCCTCGACACCGCCAACCTGGATGAGTTGAAGCGCGCAACCAAGTGGGGCATCATCGACGGCGTAACTACTAATCCCAGTCTGATCGCCAAAGAAGGTGTTCCGATGGAAGAACAGCTTCGAAGGATCTGCGATCTCACCGATGGCGATGTAAGCGCTCCCGCGATTTCAACCACGGCAAAAGAAATCATCCCTGAGGCTCGGAAGCTTTCGCGCATTCACAAGAACATCGTCGTCAAAGTTGCCGTCACTCAGGAAGGCATCTCGGCGGTCTCGGCTCTTTCAAAAGAGGGCATCCGAACGAATGTCACCCTGTGCTTCAGCCCGGCGCAAGCACTGCTCGCCGCTAAAGCGGGCGCTTATTTCGTGAGCCCGTTCATGGCGCGTCTGGACGATATGGGCGGCTCGGGCGTTCAGCTTATTGAGGACATAGCTGTCGTCTACTCGAACTTCGGTTTTAAAACCCAAATTCTGACCGCCTCCATCAGAAATCCGCAACAGTTGATCCAGGCCGCGAAGGCGGGCGCTCATATTGCGACCATGCCTTACAAGCTGATCGAAACGCTCTTCCAACATCCTTTGACCGACAAAGGTATTGAGCAGTTCCAGACCGACTACAACCGCGTCTTCGATCTAGTCAAAGCTTGATCCGAACTCGCCCGCACTAATCGATCGCGAATGCCTGCCCATTCCGGAGTGTCGGGCGGGGCTTCCACGCCAATCCAATCCCAACCGTGAACATCAGCCGCATGCATTTCTGCGTAAAGCACCCGCGCATAGGCGCTCGGATCGACTGGCATTGAAAGCGTTCGTCCCCGTCCTGGCGGGTTCGCCTGCCCATCTTTCAAGATGAAAAACGGAGTTCGCGGCGCATAGTGGCGCGGATGCAAACCAGGGGATTCGCTTGAATTGGCCTCGCCAGATCGCGTACGCCACTTCACCCCGCTCGCCTCTTCGAGTTCCCGTAACGAGATCATTCCGGGCCGCAGCAGAACCGGTTCCATCCCAGTAAGAGACACAACCGTCGATTCAATGCCTACGCTAGTCGGACCATCGTCCAGGATCATGTCAACGCGAGCCACCAAGCCCGGCTCGAACGTGTTCCGCCGTTGTAGGAGAGATCGCCATAAACCTGTTCGCACTTGGAGCCGCAATCGGAACTCCCGCCCTGCGAATCAGTTCCAGCGCGATCGGATGCGACGGCGTCCGCACGCCCACTGAATCCAGTCCCGCGGTCACGTTATCGGGAACCGCCGCCGTTTTCTTAAGAACCAAGGTCAACGGTCCAGGCCAGAACCGGGCCGCAAGCGCATCCGCTATTTGGGGCCACTCGCGCACAAGCGGCCGCGCCATTTCGCGATCCGCCACATGCACGATCAGAGGGCTCGACGGAGGCCGCCCCTTCGCTTCATAAATGCGTGCGACGGCCTCCGGGTCAAGTGCGTTAGCACCCAACCCATAAACCGTTTCGGTGGGGAACGCCACGAGACCGCCGCGCTTGATGATCTCGGCGGCTCGGCTCAGTTCGGCATCGAGCATTTTATTCCGGCAGATCGTCCTTGCTATCGCCCACCGTCTTACCCGTCTTACGCCAGACCAGAAACGCATGAATCAGCGCATCGATATCGCCGTCCAGCACGCGGTCCGTATCCCCAATCGACAATCGCGAACGCAGGTCTTTCACGATCCGGTAAGGCGCGAGCACGTAACTGCGAATCTGGCTGCCGAAGTTGATTTCCAGCTTCGTATCTTCCAGCTTCTTCTCCGTCGCCCGCTTCTTCTCCATTTCGTACTCGTACAATTTGGCGCGAAGCTGTTTCAGCGCGCTGGCGCGATTCTTGTGTTGCGAACGCTCGTTCTGGCATTGCACGACCAACCCCGTTGGAATATGTGTAAATCGCACCGCCGATTCCGTCCGGTTCACGTGCTGCCCGCCCGCACCGCTCGCCCGGAAAACATCCACTTTGATATCGTCCGGCTTGATATCGATATTGATCGTGTCGTCAATCTGCGGATAAACGAATACAGACGCAAATGACGTATGCCGCCGCGCGTTCGCATCGAACGGAGAAATGCGGACCAGCCGGTGCACGCCGATTTCAGCCTGCAACTGCCCATAGACGTTCTCGCCGTTGATCTCCACCGTGGCCGACTTGATACCCGCGCCTTCACCCTCCAACCGGTCCGTCAGTATGGCCTCGAACTTATGCCGCTCCGCCCAGCGCAAATACATGCGTAACAGCATCTCGGCCCAGTCCTGGCTTTCGGTGCCGCCCGCCCCCGGGTGAATCGTGACGATCGCATCGCGCGCGTCGTTTTCACCCGACAGCAGCATCCCAGTTTCCAGCCGTTCCAGATTGGCCTCAAGCGTTTTCATTTCGCGCTCGAGCTCCGCCCCGACGTCCTCGCCTTCCCTGGCCAGTTCAAATAAGGTGTCTATATCGGAGGTGGCGGAAGCAACCGCCGTGGAACTTTGAATACCCTCTTCGAGCCGCTTGCGCGCTTGCATAATGCGCTGGCTCTTTTCCGGCTGATTCCAGAAATCGGGATCGGAGATCTCAACCTCTGTTTGATTCAACTCCGCCCGCTTGCCCGGCGCGTCAAAGATAGCTCCGCACAGCATCGGCTTGCTGTCGGAGCGCAACATACTCTCTTTCTAGCTCATCTAGAGTCATTCATTTGTAGTGTACTGTGACGAGCTTGAAATACGCTGTGACATCATTCGAATACCACGAGGGATGAGTTGAGTAACACAACAAATTACATCAAGAGTAAAATTATGCCTGCGCTTTCAGGCGCTCCAGGCCGAACATATCGAAAATTTGCAAAGGCCACACTCGGGCACGTTGCCCTTGGCGCTTTTCTCCTGCTTACTGCGGCGGCGACGCAACCGTTCGCCTATGCACAGGCTGTAAACACCGCGCCTCCAGCATCCGTCCAGCGGCCGCGCCCACCCGGCCAGAATCCCAATGGGATGCATATCTATATCTGGGTCGGCCTGAAGTCCCATCTTCCGGGTCAACATGATTACCCGCAGTTTCTCGCCGACTGGAGCAAGCTTCTGACTGAGCATGGCGCCGTTGTCGATGGCGCTCTACATCCCCCCACCAGCGCCGACCTCGAACATACCGATGTAGTCGTGATCTACAAAGGCGACGCAGGCTACCTGATCGACGACGAAAAGGCCACCTTCGAGGCATTCGTAAAACGCGGCGGCGGCTTGGTGAATATCCATGACTCGTTGTGCGGACCGGATCCAGCCTACTTGGCGACGCTGCTGGGTGGCGCAAAGAAGCATGGCGAGGTGAACTACACCTTGGACGCTCCAATCCACTACACAGTCGTGGACAAATCGGACCCCATCATGAAAGACATGACCGATATCACGATCCTTGACGAAGCCTTCTTCAAGATGACGTGGGCGAAAGATCCTGCCGTTCATGTACTGGCGACAACCGCAATCCCGCCTACTCACAGCGCCGGCACCCACGCGGGAGAAATCGCGCCCCAGATGTGGACATACGAACACACACTCGCCGGTGGGCAACCTGCCCGGGCGTTCGTTTGGATGCAGGGTCACATCTACGCCAATCTTTCGAATTACCAGGTTCAACGGACACTGCTCCGCGGTATAGCGTGGGCTGCAAACAGGCCCGTCGATGAACTCGTGAACTACGTAGCGCCTCCCCGCCCCGCTCGCCCGGGAATGCCTCCCGGAACTGGTGCGCGCTAGACGCTAACTCTCAAAATCCAGCGCGACCACTTCATGCAAATCGACGGAAGGAACCTCCAGTTCGACCGCGTTGTTTTGCTGCCGGTACGGGACCTCCCTCTCCGCCACCAGTAAATGCGCCGCGGCAATTCGTTTGCCTGCCGGAATAGCGATACGCAACTGCTGGCTCGAAACGGGAATGATTTCCCGCACGGGACCCTTCATCGCCATGGGATTCGTCAGATTGACCAGATGAACCGTCATCGATTCCTTTTGCCGCCAAAGGGAAACGTCCAGGAGTCCAGGTCCTCTTACGGTAAGCGGCTGCGGCTCCCCGGACGCCCAAAGAACCGCATTTCGCAGTAGCTTGCCGTGATCCACATCCAGAATCTCCCAGAAGGTGCGATCCAGATCGAAAGGGAAATAAACGACCCGGCCGCGCCCTACTTGCCGGATATAAACGCCGGGTCTTTGCTTTTCACCGGGCGCGGAAACACCTCTTCCATCGGGAGATCCGGATAAGAGGGCACGACCGTTAAAGGCGCAGGTACGCCAGGCCTCGGTTTGCCGCACATGCACCCGGTTCACGCCATTGATGATGCGAGTGGCATCCTCGAAGCCCGACAACAACGGGTGAAACTGTCCCGTGACGGGGTCCCTTTCGAGCGTGAGATAGGAATTCAGCATTGGCCCTTCCACGCTGCCGTCGAAAGAGACCCCGAACAGCGAAGCCAAGCCGAAGTCGTTCCGCCGGACTCCCCATTCGTCGTAGAGCGACGTCTCGTGAGTGGCAACGATGCTGCCACCCCGCGTCACATATTCCTCCAGTTGTCTGCACTGCCCAGTCGAAAGCGCGGCGATATTGGGCAGAATCAGCACCCGGAACGCGTCCAGGTGAGCCGCATCAAGCAGCCGGTCGTGAACCATTTCAAATGGAATGCGCGCTTCAACCAGCGCCTGATAATAGCCCAGCGCCGCGTCTTCTACTTTGGCGCGCGCCTTTTGGCCCCCATAGAACGTTGCGGTCTGCTGCGAGTAGACCATGCCCACTCTGGCGAGCGGCTCCTCATTACGCAAATACCGCTCGTTCTTGTGATGCCAGACGTATAGCTCCTCAACCACCGGAAGCCATCGGCGATCGATTGGTTTGGCGTTGAACTTGACGAACCATGGGCGCAGGCCCTGCGCGATGCCGTCCGCCACCCACATGCGAATCTCGGGGCCGCTCTGAACGGAGTCTTTCCACCGGTACTCTTCTTCCAGCCCGACGCTGAAAATACCCGCGATGGCCTTGCGCCCGAGGGTGGCGCGATACTCTTTACCATTCTTCCCGTTCGCCCACGGCAGCATCACTCCTCGCCGCGCCTGACGATCCGCGAACAGTGTGGGCGCAAGTTCCCCAATCGTCTTCATATCCAGGTCGCTCAGAGCGCCCCCGCCCGCATTGGCGAGATAAGCGGCATTCGGATTGATCGCCTTAATCCTGCCATCCCACAGCCGCCACAGCTCGAACAGCCGCTGTTGGTGCCAGATGATGTACTGCTTGCGCGCCGCGGCCTGCGGATCGAGAGTGCGCGGAAGTTCAAGCCCGCAGAAGTCGCGGAAATTCTTCTGGCAATGCTCGCAGTAACACATGCCCGAACCCGCCCAGCGATTCGTGAAGAGGCCATCCACCTTATACAGCCTGAAAATCTCGTCGTTGATCTGCGGCATGTACTCGAAGTTGTAGGGGCCCAGCGCGCAAGTTACCCATAACTCGCGGTCGGACCAGTGACGCCGCTTTGCACCCGTCGCATCCACCGCGATCCAGTCCGGATGCGCATCGTAGACGTCCTGATGAACCGCATGCGGATCGGTGCGGGCAATGACGTTCATGCCCAGCTCGCGGCACCCTTTGACCAGATCGCCAAAACAATCTCTGTTACCCAACCATCTGCTTCGAAAATGAAACGGCACTTTGGTCGGATAAAATGCAACGCAGCCGCCGGCGCTCAGGCAAGCGGCATCGGCATGAATGCGTCGAAAGTAATCCAGCCAGAATGAGGGGTCGTACTGGCCCGGATCGTCTTCGACGAAAGCCAGCTGCGCCCATCGCATCGGCCTGTCATACCAACCGGCTTCGGGTGGAGGAGTTTGTGCGGAGAGCAGCGTAGTGGCAAACGCTGTTGATGTTTGAATGAATGTGCGGCGGTCCATGCACTTGTAAGTTATCGCGGCGCAGTTGAGAGCGGATCAAATTTGGGAGGCACGGGCTTCGATCCAGCATCAGTTGACGACCGTTCCGTCTAGGTTTGGGTGGATGGAATATTCTTCGTCCGCGTCATAGAGTTGGCTGGTTCGGGAATTTAAGCAACAGGTCCGCCATATTCGGCTGGACTGCACGATACCGGAAAACAAAGAGCTTTGGTGCGAGCCGCAATGGCGGGTATAATGAACGACCGGCAACCTGAAGGACAATAGAACCATGACGGGCATCCAATTCATAACCGATGAACAGGGCCGGAAGGTGGCCGTCGTCCTCGATCTGAAAAAGCATCGGGAGCTTTGGCAGGATATTGAGGACGTACTTGTCTCCCGGTCGCGCCGCAATGAAAAACGTATCCCGCTGGCAAAGGTCAAATCGGCCCTCGTCAAGAGCGGCAAGCTAACGCGTGAGTAAATACCGCGTCGCGTTAACCTCAAGCGCAGAAAGAGAATTGCAGGCTCTGCCCGCTAGAGTGGTCACCCGCATTGTGCCTCGTCTGGAAGTTCTCGGCGACACGCCGCGGCCCCCGGGCTGCAAAAAGCTCGAGGGCGGCGATAATGAATGGCGTATCCGCATCGGTGATTACCGGGCCGTCTACGAAATCGATGACACCGCCAAACCGGTCGATGTCACGCGGATTGCGCACCGTCGCGAGGTCTACGATTAAGCATAGTCGCGGGTAGGCTGCTATCAGGACACTCCCAAAACTTGCCCTTTTCGACCCGCGGCCCGGGTCGCCGATTGACTGGAATGCGAACGGATGCGGGATGCCAAACAATAAAAGGAGTTTCTCGAACACGGGCGCTTCGGGGAGGGCGAGGGAAAGCTCGCAGGTACGAAAGTTGATCGGTCGCTGCTGTGGATCGGCCTACTCTTGTGGCTTGCGACTGGCCTCATCTTCGGTGTCCGCAGTCGTTTTTGATATCGGGAGAGACGACGGAGGCCCATTCTCAATGGTGGGCTCCATCGGCTTCGGTGCCGTCGGGTTCTGCTCTGTATCCGCGGCCTCGTGCGTATGCGATCTCGATAGCCGGATGGTCCGCAAGCCTCACCAAAAATCAAGCGTGTCCTGTTGCCTTGCGAAATGACCCTTTCTTTGACTCTCCGCTTATCGCTGACTAGGACTGTTTGGTTCCGGCGCGTTATCTCTTGGC
>CAWJUO010000008.1:0-22447 GCA_963845995.1 uncultured Acidobacteriaceae bacterium | reverse complement strand
GGTTATCCAGCGCCCGCAAAGCGCGAAGTGCTTGCTTGTTGCCCGGGCTTTCGGTCTAGCCACCGCTGAACAGCCTGCCGGGCCTTCTCTAGTTCTCCATGGTGCACATAAGCACTCGCCAGGTTCATGTATAACGTGTCGTCGTCCGGAGACGCTTGCGTCCCGTATAGAAAGGCGGCAATCGCATTTTTGA
This sequence comes from uncultured Acidobacteriaceae bacterium, assembly GCA_963845995.1. GTDB lineage: Bacteria > Acidobacteriota > Terriglobia > Bryobacterales > Bryobacteraceae > Bog-105. Next base: position 22,254 of record CAWJUO010000008.1, on the reverse strand, counting down.
CATCGCCGACGCTGGTGTAGAGGACTCCCAGATTGTTGATTGCAGAACCAAACTGCGGGCGAAGTTCTATCGCCCGCTCAAATGCCGCTTTCGCTTCCGCTGTCCGATTTTGTTTTGCAAGTGCAAGTCCCAGGCCGTTGGCCGCCTCTGCGGATTTCGGATCCAGAGCGAGTGCGCGCCGATAGAATTTCTCCGCATTGCTATTGTCTTCTAGTGCGGCATACGCCTCTGCCGCATTCATTGTGGCGTAATTGAGGTCTGACTTTATCTCCAGCGCTTTTAGAAAGCATTTGATAGCCGCGTCCGGGCGACCATCGGACGATTCCGCCGCCCCAAGTTCGTTCCATGCTTCCGCGCTCTGAGGATCTAAATCCAGCGCCTGCTTCAATAATTTGCGAGCGTCCGCGGTGCGCCCCGCATCGATGTGGATCTGAGCAAGCAGAACCATCGTCCGCATATTAGGTTCGCGTTCCAGTACGGCTTCAAGATAGGGCTGCGCCTGTTGCGGATAGCCGGATGCGAGCAGCGCCGCGCCAAACTTGAAGAAATCGCGGCGAGGCTGAACCACGTAGCGGCCCTCAAAGGGCAGTGGTTTTCCCAGAGAATGTATGTCGGCCTGCACGTCTCTTGCACTCGGTTGGCTCGAATAAATTTTGCGCGCGCGCCCCTTCTCGTCCACCAGCAGATAGAGCGGGAGGTCAAGATCTGTACGCCATTCGAAGAGATAGCGTCTGAAAATGCTGTATGCCGCGAGAGTGTCCGTCGATTCCTGGTCTGCAATCGTCACCAGCCCGGGTCCCGGACGCTTGTCGGGCAAAGGGATCGGCTCAATAAACCACGATGTTTGCAGTGTTGGCTTGTTTTCGAAACGAACCGGGAGTTCCTGCTGAAAAAACCCGCCGTGCGCCAACGGTACTTGCGAGACATCCGATTGCCCCTCGACGACATCGTAACGATATCCAGCTCTTAATGGCCCGAGTGTCTGCTCGAATCCCGACGGCCAGAGTATTGTGACGCGCTCTGCCGTGTCTCGATCAGCCAATCCAAAATGCAGCCGTTTCGTGTGCTGCGAAAGATAACCTGAACCGGCAGTCACCCATTTGACTTGCCCGTCTACCGTGACCTTCGCACCAACGCCATCGCGATTTGATTTCGTCCCGCGCAGTGAAAAGACAATACGGCCGCGATTCCCGGCACAGCGATTCTGAAAAACTCGGACCTGCGGGCCGAGACGGCTCTTGAGAATGATGTCGAGCGAACCGTCGCCGGTCAAATCAGTTACTGCGAACGCGCGCCCATCCTCTGCGACGTCGAGTCCGCTTACCCCGGAGAAATCTCGGTATTGTCCATCTTTGCGCACGAAGAACACGTTCGGTTCGTGCCCGTTCCAGCTATAGCCTTCCCTGATAAATTGATTCAGCGCATTCCAGCCATTCTCATATGCTGCGGCCGGTTTCGCGTCGCTGGGTGATTTAGCAACCACCTGCCTCCAGAAAAAACTCGCAAGATCCGGCTTAAGGCCATTCGTCATCATGCCGCAGACGACAAAGACTTCTGGTGATCCGTCGCAATCAAAATCATGCCCGTCCGACGACCAGGCCCAGCGTCCGAATTCCAACTGCTTCTCGGCAACGAACGAGCCGTTCCCAAGATTGCGGTAGAGGGAATTACCTTTCGAGTGACGACGATACGCTTCCGCCAAAGCGGGATCTTTTGCGGGCGGGAAATTCTTCGATCGGGAGACGCGCTGTCCCGCGGCGCTCCACATGTTTGCTACGTACAGGTCTGGCCGTCCGTCGCCGTCGTAATCGAACCACGATGCGCTCATTCCAGGTCCAATGTCTTCGACGCCAGCCTCTCCGGCAACGTCGCGAAACCTGCCCCGGTCGTTTTTGTATAGGTTCTTTCGTCCGAAGTCATTAGCAACGTAGAGATCCGGCCACCCGTCGCCATCGTAATCGCACCAAGCCGCCGCGAAACTGAAACGATCGTTGTTCTGGCCGATGCCGGACTCGATGGTCACGTCCTCGAAGGACCCTCCGCCATCAGCATCAATCCGGTTGCGGAACAAATAATTGGGTGGGCCATTCCGCGCGTCGTGATAGGGAACGGGGTAACGGTATTGCGCTTCGCTCTGGAAGAACAAATAGCTGCAGAAATAGAGATCCAGTTTTCCATCGCGATCGTAGTCGGCTGCCGCCATGCCGGTGAATGTACCTTGCGGAGGAGAGGCGAAGTTGAAAGCATTTTGGCTGAGACGGAATGTTCCATCGCCGTTATTTAAGAACAGAACCGGACCCGTCGTCAGCAAAACGATCAGGTCCTGGCGTCCTATATTCCGGAGATCGAGGAAGAGCGCGCTGGAGGTAGGGTCCAGGAGATCGATCCCGGCTTTGGCGGTGATATCGACGAATGCGCCCTGCACGAATTTATAGAGCCGATTGGGCAATCCGCCCGGCTGGCAAACGAAGAGTTCATCGACACCGTCGTTGTCGATATCTCCCACGGCAACGCCGTTGTTCCCGTACACATCAATGCCACTGGCAGGATCGATCCTTGCAATCCAATAAGGAATGCCCTTTGAAAGCTGCTCCGTGAAGGAGTGAACGCCTTTGAAAACAGTTCCCGTTACGTCTTGAAAGAAGGATTTTTCAGACGAGGCGGTGTACTCGTCAACGGGCGTTATCCCGGCAACCTGTCCATCCGTATAGCGCACCTGAGCAAGGCCGGTTCGATACATACCCGGCTCTTTGAATTCGAAGCGCACAAGATCGGCCGGCAATGCGTAAAAACGAGCTTCGATCGGGCTGCGTTGCCGATGCCACCACTCCCGAAGCGCGGCTTCAAGTTCCATGGCAGCTCTCTCTTCAGGAAACTCGTCGTGCCCCGGCTCAATGAATGAAATGTAAGACTCGTAGGGAGGCGGCTGGCGGTAATGGATTGGGATGCGCGCGGCAAACAGCGGCTTTTTCGAAAGCCAGTAACCCGCAGCGCATGCGCTAACAAATTCGCGGCGATTCAAGCGGAGTCTATGGGTTTCCTTTCAACGCTTTCAACGTCTGAAATTCTTTTTCCGCGAGCGTTTCGCGTCCGGTTTTTCGATATAGACGCGCGAGGTGATAGTGAGCCTTGGTGAGAGTTGGCTGACCCTTCGCCGCAAGCTCGTATTGATGAATCGCGTCGTTGTCCCGCGCCTCGTCTTCGTACAGTAATCCTAGTTCATAATGAGCATCGGGAAAGTCTGGCCGGAGCCGAACGGCTTTGACGAGATACGCCTCGGCGCCTTGCTGACCCGCTTTATTGTCTGTACTCAGGGCTCGCTTGCGTAAGCTCAGCGCATAGTAGTAATTCGCCGCGCTGTTGCCCGGATAGATGCTCACAAACCGGGCGAGACGTTTTGTTACATCGTCCCCATATCGAGGAGAAACGTTAACCATCTTACCGAGGAAGTCGAGTGCTTTCGTATCCGTTGGATCAAGATCGACAGCCTTACACAGCGCCTGCACCGCATCGTCGTACTTCCCGAGCGAATAGTAGGCGATGCCCAAGCCCACACGCGTTTTTGGCGATTCCGGATAACGTTCGACTCCAAACTTGAAAACTGCTAAGGCAGAGGTGAAGGCACGATGTTTCAAAAGATCGCTGCCCAGGTCAAACACATTTTTTTCAGATGGGTCTAGCCGCGCCGCCAATTCGTATTGCCGGGCCGCTTCGTTGGGGTGACCTTCGGATTCCTCTACATCCGCCAGCAGATTATGCAGTTCGGCCTTGTCCGCGTGCCGCATGAGATCGTTGATCAAATCACGGCTCTCGTGCGTTCTCCCGGCTTCGAAATACGCCAGAGCCAAATTGTAGCCATTGACGTAATTCCCGGGATCGATTTTCCAGGCCTTTTCGAGATTGAGAATTGCCGATGGCAAGTCTTTCTTCGACAATAAGTCTTCACCGGCGATGTGATTAGCCTGGAAGTCTCCGGAACTTGCAAAGAGGCACACGGTTAAAAGACCTGACAGGACAAGACGGGAGAACTGTCTCATGGAGCGGGAACTAATCGGGCAGCTTTAGCGGCTGCCCGATGAACAACCAGTCTACTTCAGAAATAAAACTTCAGGGCAAACTGAAGTTCGCGAGGATCGTTCGGAGCATCCCGGGTAGACGTGATACGGCCGAAGTTTGCCGTATCCAGGTAATTCAAGTTTCCTGGCTGCGCGAAAGCCGGCGTGTTAGTAAGGTTGAACGACTCTGCGCGGAACTCGAATCGCATAGTTTCCGTGATAGGGAAGGTTTTGAATAGGGAGAAATCGAGCCGTCGCATGGGCGGCCCGGAGACCTGGGTGTTGCCTCCTCCAAGTGGCGAGTAGTCGGTCTGTCCCGACCGTTTTGACCGGTGCAGGCGTTGCGAACGCGGCGGGATTGTAGTACTGCGAAACATTGTGAGATCCGCTGTATGGATCAACGCCGGTGTATAGCGCGTAACATCCGGTTCCCGCTCCGGTGGAAGTGGCGCAGTTAATCGTCTGCGGCTGACCCGTATCAAGTGTAAGTATCCAGTTCGTACTCCAGTTGCCCAAAACGAATTCAGCAACACGGTTGGAGTTAGCCATGTATTTCTGTCCTTTACCAACGGGGAGGTCGTAAGTGCCGGAGAAGGAGACGGCGTGGCGTATGTCAAAGGGCGCAAGTCCCATATCTTTTTTGATTCCCCAGCCAGGGAGATACGGCGCTCGATAACCGGCAACACCGCCGCCGCTGAGAAGATCGCCCGCATCAGTTAATGTTTTGGCGAAGGTATACGAGAACAGGCCTGTCAGGCCATTGGCGAAACGGCGTTGGTACTTGGTTTGAAGCGAGTGATAGTTTGCAACGCCAACCGTATCCGCATATGAGGATCCTCGAGCAAAGTCCGGGAAGGGAACATACTTTTGGGGATTGTAGCCGAGCGGCAGGAGGACACTCTGATCGTTCGCTCCCACAAACGATTCGAGATGTCGGCTGAGAGATGCCACATACCCCGCCTCTATCGAGTCTACGGACGACAATTGATACTGAAGCGTGAAATTGTAGCTTTGCACGTAAGGCGTTTTGTAGTTCAACTGGATACCGCGCAAATCCAGTCCCGACGCGTTGACGGAAGCCGGATTCAACGGAACGCTGGATAACCCATTTTCGAGAGTAGCGGTTGTGCCGTTTGGAAAGACAACGGGCGACTCCGCGTTTGCATCCGGGAAACTGAAGCTGTATTGGAACGGATAGTTATAACCCAGACTCGGAGAACCGCCGCGATTTTCAAAAGCGCCATAGTAGATGCCATAGCCGCCTCGAACGACAAACTTAGGAGTTAGTTGGTAAGCAAATCCGAACCGCGGCGCAAAGTTGTTCTCCTGCACTTTGCTTAAACCTGACCCGTATGCGTTCGAATAAACGAGATTGATTCCATCTTGAGCGAGCAACTGAGGAAAGCCGGGAGCAAGTGGAGGATCGCCTTTGCGGCTTGCCGGAATGATGTACTCGGCACTGCTGCCCGGATTGCCGGGAATGAAGTTAGCCTGAGCGGAATACTTTTCACCCGTGGGGCTGAACCAATCCCAGCGCAGTCCAAGATTCAGAGTGAGTTTTGAATTGACCTTCCAATCGTCTTGAAAGAAAGCGCCGTAATAAGAGCGCGTGGTAGCGACATCGCCGAAGTTAGAAGCGGATACGCTATCGGCGCCTCCGACATTCGCCGTACCACTCGGCAGGAGCAGAAATTGCGCCCGACCTGTGCTGTTATCGGTAACGTTCGGAATGGACGTGTACTGACCATTAAAGTCGAAGGCCCCCCGCGAGTAGGGCGGCGACAACCAGGGAGCGGAAATCTCCTGTGCTTCGAATCCACCTTTGAAGGTGTGAGTTTTATAGACCTTGGTGAGATTTTCCGTGAACTGAAGAGTGTTGCTGTAGCGGTCGCCAATCAACCATTCGCTCGAGCCAAGCTGACTTAGATCTCCGAGAGCAAGGTTGGGCAGACCACCGTTCCCAGGCAACTGTGGGATGCCCTGAATACCGAATTGGGCTGGGATATTGGTTGTGGAATTAGCGTAGGCTTGCGCGCGAGTTGTGTGCTCGCGGTTGAAACCGACTCGGGCTTCGTTAACAAGCGTGGGCGTAAACGAGTGTGAGTAACTGAGAGCAGCCCCCATTGTGTTGACGCTCTGCTGTCCTTGGCCGAACCCTCCGCCATCCGCGAAGCCGGTAAAAGGCGGTGGAAGGTAGCTCGGGCTGTGCGACCAGCTATAGCGACCGAACATCTGGTCCTTTTCGGAAAAGTTCTCATCGACGCGAACATCGAAAGAGTTGACATCGGTTGTGGAATTCCGATTCACGCTGTAGTTGTTCAGCAGCCCGGGGCCAGTCGGCGCGGGATACAGACTCAACAGTTTGATAGCGTTCGGGTCAAGCCGATTGGCGGGAATTTGATTTCCGGCGAAAGGAGAACGCGTGTATTGGCCATTACCGATGCTTTGCGTGGTCGCCGGATCGAAAATGGTTCCCAACGGGTACGACTTCCCCGACGCGTCCTTGAGGGAGCCGCTCTGCAAGGCAATAAGATCTGAGAAATCCGTGAAGCCGCTGTTGCGCTCCGCCATAGTTGGAACGGTGTACCCGGTTTCTGGAGTACCTTGCCGGATGCGAGTGCCTTCGTAATCCGCGAAGAAGAACGTCTTATCTTTGATAATCCGGCCGCCGGCAGTTGCGCCAAACTGGTTTTGCTTGAACGCGCCCTTGGGCTGCCCCGCTGCGTTTAAAAAGAAGTCGGTTGCATCCAATTTGTCATTGCGAAGAAACTCCCATGCGCTGCCGTGGAACTGATTGGTTCCCGATTTCAAAGTTGCATTCAGTACCGCGCCCCCGGCTCTGCCGAACTCAGCACTGAAGGAACTCGTCTGGAGTTTGAATTCGCTGATTGCATCGATGGGCGGCTTTATTACATAAGCCGCGCCAGCGAGAAAGTCCACATCGTTGGTGTTGTTGTCGATGCCATCGAGGAGGTAATTGTTTTGCGCGGGCCGAGTGCCGTTTGCGGCAAACCATCCGTTGGCGTTCAGTCCTCGTCCCTCCGGCTGGCCTACGGTTGCGCCAGGAACCAACCGGGCTAGGAAGGTGTAGTTGCGGCCATTCAGGGGAAGATCGTTTATGACATGGGAATTGATGACCTCACCAACCGAGCCGCTCTCCGTCTGCAGGATAGGAGTTGCGGTTGTCACTTGCACTTCGGTTGAGACGTCGCCGACCTGAAGGCTGAAATCCACGACTAGCTGTTGTTGAATATTTAGCTCGAGGCCGTTGCGTACCTCTTTTTTGAACCCGGGGTTCGCAACTTCAACGCTGTATTTGCCAATCTTCAATGGCGTAAGAACGTAAGTGCCTGAGCTACTTGTGACAGTGGACTGACTGAACCCAGTGCCCTCATTGCGGACCGTAACTGTGGCATTTGGAACAATCGCGCCGCTGTTATCACGCACGGTTCCCAAAATAGTCCCGCTGTCCACCTGAGCATTTAAAGCAGCGACTAGAAAAAGGCTCGCAGAAACAACGACTATGCGGCTGAGACATCGGACGACGGACATGACGCACCCCCTATTCACTCTTAAGCGCGTGCCGCAATCCGGACGCGTTCTTGAGCCGAACGTTATCACAAGAAAAACACTACTGTCAACGTACACGGGAGCAATCTACCTCTACGGATTGCTCGCTGGTGCCAAGTTGGTGATTGTTTAGTGCGGGTTAGGACGAAAGCAGGATTTTGTAAATTCCTTCAGAGCTACGGTATCGTACACGCCCCAATGGCGGATTTCGAGCGTACAATGGGCAGGAGTTCTTATGAAAAGCTCGGAAGACAATCGGAAGCGGGTGAAGGCGGCCGGCATTAAGGATATTGCCAGTGCGCTCGGGGTTTCGATTGGAACCGTTGATCGGGCACTCCATCAGAGACCGGGCATCAACCCGATGACTCGGACCCGCGTGCTGAAGATGGCCCAGACGTTAGGCTACAGGCCGAACGTCGCGGCGCGCAATCTCAGACTCGATAAGAAACTGTCGATTTCTGTTCATCTGCCACGAGAGATCGCGTCTTTTTTCGATGCGCTACGGGAAGGCATCGAAGAGGCGGCGGTTCCGTTTCAGGATTCTGTCGAGCTGCAGTTTCGGACATATCCGCGGCTTGGAGAAGGCGATACAGAATTGTTCGCACAGGCGCTCGAAGAGAAAACGAACGGGATCATACTGGCGCCCGGCCACCCGGCGGATTTGAAACCATGGATTCGGAAAGCGGCGCGGGCCCACGTACCGGTTGTTTGTGTTGCTACCGATGCTCCGGGAACGGAGCGGCTGACCGCTGTGTCGATTGACTCGTATAGCAGCGGCGCCACTGTGGCCGAGCTGCTTGCCCGTTGTGCCCGGAAGTCCGGAGACCTTCTCGTGATTACGGGCGATCTTAGTACCGTGGATCACTCGGAAAAAGTGAGGGGCGTGCGAGAGTTCCTCACCAAAATGAAGAGCTCCTTGATTTTGGCCGGTGTGGTCGAGGCTCACGACGATCCCGAGCGGACTTGCGCGATGATGAAAGACGCTCTTGCCGCACGGACGAACTTGGCGGCCGTATATGTAAGCACAGCTAACTCACTTCCAGTTTTACAAGCGATGGAAGACGCCGGACGCTTGCCGGGAACGCTGGTGATAACGACAGATCTCTTTCCGCGTCTGATTCCATTGATTCGGAACGGAAACGTGCTAGCAACCATTTATCAGAGACCGAGAGCGCAGGGCCGAATGGCCTTTCGCTCCATGCACCAGTTCCTGGTGGAGGGGACCTGTCCACCCTTGCGGCAGCGCTTACCAGCCCATATCATTCTGCAGAGTAATTTGGATCTGTTTCTGGAGATGCAGACCGCGGATATGGAAGGGGTGGCGAGTTCGCCGTAGGCGTTCCTGCCCGATCATGCTCGCGAAGAAGTTGACACATTACAAGGCATGTGGTCTACTAAACAGCGTTAACGTACACGCCCGTCATGAAGAATCCGAAAGACATGTTTTCGCGCCGCGAATTGACGCAATTCTTAGGCCTCGGGGCAATCTCCCTGGCACCCCGGGCTGCCGAGGGACAGATCTCCGGACGTCCAAATAACGGCGAAATCTCTGCCAATCCCACGCGCCTCGTGAGCCTGGACGGAGATTGGTTGTTCCGTACCGATGCCGCCGATTCGGGTACGAACCAGGCTTGGTATAGCGCTGAGGCGTCAAGAGGCTGATTGGCGTACTGTTTCCGTTCCGCATACCTGGCAAATTGAGCCGGCGTTGACAGAGTACCGGGGCGTGGCGTGGTATCGGCGCACCTTTGACCCGAGCACCGGGTGGCACGGGAAGGCAGTCCGCGTTGAGTTCGAGGCGGTATTCCATTCGGCCCGGATTTGGGTGAACGGCGCAGTCGCGGGAGAGCACATCGGCAAGCCCTACACTGCCTTCCAACTGGACATCACGGAACTTTTGCGGTTCGATGGCGCCGAACACCATCGCCGTCCGCGTTGACAACTCCTTCAACGAACACATGCTGCCACGAGGCAGATCGAGCGATTGGGCTCACGATGGCGGAATCTACCGGCCAGTGAGTCTACTGATATCTCCTCAGGTATTCATCGAACGGGTTGACGTCGAGGCAGTTCCGGAAGGCGCGACCGCTGACGCAAACCTCCATATCGCGGCCTTTCTGCGCAATGCCGGCACGCAGCCGTGGAACGGCACGGTTGGATGGCGAGTGATTGACGATGCAACTGGCCTGATAGTAGCAACGAAACCTAAAGCCGCAGAGGTCAGCCTTACCAGGGCCAGTTCGGGAACCGCGACTGTAACGGGGAGCTTTCCGCATGCGAAGCTCTGGCATTTCGACCATCCACATCTCTACCGGCTGGAGGTGGAAATCGAAGGCGGACGTACGCCCTCTCATTCTTTTTGCACGACGTTCGGCGTGCGCAGATTTGAAGTTAAGGACGCGGCTTTCTATCTCAATGGCGAGCGCGTGCGGCTGATGGGTGTTGAACGCATGGCCGGCAGTAATCCGGAATTCGGCATGGCGGAACCGGCGTCATGGATCACGCACGATCACGACGATCTGAAGAATCTCAACTGTATTTTCACGCGAGTTCACTGGCAGCAGGACAGACGCGTCCTGGATTATTGCGATCGGCATGGAATTATGATCCAGACCGAAGTCCCCACCTGGGGAGCGGACACGTTTAAAGGCATGGGCGAGCAGCCGGATCCCGATATCATGCAAAACGGCCTGGAGCAACTGCGGGAAATGATCGCGCGAGACCGCAATCATCCATCCATTGTGTCCTGGGGATTGTGCAACGAAATCAATGGACAGAATCCACCGGCCTACAACTTCGCCAAAAACATGCTGAACGAAGCGAAGCGCCTCGATCCTAACCGGTTGTGCTCTTATGCGTCACATTCGCTGCGGCAAACTCCCGGCAAAGACGTTTCCGGCCTGATGGATTTTATCGCCTGTAATGAGTACTTCGGGAGTTGGTATCCGGGAGACGCGAACGCGGTGGGTCGTAACGTGGATGAGATTCATGCAGCGTTCCCGGATAAGCCGATCGTGATCTCGGAGTACGGATATTGCGCGTGCACGGCGGAGCGTCCAGAGGGCGACGAGCGCCGGCGCGAAATCATGCGCACGCATGACGAAGTTTTGCGCACAAGAGACTTCATCGGCGGTTTGATCTTCTTCTGCTACAACGATTACCGGACTCATATTGGGGACCGCGGTACGGGAGTGATGCGCCAGCGCGTGCACGGCGTCGTGGATCTTTATGGTAATCGGAAAGGATCTTATGAACTGCTGCGCGGCGAATCAAGCCCGATTGAATCAGCCGTTATAGACGGTCATCCGATCGCGTTCCGGCTGACGGTGCGCACCAGGAAAACAGTCCCGGCTTACACGCTCGAAGGATATAAATTGCGAGCCGTCTATTACGGATACGGTGACATTCCTATCGAGCGCAAAGAGGTGGACCTGCCCAATCTGGCGCCCGGCGAGTCGTCAACGCTTCAGATTGCTTTCGCCGGCAATCTGCCGTGGTGGGTCCAGTTCGACATTCTTCGCCCGACCGGCTTTTCCGCGTTTACACTGCAATGGAAGGCCTGAAGCCGTTCGAATTACCTCCCGCGCCAGAGACTGAGAAGGGCCCGGTGAAAGCCTGGTCTGAAGCGGTTGTCATACCCACCTATCAGCCCATGCCGGCGGACAAGAATCCGATGTTTCTTGAAAGGCGCGTATATCAAGGGAGCAGCGGTAAAGTTTATCCGCTGCCCTTTATCGACCGCGTCTCAACGCGATCGCCAAGACCGGGCATGGCAAGCCGTACATCTGGAGAACGAATATCTTCGCTTGATGGTTCTGCCGGAAATCGGCGGCCGTATACACATCGGTCTTGATAAGACCAACGGCTACAACTTCTTCTACCGGCAAAATGTCATCAAACCGGCGCTGGTGGGATTGGCTGGTCCATGGATTTCCGGCGGCGTGGAGTTCAATTGGCCGCAACACCACCGGCCCGCGACGTTCATGCCGGTCAGTTTTGATATTGAGGAACACGAGGACGGATCAAAGACCATCTGGTGCAGCGATCATGACCCGATGAACCGGATGAAGGGGATGCACGGGGTTTGTCTGTATCCGGACAGAGCGTACGTCGAGCTTAAGGTGCGGCTCTATAACCGGACGCCGCTTGTGCAGACTTTTTTGTGGTGGGCGAACGTGGCCACGCACGTCCATGAGCGGTATCAGTCGTTCTTTCCGCCCGATGTGCATCATGTGGCGGACCACGCCAAACGTGCAATGAGCGAATTCCCTTTGTGCCATGGGCGCTATTACGGCGTGGATTATGCGGGCGCGTGCGCGAAGCGGTGTGCCGCAAGAGGAGATGCCGAAGGCCTTTGTCCCGCCCGGCGGACTATGCCCCAAACGATCTCAGTTGGTACGCCAACATCCCTGTGCCTACCAGCTATATGGCGATGGGATCCAAAGGCGATTTCTTTGGAGGATACGATTACGCCCGCAGCGCCGGAGTGATTCATTTCGCCGACCATCACATCGCGCCAGGCAAGAAGCAGTGGACTTGGGGCAACCATGAATTCGGCTATTCCTGGGACCGGAATTTAACCGATTCCGATGGCCCGTATGTGGAGCTGATGGCGGGTGTGTACACGGATAACCAACCCGACTTTTCCTTCCTCGGACCCGGCGAAACGAAGACGTTCAGCCAGTATTGGTATCCGATTCAAGAGATCGGACCCGCGCAAAAGGCCAATTTAGATGTGGCCGTGAGTCTTCGCGCTGAAGAAGGAAAGACTCGAGTAGGAGTGAGCGCGACTCGCGTGTTTGAACGAGCGGCCATTCTGGTTGAGGATCAAGGAAATGTAGCGCGATGGACGTATGATCTGCGGCCCGGGCATCCGTTCGTCGCGGAGTGCTCGTCGTCGCCAGACGCGGCTCTGCGAGTTTTGGACGCGAACGGCGTAGAACTGATTCGCTATAGGAAACAAGCGCAAACGCGGCAAGAACTTCCCGAGCCTGCTACTGAGCCCCGCCTTCCGGAAGAGATGGAAAGCGCGGACGAATTGTATCTAACGGGCTTACATCTGGAGCAGTATCGGCATGCGACACGACATCCTGAAGCTTACTGGAAGGAAGCGCTGCGGCGCGATAGCGGAGACGCGCGCTGTAATAATGCGCTTGGGTTGTGGCATCTGCGGCGCGGCGAATTCGCCTTGGCCGAGCGGCACTTCGCTGCAGCGATCAACAGGCTGACGCGACTGAATCCGAACCCTTACGACGGAGAGCCGTTTTATAACCTGGGCGTAACCTTGTGCTTTCTGGGCCGTGAAGAGGAGGCTTACGACGCGTTCTTCAAGGCGACGTGGAATCAGGCCTGGCGCGGCGCAAGTTACCACGCTTTGGCAGAACTGGATGCAAAGCGCAGCGAGTGGGGCGCGGCTATCGAGCACCTGGAGCTGGCGCTTTCTCTCAACAGAGACAATCTTCGAGCCCGCAATCTTTTTGTGATTGCTTTGCGAATGAAGGGCGACAGGGAGAGTGCGGACGCAGTATTGCTCCAGACCCGGGCTCTCGATCCACTGGATATTTGGGCCCGTGACTTAGCCAAAGTTCCGCAGCAACTCGACAATCAAATGCGCCTGGACCTGGCAATCGATTATGCGAAGGCAGGATTGTATAGAGACTCGAAAAGGGTACTTGAGGAAAGCGACTTTGCGGCCCAGGACGGGTCTGTACCGATGATTTATTACGCCCTGGCACAGGCCTCGAGAAAGGCCGGCAATCAGGAAGCGGCGGACGAGTCTTTGCGGCGGGCTGCGCGAGGCCCCGGCGAGTTACTGCTTCCCGCACCGGCTGGAAGAACTGGTGCTGTTGGAGGCAGCTATCCAGTCGAATCCTCAAGATTCGCGAGCACACTTTTATCTCGGGAATCTGCTTTACGATAAACGCCGGTACCAGGAAGCGATCGGACACTGGGAGATTGCCGCACGATTGGACGCCAATCTCGCAACCATCTGGCGAAATTTGGGCATCGGATACTACAATGTTCGCGGCGATCCAGAGGGGGCGCGGGAGTGTTATGAGAAGGCTTTCCAGGCTGACCCTGCGGATGCACGCGTGTTCTACGAACGAGACCAGTTGGCAAAGCGCATCGGTGTTACCGCTCAAATCCGCTTGGCGGAGATGGAACGGCATCTGGATCTCGTAGCTGCCCGGGACGACTTGTCGGTTGAACTTGCGACTCTTTACAACCAGACCGGTAGAGCGGCGGAAGCCGTCGCAATTCTAAACTCACGGCAATTTCAGCCGTGGGAAGGCGGCGAGGGACTGGCGCTTACTCAACACGTCCGGTCGCACTTGGCCCTTGGGCGGGATGCATTGTGTGAAGGCGAAACCAAACGGGCAGTCGAATTGTTCACAGCGGCTCTGGCTAGTCCGGTGAATCTGGGCGAAGCGAAACACTTACTCGCAAATCAGAGCAATGTGTACTTCTGGTTGGGTGTTGCTTGTTCGGCTATGGATCAAGAAGAAGCAGCGCGATGCTGGTGGCTTCGGGCAGCACATAGCACCGGTGATTTTCAAGAGATGAGCGTGAAGAGCTACTCGGAAATGACCTATTACAATGCCATCGCTCTGAAGCGGCTCGGGCAAATCCAGGAGGCCCATTCGTTGTTACATCAGCTGCAGCAATACGCGAGCGAACTGGCGGAGAAAGAGCCCAAGATCGATTACTTTGCCACATCGCTGCCGTCGATGTTGCTGTTCGAAGACGATTTGAAAAAACGAAACCGGACAACAGCCACTTTCCTTCAGGCGCAGGCTGCTCTTGGTCTCGACAATGTTGAAAAGGCGTCCAAGCTATTAGACGAAGTTTTGTTTTTAGACCCAAATCACGCGTGGGCATGCGATTTGCGGCAGGAGCTTGGATGTGTGGCTTCGATCGAGGGCAGATGCACGGAAGCATAGTCAATACTGACGCGAAAGCCATCGGTACGTTCAATGTTCGCTACGTGTTTGGAGTAGCGCTCATTGCGGCCCTTGGCGGCTTGCTTTTCGGGTATGACTGGGTAGTGATTGGCGGCGCAAAACCCTTCTATGAACAGTATTTTGAGCTGCATTCGGCGGCGCTGATCGGATGGGCAAACAGTTGCGCGCTGCTTGGATGTCTGATCGGGTCGATTTTCTCCGGCGGCATGAGCGATCGATTCGGACGCAAGCGAATGCTGATTTTGGCCGCGGTTCTGTTCACTGCTTCGTCGCTCTTAACGGGGCTCGCCACAACGTTTGTGATGTTTGTGGTCTGGCGCATTGCGGGCGGAATAGCGATTGGAATTGCTTCTAACGTGTCCCCGATGTATATAGCCGAGATAAGTCCCGCACAGTGGCGGGGCCGCTTGGTGGCGTTGAACCAATTGACGATTGTAGTTGGCATTCTGGCCGCGCAAATTGCGAACTGGCTGATCGCTGACAAAGTGCCCGCGAATGCCACGGCGGAGTTCATCCGCAACTCATGGAACGGCCAGTACGGATGGAGATGGATGTTTGCCGCGGTGGCGATTCCCTCTGCCATCTTTTTCTTCTGCTCGCTATTCGTTCCGGAGAGCCCACGATGGCTTGCCGGCAAAGGCAAAGAACGTGACGCAAAACGCTTTCTGGTGCGAGTGGGAGGCGAGGTTTATGCCGAGCGCGCTTTGGGCGAGATTGAAGAGACTGCCGCACGAGATCGGGAATCGAAGGTCCATCTTTCCACGCTCACGCATCAGCCAGTATTGCGCGCACTTACCATTGGTGTGATTCTCGCCGTTCTTCAGCAATGGAGCGGCATCAATATCATCTTCAATTACGCCGAAGAGATTTATCGGCACGCGGGCTATGGCGTAAACGACATTCTGTTTAATATTGTGATTACCGGCTCGGTGAATCTAGTATTTACGTTTGTTGCGCTCGGCTTCGTGGACAAGATTGGAAGGCGGCCGCTGATGCTGTGGGGATGCGGAGGGATTGGAGTATCGCACTTTCTGCTCGGGCTTGCCTACCGAATGGGGATGACGGGTTTGCCGGTGTTGGTCCTCACGCTGTTCACAATCGGCTGCTATGCAATGTCGCTTGCGCCAATTACCTGGGTACTGATTTCTGAAATCTTCCCGAACCGGGTTCGCGGCGTTGCTATCTCGATCTCGGTCTCAGCACTTTGGATTGCATCCTTTCTCCTGACCTACACTTTCCCAATCCTGAACAAAGCGTTCGGGTCGGCGGGAATATTCTGGCTATATGCGGCGATTTGCTTCGCGGGAGTTTTCTTTATCAAACTGCGCGTTCCGGAGACTAAAGGCAAGAGTCTGGAGCAGATTGAACGTGAATTAGCTGCCGCTTGATGGTGGCTTGTGATTCGAGTTTGAATGCCGATAAATACTTCCTTTGCGAGATTCCGAGGCGCTACCAGCCAGCGAGAGGTTGCCGAAGCGATCTCTAAGACTCCCGCCGGGAGACGTGATATCAATGACAACCTGGTCATGCTCCCCGCTCAACTTCAGGCGGACAGCTTTCGTCGCTACTCCCGCGAGGCGGCGCACGTAGCTGAAACAAATTTGCCGCTGCTGCAGCAACTGCCGTTGGGGTTCGTTCCATTCCTAATTAAAGAGATCATCGCTTACGACTTCAAATTTCCCGCTGAAAAGAGAGAACTGGATGCCCAACTTGCGTATCTGACGGATTTGACAGTGGAACGAAGGCGGCAAGAGATGGCAGGGTTTGCGGGACTGCGGCTTACGTCAGAGTTAGAGACATTCGATTGGGTGAACTCTCCAGGACGGTTTCTGGAACTATTGTCTGCCCATCTTTGGGCCACGCATCAAATGGACGTCTTTCGTACGGCGTCGGAAGAGTATGTTCGGAAATTTTATGCGCAATTGCCGCCGCCGCGTTTGCCCGTACCGCGGCTCGGCATTGCCGTTATTGGACAGGGCGTGACGGAGAACCACTATCCGTTATTTCGCAAGCTACGCAGAGAGGGAGTTTACTACCGAAGCGTAGTATCCGGTGGAGCTTTGCGGAAGATACTTGATTTTGTAGAGAAGCGTGCGCAAGCTTTCCCGTCCCCTTATGCGCATTGGTACATCGACGGCGGAACGCTGGAACATGGATTGACCGATGCATTGACGTGCATTTCTTACGAAGGGCTGGCTCCCATTCGGAACAAAATTGTAGAGCGTATGCGCAATGCTTACGAATCGCCTCAATTCGGAGCGGAAGCGTTGCACACAA
The DNA here is from genome assembly GCA_963845995.1 of uncultured Acidobacteriaceae bacterium. Classification (GTDB taxonomy): domain Bacteria; phylum Acidobacteriota; class Terriglobia; order Bryobacterales; family Bryobacteraceae; genus Bog-105. Next base: position 5,390 of record CAWJUO010000008.1, on the reverse strand, counting down.
TGCTCGCGCGAATAGGTCCGGAAGATTTAGGCATGAGTGGGCCGGCCGCGGATGCGGTGTTAAACCGGTTTCAGGTGAGTCTCCTGACGGAAGGCTCCGGCACTCAAATTTACAGCACAACGTTTGTACAGTGGGCGGCGCGGGAAGCCTACCGCAGAGCACAGCCCGTCACCTTGCTGGCGCGATTTGCTCCACGAACGCGTGAACGCCCCATGAATGAGTTGCTTTCCGATCAGGCAGGGGCCGAAGTTGATGCGCCCGGGTCGTTGATCGATGCTGATATGGGTGCGTACTACACTTGGCTGAATCAGCAGAGACTATCAGGAGCGGAGAAGGCATCCTTTCTGGTCTGGTTCGAGAAACACAGCGAAGCTGTTGCGGTCGGGCCTGGCTTGGCGCGCGGCACCGAGAACTCTGAAGAGATTGACATGTCGTCGCTGTTGGAGAAACTGGGTCGCCCGGTTTCGAGTTAGTGGGAATAGCTATGTTCACGATTTCTGATCGTTTGCGGTTAAGGTTATACGAGCTCTGGCGGTTGCGGGCGTGTTCTGGATCGCCAGCGCCGCACAAGCCCAGGTCGCGGCAGCACCCACATTCGAGCGTGACATCGCTCCGATTCTGCGGCAGTCGTGCGAGCAATGCCACATCAACGCTTCCATGGGAAAACTGCGGCTTGATTCTGAGGCCGCGATACTGCGTGGTGGAGTTTCGGGCCCCGCCATCGTCCCCGGCCACAGCAGCGATAGCCTGCTCGTAAAACGAATGTTAGGCCTGACGGACGCCCCCAGAATGCCGATGGGAGGCCAGCCGCTCCCTGAAGCGAAAATAGCTGTTATTCGCAGATGGATTGATCAAAGCAGCTTTTCGGCGCCGCCGGACGGGCCAGCTAAAACAGCACAACTCAATGGATCCATCGGATCTTCGCCATTGTTTGCGAAGGAGATTCGACCCATTCTGGCAGCCCGCTGCTATTCGTGTCACGGTCCCGATCAGCAGCAGAACGGATTGCGCCTTGACTCGCTTTCCGCCATCCTCAAGGGCAGCGATTACGGTCCGGTGGTCGTGCCCCACAAAGCCGATCAAAGCAGGATTATGCGCAGGCTGCTTGCGCAGGAGCGTCCTCAGATGCCTTACGGCGGACCGCCACTCTCCGCTGCTGAGGTCGGGAGAATACGCGAATGGATCGATGCCGGTGCACCTGGGCCGGACGATGTCACGCCGGTCGCCACCGCGAAAACGCCAAGGCATTGGGCCTATGTGAAGCCTGTCCGTCCAAATGTTCCGCCGGTGAAGGATGCGGCGTGGTGCCGTAATGCGATTGATAACTTCATTTTGGCGAGACTGGAAAAAGAAGGTCTTAAGCCGTCGCCGGAGGCGAATCGAGAGACGCTGCTGCGGCGCGTTTACCTGGATCTGACCGGGCTCCCGCCCTCGCCGCAAGAAGTGGACGCGTTCGTAAACGACAACCGTCCAGATGCTTACGAGCGAGTTGTCGATCACCTGTTTGCTTCACCGCACTACGGCGAAAGATGGGCACGTCAGTGGCTGGATTTGGCGCGCTATGCGGATAGCAACGGATATGAGAAGGACCGGCTTCGCACTGCATGGGAGTACCGGGATTGGGTCATTCGCGCACTGAATGCAGACCTGTCATTCCGCGATTTCACCATCGATCAAATCGCGGGCGACATGCTGCCGAATCCAACCAAAGACCAGCTTATAGCGACGGGTTTCCATCGCAATTCGATGCTAAATCAAGAGGGCGGCATCGATGTTAATGAGTACTACTATTACAGCCTGGTAGATCGCGTGAACACGACGGCTTCAGTGTGGCTTGGTTCAACGCTTGGATGCGCGCAGTGTCACAACCACAAGTTTGATCCGTTCCCGCAAAAGGATTACTACCGCTTTCTCGCGTTCTTCTCGAACAACCAGCACGAAACAGCCGGTGTTGGCGACCACTGGACGCAAGAGCCAGAGCTTGAGTTGCCCACGCCGGATCAGGAGAAGAAGAGTAAAGAACTGCATCTCGAGATTGCCAATCTGGACGCCAAGCTGGATACCCAAACGCCGGACCTGAACAAAGGCGAAACGGATTGGGAAGCGGCGATGCACACAGCCGGGAACGATTGGACTGTACTGAAGCCATCAACGTATAGATCGCTTGGCGAAGCCGAACTGAAGCTGTTACAGGACGGGTCCATTCTAGCGGAAGGAACGAATCCGCAAGCTGACACTTATGTCATAGAAACTGAGCTGCCGCCTTCTACGATCACCGGCATCCGATTGGAGGTTCTGCCAGATCCGAGCCTTCCGCACGGAGGACCCGGGCGCGATGCAGCGGGTAATTTCTTCTTAAGCGACTTCGACGTAAAGTGAGAACCAGAACCAGCCCATCGGAAATTCATAGTGTCGCCTGGAAACATGCTGTTGCGGACGAATCCCAGGACGGATATTCAATCGGCAATTTGGTTCAGAGGAAGTCTGGCCAACTCGCCGGATGGGCTATCAACGAAGTGACACGACTCCGGTAAGCCAGGCAAGCCGTATTCGTGCCCGACAAGCCCATCATCGTTACGGATGGCGACTATCTGATCCTCACGCTGAAACACCAAATGCGGCATTCGGCACGAAATATTGGGCGATTCAGAATTTCAATAACCTCGATAGCAGACCCGGAATTCATCGCGAAAATCCCGGCGAATCTTCGCCCGCTCTTAGATGTGCCATACGCGCAGCGCACGGAAACCCAAAACGCAAACCTAGCCACTGCATACCGCGCTGTTTCACCGCTGCTTGATCCAATTCGGCAGCAGAGAGCCACCTTAGAGGAACAGTTGAAAGCGCTCGGAATCAGTACTGCGATGATCATGCACGAACAGCCGGGCTTTGCGCGTCCCTCGGCGTATATTCGCGAGCGCGGAACATTTACGAGCCCGGCGAACTCGTCTATGCAGACGTACCCAGCGCGTTGAATCCGCTGCCCAGGGATGCCATGCCAAACCGGCTTGGCCTGGCCGAATGGCTGGTCAGCAACGATAATCCGCTCACAGCGCGAGTAACCGTCAATCACTATTGGGAATCTCTTTTTGGCCACGGCATTGTCGAGACCAGCGAAGATTTTGGCACGCAAGGGGATCCTCCGTCGCATCCAGAGTTGCTCGATTGGTTGGCCACTGAGTTCATGGAGAATGGATGGAGCCCCAAAAAGATTCAGCGGCTGATCGTAACCTCCGCAACCTATCGGCAGGATTCGCGTGTCACGCAGGAGTTGCTCGCGAAAGACCCATATAACAAGCTCTACGCGCATGGACCGCGTTTCCGCGTAGATGCCGAAACAGTACACGATATCGCACTAGCCGCGAGTGGATTACTGAGTGACAAGATGTATGGGCCGCCTGTTTTTCCCTTTCAACCGGAAGGCGTCTGGGACATACCGTACTCCAGCGATAAATGGGTCGAGAGCAATGACGAGAACCGGCATCGAAGAGCCATCTATACATTCATCCGCCGAAGCGCGCCCTACCCGAGCCTGGTTACCTACGATGCTCCCAGCCGCGAGTTTTGTACGGTGCGGAGAGTGAGGACGAATACTCCGCTGCAAGCATTGACGAGTTTGAACGATCCGTATTTCTTTGAGGCGGCCCGCGCGATGGCAAAGCGGATGATGAAAGAAGGGGGCTCCGGAGTGGCCGATCGCATCACATACGGCTTTCGATTGACCGTCGCGCGTTCGCCTTCTAAAACTGAGTTGGATCACGTGACAGCGTTCTACAAACAGCAACAAGACGCATATTCCAAGAATCTGGACTCAGCGTACAAAACCATTGCGGCAACACCGGAATCGATCGCGAATGCACCCGAAGTCGCCGCGTGGACGATGGTCGCAAATGTCCTGCTTAACGCGGACGAAGCAATTACCAAGGAGTAGAAGAATGAAGCCGCCTTTGAATCTTGTATCAGATGAGTTACTCCGGTCGTCCACGCGGCGGCACTTTTTCAGGCAGACAGGTTTTGGTGTCGGAACGGCAGCTCTAGCCGGACTGTTAAACGAAACCTTGTTCGCTTCGGAAAACAACGCAACCAACTCAGTTGGGCCGAAGGCTCCCATGTTCCCGGCCAAAGCAAAAAGCATCATTTACTTGTTTATGGCGGGTGCGCCTTCGCAAGTCGATCTCCTCGATCCGAAGCCAACGCTACAGAAGTTCGACGGCCAAAACGTACCGGCGGAGTTGATGAAGGGAGAACGTTTCGCATTCATCAAAGGCACTCCAAAGCTGCTGGGATCACCCTATGAATTCAAGCGTTGCGGGAATTCGGGCGCGGGCATCTCTGAACTACTGCCGCATTTGCAGGAGCAAGCCGACGACATCACGATCATTCGGTCCCTGCACACAACGCAGTTTAATCATGCACCGGCTCAGATCTACATGAATACGGGCTTTCAAATCATCGGGCGTCCGAGCATGGGTTCCTGGATGACCTACGGTCTGGGCAGTGAGTGCAAGGATCTTCCGGGATTCGTTGTTTTGATTTCCGGGGAGAACCAACCGGACGGCGGCAAAGCATGTTGGGGCAGTGGATTCTTACCCACCGTTCATCAGGGCGTTGAATTTCGGTCGCAAGGCGATCCGGTTCTATTCTTGACGAACCCCGATGGCGTATCTGGAACGAGCCGCCGCGAGTCCCTCGACCTGCTGAAGCAGTTGAATGAAATGCACTTGGCTAGCAACGGCGATCCCGAAATAGCCACGCGCATCGCTTCTTATGAGATGGCGTACAAGATGCAATCCAGCGTCCCTGAACTGGTGGATATCTCGAACGAACCGCAATCAATACACGAGATGTACGGCACCGAACCCGGGAAGAAATCGTTTGCAAATAACTGCCTGCTCGCCCGCCGTTTGGTACAGCGTGGTGTTCGTTTCGTGCAGCTCTATCACCGGGGTTGGGACAATCACGGAACATCCAGCCACGACGATATCGTGAACCGCCTTCCCAGCTTGTGCGAAGAAACCGATCGCGCCGCAGCGGCATTGATAAAGGATTTGAAGCAGCAGGGCCTGTTGGACAGTACGATCGTGGTTTGGGGCGGAGAATTCGGCCGCACGCCCATGAATGAAGCCCGGAACAATTCGAAATTCCTTGGACGGGACCACCACCCGAGAGCATTTAGCATGTGGGTGGCAGGCGGAGGCTTCAAACCCGGTCTAACGTTCGGAAAAACCGACGAACTTGGCTACAATATCGCGGAAGATCCAGTGGATGTACACGATCTTCATGCGACCATCCTGCATCAGATGGGAATTGACCACACCAAGCTGACCTATCGATTTCAAGGCCGCGATTTCCGCCTGACCGATGTTGCGGGAAACGTCATTGACCGGCTC
>CAWJUO010000007.1:0-68541 GCA_963845995.1 uncultured Acidobacteriaceae bacterium | reverse complement strand
AAAACTACGCCGGGCGGAAGCGGGCTATCTCAATTGACCGGAACCGGTCGAATGATCGAATCGTCTTGCCGCGGGCTATCGATGGGCGGGGTGTGCAGTAAGGGCTCCGGGCTATCGACAGGAAGAGTGAAGTAAAACGTCGTTCCTTCGCCCGGCTGCGATTCCGCCCAGATGCGGCCCCGTTGTGCCTGTACGATACGCCTGCAAATTGCCAGGCCAACGCCGGTGCCTGGATATTCCTGCTCGGTATGTAATCGTTTGAATGGCTCAAAAATAGTCGCTGCGTGCTTGGGATCGAAGCCGATTCCGTTATCGCGTATCGAGATGACCCAATCCGCCCCTTTTTGTTCGGCACTGATATGCACGATTGGGGGCTGATCCAGCTTTCGATATTTGATTGCGTTTCCAACCAGATTTTGAAACAGCCGAACCATCTGTCCCCGATCCACTTGCAGGACCGGCATTGGATCGTGGGTGACGCTCGCGCCACTCTCGTTGATCGCTTGATCGAGGTGTGTGAGCGCAGCCTCCAAATCCTCGTCCAGGGCAATTGAAGACGGCCGTTCGTGTTCGGTCGTCAAGCGAGCGTAAGCGAGCAAATCCCGCACCAGTGCACTCATGCGAGCCGACGCACTTAGCAGAAAGCTGAGAAACTGGTCCGCATCGGCATCCAACATGCCGCTATATCTTTTGCTAAGCAGCTGAGAGTAGGCGCTCATAGTGCGCAAGGGCTCCTGCAAGTCGTGGCTCGCAACGTACGCAAATTGCTCCAGCGCGGAATTGGATTCAGTCAAGGCATCTTGCAACTGCTTGCGTGCCGTTTCGTCGCTCAGAATCTTTGCGTATCCAATGAGTGCTCCCTGCTCATCGCGCACAGCGTTCATGAAGCCGTTCGCAAAAAAGTCGGTTCCGTCTTTATGCCGGTGCCAGCGGATGTCAGTCGCGCTTCCGGTCTCCTGCGCAAGGCGCATCTCCGACTCGCAAACTTCGGCCGCCTTTTCCTCAGGAGTGAAGATGATAGAGGCGTGCCGTCCGATCCATTCTTCTTCGGAGTACCCGATGAGTTTCTCTACACCCGCATTCCAGGAGGTGAGAATGCCCTGCGGATCTATCATGAACATCGCATAGTCGCGCAGTTCCCTTACTTGCATTCGGTAGAGATCGGCGGTTTGCAGGGCGGGCAGTCTATTGAGAACGGCTTGATCCATAGAGGCGAACGTTGCTATGTCCCATGGCGTTGGTCAGAGGGCTTCACTATAGCACTTCTTGTAACTCAGAGTAAGGAGCACAATGCTGCGGCTGAAGATCAACAGTGCCGAAGCCTAAGTATGCAGGTTTAGCGCTACAGGGAACGCACGTCGCAGGCCTACGTTCATCTCTGTGCGCCTATAACAGCTCTTTCAGTTCCTCGTAGTTGCGTTTTGTCACCAGATGAAAGTCCACTGGCAAACGGGTGAAGCTCTTCAATTCCTCGTAGAACGAGAGGGGCGGGACGCGCGCGCCGGCCACAAATAAACGCCCGGCTTTTACATTGAACGGAATCACTCCGAAGCGCTTCTCTACATGCAGCGGCAGGATACGTGCGACCCGGGCTTTTGTTCTCGCCGCTTCGACGTGGGAGAACGGCATGCCGGATTGGCGGCTGATCGCCTTGCATATCTCCTCCTCCGAGACCATGCCCCGCGTCAAGAGAAATTGCGCCAGGAAGGCGTCCGACCGCATTTCGGTTTGGGCGCCGCGCATCATCTCCTCGGTGAGGTATCCGCTGCTGACCAATACTTCGGAAAGATCTTTCCGAGCGGCGCGAGCACTGCCACATGGGGATACGCATGGTCTGTTTTCAACCACACGAGCGGCCGTTTATGCCAGCGCGCATTCGCGTATTGCCACAGAGCGCCGAGCGAGGCGAAGCAATTGATGAAGTTCAGGTGAAACTGCCGCAGCGGCACGCCCAACGCGAAAGTTAGCCCGAAGATCCGCCCCGTGTAGCACATCCGCATCGTCAGCCGGCCGCACTGCATGGCCGACATAATCCAGCACAACGCCACCACGCCGGGACTCGATACGCCAAACAGCCAGGGCCGGTGTTGAATGAACGCCTGAATCCAATCCGCCAGCCCCGCTATGAACAGCATGTTTGTCAGCAGACTCAGCGGATTGGTGAAACAGTCCCTTGCGGTCGCGCCAGAACCAATATCTACACAGCCAGGAACCGCGCCAGCCATCGCGGGCCCAGGACTGCAGTCCGATTCCCGTCACCCAGCGCGTCCGCTGCCGTATCGCCGAACGCACCCGGCGGGGAAAGTATTCACGCGTTGCGATCAGGCCCTGGGAAGCCGGTGTCAGAGGGACGAAAGTCTGACAGAATCCGGCGTTGTAGATATAAACGCCGATCTCGTAATCTTCCGTCAGACTTGCTGGATCGAAGACCAGATTGCCCCGCTCTCTGGCAAGCTGCTCCAGTACGTGGCGCGCGAAACCCGTGCCCACGCCATTTGAGGGGACGAAAGACTGGCAAAACTGGCGCGCCCGCATGTCGATGGTCTGGTACTCGGCGAAGTCGTCGCAATAAGTGCCGTGCGTGAACTCGCTGAAAGGAGTTGGCAAAGGCAACACCGGAACCTGGACCATGGCATTCCTGACGCGCTCGCGATTGATGACCGAAAGCGCTTCGGGATGGATCAGGTCCTCGGCGTCGTGCAGCACAATCGTGTCGAAATAATCGCCGTGTTCCGTCTCATGCAGCAGCATGCGCTGATACACCCAGTTCAGGCAATCCGCTTTGGAGGTCGGCCCCGGATGCGGGCAAGCCGCCACGTGAACGTTGTGAAAGGTTGCCGAGAGCTGCCTGACTACCTGAAAGGTCGCGGTGTCGTTCGGGTAGACGCCTAGAAAGAAATCGTAATTCCCGTAGCGCACCGCCGCCAAATTGTGGCGCACCATGTTGGCGATCACACCGGACTCTTTCCAGCAAGGAACGAATATGGCAATCCGGCGCTCCTGGCGCGGTTCTTCGCACAGCGCGGCGCGGCGTCTGCGTATCGCGACGTGCCAGAAACAAATCAGGCTTGGGACCAGGTCGTCCAGTCCGCTGAGGAGCAGTATTGTGGCCAGTGTTCCAAGAACCCACGGCCACAGCGACAAAACGAGTAGAGACACTACCGCCCTCTTTAAGCAAAGTGCAGTAATCCCAGGCCAAATCGCACCTGAAGCTAAGATTTTTCCGTCATTGAACGCACAAGTTGGTATGACCGACACAAAATCGGAACGGCAGGAGCTTACGTCGCTTAGCCAGCTGGTTCACGAGATCATTGGCGGCGTTGGCCGGCGTCATACGTTTACTCAATGGGAATTGGAACTGCTGCTCGACCTTCAAACGTGCTGTGTGCGCAAAACCTCCCGGCCTGAAGTGTTGAGGCGCTACTTGCGTGCCGTCCAGCAGCACTTTGCGAAAGGTGAAGTGGACCCGCTGCGTTTGTCAACGTTTCTCGACCGGGAGAACCAGCGCAGCCGCTGTTCCGTACCGGTTCGAGAACTAAGCATCGCCTGATCCCCTCGCGGCGCGGCCTATCCTCTGGGGTATCCTCTAGGAGAGAATCGCATGTCTACTACGGCCGGTCCGAAGCCGGAACGCAAGGTTTTTTGCGTCAAACTGCAGAAAGAATTACCAGGACTCGACGAGGTGCCCTTTGATGGACACCCGCTCGGCCAGCGCATTTACGACAACGTCTCGAAAGAGGCCTGGCGCATGTGGGTCGAGCAAATGAAGATGATCATGAACGAATACCGTTTGAATCTTGGGACTCCCGAGGCGCAGGAATTCCTTTTGAAGCAAATGGAAGAATATTTCTTCGGTGAAGGCGCGGCCCATCCACCCGGCTACGTCGCCCCGGGTCATTAATCCCGCGATGCGCGTTTTATCTGCACGCTAGCCAGTTCGCCATTCGTCCAAAGAGCTTGAAGTTCCTTATCATTCTGGTTGCGTTAGCCACGGCCTGTTTCGGCGCGGGAGACGCACCGTCCATAGCGGCCCGGTTGGCGAAACAAGCGCGGCAGGCCGAGAAAACCGGCCGGGTTGTGCGCGCGTATCTGCTATATACCGAGGCGGCGGCCCGCGACCCTAAGACCCCGGCGTATGCCGTTCATCGGGAGGCGCTGGCCGGGCGCGCGAAATTGTTGATGCAGGCGAACGTAGAAAACGCCGACGTTTCCGGAGACATCAAGGCCGCTGAAGCGGAGCCGGGTAGCAGCGAATCAGAGCCCCCGCTCGACTCGCTTTCTTCCGCCGAGGAAGGAGATTCCAGTAGTCTTCAGTCGCTTCCGCATCTGGCCGCCAACGGAACTCTTCACGATTTCGACTTGCGGCTGGATCAGAAGGCGGCGATTTTTCAGGTTGCGCGGTCTTACGGGATTGAGGCCATCTTCGATCCCGGATTCGACAGCAAACCGATAGGGCGGTTCCAACTCGACCACGCCGATTTTCTGACCGCCATGGAGGCTGCCACCCAGGTCACGGACACGTTCGTGTTTCCGGTCTCGGCGCACGCTATGTTTGTTGCCCGCGACACCGAGGCGAAGCGCGCTGAATTTGAGCCGGTCGTAGTCCTCACGGTTCCATTACCCGAGTCAACCGATCCCAAGGAAATCGTAGACGCGGCAAACGCGATCCGGGGAGCGGTTTCTCTAAAGACAATCGCCTGGGATAGCGCGGCCCGAACGGTAGTTATTCGCGACCGCGTTACGCGTGCGCGGATAGCCGCCTCGCTGTTAGAAGCTCTGCTGCTTCCGAAGGCCCAACTCTCGATAGACGTCCAGATTCTGGCCGTGGACTCCGATGTTAACTACCATTACGGCGCAGCCTTGCCAACCAGTTTTCCGGGCTACACGTGGGCGCATATCGGAGCCATTCAAAGCATATTGCCCAATTTGAGTAACGTGGGTTCACTGCTGGCTTTGGGATCGGGCGCCAATTTTTTCGGCCTCGCTCTGGGGAATGCAACTCTCTTCGGCATGTATAGCAAATCGTCCAGCCGCGTTCTGTATGAAGCAACGGTAGTGGTGGGCGACGGGCAAACGGCCAGCCTCCACGTCGGCGACAAATATCCGATTCCTACGTCTTTATATAGCGGGTTCCAGCAGTCGGCCGGTTCCATATACAATCCTATCGGCCAAGTGACGCAGGAAGACCTTGGAATCGTGCTGAAAGTGGGCGCACGCGCTCACGGGGATGGCGACGTTTCGCTGGATCTGGAGGCCGAATACAAAGCTCTCGGCACGACGGTTCTAAACACCATTCCCGCTATTGCGCAGCGTGAATTCAAAGGCTCGGTCCGACTCCGCGAACATGAATGCGCAATCATCGCGGGGATGGACTCCGATCAACGATCGTCAACCCGGAACGGACTGGCTGGTCTTGCCAACATTCCAGGAATCGATCAATTATTTGCCGAAAACACGCGCGATCACAAGACGTCTAAGACGCTCATCGTGATCAAGCCGACGATTACCCGCTTGCCCATGTCGGATATCATCAGCCCGCAATACCTGCTTGGCCCGGCGCATGGCACGCGAGTCTTGCTGTAGATCGCGGCGGGTCAAACTCCGCTGAGTTAAACCCCGCTTTCCATTGCATATCTCCGGCAATGATCCAGATAGGCGGTCTCGTGCGTAGCGATAAGTTCAACAACACTACTCCAGAGCCACGACGGGGCGTCCAAACTCTTCGAGCGGTTACGGTTTAGATCGCTTCGCCAAGCCTTTCGCGCACCGGCGTCCATCTGCCGCGCATGTGCCTTTCCAACCACGCCGGCCAGAAAGCGCGCAGCTTGAACCGCCTCGTCACACGTGAGCCGGTCCATCTCCAACTTCAGGTCCTGAGGCAGAAGTTCGCGGACCACCACGGCGCGATCCGTGAAGCGGGTTGCGAGCATTCGTTCGCCCAAAAACGGAGACAGCTTGCATGCGCCCTCTACGATTCGCTTGGCATTGTCGCGGGGCATCGCGGCACGTTTGGCGTGCGGAGCGGCGGCCTGAGCCGCTTCCTTCATATCGACCAGGCAAAGTCCCTCATGGTGTTTGCCCTTCCCCAATCCGAGCAGAACCGCGTACCGCAGACGTCCCAACGAACTGCATCCCTTCATCCAATAGGCCGCATCAAGTACCTTCACGTCATCGTCGTTATCGCGGCTATGCAGAGACGTGATGAGACGGCGTATCTCTTCAGTCCGAAAGATACGGTCAATCTCTTCCTTCTCGTCCTTGCGAGATGGCCCAAAAGCACTTCCCGAGCGGAATGGCCGGGCTTACATCTTCAATTCGCTCTTTGGCGAGATGGCGCCATTGCCGGTTCAGGGCTTGCTTCAGAATTAATCGGACCGGTTTCGCGGCTGGTTCTTTATGCCCGGAGTGCTTCGCAAGCGCGCCCTCATAACCTTCGATCATCTGCTCCAATATGTGAGCGGTCGTGACTCCCGGCAGATCCGAGCCTCGGGCCGCCGTGGCCAGCGACAGTGCGAGCCGGATAAGATCGTGGGCCGGATTGCCAATTACCGTCTGATCCAAGTCTCTGATCTGAATCTCCACGTTGCCATCGGTGTCCGCGACTGGCCCCAGATTCCCCACGTGGCAATCGCCACAGATCCATATGGGAGGTCCATCCGGGAGATCATGCGGCCCGCGTTTCCGGCCGGACGTTTCCAACCATTCGTAAAATTTCACAGTGCTTCCGCGAACGTAGGCGTGTGCCGAGCGAGCCATCTTCAATTTGCGGCGCTCGTCCAGAATCGCCTTGCGGTCCTCCGGTTTCAAGTTAGGCGGCTTCACTTTCATCAGCCTAATAGTACCGGGAAACATCGATTTGCAACAGTCACGCCGCAGAAGGTCAAGCTCAAACTTTTGCTATCTTCACAGCATGTCCACAATGCGCGATGAGATTCGGCAGCAACCGGCTGCCATCGAACGCACGCTGAAATCGGAATGGCGGCGCGCCGAAAGCCTTCGAAAGCACTTTCAGCAACACCCGCCGAGTTTCATCGTTTTGGCCGCGCGAGGAACCTCCGACAACGCCGCGCAATTCGGCCGTTATCTGCTTGAAATCACCACCGGAATCCCGGTTGCCTTGGCCGCCCCTTCGGTTTCCACGCTGTATCGTTCACATCTTCGCCTTGAGAACGCAGCCGTTGTGGCCATCTCGCAGTCTGGCGAATCGACGGATACGAACATCGTTCTCGAACATGCGAAAGCTTCGGGCGCTTTCACAATCGGCATCACGAATGAAAGCGAAAGCAGTCTCGCCCGGCTTGCCGAGCACGCGTTCCTGGTCCGTGCAGGCAAAGAGAAGAGCGTTGCGGCCACCAAAACCTATACCGGGCAGGTCCTGTGCTTTTATTTGCTTGCTTACGCGTTGGGCGCTCCGATCAAACTAGAATCGCTACAGCAGTTGAGCGAATCGACGGCGGCAGCGCTTAAGCTTGAAGACGAAATCCTGAATCGGGTGGAACGCTATTGCTTCATGAACCACGCCGTATGTATTGGCCGCGGTCTGAATTATTCGAATGCGCTTGAGTTTGCGTTGAAATTGATGGAGACGTGCTACGTGGTCGCGGAGCGATTTTCTTCCGCCGACCTGCTGCATGGGCCGATCGCCATGCTCGAAGCTTCGTTTCCGGCATTTGTGTTTTGCCCGGCGGGCGTGACGTGGAATCCCATGTGCGAGTTGCTCGATAAGCTGCGTTCCATCGGAGCCGAAACGCTGTTAATTACGGATCGCAGCAATAAAGCGGCACGGACTGTCGCGGGTCAAACGGGAGAACCACTGACGATTCCCGCCGCTCTCGCGCACAAAGGGCCGCTTCCGGAGGATGTCTACACACCTATCCCGTACGTCATCCCCGCACAGTTATTTGCGGCGAGCCTCGCTGAAGTGAAACGCCTGAATCCGGACCGTCCGCGGACGTTAAACAAGGTCACGCAGACGCTGTGAAGCCGCTTGCTGACGCGCGCGGTTCCGACAGAATTACTTACGCGCGCCGCGAGTGGTGCCTTTCAGCGACGACTGTCTGCGTTTCGCATCCTTGCGCTTCGGCTTTACAATTTTGAAGGTTCCGCTACCCAGGTATTGCGCCTCGTAGACATTCTTCTTCTGTTCGATGTTCGCCGATGCCGCGTGCGGCGCTTTGCTGCTGATGCTCAACGTGTTCTCTGCCATGAAACTCCTAGAATCTATTAGTTTAGCGGATCAGTCCGAAAATTACGAAAAGGAGTACCAGTCCGCATGACGCAATGGCCTTCCGTTGAGGGAAGCCCGATTCCGCTCGGGGCGAGTTGGGTCGAGCGTGAGCAGGCCTTCAATTTCGCCATTTATTCCGCTTCGGCCGGCTCGGTGCGCTTGCTCTTCTTCAGCGAAGACGCGCTGTCTCATCCTGTTTTCACCTTCGATTTCGACTTCCGGCGTAATAAGACGGGACCGGTTTGGCACGCGCGCATTCCTGTTTCGCTGCTGGGGGACGCGCGCTATTACGCCTACTCGATGGATGGTCCGCAGGCTTCCTCGACAGCCTTTCCGATCAATGCATTCCGCCCGAATAAGTTGCTGCTTGACCCTTACGCCACATCCGTCATGTTTCCGCCCGGCTTCGATCGATCCGCCGCGTACGGCGAGCAGGCTAACTTCGGGCAGGCGCCACTTGCAGTTCTGCCGCAAGCGAAAGAGGCGTTCGACTGGGGAACCCATCCCGCTCCTCGCCATTTTGGGGATCTGATCATCTACGAAATGCACGTGCGGGGCTTTACGATGAACCCGAACTCCGGAATCGAAGCGGCAAACCGGGGAACGTTCCAGGGTGTGATCGATAAGATCCCATATCTCCAGGAACTTGGCATCACAGCCGTAGAGCTGATGCCGATTTATGAGTTCGATGACACGGAGCCCAACTACTGGGGTTACATGCCGCTGAACTTTTTCTCGCCGCATCATAAATTCTCGCGTGAGCCTTCGGCCTGCGCTCAGACTTTGGAATTTAAGCGCATGGTCAAGGCGCTCCACGAAGCGGATATAGAAGTAATTCTCGACGTTGTCTACAACCACACCGGCGAAGCGAATGAGACCGGGCCGACCTTCAGTTTCAAAGGCATCGACTGCGAGACGTACTACATGGCTTCACGGGATGGCGGCTCGCCGTTCGCGGACTACTCGGGAACTGGCAATACGTTGAACTGTTCGAAGCGCGCGGTGCGGCAATTGATCGTGGATAGCCTTCGTTATTGGGTGCGCGAGATGCATGTCAACGGGTTCAGATTCGATCTGGCCTCCGTGTTCTCGCGCAATTCAGATGGCACGATCAATTTCGACGACCCGCCTATCTTCGGAGAGATTGGCGCGGACCCGGTTCTGGGCAAAGTCCGGTTAATCGCGGAGCCGTGGGAGGGCAATCCGAAATATCCGAATTACGAGTTGGGTGAAGGACGCCGGAGGCCCCGATTCCCCGGTATCGGATGGCGGCAATGGAACGATCAGTTCAGGAACACAGTCCGCCGCTTCGTGAAGGGCGACTCAGGTACGGCGGCCGATCTCGCGACTCGTCTGTATGGAAGCGCAGACTTCTTTCCGGATTCGATTGAAGAGTCATGCCGTCCCTATCAAAGCCTGAACTATGTGGCCTCTCACGATGGCCTCACGCTGTACGACATGGTCGCTTACACCAGCGCCGATAGCTGGAACTGCGGGTCTGAAGGCGATGCGGATGCGGACGACGCAATCATGGCTCTTCGCAAACGCCAGGTGAAGAATTTCATCGCGTTGCTGATGCTTTCGAATGGCACGCCGATGTTCCGGGCGGGCGATGAGTTTCTTCAGTCGCAGGAAGGGGAGACGAACCCCTATGCGATAGACGGTTCGCTGACCTGGCTCGACTGGAGCCGGTTGCCTTTGCATGCCGACGTGTTCCGCTTCTTCTCGAAGATGATCGGCTTCCGCAAGCAACACGCGTCCATAGGAAGATCCACGTTTTGGCGGGAAGATATTCGATGGTTCGGGGTTACCGGAGAAGCGGATTTCGGCTGGGATTCGCACGCGCTTGCTTATTTTCTAAGCGGCGCGCGGGAGGGCGACAAAGACCTGTACGTGATGATCAACAGCTTCTGGAAACCGCTGCGGTTCCATATACAGGAGCCGGGTAATTGGAGCCGTATCGTCGATACGTCTTTGGCAACTCCGGATGATTTCCAGGACGAAGCAACTGCGCCTGTACTGGCCGATAACTTCTATCTTGTGCAGCCGCGTTCCATCGTAGTTCTAGTCAGGTGACTAATCGAGCGACTCGGGTTCGATCTCAGCCTTTTCGCCTTTCGCCCGTTTTTCCCAATACTTGTTGACCCAAGCTTCCCAACTCTTTCCAGCCGCAGGATCGCGGTCGCTGAACACAAGGCCCGCGATGTCGGAATAGGCAACATTCTGGCGAGGGCTACCGTCGGCCGGGAGAATCCTGACGAGCGAATCGGACAAGCTCTTTCCCTGCCGGCGGTCGTACAAATATCCGTCTATCACCTGGCCATTTTTGCGCGTGATCTTCACGTCGCCTCGATAGTCGAATGCCTTCTCCAAAGCGCCGCGCAGTTCATCTTCGTCTTCAATGGAAGGAACCCAGCCCTGCAGGCGCTCGTGGATGAAGCCGGGAGATACTTCCAGTTCGTCGGGATTTATAACAGGCTGCGTCATGCCTGACCCTCTTCGGCGGCCCTAATCTGTACCAGCGGATTGTGAGAATGAACGGGCGTTGCGGTCTCGTTCAGCAGAGCCAGCGCGTCCTCGTCTTTATAGCGATTGAAAAGCGCCGCGCGCGCCATAGAGAAGAAGCCGCGGATCGAGCCGAATCCGTAGTCATTGGCGGAAGCCTCATAGCCGCTATGCACCATGCAGTTCGCGCATTTCGGATTGCCCGATTCCGTGCCGTAATTTGCCCATTCCGTCTCGGCGATCAGCTCGGAAAACGTATCCGCGTAGCCGTCCTGCAAAAGATAGCAAGGCTTTTGCCATCCGAACACGTTGTAGGTCGGCATGCCCCAGGGCGTGCACTTGAATTGGCGGCGGCCCATCAGGAACTCGGCGAAAAGCGGTGACATGTTGAATTTCCATGACGCTTTGCGGTTCGAAAGAATCGCGCGGAAAAGGCGGCGAATGCGAGCCCTGCCCAAAAAATGCTGCTGGTCCGGAGCTTTGTCGTAGGAGTAACCGGGCGAGAGCATCATGCCTTCCACACCCAGGTTCATCATGTCGTCGAAGAAACGCCGCACGCTGTTCGGCTCGGCTCCATCGAAGAGCGTAGTGTTTGTCGTGACGCGAAAACCCGCCGCAAGCGCCGCCTTAATTCCACGCACCGCGATATCGTAGCCGCCCTCGCGGCACACTGAAAAATCGTGGTGATCGCGCTCACCATCTACGTGAACGGAGAAGCTGAGGTACTTGCTCGGCTTAAACAGATGCAGCTTTTCTTCCAGCAGCAGCGCGTTCGTGCAGAGGTAAATGTACTTCTTGCGCGCGACTAGCCCCTCTACGATTTCGGCGATTTGCGGGTGCATCAGCGGCTCGCCACCCGGGATCGACACCATAGGCGTGCCACATTCGTCCACCGCTTTGAAGCACTCTTCAGGCGTGAGTTGGCGCTTCAGTACGTGCGCCGGATACTGAATCTTGCCGCAACCGGCGCAGGCCAGATTGCAGCGGAACAGGGGTTCCAGCATCAAGACCAAGGGGTACTGCTTGCGCCCGGACAGCTTCTGTTTCAGCACGTAAGAACTTACGCGCCACATTTGGGATACTGGAACGCTCATATAGAAAACGCGAACACGAATTCGCTTTCGCTATTTGCAATAATAGCATTACGGATGACAGCGACCCAGCCACGGCGCAAGCCGGTGCAGCAACGCAGCCTGCAGAACGTCGAGAAGATTCTTGAGGCGACTTCGCGAGTTCTCGCGCGCCAGCCGCTTGCCGAGGTCACTACAACTCAGATCGCTCAGGAAGCGGGCATCTCGATCGGCGGTTTGTATCGATTCTTTCCTGATAAGCAGGCGCTGATCGACGCCGTAGCGATTCAGAGGATAGACGACTTCGCCGAGCGGTTGAATCTGGAATTGCTGCTGAGTACGCCGACGGATCCGCTTTCGCTATTATCTGAAATCGTTGACCGCTACATTCAGTTCCTCGATGCGCATCCAGATTTCCGGCAAATCGCGCTGGGCCGATATGTCAGCGCGACCGCACGAGAAAAACATGTCACCGCGAATACAGGAATCACTGGGATTGTCCGGCGATTCTTAGTAGAGCAGTTTGGCGGAGCGTTACCGCGCGAACTCGATCTGCGATTGACGATTGCTAATCAGGTCGGGGAAAGCTTGATCACGTTCGCTTACGAGCAAGCAGATTCGGAGAAGCGCCGAGAAGTAATCGAAGAAATGAAGCGTCTGCTAGCCGCTTATCTGTTTTCGGGAGACAGCTAGGGTCGACGACCTGTCTCTGTTCGAGCCGGTACAGCCGTACAAACCGACGGGACGATAGCATCTTTACACAATTGCCAGCATTGCGTACAATCTCAGATAGGTGATTGCATGCCCAGTCTGACCGTTCGCAACCTTTCCGAGGAGATCCACCGGGCATTGCGCATGCGCGCTGCCCAGCACGGCCGTTCCACTGAGGCTGAGGTCCGCCTGATTCTGGAAGAGACCGTCCGGCCACCGAAACGCCTCAAGATCGGTTCCGAGATCAACCGTATCGCTCGTGAAATTGGCGGCATGGATGAACTCGACATCTCTCGCCGGAGGAGCGAAATCCGGGGAGCGGACTTCACGTGATCGTCCTCGATACCAATGTCCTTTCCGAGCCGCTCAAAACCATGCCCGCGCAGAAGGTAGTGGAATGGCTGGACGACCAGAGCGCAGAAACTCTGTACATCACCGCCGTCAACCGCGCCGAATTGCGTTTTGGGGTGCTGAAATTGCCGGAAGGTAAGCGCAAGAACGCACTCGCGGCCCAAGTCGAACGCGTGCTCGACCTGTTCAAGGACCGCACACTCGATTTCAATTCCGCGGCTGCTGACAAGCTGGCGCAAATCGCCGCGGAGCTGCGAGAAAAACGGCAAGCGAGCCCTGGCTCCAGACGCCTACATCGCCGCCTGCGCCGCGGCGCGAGGTTTTGCCGTGGCCACGCGCAACGTAAAGCACTTTGAACACCTGGGCGTTCGTTTAATAGATCCCTGGCAATAGACGTTCATCGCCCATTCGCGTACCCGCAATCTTGGATGGCGTATCGGGTTTTGCTCCTGGATGACGCGCGATCCGGAAGCTGACACCAGTCGAGAACAGGAACGGGCGTTCTCGGACAACTTAAAAGAGGTCAGAACTCTCGTGTTCAGCGTTAGTTAACGCTATAGGTCCTCTTACCCGTGCGTCATCTTCGTGCCCAGCGCTGATGCTTTTCAACCTGGATCGGGGGATAGCAATTCAACCGTAAAATTACGTTCCGATAAGCGGCAGACCCATAATCTACCCATTTCCTTGGGGTCACATTTCGACCGCTCTGTAAGTGTTGCCCGTCAGACCCCGCCAATGCCGGATATCCAAGCCCGATATTTATCAGAGAAGCCTTGATCGCTTGGAAGAAGGACCTCGGCAGAACCATTGACTATCTTGGGACCCGTAAGGACATTGGCGCTATCGGTTATCTGGGCATTAGCACGGGTGCCGAATGATATGATTCCGCCTACTCGAACCACCCGGTCCCCGGAACCTTCTGACGCCGGGCCGCTGTCTCATCCAGTTCAATACCGAATCCGGGTTTCTCGTTCGGCGTCACAAAACCATGCCGGAAAAAAGACGCTGTGCCGCCTTGGATTAAATCGTGGAAGAACGGCACGTCGTGCGCATGGAATTCGCAGACGGTGAAGTTCGGAACCGTAAGGGCCAGATGCGCGCTTGCCATCAGTGCCAGCGGACTGCCAATCATATGAGGCGCGAAAGGCTTGTTTGCGGTGTGCGCCATGTCCGCTATTTTCCGGGCCTCCGCCAGTCCACCTGCCTTCTGCAAGTCCGGCGTGATCACGTCGCATAGATCCTCATTGATCAGCCGGCGAAAGCCTTCCCGCAGTTGCAAATTCTCGCCCGTGGCGATGGGAGTGCTCGTGTGGTGACGCAGGTAGCGGAGACCCGCTTCATCTTGCGGCGGAACCGGATCTTCCAGCCACATCAACCGGCAAGACTCCAGCTCTTTCGCTACTTGTAAAATCTCATTCGGACGGTATCGCCAGTGGGCATCGAAGGCCAGGTCCACATCCGGTCCGACCGCCTCCCGAATCGTATGCGCTAGCCGCGCCATCCAGTCGATATCGCGTGAAGTGATCGTATAGCCAGTCGAAGAACTGAAGTGCGTATCGGGCAAGTCCAGATCGAACTTGAGCGCGGTGTATCCCAGTTCCGCCATTTCCCTGGCGCGTTCCGCACTGGCTGTAATCACTTCTTGCCGCCCCAGTTCCTTAACTCCCGGCTGCGGCGCGATGGGTTGAAGCAGAGCGTTCAAACTCTCCAAAGCGCCCGCTGCATGGCAATCCAAATACAGCCGGACTTCCTCCCGGAACTTGCCGCCCAGCAACTGGTAAACGGGTAATCCGCAGTGCTTCCCTTTCAAATCCCAAAGCGCGGCTTCGATACCGGTTATCGCGTTCCAGACGATGCCGCTTAACGACCCCGCGCCCGAGGACGCCCAGCGCATTTTCTCGACGAGATGTTCAATGTTGCGGTAGTCCTCACCTTCAAGGAGTTCACCGAGTTCTCTCACGATGGCGGTCAGGCCGGGCGCAAAAAAGCATTCGCCCGTTCCATAGCCCTCGTCCGCATAAACGCGTACATAGGTCCAAAGAAAATTCGCCTGCACGACCGCGGTTTTGATTTTGAGGATGCGCGGCACGTTGTCTACTCGTGGGCGTTCTTCTGCACAACGATCTCCCAACTCAGGCTATCCGCTCCCGCATCGGAACTGAAGGCAGCCACTATCTTTTCCATCAGATGATCGTTTTTCCTGGCGCTTAGAATCACAGACTTTATTTCGAGCAGACCGGGAAGCTTCGTGGCCTCGGTTCGAATGGAGCAGACCACCAGATCAGTCTCAGCCACAGCGCTCACCAGCAGTTTGCGCAAGCGGCTTTCTTCGCCAGCTTTGCAGGTGAACTGGAATAAGTAATGCGTCTCCGCCTCGGCAATCTGTTTCGCACCGTCCATCATCTTGTGCGAAATCGGGCGCAAAGCAAGATTGGCAAACAGGATGACTCCGCTAGCGATGGCCGCCTGTTTCAAGAGGCTTGCGCCGCAAAGGCTTCCAATCGCCGCCGAGCACCATAACGTAGCCGCTGTGTTGACACCACGAATGGTCAGGCCTTCTCGTAAAATCGCGCCGCCTCCAATAAACCCGATGCCGGAGACAATCTGCGCGGCGACGCGAAGATCCCCTTTGACACCGCTCAGGGGAGCTAATAATACGAAAAGGGCCGCGCCGAGTGCCACCAGCGTATTGGTTCTGAGGCCGGCGGCGCTGTTTCTCCACTGACGTTCGAAGCCAATGATGGCTCCCAGGAACAGGGCCGCAAAAAGCGATTCGCAGAAATCAACGAGGGTTAATGGTTGCACTTGCTCTGTTCAGCAAGATATCAACTCATTCACCTACGGCCGGCAGAAGTACTTCCTCTTCGGTTTCCCATGACCGGATCGGCACCACTTTGAGGCGCTTCTCCGTCAGATGGAGCCCGTGCAGTTTGCGATAGGTTGGACTCGTACTCCAGAGTTCCTCGTGCGTGCCGACCGCCTCCACGCCGCCTTCCGTGAAGACCACCACCATATCCGCTTTCCGGACAGTGGACAGGCGGTGGGCAATGATGAAGCAGGTGCGTTCTTTAGTTAAGTTATCGATCGCGGTCTGAATCAGCCGTTCGCTCTCGTTGTCGAGATGGCTGGTGGCTTCATCGAGGATCAAAATTCTCGGATTGCGCAGGATGGCGCGGGCGATACCGATCCTCTGCCGTTCGCCGCCCGAGAGCTTCATGCCGCGCTCGCCGACTTGCGAATCGTAGCCGCCGTCGCAGCGGAGAATGAACTCGTGCGCCTGGGCCAATCGTGCCGCGTTTTCCACATCGGCGCGGGTGACTCCCTCCAGACCGTAGGAAATGTTATCGCTGATGGAACGGGAGAACAGTTCCACTTCCTGCGGGACAACCGAGATCTGCTGGCGAAGGCTCTCCTGCGTGACGTCCCGAAGGTCTTTACCGTCGATCAAAATGCTTCCCTTTTGCGGATCGTAAAGACGCTGCAATAAGTTCACAAGCGTGCTTTTCCCGGTTCCGCTGGGGCCGATAAGGGCCACCGTCGATCCCGCCGGAACCCGCACATTGACGTTCTCTAGCGTCAACCGATCGGAACCCGGATATTTGAACGATAGATTCTGGAACTCGACTGAGCTGTCCGCTCCGTGCAGCCGGCGTGCCCCGGGCGCATCGCAAATCGTCTGTTTCTCGTCGAGAATTTCAAACAGCCGCTCGGCCCGCGACAGATTTCGCCGCAACTTAGGAAGAATAATCGAAAGACTCGATATCGGACCGTACACCATGTCCTGCATCGCGATGAAGAGCACGTAATCGCCGATGGTGCACTGATGCGTAAGGACCAGATAACCGCCGAAGCCGATCACTCCAACGCGGCCCGCCGTGGCAATGAAAGATTGCGCGTTCTCGACGAAAGCCCAAAGTCTCTCGCCTTGGTAGTGCTTGTTGCGGGCTATGCTCAGCAATCCACGCTGCGTTAGGGACTCGTTCGCTTCCTGTGCGAATTTCTTCACGGCGCGAACGTTGCTCGCGATATCGTACGATTCTTTCGTCACCGCTTCGAAGGCCGTGTTTACTTCGCCTTCATAGTTGTGGAGGCGCTTGCCCATCCGGCTGATGGCCAGCATGTAGGCCGGAAGCGGCAACGAGACGATCAAGGCGATCCAGGGATTTTTCAAAATTAGCGACGTAAGAACGCCGACCACCACCAGAATTGGCGGCACCAGATTCTGGCCAAGAATTTCGTAGAGCACGGTATAAATAGCCGTACCCCCACGATCGAGCGCTCCCACCACTTCGCCGGTGTTCACCGAGCCGTGATAAGCGGTATCGAGCCGTAAAAAATTCGCAAATGCCGCCGTCTTCACTTCGTCTTCACACTGCGAGGCCGCGCGCAGCAGACGGTAATTGTAAAAGGACCGGAGCAGGCGAGTAGCCGCCGTTGCCAGAAAAATTCCCGTCGCCGCGAGAATTAGGATGCTGATTGAACCGCCTTGCTTGGTTTGAAGTGCGTGAATGATCCGGTCGATCAAACCCTGGGTCAGGAACGGCACCGCGATGTCCAAGCCGGCCGCAATCAGGATCAGGCAGGTCAACCCGGCCAGTGTTCGGCGATAACGGCCGAGCAATGAGATAACTTTCCAGCCTAGCCATCTCGTTTGAGTTTTTACAGCAGCATCAGCCATTCGATAAGGGAAGTGCTGCGTCCGATGTAGTCCTCTCAAAAAAAGGAGGTAGAAAAATGACGCACTATCACCCTGTTGGTGTATTTGCGATCCTGGAACGTATGCCCACTCGCAAAGTCTCCCGCCGCGGCTTCGGTAAAGGTCTGGGAAGTGCCGCTCTGGCCTCGGCTATTCCAATCTGCGGCTCTCCCGGCCCTCGCCCAGGAGCGCTCCGGTGATAACCCCTATACCTTTCCCGAGGGCTTCCTCTGGGGCTGCGCGACGGCGGCCTATCAAGTGGAAGGCGGTGCATCGGCCGATGGGCGCGGACCCTCCATTTGGGACAAGTTTTCCCACACCCCGGGCAAGGTTTATCAAAATGAGACCGGCGATGTGGCCGACGACGACTACCACCTGTACAAAGAAGACATCCACCTTCTAAAGGACCTGGGCGCGAAATGCTACCGGTTTTCGGTCTCCTGGCCGCGCATTTTTCCGGACGGCACCGGTAAACCCAATGAAAAAGGAATCGCCTTCTACGAGCGGCTGGTGGATGAATGCCTTAAGAACGGTATCCAGCCATTCTGCACTCTCTTCCACTGGGACCTGCCCCAAGCTCTCGAGGACCGTTTCGGAGGCTGGCAATCCCGCGAGACCTCAAAAGCATTCGCCGAGTATGCAGGCTACGTAGCCGGACGGCTATCGGACCGCGTTCAGCATTTCTTCACGATGAACGAGTTTTCCTCCTTTATCGACCAGGGATACGGAATCGGTACTTTCGCACCGGGCCTGAAACTCTCCGCCGCGGCACTGAACCAGACCCGTCACAATGCAGTACTGGCGCACGGACTGGCCGTACAGGCGATTCGCGCCAAGGCCAAACCAGGGACCAAAGTGGGCCTGGCGGAGAATTTTGCGTGCTGCGTTCCAGTCATCAACACCGAGCCGCATATCAAAGCCAGTGCGGAGGCAACCCGGCTGCTGAACGCTCAATACTTAACCGTCATCATGGAAGGCAAGTACATGGACCAGTACCTGCACCATGCGGGTGCCGCGGCGCCTAAATTCACCGAGGCCGATCTGAAAATCATCAGTAGCCCGATCGATTTTCTCGGCGCAAATGTCTATAGGCCGGTCTACATACGCGCCGATGGTGGGCCGACTGGGTTTGCCGTTGTGCCGAACCCGTCATCCTACCCCCATATGGCATCGACGTGGCTTCACTTTGGTCCGGACGCTCTATATTGGGGGCCTCGCCACGCAGCCCGGATTTGGAACATAAAAGAACTCTACATTACGGAAAACGGGACCTCTTCCGCCGACGTTTTGACCCCGGACGGGCATGTGTATGACACGGATCGCGTGATGTACCTCCGTAACTACCTGAAAAGCCTCCACCGGGCGGTTTCTGAAGGAATTCCGGTGCGGGGGTATTTTCTATGGAGTCTGATGGACAATTTCGAGTGGGCGGACGGTTATAACCTCAGATTCGGCCTCTATTACGTCGATTTCAAGACGGAGAAGCGCTACCCCAAACTAAGCGCCTCCTTCTATCGAGAAACCATCGCTCACAACGCGGTCCTATAGTAAACACGGGGATGAGAATAGTCAGGATTCTTGGGGGCCTGTGCATTGCGATTTGCAGTCCTGTTTTACTGCTGATCGCCGGGTGCATTTTCGCTCTTGAGGATTTGTGCTTCGCCTGTTTTGGGGTGCGTCGCCCCCCGGCGAATTCAATACCGGATCACCGTTCCGCAAGCGTGGTCATACCAAACTGGAATGGCCGCGACCTTCTGGAAAAGTTTCTGCCTTCCGTCGTGGACGCGCTGCGAAGCTAATCCGGAAAACGAAATCATCGTTGTGGACAATGCCTCTAGCGACGGCAGCGTGGAATTTCTGCGTCAGAACTTTCCCGATATCCGTGTATTAGCCCAGGAACGGAACCTCGGGTTCGGCGGCGGCTCGAATGCGGGTTTCGAAGCGGCTAAGAACGACATCGTTGTTCTGCTCAATAACGATATGCGCGTGGAGCCGGATTTTCTCGCGCCGCTTCTCGCTCCCTTTGCGGACCCGCTCGTTTTCTCAGTGGCCTGCCAGATATTTTTCTCCGATCCCTCAAAACGCCGCGAAGAAACGGGATTAACGCAAACGTGGTGGGAGCGCGGCCGCTTGCGAGTGAGTCATCGCATCGATCCGCTGGTCGATATCGCCTTCCCCTGCGCGTATTCGGGCGGCGGTTCCAGCGCCTTCAACCGCCGGAAGTTTCAAGAACTCGGCGGCTTCGACGAACTCTACAAACCCTTCTATTACGAAGATACCGATCTCGGCCATCTCGCTTGGAAACGCGGCTGGAAGGTTCTGTATGAGCCTCGCAGCGTTGTCTTTCACGAACATCGGGGGACGATCGGGAAATCGTTTACGCCCGATTTCATCGAAACTGTCCTCAAAAAGAATTTACTGCTGTTTTGCTGGAAGAACATCCACAACTGGCGAATGCTGTCGAGCCACTTGCTCGAGTGGCTCACAGTTTGTATCGGCGGTACGTTAACCGCCCACCCTCAGGGACGCCACGCTTCCTTCGGATTGTTGAAATCCGTTTTGTCATTGCCCAAAGCGATGAAAGCCCGCTGGCACGCCCGTAAGCTGGCGTCCGTAAGCGATTCCGAGATCTTCCGGCGGCAAAGGGGCGGCTATTACCGCGACCGGTTCGAGACAGAATCGCCCGCTTCCGGGAGACTGCAGGTGTTGTTCGCGTCTCCCTATCCGATTGAGCCCCCTATACATGGCGGCGCGGTGTTGATGAAACAGACTTTGGAGGAACTCGCCCCGCTGGCCGACGTTCACCTGGTTTCCTTCGTCGATGAGAAAGCGGATCTGCCCAAGCAAGAGAAGCTGAATGAGATCTGCGCCTCGGCCGAGTTCCTGGTTCGCGGCCATCGGCCTTTCAGCAAGACACCCGGGCTGCTTCCGACCGTGATCCGCGAATTTCAAGATCCCGAGTTCGCATGGGCTCTCGACCGCACCATCTTTCTTAAGAAGGTGGATGTCGTGCAGATGGAATACACCTTGCTCGGCCAGTACGTTGGCGATTACCGGCGCATTCCGTGGATAATCTTCGAACACGACCTCGCATTTCAATCCCTCGCGCGCCGCCTGAAGGGGAAACCGACGGTCCGGCTAGCCATCCCCTACATGCAGTTGCTGCGCTACGAATCGAACATGGTCAAGCGGTTCGCTCGCGTGCAGGTCTGTAGTGAGGAGAACGCGCGCTATCTGCTGGAGTTCGTTCCGGAACTGAAGGGGCGCGTCGATTCCGACTTGCGGGCCATCATTCAATCCGACCGCTACGAGTACGTGGCGCGCGGGGCGGGAGCCGGAGACAATGTTGTTCCTCGGCAGCTTTCGCCACACGCCGAACGTGCAGGCGTTGACCTGGTTTATAGATCTAGTCCTGCCGCAAATCGTGCGCCAGCGTTCGGCCGCCACTCTTGTCATTGCGGGCTCCGGCTCTTCGGAAGTGCTGGGAGAGAAACTGCGTCATCCGAACATCCGCGTCCTCGGCTTTGTCGAGGATGCGGGTGAGTTACTGCGCCGGAATGCGATCATGCTCTGCCCCATCCTGAGCGGCTCAGGCGTTCGAGTGAAGCTCCTGGAAGGATTCGCTTCCGGTATCCCCGTCGTCTCGACCACTCTCGGAGCCGAAGGCCTCACCTGCAAATCCGGAGAGATTTGCGAACTGGCCGATTCACCCGAGGACTTCGCGGCTTCCGTAGTCCGCCTGCTGGAAGATCCCGGCTATGCGTCGGAACTGGCAAGGCGCGCCAGGCTGATGGTTGAAACCGAAAAAGACGCGAAGAAAGCAACAGCCCGTCTGGTTCAGACCTACAGATTTGAAATCGAACGGCGCCGCCCGCCACTGTCCTCCGTCAAACAGCCCGCGCGCGAAGAGACCGCGGCCACTGCGGCTGGGCATTGGTGAACGGCACCGTTTCGGCCGTGATACCGACCTGGAACCGGGCCGATCTGGTACACGCTGTCCTTACTAATCTTCACGGTCAGAGCCGTCCTCCAGACCAGATCATCGTGGTTGATAACGGCAGCACGGACAATACCGCTTCCGTCGCGCACGAGTTCGGGGCAACGCTCATTTCGTTATCGAGCAATCGAGGATTCGCAGCGGCTGTGAACGAAGGCATCAAGCAAAGCAGGTCAGACTGGGTTCTGATCGTCAATAACGACGTTGAACTGCAGCCCCTATGGATCGAACAGTTGGTCTCGACCGCAGAGCGGGAAGGCGCTGATTTCGCCGCCGGAAAGCTTCTCCAATCGTCCCGGCCCGATCGCATCGATGGAACCTGGGACCTGGTCTCGCGCGGCGCGCACGCCTGGCGATGCGGTTACGGTCATCCAGATGGCGGCCCCTGGTCGGTTAGAAGAAAAGTTAAAGCCGTGCCTATGACCGCCGCTCTCTTCCATCGCCGAGTGTTCGACCGCGTCGGCGTCCTCGACACACGTTTCGAAGCGTATTACGAAGACGTTGATTTCGGGATTCGCTGCGCGCAAGCGGGGCTGGAAGGAATTTACGAACCTGCCGCCGTCGCGACACATGTAGGCAAGGGTACCCTCGGAAAGCAGTCGGCCCGCGTGCTTTTTCTGACCGCCCGCAATCAGATCTTTCTATTGGCCAAACATTACAGACCCGAGACTCTGATGCGTTTCGCGTGGCCAATCATCGTGGGTCAGTCGCTATCTTTGGCGGGCGCGGCCAAAGAAGGACATCTCCTGGCCGCTCTGCGAGGCTTATGGGAAGCCGCCCGGCGATGGTCCTCCTTCCGAAATGATTTGCCCGCCGATTCCAAACAGACCGAACAGGCTCTTTCGGCGAGTGAAAGCCAGATCCGCATGCTACAGCGGCAGATCGGCTTTGATCCGTATTGGCGGCTATACTTCAATTTGGTGCGCTCTGAATGAATCGGCGGGGACCGGCGGTCGCGGTCACAATAGTCACTTACAACAGCGCAAAATACATCCGCAAGTGTCTTGAATACGTCTTCTGTCAGGATTACCCGAACATCCAAGTCGTGGTTGTCGATAACGCCTCGTCGGATAACACTCTCGCTGAACTAGATTCGTTCCAGGATCGCATCACTACGATTCGCAATCAACAGAACACCGGCTTTGCTTCCGGGCAGAATCAGGCGATCGCGGCATCCGATGCCGATTGGGTGCTCGCGTTGAACCCGGACGTGCGGCTGCAGCCTGATTTCGTTTCGAATCTGGTGAGAGCCGGCGAGCGAAATCCTGAAATCGGAACCGTATGCGGCAAGCTACTCACAATGCAGGATAACTTCGAGATTCCGGAAAGCCCAGTCTTCGATTCGACCGGCATCTATATGACACGTAACTGCCGCCATCTGGACCGTGGAAGCCAAATGCCGGATAACGGCGCATTCGAAAACGACGAGTATGTATTCGGCGCAACCGGAGCCGCGGCTCTCTACCGCCGCAAGATGATCGACGATATCGCCATTGACGGCGAATTCTTCGACTCCGATTTTTTCGCTTACCGCGAAGATGCCGACGTGGCTTGGCGCGCCCAATTATTGGGATGGAAATGCCTTTATACTCCGAGCGCCTCGGCGTATCACGTCCGCAGCATCTTACCCGCTAATCGCCGGTCGAGTCCCGCCATCCTCAACATGCATTCCGTGAAGAACCGGTTTCTGTTAAGGATCAAGAACGCCACTGGCGATCTTTACCGGCGAAACTGGCTGCCCATGACAATACGGGATTGCGCCGTGATCGCCGGATGCTTGCTCACGGAGTGGTCTTCGTTGCGCGCGTTCCCCCTGCTCTTCCGCGCTTTTCCACGCACTTGGGCGAAGCGCCGCCACATCATGAAAAAGCGCCGTGTCTCAAACGATTACATTGCTAGCTGGTTCTCAAGCCAAGCCGTCAGCCGTCCTGTTTTATCACGGGAGAACGCTGCGCGGATTTAGATGCATATCGCTTTGCTCGGCACTCGCGGCATTCCCGCCAACTATGGCGGGTTTGAAACCTTCGCCGAAGAATTATCGGTTCGTTTGGCGGAACGCGGGCACCAGGTCACCGTGTATTGCCGCCAAAAACCCTCGGCTCTCGAATATCGGGGCGTTCAATTGCGCTATCTTCCCACCATTCGCCACAAGTATCTGGATACGGTTGCGCACACAGGTCTCTCGACAGCCGATCTCTTGGCCCACCGTCACGACGTTCTGCTCTACTGCAACGCCGCGAACGCCATCTTTACGCTGCTGCCCCGGCTGGCGGGGACGCCCGTCGCTCTCAACGTGGACGGCCTGGAGCGCCATCGCAAGAAATGGAACCGCTTCGCGAAGGCCTGGTATTTGGTTTCCGAGTGGCTCGCTACATGGTGTCCTTCAGCTGTCGTAACCGATGCCGAGAACATCCGCGAATACTATTTGCAGCGCTACCAAAAAGAATCGACCTTCATCCCTTATGGCGCGGAAGTGGGCAAGATTGGCGAATCGGACCACGTTCGTTCGCTTGGTCTTGAGCCTGAAAGATACGTGCTTTACGTTAGCCGGATGGAGCCGGAGAATAATGGTCTACTAGCTGCGTCAGGCTTTTGAATCCGTGGCAACCGATTTCAAACTGGCCCTGGTGGGCGACGCGCCGTACGCGGCTGAATACATTGCCGAAGTAAAGAGCACCCGCGATCCCCGCATTCTGTTTCCTGGAGCCATCTACGGAGAAGGCTACAAGCAGTTGCAATCTCATTGCGCCGTTTATGTGCAGGCAACCGAAGTGGGCGGCACGCATCCAGCGCTCATTGAAGCCATGGGCCGGGGAGCGCTGGTTCTCTATCTCGAAACTCCCGAAAATACAGAGGTCGCGGGCGACGCCGCCGTTCCCTTCACAAAAGCCAACCTCGCCCAGAAATTAGCATGGGCGGTCAGTGTATCTAAAGAGGAACGCGAGCTGCTGGGGCCGAAGAGCGATGCAGCGGGTAGAGGATCGCTACAGTTGGAATGCCGTAACCGACGCCTATGAAAAACTGTTCCAGGGCCTTCTTTGAGGCCATTTCAAGCACCATGAATAGTGAACGAATCCAGGCGTTGCCCTATCGATCCTGGGTCGAAGTATCGCGCGCCCAGATCGCGGCGAATTTCGATTCCATCCGCAACGTCGTAGGTCCGAACGTAGAGATCATGCCGGTCGTCAAGGCGGATGCTTACCGGCACGGCGCGGTAGAGGTTTCGCGCACGCTCGAAACCCAAGGCGCGCGCTGGCTTGCCGTCAGCAATACAGAAGAAGGCGTGGTTCTTCGCGACGCGGGGATTCGTACCCGCATTCTCGTCATGGCCGATTTTCTTCCCTTCACACGGGAGGCGATGCTTGCTTACAATCTCACTCCGGTCCTCCACACGCTGGACGATATCGCGGAGTTGGACCGCCTCGCGAGCCCCCGCGATCACCCGGTGGCTTTTCATCTCAAGATCGATTCCGGCATGGGGCGTCTCGGCGTACGCGAGGAAGCGGCGGCCATCATCTCCGCCGTGCAAGCCGCTAAACACGTGGAACTGGAAGGTCTGATGAGCCACTTCGCCTCGGCCGCCAATTACCAAAGCAAACAAACGGATGAGCAGATGGCCTGCTTCGACCAAATCGCCGCGGCTTTGCGGGCCGCCGGCATCGATCCGAAGTTCCTGCACCTTTCAAGCACCATTCCCGTTGCATACGGCAGACGGCGCGCTTGGGGCCACATGATACGCCCGGGCCATGCCATTTACGGCTACGTTTCGCCCGCGCGCGGGCACGCCCCTCAACGCCTCTTGGAGGTCAAACCAGCCCTCTCGTGGCGAGCCACCGTGCTTTCGGTGAAAGAACTTCCGGCTGGGGCCTCGGTCGGCTACGGCGCGATGTATAAAACAACCGAACCCATGCGCATTGCGGTGCTCGCGGCCGGTTATGCGGATGGCATTCCGCACCGCCTCTCAAATCGCGGCCAAGTCATCGTGAATGGAAGGCTTGCGCCCATTTTAGGCGCTGTTTCGATGGACCTGACAACCATAGATGTAACGCCCTCGCCTGAAGTTAGGGTAGGAGACGCCGTCACGCTACTCGGCTCCGAGGGAGAGGTCGGCATAGACGCACAGGAAATCGCCAAACTTGCGGGCACCATCTCTTATAGCGTGCTCTGCGGCATTCACGCACGCGTCAAACGTATTTATATATGAGCCTGCAACAGCCGGTAAGCTCTTCTTAACAAGTTACTTACGCTCTTCCGCCGCCACTCCGTCCATGCTAGAGTCTAGAAAGACCACTGGTATTCGGGAACAAATTCCCAGACGGTTTCGTCCCTCTTCATTGTCGGGAGAATTCATTTAGCTTGAAGAAGAAATGGAAAGTACTGCTCATTATCGGCTTGTTGGTCGTGGCCGCCGTTTCGGTGTTGGCCGGCATCAACATCAGCCATCGCGGTATCGTGACGGTGCAGACCGGCAAGGTAGGCCGCCTGGATCTAACCTCTTTGGTCACCGCTTCCGGTGAAGTAAAGCCGAGAAATTACATCAATATCGGCACCAACGCGTTGGCGCCCGCGCCCATCACCGCGATCCTTGTAAAAGAAGGCGACCACGTACACAAGGGTCAGGTACTCGCCCGCTTGGCGAATGTTCAACCTTCCGCGGATGTGCGGGCTCAAGGCGCGGCGCTAAACTCCGCGCTGGCCGATTCCTCCGCCAGTGAAGCCGCCGTGAAATCCGCCGAGGACAGCATTGCCGTCGCCAAGGCGCAGGTCGATCACGATCAAGCCGACCTGGAACAGAAGCAGATCGATCTAAAGCGCGCCCAGGAACTTTTCAACTCCAAACTGATTTCGAGTCAAGACTTCGAAGCCAAGAAAGCGGCGTTCGATTTAGCTAAGGCAACGCTCGACGAATCTCAGCGGAGGGTTACCCAGGCCATCTCGGCCAAAGCGCAATCGGCCGCGCAACTTTCTTCCACTCAAACCAAGATTGCGCAAAATCAGGCCATGGTCGCGCGGTCTAAAGACGTTCTTGCGCAATATGAGGCGATCGCGCCGCTCGATGGCGTCGTCACGAATCTCCCTGTGCGCGTCGGTGAAACCGTAGTTCCAGGTATTCAAAATTCCGCCTCCTCCACGCTGATGACCATCGCCGATATGTCGATCATTACGGCGGAAGTGAACGTGGACGAAACCGATATCGTCAGCGTCAAGCTCGGTCAACCGGCGGACGTGACAATCGATGCAATTCCCAACCGCACTTTCAAAGGCAGCGTGATTGAGATCGGCGACACCGCCATCGTCCGCTCAACGGGTCTTGCCGCCTCACAGAGCCAGACGTCCAGTCAGGAAGCCAAGGATTTCAAAGTTGTGATCGGCCTTGATATCCCGGAAGACTTCGTCAGGCCTGGCCTGTCCTGCACCGCAAAGATCGTCACCGCTACACGGAAGAATGTTCTGGCCGTCCCGATTCAGGCTTTGACGGTTCGCGATGAGGCGCAGCTGCATCCGCCAAAGCCGGGTGCCCCGCAACAGCCCGATCCCGCCGCTCAGAAAGATGCGAAACAGGAAATTCAGGGCGTCTTCGTGGTGAACGCCGGGAAAGCGGTCTTCCGTAAAGTGGACACCGGAATTACTGGTACTACCGACATTGAGGTTCTTAGTGGTCTCCAGCAGGGCGACCAGATCATCACGGGCAGTTACCAGGTGATCCGCACGATCAGAAATGATGCGAAAGTAAAGGTAGACAACAAACCCGCGCCCGTCCCGGTGGCCGGTTAACAGTTACAAAGTTCAAGCTATGCCGACCCTCGAAACCGCTACCGAGAACCTCACTCCGCAAGAGCGCGAACAACGCGGCGAACAGCTGAAGCGTGAGGGCGTCGTCATCCGTACTTACGATCTTTGGAAAACTTACATCATGGGCGATCAGGAAATCCACGCTGTTTCCGGTGTGGATATAGAGATCATCCGGGGTGAGTACGTCGCCATCATGGGTCCTTCGGGCTCCGGGAAATCGACGTTGATGAATCTGATCGGCTGCCTGGACACGCCGACCAAGGGCTTGTATTATCTGAACGGTAGGCTGGCAAGCGACATGGAAGACGATGAGCTTGCCCGCATCCGGAATAAGGAGATCGGTTTCGTCTTCCAGACGTTCAATCTTCTTGCGCGCGCTTCGGCGTTGCAGAACGTAGAACTGCCACTCATTTACGCGGGCATTTCGGCCGCTGAACGCTCTAACCGGGCGCGCGAAGCGTTGCGGGCCGTCGATCTCGAACAGCGGATGCATCATAAGCCGAACGAATTATCGGGCGGACAAAGGCAGCGTGTCGCTATCGCACGCGCTCTTGTAAATCGGCCCTCTATTTTGCTCGCCGATGAACCCACGGGCGCTCTCGACACTCACACCGGCGACGAAATCATGGCTCTTTTTGAGCGCCTGCACGAACAGGGCAATACTATCGTTCTGGTCACTCACGAGCCCGATATCGCCAGGCACGCTCATCGAATTATCCACATTCGCGACGGCAAAGTGGAGCGGGATGAGCAGGTCGAAAAGACCTAAGCTATTTTAGTGGTGCGTGACGTACCGCGCTTCTTTAAGCCCTCTTGCCGATGCCACCCTCCTCTCAATCACCTCTACGAATTCTGATGGCGGAAGACAATCCGATCAATCAGCGCGTGGGCAAACTCATTCTGCAGAAGGCCGGGTTCGACGTATCCTTGGTCAGCGACGGTAATGAGGCGGTGGAGGCGCAGCGCGAGCATGGCTACGAAGTGATTCTGATGGACTGTCAGATGCCGACGATGGATGGCTTTGAAGCTGCGCGGAAAATTCGCGAACTGGACGGCCGTCAACCTGCCATTATTGCCGTGACCGCGAATGCGCTGGTTGGCGAGCGCGAGAAATGCCTGGAGGCCGGAATGAACGATTACCTGTCAAAACCCTTCCAGGCCGGCGAACTCGTGTCACTCGTGAAGAAGTGGGCCGATATAAAACGCGGCGAGTAAGCCTCGGCGGCTATCGGCGCCAGAACACCAGCAAACCGAACAGCACCACCCAAAGAAAATCCAAATAGTGCCAGTAGAGAGAAACGCCCATCGTTATCGCCTTGGTCTTGCTTTGATACTTCGGACCGCCCACTGGTTCGCGCGTACGGAAGAGCAGATATACCAAGCCTCCGAGTCCTAACAGGATGTGCAAGCCGTGCAGCCCGCTAAATAGAAAGATGAACCACGAGTGCGGGTTCTTCGCGAGAATCACTCCGGATTTCAGCACCTGAAACCATGCCGTCAGCTGTCCAAGCAGAAAGGCAAAGCCCAGGCCAGTGGTCCACTTTATCAGGCGGGAGGCGCGCTCCTGTTGATTGCGCGCTAGCGCCCGGCGCGCGGCTTCAAATGTCGCGCTGCTCGTCAGCAGCAACGCGGTCGTGAGCCAAAGCACGCCTGGAATGGCGATGTGTCCCCAGTAAATTCCGGCTTCCGCCCGCGACAAAAATACCGCGATCATCACGCCGAACGTCATCGTCACGGCCGCGATCACAAGGCCTGCGTGAGGAGAGATAAAGAAGTCAGGTCACGCTCTTGCGCGGCTGGAGTTGTTACTGGTGTAGCAAATACTATTCTCTCTCTTAGCAATGGTGGAAGCTCGCGGTAGGCGGCTACGATGGAGGCCGGCATTTCGGTATCGCCTTTTGCGACCGGTAGTCACCGCATCGAAGGCGAAAGCCAGTACGGGGTGGCCGAATTTCACGTCGCCGTCGTCGAATAACGGCGATGCAATGAAGAATGTGCATGGCCGATTCGATCATCACGAGATCGCACGAGCTTCCGGGACCAGATGACCACGATCCGCATGGCACACTCATCGCTCAACCAAACTCACGCGAATTTCCGCGGAAACAGTCAGCCGCAGAACTGGTCGTTCTGGATGACGTTAGACCATAAAATCCCTCCGCGCCCGGCGGCCTCTAAATAACAGAATACGCGAAATCACAGCAATCCCAAAACCGCATTCAACCCGACTGCGCCCAGACCGACTGGAATCAGCCACTTCCACCCAAACGACATCAGTTGGTCATAGCGCACGCGCGGGAACGTCCCGCGTAGCCAAATAAACCCGTAAATCAACACCCCAAGCTTCACGAAAAACCAGTACAAGCCCGCTAAGTTTGGCCGAATTGCCGGCCACAGAAACGCGCCGCCAGCGGCCAGAAACACCAGAGCGATCACGATGAGAATCGCCGCTTCATACCGGTAGTACATTCGCCGCGCACGATGCACGCAGTACACCGCCACGGCGCAAAAGCTCAACAGCGGTACAAGAGCGGTAAGCGGGAAAGTCAACCACTGCACATTCGGAAACGGGCGCAGCCACCCGCCCAGGAACAGCGTCACCGCCACCGCGCAAACCACCAGAATATTTCCCCACTCCGCGAGCATGTACAACGCCCAGCGAAATCCGCTGAACTCCGTGTGATACCCGGCCACGAGCTCGGATTCAGCTTCCGGCAAATCGAACGGAACCCGATTCGTTTCCGCAATCGCGGCAACAAGGAACACCGCAAATGGAATCGTCATCGCCCCGTAATTAGAGAACACGATCCAGCAGTGCGCCTTCAACTGCTCGGCAACAATGGCGTTCAAACTGAACTGACCCGCCACCATCACGGCCGCCAGCAATCCCAGCCCGAGCGCTATCTCATAACTGACCAACTGCGCCGCGCTTCGCAAAGCTCCGAGTAGCGGATAGTGGCTATTTGAAGACCATCCGCCGAGGATAATCCCAAGGATTCCCAAAGCCGAAACCGCCGAGATCAGTAAAATCCCGACATTCAGATCCGCAATGAAAATGCCTGCGCTGAACGGCACGACCACGAAGCCGAGCAGCGCCGTCACGAACGAAATCAGCGGAGCCACGACGAACAGCGCGCCCTCCGCCCTGCCCGGCATCACGTCTTCTTTCAGCAGCAGTTTCAGCGCATCGGCTATCGGCTGCAGCAATCCGTGCGGACCGACGCGCATTGGCCCGAGCCGCGCCTGCAAGTCCGCCAGCACTTTGCGCTCCAGCAAGACCAGATATCCGACTGCCAGCGGGAAAATCGCCAGCAGCACCAGCCCGGTCAGAATATGAGGAAGCCAGTAACTCATCGCGTGAAATTCAACAGCGTAAGCGCCGGCTGAGGAAACAGCCCGATACCGAGCGTAAGAGCCGCCGTCCCAACAAGCGCCACCCGTATACCAAAGCTTGCCGCGATCGGCTGCGGTCGTGCCTCCGCTACTTGCGTCGGCGCCAAGTACATCTCGCGAACCAGTCTGAAGTAAAAGTAGAGACTCACGACAACATAGATCGCCGCGACGACCGCCAACCCTATGTGGCCCGTTTGAATCAGAGCCGCGAAAATAAAATACTTACCGATAAACCCAGCCGTCGGAGGCACCCCGGCGAGCGACAGCAGCAGCACCGCAAAAAGCGCGGCATGGAGCGGATGACTTTGCGAAAGCCCGCGCAGATCGGAAAGGCGTTCACCGAGAATGCCGTGCCGCCGCAAGGAAGTAAGCACCGCAAACGCGCCCAGATTCATTACCGCGTAAACCAGCAGGTAAACGAAAACGCCCTCGGTTGATCCGGCGACCAGCCCAAGCAAAACATACCCGGCATGCGCGACGCCGCTATAGGCGAACAAACGCTTCACACGATCCTGCGTAATCGCGGCAACACTGCCGATCGTCAGACTCAGTACAGCGGCAACGGTGAGAGTCGAAATCCAGGCTGGGCCACTTAGCGGCAATCGCATCAAAACTGCGAAACCAGCGATCTTCGATGCCACCGATAAATAGCCGGTGATCGGCGTAGGCGCTCCGTCATAGGCATCCGGGGCCCAATTATGGAACGGAGCCGCCGACACTTTGAACAAGAGCCCGATCGTGATCGTGATCGTCGCGACCAGCGCAAACGGCCGGTTCTGCTGCAGAGCGTCGGCGATCTCCGCCAGCGATGTGGACCCGCTAATTCCATACAGCAGGGAAAACCCATACAGGACGAATCCCGAGGACAGCGCGCCTAGCAGAAGATACTTCAATGCGGCCTCATTCGAACGCCTGTCCGCGCGCGTGAATCCTACCAGAATATAAAAACAAACCGCGGTAAGCTCAATGCCGATAAAAAGGCTGACCAGGTCGATACCCGAGGCCATGAAGTACATCCCACACTGCGCGAAAAGCGCCAGCGCGTAATATTCACCGCGATGCTCGTGAACAATCTCAAGAAACCGGTACGAGGTCAGCAGAAGCACGACAACCGCCAGCCACACCAAAGCATTTGTGAATAGCGATAAGCCATCTATCGCGATCCCGCCCGTCTCAAAACCTTCCACCGCGTGCCATTGTCTGACGAACGAATATCCGATCAGCGCTTGCCCGAGCAGATTGAACCAGACCAGCCAAATGCGCGGCTCGTCGCGGCGTGCCAGAACATCGAGAATGAGCGTGGCGCACCCGAAGAGCGCCATCAAAATCGGCGGCAGAAGTGCCAGGTAGTTCATGGCACCAAACCCGGTTGCCGCAGTTGTGGATGCACCTGCTGAACCAAAGCCGTCACCGCGGGCCGCAACACGTTAAACAGCGGCGTGGGATAGATGCCAATACCGAAAGTAAGCACGATCAGCGGAAGAACGATTACCCGTTCACGTAACGACAGATCGCTCAAGACGCGATTCGCGTCATACTTGATCGGGCCCATCATCGTCCGTTGATACAGCCACAGAAGATAAGCGGCGCCAAGCACAATGCCGAGCGCGCCCACGCCAGCCCACATTCGATTGACAGCGAACGCCCCTGAGAGAATCGTGAACTCGCCGATAAACCCGTTGAGCAGAGGCAATCCGGCGGAACTGAACACCGCAATCGCGAACACGGTGGCAAACATCGGCATCACCTGGGCAATTCCGCCAAAATCGGAAATCTCGCGCGTGTGCCGCCGCTCGTACATGAACCCGACCAGCAGGAAAAGGAGCCCAGTCGAGATGCCATGGTTAACCTGCTGAATGATACTGCCCGTCAGCCCGTTGAAATTCAAAGCGAAAATACCGAGCGTGCAGAATCCTAGATGGCTTACCGACGAATAGGCCACCAGTTTTTTCCAATCGCGCTGCATCAGGCAGACCAGCGCCCCGTAAATAATTGCGATCAGCGAGAGCGTCACCATGGTCTTCACGACGGCGGGCGTCGTCGAAGCGCCCGGCACAAGCGGTAAAGAGAATCTGATGAACCCATACGTGCCCATCTTCAGCATCAAGCTCGCCAGCAGCACGGAACCGGCCGTCGGCGCTTCCACGTGTGCGTCAGGAAGCCAGGTATGCAGCGGGAACATCGGCACCTTCACCGCAAAGCCGAGGAACAGCGCCCAGAAAATCCACTGCTGCGCGCCCAGCGGCAGGTTCGCATGCATCAGCTTCGTCAGTTCAAAAGTGTAGGTTCCGGTTGCCGCGCCGTATTGGAAGTACAGAGCTAGAAACCCAAGCAGCAGGAACACACTCCCAAGCAGCGTGTACAAAAAGAACTTGATCGCGGCATACGAACGCCGCGCTCCGCCGAAGACGCCGATGATGAAATACATCGGAATCAGCACTACATCCCAGAAGAGATAAAACAGAAACAGGTCCATCGAAACGAACACGCCAATCACGCCCGTTTCGAGCAGCAGAATCATTGCGTAGTAAAGCTTGGCCCGGTCTGAAACCGAATTCCATGAGCACAATACCGCTATCCAGCAGATCAGCGTACTCAGCAGAACGAGCAGCAGACTGATCCCATCGATACCAACCAGATATTGCGCTCCAATCGCCGGAATCCAGGAAGCGCGCTCCACAAACTGAAAGCCTGTTGGCCCCACTACGAAGTTCC
Organism: uncultured Acidobacteriaceae bacterium; assembly: GCA_963845995.1. Classification (GTDB taxonomy): domain Bacteria; phylum Acidobacteriota; class Terriglobia; order Bryobacterales; family Bryobacteraceae; genus Bog-105. The sequence goes on along the minus strand of CAWJUO010000007.1, from coordinate 35,083 downwards.
AGCCCAGAAGTACCGACGCGGCAAACGTCAGACCGGCAAAAATGTTCGCCGTCCAACGCATCACTTGCGTGCTCGAAGGAAGCAGCAAAAGCGCAAACATCCCGGCAAGCGGCAGGAACAGAACAATACTGAGTAAGTGAGCGGTCATTCGATAGTTATCAGCGGCTCAGACAGAACCCAAGTGCGGCCAGAACTCCCGCAAGGAATAAGAGAGCATAGCTCTGAAGGAATCCCGATTGCAGCGCCCGGGATGGCCAGGATAGAAAACGGACTGCGGCGGAGATAAAGCGCACAATGCCGTCGATCAGCGACCGGTCGGACCACGCTAGCCCATCGCCCGCCTGCCGTGAAGACCAAGCTACGCTATTTACCGCGCGATCGATCAGCAACGCGTCCGCCGAGGCCGCTCCGGCCGCAGTGCGCAGCACCAGCCCTTCGACAATGTGCTGTTCAAAAACGGCGTCGATAAACCAGCGATTTCTCAGAAAGTTAGCGAGAGGCCCGAATCGTTCGTCGAGAGCGGAGCGTGCTTCGGGATGGCTCACGTAATAATGCCACGCCAGCCAAACGCCGAGAAACGCCAGAACACCTGATGCAATCATCATGGGCCAAGCCGTCCAATGAATCGGCACGAAAATCCAGCCCACAACGACGCAACAGCAGGCGAGCACGATCAGTGGAACGCGCATACTCACCGGACCTTCATGCGCCGCCAGATGATGTCCCCGTTGCTCTCCGTAAAACGCCAATGAAATCAGCCGCCATGAATAAAGCGCGGTGAGCAAGGAAGTGATCACCCCGACCACGGCAAGAATGGTGTGTCCCGAATCGAACCCCGCTTCCAGAATCAGATCCTTCGAGAAGAACGCCGAAAATCCCGGAATACCGGCGAGAGTCAGTCCCGCAATCCACATCGTCCAGAACGTGACCGGCAGTTGCTTCCGCAGTCCACCCATGTGCTTCAGATTCTGTTCGCCATGCAGCGCGTGAATCACCGATCCCGCACCCAGGAACAGCAGCGATTTGAAGAACGCATGAGTGACGACATGAAACATCGCCGCCCGGTTCGCGCCGAGTCCAAGCGCCAGAAACATGAAGCCGATCTGGCTGATGGTCGAGTAGGCAAGCACTCTCTTGATATCGTTCTCAACCAGCGCCACCGTCGCCGCAAAAAGCGCTGTAACCGCGCCCGTTATAGCAACGCCCTAAGCCGACTTCGGGAACCAGTAGAAACAAAAAATTAGACCGCGCCAGCAAATACACGCCAGCGCAAACCATCGTCGCCGAGTGGATCAGCGCGGAAACCGGCGTCGGCCCTTCCATCGCATCCGGCAGCCATACGTGTAACGGAAACTGAGCCGATTTACCCACCGCCCCAATCACCAGCAGCGAGCAGATCAGAACAACCGTTCCATGCGGCAGATGCGGCACTGCCATCGCCACCGCTCCATAGTTGGTGGATCCGCACGCCAGTCCCATGGCAAGAATCGCCACGACGAAACCGGCATCGCCAATCCGGTTCACGATGAACGCTTTCGTCGCCGCTCCAGCCGCTTGCGGCCTCTCGAAGTGATAGCCGATCAAGAGATAACTCGCGAGACCCACGCCTTCCCATCCCGCGAACAACAGCAGATAACTCCCCGATAAAATCAGCAGCTTCATCATGCCGATGAAGAACAGCAGACATCCGAAGTAACGCCGCTGGTCCCGCTCCTCTTTCATGTAGCCGAGCGAGAACACGTTCACCATCAAGCCGATGATTTCAAGCAGTAGAAGCAACCAGGAACTTAGCCAATCGAGTTGCAGACTGAACGCCGCGCCAAATCCGGGAATCCATTCTCCGAATTGGACTGAGATCGTTCCACTGTGCCGCGTCGCCAGCGCCGCCGTGACCGAAAGCATCAGCGAAGCTGCAACCAGCACAACGGCAAATACCCCGGGCCATCGCTGCGGCACGGCGCGAGGAGCGGTACGGAATCCGCCTCCAAAGAAGATTGCGGCCGTTCCTAGTAAGGGCAACAACAGGCTGGCCTGGAGCGCGTAGCTCGCCAGCGGGTGCGCCGAATCTACCATTTCAAAAGGTCCAGTTCGTCGGCGAGCACCGTTCCGCGATTTCGAAAGAGCGCGATGAGAATACCCAAAGCGACAGCGGCTTCGGCAACCGCAACCGCTATCACGAATAACGCGAAAACCTGCCCCGTTACCTGATGAAGCTGGTGGGAAAAGGCGACCAGATTGATATTCACCGCGTTAAGGATCAGCTCAATCGACATCAGAATCACGACGATGTTTCTGCGGACCAGAACGCCCGTCACGCCAATCGAAAAAAGGAGCGCGCTGACGATTAGATAATGGAGCGGAGAAACGCCGTGCATTATCGTTCCTTGTGCCGCCCTTGGCCCATCAACACCGAACCGACAATCGCCACCAGCAGCAGCACCGAAGCAACTTCGAACGGCACGAAATACCGCGACAATAGAAGATCCGCTACAGCCTCGCTGTTGCCGGGTCCCGCCCCTGCTATTCCCGCAGCTTCAAATTTGCCCTTCGCTAACAGCGCAATCAACTCCGCCGCAAGTCCTCCGCCCGCTAGCACCGCAACCGGCCACGCTTTGCGAAACTGCCGGACGTGCGCCGCCGCATCCAAATTCACCAGCATGATTACGAACAAAAACAGCAGCGTAACTCCGCCGATGTAAACCACGATCTGCGCCACAAAAAGAAACTCCGCACCCAGCAACAAAAACAACCCCGCCACGCCCAGCAGCGAAACAGTCAGCCACACCGCGGACAAAACCGCGCTACGCTGTGTGATTGTCAACAAGCCGCCGCCCAACGTAAGCGCCGCGAAAATATAAAACAGCACGGCCTCGATCATGTTAAGGCTTGAACGCCTCCGGCACCGGGCCTTCTTCAAGCATTTGCCGGTCCCAGATCATCCCCTTGCGCGTGAAACTGGCAAGCTCAAAATCCTGCGTCAGTTCGATCGCATCCACCGGGCACGCGTCTTCGCACATTCCGCAGAACATGCAGCGCGACAGATCGTAACTGAACGTCGTCAGGACTTTATGCTTCGTTTTCGGATCGCGCATGGAGCCCACCACGATCAGATTCTCCGGACACGCCACCGCGCATAAATCGCAAGCGATGCAGAGGTTCTCGCCCGTTTCGGGATTGATATTCAGCCGCGGCGCACCGCGATAACGCTCCGCCACCGCCGGGCGATCCTTCGGGTACTGCTCTGTGCAAATGTTACTGGGCCGCTGTTGCCGGAACGTGACGCCGAGGCCCTTCAACAGGCCCCAAAACGACAATCCTCGTATCCGTTTCCACATCGTGGTGCTCGCAAACCCCGTAATCTCTATCGTATACGGTAGGGTATGCAGTTTCGAGCAGGCTACACCGAGTGGTAAGCCTTTGCCCCGAGTGGCGAAAGAGGCCGTCTATCGGTCAACTTCGCCCAATACGATATCAATCGTCCCGATCATCGCGACAACATCGGCCACCAGCGCGCCCTTCGCCATCTTCTCGAGCGATTGTAAGTTCAAGAACGAAGGCGGCCGCACTCGCACGCGGTAAGGAAACGTCGATCCGTCGCTGACGACGTAGTAACCCAACTCACCTTTCGGCGCTTCGATCGAGACATACACTTCTCCCGGCGCGGGTTTCAGAACCTTTGGCACCTTCGCCATGATCGGCCCAGCCGGGATGCGCTCGACGGCTTGTTCAATAATCCGCACCGACTGGCGCATCTCTTCCATGCGAACCAAATACCGGTCCAAGCTGTCGCCGCGCTCGCCGGCCGGTATATCGAATTCATACTGCTCGTATCCGGAGTATGGCTGCGCTTTTCGAAGATCCCACTTGAGGCCCGACGCTCGAATCAGCGGACCCGTCACGCCAAACGCCTTGCACTCTGCCACCGTCAGCACGCCAACGCCGCGCAGCCTTGCCGTCCAGATCGGGTTCCCGGTCAGCAGATCCTCATACTCATGCAGCCGCGGTTTGAACCAATTGCAAAATGTGCGAACCTGGCTCTCGAATTCGTCATAGAGTTCGTATTGCAACCCGCCAATCCGAAACGCATGAGTCGTTAAACGCGCGCCGCAATACGCTTCGAAAATCTTCAGAATCTCTTCGCGCTCTCGAAACGCATACAGCATCGGAGAGATCGCGCCAATGTCGATCGCGTGGGTTCCCAACCACAACAAGTGGCTGGCCACACGGTTCAACTCCGTCAGGATGACGCGTACGGCTTGCGCCCGCGGCGGAGCTTGCACGCTGATCAGTTTCTCAATCGCTAGACAATACCCGAGCCCATTTGAGACCGCCGCAACGTAGTCCATGCGGTCCACATACGGCGCGAACATCGCGTACGTGCGGTTCTCCGCAATCTTCTCAACGCCGCGATGCAAGTATCCGATGACACACTCGACATCGCGAACCCGTTCGCCATCCAGCTTCAGCACCACGCGCAAAACACCGTGCGTCGAAGGATGCTGCGGCCCCATATTCAGGACCAGTTCACTCGTGTCTAAGAAATGTCCTTCGCGCGCCTCAAGCGCATCGATCTCCACCCGCTCGTCCGGAGTCACGATTGACCGCTTTCGATGCCGAGGTTCTTCTGAACCCACTCGTTGTCCATCGCGGTGATGGACGTCTCTTTCAACAGCGGGTGCCCCTGCCATTCCTCCGGCAAAAGAATACGCTTCAGATTGGGATGGCCGCTGAAACGAATACCGAACATATCGAAGACTTCGCGCTCCAGCCAGTTGGCACCAACGAAAACGTCCACCACACTCGGAACTTCACCCGTAGTACGAGTCTTCACGCGCAGATATTCGTTCCGCGCGAAGCTGTAAAGAATGTAGACGATCTCGAAGCGCTCTGGATCTTTCGGATGATCGACCGCCGTCAGATCCGTGAGCATGTCGAACTGCTCGCGATCGCGCAGATCTCGCAGGATATCCAAAACCGCGCTGACCGGAACCTCGATAAAGTTCTGCCCGAGATAACTTTTGAATCTCAGTTCCACCGAAGGGAAAGCCGCGCGCATCCGTTCCGGCAATTCGCCCTGCCAGTCCAGCGTCTGCATCGGATTGGCTGAAGGCGTGTGATGTGGAAGATTTTCAGCCATAAGGAAGAGAAGAGAGCCAGACGGCCTTATCGCTTCAATAACAGCATCGATCTGCTGCTTCAGTCGTGCGGCAACAATCTCCGAGATGTGGGGTTTGATCATGTTCCACCGGCCTTTGCCTAAAACCACGACTCCGATTTTGCGTCCGGAAAATTCTGCTGATAGCGAATATTGCGGTCTGTCATTACAAAACAGGTACTCAGCAATCCCGCTCTGCCCGTTCCCCGTGGCTTCGTTGTTAAGACCGCCGAGGACGCGATTGCCTGTCTCGCAGACCTCGAGCCTCCCGTCGTGCTGAAACCGCTGGACGGTAATCAAGGAAGAGGCGTATCGCTGAACCTCACACATCCGGATGATGTGAGAGAGGCATTCGAAGTCGCCGCCAAGATTTCCGACCACGTGATTGTTGAGGAGATGTATCGCGGCATCGACTATCGTGTTGTTTTGGTCGGCGGCAAGATCGTGGCCGCAGCGCAACGCATACCAGCCCATGTCTGGGGCGACGGCGTCCATACTATTCGCGACTTGATCGATCTGACGAATCGGGATCCCCGAAGAGGTAATGATCATGAAAAACCCCTAACAAAGATTCACGCCGTTTTCCAATCGTTCTTCCCATTCTCCGGCGCGCGCGGGCACACGCTGGACGACACACCCGCCAAGGAGAGATGATCATGCTGCGCGAGAGCGCCAATCTCTCAACCGGCGGCTCGGCCCGGGATGTCACGGATGATGTTCACTCGAGTATTCGCAAGATTTGCGAGCGAACCGCACGTCTGATCGGGCTCGATATCTGTGGTATCGATCTCGTCCTGCCCGACATTGCGCAGCCATTCAGTAAAGGCGGCATCGTTGAGGTGAATGCCGCCCCGGGCATTCGGATGCACCACCATCCGACGGAGGGACAGCCGCGCGATGTGGGAGGAGCAATTATCGATATGCTCTATCCGGCCGGAGCGCCATCGCGGATTCCAATCATCTCCATCCACGGTACGAATGGTAAGACTACCGTCACGCGCATGATCCGTCACGTGCTAGCAGCTTCGGGAGAGACCGTCGGGATGACGACCACCGACGGCATTTGGATCGGGGCGGATGAGATTGCCCGGGGAGACATGACGGGTCCGTCGTCAGCCGCGTGGTTCTATCTGATCCACGGTGGACGTTGCCGTGCTTAAATGGCTCGCGGCGGATCGTTCGCTCTGCTTTGAATCCGACTGGTCGGCTATCTCGCCAATGACTAACATCCAGGCTGATCACATCGGATAGGACGGTATAGAGACAATCGTGGACATTGCCCGCATCAAGCGGCTGGTTCCTGAGCGGTCCTCAACGGTGGAATTCTCTATTATGAACGCGGATGATGAGCATCTGGTCCAGATGCCGCAACATCCGAAAGTATCTGCGCTGCCGAAGCAGATTGTCTACTTCTCGCTGGAACCCATCAATCTTGTCGTCAAGCATCATATAGCCGAAGGTGGCGTTGCGTTCGTCGGCCACGGGGATTGGATCACCGAACATGGGCTCGGCGGGGAGTCGCGCATCGTCCGGGTGTCCGGTATTCCTGCAACTTTCGGCGGAACCGCCGAATTCCAGACCTATAACATTTTGGCGGCGATTGCGGCCTGCCGTGCTTACGCGCTTCATGCCGAATTCATCGCAAACGCGCTCAGCACCTTTCGGACAGACCTGGACGGAATGGGACGCGTCAATGTTTATCGCATAGCGGACGGCTACGTGGTAGTTGACTACGGGCACAATCCCGCGCACTTCGGGCAGTCTGCCGAATGGTGGCGCACTGGAGCCGAAACGTCACAGGCGTTCTCACCGCTCCCGGGGATCGTAGCGACAGCTTGATCGAGGAGTCTGTCGAGCGCTCACTAGCAATCTCGCTGCGATGTCGTTCGCAAGATATGGATCTGCTCGATACAGCTCCGGCATGTTTCAAGGGCTGCGCTCTACGTCTTGCAATACGCGGTCCCGAAACTTCGGGTCGATATGAACCCGGCTGAAATCGAAGCGGTAGCTACGGCTGTTCGCGATCTGCAGGCTGGCTACGTCGTAATCGCTTTCTGTGACCGGGTTAGCCAAGTGACTCAATCGCTGCTGGATCATGGGGCGGAGCCGGTCGATGAGTATGAGTTCACGGCAGACGTCTCGGCCGTTGCTCCGCTTCCGGCTGCTTAGCGCATGTTCACACCTAATTGAAGGCGGTGAAGTGTATGCGCCCGAGTACGGCGGCCAGCACGATGTTCTTTTAGTCAGTGGAAAGATCGCGCGAGTCGGACAAGTAGACAGAAGCGCTCTCTAGAAGACTCATCTGCCCATTGAATTCGTTGACGCGACGGGCTGCTTCGTTACTCCCGGACTCATCGATCCCCATGAGCACCTCCTCGAGGAAGTGGAGAGGAAGCGTTCGAAACGCAGACGCCCGAGATTGCTCTACGCGAAGTAGTCGCGTGAATAGCCACCGTCGTCGTTGCCTCCGCATCGACTCGACAATCAAGATCATGCTTGGTTTCCTTGTGAAAGCGAAGGCCTTCAACGCCGAAGGAATCACAGCGTTCATCTACTCTGGGGGTTATAACGTTCCGCCAGTGACCTTGACCGGCTCAGTTAGGAAGGACATGCTTCTTGTAGCCGAAGTGATCGGAGCCGGCGAAATCGCCATTTCAGATGCACGCTCTACTGAACCTTCGAATCCTGAGCTGGGTCGGCTCGTTCGTGACGCCTACGTTGGAGGATTGCTTACCGCAAATCCGGCGTTACTCACTTCCACGTCGGTGCGGGCCGAGGAAGACTGGCTCCCTTGCGCGCTCTTCTGGAGGAGTACTAAATCGAACCTGCATCTCTCTATCCCACTGCCTGTAGAACCGAACGAAGCGCTATGCAGAGGCAGTGGATTTGTCCCAGAAAGTGTAACGGTCGATGTAGATACCGTCGAGGAAGACCTCCCGCGTGGGTTACCTTCTACCTTGAGCGAGGCGGCTATCCCTCCCGCCTCACTGTATCTTCGGATGCAGCCTTAAATAGCCCCGCCACTCTGTTTCACCAGATACGACAATGCGTTCTCGAGCATCGCGTCCCATTATCAGTAGCACTACCCTTCGTCACCTCCAATACGGCCCACGTTCTCAAGTTGCCCCGAAAGGGTACTCTTCAGGTAGGCAGTGATGCAGATGTCCTGGTGCTTCGGAAAGATCGGTTGGAACTTCAAGATGTATTCGCGGGCGGCCGCCGGATGGTTCGCTCCGTCCAGCTAAGCCTTGTCGAGAAGTTTCTGAAGAAAGCAATCGGAGTATCGTACTTCATGGCGAGAAATCATGATCGCAATCAAACCGTAATTCGCGACCGATCAAGCTTCCGCCAACGGGAGTCCATGCAACCCTAAGGAATGCTTATCGTCATCTGTGTCGCGAGCAGAAAGAGTGGCATCGCCCTATCTTGGAGCTCCTGTCTAAACTTTCGGATCCAGCAAACTTGTCGTCGCCACCCTCGCCAGCGAGAACCGGAATCACAATGGCAGTAATACGAACGCTCCTTTCGCGAGCTCGCGTCAAGCATATTGAGCAATTGTACGTAAGACGCCGCGAGGAATTGCTGACCTACCCGCGCCTGCCCCTGCTGGATGATGCGCGCGTTCTGTTCTTTGCAGGTGGCGACCAGATGAAGATCACCACCATTCGGCGGAACACCTCTCTGTGACCGCTGTGCTGTTGTATCAGAAACGGGCAACCATGCGTGCGCGTCGTCCGTGCGTCGTTATCGACAGAAATCATGAGGCGCGGGAGAGGTTGAGGTTTCGCTGCGGTGGGCGGCTCTGCGCCTCCTCCGCTCGGTCTCATGGCCGGCATCATCATCGACCAGCATTTCGCGGAGCGCGGCCGCATCGGAAGGCTCCTGGGTGCCGTTGCTCAGAACCCCCGTCTGCTCGGCGTGGCATCGATGAAGACACAGCATTCGTTTTGGATGGCCACGAGGAAGGCAGTGTTGTTGGATCCGGTGCGGTGTATATCATCGACGCACGCGAAGTTACCTACTCCAACCTCGCCCAGGACGACAAGCAGACAATGTCGGCGTTTGGGATGAAGGTACATGTCCTGAGCAGCGGAGACAAGTTCAATCTAACGAATCGGATCCCGATAGACGGAAAGATCGAGACGTGGCGCAGCAAGCGAACTCAAGAACGGCGTGAACCTGATCGCGCGTCACTCCGAATTCGTCCACAAGCTCGTCAACGCTCATATCCTCAATGTTCTCGAAAACTGTAGAAATCGGCGTTCGGGTGTCTTTGAACACCCATGCTCCACTCCGCTTTGGGGATGCTCTCCCACAGCAGGGCATTGGGACCAATCAAGACTTGCCATGTCTTGGCCGCTATCCAACCGCGCTTGCGCCGCACCCACCGCTTCCATAGCCGCCGCCGTCGCTTCTTCCGTATCCGCTCGCTTCAAAGCCTCTGAAGCTTCGTCAAGCTCTCGCCGGGACGCCTCAACATCTATATCATTCGGCAAATCGGCGCGATCCGCCAATACCCGCACATGATTGTCGAACACCTCAACGAAGCCACCCGAAATCGCCAGCACATGCGGGCCCCCGCCGCCTTCATACGTCAGAACGCCCGGCCCCAACGCACTCAGCAACGGAGCATGTCCCACCAGAATGCCCATGTAGCCGTTCTTGCCCGGCAACTGCGCCTCGGTCACCTGCTCATCGACAAACGAGCGTTCCGGCGTCGCGACTTGAAGTTGAAACGTGTCAGCCATCGCAGTAGAGGCGCTACTAATCCTTCATCTTCTCGGCCGCTTCAAGCACGTCGTCAATGCTGCCCTGCATATAGAAAGCCTGCTCCGGCAAATTGTCGTGCTTGCCTTCGACGACTTCCTTGAAGCTCCGTATCGTATCTTCCAGCTTCACATATTTACCAGGACGTCCCGTGAACTGCTCGGCGACGTGGAATGGCTGCGATAGGAAGCGCTCAATACGCCGCGCCCGCGCGACCGAAGCCTTATCCTCATCGCTCAACTCATCGATACCCAGAATCGCGATAATGTCCTGCAGATCGCGGTACCGCTGTAGCGTCTGTTTTACACGCTGCGCCACACTGTAATGCTCCTCGCCCAAAATGTTGGGATCGAGAATGCGCGAAGTGGACGCCAATGGATCGACCGCCGGATAAATTCCGCGCTCCGAGATCGCACGCGAAAGATTCGTCGTCGCGTCCAAGTGGGCAAACGCCGTAGCGGGCGCCGGATCTGTATAGTCGTCGGCTGGCACATAAATCGCCTGCACCGACGTAATCGAACCCCGTTTGGTCGAAGTAATTCGCTCTTGCAGATCGCCCATTTCCGTTGCAAGATTTGGCTGGTAACCGACAGCCGACGGCATCCGGCCAAGCAGCGCCGAAACTTCGGAACCAGCCTGCGTAAACCGGAAAATATTGTCGATGAAGAGCAGCACGTCCTGGCCTTCTTCATCGCGGAAGTATTCGGCGACGGTCAGACCAGTCAAACCCACGCGCAAACGCGCTCCGGGTGGCTCCGTCATTTGTCCGTACACCAGCGCAACCTTTGATTTCCGCCAGTCGTTTGGATCGACAATGCCCGATTCCTGCATTTCGAGCCACAAATCGTTGCCTTCGCGCGTCCGCTCACCCACGCCCGTGAACACCGACACGCCGCCATGCTTCATGGCGATGTTATTGATGAGTTCCTGAATAATAACCGTCTTGCCGACGCCCGCACCGCCGAAAAGTCCAATCTTTCCGCCGCGCAGATACGGCTCAAGAAGATCGATGACCTTGATGCCGGTCTCGAACATCTCAAGCTCGGTTGACTGCTCGTCGAACAGCGGCGCGGAGCGGTGAATCGGAAAGCGCTTTTCGGTCTCGACCGGCCCCTTGTTGTCGATCGGCTCGCCAAGCACATTCATCATGCGGCCGAGCGTCTGCTTGCCCACCGGAACACTTATAGGTCCGCCAAGGTCATACGCCTTCATGCCGCGAACAAGCCCGTCAGTCGCCTCCATGGCGATGGTGCGCACGCGGCCTTCGCCAATATGCTGCGCCACTTCCGCCGTGATGTCGATCTTCACCGGTACGTCGAATCCCTCGCTCGTCACATGGATCGCGTTCAGGATTCGCGGTATGTGGCCTTCCGGGAACTGAATTTCGATGGTGGGACCAGCCACCTGTACGACGCGGCCTTCCGCTACTGCTTCTGGCATAGATACTCCAATGTTTTTTACAGAACTCACTACAAAGCGGCGGCGCCGCTCACAATCTCGATAATCTCTCTTGTAATGGCGGCTTGGCGGACCCGGTTCATGTTCAATGTCAGAGTCTGAATCACGTCGCCGGCATTCGATGTCGCCGTATCCATCGCCGCCATGCGCGCCGCATGTTCCGCGGAAACCGATTCGATCATCGCCCGGTAAATCGACATTTCTACATAGCGCGGCAGCAAAATACTTAGCAGTTCCTTGGCCGGCTGCTCATAGATGTAATCAATCTGTTCGCCGCCGCCTTCAGGCACTTCCACCGGCAGGATCTTTTTGATCACCAGACTCGGCGCCATCACGCTCTTGAACTCGTTCACTACGATGTAAACGGCATCCACCTCGGCCTTTGAGTACAGCTCCATCGACTTCTGGGCGATAGCGGCCGCAGTCTCGTAGCTCGGCTTCTCCATCACTCCGATATGCTCGCCCGTTAACGTGAAATTACGCTTACGGAAGTAATCGCGCGACTTGCGGCCCACCGCTTCCACCCGTATCTCCACGCCGCCGCGCTCGTCGATGAATCTTTGAGCGTGACGAAGCAGGTTCGAGTTGAACCCTCCCGCGAGTCCCCGGTCCGCGCTCACAACAACCAATTGAATGCGCTTCTCTTCGCGCACTCTGCAGCAATGGCAGTTCCGCCGTATCCGGATCGCTCGCCGCAGCCGCCGCGATGTTCGACAATACGCGGTTCATCATCTCCGCATAGGGCCGCGAAGCAACCGCCCGCTCCTGCGCACGCCGCAGTTTCGCAGCCGAGACCATCTTCATGGCCTTCGTAATCTGCTGTGTATTCTTGACGCTGCGAATGCGGCGCCGGATGTCGATTAAACTCGGCATCGATTACTTGCTCTGAAGCGCCCTTGCTTCCTTGTTCTCCTGGATTTTCTTGCCGCCGCCGGTGAACTGCTGTTTGTATTGCGTGATGGCGTTCTTCAGCTTGTTCTTGACTTCGTCATTCAACTCACGCTTTTCGCGAATCAACGTCAACACTTCCGGCTCCGCATCCAGGTACTCGTAAAGGCCCGCCTCAAACCGGCGAACGTCTTCGACCGCGATATCGTCCAGGAATCCCTGGCCTGCCGCAAAGATAATCGCGACCTGCTTCTCAACCGGAATCGGCGAGTACGGGCCCTGCTTCAAAACTTCGATCCAGCGCTTACCACGGTTAAGCTGCGCTTGCGAAGTCTTGTCGAGATCCGAACCAAACTGCGCGAAAGCAGCCAGCTCTCGATACTGCGCCAGTTCCAACCGCAAAGTTCCCGCGACTGAGCGCATCGCCTTAATCTGGGCGCTGCCGCCCACGCGGCTCACCGAAAGGCCCACGTTGATCGCGGGACGAATATTCGCGTTGAACAGATCGCCTTCTAAATAAATTTGTCCATCCGTGATGGAAATAACGTTCGTCGGAATGTACGCCGAAACGTCGCCCGCCTGCGTTTCGATGAATGGCAGAGCGGTCAGTGAACCGCCGCCCTTCTCGTCCGACAACTTGGCGGCGCGCTCCAGTAGACGGCTATGAAGATAAAACACGTCGCCAGGAAACGCCTCGCGTCCCGGTGGCCGGCGCAGCAGCAGCGAAATCTCGCGATAGGCCGCGGCGTGTTTCGACAAATCGTCGTAGACGCAGAGAGCGTGGCGCGAAGAATCGCGGAAGAACTCACCAATGGCGCAACCCGCAGTACGGAGCGATGTACTGCATCGGCGCAGGATCGGAAGCCGTAGCCGCGACCACAATCGTGTAGTCCATTGCGCCGTGCTCTTCTAAAGCCTTTACAACCTGCGCAACCGTTGACCGTTTCTGGCCAATGGCGACGTAAATACAAATGACGTCCTGGCCCTTCTGATTGATGATCGTGTCGAGCGCTACCGTCGTCTTACCGGTCTGACGGTCGCCAATGATCAACTCACGCTGACCGCGCCCAATCGGCACCATCGCATCGATGGCTTTGATACCCGTTTGCAGTGGCTGCTTCACCGGCTGACGGTCCACCACGCCCGGAGCAAGCCGCTCCAGCGGATTCAGCGTCTTTGTGTCGATCGGTCCCTTGCCGTCGATCGGCACGCCCAGCGCATTCACTACCCGGCCGATCATCCCTTCGCCAACGGGAACCGACATAATGCGGCCCGTGCGGCGCACCTGATCGCCTTCTTTAACGACGCTGGCATCCCCCAGCAGCACCGCGCCAACCTGATCTTCTTCAAGATTCAACGCGATGCCGACGATGTCCGACCCGAAGTCCACCAACTCACCGGCCATGACATTTTCAAGGCCATAAATGCGCGCGATGCCGTCGCCAACGCTGATAACCGAACCTGTCTCGGAAACGTTTGCTACCGCATCGAAGTTTTCGATCTCCGAAAGAAGGACACGCGAGATTTCATCTGCTCTGATCTGAGCCATAATTTCCTGAACTTTAGCTTTCTAAAAACCTGCATGAAGGCGCTGGCGCATGTCGTCCAACATGCCTCTTAAAGTAGCGTCGTACTCTTTGGAAGCCACGCGCGCCCGGACACCGGCCAGCACTGCCGGGTCCACCGTGTAGTCCGCCCGGATAAACTTGCCCAGCTTGCCGCCGAGCGCGCGCTCGATCTCTTCCCGCTGTGCAGCCGTCAACTCGCGGCCCGAAGTAATTTCGGCCCGAACCCATCCAAGCCGCTCATCTACCGCCGACTCAAACTCCCGCCGGATGGTCTTCAATTCGTGCGTGCGCCGGTGCGTCACGACCACTAACAGGAAATTGCGAATAATCCGGTGCAGCCCCAAAACGTCGGCGATCTTTGAAACCACGGCGATCTTACGGCTCTTGCTGACCGCTGGCGACAACAATGCCAGTTGCAGATCTTTCGACCCGGTAATCACAGCTTCCGCATTAGCAAGCTGGGCAACGGCATCCTGCGGAGACAATCCCGCATTGGGGGCAAACACCGCAGCTCGTTAAAGCATTTGCGTAATGGGTTGAGAGCGCACCGGTCATTTAGTTCTTGCCCCGCTCTACAAGCTGCACGAAATCATGAACCCGGTCGTCCGACTCGGCTCCTGCCAGTTTGTCCCGTAACCGCTGCTCCGCCAAGGCGAAAGCCGCTTGGGTAGTCTGCTGGCGGACTTTCCTGATGCCCTCTTTGCGAAATGCTTCTAGCTCCGCCGCGACATTCTGCTGCAACCGCTGAATTTCGACTGCTGTGTCCTGCCGCATCCGCTCGTGCTCACGTTCCATTGCCGCAGCCGACTGCGCCCGCATTCTGCCGATCTCCTCCGTAAGCGTCGCCATCTTGCGGTCGATTTCGGAGTAGCGGAAATCCGCTTCAATCTTCAATCCCGTGGCATCCTTGATTGCCTTCTGAATGTCCGCAGACCGCGCATTGAAGAAGGCTGGCGCAGACCGGCGCAGCAGGTAACCAAGGCCAATCACGAACAGCGCAGTGTTGATGACCTTCCACTTCATGTCACCCGCTGGTTCGGATATTTGTTCATCCGAGCCCTTCGCGAACGCAATATGAGCGCCAACGGATAACAGCAGTCCGCCCCAAATGCACGCGGTGAGTAATCGGCGGCGCACTATGCGGCTCTCCGGCGCAATACGGAATTGGCAATCTGCTCGCTGAGTGATTCCACTTGCAAATTAAGCTGAGCCTGGGCGCGCTCAACTTCTTCCGCAATTTCGCGCCGCGCTTCCTGAATTTTCTTGTCCGCGTCCGCACGCGCAGCAGCTATCTGCGCCGCCTGTTCATCGGACCAGGCACGTCTCAGCGCCTCATGCTCCTGATGAAGTTGTACTCGCGCAATTTGCAGAGCGTGTTCAAATTCGGTGCCCTTCTTATCGGCGGCTTCGAAAGCCTTTTGAGCCAGTTCCCGGACACCCTCGGTCGCACGCCGCCGCTCTTCCAGCACCTTCGCCATCGGCCCAAAGAAAACGGCCTTCAGGTATAAGGTAAGAAAGACGAAAAAGACGATCGTCGGTATGGACTCTATGAAGAGATTGCCAAGAGAGTGAAGAGTCTGGTCCATCAAGCCTATTTCTGACGCGGAACGGGTAATCGAACCTGCCTGCGAGGCGAACACACCACGCCCTCAGGGAACATTCCTAAAACTTTTACGCTAGCACAAGAATTTTTCTTGGGTCAATGAAATCCTGTCGTATTCCGGCGAGTGTCTCTCGTCACGTTAGAATTACGGGCGGGAGTCCATGAGTAAGCCCGAAAAAACCCTCCGCGTTCCCGATCTTCAAGCCAAGAAAGCACGCGGCGAAAAGATCACGATGCTCACGGCCTACAGCGCCTGGATGGCGCGGCTCCTGGCTGACTCACGCGCGATTGACATGCTGCTGGTCGGGGATTCGCTCGGCATGGTCGAACTCGGCTACGACTCCACCCTGCCCGTCACGATGGATGACATCGTCCGATACACGCGCGCAGTACGAACGGGAGCGCCGAACGCGCTAATCGTCGCGGATATGCCGTTCCTGAGCCATCAACTCAGTCCCGCGCAGGCTCTCCGCAATGCTGGCCGCTTGATCCAGGAGGGTGGCGCAACCGCCGTAAAAATCGAAGGCGGCGCCTCAATCGCCCCCACCGTCGAGCGCATCGTTTCAGCCGGGATTCCCGTCATGGGGCACCTCGGGCTAACTCCGCAATCCATTCACGTCCTTGGCGGTTTTCGCCGGCAAGCCAAGCAGCCCGAAGAGCAACATCGCCTCTTGTCCGACGCTTCCGCCCTCGAAGCTGCAGGAGCCTTTTCCCTGGTGCTCGAATGCGTGCCCGCGGAACTCGGCCGCTCCGCCAGCCAGCAACTACGCATCCCGGTCATCGGCATCGGCTCGGGAGCCGCGGTGCGATGGACAGGTCCTGGTCATCAACGACATTCTTGGGCTCAGCGGCTTCGCTCCAGCTTTCGCGAAACAGTACGCATCCATCGGAGACGCCATCTCGCAAGCCGTGCGCGCATTTGCCGAAGAAGTACGCTCCGGGCAGTTTCCTCCCGCCAGGAAAGAATCGTGAGATTACCTGAGGTCATAGCCGAACCCGCCGCGCTTCGCCATCAGCTGAAGTCAATTTCGGCAAGCTAAACGCATCGGTGGGGTTTGTGCCCACGATGGGCGCGCTTCATGCCGGCCACGCTAAGCTACTCGAAACCGCACGCCGCGAGAACGATATAGTCGTCGCCAGCATCTTCGTCAACCCTCTCCAATTCGATCGCCAAGACGACCTCGAAGCCTATCCGCGCACCATGCAACAGGACCTCGAAATCTGCGCGATGGCCGGAGTCGATCTGGTCTTCGCGCCGGCTTCAACCCAACTCTATCCTCATGAACAACTCACGTTCGTAGAATCGCCCGCGCTTAGCCAGTACTTATGTGGAGAGTTCAGGCCCGGCCACTTTCGCGGCGTGGCGACGGTCGTTCTGAAGCTATTGAACATCGTCCAGCCGGACCGCGCCTATTTCGGCGAGAAAGACGCCCAACAACTCGCCGTTATTCGCCGCATGGTTGCAGACCTGAACGTCCCGGTTACCATTGTCCCGGTTGCGACCGTTCGCGAACCGGATGGCTTGGCGCTTAGCTCCCGCAACAAGCATTTGACGTCTTATCAACGGGCAATCGCACCGGCTTTATCCCGCGCACTCAAGGACGCAATCCGCTCGATCGATAACGGAGAGGTATCCGCGGATCGCATCGAGAAAACCGCGACCGCATTCCTCGCCAGTTATCCTGAAGTGCGGGTTGAATATTTCAAAGTCACCAGCCCCGGCACGCTCGCACCGGTCCAGCGCATTGACGGCCCAGTGCTGATCGCCGCTGCTATCTGGCTCGGCGCCACGCGCCTGATCGATAACGTTTTTTGGCCGGGCGCCCCCGAGAAGAAATAGGAGAGGAAATAGAAGAGTTGTACCGCAAGCTACTACGCGCCAAGCTTCACAGCGCAACTGTCACCGGAGCCGACCTGCATTACGAAGGCTCCATCGCCATCGATACGGATCTCCTGACGGCAGCCGGAATAGCGCCTCACGAAAGTGTGAACGTCTGGAACGTCACCAATGGTGAGCGCTTCGAAACCTACGCTATCCCGAGCCCCGCCGGTTCCGGCGAAATCATGATTAACGGCGCAGCCGCTCACCGCGCCCACGTCGGCGACCAGGTCATCATCGCGGCCTGGGGCTGGTTCACTGAAGACGAGCTAACAACGCACAAACCGGTTGTTGTTCTGCTCGACGCGCAGAATCGGCGAAAATCTTAAGACAGTTTTAGCAGTTCTTTAATCGATTCGCGCGGGAATGCGTCCGGATCATATTCGTCCGGTGAAGCCTCCACACACTCGAGATCCTTCTCGACCGCGATCCGCAATTGCGTCTCTCCCGCCGGAAGTTCAAAGTAGAGCCCGATAGCCTCGCCGCTTGCCCATTGGCGGATTTCCTGATCGGGGGCGTAAACATGAATACGGCCTTGCTCAAAGGAAGCCTGGTGGCCGGGGTGGTCCGCGGGTTCAAGAATATACGAGAGAGTGGAACCGCCGGGGAAGTAAACGCATTCGGCTCAAAGCGGTTCCCGCGGCGAGGGCCTGCACCTCTCGTCGATTCACGCGGAGCCGCAGGCTGTTATCTCGAAAACGCAGCTTCATCGATTACAAGTTTATCCGCCACTCGCCCGAGTACACGTTGAAGCGCTGTTCGCGAACAAAGCCGATGAGCGTCAGTCCATAATCGCGCGCGGCTTCTATGGCGAGGCTTGACGGACCGCCAACCGTCGCCAATATCGGGCATCCTGCCATAGCCGCTTTCTGTACAAGCTCAAAGCTGCTTCGGCTGCTAAGAAACATCACAGATTCGGAGAGCGGCGATCCACCCGCCAGTAGATGATGCCCAATCAGTTTGTCGAGCGCGTTATGACGGCCTATATCCTCGAAACTACTTTCCAGTTCCCCGCGCGCGTTTATAAGGGCCGCCGCGTGCAGACCGCCCGTATCGGCGAAGCCCTCTTGATGCGCTCGCAATAGCTCCGGCAGACTTTCGATGAATTGCCGGCTGAGGGTCAGAGTGCTTTCTGGGAGTGCCGGAACTTGCGGCCGAAGCGCCTCGCGGGTTCGCTTGCCGCAGATCCCACAACTCGCGCTGACGAAACTATTCCGGGCCAGACGCCACGCGTCTACGTCGATATGCTTGGCGAGTTCCACCAGAATTTCGCCGGACGGCTGAATACCCATCTGCCGCACCTCAACAATGTCACCGCGTTCCCGAACGATGCCTTCGGTCAACAGAAAACCGGCGGCTAATTCCCGATCGTGACCGGGCGTGCGCATCGTGACGGCCAGGCTAGTCGTCGTGCGCATGTCCTTGAAGTAGTAGCTGAGGCGTATCTCAAGCGGCTCTTCAACCGCGACACTGTCCAGAACCCGCTCCGTCATGCCGTTGCGAATGCGTTTGACCTCGAAGCGGCGGACGAGTTCGGACTTTGTCGTCGGCATCACTTCTCGTTTAGCGGTTCTTTTTTTGCGGGCAGGCGATCATAGACGGTCGCCAATTCCAACAGGTGCTCTTGGAACTCTTCCGTGAAGGCGTCAGGCAGCATTCGCCAGCCCCAATTCCCCTCAGCGACACCCGGTCGATTCATGCGCGATTCGCTTCCCAGTCCCAGCACGTCCTGCATCGGAACGATCACTACCTGCGCAACGGATCCCTCCAAAGCCCGGATCATCTTCCAGTTCATCGGGCCTTCGTCCTGCCCCAGGTACTTCAGAGTGAACTCCTTCTCTTTGCGGATGTCCTCTTCACTTCGAGTGCTATCCCCGCCGCCGCTGTCCCACCAACCCAACACGGTGTCGTTGTCGTGCGTACCTGTATAAGCGACGACTTCGCGCTCCAGGTTATGCGGGCGGTAGTTGGCGGCGTTCCCTTCGATGCCAAAGGCGAACTGAAGAATTGCCATCCCCGGATAATTGAACTTGTGCCGAAGCGCTTCCACTTCGGGCGTGATCACGCCCAAATTTTCCGCAATGATTTCAAGCTGACCGAACGAAGCAGTGACAGCCTTAAATAGCTTTTCGCCGGGCGCTTTAACCCACTTTCCATTTACGGCAGTTTCTTCTTTGGCCGGAACTTCCCAATAGGCTTCAAACCCGCGAAAATGGTCTACGCGCAACGCGTCATAAAGCCGGAAAGCTTCCCCGAAAGCGATCGATCCACCACTGAAATCCCGACTGCGCCATGGCCTTCCAGTTGTAAATCGGATTGCCCCAAAGCTGTCCTGTTTCGCTGAAGTAATCCGGTGGCACGCCTGAAACTGCTTTGGGCTTTCCGTTACTGTCCAACAGGAACTGCTTGGGATGCGCCCAAACGTCGGAACTGTCCTGTGATACGTAAATGGGAATGTCTCCCATGATGCGCACGCCGCGTTCAGAGCAGTGCTGGCGCAGAGAATCCCATTGGCGGTAAAAAACGAACTGCCAATACTTCTGACACTCGACTTCTTCCTTCAGCTCTTCGCGGAAATCCGCCAGGGCGGCAGGATTGCGTTGTACCAGATCCTTGTCCCAGTCAGTCCAGTTTTTGTCTCGGCCGAATTTGTCCTTCAGCGCAACGAACAGGGCGTAATCGTCTAGCCACAATGTATGATCGGCGGCAAATTGCCGAAACAGATGCAGGGCCTCGCTGGAAGCAGTTCTATGGAAGTCGCGGTAGGCTTTCTTGAGTAGAGGAAGTTTCCATTCTCTGACGCGCTCGTATTCGGTTATACCTGCCGAGAATGCCGGAGCGCCTTTCAGGTCGTCCTTACTCAGAACGCCTTCTTCGGCCAGCAGTTCAAGACTGATCAGGAGGGGTTCTCCCGCGAATGCCGAGAAGCTCTGATACGGAGAATTGCCAGCGCCGATCGGACCTAGCGGAAGCACTTGCCACAGCGTCTGTCCCGCCGCGGCCAGTTGATCGACGAAGCGGAATGCTTCGGGACCGAAGTCCCCGATCCCGTGAGCGGATGGAAGTGAAGTGACATGGAGCAGGATGCCGGCGCATCGGGGCAAGTTCACGCCCTCACATTAGCAGACGAAAGCGTATCCGGCTCCTCGCAAATCCAGCATGTCGAACCAGCAGAGTTGCTGCGCTATCTTGATCGACGAGAGCGCTCATGCAAATAAACGGCCTCACTCATTTCGAGCTGATTGTGCTGTTGCTGCTTGTGCTTGTCGCCTTCCTGGCGGTGCTGGCTAAGCGAGTTCACATACCGTACCCGATCGTCATGGTGATCGGGGGCCTCTTCGTAGGCTTTTTGCCCCATATCCCACGAGTGGCGCTTGATCCCAACGTAGTGTTTCTGGTATTTCTGCCGCCGCTTCTCTTCTCGGCGTCTTTCCACATCTCGTGGCGGGATTTCAGGGACAATCTGGTCAGCATTGTGATGCTTGCGTTCGGACTGGTAGGGTTTTCACTCTTCGGAGTGGCGGTCACAACGCGCGCCATGATTCCGGGATTTGATTGGAAACTCGGTCTAGTGCTGGGCGCAGTGGTGGCGGCAACCGACGCGATCGCAGCCACCAGCACGGCGAAACGGCTGGGGCTTCCGCGCGGAATTGTCGATCTTCTGGAAGCGGAGAGTCTGGTGAATGATGGCAGTGGACTGCTGGCCCTGAAGTTTACAGCCGCGATGGTTGTGACGGGTGTTACCCCAACTCTGCTCGAAGGCACGGCACAACTCTTTTATCTGATCGCGATGGCGGTGTTCATCGGGCTCGCTGCCGGTGTCGTGGTGAACTTTTTTCAGAGCCGTATCAGCGAGTCGCCCGTCGAGATCACCATTAGCTTGGTTACGCCTTACGTCACTTATTTAGTAGCGGAATCGGTCCACTGTTCCGGAGTTCTGGCAGTGATCGCCTGTGGCCTTTATCTGGGACGCCGCAGTTCGGGTTTCTACTCCCTCAACGCGCGAATCGAAGCCTCGGCATTTTGGAGAACGCTCGATTTCATTCTGAACGGGCTCGTATTCCTGCTTCTGGGATTACAGCTTCCGGCGATTCTCGCCGACATCCACGACCTGACGCGGACCCAGTTGCTGATCGACGGAACAATCTTTAGCGCGATCGTGATTTTGCTCAGGCTGTTGTGGGTGTATCCCGGCGCGTGGCTATCGGAGAAGATCAGACACCATGTCCTGCGCAGGCGTGAACAGAAACTTTCGCCAAGGCTGGTGTTTTTGGTCGGGTGGTCGGGAATGAGAGGCGTCCTTGCTCTGGCGGCGGCGATGTCGCTGCCCGCGAGACTCAACAGCGGAGCGCCTTTCCCGCAGCGCAGCCTGATTATCTTTCTGACCTTCTGCGCTATATTCGCCACTTTGGTAGTGCAGGGATTGAGTATGCCGGCTCTGATTCGGCGGCTTGGGCTGGGAGGATACTCGGCGAGCCACGAAGAGGAGACGCGAGCGCGCCAAGAGATGATCGCCGGAGCGTTGCAGGCCATAGAACGGATGCGGGCGGACTCAGATTCTAGCGTTGAGGCCCTGAACGCCATGGAAGCGTACTATCAACGTCAGATGACTCTGCTCGAATCGTCCGATACAGATTCAGAGAGTACGGCAAAGGATGAAGCCGAAGCATTATTTCTACTGGGGCATAAGCTTCGAGCGGTGGAGCGGGGAGTTGTGCTGAGACTTCGAAATGAGGATCAGATTCACGACGAGGTGTTGCGAACGCTCGAACGTGAATTGGATTTACTAGATGCGCGGTTTGCCAATTCGGCTTGAAATGCGGGAACGATCCTGTTACTGCGGGACACTAGCTGTTTGTCGTAAAAAGATGGCGACGCACAAGAGAGGAACTTTTCATATTGTTTGGACGTGGTAACTGGGCCGTAATGGGCCTTGCAAAAGAGTCGCTGGAGGTCTTTACAACCAGCCTGGAAGATCGGCACCGGATGGTTGCAGCCTCGCAACTGGCGGCATCGGCAATCACCCGCCATCTGAATTCCGATGCGCTTGGGATCAACCCATTCGGCGCTCCCCGGCTGGATGAGCGGCACGCGATCGGCTTAGAGCAAGAGCGCCAGTTGGTGGAGTACGCGACCTCGGAACAGGAGGAGCGCGCAAACGGCAGTCTTCCGGCGGAGATCTTGGACTCCGAAGCGTATGGCCGGGGCGTGGAGAGTTTTCAGCTCCACCCCACGCTGCCGTGGTTTGGGCTATGGGCAGTGGCGAATCAATGGAAAGATGTGAGCGATCTGGCTTCCATCAAAGAGCAGCATTCGTACGAAGTGCTGGATCGGCCGTACAAGTTTCTTCAGGCGACTGACAAGAAGACTGTCGATCAGGACACGCGGGGCTTGACAGCCTCCGTTCGAAAACAGTTCCCGGTGTTTCTGGACTTCAACGAAGGCCGCGTGTATATCGAGAACAGCAGCAAGAAAACGATCTACGCGGTAACCGAAGTTCTGAAACAGCTGGGTGCCGATATCGTAGCGGTCGCCTGGAATTACAACCTACCGAACTGGCCCGCCGCCATTCTGAACAAGCTGCATCGAGGGCACGCAATACGAGGGCGATTTTCAAAAGCGCGCCGACGAGACGACCCGGTTCAGAGCGAAAGAGATCGAGAAACTGGATGACAAAGAAGTGGAGTCGGTCGTGGCTCATTACTTCTCTATGACTCAGCTCTCGAACGACCTGTGGGTGGGGATCTCCACTCCCGCCCAGATCCGTTTGCACGAGACGAGTCCGCTAATCTCCGTGAAAGCGCCCGCGAGTGCCACGACGCTGCTTGGCATGACCGATGAGGCGAAGATCTTCTCGGGTTCGATCACATTTCAGGACCGCATCACCTTCATGAGCAAGAAAGGCGGAGAGGTCACTTTCCGCAAAGAGCTTCTGAGCGTGGATATCAACGACCAGATCAATCTGACGGATGCCGGCGCGGCCATGCTGCGCGGGTTTGATATCCCAGCGTTCAGGAAAGATATTCAGCGCGAGATCCGCAAGACCAAAGATGTTCCTTCGATTGAGCAGTTCTGGAGCAACTGGCTGCACGAGATGAGCAATGGCGTGCGGACGATTGAGGCGTGCTTCCGCGAGATTCTAGGCATCGATGGCGATGTTGAAGCTGGCATCCTGCCGATGGGTACGGCTACGACGGAGGAGTTGCTGGAAGTGGAAACTGCTTAAGCGCCGAAGAGCGATCAGCCGAAGCTGTCCCAATCGTCAGGGTCGATGTGCGCTTGGTTTAAGATACTGCGCAACGTGCCAACTGGAATCTCACTCTTCTTCGGTCTCGCCCTGACTAGCTATTTTCCGTCGCAAAATGAGAGTTCGCCGCCCACGCCAAGGAGGAGGTTGGGCGGAAGTTTTGTGCTGAAACGTTTAGTATTGATCATGTTTCAGAAGGCTATTACGATGGGGCTGCAAGTTCTTAACGGCTTCGAGGCGCAACAGTTTCGCGCATCGCTCGACGTTGCGACGATCCCGCGCTCCTCCGCATGGATCTGAGACCACCGTCTTTCCTCCCAATGCCCGAAAGAGATTTCTCGAAGCGCCCTGTGACCACACAAAAGTCCAGCCATGTCGGTAGTGGCATGCCTTATCAGCAATAGCTCTTGCGAGCCTGTGCCGTTGTGAACTCGCGTGCTTCGTTGTAAAAGAGTTGTGATCCGAACTCGTTATTCGGATATACTACAGCAATGTTTCGGTGTCTATGGCTGCTTCCAATCTGTGCGTTGTCTCTATTGGCGCAACAACCGCCGCCCCCGGGCGGTTCGGCTCCAGGTGGTTCGCCCCCAGGCGGACGGGCTGACATGTTCGCCAATCCGAAAAACTTAAAAGTTCTCAAACCGGAGGAGCTTCGTCAGGCCATGACTATGGCTCGCACCGGTCTAGGCGTCAGGTGCACCTACTGCCACGTAAGGGGTGACTTCGCGAGCGACTCCATAGACAAGAAAGTAGTGGCGCGAACCATGTTCCAAATGGTCGCGGGGATCAACACGAATACATTCAATGTGAATGCATTTGACGGTCAGGCGAAAGTAACTTGTTACACCTGCCATCGCGGCGCGGAGTTGCCGGTATCGACACCGCCGAACGCCGAGCATGGTCCCGGTGAAGCGCCGCCTCCGGGAACACCAGCTCCGGGAACACCGCCTCCGGCAAAGTAGATTACTGGCTACGCAAGCAGCGCCATCGTCTCAAGCGGCCTCTCGCTCCCGGCGTTATACACTGCAATCAACGCCTCGCTCCGCAGTGAGCCCTGCCAACCGCTATGTGGATTGTCCGACTGGCTCTTGCCCGTCCCTACACCTTTGTCGTCATGTCGATTCTGATTGCCATCTTGGGCAGCACTGCAATCGTCACCATGCCGGTCGATATCTTCCCTTATATCGATATCCCTGTCGTAAGCGTTCTCTGGGTTTATTCCGGACTCTCTCCCGAAGAGATGGAAAAGCGCGTTGTGACCGGCTTCGAGCGCAGTCTAACCTCTAACGTCAACGACATCGAGCACATCGAGTCTCAGTCCTACAACGGTTACGGCGTCGTAAAAATCTATTTCCATTCGAACGTCAAGATCGATATGGCCGTCGCTCAGGTCACGGCTACGATGCAAACGGCCCTCCGCCAAATGCCGCCGGGCATGTTCCCCGCGAACATCCTGAAGTACGACGCGTCCAGTGTGCCCATCCTCCAACTGGGCCTTTCCAGCAAGACCCTTCGTGAGCAGGAAATCTTCGACTTAGGCAATAACTTCATTCGAACGCCTCTCGGCACAGTCCAGGGGGCATCGGTTTCCTACCCCTTCGGCGGTAAACAGCGCTCCGTCATGGTGGATCTGAATCTCGACGAGCTCTACGCCAGGCAGCTTTCTCCAATCGATGTTTCGGATGCCCTCAACGCGCAGAACCTGATTCTTCCCGCCGGTACGGCCAAACTCGCGCGCACCGAATACCAAGTCCGTGTCAACAGTAGCCCGATCGTTCTGAACGAACTGAACGATCTGCCCATCAAGACCGTGAATGGGGCCACCGTCTACATGAAAGACGTCGCTCAGGTTCACGATGGCTTTTCCGTCCAGAACAACATCGTCCGTACCAACGGCTCACGAGGCGTTCTCATCACAATCACTCGCAACGGCAAAGCGTCAACGCTAGCCATCGTGAACGCCGTGAAGGCGGCCCTCCCCAGAATTCTCGCTAATCTGCCGCCCGAGTTGAAAGTGGTGGCGTTGGCGGATCAGTCCATCTTCGTGCGAGCTTCCATCAAAGGCGTCGTGCGTGAAGCTCTCATCGCGGCCGCACTGACTGGGCTGATGATCCTGCTCTTCCTCGGAAGTCTGCGCAGCACCCTTATTGTCTGCATATCCATTCCGCTCTCAATTCTGGCCTCGCTCTTCATTCTCAGTTTATTGGGGCAAACGATCAACGTGATGACTCTGGGCGGTCTCGCTCTCGCGGTCGGCATTCTGGTCGATGACGCCACCGTCGAAATCGAAAATACTCACCGCAACCTCGCGATGCGTAAACCTCTCATCCGCTCCGTGCTCGACGGCGCTTCGCAGATCGCGGTTCCCACGTTTGTAGCTACTCTTTCCATCTGCATTGTCTTCGTGCCCGTTCTCTTGCTCACCGGCACGGCGAAATATCTCTTCACTCCACTGGCTCTCGCCGTTGTGTTCGCGCTGATGGCTTCGTACCTGCTGTCGCGCACGCTCGTTCCCACCATGATGGCGTTCCTGCTCGGCCCTGAGCTGCACTTGTACCAAACGCCACTCGATACCGCGCCGGTTCGCCGCCAGAATCTGCTATGGAAAGCCCACCATCTCTTTGACGCCCAGTTCGAGAAGCTCCGCCTCCGGTATATAGGCCTGCTCGATTGGTCGCTTAGTCATCGCGGCATGGTTCTCGGGGTCTTTTCCGTTTTCTGCGTTCTGTCTCTTGGGCTAGTCGCATTCGTAGGCGAAGATTTTTTTCCCGATGTCGATTCGGGACAACTGCGCCTGCACGCCCGCGGCCCAGCTGGTTCCCGGATTGAGGAGACCGAAATACGTTTCGCCGCTCTCGAGCGCGAGATCCGCTCGGTCATTCCAAGTAATGAAATAGATACTCTCATCGATGACATAGGAATCCCCAATAGCTGGCCTGCTATAGCGCAAGGCGATATCCCGACCATTTCCGCCGCCGACGGCGAAATCCTCATCTCTCTGAATAAGGAGACCGCGCAGAGCCCGACCACCCGATAGGCGATAGTCGGCCTCATCCCGCTCGAGCCGCTCCGGCCCAGTCCGCGGTCATAGTCCGGCCCAGTCCGCGGTCATGTCCGGTCCAGTCCGCGGTCATGTCCGGTCCAGTCCGCGGTCATCGGAAGCTCGTCCGCATGCGGACGCGTGCACCCGAGCTTTTTAGGGAAACCTAAAGAGGAATGTCTAATTCGCAGGTCACCCCGGCGACTCTGTACCGCGCCGTGCTGCTCGCGTTCGGACTGGTGGTCGCCGGGCTGATCTTCGAGCAGCTCGTCACGCTGATCCTCGCGGTGCTGATCGTGGTGGTGATCGCGCTGCCGCTCTCGGCGTTCGCGGACGCGCTGCAGCGGCTCGGGATTCCCAGGGCCATCGGCGCCGTGCTCGGGCTGCTGCTCGGCTTGGGGGCGCTGGCCGGACTGGTGGTCCTGATCGTCCCGGTCTTCGACCACGAGATCAACCAGTTCTCCAATTCCCTGCCCACCATCGTCGACGAGCTGCGTCACCGTCTCGGTCGTCTCACCGGGACGTCTCCGACCCACGTCGGCCAGCAGATACAACATTTCGTCAATACCTATACCCATCATCCTTCGAAGCTGCTCGGGCCGCTGGAGTCGGTGGGCGCTAGCGTCGTGGCCCTGATCGCGACGATCATCGTCGTCCTGCTCACCGCTCTCTACACGGCGATCCATCCGGAGCCGCTCGTGTCGGGGGTGGTGAGGATCGCGCCGCCATCGAAGCGGCCGCTGGCCAGGAACATCCTCTCGCGCCTGGCCACGGCCTACCTCGGCTGGCTTCGAGGGCTCGTGATCGGGATGATCGTGCTCGGCGTCATCACGTATCTCGGCCTGCGGCTCGTCGGGCTCGAGTTCGCCGCGTTCTTCGCGGTCTTCACCGCGATCGCGATGATCGTCCCCTACTTCGGGGCGCTGGTGAGCTCGATCCCGCCGATCATCCTCGCGCTCACCGTCTCGCCGGGCAAGGCGGTGCTCGTCGCCATCATCTACGTCGTCGCCCACCAGGTCGAGAGCAACATGATCCAACCGCTGGTGGTCGCGCGCACCGTCGAGCTACATCCGGCGGTGGTCGCCGTCGGCGTCGTCGCCGTGGAGCGGTTGTTCGGCTTCGTCGGCCTGATCGTCGCGGTCCCGATCCTCGCGACGATCAGAATCCTCATCGAGGAGCTGTGGATCAAGCGGGTGGAGCACACCGACCGGGCTTTCACGGGCGAGCTGACGAGCTCGCCGATGACCGATGTCGTCTCCGTGGCCGGCGGTCCGGCGCAACGCGTGGAGGCGTCAAGCGACAACTGAGCCCACCCCCCAGGTGCCGTCGAGCGTGGAGATCACCGTCCTGACGGACCGAGGCCGGGGGCGTCGTGGGCGCGGGGGCGGTCAAGGGCGCCGGGGCGGTCGGGGGCGCCGGCAGTGGATCGGCAAGGCCTCGATTGGTGCGGGGGCGCTCGCGGTGGCCGGCCTCGTGCTCCTGGTCGCGATGAACGGAGCGCTCGTCGCCGATCGGCTGCATGGTGAGCGTAGGAGCACGTCCACTGCGACGAGTCTGCTCGCCCGCAACCCGGGACCGGCCGGAGTCGCGGCCGCGTACGGGTATCCACTTCGCTGCCTGAGTGTCACGACCTCGACCAGTGACCGTGCCTATGCGCGGGCCGACTTCGATCACCGGCGCGCGTGTGGGATCTTTCACTTGTTCGTCACCGCGATCTTCCGCCGGGTCGGGGGTGTTTGGCGCCGGGCCATGATCGCCGTGAGCTATTCGTGTCCGGTCGCCTCGCTACCCGCCGTCGTTGCGCGGGAACTCGCTGTCTGCCCGTAGATGCCGTGGCCATTCGGTACCGTCAACCGTTCACGACCAGCTCAGCCTGAGCGCAGATCGGAGGATCACGATGCCGCCCCACAGCGTGCACTTCAACGGCTCGGTGAATCTGCCCGACACCGGGAGTGTGATGCGCGAGATCTGCTCACGAATACCGTCCGGTGTCCGGCGGATGACCGACGGTGAGACCGGCGAGCGCAGCTACTGGATCATGTTCCAGATCAAGAAGTTCCAGGCGATGCCGGAGCTCGAGCCGGCCGGCGAGCGCGAGAGTCCCGAGACGGCCGATCAGGAGGCCCCGCGGTTGGTGGCGCTGCGACTCGCCGAGGGAGTCTCGCCCGACGCCGTGAACTGGCCGGATCTCGGCTACGCGGCGGCGTACGGCGATTCCTATCGGGTCTTTTGCTCGCTGCAGGAGGAGGGCACGATCCCCGTCGGGGTGCGATTCCAGATGCAGTACCCGACGCCGCTGGCGCCGATGGCAGGGACGATCGCCCCGGAGCATTTCGAGGCGCTTGCGGCGTCGTATGAGGCGGCGATGTTCGCCGACCTTGACCGGGCGTTGACGACGCTGCCCCACGATCGGATCGCCGTGCAGTGGGACGTCGCGGTCGAGTTCGCTCTGCTGGAGGGCGGCTTTGGCTTCGACCCAACCCCGCTGGATCAGATCGAGACCGGCCTGACCCGCTGCATAGACAAGGTGCCCGACGATGTGCCGGTCGGAATGCACCTGTGTTACGGCGACTACGGACACCAGCACTTCAAGCAACCAGAGTCGCTCGAGCTACAGGTACGGGTCGTCAACGCCGTCACCTCGGCCGCGAGGCGACCCGTGAATTGGTTCTCGTTCACCGTTCCACAGTCGCGAAGTGACGAGGCATATTTCGCGCCGCTGAGCGGCCTGCAAAGCCCACCCGAGACCGAGCTCTACTTCGCGCTCGTGCCCTACCACCCTTCCGAACAGCCCCAGGGCACGACCACCGAGCAGGTCAGGCTGATCGACAGGTACCTGGCCGCATCCCCGTCGGGAGAACGCGAGTGGGGGATCTGCACCGAATGCGGCATGGGCCGGGTCGACGCCGGCGACGTGCCGGCGCTCCTTGACCTGCACCGTGAGATCCTCGAGGCACACGGCCGCCCGGCCGCCTCAGCGAGCTAGGCGACCGTCGCTCTGGCCCGATCAGTGCGCTGAGGGCAAGACCGTGACCCAACGCCGCTACGTCCGACGGAACTCTGCGCTTCGGGCGCCACAGCGAGTCACAACTGAATAATCATTCCTCGCGGCGGGCGCCTGGGTCGACCCGTACAGTCCCTGCGCGTGTCCCCCGCGGAGCTTAACAGAACCGCGCTGCTGCTCACTCGCACGTCTTGGCTGCGCGGGATGCGGATCGTCGCGGGGGTGCAGCGATGAAGGTCGGCATCGTCGGGATGCCCAACGCGGGGAAGTCGTCGCTGTTCAGCGCGTTGACGGGCGTCGCCGCGGACGCCGCCAACTACCCGTTCACGACGATCGAGCCCAACGTCGCGATCGTGCCGGTCGCCGACGAGCGGCTCGACGCGGTCGCGCGGACGGTCGGCGCCTCCAAGGTCGTGCCCGACACGATCGCCTTTCACGACATCGCCGGGCTGGTCGCGGGCGCTCACCGCGGCGAGGGACTGGGCAACCAGTTCCTGGCCAACATCCGCGAGACCGACGCGATCGTGCACGTGGTGCGGACGCACAACGACCCCAACGTCGTCCACCCCGAGGGCCGGGTCGACCCGATCGCGGACGTCGACACGATCGAGACCGAGCTCATCTACGCCGACCTCGAGCAGGCCGAGCGGCGCCTGGAGCGGGTCGCCAGGGCGGCAAAGAGCGGAGACCGCCGCGCCGTCGCGGAGGGCCAATGGCTGCGCGAGCTGATCGAGGCGCTGCAGTCAGGTCGCCCGGCGCGGACCGTCGCGCCCCCGGCCGGCGCTCCCGACGCGATGGCGACGCTGCAGCCGCTGACCGCCAAGCCGGTCCTGTTCGTCGCCAACGTCGAGGAGGGATTCGACGCGGCGCCGGCGGCGCTGGTCGAGCACGCCGCCACGCACGAGGCGGCGGTGGTGGCGGTCTCGGCGCGCCTCGAGGCCGAGCTTGCGGCGCTCGATCCGGAGGACGCCGCGGCGATGCGCGCTGACCTGGGGCTGGCCGAATCGGGGCTCGAGGCGGTGGTGCGCGGCGCGTTCTCGCTGCTTGACCTGATCGCGTTCTTCACCGGCGGCGAGGACAAGCCGGCGCAGTCGTGGCACCTGCGGCGGGGCATGTCGGTGTGGCAGGCGGCGGGGATGATCCACTCGGACATCCAGCGGGGGTTCGTCCGGGCCGAGGTCGTGGCCTGGGACGAGCTGGTCGACGCCGGCGGCTACGCCGGCGCCCGCGAGCGGGGGACGCTGCGGCTGGAGGGGCGCGAGTATGCGGTGAGGGATGGCGATGTGATCACGGTGAAGTTCACGCCGTGAGCCGGCGTTGGTGTTGGTGGCGGCTCGCGCTACCGCACGAACGCCGGCGTCTGCGCGAACAGCTGCGCCGCCACCGCGAACGCCGGCTTCTGGGTTCCGTCGTAGGTGAGCAGCCCCTTGTGGGTGAGGCCGTCGGTGGAGTAGCCGGCCGGCAACTGGGCGCCGCCCTTCCAGCCCGGCGCGACGGCGAAGTCGCGCAGCGCCCAGTAGAGCGAGCCGTTCATGAACGGCAGGCGGTCGAGCACCGCGTAGGTGCTGCCGCAGGTAGTCGTTCTGGAACTCATAGCTGCCCTTGGTGGTGGCCGGACCGTCGAACAGGCCCTCGGCGCCGAACTCCGAGATCACCAGCGCCTGCTCGGGGTATCGGGCGTGGGACTGGCGCAGGAACGGGGTCAGCCCATCGAAGCGCGAGATCGAGTGGCCGGGAAGGCCGCTGTACCAGCCGAAGTAGCTGTCGATCCCGAGCACGTCGAGCTTCGAGTAGATCCGCTGAACCGGAAAGCCGGGATAGCAGTAGACGTCGAGCGCGACGGGCGCCACCGGGTCAAGCCGTCGCGCCAGCGGGATCGCCCGGCGCAGGTAGGCAAGCGTCCCCGGCGTCGAGTTCGGCGCCGGCGAGAGCTCGTTGGCGACCGAGTCTACGATCACCGACGGATGGCTGCGCTCTCCGATGATCGTCGCCCGCAGCATCGACAGGGCGCGCCGGCGACCGCCGGCGTGGGCGAGCTTGGCATCGGCGTGATCGACGGGAGGCTGAGACCACACCAGGATCCCGGCGGCGTCCAGCGCGTCGAGCAGGCTGTCGCTCAGGAGGTAGTGCGCCCGCGTGATGTTGGCCCCGACCGAGAGCAGTTGCGAGACGATCGTGTTGACGTCGCCCTCGTCGAGCGCGGCCCCTCGCCCGATCGCGTCCTCGTGGATCGCCGCGCCGTGCAGCCACAGCCGGCGCCCGTTGAGGTACAGGATCCCGTGGTGGACGCCGATGGTGCGAAGCCCCACGCGCAGCGAGTTGACCTGCTCCACGCGCCGGCCGGCGGTGGTCGCCACCTGCACGCGATACAGCGCCGGGCCGGTGGGCGACCACAGCCGGGGGCGACCGCGGACGGGCACCCGGAAGCTGATCGGAGTGGAGGCGCCGGGTCGCAGGGCGTGCGCCCTGGCGTGCGCGGTCCAGGTCGCCCCGGCGGGCGAGGTGACCCGGACCTCGACCCTGCCACGCAGAGCGACCGGCGAGACGTTGCGGATCGTCCCCCGCACGAGCAGGTGCCCGCAGCGATCGCGGCAGCCCAGCTCCGGCATCACGCCGAGGTCCGAAAGCGCGAGACGGCCCATGGGCTCCAGCGAGACATCGCGGACGATCCCGCCCCAGTTCCACCAGTCCTGAGGGAACGAGCGGGGGCCGGCGACGCTGTCGACCCGCACGACGAGCAGGTTCGGGGCGTTCGGGACGCAGCGACGTCGCGCGCAGGCTGAACGGCGCATAGGGGTCTGAGTTGGTGCCCAGCTTGCGGCCGTTGAGCCACACGTCGGCGGTCCGGCGTACCCCGTCGAAGTGCACGTTCCACGAACGGCCCGCTACCGCCGGGGGACCGGTGAAGCGCAGCGTGTACCACCCCACCCCGCCGGCGTCGGCGGCCCTGACCACGATCGGGTTGAAGTCGTTGGGGATCGTCACGGGCGTCCCGCCGGAGCGCATTCGGGTGACCGGCGTTGCGCCGGAGCCGGTGCCGGTCGCCGGCGTCGCGCCGGCGCTTTGACGGGGGCCTGCGGACCAGTCCTCGCGCATCCCCAGGTTGCGCGGGTCGGCGTAGAAACGCCAGCCGTTGTCGAGCGAGATCGCGGCCGGCGGGCGCAGCGGCGATGCGGCCGGGTCGGCGTGACCGGCGGTCGCATCCGAGCCGCCGGAGGACCCGCACCCGCTGACCGCGGCCGCGGTCACGATCGCGGCGAGCGCGACCGCACCGCCGGCGACGCGGGCGCGGCGCCCGCCCGGGGCGGGAATCGTGGGGCGTGGGAAGGACATCACCGGCGGCGTCCCCGCTGGCTAGAGGTCGCTCACCGACTCGGCGGCCTCGAGGCGCTCGGCGAGGCGATTCAAGCCCAGACCGCGGGCAGCCCGGGCCCCACCCTCGAGATCGGTCGGACGGTCGGGCGGACGGGCGAGCTCGACGCTGCGCAGCGTCGCGATCTCGCGAAACGAGCGGAGCAGGTCCGCCTGCTCGGTGAGAGCGGCCCTGATCCGGGGGCGCTCGCCGTCGGCGTGGGCGATCGCGCCGTCGAGTGAGCCGTGGCGGCCGAGCAGCTCGGCGGCGGTCTTGGGACCGATCCCGGGCGCGCCCGGCAGCCCGTCGGACGGGTCGCCGCGAAGCGCGATGAAGTCGGGCACGAGCGCCGGCCCGACCCCGTAGCGCCGCTTGACCTCGGCGGGATCGACCTCCTCAAAGCCGCTGATCCCCGACTTCAGATACAGCACCCTGACTCGCTCGCCGACGCACTGGTACATGTCGCGATCGCCGGTGACGATCAGGGTGTCGCCGCCCGCGCCCTCCTCGGCAGACGCCAGCGACCCGAGCAGGTCGTCGGCCTCGACATCGGGCGAGCCCTGAGTGCTCCATCCGAACGCCTGCAGGAACTCCGGCGCCCGCTCGAACTGCCACGCCAGCGCCTCGGGCAGCGGAGGTCTGTCGGCGTGATAGCTGGGAAAGGCCTCGACCCGGTAGGCGGCCGCCTCCGCCCCGAAGCACACCACGATCGCGCGCGGCCCGCGATCGGCGGCGATCCGCAGGAGCACGTTGGCGGCGCCGAGCAGGGCGTTGACGGGCCGTTGGTCGGCTCCGAGGATCGAATCGGGCAACGCGAAGAACGACCGGTAGAGCACAAACGGGCCGTCGACTGCCAGCAGCGGGCCGGGCATCCCGCCGGAGGGTAGAGATCGGCGCCGCAGGACGGTGTTTCCGCCCCGCGGCGTCGGTGGTGGCGAACCGCCGGCTGCGGGTGCGACGCGAGCTCGGCCGCGCCACGCGACGCTGCTCATGCCGAGAGAGTCCTACAGGCTCGCGGTCAGGTAGCGCTGGACGCTCGGGGCTACCCAGCGGACGACGTCTCGCGGTTGGGCGGAGGCGAGCGGCTCGAAGCGAAGGATGTAGCGGGCGAGTCCGAGGCCGCCGAGTTGGGCCGCGACGAGATTCGCGCGAATGTCGGGTTGGTCGGAACCGAGCTCGGCGAGCAACGGCCCAAATAGGCGCGTACGCATGAAGTTCGCGAGAAGGTCGGCCGCGGTCGGCTCGGTGGTCGCGGCTCGTAACAGCGTGATGACCGGGTGGCGGCTGCGCTCGCGGTCCCAGGTGCGGACGAAGAGCGCGACGAGGCCTTCGCCGGCCCGGTCCCTCCCACCCTCCAGGATCCGCGGTAGCTCGCGATCGGGGTCGAACGGCCAGTCGATCGCTGCGGCGAGCAGATTTGCCTTGCTGCCGAAGAAGTGGGTGATCAGCGCCGCGTCGACGCCGGCCTCGGCAGCGATCGCGCGCATCGATGCATTCTCGAAGCCGCGCTCGGCAAACAGGCGCTTGGCCGCGGCGAGGATCGCCTCGCGGGTCCCCGTTCCCGCCCCACCGGGACGGCGTCCGGTGCGCGGGGTGCGTGTGGAGCGCTCCGGGTGCTCTGTCGTCACGGCCACAG
This sequence comes from uncultured Acidobacteriaceae bacterium, assembly GCA_963845995.1. Lineage (GTDB taxonomy): Bacteria > Acidobacteriota > Terriglobia > Bryobacterales > Bryobacteraceae > Bog-105. The sequence continues at coordinate 486 of CAWJUO010000007.1, read as the reverse complement.
GTTGACAAACAACCTCAACGCTGTAAAGTCATCGCTGTAAAGTCATCAGCGTAGAAATCTGAAAGGGGTTAAAGATGCCTCGCAAGTGGTGGACGTTGACGGCGGTCTGTACCGGCGTCTTCATGCTCCTGCTCGACATCACGATCGTCAATGTCGCGCTCCCCGACATCGAGCGCGGCTTCCACGCCTCCCTGTCGGACCTGCAGTGGGTGATCGACGCCTACGCGCTGACCCTTGCCGCTTTCCTGCTTACCGCCGGCTCGCTCGCCGATCTGTACGGGCGGCGGAAGCTGTTCGCGATTGGGATCGCGATCTTCACGCTCGGCTCGCTGTCTTGCGGGCTGGCGACGAGCTCGCTGTTCCTGGTGCTCGCACGCGGCGTGCAGGGTGTCGGCGGCGCGATCATGTTCGCCACCTCGCTCGCCCTGCTCGCGCAGGCCTTCCAGGGCAAGGACCGGGGCGTCGCCTTTGGCGCTTTCGGCGCCA
>CAWJUO010000006.1:0-15633 GCA_963845995.1 uncultured Acidobacteriaceae bacterium | reverse complement strand
CGGTCAAGAACGGCAGGATTATTCGGGTATTTCTGCGACGCGAACAGCAGGTCGGGCAGAGCGTCGGCCGGTTTGCCCTGCATATAGTTCAGGACACCACGTCCTAGCCGCGCGGCTACAAAGTTCGGGTCGAGGCTAATCGCTTTATTCAGATGCGCGAAAGCGTCTTCCGGATTGATTTGTGCTTCCAAAATCCCCGTCTCGTAGTGTGCTGCTACATCAAGAGGGTGCAGATGAAGGAACGCTTGCAAATCCGAAATCCCTTGCTGCCGGTTGTCTGTTGAACCGAGCATGAAAGCTCGCTCACGCCGCGCCCCTTCATCGTTTGGAACAAGTTTCAAATACTTGTCATACGCAACCAGCGAATCCGCGTAATACCCGAGAGCGCTGGTAGTTTGCGCAATCGACAGCTGAACGTTCGCGCGCGACGGATCGAGTCTGGCTGCCTCTGCCAGCAACTCAAGAGCCGTTTGCCGCTGCCCTGAGTCGATGTCTACGACTGCGAGATTATACAGTGTGTCCACATCCTTCGGACGTTGCGTGAGTGCCGCTTTTAGAGCATCGCGAGCGCGGTTCAGATGCTTGGCATGGTACGCCGCGAGTCCTAGATTATAGAGAACATCGAAATTCGCTGGCGCCCGCTCGAGAACTCGGGAGAACAAGGCTTCCGCGGAATCGTACTTGCCTGCCGAGGCGAGCGCGAGACCGGTACTGAATTCTAATCGGGGATCGTTGGACGAGGATAGCCGAACGCGAATCGCTTCCGCTTCTTGAGCGCGCCCGCTTAGAAAGAAAGCCTGCATTTCAAGGATCTGGACCTGAGGCAAAGCAAGTTCAGCGGGCTTCAGGCGTTGCAAATAACGTAAGGCTTCCGCGCCATGCTTCTGCTGAACGGCAATGGATGCCAATTGCAAGTTGGCATTAGCGCGCGAAGGGTCAATCGCAATCGCTTTCAGATAAGTGGCTTTTGCACCGCTCAGGTCACCGGTAGCAGCTTGATGATTCGCGAAGTTATTCAGCAGGGTCGCCGAGTTGGGCGTCAAGCGAAGAGCATGGCGGTATGCACTCTCGGCCGCGGCATACTTCTTTTCAGAGTCGAGAACGGCTCCAAGAAGTCCCAGAGCCGCCGCATCGTCAGGCTCTTTCTGAAGAATCGTGTTGAGAGAAGTCTCCGCCGACGCAAGGTCGCCTTTTTGAAACGCAGCGGCGGCGTCGCCAAAGTCATCCGCGAACGCAGCCGTGAAGAACAGCAGGATTGCGGAGACAAGGACGCACAACTTCATTTAGGGGCTTAACTCACCAGTCTATCAACGATTGTCTGATATCCTTTGGTTGCCTTTCGGCCATGACGAGGTCTTCTCAGCGCTCTTTTTACGCCACGGCGGGCGCTGCGGTTGCACTCTGCGGAGCTCTTCTTCACGCTACGGGCAACACTTCCAGTCCCATCTACTTCGCCTTACAGCCGATTCCATTCCATCTCGAAAACGACGAGACTCCCGTTCGTCATGTGCCTGCCGCGATGGCTGGCGGTGTCGCGATTTTCGACTACAACAAGGACGGCCGTCCCGATATTTTCTTCACGAATGGTGCAAACCTCGCAAGCTTGCAGAAGGATTCGCCCAAATATTCGAACCGCCTTTTTCGCAATGACGGCAACGGCAAGTTCACTGATGTCACGAAACAAGCCGGTCTACAGGGGGCGGGCTACGATATCGGCGTCGCCGCTGCTGATTTTGATAACGATGGCTACCCGGATTTATTCGTTGCCGGAGTTCACCGGAACTTTCTCTATCACAACAACGGGAACGGAACGTTCACCGATGTGACGGAGAAGGCGGGCTTGAGCCGCCCCGATCCGGAGTACGGTCCGATGTGGGCCGTTGCCGCTGCGTGGGTGGATGTAAACAATGACGGATTGCTCGATCTCTTCGTCGTGAACTATCTCAAATGGGACTACAGGAAGGAACCGCGCTGCGCCTACCGCGATACTGTCTACTATTGCAATCCAAAATTCTACGGCGGACTTCCCAACCAGCTGTTTCTGAACAATGGCAACGGCACCTTTACGGACGTCTCCAGTAAATGGGGCGTTCGCGCCCATGTAGGCAAAGGTATGGGCGTCGGAGTCGCCGATTACGATAACGATGGGCGCCCCGATCTGTTCGTTACGAACGACAACTATTACAACTTTCTGTTTCACAATCTGGGCGGAGAAAAGTTCGAAGAAGCGGCGTTCAATAGTGGCGTCGCCCTTGCTGAAAACGGCGAGTTCATCAGCGGCATGGGCCTCGATTTCCGTGACTTCAACAACGATGGCCTTCCAGATATTGCCCTCGTTGGCCTGAATAACGACACGTTTCCGCTCTATCGAAATACCGGCAAAGGAGACTTTGAGGAGATCACGGCTAAAAGCGGCTTTGCGGCGCTCACAAGGCCCATGTCCGGCTACGGCGTTGGCATTTACGACTTCGATAACGACGGCTGGAAGGATCTATTCGTCACGCGTGGCCACGTAGACACGGTGCCTATAGCCAACGAAATGTTGGAGCAGTTCAATACTGTTTTCCGGAACCAGGACCAAGGCCGTCGTTGGGTCGCGCTAACAGAACAGGCCGGTCTCAGCGCTCGCCCCGCCGCCCGCCATCGCGGCTGCGCTTTTGGCGACCTGGATGGGGATGGAAAGATCGACGTCGTCGCTACTGCTTTAGGGAGAGACGCCGAAATCTGGATGAACCGCAGCGCGGCCGCGAGTCACTGGCTCGACTTCGCCCTTGAGGGCACGCGAAGCAATCGTGACGGCATCGGCGCCATCGTCAAAGTCGTTACAAAATCGGGCACGCAATATAACCACATGACGACTAGCGTTTGTTATGCATCTTCGAGCGATGGACCGGTGCATTTCGGCTTGGGACAAGACCCCGTTGCCGAGTCAGTGGAGATCCGCTGGCCTTCGGGAACGGTTCAGCGGCTTCAGAATGTCGCCGCGGATCGCGTGCTCAGCGTAAAAGAACCGCCGCGTTGATCTTCGATCTGGCACTGTAGAATCTTAAGACCGTCAGGATGTCTCAGACTAAAAATCCAGTTCTCGCTAGCGGCGTCTACGCGGCGCTCGCTACACCGCGCCGTCCGAATACCATCGAAGCCGACACCGCCGCTTTTCTGGAATATTTGGACAAAGTCTCCTCTGGCGGCGTCGATGGCTTCGTCTTGTTCGGTTCCACGGGAGAATTCGTTCACTTCGAAGTCGAAGAACGTATGCGTGTCGCGGGCCTTGCCGTCAAACGAAGCCGCGTCCCGGCGCTAGTGAATGTCTCGCATTCGACTCTCGCGGGCGCCGTCGAACTCATGCATCACGCCATGGATTCGGGCGCTTCCGGAGTGCTCGTCATGCCTCCGTATTTCTTCCATTACGCCGACCCGGAGATCGCCTGTTTTTACGATGCTTTCATCAAGGCTGCCGAAGGGCAAGTTCCCGTCTATCTTTACAATCTTCCTCAATTCACGAACCGGATTTCCATCGACCTAGCCGAGCAGTTACTCACATCGGGGGCTTTCGCGGGAATCAAAGATTCCAGCGGCGACTGGGAGAACTTCGAACATCTGCGGAATATCCCGAAGCGTCAAAACTTCCAATTGCTGATAGGAAACGAAGCGGTCTGCTTGCGCGGACTAGCTGCGGGAGCGGATGGAATCGTATCCGGCGTGGCTGCCGCTTTGCCTGAATTGCCCGTCGCCATTCGGCGTGCCGTCAGGACATCGGATCCAGAATCGGCGCAAGCTTTGGAAATTCGGCTCAATGAACTGTTGACCTGGATCGGCCGCCTTCCTGCAACAGTGGCCATCAAACAAATCGCGGAAGCCCGTGGCTGGATGCGTGCCGACAGAGCCAACCCGTTGGGCTCTGATGCGGTAGAAGATCTTCGCCGGATGCGTGAATGGATCGCGGCCTGGTTACCCGCCACGCTCTCGCAATGCGCCGCTGTAACTGACGTGCGAACGTAGTGATAGTGAACGAAGCGATGACCGCTGAAGAATTCCGGGAAGCGGCCCATAAGCATGCGGACTGGATCGCGGAATACTTCACCGGAATCCGAGATCTGCCCGTTACCGCCTCAATCGAGCCAGGGCAGTTGATAAACTCGCTGCCGAAGGAAGCTCCCGAAACCGGACATTCCATCGAGACCATTTTCGCCGATTTCCAGACCTCGATTTTCCCCGGCCTGACACTCTGGAATCATCCACGCTTCTTTGCTTATTTCTCGGTTTCTTCGACGCCTCCTTCCATACTGGCCGACTTCCTTACAGCGACGCTGAATGTGAACGCAATGCTGTGGAAGTCCTCGCCCGCCGCCACCGAACTCGAACAGGTCACGCTCGGATGGCTCCGTCAATGGCTCGGCTTCGATGAGAGTTGGTTTGGCATCATCTACGACACTGCATCCATCGGAGTGATGCAAGCGATCGGCGCGGCCCGTGAGTGGATTGCCCCGGAATGCCGCGTCTCGGGAATGCGCGGTGACCTGACTGTCTACATCTCAGAGCACACCCATTCCTCCTCGGAGAAAGCCGCCATCACGCTTGGGTTCGGCCAGGAAAACGTGCGAAAGATCCCGGTCGATAGTGAGTTCCGAATGCGACCGGATCTGCTGCAAACCGCAATAGAGAAAGATCTCGCCGCGCACAAACGGCCCTGCTGCATCGTAGCTTCCATCGGTTCCACATCCACCAGCGCCATCGATCCGATATCCGAAATCGCCGACGTTGCGGAGCGCTACGGCGTCTGGCTTCATGTAGACGCCGCGTATGGCGGTTCGGCAGCCGTTCTTCCCGAAATGCGGCATATCCTGAACGGCTCGGAGCGCGCGCACTCCTTCATTCTGAATCCACACAAGTGGCTGTATGTCTCCATCGATTGCAGCGTACTTTACACTCGCTTCCCGGAGATCTTGCGCCGCGCCTCCACGTTGAGCGCCGAATACCTGCGCACGCCCGAGGACGATCGCGTCGTTAACTACATGGATTACGGAGTACAACTGGGCCGCCGTTTCCGCGCCCTGAAACTCTGGTACGTGTTTCGATACTACGGACGACAGGGGATCGCCGCTATGCTCAGGGAGAGCTTGCGATTGGCTCAAATGCTCGTGTCTCTGATCGAAAAAGACAGCGAGTTCGAACTCTCCGCTCCCGTTCCTTTTTCGCTCGTCTGCTTTCGGCATCGATCCACGAACGATTTCAATCAGCGCCTGCTTCAGGAAATCAACACAACGGGAAAAGCATTCCTTTCGCATACCGTACTAAACGGCAAATTTGTCATTCGCTTCGCAATCGGCAATTTTCAGACGACTGAGCAAGACGTCCGCGAGACGTGGCAACTAGTCCAATCCACAGCCCGCCAGATCCATTCATGCCAGATCCATTCATAAACGATCAGCGGCTCGCCACCACGCTCTGCGGCATCAATCTTCGCAATCCCGTACTGGCCGCTTCCGGCACGTTTGGCTATGGGATCGAATTCGAAGATATTCTCGATTTGAACTCGTTGGGTGGAATCGTCACGAAAGGCTTATCGCGCGAACCAATCGCAGGAAATCCAGCGCCGAGGCTCTGGCCTACTGAAGCTGGAATGATGAACTCTGTCGGCCTGCAAAACGTGGGCGTCGCGGCTTTCATCCGGAACAAACTACCCAAGCTCCACAAATATTCCGTGCCCGTGTTCGCCAACGTTTTCGGTTATCGCGCCGAAGATTATGTCGAGGTGGTTCACGCTCTTGAGGACGCCGCGGGGCTCAGCGCCTATGAGTTGAACGTGTCGTGCCCTAATACCGAGAAGGGTGGAATGTTCTTCTCAAGCGATCCCGCGTTGCTGTTCGACGTCGTTTCCCGCGTCCGCACCGTCGCCCGTAGACCGCTGCTCGTTAAACTATCCCCAAACGTCGCGCGCATTGAACCGGTTGCACGGGCCGCTGCGGAAGCGGGCGCCGACGCTCTATCGCTCGTCAACACTTTTATCTCTCTGGCTATCGACGTGAATACCCGAAGACCGCGCATTGGAGCAGGCTTCGGAGGTCTCTCGGGACCCGCTATAAAACCTATCGCCCTTCGCATGGTCTACGAAGCGGCCCAAGCCGTGAACATTCCCGTCGTTGGGTTGGGCGGTATTGCGAACGGCGTCGATGCCGCGGAGTTTCTAATTGCCGGAGCGTCCGCCGTTCAGGTGGGAACGGCCAACTTCGTGGATCCGCGTGCGCCTATCCGAGTCGCTCAGCAACTTGGCCGGTTGCTGAAACGCCAAGGCGTCGCGACCGTTCGGGAACTCGTCGGCACACTACGTCTTCCCAGCCGCGATACGTAATAAGCTTGGTAACTATTTCGTGGAATCCGCCGGTTTTAATGGCGGGTGAGCGCTGTACTGTTCCTGCGGCCGGTTCAATTTTATATCGACCATCTTCTCTTCGGTATCGATCTCGTACCTCTTGCCGAACGTCTGATAGTCTTTGGCAACTACCTGCAACTGGATGGTTCCCTGCGGCACTTGTGGAAAGTGCGCAACCCCGCTCTGGTTCGTGTGCACTTCCCAGTGAATAGGCTTCCGCTTGCCTAGTTTTGTAAACTGATGCGATCCAAGAAAATCCAGAATCACCGAGGCATTATCCACCGGCTTATCATTCGGATTCGTGATCGTAACGCTAACGACGGTCTGAGGCGGGCCGGCCAGTAAGGCCAGCGAAAACATTAGAAGAAATGCAAGGATGATCGCTATGCGATGTTTATTCATGGTCGTGCCGCCCTAACCAACGCAGACGGTTTTCAGGTACTCTCGAAAAGGTTCACCCAAATCGTGTCTGCTTAGAGCGAATTCCACAGTGGCTTTGAGGAATCCCAATTTGTCCCCGGCATCGTAGCGTTTACCTTCAAATTTCAAACCATAGATCGGGCGGTTCCGCAGCATGTACTTGAGCGCATCCGTAAGCTGAATCTCCCCGCCGCTCCCAGGCTGAATCGACTCGATGCAATGAAAGATTTCAGGCGTCAGGATATAGCGTCCAATAATCGCCAAATTCGATGGCGCATCGGCCGCTTTCGGCTTCTCCACCATATTCCGAATTCTAAACAGACGATTTTCGAACCCTTTATCCGGAACCAGCTCTGCATCTACAACGCCATAGGCGGAGATCTGGTCGCGAGGAACTTCCATCAACGCCAAAACGGAGGCGCCATAAAATTCGTACACATCCAGTAATTGCCGGATACAGGGGATCTCCGAGGCGATAATGTCGTCGGAAAGCACCACCGCGAACGGCTCATTTCCCACCAGGTCTTTCGACCGCAGAACCGCGTGGCCTAGCCCCAGAGCTTCTTTCTGTCTGATATACGCCACGTCGATCATGTCCGACACGCCGCGAACCATCGACAGCATCTCCGTTTTATTCTTAGATTCCAGAAGATGCTCCAGTTCGAAACTGACGTCAAAGTGATCTTCAATCGACGACTTGCCGCGCCCCGTCACGATCAGGATGTTCTGGATACCCGAATGCACGGCCTCCTCCACGCCGTACTGAATCAAAGGTTTATCGACGATCGGCAGCATCTCTTTGGGTTGTGCCTTCGTCGCCGGTAGGAACCTGGTACCGAGTCCCGCCGCCGGAAAAACAGCCTTACGTACCTTTGCAATCATCACCCGCCATTCTACCCGCTTGCTCTCCGAATCCCGCCACTCGCTGCCACGTGTTTGTTACTGGCTACCCGGATGTGCTACTTCTATGAATTAAGAAAAGATCGGATTCTATAAGATGGCCTACGTAATCGCCGAACCCTGCATTGGAACAAAGGACACTGCCTGCGTTGACGCCTGCCCGGTGGACTGCATTCACCCGAAAAAAGACGAGGAAAAATTCGAGGCCGAAGAGTTGATCTACATTGACCCGGTCGAGTGTATTGACTGCGGGGCTTGTGTGCCGGTCTGCCCGGTTTCCGCCATTTTCGCCTTAGACGACCTGCCCGAGAAGTGGTCCGAGTTCACGCAGAGGAACGCCGCCTTTTTCGGGCGCTAATTACACGGCCGGTCGATAAACCGCGAACGACGTATCCGTCTCCCATACCTTCACGTACGAAAGGCTAGCGGCAGTCATTTCCTTCTGAATTTCATCACAGATGAATTTCGCGATGTTCTCGGCCGAAGGATTTATCTCGTCAAAGGGCTTCAGGTCGTTAATAAATTGGTGATCCAGATACTCGCTCGTCTTCCGCAGGCGCTTCTTCAGATCCGCGAAATCGTGCAACAGACCGTTCTCGTCTAAGCTCGGCCCTTCGATTCCAACTTGCACCCGGTAGTTGTGGCCGTGCACGTTCTCACACTTGCCGTGGTAATTGCGCAAGGCGTGCCCCGCCGCGAAGGTGTGCTCAACACAGATCTCAAACATTGAAAAAGTTTTGGACGTCCTCTATCTTGCCGCTAAAACGGTAACCGGGCAAACTATCGAAAAACACATGCCCGTATCGCTGCTTGATAATTCTATTATCCAGCAACACCAGTACGCCTCGGTCGGTGGCGCTCCGGATCAGCCTTCCAAAACCCTGCTTCAGCGCCAGCGCCGCCTGGGGAATCTGGTATTCAAAGAAAGCGTTCCCGCCATTCTTCTCAATCGCATTGGCCCTGGCGGCGATAACTGGATCGCTTGGCACCGCGAATGGTAGCCGATCGATAATGACGCAGCTCAACTGCTCGCCCTGCACGTCAATGCCTTGCCAGAAACTCGATGTGGCAAAAAGAACGGTGCCCGGCGTGGCGCGGAAAGTATCGATCAAAGCCGTGCGCGGAGCGTCGCCCTGCAAAAGCAGCGGATGGTCAAGCCGGTTCTTCAGAAGCTCGTACACTTGCCGCATCTGCACATAACTCGTGAACAGGACAAACGCACGTCCACGCGATGCGCTCAAGATCTTCTCAATCTCATCGGCGGCATGCTTGGCGAACTCAGGCCGGCGCGGATCGGGCAAATGAGGCGGCACGTAGAAAAGCGCTTGCTTCGAGTAATCGAACGGGCTCGGCACGTCAAGCGTTCGTGAATTCTGCAAACCGAGACGCGTCTGCGCGTACTCGAAACTCCCCGAAACCGTCAACGTAGCCGAGGTCAAGACGACCGTTTCTATCCGCTCCATCAAGCGTGTAGCCAACGTCTTCGAGACATCGATTGGCGTGGCCTGCAGATACATCCCCCGGCCTCGTCTTTCCACCCAGTACACAAACGCCGGGTCCCCCGACTCCATCCAGAACTTCAGCCCCTGCTGAATCAATCTGGCTCGCCGGACCAACGGGAGCACATCCTCTACGGCTCCCGTCACAAGCTCTAGCCGCGCACTCAATGTTTCAAGCGCCAGCATCAACTCGGTGTAAGCGTCCGAATGCTGTTCCAGAAATCCGGCATGGTCCCGGAAGCCCTGTCTCCCTTCCTGCGGAAAGAGTCCGAAAAACTGCTCCGCCCGGTCTCCCAACTGCACCAGACTACGGTCAATCTCCGGAGTCGAGAACAGTTTACGGCGCGATACGGCGGACGTGTCCTTTGTCAGCTCCTGCACCTGGAGATTACTGACGCTGATTCCGAAATACTGCCCTGCGACATCTTCGATTTCATGCGCTTCGTCAAAAACCACAGCCGAGTAATCGGGAATAATCGCCCCACCTCCGAATGCCTGTTCCCGGACGGCCAAGTCCGCGAAAAACAGGTGATGGTTGACGATGATAATGTCGCTCTGCAGCGCCCGCCGATGCATATCCGTAATGAAACAGCGTTCGAACTGTTTGCATTTTTGTCCGGGGCACATATCGCTCTTTGCATCCAACTTCCACCAGATACTGCTGTTATCGGCAATCTCATGCAACTCGCTTCGGTCGCCGCTCTCGGTCGTTTTCTCCCAGTCGCGGATGACCCGGTAGTCGCGGACTTCCATCACACCGGAAAGCACCGGTTCCCGCTCCGCGTCGTACAACTTCTGGCGGCACAGATAATTGGAGCGGCCCTTCATGTAAGAGACCGATAAAGGCCTATCGAAAAGAGTCTGCAGAAAGGGCACATCTTTGAAAAACAGTTGTTCCTGCAGCGCTTTCGTTCCAGTCGAAATAACAACGCGCTTGCCGGAAAGAATCGCTGGCACCAGATAAGCCAGCGTCTTTCCCGTGCCTGTCCCCGCTTCTACAATCAGGTGCCGTTTCTCGGCTAGAGCCGACTCGATCTCCTCGGCCATCTGCAACTGACCGGGACGAAATTCGAAGTTCGGATGCGATCGGGAGAGCACTCCGTCCCTCGCGAAAAAGCTTCTCGATTTGAGTCTCTTCGCGGTGGCTGGTTGATTCTCGGTTTTGATGGAAAAGCTCACTGCGGCGGGTAGGAAAGGCACCCTCAGTGTAGTACGGAACGCCCCGGTTATTCTCTTAAATGGGACCGGTGGCGCGATGACCGAAGACTTTCTGTACCTCAGCGAATTGTTAGGAGTGAAAGTCTACGACTTGAAAGGGCGCCGGATCGGTATACTCCGCGACGCCGCTATTGTCCCGCTCATAGACCCGGTCCGCATTGACCGCTATCTGGTAGGCGCCGGTCCGGCCTGGCTCAGCATTCGCTACGACCAGGTCCATTCTGTCGATATCGATGGAATCCACCTCAAAGACGAGCGGCTGACCCCCTATCACTCCGACGAATACATGCTCCGCATGGTTCGCGATCTTCTCGATCAACAGATCATCGATGCGCAGGGGCGCAAGGTCGTGCGCGTGAATGACATCACATTCACAAAACATTGTGAAAACGGCCACGACGTACTTCACATTCTGGAGGTGGACATCGGTGTGCGCTCTATTCTCCGGCGGGTGTTGCGCGGCGTTGTGCCGTCCCATACCATTCGGGCTCTGCAGCAAAGAATTCCACCACGCTCCATCAGCTGGGATTTCTGCAATATTCTCGAATCGGATCCTCAGCGGCGCGTCAGGCTGAATATCTCGAATAAGCTGCTCGAAAGCATGCACCCGGCGGACCTTGCCGACATCGTCGAAACTCTCGGCCATGAAGATCGAAATGCGCTTTTCCAAACGATGGACAGCGAGACCGCTGCCGAACTTCTGACCGAAGTCGATCCCGACATGCAGACCCAGATCATCGAGTCGCTGGAAGCTGAAAAGGCCGCCGACATTCTGGAAGAAATGGAGCCCTCGGAGGCGGCCGACTTGCTCAACGAGCTCGAAGAAGGCCGCTCGGAAGAGATCCTCGACGAAATGGAACAGGAGGAGAAGGAAGAAGTCGAGGAACTCCTGGAATTCCGTGACGATAGCGCCGGCGGACTCATGGACCCTGGTTACCTGTCCTTTTCCGAACACGCGACTGTCGGAGATGCGATGGAGGAGTTGAGGAAGAACGAAGAAATACTCGAAGACTTGCACGATCTCTTTCTCGTTGATGAGGAGGAACACCTTTGTCACGTCGTGCCTCTGGCGAAGCTGATCTTTGCCCCTGGCGACACGCAACTAAAAGAGCTTGCTCCGGAAACTCTTCTCTTCGTCTACTCAGATGAAAAACAAGACCGGGTTGCGGAGATGTTCGACAAGTACAATCTGCTGACTCTGCCCGTTCTCGATGAACACCACCGCCTGATCGGAGTGATTACGGTAGATGATGTGGTGGCTCTACTGCGCCATCGCTAGGCCGAACGGCCTTCCGGGCATCTTCCTCGCTTGAAAGCAACTCGATCGCCTTCAGAATCGCACGGGTATTATCCTGCGAAACTTTCGAAGCCATCATACCGGCGACAAAGACGCTCCCCATCACTGCGGCCAGTCCCAAGGGTATTCCTTTGTGATCGTCTTTCGAAAACATCATGGCGATCCAAAACGCCAATGTCATGAGAAGCAGTCCAACCAAAAGCCGGGTCGTGCGCCGCCGCTCCAGATCAACCTTATCCAGTGACTTCCGAAGTATATCTGTCGATTGTTGTGTCATAACTATTTTTTTCCTTTCAAACTTTCTCGAAGACAAGAGAGACCGTAAGCTAAACGCGATTTTGCAGTTCCAATCCCGATCTCGAGGATTGCCGCAGTTTCTTCAATAGAGAGGTCCTGAACGTAATGAAGGTTCAATACCGCCCGGCTGGCCGGCGAAATTCTTTCCAGTAACTCCGGCACATCACAAAACAACTGCGGTCCAGGATTGAATGGGGCCGCCAATTCTTCCTCCGGACCTTTTCGCTCGTCCCCAGGCCGATACCTGCGCTCTCGTTTCAAATAGGCGAACGCAACCCGGCTTGCAATCCGGTAAGCCCAAGCCCGAAACAACGCCGGATCCCGCAGCCATTTCAGGTTCCGGCAGATCTGTATGAAGGCCTCTTGCAAAACGTCGTCCGCCGACGTCCGCCCAACAAGGGTAGAAATATAGGCGAGAAGCCGAGGCTGTACACCCGAGAGCAGTAGTTCCAGCGAATCGCGATCACCCACTCCCGCCTGCAATACTAGTCGAGCTTCCCGCCTGGAGTCGATCATTCATTCCCTTCACAAGCTAAGAGCGAACCTATACCGCCAAAGGTTCGAATCAAAGAGAAAAAAAGATCGTGAGCCTATTAGTATTTGGGTCAGAGAGGTAGTAGATTAAGATCTGCAATTGCAGAGTTGGCCCAAGTCCAGACTTATCTCCATCGGCGTATAACGTAATCGCTTCATTTCTCCGGAACGGAATTAAGGGAACAGTTCGAGAAATAACGCAAGTTGCCGACCCCCTCTTGTCCGAGATGAACCTTCCGATGTGGTCGGCTTGCTTGATTTTGCTAGGAAACCATGGCGCGAACGCGCTGATTTAGCGTGACAATCTCATACAGCGATTCGTCGGACATGATCTTGTTGACTAGAGCCGCATGCATCGCGTGCCCGGCTTTTTCCGCCACTACGCGCCCCAGGAGGGGCTTGCCGATAAGTGCGAGGTCTCCTATCAGGTCGAGAGCTTTGTGACGGCAACACTCGTCTTCAAAGCGCAGCCCAGTGGGATTGGCGATGCCATCCCGGGTAAAGCAGACGGCGTTGTCGAGCGTTGCGCCGCGAATCAAGCCCATATCCCGCATTTGGTCGAGTTCGTATTCGAAGCCGAAGGTGCGGGCGGGGGCAATTTCGGCGGCGTAAGACTCGGGCGTGACATCCAGCTCAAGGTTCTGCTCGCCTACGAGCGGGTGATTGAAAAAGCTGTGGCATTCCAACTGGAAGCGGTCCGAAGGAAAAATCGCAACCCGCTTTCCATTCGATTCCACGCTCACCGGTTCAATGATTTTCAGGTAGCGGCGCGGCCGGCGGTGCAGCTGTATCCCAGCGCGGCGAATGAGTTGAACAAAGGGAAGGCCGCTGCCGTCCAGGATAGGCACTTCCAGATTATCCAGCTCTATGTAGGCATTGTCGATGCCCATGCTGTACAGGACGCTCAGCAGATGCTCGGTTGTCGAGATGAAAATCCCGCGCGGATGCATCAGGCTGGTGGCGTAGCTGACGCGTTCGACAAACTCCCAACTAGCGGGAATTTGGGTGTTTTCGAGGTCGGTGCGGATGAAAACGATTCCGGTGGCGGCGGGCGCCGGGGTAATCCGCAGCCGTACGGGGGCGCCGTGATGCAGCCCAATTCCTTCGATCTCAACAGGGCGGCGAATCGTAGTCTCGCAAGTCATCTAAATGCCAACCAGCATAGCAGCTTTTCCTCTAAGGAGCTGATATCAAGGCGCTTAGAAGTGCAGACGTGTGGCGATATTGCAACACACCTGGCCGGAAACAAGAGAACTGTAGCAGGATTACCGCAGAAGTCTCGCGATCTTCCCTGGGTAACGGCGCAACCGGTGCAGCGTCGGATCAACCAGGAGACTACAAGATGAAAGCTGTCGTTTTTCACGGGATTGGCGATATTCGCCTGGACACAGTGAAGGAGCCGAAGATTAAGGACGATCAAGACGCGATTGTGCGTCTGACCGCGAGCGCTATCTGCGGCACCGACCTGCACATGATTCGAGGCACGATGGGCGGCATGAAGCCGGGCACGATTTTGGGCCACGAGGGAGTTGGCGTTGTTCAAGAAATCGGCAAGAACGTCCGTAACTTGAAGATGGGTGACCGCGTGGTTATCGGGTCCACGATTGGCTGCGGCTACTGTTCCTATTGCCGTTCCGGCTATTATGCGCAGTGCGACAACGCTAATCCTTTAGGGTCACAATCGGGAACGGCTTTTTTCGGCGGCCCGGCGGAAACGGGCTCGTTCGACGGTCTTCAGGCGGAATATGCGCGTATTCCTTATGCCAGCGTGAATCTTGTCAAATTACCTCCTAATGTCAGCGATGACCAGGCGATCCTGCTCTCGGATATTTTCCCGACCGGGTACTTTGGCGCGGACATGGCAGAGATAGAGCCCGGCGATACGGTTGTGGTTTTCGGCTGCGGTCCCGTTGGGCAGTTCGCTATTGCGAGTGCGAAGTTGATGGACGCGGGGCGCATTTTTGCGGTGGATCACGTTCCATCGCGTCTTGATATGGCGCGCGCTCAAGGGGCCGAGGCGATCAACTTCGACGAGGAACACCCGATTGAAGTGCTAATGGAATTGACGGGCGGCATTGGCGCGGACCGGGCGATTGACGCGGTAGGCATTGACGCTCAGCAGCCCCATTCAGGTCCGGCGGCCAAAGAAGCGAAGGCTCAATCAAGTGAATTTAAGAAGGAAGTGAACGAGATCGCTCCGAATGCCCATCCAAAGAACGGCAATTGGGAGCCGGGCGATGGACCGTCTCAAGTGCTGGATTGGGCGGTTAAGTCTCTGGCGAAAGCGGGCACGCTGTCCATCATTGGCGTTTACCCCATGAGCGCCAAGACGTTCCCGATTGGTATGGCAATGAATCGTAATTTGTCGTTAAACATGGGCAACTGCCACCACCGTAAGTATTTGCCGAATCTGGTTCGGATGGTAAGCAGCGGCGTCATTGACCCAAGCACAGTCATCACGCAAGTGGAGCCGTTGACAGACGTCATAGAAGCCTACAAAGCTTTCGACAAACGCCAGGCGGGATGGATAAAAGTCGAGTTGCTTCCGGCGGGAGCCGCAGCCCGCGCATAGCCCGGGAGTCCTTCTTCGAAGGCAGGAGTGGGACCGCGCTGGCCTTCTCAATGCATCCTTGTGATGAAATAAAGGTTCAATGAGAAGAAGAATCCGTTCGACGACGATCCTGTGCGTGCGCCGCAACGGCAAAGTGGTTTTAGCGGGCGACGGCCAAGTTACGATGGGCAGCGAAGTTTTGAAGAGTGGAGCGCGCAAGCTTCGCCGCTTATACAACGGGAAGATCGTGTCCGGTTTTGCCGGATCGACGGCGGACGCATTCGCCCTCTTCGCACGATTTGAAGCGAAGCTGGAACAGCATAGCGGTAATCTTCCCCGCAGCGTGGTGGAACTGGCGAAAGACTGGCGCACCGACCGCACGCTGCGGCACTTGGAAGCGCTGCTGCTGGTAGCGGATATTCACAACATGTATATCGTCAGCGGTACTGGCGATGTAATTGAGCCCGACAGTCCGATTGCGGCAATTGGCTCAGGTGGGCCGTTTGCAAAGTGCGCGGCGATCTCATTGCTTGAGAATACGAAT
>CAWJUO010000005.1:0-45747 GCA_963845995.1 uncultured Acidobacteriaceae bacterium | reverse complement strand
ACGCGCGGCAGCACAAAAATGCTAATGGCTGGGTTGCCGAATGGTGAGTGGCGCTACCTGAATCTGTTTCGCAAGATCATAGGCGGTCGGGAGATCGCTGTCGCTATATACAAGAATGCGGCCGATGACGAGTACCGAATTGTTCGGTGAAGAAATCTGGGTCATTCCCTGGGGCACGGTTCCTTTCCAGCGGGGACCGCTGACTAGATATTCGCCGGCCCCGGTTCCCGTGGTGCGTTTGCCGGCGTAGGCAAAATTCTCGTTCTTCGACGGATCGTTGAACTGCACGCTGTAGTAGCGGCCCGCCATGTCCGGCACATGCAAAATTTGCGGTCCTTTCCTGAGGTCTAACCAACCGACCGTAATGAGCGTGTCGTGGTTTACGCCGGTAGTCCACAATTTTGAGATCCCGGGAGGTGGGTGGAGAGGATCTGCAAAAAGCGCTTGGGGCTCCGTATAGAGCGTGTTGATCGGGATGGGGCCGTCGGCTCCACCCTTAACGAGGATTGCTCTCTTGAACAGTGAGAGAAATATGCGCGGCCAAAAATAGATAACGAGGAACCATACCGCGACACAAACCCCGCCGAAGATAAGCAAATGCTCATACGCCGTATGGATCATTTCGCTTCGACAACCGCGGGCACCGTATACGTGCCGTCGAGAATGGCCGCCCTTGGCATGTAAGCGCGCAGCCAAAGCCTGAACTTACCTGTGGGTGCGGGCAGCCAGTTGGATTCACGGCCTGCCGGAGCGGCGTTCTGGAGAAAAATCTCAACGGATCCGTCGGCGTTTGGCACTAGTCCTGATTGATTGCCGACGCAATACCGATTAATAGGATTCGCCACAAAACGCTCTTTCGCGTCGGCCATAGTCAGCGACCAAAACGCATCGACCGGCGGAAGACCGTCCGGCGGGAAATGCAGGACGTAATTGTACTCTCCGGAGAGCATATGACCAGCGCCATCCATCTGCGTTTTCCAATACATCGCTTCTTGCGGTGAGTTTACTGGGCCAGGAAATATCCGGGCGCACGCGGCCCGCAGAAACATGCCGTTGCCCGGCTCGCCGCATCCGAAAATCGTGATCCAGCCGTTGATCCTCGTGGCCTTTGCTCTCGCGACAATTTCGATCGTGACAAGCGCTAGCCCGAAGCCGACGAAGAAGCCTTGCACCAGAGCATTACGCAGAGTCAGTGAAGCGGGAGAGAAGGACCGACGAACGACGACCCATCCGCACACCACGGCGATGAGTGCCATGAAATACGCATAGGTTCTCTCGCTCATAGTCTTCTACTTATCACCTTGGTAAGTTCCACGGCATAGCGCCGCGAAGGCGCCCAGCGACCGGGAATTGTGCGGTATTCCGGCCGCCGGGCCCAGCAGGCTAATTAAAAGCCGATGTACCTTCAGTCACCATCGGAAGGTGTAAGACTCGCCTTTACGTATACGCCTTCTCTCCGCCGAACTGCGAATCCCAATACGTCGTAGGATCGGTGAAGAACTCACCCTCTCTGCAGAGGTGGCGAATCGCTTCTTCATTGACTTTGATGCCCAGGCCTGGCCCCGTCGGAACGGGGATGTAACCGTTAACCACGAGATCCCCTTTATCGGTTATCTCTTTGTGCCAGGCTGGCTGCGGCTGGTGCCATTCCAGGGCGAGGAAGTTTTGGCTGGCGGCTATCGCGTGCGCGCCGGCTGCGTAGCCGATCGGGCAAGCGTTGCTGTGGACCATCATCCCCACCGAATATTTGGCCGCCATGTCGGAGGTCTTCTTCAATTCGAGACAGCCGCCGATCACAAGGTGATCCGGGTGGATATAGTCGACTGCACGCGCCTGGCAAAGCGGCTCGAGCGATTCCACCAGGTAGGCGTCCTCGCCGGTCAAGGTGGACACCCTGATCGCATCGGTGATGAGCTTCCATTCCTCTACCCGGAACCACGGGACCATGTCTTCCAAAGTCGAGGGAGTGACCCTCTCCAGCGCGTTGGCCAGCTTGATGCAACTCTTCGCGGTGAGGTGCCCGAAATGGTCGTGACCCATGGGAGTGTTGCCGACGTCGCCCATGGCCTCCTTGATCGCAGCGACGTGGTCGGCTACGAGTTCACATCCCTTGTCGCTGACCTCTAATCCCTGATAGTCGTTCTCGGGGTTTTCCCCCGGTTCCCCGTTATAGCCTTTCGGCGCAAATATCGTGCCCGGCTTGTCTCGGAGGACGCGAGGTACGCTCAGGTCGTATTTGAGCATCGTAAACCCCGCGGCGACTCTCTCCTTGTAATCCGCAGCGATGTCTTGGATACTGTTCGACTTCGGGTCACCCTCGCTATACAGGCGAACCTTGTCGCGAAATCTCCCGCCAAGCAATTGATAGATCGGCGCGCCATAAGCTTGGCCGGCCAGATCCCACAGGGCGTTGTCAATCGCGTTGACGCCGCTCCCCTGACGGTTATACCCGCCATGCATCTTGATCTTGCGGAAGATCTTGTCAACGTTGCAGGGATTCTCGCCGAGCAATCGGGTCTTATGCATCAGCACGTAATTCGGCTGGGGGCCATCCCCGATCGTCTGGCCGTAACCCGAAATTCCCTGATTGGTATCGATTCGGACGATGATCGTGCCGCCCGATGCCGCTCCCGCGCCGGGAGTTGGAGGAGGCAGAGTCCTGCCCCGTCCGCCCATCCGAGCCTCGCCCACCGGGTTGCCGCCTGGCCCCCGCACAACGGCTATGCGCATGTCGGTGATTTTCAAGTCCGACGGATTTGAACTCCGGTTGACATTCTGGGGGTACGCTTCCAGGTCAGCCAAAAGGCCAAGCCCCGCGGCAGCAGCACCCGTTTTTAGAAACGAACGCCGCCCAATTCTGTTTTTACTTATAGACACTTACTCTTACTCTCCTTAATTGCCAGCAAGCCTACTCGCGTCTGGAACCGGGTCCATTTTATCCGAACTTGAATCTGGAAGCAGATGCTCCGTTTCCGAAATCAGGGCGGAGGAGTGCCGCTAACGGTAGAGGCGCCAGGTAATATGAGCGCGTGAAAGCGGTTCCCGATCTCACCGACCGTTCAAACAACTTTCTGCAGCCCGCCCTTGATCTTCGCGACCAATTGGTTCAGGTAATCGTCCGAGAATCCTCGCTTCGCCTTGGTATAGGACTGCAGCACATCCTCGCCGTCCAGCGTTGGGTCCGCCTTTACCGCCTCTTTGATGGCGCGATACAGAATGTTGGCATTCACCTGAGTGTCAGGATCGAGGGGGTAAGAGTCCTCTCCGATGGATTCGTTGAGCATGGTGAATCGGTCCTTATTTGGAGGAGTGAGAAGGCGGAGGTCGGTGCGCTGAACCACGTTGATCAGCTCGGGTGAAAGCGTGAGGTTCTTCCGGTAAGCTACGCGAGGCGATTCTGGGGGAAAGCTTTGGTTCCAACGCTTGGAGGCGTTGGCGAGTTGAGTGATCCGCGTGTCATCGAAACCAACCGGCACCAGGTAAATGATGGTCTGGCCGGCGAACGCGTAGTTGTCCAAAGTGCCACTCCGCATGCCCACATGAATCAACCGTTTTTCGGCTGGCTTTAATAGCTGTTTGAGAACGTAAAATGTGCGGATTTGGACTTTCTGAGTCACTTCGGGAATCTTGTAGGGATCCTTCTTCAGATCGTTCCAGAATTCCCCGATATAGACACAATCCTGGAATCTATCCTGCTTTGCCTTGTCAACGTCGCCGGCGACGACGGGCTTAGCAAACACTTTGCACTTGTTGGCGAGTTGGACTAATCCGGTGGTGCTGGAGTCGCCGTACAAGTGCGGCCCGAGATTGGGGGCGAGACCGCCAGTGGTCTTCTTCTTGCCGCTCCAGCGCCCCCACAGGACGACAACATCACGGTCAAAGGTCACGAGTTTGTCCTTCCAGAATTTGATTAGCGGGGCATCGGACTCGGTCAAGCCTTTTGTACCGCGCAACTCCACATGTAATTCCTTACGAAGGACTTCGTTTTGCAGTGCGCCAATCGCGAACTCCGTACTCTTATGCAGCGGCTCGACGGAGAACTTCAGTGCTCTACACAATGCGGTTACGTAATCACGGCTGCCGTTGCGGGTGGCAAGGTTTGCAAGGGCTGCGGCCGCTATTGCCTTGTTCTGGTCACTGTTCAGAGCCGGCGGTTTGCTAAGGGCCTTAGCCGAGTCTTGCAACTGCGCTTCTGTAGGACAGCCGCGCGCCGGATCGACGATTTTGATTCTATTTGCGGGTATGCCCAGAGCTGTGTACTTGTCCCCCATGCCGGACGCGTTGGCAGCCGCCCATGGGAAGATCACCAGCCCGGCTACTTTGGCTTGCCTTGTAGGCGGCGAACACGTGGGTGATGTCTCCGGTTGCGTCGGAGCCGGTGACGAAAATCTTGGGTTTCGCTACTCCCAAAGTCGTTCTCAGGGCAAGCAAGTCGTCAAGGATCGGCATCGATTGGCTTTCTTTGGACTCCCTTAATGGGAATTTCCTTTTTGGCTCTCAGTCTACACCGCACCGCTCGCCATTGGGCTGTCAAAGATTTCGTCGAGGCGAGACTTGAAATTCCCCGTTCGTGCTGCGCGTTTGACGGAACTACCGAGTTCTCAAAACCGAATTCCTAAGTCTTCAGGTGCCATCCCTTGCGCACTGTCGGTTTCAGCAACTCATTCGCATCCGAGTTGTTGGTGATTCGCATCTGTTCGCTGTCCCATTCCAGCCGCGTATTCAGCTTGATGGCCAGCGCGCCCAGCGAAATCCATTCCGTAAACGGCGCCGCAATGCTGAAATTTGAACAGGAGGGCACTCCGCCCTTGCAGGCGCGAATCCAATCGCGATAGTGGCCGGGCGAGCGCGGCAGGAACTCCGGCGGAAATTCGAAATCCCTCATCTTCTCAACGGGCAAAAGCCGCGTCCATTCGCCATACGTGCCGGTCGTGATCATGCCTTTATCCCCGACGAAAAGGCTGCCGTTGGTGCCCGTGTCCATCAAGCGCATCCACTTCGCTTCTTTCTGTTCACGAGGGGTCAACTCTGCTTGCGGCGTTGCCTGCCGGCGCGGACGAGGAGGCGGCGCGGCGGAGGGCGTAAAGAAATCTTCCGTGAAAACACCGCCTTGAATCTGCCGTTCTCTGGGCTTCATATCCGGTCTTTCACCGGCCGTCCGGTTTCTTGGAAGGTCGCCCAAAATCTCGTTCTGCGGAGCCCCTGGGAAACTCGGTTGGTCCTCTCTCATTGCGTCGTACCAGAAGATCTTTACGGGCGGCATTCCGTCGCGGGCTGGAAACTCAAAGCGGACAACCGATTTCGCCGGGAAATAATCGTTACTGCGGCCCTCCTGGCTGACGCACTCGACAGCCGAAGGCGCACCCAAGCGAAGCGCCATGTTGGAAGCGCCCAGGATGTGGCAAGCCATGTCGCCCAACGCCCCGCAGCCGAAATCAAAGAAGCCGCGCCAGGTAAAAGGAAGATAGTCGTCGCTGTACTCGCGCTGTTTAGCGATGCCCAGCCATAGATCCCAATCGAGATAGGCAGGTACGGGCGACGGCGGTGGAGCTTCAGTAATGCCCTGCGGCCACACCGGACGGTTGGTCCAGGCGTGTACTTCGCTGACGTTGCCAATCATGCCGGACCAAATCATTTCTGCGCACTGACGCGTTCCTTCGTTGGAGTAACCCTGGTTGCCCATCTGCGTGGCGACCTTGTATTTGTCCGCCGCCTTCTGCAACTCGCGGCACTCCCAAACCGTGTGGGCCAGCGGCTTTTGGACGTAAACGTGCTTTCCGAGTTCCATGGCCTGCAGAGCCGCCGTGGCGTGCATGTGGTCGGGAATCGTCACGATCACCGCGTCCACGTTGCTGTTCTCCTTCTCCAGCATCACGCGGAAATCTTTATACTTCGGCACGTTCGGGTGAAGCTGAAAGGTCCTCGCGGCGTTTTTATCGTCCACGTCGCAAAGCGCGACAATGTTCTCGGTCTGAGCACAGGCGGCGATATCGCTTGAGGCCTTCCCGCCCGCCCCAATAGAGGCAATGTTCAATTTTTCGTTAGGAGATTTATAGCCCAGCGCTTTCAAGGAGGGCTCGCTGCCAAACCCGGCCAGCGGAACAGCCCCCGCCAGCAGAGTGCCAAAGAAAAAGTACCGCCTGGTCAAGTCTTCACGCTTCATCTTCAAGGTTCTCCCTTACGCATCATAATCCCGCAGCAAAATAGTTGTTGACTCTCCCGTAACTGGAGGCGCTACAAAGTAGACATGCTGAAGATCGGCGACTTCTCTTCTCTCTCGCAGGTTTCTATCAAAACGCTCCGCTATTACGACGAAAGCGGCCTGCTTACCCCGGCGAGTGTCGATCCTGCAACTGGGTATCGCTACTACTCGGCCAGTCAACTGTCACGCCTTCACCGTATCCTCGCCCTGAAGGATTTTGGGTTCACGCTCGATCAGATTGCAAAAGTGCTGAATGAGGGAATCACGGCCGAGCAGATGCGGGGAATGCTGTTATTACGGCACGCTCAACAGCAGAAGCGGGTGGAAGAGGAACTCGATCGCCTCAGCAGATTAACCAGCCGCATCCGGCTCATCGAACAGGAGAATAAAATGGCATACGACGTAATTATCAAATCCCTTCCGAAGCAGTGGATCGCTTCAGTCCGGGAAATCATTCCCGCTTATCCAGCAGTGGGCGCCCTTTACGCAAAGGTAGCGGCGGGTCTTGGGCCGGCGATGGCGAACAGCGTCATGAGCGTCGCGCTTTGGCACGACCCTGAATACAAGGAGAGCGATGTCGATGCGGAGGCGGGCTTTTATCTTAAGGAACGCGTCGAGGCTGACGGCGGCGTTCAAGTCCATGAGTTGCCAGAGATAACCGCGGCGAGCACCATTCACAACGGGTCCTTTCAACGCCTTTCCGAAGCCTATGATGCGTTGTTACGCTGGATTGCGGCAAACGGGTATCAAGTCTCGGGGCCGATCCGCGAGCTGTACCTGCATTGTCCGCAGCCGGTGCGGCAAGACGACGAGTCTTGTGTAACGGAGATCCAGGTGCCGGTGAAGAAAGCCTAGCTTTGTGCGGTTTATGCAGGATGGCTCGCCTCGGGCGAGACACTTCTGCTCGATGACGAAGTACTGCCGTGTTTGGCGCCGCTCCTTACTGTCCGCCATCGAATGCCCACCAAAAGCACGGAGCCTAAGGCCAACAGAGCCAGCGAGCGTGGTTCGGGAGCGGCCGGGGGTGGCGCGTTGGGCTCTAAAAGATAAGACATGCTATCGCTGGCATTGGCGATAATCCAACCGTTGTCGTTGATGCCATCGGCATCGGTCAGAGACACTCCCGCGCCAAGACCGCTCGTCACAAGGTTGTTCAAGTCATACATGGTCCCGCCGGTATATAGAAAGGCGTGACTCAGATGTCCGTTTGCATCGGTATAGGACTGTCCGGTGACCTGCGCCTGGTCGTTTACAGATTCACCGTCGCTCTCGGCGCCATATACGCCCCCCAGTGTGCCAAGGTCCTGCAGACCGCTGCCCGGGGTATATAGAAAGGCGTGACTGGAACCTGCGCCGCCCGAGTAGCCCGCAACTTGGCCGGTTGCATTGATTGCGTTGGCGCCGCTGAAAGTGCCCAGGTCCACGGTGCCGCTCCCTGGAGTATAAACAAAGGCTTGACCGCCCAGTGTGGTGGGCACGTAAAAGATTCCCGCGATCTGCCCTTTGTCATTGATCGCATTCCCGGCCCCCTGTTGCGAGGTCGATACCGCCGCTGTCATGCCGCTGCCTTTCGTGTACAGGACAACTTGTTCGTTCGTTGGGCGGAAAGTAGAATTGTAAGAGTCGCCCGTAACTTGTCCGCTGGTGTTGATTCCGTAGCCGTCGCTGGAATCCGCCCCAGGCAGGGAGCCGAGGTCCGTCATGCCCAGGCCCGGTGTATAAAGAAACGCATGGAAGCGGGTACCATCGCCGTAAGTTGAGATTCCCGTGACCTGTCCGCTGGCGTTGATGGCTTTGCCCGCGCTGGTATTGGCAGCGCCTGGCAGCGTGCCCAGATCTTGCATACCGGTGCCTGGCGTGTACAGGAACGCATCGTCTAAGGTGTGCGGACCATTCAAGACAGCGGGTTGATAGGACTCTCCCGTGACCTGGCCGCTGCTGTTGATGGCATAACCGAAAGTAGAAGTCGCGCCCGGCAGGACGCCGATATCGACTGCCGTATACGTGATGGGGCCTGCCAAAGCCGGCGCTTCCCAAAGCAACAGCCATGCAGCTGTGATCCCTATCAATTTCCCGAATCTTGCGATCGACATCGTTTGTTCCTCCTGAGGCGAAATGTCGCAACTACGCCTTCCGCCGATTACGGAGGAACAGCAGCGCCGCCAAGCCGGAGCCGAATAAGGCGAGAGATGCAGGTTCCGGCGTACTCGAAACGGCACCGCCGTTTTGCAGGTAAGTGACACTATAGGTGCCAGAATTGTCGCCATAAGAGCCCGGGGAACCGTTATAACCTCCCGCATCGCTGATGCCAAGATACAGGTCTGCCGCTCCTGCCGGAACGTTGAAAATCTGCTGCGAGCCGACCCCGTCGCCAGTAAGGCCGTCGCCGATGAAGAAGGTCTGATCTAGTGCTGGCGAAATTGAACTGAACGAAGTACCGGAGCCGGTCGTAAAATTCAGCGATGTTGGCATCGCACCTGATGGCCCACCAGCCGCAACGAACAAACCGACCAGATACCCTGCTCCTGGAGCGGAGGCTATTCCCGAGATGCTGCCCGCGCCCGCATTGGTCGAGACGGAAGTGCCTGCGTGAACTCCGTCGGGATCGTTATAATTGCCGCCGCCGTTCAGCGTGATGCAACCCGCAGAAGAGGCACAACCGGACGTTACCGATCCGGTCACGCTGCTGAAGGTGACGTTTGTCGTACCAGCCGAAAGAGCGATGAAACCGGGTAGGTTGCCGCCCCCGGGAGCGGAACTCTGACCCGCTCCGTAGATATTGTCAGCCGCATTCACGGCGATAGAACTGGCACTCGCCGAAAACGCAATTAGAAATCCAGACACCGTTAGCGAAGCCACGGAAAGATTGATGAATCGCATATATATCTCCGAAATAGAACGGCGAGGCTGTCTGCACTCGCTTGCTCAAGGGTGGCTCAGAGATCAGTGGTGTTGTAAGGTGCCACGGCGTGATATGACGGTGACATCACGGTGTCTTCTCCCCGCCTGCAGTAAGGAATACGCCAAGGAATAGACCTCGGTAGTGGTACTGTTTCAGTACTTTAACGCGCTAACGTACGGTTTTTGGGGATTATACTGAGAACTCAGAATGCCGAAGCCGAGTGCTGCCGATACCGAAGAGCAGCTCGCGCGCATCCTTGAGTCGGTCCAGTTCTGCGATTCCCCGAGACTTCAGAAATTTCTTCGGTTTGTTGTCTCGTTAACGTTAGAGGGCAACGCCGATCAGATCAAGGAATCGACGATCGCTTTCGAGGTCTTCGGTCGCGCTGATACCTCCGACGACTCGATTGTTCGCTCGGCGGCACGACGGCTTCGTGCCCGTCTTGAAGATTACTATGAGCAAGCGGGAGCGAACGACCCGGTGCGGATCGTTATACCGAAGGGCCATTACGTCCCTGAAATCGGGGAATGGCCTGCGCGAAGTCAGCTACAAGAGCTGCAAACGTCCAGGAATCTTCCTGAATCCGTTGCGTCCGTGCCGCAGGTGCGGTTCACCGTGTCGTCCTCGGAATTAAGAAGTACCCGGCATCGAGTGAACCTCCGAGGGGTACTCCTCTTCACCACCGTGTTGGCGGTTTGCTTTGGAACTGGGATGCTCTGGCGAGATCGAACCTACGCAGAGCGTCCCAGCATGCAGACGCGCGAAATGTATCTCAAAGGAAGATACTATTGGAGCAAACGAACCCCCGAGGACCTGAATCGGGCAGTTGACTTATTCACGCAAGCCATCGTGAAGGACCCTCGTGACGCACAGGCCTACTCCGGATTGGCCGACACCTACAATCTGCTGAGTGAGTTTACGGTGATGCCGTATCGTGAGGCGTTCCGACGGGCCACGGCAGCCGCGCAAACCGCAGTCAAACTGGACGAATCCTCGGCCGAGGCGCACAATTCGCTGGCTTTCGCCTCGTTTTACGGAGACTGGGATTTCATAACAGCCGAGCGCGAATTCAGGCGCGCATTACTACTGAATCCAAGCGATGTTATGGCGCACCACTGGTACGCCACTTTTCTCATGTCCCTGGGAAGGGAGCAGGAGGCGTTCAAAGAGATCGAGCGGGCTGAGCAACTCGAGCCGTCATCGCGGGCGATTGTCGCGGATAAAGGTCTCATTCTCATGTACTCGGGTCAGATCGATTCCGCTAGAGCATTGCTCGAAGAGCTAGCGGCGAGCGATCCAAAGTTTCTTGCCCCGCATCGATATCTTGCCACGATTTACCTTATTGAAAAGCGCTATCCAGCTTACCTATCGCAGCTAAGGACAGTTTCGCTGCTTTCAGAAGATAAGAGTGCGATGTCGATCGTACAAGCGGGGGAAAAGGGCTTTGCCGCAAGAGGTGCAATCGGCATGTTAGAACGGATGCTGCGGGCTCAAGAAGCGTCGCCAACGGGGCAAAATACCCGTTATTACTGTCTCGCACAGACAAGCGCGCTGTTAGGAGACAGCGGCAAAGGCATTCACTACTTGAAATTGGCACTGGACGAACACGACGTTAACCTGGTAGTGCTCGCGATAGATCCGTGCTTCACGCAATTGCGCAGCGAGCCCGGTTTTCGAGAGATCGTCAGACGAGTAGGCATACGGCAACCGTCGCCAAGCTCGGCTAGTTGAGTTGGGTTTCGATGTCACGCCGATCGGTGACTACCTTCGCCGCGCCCGCACCTCGTAACCAATTTTCAAAAACGAACCCAAGCCCCAGTTCGTTCTGTAATCCGCCCCTTGCGGCACTCTGCTCTTTCAAACCCGGCACTAACCCCGAAACCGAAACCCCGAACCGAAATCCCGAAACCGCGCCCCGAAGCGTCAGCGAGTGCAGGATCCAGTCACAAAAACCTCAAAACCTCTATTTCCCCTCGCCTCAACCACTTCCGCCGCAAAATCGCCCTTCTCCCGCTCGCCCCCGGCCCACACTGAACGCCAGAAGCGACATGAGCGATAAGAACAAAAACACTCGCCCGGGCCACTCTACCGGGGCGCGCAGCAATCACGGAAAAGAAAATTCCAGCCTCAATGCCACCACGCACGGCCTATGCTGCAAAAAATTCTTTCTCATCCCCGGCGAAAAAGAAGAAGACTTCCTCGCTCACGCCCAACGCTGGTTCGATTCCGACGCATATAAGGACCAAGCCTCGCCCGCCCTGGAAATGCTTCTCCAGGATCTCGTCGAGGCCCATTGGCTGCTGAACCGGGCTTCCCTCCGCCTCTTCGAATCCGAATCCGCCTTCGCCACCGCCGAAATCAATCGCGACGGCACGGCTGATGAAGTCTTCAGGCGCCTCCGCAACATCCAACGCTATAAAACCAGCTACGAGAACTCCTTCCAGAAAACCCTGCGCGCCGTCGAAGCTTTTTGCAAGAACCGCGTCGCCGGGAAACTCACCGAGGCGCGTATCGAACACGTCGACGCTTCGGCCTATGCTGTCAGGATGAAAACCTTCCAGTGCTTCGTGAAAATCCATAAGTTCACCCCCGAAGAAGCTTGGAAAGCCGGAAAGGAGGTTTTTAGAGTGGAAGATCTGGAAGATCTTAAAGCTCCGGAAGACGCCGACCCCTCTTCCACAGCCGCACCCCAGGCTGACCCGCTACAATGAAATCACGGGCCAACATAGCGCCACAAAAGGGCTCGCGCCTCGCCTCCTGAGAGCCTGCCGGGGCTTCCGTCACATGTTCTTAACCCAAAAGCTCTTAGGCCAAACGAATCACCTACATGCCGCAAGCGACTGACCCCACGTTGGGTATCAATAGTTGGTTAGAAGACGAACTTTACCACCAGTATCAATTCGATAAAAAGAGCGTTGACGAAGGCTGGAGTACGATGTTCCAGCAGCCCGGACACAACGGCTCGCCGAAGCCGGATTACACCGTAGCGGAACGGGAATCACAAGCGTCAACGGCAGTTCTGGAACCGCCCGCCGCCGCCGAGCCGCAGCAACCCCCGCCCCCTATCCAGGAGCCACCGAAGGACGACCCGCCGCAGGAGGAGCCGCCGCGCGAAGAGCCTCCCCAACCGGCCCCGATTCCTCAGGAAACGCGTCAGCAGTCCGCCCCTCCCACCGCTCTTGCCACAGCCGCTCCGGCCACACCCGCCAAACAGCAAGCCCCCGCGAGACAGCAAGCGAAAGACATCGCGGAGACCGACCAACTCGTCCCGCTCCGTGGAGTCGCCGCCCGCATCGTCG
The DNA here is from genome assembly GCA_963845995.1 of uncultured Acidobacteriaceae bacterium. Classification (GTDB taxonomy): domain Bacteria; phylum Acidobacteriota; class Terriglobia; order Bryobacterales; family Bryobacteraceae; genus Bog-105. Next base: position 33,344 of record CAWJUO010000005.1, on the reverse strand, counting down.
AGAACATGACGGCCAGCCTGTCCATGCCCGTCGCCACGTCGCAGCGCCAGATTCCCGTTCGCGTCATCGAAGAAAATCGCAACACGATCAACCGCCAGCGCACGCAGCAAGGTAAAGGAAAGGTCAGCTTCACCCATCTGATCGCCTGGGCCATCGTCAAAGCCATCCGCAGCAATCCCGGCCTCAATCACGCCTTCGCCGAAAATTCAGGCGAGCCGTTTCGCATCGTGCGCAACTCGGTCAACATCGGCCTCGCAGTCGATGTCGCTGGCAAAGACGGCTCGCGGTCGCTCAAAGTCCCCAATATCAAGAACGCCAACGGCATGAGCTTCGCGCAGTTCGCCGCGGCTTACGACGACATCGTGGCGCGCGCCCGCACCAACAAGCTGCAGATCGCCGACTTCGAAGGCACCACAATTTCGTTAACAAATCCGGGCACCGTGGGCACGCTTGGATCGGTTCCTCGTTTGATGCCTGGTCAAGGCGCCATCATCGCCACTGGCGCAATCGACTTTCCCGCGGAGTTCGCCGCTACTACATCCGAAACACGCGCCACTCTCGGCATTAGCAAGGTGCTGATGATTACCTGCACCTACGATCACCGCATCATTCAGGGCGCGGAGTCCGGAGCGTTCCTCGCGAAGCTGCAGCAACTCTTGCAAGGCGAAGACGGCTTCTACGACGAGATATTCCGCGATCTGAAAATCCCGTTCATGCCGGTGCGCTGGCAGACCGATCAGGAGATCGCGCCCAGTCGCTATGCCGCCGTAAATACCGACGTCGCCAAAGAGGCGGCTGTCGTCCAGCTAATCAACGCCTATCGAATTCGCGGCCATCTGCTTGCCAACACCAACCCGCTCGGCAGCGAACCCGCTTATCATCCCGACCTCGATCCCGCTTCTTACGGCCTTTCGATGTGGGATCTGGACCGGCCCTTTCTCGCCGGCGCGGTGAAAGCCCCGAGTGGCGCCATCGCTTCCTACATGCAGCCCTACGAAACGCTGCGTGAAATTCTCGACCGTCTGCGCGGCACCTACTGCGGCTCCATTGGAGTCGAGTACATGCACATCCAGGACCCTGTTCAGAAGCAATGGCTGCAGGATCGGATGGAAGGCACCATGAACGCCTGGAAGCTCGATGACGGGCTTCGCCATCGCATTCTAAACCGTCTCATCCAGGCCGAAGAATTCGAGCAGTTTCTGCAAACTCGCTTCGTCGGCCAGAAGCGCTTCGGACTGGAAGGCCTGGAGAGCGTGATGGTCGCGCTCGATGAAATCCTGGAGCGCGCCGCCAATCAAAGCGTTCATGAGGTTGTCATCGGCATGGCCCATCGCGGGCGGCTCAACGTACTGGCCACGCTGGTCGGCAAATCCATGTCGCAAGTGTTCTCGGAGTTCGAAGGCGAGCCCGATGCCGAAAGCGTGCAAGGCTCCGGCGACGTCAAATACCACTTGGGCGCTAGCGGCGTCCACCGCTCTTCGCAAGGCAAAGAGGTCCTGGTTTCCGTTGCCTTCAATCCGAGTCATCTCGAAGCGGTTGACCCCGTTGTTGAAGGACTCGTCCGGCCCAAGCAGGACCGCGTGGGCGACAAAGACCGTGAGCGCGTAATCCCTCTGCTCATCCACGGCGATGCCGCTTTTATTGGACAGGGCATCGTAGCGGAAGTTCTGCAGATGTCCCAGCTCGAAGGTTATAAAACTGGCGGCACGCTTCACGTCGTCACGAATAACCAAATCGGCTTCACCACCAACCCGCTCGAAGGCCGCAGCAGCCAGTACTGCACCGACGTCGCGCTCACCGTGCAAGCGCCTATTCTGCACGTCAACGCCGACGATGCCGAGGCCTGTTTCCGCGCCGCCCAATTGGCTTACGACTATCGGCAGCAGTTCAAGCGCGACGTCGTGCTCGACGTGATCGGATATCGCCGCCAGGGCCACAACGAAGCCGACGACCCCAGCTACACTCAGCCGGTGATGTACCGGAAAATCAAAGCTCTTCCCAGCGTCGCTACGCAATACACCGATCGGTTGGTGCGTGAAAAGTTCGTCGCCAAGGATCATATTGACGGCCTCCGCAGCCAACTCCGCACCCGCCTCAACGAGACCTACGATCAGGCCAAGCGTCATCGCGAGGAATTCGTTATAGAGCAATTCGCGCAAGCTCCCGCCGAGCAGGTCTACCGGCCCATTCCCTCGACCGCCGCCGACTACAATACGCTCGCCACTGTCATTCAGAAATGCACGGCGCTGCCCGAAGACTTCAACCTGCATCCCAAGTTGAAAGGCTTGCTAGGGAAACGGGCCGAAGTACTGCGCGGAGCGCCCATCGACTGGGGATTCGCCGAAACATTGGCCTTCGGCAGTTTGGTCCTTGAAGGCACGCCCGTCCGCCTGAGCGGCGAAGACGTATCGCGCGGAACCTTCACCCAGCGGCATGCCCAGTTCAGCGATTACGAGACCGGCGATCCCTACGTTCCGCTGAAGAACTTAGCTCCGAAGCAGGCCAGATTCGAACTCATCGACAGCCTGCTCAGTGAATACGCGGTGATGGGTTTTGAGTTCGGCTATAGCGTAGCCGACCCGCTCACACTGGTCTTGTGGGAAGCGCAATTCGGCGACTTCGCCAACGGCGCGCAGATTATCATCGATCAATTCATCGTCTCCGCCGAGGTGAAATGGAATCAGCCAAGCGGCTTGGTTCTGCTCCTGCCGCACGGACTCGAAGGACAAGGTCCGGAGCATTCGAGCGGACGCATCGAACGTTTCCTGCAGCTCTGTGCCGAAGACAACATCCAGGTCTGCAACTGCACCACCCCCGCTCAGTATTTCCATCTGTTACGGCGTCAGATGTACGGCGGCAGCGACCGCCGCGGTATCCGCAAGCCGCTGGTAGTCTTCACGCCCAAGGCTCTTGCTTCGCTATCCGAAGGCCGCATCCCGGCTCGATGAACTAACCACGGGAGCGTTTCAACAGGTCATCGGCGATTCACACTTCCTCGGCAACCAGATCAGCCGCATTCTGTTGTGCTCCGGCAAGGTCTACTACGACCTGGTCAACAAGCGCGAGGAACTGGGGCGCAACGATGTCGCTATCATTCGCATCGAGCAGCTTTACCCCTTCCCGCTCCGGCAATTGACCGACATTCTTCATCGCTACTCCGACACCGCCGAACTCTTCTGGGTACAGGAAGAGCCGGAAAACATGGCTGCCTGGTACTTCGTGGAAGAGCAGATGCAGCCGATCGTCAACCCCGGCGACAACGGCGGATCTTACCGGCGTCAATTGCGCTACGTAGGCCGCGCCTCCGCCGCCAGCCCCGCCGCAGGCGCCCACAAAGTACACAACGATCAGCAGGAAGCGCTGGTGAACGAAGCCTTCGCCGCCGCCCCCGGCATCGTCCGAAAAGCACGCCGGCTCGTTCGCAAGAAACGCTAGATTCCTTGTCCTAATGGTCACTACGGGCTGCTTGCATTCTTAATGGAAGTGGAAACCCAAACCTCGCGCGTCGTATTTCTATTACACGGGATCAGAACCCGAGGCAAATGGCAGAAGGACTTAGTGCCTCTGCTTAGCGAACGGGGTTTCACTCCTGTTCCGTTGGACTACGGATACTTCCTGGCTTTTCAACTAGGGCGAAAAGGATCGCGGGAAAAGAAAGTTAACTGGCTCCGAGACGAACTAACAAGGGAATGTGAGCGGCGACATTGTGACCGCCCCTCTATCATCGCTCACAGCTTCGGATCCTATCTCGTCGCAAAAGCTCTTGAGAAGTATCAAGAGATCAGGTGTGACCGGATCATTCTCTGCGGTGCCATTGTAGATCGGCAATTTGGCTGGAATCAGCTTGCCGCTTCTGAACAGGTCAACGCCGTCCTGAACCAGTACAGCGGAAACGATTTATGGGCGAGAGTCGCTCCATGGGCAGTTTCAGACGGCGGCCAATCGGGTCTGCACGGCTTCAGTGAGGTTGGCCAGTGTCTCACTCAGCAAAAGCGGCTAGAATTCCACCACTCAGATTATTTTTACGATCTGAATTATCGGAATAATTGGATTCCCTTCCTTCAAGGTAAATCGCTTCCCTTAGTTGCTTCTAAACGCAATAAAACTCGCAACTGGCGTTCTCTTCTTAGATATGCCGTCGGTTTACTTTTTCTGATGATGCTTGCCATTTATGGATACCGCTCATTCAACGCATCGACGGCTTCGGAGAAAAAGCCACGAACAACGGCAAATCCTGATCTATCAGTTAGAGGCGTCTCATCGTCGGCGAGCAATCCTCGGACGGCGCAAAGTTCGGACGGGCGCCAAAGCCCAAATATCAACGAGATTCAAGGCAATGTCAGCGTCCAATATGGAAATTCGGCAGCGGGAAATACATCGCAACGCGGTAAGGAAAGCCGATGAAGGCCTCGGTTATAAGCGCGATCCTGGTGGTCTCTTGTTTTGGCCGGTCATCGGAGATGCCGGTGTCCACCCGCCAGGTATCGCACGGCGCGTGCAGTCCGAACATTTCAAACGTCACGGGCAAAGTCACGATCCAGTTTCTTGGCGATGCGTGCAGCGGAATAGACCCGCGCGTGATCGGCGAACTGAACAAGCTTTTGGCTGATTATCCGAAGACGGTAGGGAGGCTCCAGGAACTTCTTGACAGGAAGGATGTTGAGCTTTCAGAAAAGACGAGAGAAATTGAGGATTGGATTGCGAAGTACCAAAAGCTGAGTAAGCAATTAGCGGGGGAACCCGCCGATGACCAGATTAGCCAGCGCGCAGCGTCACTACTAAAAGAAGGGGATCTCGATGGTGCTTCCAAACTGCTCGACGACATCATAGGCCGCGACGAACTGCGCATCGATCAAGCGGCTCGCGACCATTTCAATCGCGCATTGGCCTACGAATTGCAGCTTCAGCCTCTCGACGCCTTATCTCACTATCAACAGGCTTACCGGTACCGTCCGGAGGAATTTGCATACGCTTTTGCTGACGCTGAACTCATGTTGAACGAGAATATGTATGCGGAAGCGGAGCCCATATTCCTAGCCGCCCTCAGCGATGCGCGTCGAGACCTAACCAAGGACAAAACGCAAGTCCATCTTGCGAACCTTGCTAGGACGTCACTTGATCTGGGTGTCCTCTACGCTCGTACCGACCGGACCAAAGAGGCAGAGGCGATGTATTTAGGTGCTTCATCAGCCTATCGCCGCCTTGCGAAGGACCGCCCCGGGATTTATCTCTCCTATTTTGCTGGAACTCTGGGCAACCTTGGCAACCTCTACGAAAATACTCAGCGGATGAAGGAGGCAGAGACCGTGTTGACCGAAGTCATCGTAACCTACCGCCAATCCGGCACCGGCAACGTTTCCTCAGCGTATTTGTCCTGTGTAGTCGCCGCGTTAGATAACCTGGGGGTTCTCTATCAGAATACTCAGCGTATGGATAAGGCGGAGTCTTCCTTGACTCAAGCTCTCGCTATCCAGCGTAAACTTGCCCAAATACGGCCCGCCTCTTTCCGGCCTGCCTTAGTTGTCAGGTTGGATGATTTAGGTAAACTCTATCGCAAGACCAATCAGTTGCAACCGGCCGAGAACGCGTTCCGTGAAGCAGTTGCAATCAGTCGCGAACTTGTCGGTGAAGATCGCTCGCGGTATCTCCCGGACCTAGCCATGACATTGAGCAATACTGGCAATCTCTACAACGATGCTGGGCGGGAGAAAGAAGCGGAGGAGACCTACGGCGAAGCCCTGACTTATTATCGCGAACTTATGAAGCTCAGCGCTGCAGCCTATATTTCTGATACGGTGCTCACGCTGAATAACTTAGGCGGTATCTACATGAAAGCCGAGCGCTATCTCGATGCCGAGAGGGCATACACGGCGGCACTTGCTAGTTGTCGCGAACTCTCGAATAGCAACCCCGCACTCTATTCTCCTTCTGTACTCCTGGTATTGAATAATCTTGGTAAGCTCTACAGCCAAACCGAACGGATCGAAGACGCAGAGAGGGCATACGCTGAATCTGTCGAAGGGCTATCGCAAGCTCGTAATAGATAATCCCGCCACATATAGCCCTTATCTTGCCCAGACACTTTGCAACCTTGGAGGTCTCTATCTTCAATCCGGCAATATTGAGGCAGGCGCGACCGCATGCACCGAATCTCTAGCCATCTACCGTCAGCTGGTGAAAGCGAATCCAGCGGCTTACGGGGACGGCCTTAGTATGGTGCTGCTTGAAATGTCTGTAATTGTTTCTGCGCCCGGGCCTCGGGAGCCCTCGCGCTGCAGCTTTGCGACGGAGGCTAGCCAAGTTGCCGCATCAGTTTCCATGAGGCAAACAGCAATGTCGGCTCTGAAACAGCTGTGCGGAAATTGAGACTGGAACGCTGTTCAGCGCCTCGCAAGAGCAAGCCGAGAACGCATAGAACATGACGAACTATTTCGACCTCACCGGGCGCGTCGCAGTCGTCATCGGCGGAACGTCCGGCATTGGCCGCGTTCTGGCGCTTGGACTCGCTCGCTACGGGGCAGATATTGTGCCCACCGGCCGGAGGCAGGACAGCATCGAACGGGTCTGCGCCGAAGCACGCGAAGTAGGCCGGAAAGCCCTCGCAATCCCGGTTGACGTGAATGACCGTGGGTCAATCGAGCGCCTCTGCTCGGGCGTACTCGAAACGATGGGGCGGGTGGACATTCTGGTCAATGCCGCGGGCGTTCACAAAGCGCACGCCCACTCTCTCTGTAACGGACGAGGAATGGTCTGCTCTATTCGAGACCAATCTGCAAGGCACGCTGCGCGCCTGTCAAACTTTCTATCCGGCTCTGAAGGCGAGCGGGCGAGGCCGGATCATCAACATCGGCTCACTAGGCGGTTACGTCGCATTCCATGAGGTGGCTGCTTACTGTGCGTCGAAGGCCGCCGTTCATTCGCTCACTCGCAGCCTCGCCTGCGAATGGGCCCAAGATGGAATCTCGGTAAACGCCATCGCGCCCGGCGTCTTCCCCACCGAGTTGAATCGTGCCTTGCTCGACGGAACACCGCGCGGGCGCGAGATCCTGCTGCGGACACCCATGCACCGCTTCGGCGACCCGGAAGAACTTGTAGCCACGGCGGTGCTGCTTGCCTCCGATGGCGCGAGCTTTCTTACGGGTCAATGTATCGCTGTCGATGGAGGCTTCCTCGCTTCCGGAGTGAACTCGTGAAGCTACGGTTCTTCGCGGTCGCTCTCCTGCTCGGTTCCGTGGCATCCGGAGAAACTGGCAGGGACGGATGGCTTCGCTACGCGCAAATCGACGACCCCGCTGTCCTCGCGCGTTACGATTCCTTACCGGCCGTCGTTACAGTGCTTCATCCATCTCCCGTTCTGCTGACGGCGCAGCATGAGCTTGTACGCGGCGTGCGTGGCATGTTGAATCGCACCCTCCGCGAATCGAACACCCTCCCCGCCGAAGACGCCTTCGTCTTGGAGATCGCACACCCTTCCTCCGCTGGCTCTGGATTCCGGTTTAGCCGCGCTTCAAAGAACGGCCACACCTATTGGCTTATTGAAGGAGACGACGAACGCGGCGTTCTCTACGGGGTCTTTCGAGTCCTCGACAAGATCGCCCAGTTCCAAAGCCTGTCGGAGTGGAGCGAAACACAGACGCCGTCCTCTCCCATTCGCTGGGTCAACCAATGGGACAACATGGATGGCTCCGTCGAGCGCGGATACGCCGGGCGCTCTATCTTCTTCGACAATGGCGCTGTGCGCCAGGACCTCACGCGTGCGGCGGAGTATGCCCGATTGTTGGCCTCAGTCGGCTTGAATGGCTGCACCGTGAACAACGTGAATGCCGACCTGCGGATGCTCTCGACCGAACGGCTAAAGCAAGTCGCCCGCATCGCCGATGTCTTTCGTCCCTGGGGTGTTCAGCTTTCTCTTTCGGTTGACCTGAGCAGTCCCGAAGTTCGTAGGCGGCCTGAAAACATTCGACCCTCTCGATCCTCAAGTGACCGAATGGTGGAAGACAAAGGTTGACGAGATTTACGGCCTCATCCCGGACTTCGGCGGGTTCGTTGTGAAGGCCGATTCTGAAGGCCGCGTCGGGCCTTCTAAGTACGGCCGCACGCCTGCCGATGCGGCGAACGTTTTGGCACGGGCGCTGCAGCCTCACGGAGGAGTTGTCCTCTATCGCGGCTTCGTTTACAACCACCATCTCGACTGGCGCGATCCGAAAGCCGACCGTGCTCGCGCGGGCTACGATAACTTCCGGCTTCTCGATGGCAAGTTCGACAAGAACGTCCTCATTCAGATCAAGCACGGTCCCATCGACTTCCAAGTGCGCGAGCCCGTTTCGCCCCTCTTTGCGGCGCTGCAGCACACCAACCAAGCCATCGAGCTTCAGATCACTCAGGAGTACACAGGCCAGCAGCGTCACTTAGTGTTTCTGGTTCCGATGTGGAAGACCGCGCTCGACACCGACCTGCGCGCGAACGGGAAGAGCACTCCACTGCGGGACATCGTCACCGGCAAATCGTTCGGCCAACCCTTAGGCGGATTCGTCGGCGTCGCCAACGTGGGCCTCGACACAAACTGGTTGGCGCATCCACTGGCGATGGCGAACCTCTATGGCTTCGGTCGTCTGGCGTGGAACCCGGCGGAATCTTCGGAAGAGATTGCCAGCAGCTGGACACGCCTGACCTTTGGCAACAATCCTAAGGTTGTCGATACCATCACGGCGATGCAACTGGCCTCGTGGCGAATCTATGAAGACTACACCGGACCGCTTGGACTCGGCACTCTCACCGACATCATTCATGTTCACTACGGGCCCGGGATTGAATCCGCCGAACGAAATGGCTGGGGGCAATGGATTCGCGCAGACCACCAGGGCGTTGGAATGGATCGCACCACGGCGACCGGCACCGGCTACATCGGTCAATATCCACCGGAACTCGCGCGCGTCTATGAGTCGCTGACGGACTATGCCCGACAATCTGTTGCTCTTCATGCATCATGTGCCCTACACGTACCGGCTGCATTCGGGCAAGACTGTCATTCAGTACATCTACGACACGCATTACGAGGGTGCGGCAAAGGCGGCTGGCTTAGTTCAACAATGGAAGTCTCTGCGCGGCGATATCGACGAGGCGCGTTTCAACAAGACACTGGCGCTGCTGACGTATCAGGCGGGCCACGCAATCGTCTGGCGCGATGCGGTCTGCGAGTGGTTCCTGAAAATGTCGGGAATCCCCGACGCGGCGGGACGTGCCGGACACCATCCCAATCGCATCGAGGCCGAATCCATGCAACTCCAAGGCTACGTTCCAACAGACGTTACGCCCTGGGAAACCGCCTCTGGCGGGAAGGCGGTAGTCTGTGGAACCTCCTCGGGCTGCGAAGCGCAAACCACCGTGACCCGTCCGGCAGGCTGGTACGACCTGGCAGTCCAATACTTCGATCCCGACGTGGGCGAAGCGCATTACGAACTGTATCTGAACAAACAGCGGGTGGGGGCCTGGGATGCCAATCTTCACCTGCCTTCCGCTAAGCTCGATGGGCACACTTCAACCCGCTACACTTTGCCTGGTCTCGCCTTGCGGCCAGGTGATTCGCTCAGAATTGTCGGCAAAGGTCTGGACTCTAATCCGGCGGCCCTTGACTATATAGAGATTCAATCGCATCACAAGCCGCAGTGATTCCGTTCTCTTCCGAAATCCTCTCGCCCAGTTCGCGAGCCCGCTCGGCATAGCCTGTCGTGCCCAGGAGCGCCCGAATCTCTCGGGCGACTCGGGCCGCCGTATAGCGCGAGCGGGGAATCGTCCGCGCCACGCCGAATCTGCGCACCCGTTCCGCATTGTCCGGCTGGTCGTGCGACCACGGCACGACGATCATCGGCCGGCCCGACCGCAAGGCTTGGGCGGTAGTGCCAATCCCCCTTGATGCACGGAAGCGGCGCACCTCGGCATCAGTTCCGAGTAAGGCGCATAGCTCGCAATATGAATCGAATCGGGCTGCGGTTGCGGAAAGGCGTCGCGGGACATAAGCCCCACCAGCAGAACCGCTCGGATTCCCAGACGCTGCGCCGCTTCGAAGCTCTCCCGATAGAAGCTGCCGGGTTCCATCACTGCCGAAGAGCCGAGAGTGAAGAGAACCGGAGCCGGACCGGCATCCAGAAACCGGGCAAGCGCCGCGCCTTCCTCACCGCCCCGGTCAAAAAATGGGAAGCCCGTGACGTGAGTTCCAGCCGGCCAATCGGGCTGGGGCTGCGCGAAGTACTTTGAGAACATGGCGACCGTTCCGAAAGGAGAGAATTGTCCGCCCATCAAGAGGTTTTTCGTCAAAGGCGGAAGACCCACCCGTTTCCTGAGTTCATGCAACGGTGCAGCCCAAGATGAGGTTCGGCGTCTGCCAAGACTCAGCAGAGCCCGCGTGAAGACCGGACCCAGCATGTTCAAGAAGCGTATCCCAGGCACGCCTGCAACCGTGGGCTTGTCATACGCAGAGAAAAACACAAGAGGCTGAAGAGCGACAGACAACCAGCGCAATCTCAATTTCTCCGCCACAACCGGACCCGCATAAGCGGCGGCATGGGTCAGCAAGAGATCGGCGCCTTCGCAAGCAAGGGAAAGATCCTTATAGCTCTGCTCGACAGCAGGCATCAGATAGCCGCGAATCAAAGCCTCCGGGCCTTTCACCGGATCCCAAATCCGGCGAATCATGTCCTTGTTGCCGAGAAGTTCGCCGACATCGGGCCGTACCGCCGCGAACGCGATACCTTCGGTCTCAATCTTGACGCGATAGACCTCCGACGTCGCAATCACTGGATCGTGTCCCCGCCGCTTCAGTTCAATCGCTATCGCCAGGTAAGGATGTACGTCGCCGAAAGAACCGAACGTGTTGAGAACGATGCGCGCCATGCGCTTTCACTATCGCCAATCGCAAAGTTTGATACAACAGACGTGATGCATCTGAAACGAACTCTGGGTTTTTGCGCGCTGTTCCTAACCGGCGCCCTCTCCGTCCTGCAAGCGCAAGACAACGTCAACGGCGTCTGGCGCATACACATCGAGAGACCCGACGGCAGCACCCACGATGTCTTCCTGAACCTGGTCCAGAGCGGCACGTCGGTGACTGGCGATGTGATCGAGAACTACGGACATAAGAAGATTGTCGAAGGCTCGTTCGTTGAAGGCAAACTCCACGCCCAGATCAATCCGTGGCGGCAGGTCACCCAGACCTACGATGGGACCTTAGCTAATGGCCATTTGAATTTGACAATCACTCGTAAAGATAGACCCACGAGTAAGGGCACTGTAACTAAGGCTACCGCGGAGCGCAGTACCGAAGAGGCAACCCGCCCACCTGCCAAGCTGCCCATCCCGACCGAGTTGCACGACGTGCCGGATAACGGACTAGTGCGCACTCCGCCGATGGGCTGGAACAGTTGGAACCACTTTGCAAATCGCGTGACGGACGCAACCGTCCGGGCCACCGCCGACCGCATCGTTGCAACAGGCATGAAGGATGCCGGCTACATCTACGTCAACATCGACGACACCTGGGAAGCCGGACGCGACGCCAACGGCAACATCATGCCGAACAAGAAGTTCCCCGACATGAAGGCGCTCGCCGACTACGTGCACTCAAAGGGGCTGAAGATCGGTATCTACTCTTCGCCTGGACCGTTCACGTGCGGCGGGTACGAAGGCAGCTACGGTCACGAGGAACAGGACGCCAAGAGCTATGCGAGTTGGGGCATCGATTACCTGAAATACGACTGGTGCTCGGCCGGAACCATCTATCAAGATTCCGATATGCGGGCTGTCTACCAAAAAATGGGCGACGCGCTCCAGGCGAGCGGCCGTCCTATTGTGTTCAGCCTCTGCCAGTACGGCAAGGAAGATGTCTGGACCTGGGGCGACAAGGTTGGCGGCAATTTATGGCGCACCACGGGTGACATCGCCGACAATTGGAAGTCGCTGGAAGAGATTGGCTTCAGCCAAGCCAAGATCGCCGAGTACCCGAAACCAGGGCATTGGAACGACCCGGACATGCTCGAAATCGGCAACGGCGGCATGACGAATGATGAATATCGCGTCCACATGACGCTTTGGGCCCTCCTCTCAGCGCCTCTTCTGGCGGGTAACGATCTCGATAAAATGTCCGATGCGACGCTGAAACTTCTGACCAATCGTGACTTGATCGCGATCGATCAAGACCCGGCGGTACATCATCCCAAGCGGACCGTTCTAGAAGGCAACACGGAGATCTGGACGAGAGAGATGCAGGACGGATCAACCGTGGTTGCGCTGTTTAATCGTGATGAACAGGCAAAGCCGGTGACTGCGGACTGGTCGAAACTCGGAGTAAGCGCGAGCGGCAAGGCCCGCAATCTCTGGACGAACAAGGAAGTGACTCTGTCGGGCGATTCCTTCACCGCAACCGTTCCGAAACACGGCGTAGTTCTTCTTCGAATCGGAAAATGAAAAAACCGGCGTCAGCCGGCTTCATCAGTTCAAAAATTTGGAATGCTCAGGGAAATTGGTCGGGTGGGCTGTTGTGAGTTGTTATAGGAGTTTTTAGTTGGCGTGGCGTTATGCTGCGGGGTTGAGTGGCAGAGCAACCATCATTCCCTGAGTCATTCTCATTCCGGCTTCTGTATAGCACCTGAACTGCCAAACCAACATTCCTTGATTTTCAATGACTTACCCCGTACGGTAGGCGCCAACGCTCAACGCATTTTTTACCAACACCGTAAGGAACGTGGAAAAAGCGATGGAGAGATCGCAACCTCAGGGGTGTTCGGGAACCGTCGCCGGGATCTCGGAAGCTCTCGCGATGTGTCCCGCCATGGCCTCTTTGATCGAAACGTGATTCTGCTCCAGCGTGTCTCCGAGCGTTTCGTCAAGCGCCACGCGGGCATTGCTGTAAGCCACTAAAGCCGCCACTTCACTCGACTGCGCCGCCGCAAAGTCCCGCTGTTGTGTGACAACGTTGTAAGGCGTTGACGCGCCAAGCGAAAATTTCTTCTGCTCGGCGTCAAGCAGCTGCTGCTCCAGAACGCGGTTTTTCACCGCCGCCTGGTACCGGGCCCGCGCCTGTTGGAGCGCCACAACCTGATTCGAGACATCCACTGCGATCTGGTTTAGATCTTTCGCGTCCTGCAACTTGGTCTGGGCGATCGTGAGCTGATCGATTGAGTAGTCCGCCTGATTCTGCCGGTTGCGCAGCCGCGCGGAAAAGAAAACTCCTCCGCTTTCGGTCGGGTAAGTCCGCCGGAATACCTGGGACAAAGCGTTCCCAAAACCGCCTACCAGAGAAGGATCGGGCGTCTGGCACTGCTGGCCCTGAGGTGTCGCCTGGCAAAATGGCCGCGACGCTCCCGACAGTCCCGCATCCGAGGCGCTCGCAAAACCGGCCAGCTGCGGAAGAACGTTATTCGAAGTTCCCAGCGAATTGGTTTGGGCCACTTGCAGATTCAACTTCTCGGCTGCAATGCTCACCCGGTTCTTGCGCGCCTGCGAGATCATTTCTTTGAGCGGAGGCAGCACGTCCTGGTCAGGCACTTCGATTCGATCCAAAGGAATGATTTCCGCGTTGGCGAGTAGCGGGTCCGCATTTCCGTCCCGGCTTAACGCGTTTTTCAGTTGAAGTTCAGAGGTCTGAACATTCGTTTCCGCCGTAACCAGATCCTGCTGGCTGGTTGCAACCTGAGCCTCGGCAGTAGTAACGTCGAGCGGCGCCATGCTGCCTAGTTCCACCTGTTTCTTGTTGTTTGCGTAGAACTGTTCTGCCGCAGCCAAGGAGCTCTGGCTCGCCCTCAGCGCTTCGTAATTGGCAACCAAGCCGTAATACAGATTCAGGACATTCACGACAACCGTAATCACTTCAGCCTTGAAGTTCAGGTCGTCGATATTCAGATTCATCTTGGCGATATTGATGGTCCGGCTGTTCACCGCAACACCAAAACCGGCAAGAAAATTCTGTTGGACCGAGATCTGCAAGTTCGGCGCCGACTGCGGATTCACGACCGTAGTGGGAGCGTTCTCGTTTAAATAGGAATCCGAGTATGTAATCGAGGCTTGCCCGCCGGTCAAAAATCCGAGCTGTAAAGAATCTGTGAAGTTCTTCGTGTTGTCGATCAGGTTCGTCACAAGAGCTTGCGAGAGGTTAGCTTGTGGCAGAGAGAAATGCGAGAAAGTAGTGTTGTCTTGAAATACCGGATCGAGGTTTGGAGTGACCGGACCGATCTGCGTGATGGTTGCGTTTCCGCCTCCATTGCCCGACCCTCCGCTGCCGCCCGCCGTGACGCCCGCCGCCGCCTGGCTTCCCCTGACGCCTTCGCCCTTGGCAACCGACCCGGCCTGCGACGCCCCGCTCGGAACGCCCGGCAATGCGCCTCCGGCTTCGGCTCTTTCCAGGTTCCAGGCATCCAATATCGGCGTATAGCGCGCAACTTCGATATCGATATTGTTTTCGAGCGCTAACGCAATCGCATCCTGAGCCGTCAGGTACAGCTTCCCGCCACGAATAAGGCTCGCCAAGCGGCCTGTGTTTTGCAGCGGAGCCGGCGGGACAAAAGGCGCCTTATAGGGCCGGATAATCATCGCGGATTTCGGCCTGACGGGAGTAATCACATCCGATTGCGATTCCTGCGTCCATCCGAACGGCGCGGCGCACGTGCAACACAACAACACCGCCAGGAACTGCCGGACCGGAACTTCATACTTCTCCCTCATTGCTGTTGCTCCGGAGTGGGAAGTTGGGCGGGAAGTACCGATTGCCTGCTTACGTGTCCCGAAAGCGCTTCTTCGAACGATATATGGTTCACAGTGAGAGTGGAGCCCATCGCCTGATCGAAGGCAATCCTGGCATGGCTGTAGTTGGCAAGCGCCTGGGTTTCCGAGCTTTCGGCCGCGGCGAGTGTTTGCTGATCGGTAACCACCTGAAACACCGTCGAGGCGCCCAAGCGTATATTTCTTCTTGTCCGCATCGAGCGTTTGCTGCTGCAAAGTACGTGCCTTGACAGCCGAGTCGTACCTTACCCGCGCCTGCCGCAATCCGATTACGGCGTTTTGAACGTCCACGCGCACCTGATTGATGGTCTTCTGAAACTGTAATTCGGTCTGGCGCAATTCCAGTTCGCTGGTCACGTAATCGGCTTGCGCCGCCCTGTTGCGAAGAGGAATGTTCAAAGAAAACCCGGCTGAGTAACTTGGGTAATCGCGCCTGAAAATTTCTCCCAGCAGAGCTGTTATAGTTGCCGACCAGCCCAGCGGCGGCAGGATTGAAAAATGGTCCCGCCACGCCGGCCAATCCATTGTTGGTCAACTCGAAAAACGCGCTGAGGTTCGGCTTTAGACCGTTCTTGATTCCTACCAGATTCTTTTTGTTGCTATCGATGTTGATTGTGCTCTGAAGAATTTCCACGCGCTGGTGAAGCGCATCGCCGACCAACTCGTTAACCGGTTTAGACTCATCCTTCTCGGGCACCTGAATCGTATCGAGCGGAATCACATGAACATCCGCGAGGGTCGGGCTTGCCACACCGTTTTTACTGAGCGCGTTCTTCAGCACGGTTTCCTGCTGAAGCAAATTCGTCTGGGATACCAGCAGATCCTGCTGGCTCGCGTACACCTGCGCTTCGGCGCGCGTTACCTCAATGGGCGCCAGAGTTCCAATCTCCACCTGCTTTTTGTTATCGCTGAAAAGCGCCTGCGCCGTCGCAAGTTCGTCTTTCTTCGCTCGAAGATCCTGATAGAACGCCACCAGATCCCAATAGAGGTTTAGAACGGCCGAAACGGTCGTGATCACCTGCTGCTTGAACTGCAGGTCCGCATATTTCTCGTTGTTCTTAGAAATCAGAATGTTGCGCCCGATCACCGCCCTGCCGAAACCCTGCAGCAACGGTTGAGAGACCTGCAGATCCAGATCACCTTGATCGTAAGGATTGACCGTGAAAAAGGAACTGTTGAACTTGTTCCGGGTGCTGGCGTAAGTCAGCTGATAATTCAATCCGAAGTCCAGAGTTTGCCCAAACACCGCCTGGTAACTGCGCGTATCGTCGGTCAATGCGGTTGTGCCGGTCAGGACCGTGTTGCTCTGAACGCTGGTCGAGTGGGAGAAGTTCGCGACAAGAGACAAATTCGGATCCAGATTCGGTATCGATGGGCCAAGTTGGGTGATGATACCGCCGCTAGATCCCACCGTTCCCGCAGCTCCCGTAGCACCGCCGCTCGCGTTGAGGCTGACGCCGGTGAGGCTGACGCTCTGCGGGCCCTGCGCTACCCCGACGCCGACATTACGCAAAATGCCGCCGCCCCGCGCGCGCTTGGTTACTTCTCTCGTCAGCACTGGCCCGTAGCGCTGGATTTCGATATCCAGGTTGTTCTCAAGCGCTAGTGCGATCACGTCCTGCGCCGAAACATAGAGGTTCCCGGCGCGCACCAGCGACTCGAGCCGGTTCGAGTTGGTCATGTCCGCCTCTGGGATGATTGGCCTCTGATACGGTCTTGTTAACCAGCCGAGCCCACCTTTGGGCGGCTCGATTCGAACGGCGTTTTCCGCCGAAGCCGAACCGATTATCAGTAAGGAAGTACACACCAATGCCAGAGGTGCTTGGAATCGTCTCATCAAAATTGTCAAAGCCCCTTAATTACAGCCACGCAGACCCATAGGTTTCGGATGCCAGCGCCTTTGCCCGTCGCAGAAGAAAACGAGATGCACACGACCCAGGTTCCGTGAAATTCTTCCGTGATGCTCCATCGTATCGCAGAGTTATAGCTAGTCCGTTCATACGCTTACGCCCAGGTTCACACCCAGGTTGGCGGCCAGACAACCAAGTGGCACGGCAAGTTCCAATGCGTTCACCGGGTGTAGCGGCTTTGTTATCAAGGGATATCGGGTGGAGGCGGTGCCGTAAACGGCGTGGTTCTGTTCGATTTTGGGATTTGCCGGACCGGATTGAAACAGGTTAAGCCGGGTTGGAGGGCTTTCAGGTAGCGATCCGCCGACCGCCGCAGTGCGCGTTTGGCGTCGGACTGAATGGTCATGGCCGGGAAGGCACCCGGTCATTTGCGCTTCCGTATGTCTGCTCTTGGGCACCCCTTTTCTCGCTTCCTTGATCCGAAATGATATTTCAATCCGGGCGAATTTCGGGGTAGGTCAAGACCAGTTGGTTGGCATAGATTGTAACCGGGAGTACGTTCTTAACGGTGGTTTCCGGTTGGGATGCAGCAACCTCCCCAGGGGTGATGTGTCACCTACTTAGCCGGTGCGCAGCACCGTTCGGCTCTGAGATCACCGGTGCCCCTACTGGTCAGCCGGAAACTGCTTTCGGCGCTTTTGCACAGAGCAACTCGTGGCTTCAAGTTCGTGCTGCAAGCAGTTTTGCCCGGAACACTGGCCCTGCTTTGCCGAATGGAAAGTACCGCGGACTACCACTCTGACTGCCTGGAACTCATCCGTTCGGGTCAAGCCCGGATTAGTTTGGAAGCCTGCTATCGGCTTTGTAATCCGCTGCCTCTCGCATATTCACATAAGTCTCCGGCAATGCGACCGACATCAGAACAGAGCCGTGAAGAACGACCCGATACATTCCTCGAACGGTTATCTCCTTCCCGTCGTACATTCCAGTGTTCGCGAGGACTGTACAGAGTGGGATAGCTTTGGCCGACGCAGAACAGCAGATCTCCTCCAGCAAACAAAGCCGGAGATAGCAAAAACAAGGCCAGTAATAAACGTTGTCTGCTCATTGTTGTGGAAAGACCGATGGAGGGAACACCAATTGGTCTGCCTTGGGGTATGCCCTGTCAATGTAATCGGTTAATTGCTGAAAACCCTTCGGTCCGCTCGGGAACGTCGAGTAGGGATTTTCCTGGCTACCTGTTTCGAAGGCAGCAAACTCAGTATCGAAGTGTGTGAAATTGAGGTCGGAGGAGTACTTGCCGGTAGAGGCATCGGAAGACTTCAAAAAGGAGAAGTCATCTTCAATGTGTTAGCCTTCGTGTTCAATGGTTTGAGCAAGACTGGAGCCCTTGAATCCTCCGAAAACTCAGCGTTGATGCTGCCCTTGTGGGCTGCCATCGCACCCGGCGTTACCATTGCGTCAGTCCTGTAGCCGGCCGGTGTTTGGCATCCGCATCCACCTGAGCCTATGACTTGAACGTCACGTTGATGTGGTTATCCGTTCCTCTATCGCCCCACGCTGCTGGCCGCATCGCGAACAGTCTCCTTTTTGGACTTCAGATCCTTTTGGCCGCACCAATTGCGTCGGCTCTCGCGCGCTTGAGCAATCTTGACCTGAGTTTCTGACAGTCTTGTTGCAATTCTTATCGTTTGCGGCGCAATTGACGCAAATACATCCCGGTCCAGTCGTCAGCGATAGCGGATTGTTCCGGACGTAGCCGTACGCATTCCAGCTGCGGATCGAGCAGTTTCTGCTTCATGATCACGATTGGATCCGGCGACGTCGAACCGCCCAAAGCAGACCCGTAGTATCTGGCGCCGAAGTAATCCAGCCCCGATTCCGAATCCCGTTCCTTACCCGTGAACTTCTGATTGACCGAGTCGGGATTCCCGAACAGACCCGTTCGCCCAGCAAAGCCAGACGTAACTTCTTCCCCAAACGGCAGATAATCGTGCAAACTAACGACGCTGGCATGTTCGTCCGTTACAACGCGTGTACTGCCAAGATGATCGGCGGTGAGATAGCAGGTGCTGCACGGAGAAGACGCTTGAGGTCCGTTACTGTATTCCGCCGCAAGCTGACCGAAAATGTCATAAACGTACCAGGTATAGATGTAACTGCTGCCGCTCCCGGTCGATTTCAAGACGCGCTGACCGGAGTCGTCGTAACCAATGGTTTCGGAAGCCCCTCCCAGCGATGCCGGTTCAGTTACCGAACTAAGGCGATTTTCCGCATCGTACGTCAGTGTATTTCCATTCACCACAGTCTGGTTTCCGACCGCGTCGTAGCTTCCTGCATTAATCTGGTTAATTGACTTTTAGTGTACTGGAGCCTAATGACACTGATGTACTTTAAAAATATGGGATTCTGTTGAGGAGGCTTCACCATGAGCGCAGTTGCCTTGTTCCCGTTCTGGAATGTTGTCAACTTGCCACAGCAGTTCAACAAGTGCGTGCATCTCGTAAATTCGAATCGCCGAACTGCTCGGCATCAGCCCTCGCGTGTACAACCGCTGGGAGAACGGCGACGTGGTGCCGCATTTTGACAATGTTGTCCAGTTGGGCCGATGAAGATCACGCGGTCCAGGGTTAGCAAGGGGATGGCTGAACTGTAGCGGCTCAAAAGAAAGGGACTTATGACCAGCACCGAAACCCGGCAGCACGTTCACTCTCTGATCGATCAGCTTCCCCCCACGCAACTGGCCGTTATCGAAAGTCTGTTATCGGTGATGCTCGATCCCGCCGCGTACTCGCTCCGGAATGCTCCTATTGAAGACGAGGAGATCAGTGAGGAAGAAGAACAGGCCGTCGCACGCTCGAAGGAATGGTTCAAACACAACGAGGGCACCCGGTTCCAGGATGTGGTCGCGGAACTAGGTTTCTCCATGGACCAGATCCGTAACTACAAGGAATCGGCTTGAAGCGGATCAGTTTCTCCGATGAGGCCAAGGCCGACATTCGCGCCATCCCGCAGCAGATCGCGATGAACATCCTAAACGCCATTCACCGCCTGGCCGAGACCGGTTCCGGCCGCGTGAAAAGACTCCAGGGCGCCGAGCCGCCCGAGTTCCGTCTGCGGGTCGGCGACTTTCGCGTCCGCTTCACCGAAGAAAGCGGCGACACCATCCGCATTCACGCCGTCAAAGATCGTAAGGACGCCTACCGCTAACCGGCCTAACGATGAGAAGAATTGGTCAACTGCTCGCGTTATGTTTTTTGCTGAGCGGCACGGGACCTGTGTTTGCCGCCTCGACCGCAAAGACCGTACATGTCTGGGAGAAACAGGAACTGACGTTTACGTCTTCGCGCGCATTTGCAAACCCTTACACGGACGTCGTTGTTTGGGTGGACCTGACAGGACCTAACTTCAAAAAACGCGTTTACGGATTCTGGGACGGCGGAAGCACGTTTCGAGTGCGAGTGCTGGCGACCGCGCCTGGGAACTGGAGATGGCGCAGCGGCTCTACGCCATCCGATTCGGGGCTTTCTGGTAAGAGTGGGTCGTTTGCCGCAAGAGAGTGGAGCGAAGAGGAGAAACGGCAAAACCCGTTGCGTCGTGGATTTCTGCGGCCAACCGCTAACCGGCACGCGCTACAGCACGCGGATGGCACGCCGTACTTTGCCATTGGAGACACGTGGTACGCCGCCGGGACGAACCGGTTTCGCTGGTATGACGACGACAAAGAGCGGCCGATTGGGCCAACCGCGGGATTCAAAGACTATGTTCGTTACCGGAAGGCTCAGGGCTATAACTGGGTCAACATCATCGCGGCCTATCCGAACTGGGAAACAGACGGACTTCCCTGGCATATCCAAATGAACGATGCGGACAAGACGACCGTTCGTTCGGCGTGGCTAGAATTCGGAACCGGCAGCGCCAAGAACATGAACAACGAAGGCGGCCAGCCATTCTTATTTCCTGGGAAAGTCCCCGGCTATGAAAAGGTGTTCCCCGATGTGGATCGCATAAACCCGGAATACTTCAAGTATCTGGATCGGAAGATCGACTACTTGAACGACCAGGGCTTCGTACCGTTCATCGAAGTCTCCCGGCGGGATGCAAGTGAGTGTTGGAAAAAATATTATTCCTGGCCCGATTCTTACTCCCGCTTCATTGAATACATCTGGTCGAGGTATCAGGCTAACAATACAGTCTTGAGTCCCATTCATCTGGACATCATTCAGGAAAGCATCACCGTTCCCGACTTCGTGAATGCCATCAACCTGGTGATGAAAAAATTCGGGCCGCCGCCGTTCGGGACGCTGCTCTCCGCAAACGCGAACCCATCCACGCTTGTGAACTGGGGCGAGAATTCCTGGGTAACGTTGCACCAGGTTGGCAATAAACGCGAACACGAATACTACTGGTACATGACGGAGATCTTTCGCGATCCGAATCCCCATCCCGGGCTGAACGGAGAGCCTTATTATTCGGGATATGTAGATGCGCGTGGACAGAATGGCGGATACAAATATGGAGCGCCGGGTGGAACCGAGAAAGACGACCAATATGTGCGCTCAGCGATGTATGGCAACTTTCTATCCGGTGGATTAGCGGGACATGTCTATGGGGCGGAAGGCATCTGGGGCGCCGATATCGAAGCCGCCGCTCCCATCAAAATGTGGGACGCGTTCAAGTGGAACTCCGGTGCGCAAATGAAATATCTGCGTACCTTCGCGTTCTCTATCGGGAAGCGTTATCAGGATCTGGTCCCCGACGAAGATCTCGCGGTGCCGAGCAAAACACATATCGTGAAAGGATACGAGGGCTGGGCTTATGCGGCCCGCACGGCCGACAAGGACATATTCCTGGCGTACTTCGAAAAAGGCTGTCCAAAAAGCCTGATACGCGGAGCGCGGGTGATGAGCATGTACCGTGCGCAATGGTTCGATCCGCGCGACGGTACGTGGCGGGATGTGGGTGACGGAACGGTAAAAGCCAACAACATCGGGGAGATCCAACTGCCGGATTTTCCTTCCGATCTCGACTGGGGACTTAGTCTCACCTACAGTGGTCCGGCTCCCTTACCTAAGCATTTTTAGCTGAATTGGTCAGCTGAATCGAGCCAGCAGCGTCACGACCGATCGTGGCGGAATCTCAATTTGAGCACCTGGATTTATGTCAGGCCATTTGTTTGAGCTCGTAGCCAGGCGTATCCGATGTCACATAGGGCGTGATGGACTGAACGGTCCAACGACGTTGCCCAAGTTTAAAGTCGAGTTTGCGGGATTGCTGCGCTGCACTCATATTCACGTACACCGTGACGACCTGGCGCTTTGCGTCATTCTTGAAGGCCGATGCCATTACGCCGTTGATGTTCTGATTCTGAACGCTCATCTCCACGCGGCGCATGCCAGGCCGTATGAACCGGCTGTAGTTTCCTAATACCCAAAGGAGGCGCGCCGGGTAGATTGATTCCGGGTCTCCGGCTTTCTTCCAGTCGGTGTAAATAAGGCCATCTTTAAAATCGACGCCGGATACCGCGGTCCACCATTGCCAGGCTGAAACTCCGGCGAGAGTCAAATCCAGATGAATGATGCGGGCAATATCCAGCGCGGTGTTCATGGTTAAATCGCGGCCGCCTCCGCCTTTTCCCTCGCTGCCAGTCAGGACACAGTATTCACTCATCCAGAGCTTGCAGCCCGGGTACTGCCTGATCTTTTCTCCCAGCCTGGTTCTATGTTCGACAAGTTCGCCCGCGATGCGATCCGAACCATAGTCGTGATAGCTGATGCGATCGGACATTATCGCCCTAATTGCCGGATCGCCGAGAAAGACGTCAATGTAATTGCCGTACGGGGCCTTCCATGTGGCTGTCGCCTTCGCATCTAATTGCCACATGTCCGGTAACGAACCGCTCTCGAGGGCCGCAATACTCGCGGGCGAATTGCGGCGCTTCAACTCAGCGTATAGACTCCGCAGAATCCGCTTGATGTCGTCGTTCCCGGCCCGATTTCCTTCCTGCGTGTGACCAGCCCAATTCCATTGCGGCTCATTCACGGGACTTATATAAGCGAATTCGATGCGCTGACTCTGGTCGGGATTGGTACGGAAGTGCTCAAGGATATCGACCATGTAGCGGGCATATTGGCCTTCGTACCCCGGCTTGAGATTGGTGGTGTCTTCGCTCTTGTCGCAGAAGGTGAGACCATTCCGGGTCATGCGGCCGGGAGGACTGTTCACAAAGGCGAGGAACTGAGGAACGCCGCGGGCTTTGGCAGCACCGAGAAACCAGCGCTCACCAGGCTGCCGCGTCCAATCGTAGCGTCCTTCGGCCACTTCGAACGTTTCGGCCGTTCGCCAGGGATTCGTGATTTTGGAATTTAGGCCCGCGCCGATGTTGAAGCGCCAGCAAGAGAGACCGATTCCTCGAGTTTGAGAAAACAGCAGGTCGGCGACTCTGTTTCGATTCTCGAGGGACCACTTACCTAGCTCCTGCATGCTCCAGGCATCGGAAGCCCCGAAATTATCTATAACCTGGTGCTCGCGATCAAGATCGATGACGTCTCGAACGGGCTGCGCTCGAAGGACTCCAGCGGTCATTCCGGCGAGAGCGCCCTTGAGAACAGATCGGCGTGACGGCATGTAGAGAAGGAAACCTCTTAGACAGTGTAGATCCTGACTTCCATCCGCATATACTCAATCGAGGAGATAGCGTATGCGAGGAATTTGCCTGATCATCGCGGCAGCGGTTGCGATATGTGCCACGAACGGATTCGCCCAACAAGGGCCGGCCGACGGACCTTATAAAGTCTTGAAGACTGTGAAAACCGGCGGTGAAGGGGGTTTCGATTATGTCTATGCGGATGCCGCTGAACGCCGTTTGTATGTGCCCCGCTCCGGCCCGACGAAGCGTATTTCCGTCTTCGATCTGGACACGCTGCAGGCGGCTGGAGAGATTCCGGATGTGAGCGCGCATGGAGTAGCTGTTGACCCGCAATCGCATCACGGTTTCGCCACCAGCAAACCGGTAGTCATGTGGGACACAAGAACGCTCAAGGTGATCAAGACTATCGATGTGCAGGGCAATCCGGACGGCATCCTGTACGATCCGTTCAACCAACGTGTCTACATTCTCAGCCACGCCGCGCCGAATGCGACGGTGATCGATACAAAGGACGGGTCCGTGCTCGGGACGATTGACCTGGGCGGCGCGCCGGAACAGGCAGCTAGCGACGGCAACGGGCATCTATATATCGATATCGAGGACAAGGGCAATGTGGCGGTGGTGGATGCGAAGACGATGCAGGTAACGGCGCACTATAATCTGGGCGATAACAAAGCACCAGCGGGGTTGGCGTTTGATGCGAAGAATGAAGTGCTGTTTGTAGAGTGCCGTAACCCGGCGGTAAGCGTAATCATGAATGCCAGGGACGGCAAGATTATTGCGACTCTACCGATCGGCACCGGCGTAGATGGGGCGGGGTTCATGCCTGAAACGATGGAAGCATTCAGCTCGCAAGGGGTTGGGACGCTGACCGTTATCAAAGAATCCAACCCAACAACGTTCGCGGTAGAACAGGACCTGAAGACGATGCCGTCGGCAAAGACTATGACCATCGACAGCAAAACGAATCACATCTTCTTGATTGGCGCCGAGTTCGGTCCGGCTCCGGCCTCTCCGACACCGGGCGGACGACCGCGCCGTGGTCCGCTGGTACCCGGTTCATTCACGGTTCTCGAAGTGGGCAAGTAAGGTTCTAGTGCTGCGCGAGTGCTTTGCGAAAGGCTACATCAAGGTCGGAGAGCCGGTCGGCAGATGCCGGATCATTTCGCGCTAGCAGGGTGATGAGCTCGTCACGCGCTGAGAGCATCGGCTGAAATGATTTGCGCTGCTCAGGAGTAAGATCCACATCGTTCTTTTGGTCGGCCACTGCGCTGAGCGAAGTGAAGAACTGGCTCAATTCCTTTCGAGCGGTTTCATACTGACCTCGTCGGGAATCGAGAGCCGCTTCCAAGAGTTCATTGTGCAATTCGCTCTTGCGCAAATTTCCAACCGCTTGATCCCGCTCGCTGGTCCGCTGGCGAGCGCGCAACCACATTGGGATAAACCCAATCAGCAAACCCACGACTAAAGCAATGACGAGACTACGAAATGGGGCGCCCTGGTTTGAAGACATTGTACGTGTGTCTCTAGATCCGAGTGTACTGCTGAACCATCAATCGAGTAACTTAAGCGCCGAATTTGGGTGTGACGGAGCAGTGCGGACGAGATAGGGCCGGATTTATCTGAGAGGATTGCCGACCGGCGCATACCTTGTTGGTATGTTTCAAACACTTTCACTTAAACCCTTACTCGTTGGCATTCTGCCCTCCCTTGTCATTTGGAGCTGCGCATTTGAAGTCCTTGTTACGTCGCTTCATCTCGCGTAATCACCACATTTTCCCGGAAGCGCGCGCCGGAGCCGAAAAGTAATCATTGTAGCGAGCCTGCGGCGCCAGCCTGCGAGTTCGGTACGTTGTAGAAGACCCTTATGGGGTAAACAACGATGAAAATTGGATCGATTCCTTTGACGCTCGCCACTTTCTTGTTCGCGGCGATACCTTGTGTAACCGCGGCCGACTTCCAGTTGCCGCGAAGCACGCCTGAGGCGCAGGGCATTTCGTCGCAGGCGATTCTCGATTTTGTCCAAACGGCGGATAAAAACATCGACACGATGCACAGTGTCATGGTCGTGCGGCATGGCCAGGTTATTGCCGAGGCCTGGTGGAAACCCGAGGCGGCGGACAAACCACATATCATGAACTCAGTCAGCAAGAGCTTCAATGCGGCCGCCGTTGGACTGGCAATCCACGACGGAAAGTTAAGTCTGGACGATCACGTGCTGAAATTCTTTCCCGCCGACGCGCCGGCGGATCCTTCGGAAAATCTAAAAGCGATGACAGTGCGAGACCTGCTCACGATGTCTTGTGGCCACGATACCGAACCGAAGCCAATCGGTGGGTCGCCCTCGGTAAAACAGTTTCTCGCACACCCTGTTCCCTACAAACCGGGAACGCATTTTCAATACAACACGATGGGCAGCTACGTGCTTTCAGCGATCGTCACGAAAGTGACCGGGCAAACCACGGTCGAATATCTGAAGCCGCGGTTGTTCGAACCACTGGGAATCGAAAATCCCAGATGGGATAGCAGCGCCGAAGGCAACTCACTCGGCGGTTATGGCCTGTGGCTTCGCACCGAAGACATGGCCAAGTTCGGTCAGCTTTACCTGCAAAACGGAAAATGGAACGGCAAACAGTTGATTCCGCAGAAGTGGATTAAACAGTCAACAACCAAGCAGATATCGAATGAGAATGAAAGTCACGCCAAAATAGGCCCGGACTGGAAAGAAGGTTATGGCTTCCAATTCTGGAGATGCCGGCATAATTCTTTCCGAGCTGACGGCGCCGCCGGGCAGTTCATCGTCGTGATTCCCGATCAGGATGTCGTGGTCGCTATCACCGCCGACACCGGCAACATGCAAGGGGAACTGGATGCCATATGGGATCACCTCCTGCCTGCTTTTCATTCCGAGGCGCTCTCAGCGGATGCCGCCGGTCAGGGAAGGCTAAAGCAGGCCATCGCGAATTTGGTGGCCCATCCGAAGAAGAACAAAAATTGATCCCAAAACCCGTTTGCTCAAATGAAGAACGTACGGCAGCGGGGCAAACTGCCGGCTTGCGCGTGATACATTCTTCACATCCGACGTTTGTGCCCGAGGGGTTCAAGGGTAACCGCGGTTGTGGAGTGGCCTACATCGATGAAAACGCGCGAACCTTTAACCGGGCTTGAGAGCGGAGGCCGGCACGCGGCACAGCTCTTTGAAGCAAGCGTCGTCAGATTCGCTAAGTTGCGGCGCCCTCGGGCTCTGTTAGCGTTTCTTTTTGCGGTTGCAATCCTGCCCGCGACAGCGTTGGTCTACTTACAATACCGCTCGCTCTCACAGGTTCAGGAACGCATGCAGCAAGCGCTATTCGTGAATCTGAAGCAAGCGGTAATCGGCGCGCGGGTCGAGGCGCGTATTGAGATTTCATCGTGGTATGACCATGCGTTTTTGGGCCCGGTGCTTCACGATTGGCTTCGCAAACGGAGTCTCACGCAGATCCAACACGTAGCGGAAACCACACGCCGGATTTGTCCTTACGTGCACATATTTTTCGTGTACCGGCTGCGGCCTCAAGCTGAGCCGGAAGTCCTCGTCTTTCGTCCCGGCGCCCAGCCGTGGAGCATGCACCTGAGTCATGCCGACCAGGCGGAGCCGCAGATCCGGAAGTTTGTGAAGTCGTTGCAAATGACGAGTTCCCACCGCTATCCGGCAATGATCGAATTGGATGGCGAGCGTCAGCAGTTAATTCTTCATTTGGTGGACGACGATCCGCTGGAACCCGTATTCCCGCACACCGGGGTGATCGGCTACTATGGCATGGCAATCCAAGGGAGTGTGCTCGCGAAAGAGTATTTCCCCATGCTGCTGCAGAAGCACCTGAGCCGCCTCGCCACTTTCGGGCAAATTCCCGGGGATCATGCCGTCAGCGCGATTTTCGACGAGAAAGGCGTTCAACTTAGCGTTTCCGAGAAAGGTGTTGTGAGTTCCTTTCCGGTTCAAGCGGCCGTCGCGGAAGGTCGGGAAGGCGCGGGAATCTTGCCTGGCTGGACCATGCGCGCCGCGTTTCCTCCCAACGTCAACGCCTGGCCCGATCGGAGCGAATTTTACAGAAACATCGCGATCGTGCTTGTGATTGCGGCAATGTTATTGGCTGCCATCATCTCCCTAGGCGTGATCACGGCACGAGAAATCCAGCTTGCGCGGGCAAAAACCGATTTTGTAGCCAACGTCTCCCATGAGTTTAAGACACCGCTATCGATCATACGCGGGTTTGTGGAAACGCTTCATTTGAATCGCCTGGGCAACGCATCGCAGCGGGAGGAATATTTTCGCATCATTGAGGCGGAGATCCATAGGCTTTCGAACCTTATCGATACCGTGGTGGATGTTTCGAAGATCGACGTAGGGTTGAAGCGTTACCAACCGGAGAGCGTCGATGTGAGCCATCTGATTGAGCAGACGCTGGAGCATTTTTCCCCCGAACTCGAACGGCAATCCTTTACAGTGATTCGTGAAATAGATACTTCTCTGCCTATTGCGAGGATTGATCCGCTGGCGTTTTCACAAGCGCTGCTTAATCTACTGAGCAATGCGATGAAATACTCGGATGGCGAACGCAGCATCATGGTGAAGGCCGCGCGAAGCAACCAATACCTGGAAATATCGGTGAGCGACCGGGGCGTTGGAATTTCCAAACGGGAGCAGAAACGGATTTTTGAACGCTTTTACCGCTCGAATCAAACTGCCGCGCGGGCCTCTGGCACCGGCCTGGGTTTGGCTTTGGTGAAGCATTTCGCCGACGCGCACGGCGGTAATGTTACTGTAAGCAGCGTCCCGGGCCGAGGCAGCTGTTTTGCGATTCTCCTGCCGCTGCCGCAGTGAAAGCCGGTGCTATGGTTTCGACCGCAAGAAACGAAAGATTATCGTCCTCAGGTATATCAAAGAAACTTATTCTCGTGGTTGAGGATGAATTGGCGATGGTGCGCCTGTTGCAAGACAATCTGGTCTATGAGGGCTACGAGGTATTGGTGGCCACCGATGGTGAGTCGGCTGTGGAGATTGCGCTCCGGACGCGGCCCGATTTGATTCTGCTCGACGTCATGCTTCCCAAACTCGATGGCCTGTGCGTCTGCCGCAAATTACGGGAAAACGATTTGGATTCGCCCATCATCATGCTGACGGCGCGTAGTTTGGAGCAAGACAAAATAGCCGGCCTGAAAATCGGCGCTGATGACTACATGACGAAGCCATTCAGCATTTCCGAACTGCTGGCTCGAACGGAAGCGAAACTCCGCCGGGCCGATCACAAGCCTTTCCATACCTACCAATTCGGCGATGTTTGCCTGGATTTTGCGAGCTTTACGGTCACCAAAAAGGGCCTGCCCATTGATCTGTCACCCAGGGAATTCAATCTACTGCGCTATATGATCGAAAACCGGGGACGTGTGATCAGCCGGACGGAAATGCTGAGGCACGTTTGGGGTTATGGCGGCGATCTCCACACGCGGACCGTGGACACGCACATTCTCAACCTAAGGCAGAAGGTAGAAGACGCTCCGTCCAGTCCTGCCTATATCCAGACCGTTCACCGTATTGGATACCGCTTCAATGGCTAGCGGTTTCGGCGGCGGCTAACAGGGCGTCCAGGGCGGAAACCTGGGTCGCGGCGTTTTTCACATCGGAAGGCCCCGACCATACGACTCCAAACCGGTTATCCGAGTCGCGATTCCTCCAAATACTTTCCGCATTCGTCTGCAAAAAAGTGCGGAACCGAGGCTCCGGAGCCACCAGGTCCAGCGTTGCCAGATTGCGCGCGAAAATGCCTTTGAACTGCACGGCATCGTTCCCGCAGCGACTGGGTTCACAGGGATCGTGGAGGATGCCATCCTGGTCAGTCAGCTTTGAGATGGCCGCCGATGCGATCGACTGGGCGACCTGAATAGGCTTGGGATCGCCGGATGCTTTTGCCAGCGCGCTCAGGCCGCCTAAGACAACGCCCTGATTGTAAGTCCATGTGGTTCGGTGGTTATTGTGACATGCGGAATCGAGCCCATCGTTCACCAGGTTTTCAGCGTTGATCATGCCGGAAGCTGCAAACCACTTCCATTCCCGTTGCGCCCAGTCCAGGTACATGGCGCGTTTCTGTTTGTCTTGCGTGAGATTCGCCAAATTCGCCGCTACGGAAAGAAACAACTCATTGGCTATTGCGTTTTTATAACGGTTGTCCTTGCTCCACCAAATTCCACCGCCGCAGGTGTCATCCCAACCCCCGGCCATATTGGAAAAGATCTCTTCCGACATTGAAAGGTAGCGCTGCTGGTGCGTTAGTTCGTAAGCGTCCGCCCACCCCAGCGCCCACCAGCCTTCATCGTCGTAAAACTTGTTTAGAAAATTCTTCTGGGAATTGCGTTCGAACGTATTCGCTATGACGGGCAGCAAATCCGGAGTGTGGCTCAACTGTGAGTACTTCACCAGCACCGTTAGAGCGTTGGCGGAATTCCACCAACCTGTCGTTTTCCATAGACCGGTGTCCTCTACGTACCACGTTTGAAGGGCTTTCACTCCAGCGGTCGAAGCGGCAAGGAAATCCGTCGTCCCATGAGGGCCCACAGATGCATGTGTCAGCGGCGGCGCAGTCAAAAAAGCGGCCGATATCCCGGGCAGCTTTCGTTTCGACGCCAGGCTTTTGCAGGAAACCGAGATCTCGGAACCAGTCAATAAACCGGTATTGCCAAGTACCGAATGGTATGCCGTTCCGGTCCGATAATCCGCCCGCATGGTGACCGTTGCCGTAAATGTGTATCTCAATGTTCGGCACTCCCAAATCCAGCATTGCGCTGAAATACGCAATAGACGAGACCGCATGACTTCGGTCGCCCGAACCGGCGCTAACAACGAACGTGGGCGGAACGTTACGCGGAATCGGCGGAGGAGTGCGATTGCGGGAGAAGGGCGTGCCGCCGGGATACACGAGACCCACGAAATCGGGCCGTGATGTGATCCCTGCCAGAGGATCGCCCGCGGTGCTGTTCTTTTTGTCAAAGGTGTCAAAAAAGACCGCGGCAGCAGCCGCCAACTCCCCGCCCGCCGAGAAACCCATGATGCCGATTTTGTTCGGATCGATATTCCATTCCTTGGCGTAAGACCGCACCAGCCGGATAGATTGGAGCGCGTCATTCACCTCGTCTTTTTGGACGTCGTATCCATCGACGCGCAAGCGATTCCGCAGGATGATTGTGGTGACGCCGTAGTTGTAAAAGAAGGGAACGAAGTCAGCGCCCTCCGGCCCGACATTCAGAGTTGTATGGCCGCCGCCCGCCATCAGGATGACAGCCGCCCCAGTATTGCGGCTTGGATCGGCTGGATGTACTTCAATGGACGGGTTGTGGATATTGACTATGCTCTCGATTCGCCCCGGTACCGATGCGCGCATGTTGTATTTCTCGGCCTCGCGAATGCGGTCCATTTTGAGGAATGGCGAGCCGGGTGAATAAAGAGGGACTACGACGCCGCCTGGCAAGATCGGCTGGGGCGCGTATGGAACGTTCGTGGAAGGCCCTGGAACCGGCACGCCGAGGGGAGCGGGCAGTGGTGCGCGAGGTGTATTTTGGGCAGCGGCGAAGCTAACGGCAAGCGCCGATAAAAAGATCGAAGCAAAGGCTGACACGATTTTGTCTCTTTTCGAGGCTATCCACATTCAATGGCTGAATCAATCTTTCATTGTCAACAAATTGTCAAGCTTGAAAATTATAGCTCGCATGTGGTGAGAGTCTGCCAATTGGTATTGAAAGTTAGTTCACTAACTGGCAGCCCACCGCTAAAAGCTTTGACAATTTGTTGACATCAAGGGATTGATTCAGCCTCTGAATACGGATAGCATCCAAATAGTCATTTCCAGCCATACGAACTTCATCGAGGAGAGACGCGGAGCGTACGATCCACGGTGAGGTCGTTGGTAGCTGTCCAACACTCAGGGCGGGAGTTACACCGCAGCCTTCAGGAGGCGTCTCGTGTTACGTGTGCATTTTGTAAGTCGAATAGTCTACTCATTGATTTGTTTGGCCTTTGTTAGTGTCCTACAGGCGCAAATCACAACCGGAACGATCAGTGGGACAGTAGTTGACCCGGCTGGCGCTTCCATACCCGATGCCAACGTCAGGATAACCGACGTTTCCACCCAGGCGACGAGGACTGCAGTTACCAACGGTTCTGGAATCTTCACGGTTCCCTCGCTGCAAGCTGGTACCTACACAACGACAGTGGAAAAGGCTGGATTCAAAACGTTTCAGCGCACTAACGACTCGTTGATCGCTAACCAGGAACTCTCACTGGGGACAATTCAGCTAACGGTCGGTGCGGTGAACCAGACCGTTGAAGTGCAAGGGCAAGCGGCCCAGGTGGAGACTGAATCATATACAAACTCCGCTACATTGACAGGCACTGAAATGACAATGATCGCGGCGCGCGGGCGCGACGTTGTCGATCTGCTTCGCCTATTACCGGGTGTGAGCCAAACCGGTCAAACAGAAGCGCTGGGAGGTGCAGGCGGCCCTCCAGGCGTGACCGCGCCCAATATCTCCGGGGCGCGAAACGGAGCCATCGATTTCACAATTGACGGGGTGGCGGGGAACGACCAGGGCACGGCTTCCGCATTGTCCAGCTCCATCAACATGGACGCCATTTCCGAAGTCAATGTTCTCCTGAACAATTATCAGGCGGAATACGGCCGGAACGCGGGCTCTATTCTGTCCATCATCACCAAGTCGGGCGGCAGTGAATATCACGGAACCGCCTATTGGTACGTGCGGAACCAAATATTCAATGCTAACGATTTCTTGCTTAACCGCGCGGGTCTTCCGAAACCCGCTTATCAATTCAATACGCTTGGAGCCAGCATTGGCGGCCCGGTCCCTCTTCCGCACATGAAAAACAAACTGTTTTTCTTTTATTCGTTTGACGATACACACGCCAAGTTCCCGGCTCCGTTTGTGTACTACACCATGCCGACAGCCCTGGAACGGCAAGGCAACTTCTCGCAATCGGCTACCAAGCCGATTGACCCAACGACGGGAGCGCCGTTCGCCGGCGGCATTATTCCCGCGAATCGCATCAACTCGAGCACCCAGGCGATTATGAATATCTTTCCGTTGCCGAACCAGCTAAATCGGGCTGTTACAAAAGGCGCCTATAACTACGCTTTCCAGGGTGATTACTCGATACCAAAGGTCAGCAATGTGTTTCGTATCGACTCGCCTCTCAGCGCCAAGGACTCGATGTTCGTCAGAGGAGTTTCTTATCACTCGGATACGGAGGCTTGGAACACCGGTGCGATTGGCGCCCCGAGTTGGCCCTGGTTCTATGGGCAGTACGTATTCACCGATAGTTCTATTGCGGCGCACGAAACCCACATCTTCAGCCCGAACGTTGTAAACGAGGTATTGGGTGCGATCCGTCATAGCACCGAAAACGGCCCGCCGGTGTCGTGGTCGCAATTTAACTCTGTGGGAACTCGGGCCGGAGTTGGATTCACGGCTGGCCAAGTCTACCCGACGAACAATCCGTACGATGTCATCCCCCAGATCACGTCGTTGTCCGGCGTGCCCGATGCGCCTAATCTGACCTATGACAGCCGGTTCCCGGAGACAGGCGCTGACACCACGTTCGACTTCGCGGAAAATCTTTCTATCATTCACGGCAAGCATACTTTCAAAGTGGGCACGTATTGGCATCGCGGACGCGAGTTCGAGGGCCCCAGAGGCAACTTCGGCGGTAGTCTTGATTTCGGCGCGAATTCCAACAACCCGGGTAACACCGCCAACCCTTATGCCAACATGCTTCTCGGAAATTTCAATTCCTACACGGAATCGAACAACCATATCGCCGTGCAGAACCGAGATTACGACTGGGATAATTTCGTGCAAGACACATGGAAGGTGTCGAAGAAGTTGACTCTGGATCTGGGGCTACGGCTCACCTATTACATTCCGGTGTATCAATCGACCAGCGGAGGATGGAATGCGGCCACGCTAGACCTTGCACTATATAATCCCGCCAGCATGGCGCGTCTCTACACGCCGGCGATAGTCAACGGGGT
>CAWJUO010000004.1:0-71537 GCA_963845995.1 uncultured Acidobacteriaceae bacterium | reverse complement strand
GTAGCATGTGGTCGCCATCCGATGAGATTCGAGCCGGGCAGGTGGGCCACAATGCGCCAACCAGATCAAGCCACCTTTCAAGCCGTTCCCGGAACTTGCGGGGTCGTGCGTAATCGGCGCTGCCGAGCTGGCTCGCTAGACCGAAATCACCAAAGATCGGTATCCGCTCTGGCCCTTTGGCGGTGAAGCAGCGATAGGACAGCCACATGAATACGTCCAGAGCTGCCGGGGAGGATGACAACGCTTTTGCGGCCTCGAGATCGGTAGGAATGGAGTGTGAGGTCACGTCACGGAAGAACTCATCACTTAGAACAATCTCGTTTTCAAAGCCGCCAAGCAGCATCGTCTGATTCGGATCACGCGAATACCAAATCCGCGCTTCTCGCATGAAGTTGAATCGCGAATGGTGCATGACTGCCGCTTTCTCGTGCTGGGTATCGCTGCCGAAGAAGATCGTGGCGCCGAATACTCTCTGGAAGCCTCCGACGAGACGACGATACTGCGAACCGCCCTGCTGCAGGCCAAACACGTCCAGCATCTCTGCCGCGCTTTGAAACGTGATGGTCTGCTTCTGTTGCCAGACCGCCAGTGTTGCGAGAAAGATTGGAACCAGCCGGTCCTGTCCCCACGGGACACCGTATTTCGGATGCCCCGCGATCTGCAATAGGAATTGGCCGTTGCGACGCTCATGCAGGAGCACGCCTTTCGAAGGGCGCTTGATGGGAAGGCCGCAGAGTACGAACGGCCGTGACGCAAACCCCAAGGTCTGTGAGCGGTTCTCGCGACCGACCCGGACCAGTTTGATCGCCTCGGCCTGCCGAAGCTTTTGCTTGGAGATCAGCAGTCCTCTGGGAAGCTTTCGCGAGATGCTTCTTACGGACTCCAACGCGACCGACGGTCGGTCCTTTTCGATGATGTTCTGTGTCGACACGAATCGCGGGCGCGATCCTTTGTTTGTGCCACTATTGTGCCATTCAAGGCTAACAACCCACCCTATCCGATCCGATTTGCGACTGTAAGTCATTGAATCGGAGCACAATCAGATGGAACGGTTAGATTCAGGTTCTAGTGGGGGAAACTTCGTGGAGTTCAAGTCCTCTCATCCGCACCATCCTTAAACCATTTATTTATTCATTGCCC
This sequence comes from uncultured Acidobacteriaceae bacterium, assembly GCA_963845995.1. Classification (GTDB taxonomy): domain Bacteria; phylum Acidobacteriota; class Terriglobia; order Bryobacterales; family Bryobacteraceae; genus Bog-105. Next base: position 70,397 of record CAWJUO010000004.1, on the reverse strand, counting down.
TGACAAAAGCCAAAGTTTTTTCGACCGCATACGACCAACCGCACCTTTCAGCGCCTCGTCGATCCGTTTCTGCCACCCTTCGCCGGTCGAGCGGTAATAATCCAAAACGTCACGCGAGAGCCGAATAGAGATGAGTTCCTTTGTTGCCGTCTTCTGCGGTCCACGGCGGCGAACCGTCGCGTTCCTGAAATATTGGTCCACCGAAGCATCGTTGTTTGGATCGTAAGGGCCATCTTCCGGCTCATACGGAATCGGCTCGACGGCAGCGCCTTTCACCCGGCTCCAATCAGTCCGGCTCTTTTGCTCTGGCATACAAGATCCTTTCTCGCCGGGACGCTCTTCGGAAGGAGATCACACGGACGTCCTGATCCCGCTCGACGTAAACGAGCACCAGGACCAATCCGGCCAGTTCCACCAACGCGATATCAACCAGCCGCGCTTCCTGCGGACGAGATTTGTGAGATACAGCCAAGCTCAAGATCGCCTCTTTGAACCCGGGATACCATTTCAGAGCGGAGGTTGACGAGGTAAGCCATGAGTGGCTTCGAAGTCTGCGAAAAACTCTCCGCGGGCCGGGCCTTACCTTGTTTGGCGTCCTTCAGACCCCGATGGATGCCTTCCTCAGGATCGGCACGGGCGGCGATGTCCAGCAGTGGCTGGTAGGCTGCGGCGTCTTGCACGACCGCTGCTGCCTTCCCGTTTACGATCAGGACTGTGGGGCCCTTGGTTTTCTTGAGTTGTTTCATGAAGTCACCGGACTGGCGGCAGAGCGCCGCCGATGATTGACTCGCTGATTCTGCAAATTTACTGGTGCGCCCGGAGAGGCTCGAACTCCCGACCTATTGATTCGAAGTCAATCGCTCTATCCAACTGAGCTACGAGCGCACGATGCAGCGACTTCCATTATACGGTCACCCCGTTAGGTTGCGCGAAGATGGAGTCATGGTCCAGGGCGGCGTCGAGACGGAAGTCAAAATTCGGATCGCAAATCTTCCGGCGATCAAAGACCGGCTGCAAGGGCTCGGGTTTGCTCCCTCGGTCCAGAGGGTGTTCGAAGCCAATACGCTTTACGACAAGCCAGACCAGGAATTGCACGGACGTGGCATGATCCTGCGGCTTCGAGAAGCGGCCGAAAAGCGTGTCATCACATGGAAAGGTCCTCAGCAAGCCGGGCCGCATAAGAGCAGGCCGGAACTCGAAACCAGTATCGGTTCGGCGGAAGTTCTGGGACAGATATTCGAGCAACTCGGGTACAAGCGGCATTTCCGATATGAGAAATACCGCACGGAGCTAAGCAATTCGCGAGACGACTCGGGAGGGGTGACGGTCGATGAAACGCCGATTGGAAATTTCCTCGAACTGGAGGGGCCGGGCGAGTGGATCGACAAAACCGCGCAGAGCTTAGGATTCGGGCCGGCGGACTATATTCTCGATAGCTATGGGAAACTCTATTTAGCGGACTGCGAACGCCGCGGTGTGAAACCGGCTGATATGGTGTTCGCGAAATAGTGCTCGGGCCACCGTCCTCTCAGATTTAGTCCCATGAGTCGAACTCCAGATATTCTGACGACTAACGTAGTGGCCATCGAACAGGCTACCTCCGATCTCGACCGCGTTCGCGAGGAGATTGGCAAGGTCATCATCGGCCAGCGCGACGTCATCGATGGAGTGCTGCTGTGCCTGGTGGCGGGCGGCCATGTGCTGCTCGAAGGTGTTCCGGGACTGGGCAAGACAACACTGCTACGAACGCTTTCGCGCGTGTTGGACCTGCGGTACTCGCGCATTCAGTTTACGCCGGACCTGATGCCCGGTGACATTGTCGGCAGCATGATGATGGAGCACGACGATCACGGCCACAAGACGCTGCGCTTTCAGCAAGGTCCGATTTTTGCAAACCTTGTCTTGGCCGACGAGATCAACCGGGCCACGCCAAAAACGCAGTCCGCGCTTCTTGAAGCGATGCAGGAGCGGACCGTGACGAACGGCACTTACACCTATGCGCTCGATCTGCCGTTCCTTGTGATGGCGACTCAAAATCCCATTGAAATGGAAGGCACCTATCCCCTGCCCGAAGCGCAGCTCGACCGGTTTCTGATGAAAATCCTGGTAACCTATCCGTCGCGCGAAGAGTTGAGCAGGATTGTAGATCTGACGACGCAGCCCGAAGAACTGGAACTCAATCAGGTATTGAACCGCCAGCAAATTGCGGATTTGAAGGCGATCTGCAGGCAAGTGATCGTTGCGCCTCACGTGCAGGAGTATGCGATTGATCTGGTGATGGCGACGCAGCCGGGCGCGCCGAACGCTCCGGAAATCACGAACCGCTACGTCCGGTACGGCAGTTCGCCGCGCGGGGCACAGGCGCTAATTGAGTGCGGCAGGGTGCTGGCGGTTATGCGCGGACGGCTTCATCTGAGCATTGACGACCTTAGGTCGGTTGCGCCTTCGGTGCTGCGGCATCGGGTGATTTTGAACTTTGACGGCCACGCGGATGGCCAGAGTAACGAAACGGTTCTCGAAGCAATTTTGAACGGGGCCCGCGGCCGTTCTTGAGTCTTCCGCGGGTCGCCGCACATGTCTGAACCTCTGGTCGATACACGATTTCTGGAGAAGCTGGAGAGGCTCACGCTGCGCTGGCAGAAGTCCTTCAACGGTCTCGTAGGCGGACATAACACCTCCAGATTTGCGGGGCCGGGGCAAGAGTTTCTCGATCACCGCAATTTCCATCAGGGCGACGATCTGCGGGCCGTAAACTGGCGCGCCTACATGCGCTTCGAAAAGTTCTTCCTGAAGACGTTCCAAGTGGAACCGAGAGTTCCGGTGCGCCTGTTGCTTGACGTAAGCGCATCGATGGATGTGGACGCCGCGCCGGACTCCACCAAGTTCGATTACGCCCGCAGGCTGGCGGCAGCGCTCATCTATATCGGTTTGGTGCGCCTGGACAGCATCGTCATTCAACCCTTCGGTTCGCGTTTGCTGCGGCCGTTTTTGTGCAGCGGCGGCCGTCACCGGTTCCAGCCCGCTGAAAATTACTTGCGTGAACTTAGCACGGCCGGCGACACGAACTTTCACGAACTGGCGCGCGAATTTCTGGGAACCTACCCGCAGCGGGGTCTTACTATGATCGTCTCCGACTTTCTTGACGAAAGAGATTGTCTGCCCGCGCTCCAGTATATGGCTGATTTCGGTCATGAATTGCTGCTGGTTCATTTGTGGACAGAAGAGGAGCGGGTTCCGCTTCTGACGGGAGAAGTCGAATTAATCGAGGCCGAATCGGGCGCGCATACGGCAATTTCGATTGACGATGAGGCGAGGCGCGCTTACACTGCGGCCTTCACCGCTTATGGAGAGTCATTGAAAAGAACGGCCTTGCGAAACAACGGCAGATATGTAGGATTGTCCACGCGCATGCCGCTCGACGAGGCGATTTTTGGACCCTTGGCAACGGTTCATGAAACACGTTGAAGCCGTATGTTTTTCCTGAATCTCAGCGCCGGTGAGTTTTTCGTTCTGCTGGGAAGCCTTGGCGGATTGATCGCGGCGTTGTACCTGCTTGATCGAAGCAGACGCAAGAAGGTCGTCTCAACCCTGCGATTCTGGACGCCGGGCGGCCGGGTGGAACAGCGCCGGAAGCGAAGACATGTATTAGAGCCGTGGTCTTTGCTTCTTCAGCTTGCCAGCCTGACTCTGCTGCTGCTGGCGATCGCCCAGGTGCAATGGGGATCGCGCGCCGGCATAGGACGCGATCATGTTCTGCTGCTTGACACGTCTTCGGCTAGCGCGGGCCGCGTCGGTGCGGCAAACCGTTCTGAGCAAAGAGAAGGCTCTCGCGAAAAGGTATTTACAGCGATTGAGTTCTCGCGACCGGGCGATGCTGGTGCGAGTGGACGGTCTGGCTACGCCGGCGACTTCGTTTACATCTGACCGGGCCGTTTTGAGAGAGCAGTTGGACGCTTCCGAATCAACGTCCTTGGGCCTTGATATGGAACGGGCTTTGTCTTATGCCAAGCAGGTTCGTAGCTGGGGATCGGAAGCGCCCGGGTGAGATCGTCTATTTCGGGCCGGGGCGAACGGACAATCGAGAGAGTGGAACGGCAGCGCCTTCTAACGTGCGCTTCATCCCCGTTCCCGCCGCAGCGGATAACTGCGGAATAACCGCGATCAATGTCGAGCCTGGCGAGGAATCGAATGAGTGGCGGGCCGTTGTCAAGCTTAAGAATTATGGGTCGCACGCAACCTCAGTAACAGTCAAAACCAGTTTTGCCGGGAGTTCTTTCCTACCGCGGACAATCCTTCTGAACGCGGCGGAGGCGAAGGATCTCGACTATGAATTCGTGACTGGTACGGCGGGACAGCTGTCGGTTCGCCTGACGCCCGGCGATAGCTTTCCCGCCGACGATCAGGTCTCTTTGGAGTTACCTAAACGCCAGTTGCCGCGCGTTGCCGTGTTCACGTCGCGCGAAGATTTGCTGCGCCCTTTGCTCGATGCAAATCATGGCATTGAGGTTCGCTACTTCCGCCCTTCGGAGTATCAGCCTCGTCCAAGCGCGGACTTGGCGATCCTCGATCAGTTTGCGCCATCGCCCCGGCCCCGGATCGCAAGTCTATATCTCGATCCTCCAAAGGACGGGGCGCCGCTCCCGGTTAAGGCGACCGCCACGAAAGAGACAATCGCGCAATGGAGTTCCGATCCTGGTCTTGGGGACGGTTTGCACACGCGGGACCTTACCGTTCCTCAAGCCAATGTGTTCCAGACCTTCGATGGCGATCTTGCGGTAGCAAGCTTGCCGGAGGGCCCTGTTGTCGTGGCGCGTCCGGGCAAGAATGGCGAGGCAGCCGTGGGCCGTTATTGGATTTGACGTTTTAAGTGAGCCGCTGAAGTTCAACGTAGCCACTCCCTTTCTGTTTGCGAATCTGATGCGTTGGGCCGCACCGGCCATGTTTCGCACAGAGCAATTCAGCGCTCAGGGTGTGGGACTGGCTGAAGTTTCGCTCGACCCCGGTGAACGGGCTGACAGTCGTGCGTGTTACCGAAGCGAGCGGAACGGCGGTACCGTTCACACTGCGCAATAACCAGTTGCAATTCTTCGCTCGGCGCCCCGCGATTGTGCATGTCACTTCAGACAAGCGGGATCGCGTTCTTTCTTTGACGCTGCCCGAAGTCGCTCAGTTCGACTGGAAGCCTGCGCCAACCACGCGCACGGGCTTGCCTGGCTTCTACCGTAAACACCGCGAGCGCCGTTGACTTGTGGCGATGGTTCGCGGTGCTCGGCGGCATTTGCCTTTTGCTCGAATGGCTGCTCTTTGGCCGAAAACAGGCCGGGGTGGCCCGGATGATTGCAAAGGGTTTGGGCCTCGCGGCAATAGTGGCCGCGTTATTCGCCCCCCGCATGACTTTTCCGGAGACGAAGACCGGAACGGTTGTGCTGGTAGATGTCTCGGCCAGCATCTCGCCCGAAAATCTGAAGCACGCCTCAGATTTCGTTGATCAGATGGAGCGGCACAAAGGCGGGAACTGGATGAAGGCGATTCCGTTCGCGAGTCACACACGCGCCTTACTGCCGCAAGAGACCGTGCACGGGCTTCACCTCGTTCGCGTCTCGTCATCGGGAGAAGCGACGAACTTAGAAGCGGCATTAACCGAGAGCATGGGAGCCATGCCGGCCAAGTACATTCCGCGAATCGTGCTGCTGACAGACGGGAACGAGAATCAGGGAAGCACGGTGCGCGCCATGACGGAGCTTGAGGAACTGCACGTACCGGTTGACACAGTACCGCTTGCTCGCCACGCGGGAGAAGACCTGAAACTGGTGTCCGTGTCGATGCCCCGCGAAGCATACACGGGCGAACAGATTCCTATCAGTGTCGTCGTCGATAGCCCGCGAGAAGTCCACGCCACCATCGAGATCTCGGCGGAGGGAAAGACTCTCGGTAGCGAGCCCGCTGAGTTGAAACGCGGAACGAATACATTGCGCGTGCATGCCCGGATTGAGACGGACGGGACGGTCGCACTGGCGGGAAAAATTGCCGCCCCCGGTTTGACCAGCTTGGCCTTTGCACGTGCGATTGAATTGCAGCGTGCCACTGTGCTCTATGCGTCCGGGGACCCCGCCGGGACGGAGAACAATCTGATGCAGGCTTTCACACAGGCCAAGCTTACCGTTACGCGCGACTTTTCCATTCTCGATGGCGGCCTTCAAAGCGTCCAATTGGTTGTCTTGAATAACCTCGATCTGAATGCGATACCGGAGCGGCGCAAACAGCAACTGCAGCGGTATGTCGAGGCGGGCGGCGGACTGCTCCTGATTGGCGGCGAGCGGCAAGTTTACAAGGAAGACCGGGAGATGGATTCCCTTGATCGAGTGCTTCCCGCGAAGCTGGCGCCTCCAAAAACGCCGGAAGGTATTTGCGTCGTTCTGATCATCGATAAATCATCATCAATGGAAGGCCGCAAAATCGACTTGGCAAAACTCTCGGCCAGCGGTGTTGTGGATAACCTGAAGCCCATCGACACGATTGGCGTTTTGATGTTCGACAATTCCTATCAATGGGCGGTGCCGCTGCGGCGCGTGCGCGACAAGGCTGGTATCAAACGGCTGATTGCGGGAATTACGCCGGACGGTGGCACCCAGATCGCGCCGGCATTGGCCGAGGCGTACAGGAGAGCGCTGGCATCAAAAGCGAGTTTCAAACACATTGTGCTGCTGACGGACGGCATCTCGGAAGAAGGCGATAGCTTGGAATTGGCGAAAGAAGCGCTTTTTCATCAGGTGACTATTTCGACGGTTGGATTGGGCCAGGATGTGAATCGATCCTATCTCGAAAAAGTTGCGGAAGCGTCTGGCGGCCGGAGCTATTTCCTGAATGAACCGCAGGGCCTCGAGAAAATTCTATTGAAAGACGTGCAGGATTATAGCGGCAGTACGGCCGTCGAGAAGGCGCTGACGCCGGTAGTAGAGGAGAAGGCCGAGATTCTTGACGGGGTCGGCATGGAGAACGCGCCGCCATTAAAGGGCTACGCACGTTTCATTGCCCAACCCGGGGCGGATACGGTTCTGCGAATCGGTGACGAGAAAAAAGACCCGCTGTATGTCAGGTGGCAGTATGGGCTTGGCCGCGCCGCCGTGTTTACGTCCGATGCAAAAAGCCGCTGGGCTGAATCGTGGGTGACGTGGCCCGGGTTCGATAAGTTCTGGAATAACGTCACGCGAGATCTTCTGGCGCGCCAACAACAGACCGAGGCGAGCGCTACTTTCGATCCTGCGAACGATGACGTCGTGGTGACCTATCGGAGCGCGGTACCCGCCGCTCACGTCCCTCCCATTTATCTGTTTGGGCCGAATGGGTTGAAGCGGCGAATTGAACTCACTAACGTCGCGAACGGGCTTTATAAAGGCCGCGTTCACACCGGGCGCATCGCGGGTTTGGTACGCGTACGGCCTGAGGTTGAGTCGCGCGAATTTCCAGAGACCGGCGTCTATATAGAAGACCAGGAATCTCGCGATAGCGGAGTGAACGAAAGCCTTTTGCGGGAGCTTTCAGCGGTTACTGGAGGCCGTTTCGACCCGGCGCCGGCATCGGTATTCGATGCCGATGGCAGATCAATCAGCGCAAGCCGTCAATTGTGGCCGGGTCTGTTGGCCTTGGCAATTGGGCTGACGATTGCCGAGCTGATCGCGCGCAAAAGAACTTTCGGGTTTCTGTGGAGCACACGGCTCTCGGCAAAGGCCAGCAGCCTCTTCTCGCAAAGATCTACATCTAATCTCAGAAATCTACATCTCAAGCCTGATCCATGCCGGAGCGTGATCGCTTGCGTTGTCCTCTCCTCGCACCCATCGATCCACGCCCGCATCAAGCAACCGCGGGGCGAGCTGCGGTGACAGCAGCAAATGGTCAAGTCGCATCCCCTTGTCCGCCTGCCACCTCTCAAATTTGTAGTCCCAAAAAGTCCAGAGCGGCCCCGACGGATGCAGGCGCCTGAGAGCGTCAATCCATCCTTGGCCAAGCAGCCGCTTGAATGCTTCACGACTGGCTGGTTGCACAAGAGCGTTCTTGTCCAATGATCGCGTTGGGTAGATATCCTGCGGGGTTGGCACTACGTTGTAATCGCCCGCCAGAACCACCGGCACACCAACTGCGATCAGGTCCTTTGCATGTCGGATCAGCCGTTCAAACCACGCCAATTTGTAAACGAATTTCGGTCCCGGCTGAGGATTGCCATTCGGCAGGTAAATACAGCCGATGAGAACACCGCGTACTGCCGCTTCCACATACCGGGCCTGCCGATCATGATCGTCGCCGGGAAGGACTGAGCGGGTAAGGACGGGCGCTTGCCCGCGCGCGAGGATTGCCACACCGTTCCACGAGCGCTCACCCACACAGACCGCTTCATATCCGGCGGACCGTAGCGCGGCGGCTGGAAAGGAGTGCTGCTCCGTCTTGAGTTCCTGCAGGCAGACAACGTCGGGTTTCTCCCTTTCGAGCCACTCTAAAAGGTTGGCAAGCCGCTTGTTGATGTTGTTGATATTGAACGTCGCAATCTTCACAGGGTTAGAACCGGCTTAGCGCATCTCAAGCGCCTTTCAACCAAGGTACGATGACACCCTCCGTGAATCTTTTCTTGATATCAAGCATCTCTATATCAAGAGAATGAAGAAATCAAGCCAAGACCCGACCGGACGATAGCGGCGTTCATCTCTGGCTGCTGCTGTGGAAAGCCAGCAAGGCGGTAGAAGCCTACGCGCGGCGCAGCGTGAACTCGACGGGCCTGTGCTTAAGCGACTTCGGGGTCCTCGAAGCTCTTCTTCATAGAGGACCTCTGCCGATCAACGTCCTGGGGAAAAAAGTCCTGCTCAGCAGCGGGTCAATGACAGCGGCCGTTGACCGGCTGGAGCGGGACGGCTTGGTGGAGCGCGGGCCGGCGTCCACCGACCGCCGCGCGCGTATCGTCCACCTGACGGAGCGGGGATCGAAGTTGATCCGCACCATTTTCGCCGAGCACGAGCGCGACATGGAACGTGTCTTCTCGCATCTTGCTAAACCGGAGCGGAACACGCTCGCGAACCTGCTGCGAAAACTCGGTCGCGAGGCTGAGGGGATGGCCGCTGAAGAATCTGTTGAGAACAAGTGAAAAGGAGAAAGAAATGTCAGAACGAAAGCAAGTATTGGGTGTTCATGGGACCGCATCGTCCCATTGGGTGGGAGACGGATTTCCAGTGCGGACAGTATTTCCGTCCCGCGAGGTGACGGAACTGAGTCCGTTTCTGATGCTCGACTATGCCGGTCCAGCGCGGTTTGAGCCTTCAAACCGGCCGCGCGGCGTCGAAGAGCATCCGCATCGCGGCTTTGAGACGGTGACGATTTCCTATCAGGGCAGCGTCGATCACCGCGATTCCGGCGGAAACTCCGGCACGATTAACCCTGGCGACGTGCAATGGATGACCGCCGCTTCGGGTGTCGTCCATGAGGAGAAGCACGGTAAAGAATTCACCGCGAAGGGCGGAGACTTCGAGATGGTGCAGCTCTGGGTAAATCTTCCAGCCGCACAGAAGATGTCCAAGCCCCGCTATCAAGGCCTTCTAAGCGCCGAAATTCCGCGCGTTGAACTCGGGACGGGAGCCTACGCCCGCGTTATCGCGGGTGAGTTGAACGGCGTCAAAGGCCCTGCCAAGACAGTCACACCGGTTAACGTTTTCGATGTCCGTCTGGAGGCGGGCGGCACCGGCGAATTGAATTTGCCCGCTGGTTATAATTCGGCGATTGTTCTGCTGCGGGGCGAGATCGTTGTGAATGGATCGGCAACGTTGAAGGGTACTGCGCAGATCGCGCCTCTCAGTACTTCCGGCGAAGCAGTCCGCCTTGAAGCCAAGGCCGAATCGCTGGTCCTGGTGCTCAGCGGCGAACCGATCCATGAGCCGGTCGCCAGTTATGGTCCGTTCGTGATGAACACCGAGGCCGAACTGCGCCAGGCTGTCGAAGATTACCGCGCCGGCAAGATGGGCCGCCTCTAAACCTTGACACCGAGCACCGAAGATTAAGATGAATGAGCCAACTTCCAAACAAAACACATAAAAGCGCCACGCAACACACTCGAAAATGCAAAAAAGAAGCCGACCATAAAAAAAGATAACAACAAAACAGAAAACGACATAGCTAATAAAAAAAAGTGTCGCAGCAAAGTGATAATGTCCTAATTGCGCAAAGTAGAAATGTCCTATTGACATTGGCAGGCTGGGGAGTTGGAAACGGACCAACTCTTGATGACGCAGAAAGAGCGCGACCGGCTGGTTGCGCTAAAGAAAGCCAAGAAGAAGCTGATCACCCAGAAGGAGGCAGCCGCCGAGATCGGGTCAGCGAGCGGCAAGTCCGGCGCTGCTGCGGAGCTTGAAAGAGCGTGGCGACAAAGCCGTCATTCACGCCGCGCGCGGCCGGGAATCCAATCGGAAGATGGCCGCCCGAGTCCGGGAAAAAGCGGTCAAGATTCTGAGCCAAGAGGTGTACCAGGGTTTTGGTCCGACTTTGGCGGCGGAGTATCTAGCGAAGAAACACGATGTGGAGGTGAGCCGCGAGACGCTGCGCGGCTGGATGGCTACAGCCAAGCTATGGCGAGCGAAAGCCAAACGAGTGGAGAAGGTACACACTTGGCGCACGCGGCGGAGCCGCTGGGGCGAATTGGTGCAGATGGACACCAGCGAGCACGATTGGCTGGAGGGCCGCGGGCCGAAGCTATATCTGATCAGCATGATCGACGACGCGACCAGCCGGATGCTGGCGCGCTTCGTGGAGCACGACTCGACCGAAGAGAACATGCGATTGCTGGCGAGCTACCTGGAACGGCATGGAAGGCCGGTAAGTATCTACACCGACAAGGCCGCGTTATTTATCAGCACGCCCAAAACGAAACGCGGCGAGTTGATCGGCAAGGATCGTCCGGAGTTGCCGCCGACTCAGATTGGACGAGCGCTGAAAGAACTGGATATCGAGTGGATTGCGGCCCATTCGCCGCAAGCCAAAGGCAGGATCGAACGGAGCTTCGACACCGCACAAGATCGCCTGGTGAAGGGCTTGCGCGTGGCCAAGGCCAAGACGATCGAGCAAGCCAATGCTTATCTGGACAACGAGTTCTTGCCGTGGTGGAACCAGACGCTCACGGTCGTGCCGGCAGTTGCCGACAATGCGCATCGCCCGCTAGGCAAAGAGCATTCGCTCGCAGCCAGTCTCAGCTACGTCGAGACACGACAGGTTGCGAACGATTACACCATCCGCTTCGAGAGCAAGCTGTATCAGATTCAACGCGCCGACATTTGCCCTGGCTTGCGGGGAGGCCAGGTGCGCGTCGAACAACGTCTCGCTGGCACGCTGGCGGTGCGGTTCCGAGATCGCTATCTGGCGGTAACCGAATGTTCGCCTCGCCCCAAAGCCGCTCTCGTAAAACCAGTGCGCTCACGCAAAACGGTCCGGCACAAGAGCGACTGGATGAAAAACTTCCACGTGGGCAAGAACGACGTTCGCGGGAAAACCTCTCTGCGGTAGGCTGGGCCAAAACCGCCCAGCCGTCTTCGCGTTTACTTTATGCAAGGCCTCTGCTCCGAAGTTTCACCAGAATAAATCTGCTTCGAAAAACAAAACCCTCGGAGGAAACCTCGCTGGATTTCCTGAACCGAGGGCTTGTCGCCGTTTACTCCGGAGCCAACTCCATCGCATCGGCCTTGCATCTTCTCCACGGGCGCGACCCCGCCAAGAATCAATCTCACTCTAACCCTGAACTCTCCGCTGCCGCTTCAAAACCGGACATTTCTACTTTGCAGAGAATAGGACATTTCTATTTTGCGTTGACAGCTGGTAAAAAGGAGCAAACTCCGCAACTGACGATTGGTCTCGATTTAGGCGACAGCACAAGCTGCTACTGCGTGCTGGACGAAGCCGGGGGAATACTACTGGAGCAGGAAGTGGAGACCCGTCCGGAGGCATTGAAGAAAAGATTCCGTGCGCTGGGGCGCAGTCGCATCGCGATGGAAGCAGGGACGCACTCGGCGTGGGTGGCGCGGCTGCTGGAAGGGCTGGGGCACGAAGTGATCGTGGCGAACCCGCGGCGCATTCCCTTGGTGACCGCACACACGGCGAAAAGCGACCAAGTGGATGCGCGAACTTTAGCGCGTCTGGCGCGCGTGGACCCAAAGTTACTCGCGCCGATTCAACATCGCGGCGAGGCGGCGCAAATCCATTTGCTGACGGTGCGGAGCCGGGCGGTGCTGGTGGAGGTGCGGACAAAACTGATGAATGCCGTGCGCGGGCTGACGAAGGCGATGGGTTATCGCCTGCCGGCCGCCAGGGCAGAGGCGGTGACGCTGGAAATACTTCATCCCTTGCCCGCCGCTGTCCAGACATCTTTGGCCAAGCTGATCGAACAAGTGCAATCGGTAACAGAACAGATTGGCAAGCTGGATCAACAGATGGCGGACATCGCGGCCATGCACTATGCGGAGGAGACGGCCAAACTGCAGCGGGTGAAAGGGGTAGGGCCGGTGATCGCGTTGACGTTCGTGCTGACGCTGGAAAATGCCGGGCGCTTTTCGTCGAGCCGTGCGGTGGGCTGTTACTTAGGATTACGGCCGAAGCAGCGGCAATCGGGCAAGAGCAATCCGCAACTGCGCATCAGCAAAGAAGGGGACAGTTATTTGCGAGCGCTGCTGGTGCAAGGAGCGCATTGCATTCTTGGTCCGCACGGAGAAGACTGCGATCTGAGGCGTTGGGGATTGAAGCTGTGCGGACGCGGCGGCAAGAATGCACGCAAGCGGGCGGTGATCGCGCTGGCGCGCAAGCTGGCGGTGCTGTTGCACCGGTTATGGATCAGCAAAGAAGCCTACGATCCGCTCTATAATGCCAAGCGCTTGCGGACGGCCACGGTTGGTGCTTGCGCTTGAAGCGAAACCCCGAGCTGAAATGAATCGAACTGGAGATAGGAGAGAAAGGAGACAACAGGGCCAACGATTGACCGCATGCGCCGCGTTCCGGTGACTGCGCGCTAACGCTTAACCGGGAAAGTTTCGGCTTTCCCAGGTTGCCCCGAAGATAGCAGCGCCGTAACGCTCATCAAGCAGGACCCCCGAACTGCACCGAGCCTAAATGGTTCATCAAACGAGTGCGAATGGAAGCCAGGCGAAGCAGCGGAATCAGGAATAAAAAGGTACCTGAGCAGACGAACCAAAAAACAAAAAGCAGCAACGGTAAACCGAATCCCGGTACACGAAACTTATCGGAGCAAAGAAAAGAACACCTTTCCCGGACTGCCAGGAGATACGGTGGTGGGGCACTCCGTCCAGGCAACCCTGCGGGCGCGCTTCGCGCGGCCTGGACAGAGCCTCGCCCCACCACCGCTTTCCGACTGAGAAGGGGAAAGGTGTTCTATGGCCGCTTTGCGGCCATTGGGGTTCAAGCAATCGAAAATCTTCTTGACTTCGGCGGCCCGCTCATCGAAGCGTCAGCGAGGTCCCCGCTACGACGGACGCTCCTGGCTGGCACCGCTCAAAATTTCGTCTATGCTCCAGGCGTACCTGCGGGCGGTCCCCAGCATGAATGCGCCGCCCGACGCTGCAAATACGGACGCGTCAAATGCGGTCTTCACGCCTGTGCCAGTGGTCATGCCGAGGGCAAAGGCTAACAACAGCCAACCGCTCAAACGGGCTGCCCATCGCGTCTGAAACCCGAGTCAGCAGAAGAACGCCAAGTGCGATCTCTGCAACCGTCGCGCCCCATCCAACGGCGGGAATTATCGTACTCGGAAACCACGGGTTTATCTTCCCGGCGTACGTCAGAAAATGCCCCATGTCTCCCCACGCGACATTTGGTTTTCCAGGCGGTCCCCAGATCCCGAAGCGGTCCGCCACCGCCGATAGAAACCCCGCCGCCAGCCCGACTCGCAAGAACACAGTTGGGAAACGCTGATCTTGCATACGCGCTTCCTCAGGCCGGCAACACCACGGGACTCCCTTTTGGCGCGACTATGAATGCCAGGAATTTGACGGGCGCATCCGGCTTCGCGCTGGCGCCGGTCGTGTGCAATGCCCCAAAAGGCTCAAAAAACGTGCCGCCCGTTTTCACAACTTCCGGGCTTGCGCCATTAATCGCGAATTTCATTTCTCCGTCCAGCACGTATCCCAATACAAAACCGGGATGCCGATGCACCGTAGAAGGAGCTCCGGGAAGCGCCGTCACTTCCACCAGGATCGCCTCCAGTCCCTCTTGCGGGCCGGTCAACGCGTGCCTGGCCAGTTCTTTCACACCAGCGCGCGCCGGCGGTTGCGCCTTCCCAAGAACCCCGAGCAAGAATGTTGTCGCTACCCCAAAGAAATATCGCCGCCGATTCATATGTATAAGAATGTCAGAACAGTGCACTTTCAAAATTAATCTTCGTGGGAGACGCAATCTCCTGGAAGACTTCTCTGGAAGGAAACGATTCTCCATTCGCCGTCTACCTTGACACCGAGCACCGATGCGTCAGCGAGGTCAGACACCAGCTTTCCAAGCCGATACCCGATCGCCCCGATTTATTTTCTCTCTTATTCCCAGCGACTTAACCCCAAATTCCCGGGCCGCCCTGAAGGCCCGTCTGCGACAACCGTACCGGAATGCAATCACGCCAACTCCGCAGAGCCGCCGAGCGCCAAGCGCTCGAACAAGCCCGCAAGAATCAGACCGCACCAGTTCCCGAGTCCGCCTCGCGAGCCGAAACCAATCGCGCCAATTCCCAGCACAGTACGGGTCCGGTCACTCCGGCGGGGAAAGCCGCCAGCAGCCGCAACTCCTTCAAGCACGGTCTCTACTCGAAAGCCCTCATCTACCCCGGCGAAAATCCCGCCGAACTCGACGCGCTCAAATCCGATCTCCGCGCCGATCATCAACCCGCCAACACCACCGAAGAAATCCTGGTCAACGAAATGGCCGAACAGTTCTGGCGCATCCGCCGCTGGCGCGAACGCGAAGCGCGGCTCATGGCCATTGAAACTACCCCGGCCGGCGTGGTCGCCTTCACCGAGATGCTGCCGATCATGCAACGGCTGATGTCCGCCGCCGAGCGTGGCTTCCACAAATCTCTCGCCACTCTCCGCCAACTGCAAAAGGATCGTGGCTTCGTTCCTCATTTCTCCGAAAACGCCGCCGCCCAGGAACAACACACGGCAGCCGCGGCAGCCGATTCTGGCTTCGTTCCCCCACCAAATGCTCAACCCACAGGTCAACCCCGCAAATACTCTGCGGTCGTCGAAGCCCATTGGGCGGAATCAGTCAAATACGGCGACGTTGCGTTCGACGATTACGAACTGAAAGACCTTCTGGCCGCCGACCTCGATTACATGCACAGTTAATAGGAGCGCGAAAGGCCTCGGTCAGTCCGGCCGTTCATTTCTGTGGAATGCGTTATTATGCTTACGATCGCTCATTGCAAGCTGGCTCTAGGAGGATTTCTTACGTCCAATTCAGAATCTCGCATTCCAGCCATCCTCGAACGTCACGAAGGTGAACTTGTCAACGGATGGCTTACTGTTTTGCGCAGTTCTCTTTCTCGCCGCAGCGGTTCGGCAGCCGGTCAGCAATTGGAAGAGAACGTCCGGACTTTCTTAACATCATTGCGCCGGGCGCTGGCCACGGGCAATTTCACCGATCTTTCGCGCCCTGAATGGGCGGGCCTAACAGAATTATTGACAAGCCTCTCCCGGCAAGGCGCGGAGGATGGCTTCACGCCTGTGGAAACGGCGATGTTCGTATTTTCCTTCAAGCAGCCGCTGTTTGAGCGCATAAGGACGGAATTCGCGAACGACGCAAGCGCTCTGGCGGATGAAACTTGGCGCGCTACCGTGCTGATCGACAGGCTGGGTCTTCAGACTACCGAAGCATTTCAAAAGAGCCGCGAGAACGTGATCCGGCGGCAACAGCAGGATCTCCTGGAGATTTCGACCCCGGTTGTGCGGCTTTGGGATGGCATTCTTGCCCTGCCGCTGATCGGTACGCTCGATAGCGCTCGTACCCAGATTGTGATGCAGAACCTGCTCGAGGCGATCGTCAGCCACGGTGCCGCCTTTGCGATCATCGACATCACCGGCGTCCCGACGGTGGACACTCTGGTCGCTCAACATCTGCTGAAAACCGTCGCCGCCGCGAGATTGATGGGGGCGGATTGCATCATCAGCGGCATACGGCCGCAGATCGCACAAACCATCATTCACCTGGGTGTGGATCTTGCCGGCGTGATCACGAAGGCTACGCTGGCGGATGCATTCCAAATTGCCTTGCGTAAACTCGGATATGGTCTCGATGCTACTGTGAAGCGCGGTCATTCGGCGTGAAGGATTAGCCGGTGGAGCGGATTCCGATTCTTAAGTTGGGCGAGTTCCTGCTCGTCAGTATCCAAGTTGATATGCACGATCGCCTGGCTATTTCGCTTCAGGACGATCTGACGGACCGCATTGTGCAGACACGGGCCCGGGGCGTGCTCATCGATATCTCGGCGCTCGACATTGTCGATTCGTTCATTGGAAGAATGTTGGGCAACATTGCGGGAATGTCGCGCATCCTGGATGCCGAGACGGTGCTCGTGGGAATGCAGCCTTCCGTTGCGATCACGCTGGTAGAGCTTGGTCTCTCACTCCCCGGCATCCGGACAGCGCTGAACATTGACAAGGGCATGAAACTGCTGCGGACCTCCGTAAGTGGACGGCAGGAGAGTCTCGGTGTCATCAACGAACCAGACTAGTCTGCCGATCACTTCCCAGGAGGACGTTGTCGTGGTTCGGCAAACGGTTCGCAGTGCTGCCGTCGCATTAGGATTAACGCTCGTGGACCAAACCAAAATTGTCACCGCGGCAAGTGAACTCGCAAGAAATGCCTTCACGTATGGCGGCGGCGGCGATATGCTCATTGAGCATTTGGAAACGGAAGGGCGACGCGGACTAAGGCTTACCTTCACCGATCAAGGACCCGGGATAGCGGACATCGATCTGGCTATGAAGGACGGATACACCTCCGGCGGAGGTCTGGGACTCGGACTCGGGGGCGCCAAACGGCTTTCAAACGATTTTTCCATCTGGTCGGAGTTGGGTAAAGGGACGCGGGTTGCCATCACCCGCTGGAAGGGTTAGGCGGCTTGTTTGCAGCCCAGAATTATTCCAGTCGTTGAACCGAGCCAGACGTCTGAAGCGCGGCGAGCCGGGTTGAGGATTGCCGAGAACCTGGGCTGGGATGAGACTGCCGCTGGCAAACTCGGCATCGTCCTTACGGAAGTCGGTACGAACCTCGTTAAGCACGCGAAGGGTGGAGAGATTCATCTGCGCACTTGCGAGCGGAACGGTGTGACTGCCATTGAGGTGCTTGCAATTGACCATGGACCTGGCATTCCCCGCATAGAGGCTTGCCTTAAGGATGGCTACTCGACGGCGGGGACGGCTGGTACCGGTTTAGGCGCCATATCGAGACTCGCCGATGAATTCGACATCTACTCGCAGGAGGGACGCGGGACGTGCATGGTGGCCAGACTTTACGGTCCGAAAACACCGAACGTTCAGCGGCACTTGCCCACCTTCGAATTGGGTGCTGTGCAAGTGCCAGCTCCACGGAGAAACGGAATGCGGCGATAGTTGGGGTGTCCGTTCCGAGTACGGCCGGACGGTTGTTCTACTCGCCGATGGTCTCGGGCACGGGCCAGGGGCGGCCGAAGCGTCGCAGGAAGCCGTGGCGGTGCTTGGCAGAACGGCCGAACTCGCGCCTGCGGCTTTGTTGGAACAGGTCCATCGGGCTTTGCGGCCGACGCGCGGCGCTGCGGTCGCAATAGCTCATGTGGATCCTGACCGGCGGGAGGTTCGCTTCGCCGGAGCGGGAAACGTTAGCGCAATGGTCATTAGCGCTTCGAATCAGCGCACATGATCTCGCATAACGGGACGGCGGGACATAACATCCGGAAATTTCAGGAGTTCCTTTATCCCTGGACGCCGAGTTCAGTGCTGGTCATGCACTCGGACGGAATCACCACCAGTTGGCGGCTGGACGCCTATCGGGGATATCATCCGGCAGGATCCTTCCTTGCTCGCAGGCGTGCTGTTCCGGGATGCGAGTCGCGGGCGGGACGACGCCTGTGTTCTTGTAGGCCGGGACGGAAACGAATCATGACGAGGAACGATGCCGCGGAGTTTCCAGGACGTCAGAGTTTGCTGACCGTCAGTTTGAGAGAAGAAAGCGGCGTTTTCACCACGCGCCAGCGTGCCCGGCAATTAACCGAACTGCTCGGCTTCGATCATCAGGATCAAGTCCGGATCGTAACGGCGATCTCGGAAATCACTCGCAATGCGGTGCAATACGGACGCGACGGACGGGTAGAATTCTCCATTGATCGTCAAGCCGGAACGGCATTGTTCGTCGTGCGAGTGAGAGATGAAGGACCAGGGTTCGCTCCGGGCGATGTGGTTTCCGGCGATCGCTATGCTTCCAAAACGGGAATGGGCTTGGGGCTGAGTGGTACGCGCCGGTTGATGGATCGCTTCTCGCTCGAATCGGCCCCCGGCAAAGGCACTACCGTAACGTTCGCCAAA
This sequence comes from uncultured Acidobacteriaceae bacterium, assembly GCA_963845995.1. GTDB lineage: Bacteria > Acidobacteriota > Terriglobia > Bryobacterales > Bryobacteraceae > Bog-105. The sequence goes on along the minus strand of CAWJUO010000004.1, from coordinate 51,822 downwards.
GATTATTCCGGCTCACGTGCCGCTCGATATGCAACGTATATCGCAGTTTAGCGAGCAGTTGCTGCGGGAGGAATCCCACGAGCCGCATGAAGAGCTGCGGCAGCAGAACCGGGACCTTCTTGCCGCGCTAGACCTGATCCGAAGGCGAGAAGCCGAACTCGAAAAGCGGCAGGCCGATACCGAGAGACTCAACCAGGAATTGGAAGAGACAAACCGGGGCGTTGTCGCGCTCTATAAAGAGCTGGATGAGAGGGCCTCCGCCTTGCGGCGGGCGGACGAAGTCAAGACGCGTTTTTTGTCTTACATGAGCCATGAGTTCCGGACTCCGTTGAATTCAATTTTGGCGCTCTCGGATCTGCTGCTTCGCAGAGTGGATGGAGAAATCACGGCGGAGCAGGAGAAGCAGATCGGATATGTGCGGGCCGCTGCGCGCGAGTTATTCGAAATGGTTAACGATCTGCTGGATATCGCGAAGGTTGAGGCGGGGAAGGTAGATCTGCGGCTAGGTACCGTTGAAGTCGCGAAGCTGTTGGGATCGCTGCGCGGAATGATGCGGCCTTTGACTCAGCTGGGCGGCGCGCACTTGGTGTTTGAAGATGCGCCGGATGATTTCTCCATCTACAGCGATGAAGGGAAGATCAGTCAGATTCTGCGGAACCTGATTTCGAACGCTTTGAAGTTTACCGAACGACGGGGAGGTCCGCGTTCAGGTAAAGCGCGAAGGCGGCCACGTTGTGTTCTCCGTTTCCGATACCGGCATTGGGATTGCGCCGGAAGACCAGGATCGCATCTTCCGTGAGTTCGCGCAGATTGAAAATCCAGTGCAGCGGAAGGTTAAAGGGACGGGGCTAGGGCTTCCTCTCTCGCGCAAATTGGCCGAAATTCTAGGAGGAACGCTCACCGTCGAGAGCGCTATTGGAGCAGGCTCTACCTTTCGGCTTACTCTTCCGGTTGCAACCGGGGACTCGGCATTGCACAGCGCTGGGACGTTGCTCGGACAGGGAGTCTTCGACCGGGCTCGGCCAGCCAATCGCGACCGAAGAGAACAGCCCGGGTTCGATTCTGCTGATTGACGACGAGGAGGTAGCGCGCTATCTGGCTCGCCAGCTTTTTCGCGGAACGCGATACCTGATTACCGAAGCAACCGGAGGAATCGAGGGGTTCGAGCGCGCCCGTTTCGATTTGCCGAATTTGATTCTGTTGGATATCAACATGCCCGACCGTAATGGATTTGAAGTTCTGGAAGAACTGAAGCTGGATTCCGCGACGAGGAACATTCCGGTCGTAGTGCATACGTCTCGCCCGTTGACGGCGGACGACCTCTCCCGGCTCAATGGCCGCCATGCCGGTGTGCTGCCCAAAGGAGTAGGCGACCGCCAAGAGGCGATACAGGTGATCCGTCAATTGCTTGGCGAACCAAATCTGTTTTGTGAATAGATTCGATACTGTAGCATTGCCACAGGATGTTTCATGATTCTGAACGTTGACGACCATGAGCCGGGCCGCTATGCCAAGAGCAGGCTTTTAAAGCAGGCGGGGTACACGGTAGCGGAAGCCGCGTCTGGAAGCGAGGCGCTTGAATTAGCGGCGTTGCACCGGCCAGTGCTGATCATGCTGGACGTGAACCTTCCGGATATAAGCGGGCTGGAAGTTTGTAGGCGAATTAAGTCCCATCCGGATTTGGGCTCTACGCCGGTTCTCCAGGTTTCCGCCTCCGCTATAACAATTGATGACCGGGTGGAAGGTCTCGACAACGGAGCCGACGCCTACCTGATTGAGCCGGTAGACCCCGATGTCCTTCTGGCAACCGTGCGGGCCCTTTTGCGCATGAGGAAGGCGGAAGCGGACTTGGAGCAGGCAAATAGAGCCTTGCAGGTCGCCAACGATTTGCTCTCGCGCAGCAACGAGGACCTTCAAGAATTCGCATACATGGCGAGCCATGACCTGCAGGAGCCGCTTAAAACGGTTTCGAGTTTCGCCACTCTGCTTGAGAGGCGATACAGAGGCCGCTTCGATGCCGATGCGGACGACTTCCTGGCCCACATCCAGCGGGGTGCGTCCCGCATGAGTTCGCTCATTCAAGGACTTCTTCTGTACGCGCAAGCTACCCAGGGGAATGACCAGGATTGGGCCGCTGTGAATCTGGATGAAGTGCTCGCCTGGACGTTAAAAGATCTGGAGCAATCGATTACCGAGGGCGGGGCCACCATCACGTTCGATCCACTTCCAACGGTTACCGGCAACCGGTTGTTGTTGTCGCAGTTATTTCAGAATCTAATCCACAATGCATTGAAATATCGTAAACCCGAAGAACCGGCCCGCATTCATGTAAGTGCCAGTTCACCCGTGAAAAACATGGTGGAGATCTCTATATCGGATAACGGCGTCGGAGTTCCAGAGAAATATCAAACTATGATTTTCGCGCCTTTCCGGCGTCTGCACGGTCAGGAGGTTCCGGGTAGCGGTATCGGTTTAGCTACTTGCCAGCGCATTGTGGAGCGCCATGGCGGACGCATTTGGGTGGAGAGTGACGGGGAAGGCAAGGGCGCTAAGTTTTCTTTTTCGTTGCGCGCGTGCTAACTGTCTGTTAGTAACGTTTGAAGTTTGGGACTGATTTGGCGCTCTTTGCCGAAGAAGACTTGCAGCTTGTCAAGATACAAGTAAACGACCGGCGTTGTGTAGAAAGTTAGTAACTGGCTCAGAATTAGACCGCCGACGATAGTGATCCCGAGCGGGCGGCGCATTTCGGAGCCTGTACCGGTCCCGAGCGCCAGCGGCAGTCCGCCAAGCAGCGCCGCCATCGTCGTCATTAAAATGGGCCGGAATCTCAACAGGCACGCTTCATAGATGGCCTGCTTGGACGAAATGCCTTGTTTGCGCTCCAGATCCAAGGCGAAGTCGATCATCATGATGGCATTCTTCTTGACGATGCCGATTAAGAGGATAATCCCGATCAGTGCGATCACCGTCAGGTCGGTGCCGCAGATGACTAGCGCCAATAACGCGCCAACACCGGCTGAGGGCAGAGTAGAGAGAATCGTGATGGGGTGGATGTAGCTCTCATACAACATACCGAGCACTATGTAGACGGCGAGCAGGGCGGCCAGAATCAGCAGCGGCTCGCTTTTCAGAGATTGCTGAAAGACCTGCGCTGTACCGGCGAAAGCCCCGTGAACGTTGGCGGGTAATCCGATCTCGTCTTCGGCGCGCTGAACCGCATCTACCGCGTCGCTGAGCGCCGCGCCGGGAGCCAACGCGAAGGAAAGCGTAATGGCCGGGAACGGTCCCTGGTGATTCACGGTGAGGGAGTTCATCACAGTCCGGAATTTTGTGAAGGTCGAGATGGGAATCGCCGTACCATTGTTCGCCCGCACGTAAATGTTTTCGAGCGAGGAGGGATTCTTCTGAAATTCCGGTAAGACTTCGAGAATCACGTGATATTGGTTGATGCCCGTGTACATCGTCGAGACCTGGCGTTGGCCGAACGCGCTATAGAGAGTTGTGTCTAATGCCTGTGGGCTGATGCCAAGCCGCGACGCCGTGGCGCGGTCGATGGTCAGTTGCGTTTCGAGTCCGTGGATCTGCTGGTCGCTATTTGCATCCGTAACCAGGGGAACCGTTTTCAATTTGGCCAGGAGTTTGGGCGCCCACTCGTTCAAATCGTGCAGGCTGTCGGACTGAAGCGTGAATAGATACTGCGAATTGCCGCCGTGTCCAATGTGGATATCCTGCGCGGCATGCATGTAGAGGGTTGCGCCCGGTATGTGCGAGAGCTTGCCGCGGAGACGGTTGATGACCTGTTCCGCCGACAGCCTTACGTTCATCGAGCGGCTTCAACTGCGCCCAGGATGAGGCTACGTTCAGCGTTCCTCCGCCGGTGAACCCCTCGACATCCTCAACAGCCGGATCCTTCACCGAAGATGGCCATCAATTGATGCAGTTTCTCGCGCATGGCCAGCGAACGAAATGTCCTGGTCGGCCACGATTGCGCCGCCAATACGCCCGTTGTCCTGCTGCGGGAAGAATCCTTTCGGCACGACCATGTACAGATAAACGTTTATGGCGATTGTCAGAAGAAGAAGCACCAGAGTCATCTGCGGATGGCGCAGAACGACTGCCAGACTCTTTCCATAGGCGCGTTGTACCGCTTCGAATGCGCGTTCATTTGCGCGATAGATAAAACTGTGCTTCCGGCCTTGTTGCGACTGCAGAAACTTGGCGCACATCATGGGCGTCGTGGTGAGCGAGACGACCAGGGACACGCAAATCGCGACGGTAAGGGTGACCGCAAACTCTCGAAACAAGCGGCCCACGATGCCGCCCATCAGGAGAATCGGGATAAAGACCGCGACCAGCGACGTGCTCATCGAGAGTACCGTAAACCCGATCTCTTTCGCGCCGCGCAGGGCGGCTTTTACCGGAGGCATTCCCTGCTCCAGATAGCGCGAAATGTTCTCGATGACAACGATGGCGTCGTCCACTACGAAACCGGTTGAGATGGTGAGCGCCATCAACGAGAGATTGTCGAGCGTGTAGCCAAGCAGATACATCACGCCGAATGTGCCGAGTATCGAAAGAGGCACGGCAACGCCCGGGATCACCGTAGCCCAGACGTTACGGAGAAAAACGAACACGACCAGGACCACCAGAATGAGCGAGATCAGCAGCGTGTACTCAACATCGTGGACCGATGCGCGGATCGTGGTTGTCCTGTCCTGAGTCACGTGCAGATCGATGGACGGCGGAATGGAAGCGCGCAGCATCGGGAGTACCGCTTTTACGTGATCGACAGTTTCAATGATGTTTGCCGATGGCTGCCGCGAGATCGCCAGAATGACAGCCGGCTTCCCGTTGTCCAGCCCGTCGTTGCGGGTATCTTCAACGGAATCGAGAACGTTGCCGAGGTCCTGTAAACGAACGGGTGCGCCGTTCTGATATTTCACGATGAGAGAAGCGTATTCAGGCGCATGAAACAGTTGGTCTGTCGCATTGATCTGCCAGCGTGTCGTTTCATTGCCAACCGATCCCTTCGCCTGATGCGCGTTGGCGTTTTGAATTGCCGTCGCGACATCCACCAGGCCGAGGTTGAACGTGTTCAGCACCGTCGGATTCACCTGGACGCGCACGGCGGGACGTGAACTGCCCCAGACATGCACCTGGCCGACGCCCTGGATCTGGGCGATTTTCTGGGCCAGAACGGAGTCCGCAATATCGTACATGTGCGGACGGTCGTAGCGGTCCGAAGTCATTCCGAGCATCATGATGGGTGCATCGGCGGGGTTCGCTTTCCAATAACCGGGATTGCTCGGCATCCCGGCGGGCAGTTGTCCGCGCGCGGCGTTAATCGCGGATTGTACGTCCCGTCCCGCCGCGTCGATGTTGCGGTCCAAGTCGAATTGCAGCGTGATTGCAGTGCTGCTCAACTGACTGGACGACGTCATTTCGGTGATGCCGGCAATGCGCCCGAACTGCCGTTCCAGCGGCGTGGCGACGGCGGAAGCCATAGTCTCCGGACTCGCGCCCGGCAGGTTTGCATGAACCTGAATGGTCGGAAACTCTACTTCCGGAAGCGGCGCGACGGGAAGGTATTGAAAGGCCAGCGCGCCCGAGAGTGCGAGTGCCGCAGTCAGCAGCATCGTCGCAACGGGCCGCTTAATGAACGGAGCCGACAGGTTCATTGCCTACTCCGATCAGTCTGGGCGTGCGGGAAAAGCGCGTGGCTAGACGGTCAAAAAACAGGTAAACGACGGGCGTTGTGTAGAGGGTCAGTACTTGGCTGACAATCAGGCCGCCCACGATGGTGATGCCGAGAGGACGGCGCAATTCCGAGCCAACGCCCGTCCCGAGCGCAAGCGGCAAACCGCCAAACAGCGCCGCCATGGTCGTCATCATAATAGGACGAAAACGCAGCAGGCTGGCCTGATAGATAGCTTCAATCGGAGGCTTGCCCTGGTCGCGCTCGGCCTCCAGCGCGAAATCGATCATCATGATGGCGTTCTTCTTCACGATGCCGATCAACAGGATGATGCCGATCAGCGAGACCACGTTGAAATCCTCGTGGCAGATGAATAGAGCTAAAATCGCGCCGATGCCGGCCGAGGGTAGAGTGGACAAAATCGTGATCGGGTGAATGTAGCTTTCGTACAGAACGCCCGAGGACGATGTAGACCACCACCAATGCCGCGAGGATCAGCCAGACTTCATTCGAAAGAGAGTTCTGAAAAGCAGCCGCCGTGCCCTGGAACTGTGCGTTGATGCTGGCCGGAAGTCCGATCTCCTCTTCGGCTTGCTTGATCGCGTTCACGGCGTTTCCAAGAGACTCGCCCCCGGGCAGGTTGAATGAGATCGTGACAACCGGGAACTGGCCTTGATGGTTGACAGCCAGGGGAATACTGGATTGCTCGAAGTGCGCGAAGGAACTGAGCGCAACCTCGCTGCCGTTCGAGGAATGAACGTAGATATTCGCGAGGTCGGCTGGATTCTGCCTGAATTCGGGCGCGACCTCAAGAACCACATGGTACTGGTTCAGCTGCGTGAACATGGTCGAGACCAGCCGCTGCCCGAAGGCGTCGTAGAGCGTGTCGTCGATCTGCTGCATGCTGATGCCCAGGCGCGATGCGGTGTCGCGGTCGATCACCAGAGTCGTTTCTAAACCGCTGTTTTGCTCATCGCTTGCGACGTCTCGCACTTGCGGAATCGTGCCGAGTTTTTCAATCAGCCGCCTGCTCCAGACGCTGAGTTCCTTCGCGTCCGCATCTTCAAGCGTGTACTGGTATTGAGTACGGCTGACACGATCTTCGACCGTCAGGTCCTGAACGGGTTGCAGGAACAATTTGATGCCAGTCACGTTCGCGAGCTTCGGCTCCAGCCGCCGGATGATCTGCGATGCGCTCCCGTTGCGGTCTTCGAGTGGCTTCAGGTTGATCTGAATGCGGCCGCTATTCAATGTTGTGTTGATGCCGTCGATGCCGATAAAAGAGGACAGGCTCTCGACGGCGGGATCTTGCAATATGACTTTGGCAAGTTCCTGCTGCCGGTTCTCCATCTCGTGGAATGAGACCGTCTGCGGCGCTTCCGAAACGCCTAAAATGACACCGGTATCCTGTACCGGGAAGAACCCTTTTGGCACGATCAGGAAAAGGAACACCGTCGCGACAATTGTGGCGGTCATCACCAGCAGTGTGAGCGCCTGATGCCGCAGCACCCACTGCAAAGTTGTCGCGTACCGGTCAATCACCCAGTTGAAGGCGTGCTCGGATTTCCGGTAGAACCAGCCTTGTTGGGATTCGGGTGTGTGCCGCAGGATCTTCGCGCACATCATGGGCGTCAGAGTCAAAGAAACGACTGCCGAGACCAGGATTGTAATCGCCAGCGTGATCGCGAATTCCCGGAAGAGCCGCCCCACAATGTCGCCCATAAAGAGCAGCGGAATTAGCACCGCGATCAGCGAGACGGTCAAAGAAAGAATGGTGAAGCCAATCTGCTGAGAGCCGCGCAGCGCAGCCCGCAAAGGCGTGTCGCCCTCTTCGAGATAGCGCGAGATGTTCTCGATCATGACAATGGCGTCATCGACGACAAAGCCCGTTGATATGGTGAGGGCCATCAGCGTGAGGTTATTCAGGCTGTACCCGAGCAGATACATCACGCCGAACGTTCCGACGATGGATAGCGGCACGGCAACGCTCGGAATGATGGTCGCGGCGAGATTGCGCAGGAACAGGAAGATCACCATGACGACAAGAGCCACGGTGAGCACCAACGAGAACTGAACGTCTTTGACGGAAGCGCGAATCGTGGTGGTCCGGTCGGTCAGCACCGACACGTGAACGGCGGCGGGGATGGTGACGCGCAATTGCGGCAGGAGCGCTTTGATCCGGTCAACAACCTGGATGATGTTCGCTCCAGGCTGGCGCTGGATGTTGATGATGACCGCCGGGGTGGTGTTCATCCAGGCGGCTTGGTGCGTATCTTCGGCGCCATCGACCACTGTTGCAACATCTTCCAGACGTATCGGCGCGCCGTTCTTGTAGGCGATGATGACCGGCTTGTAGCCGCCGCTCGTCAGAATCTGATCGTTGGCCCCGATTGTGTACGCCTGCCGCAGCCCGTCGAAGTTGCCCTTGGCCTGGTTGAGATTGGTCTGATTCAGCGCGGTGCGAACGTCTTCAAGGCTCAGACCGTACGCGGCGAGCGAAGTCGGATTCACTCGAATGCGCACGGCGGGTTTTTGGCCGCCGCTCAAACTGACAAGCCCGACTCCGGGAAGCTGCGAAATCTTCTGCGCGAGCGTGGTGTCCGCCAGATCTTCGATCTTGGTGAGCGGAACCGTAGTAGAGGTAAGCGCGAGAGTGATGATGGGCGCGTCCGCCGGATTTACCTTGCTGTAGATAGGCGGGTTGGGAAGATCGGGAGGCAGGTAAGTACCGGCGGCGTTGATGGAGGCCTGCACCTGCTGCTCGGCTATGTCGATGTCCAGGTCAAGGTCGAACTGAAGCGTGATGATGGAGCTGCCGAAGGAGCTCGTGGACGTCATCTGCTTCAGCCCCGGCACCTGTCCGAAGGTACGTTCGAGCGGAGCCGTGACGGACGACGCCATCACTTCCGGACTCGCGCCAGGGTAGAACGTAGTGCACTGAATGGTGGGGTAATCGACTTCCGGAAGCGCGGAGACGGGGAGTTGACGGTAGGCGATGGTCCCCGCGATCAATATGCCCGCCATCAATAACGACGTGGCAACCGGCCGCAGGATGAACGGCCTGGAGGGGCTCATGAGGAACTATCTCCGGCTGACGGTAACCTTCATGCCGTCAGTGAGCTTTTCAGCTCCGTCAATCACAACGCGGTCGCCGGGCTGAATACCATCGTCGATCGAAACGTTGTTTCCCTGGCTCATCCCAAGCTTCACCGGCCGCACTGCAACCGTGCTGTCACTTTGGACGACGTAGACGAAGGTTCCGGTAGGTCCCCGTTGAATTGCTACGGTCGGAATGATCGTGACGCCTTTCTGCGTGTTCAGCCACAGCCGGGCGTTTACGAACTGATTGGGGAAGAGCGTTAGATCGGTGTTCGGGAAAACTGCCTTCAGGCGCGAGGTTCCGGTGGTTTGATCTATCTGATTGTCAACGGTAAGCAGAGTGCCTTCCGCCAGTTTGATTTTCTGGTCGCGGTCGAAGGCCTCAACCCGCAGTTTCACGCCCTGCTGTAACCTGCGCAACACCTCCGGAAGCTGATCTTCCGGGATACTGAAGAGAACCGATATGGGCTGAATCTGGGCGATGATGGCGACGCCAGTTACGTCGGCGGCGTGGACCATGTTTCCGGAATCGACCTGCCGCAGCCCGATGCGGCCGCTGATCGGCGCGGTGATTCTAGTGAAGGAAAGATTCAACTTGGCGCTATCGATAGCGGCTTGTGCCGCCGCAATGGTCGCCTGGTCGGCTTGAATCGAACCACGGACCTGGTCGGCGGAAGCCAGTTGGGTGTCCAACTGCTGTTTCGCGATGATCTGATCTTTGAACAACTGCTGGTCGCGCTGGTAGTTGACCTGGGCATCGCGAAGGGCCGCCTGATCCCGGGCCAGAGTTCCTTTGGCTTCGGCTAACATGCCTTGCGCCTGGCTTAGAGCAACCTGAAAAGGCCGTGGATCGATCTCGGCCAGCAGATCCCCTTTATGTACGAACTGCCCCTCGCGGAAGGAAACCGAGATGAGCTGCCCGTCGATGCGGGGCTTTACGGTCACGGTATTGAACGCCGTGACAGTTCCCAAGCCTTCGAGATACACGGGCATGTTCCCACGTGTAGCCGTCGCGGCAACCACCGGGATCTCGTGCGGTTTCATCGCGCCTCGGGTGGCGGCAGCCCCTTCTTGCTTGGCGTTCTCGAAGGTGTAGAGGCGATAGCAGCCGTATGCGATTCCGGCGAAAATCAGCAGCCAGACCCACCAGTAGCTCTTGTGGGGAGCGTTGTCGCCCATATCAAGTGGAGGTAACTGGTGAACCGGCTCTTCGGTGTGATGTCTATCTGATGGCGAGATTACGGGCGGATGCGGCTCGAGTGCCACGGGTGGCTTCCCCATTTCTTACAACGATTATCCCAGTAATGAAAGCGGTTACGCGCTGAGTTTCGGTTACTGGCTATATCGGCAACTGGTAGAAAAGACTTGGACAAAGCGTAAAACGTTACCGTACAAGATAGATTTTTTGACTGCCGTGTTATAACACACATTTGCAACACGCATCCGAAAAGCTACTCTCGCTCAGTCCGATTGACCTGGTGATCATCGCGCTGTACTTCGTGATGGTGCTTGGTATCGGCTTCTACCTTAAGAGATTCACTAAGACCGGCGAGGACTTCTTTCTGGCCGGGCGGGACATGTCGTCCTGGATTGCCGGACTCAGTTTCGTTGCGGCGAACTTAGGCTCGCTGGAACTGATGGGCTGGGCGGGGTCGGCGTATCAGTATGGCATTCTCGCCACGCACTGGTACTGGATTGGCGCTATTCCGGCGATGCTGTTTCTAGGCATCGTGATGATGCCTTTTTACTACATCTCGCGCACGCACTCCGTGCCGGGGTATCTCAAATTAAGGTTCGGCGAACCGGCGCGAGCGTTGTCGGCCATCTCGTTCGGCCTGATGACGGTTTTCATGAGCGGCATCAATATGTACTCGATGGCGCTGGTGATGAAAATCATTCTCGGCTGGGACATCAGTTTCAGTATTTGGGTCTCCTCGATCACGGTCGCGGCATACGTTTTTCTGGGGGGATTGCTCTCGGCGATCTTCAATGAGGTCCTGCAATTCTTCCTGATCTGGCTGGGCGCGATTGTCGTTTCCGTCCTCGGACTGATCGAAGTTGGTGGATGGAGCGGCATGGTGAGGCGCATCCACGAGAACTGGCCGGGACAGGATTACACGCATATGTGGAGCGGCCTGGGGCATTTCAGTACGAATCCCATGGGCATCAACTGGATCGGGATTGTGATGGGGCTCGGGTTCGTGATCTCGTTCGGATACTGGACGACCGACTTCCTGGTAGTGCAGCGAGTGCTCTCCGCCAAAGATCTGCGGAGCGCCAAGATGGCCCCGATTATCGGATCGGCCTTCAAGATGGCTGTGCCGTTCATCGTAATTCTCCCGGGTTTGCTGGCCCTTGCGGTTCTTCCAGAGCATCTGGTGGGTGAGGCGCAAGCCGGTTCCGGTGCTCACACCTACAACGAAGTCTTGCCGTTGATGCTGGCGCGTTACTGCGGGCCGGGGCTGCTCGGTTTGGGAATTACGGCGCTGGTGGCCGGTTTCATGTCGGGGATGGCGGGAAACGTCAGCGCTTTCGCAACCGTTTGGACCTACGACATCTACCGCGCACTTATCCGCAAAGAAGCGTCGGACTCTCACTACGTCAACATGGGCCGATGGTGCACGATTCTAGGCGTGTTGGTGAGTATTGCGACCGCTTACCTGGTGATGCAGTTCGCCAGCATTATGGATTACGTGCAAGCGCTGTTCAGCTTCTTTATCGCGCCGCTTTTTGGGACAGTCATTTTGGGTATGCTCTGGAAGCGGGCGACGCCGAGCGCGGGATTTTGGGGTCTGCTGGTTGGAACCGTTTCGTCCATCAGCATGTGGGCGTGGGTGAAACAAGATCCGTCGGCGCTGCGGTACATCGCTCTATCGCCCGATGCCAAGCCCATGGCCGAAGATGTCTTTCGCGCTTTGTGGGCATGGATCATCTGCGTTGTGGTTACGGTGGTGGTCAGCTACGTGACGAAACCGAAGCCGCTATCGGAGCTTACGAATCTGGTCTACGGCGCGACGGTAATTCCGTCGGACGGCGATCTGCCCTTATATAAACGGCCGATCTTCTGGGCCTGTGTGGTCGCGGTTGTCTTTGTGATTCTGAATGTTATCTTCTGGTAGGCAAATATGCACGGACACGGTTCGCTTTCCATCTGGTTTTTCATCGGCCTGCTCCTGACAGCCTACGGCATTCTGATTCTTGGGTCGGGGTTGTATAACTACAACACGCCGCCTCCAAACGTGGTGCTGACACGGTTGCACGCGCCAGTCTGGTGGGGCGCCACGCTGCTTGTCATCGGGCTTGTTTACCTGATCAACTTTTACCCGAAGAAACAGCGGTGACCGGGGATGAACACTGTTGTTGCCGGCGTTGATTTCGGCACTCTAAGCGTCCGCGTTTCTATTTTTGAAAAGGGCAAGGGAAGACTCGGCGCGGGCATCGGCGAGTACGCTCTGCACCGTAGCAAGACCGACCCCGACTACGCGACTCAAAGCCACAACGATCACATGGCGGCCTTGGCCACGGCCATGAAGCGGGCGCTTCAAGATGCTGGCGTCGATGGCGCGACGATAGAAGCTTTGGCGCTGGACACCACAGGATCGAGCGTCATTCCGGTTGGCGAAAATCTGGAACCGCTTGACGAATACTACCTCTGGTGCGACCACCGGGCGTGGCGTGAGGCCGCCGAGATCACAGAGAAGGCGCATCGGGCGAACTTGCCCGCAATCGAGTGGTGCGGCGGCGTGTATTCCTCCGAGTGGGGTTTCTCGAAGCTGCTGCACTGGCTGCGGAACAATCCGGACAAGCGCGGCAAGCTAGTCTCGGCGTTCGAGCATTGCGACTATGTGGCGACGGTGCTGTGCGGGATTCACGATGTGTCCCAAGCGCCGCGAAGTATTTGCGCCATGGGCCACAAGTGGATGTGGAAGGAGAGCCTTGGGGGTCTGCCCTCCGAGGAATTTCTGGTCTCCGTCGATCCTCTGCTGAAGGGCGTGCGAGAGAAGATCAACGCGGGCCGGTACCTGACCTCCGATGAAATCGCCGGAACGTTGAGCGAGGAGTGGGCCGCAAAGCTCGGCTTGAAATCTGGAATTCCGATTCCGGTTGGCGCATTCGATGCTCATTGGGATGCGGTCGGCGCGGGTGTAAGGCTCGGGGATGTGGTGAATGTCATCGGTACGTCCACGTGCATTATTGGACTCAGCGATAAGGCGACGCTTGTTCCAGGAGTTTGCGGGGTCGTTCCTGGTTCCGTGGAGCCGCGCTTCACCGGTATTGAAGCCGGGTTGTCCGCTGTGGGCGATCTCTTCGAAGCAATTTCGCGGCGGGCTGGATCTTCGGCTGCCGAACTGTCTCAATCTCTAACCGGCTACCGCGCCGGGCAGAGCGGGCTCTTGCGGTTGACCTGGGATAACGGGGATCGAACGGTACTCGTCAATGCCGAACTGGGCGGCGTTACGCTGGGGTGGCATCTGACCAGCACCGCGGCGGATGAATTGTTTGCCGCTATCGAAGGCACGGCCTTTCATACCCGCATCATTTTGGAGCGCATGGAAGAAAACGGCGTTTCGGTGAAGCGGATCATCAATGGCGGCGGCATTCCGCGGCGCAACGATCTGCTGAATCAGGTTTATGCCAACGTACTAAACAAGCCGATTCTGGTTCCGCAGGGCGACGTCACCAGTTTAGGTTCTGCGATCTTTGCGTTTCTCGCCGCGAAGGCTTACCGGTCGATTGAGGAAGCACAAGAGGCGCTGTGTCCGCCTCATAAGGTGTTTACGCCGGAGCCGGCCAGCGTTGCCGTTTATGAAAGGCTGTTTCCGCTCTACCGGCAGCTGTATTTCTCATTAGGACAGAAGAATTCAGAGCCCGCGGCTCTTGGGCAGGTGCTTCCGGAACTGCGCCGCATCGCCGCTGAGGCAAGGCAATCATGAGACTGAAATCACTTCGCGAAGAGGTTCTTGAAGCGAACCTGGAACTGGTCCGCCGGGGCTTGGTGGTCTTTACGTTCGGCAATGCCAGCGGGTTTGACCGGGAGAGCGGCACCGTTCTTATCAAGCCGAGCGGCGTCGCCTATGACAAGCTCACTCCCGCCGATCTGGTTGCTACGGATCTCGACGGAAAGATTGTCGAAGGGTCGCTGCGGCCGTCGTCCGACTTAGATACGCACCTGGCTATTTACCGCGCGTTTCGGGGCGTCCATGGAGTGGTTCACACGCACTCCCGCTACGCGACGGCGTGGGCGCAAGCTGGCCGTGAAATACCTTGTCTTGGAACGACTCACTCGGACTACTTTCGGGGTCCGATTCCGGTGACGCCTCACATGACGGCTGAGGAAATTCAATCGGAATATGAATTGAATACGGGCCACGTGATTGTGCGGCGGCTGGCAGGACTTGATCCGCTCGAAACATCCGCTGTTCTGGTCGCGGGTCACGCGCCGTTCTGTTGGGGAGCTACGCCAACCGATGCCGCTCATACGGCGGTAGTGGTTGAGGAGATAGCGCACCTGGCGTTTTTGACTACGACGATCAACGCGGACGTGAAGCCGCTCTCGGACACCTTACGCGACAAGCATTTCCTGCGCAAGCACGGGGCGAATGCGTATTACGGTCAGCCAATTTAGTAGCAAAGCGCGTCTGCCCGAAACAGCTAAAAGCATTCGTTGACGAATTTCCAAACGAACTGCGGGCTTCGGCCCAAAGCCCGGTCACGCGCAGGCCTAGATTTATATTTCCTTCCTTTTCAATAGCTTACACGGTTTTTTGACAATCGCCTGACGGGCCGGTTGTGGATACTTGCGGGTGGATGAAGAAGAGCACCGGGCCCACGAGTCCGCAGGGGAAGGCTCAGTCGAGCCAGAATTCGACGGCGCATGGGATGCGGTCGAATGTGGTCAGGCTGTTGCCGGGCGAGTCGCAGGACGAGATGGACGCCATGCGGGCGATGTGGGAATCGCAGTATGGGCGCTACGCCGAGGGGAATCCGGCGATGGCTTTGCTGCTTTTCACTCTGGGCGATGCCGATTGGATGCAGAGGCGAACGACGCGCTTTGTTTCCGAGGTGATGACGCGGCTTTTGGAGGCCGAAGCGGGCGGCGAAGACGAAGAACGCATTGCCAAATTAGAGAAAAAGCTGACGTTGTGGACGCGTTATAAGACGTCGGCGGAGAACTCGTTTCAGCGGGCTTTACGGGCGGTGGAGCATTTTTTAGCGCGACGCAGGCGGGAATCGATTCAGCAGCAGAAGCTGGTGGTGAAGGCTCGCGAAGTTGCGGAAAAAATCGGTTCGAAAAGGCTTAAAGATGGGCGCTTTGAGCGGGTGGATGCGATTGAGGCCAAGCCTGAGGGGCCCGTTGAGGAGCAGCCCGATTCGGGCGGAGGCGGCCATGAACAACGAGCTTGAGCCGGGCGATATCGATCTGCTGCTGAGGGCGTTCATCGAGGAGTCGGTACCGCTGAGCGCGAGGCGCGAGAGGCAAGCCGCCACGAAGGCCGACATGGGGCTGGCGATGACGAGAAAGTCAGTGAAGGCGGCCAAGGCGGAAGCGCCGCTGACGCGCGCGGGGCAGTTGTTTCAAGGGCAGAATCATCCGAAGAAGCGGAAGAAGATTGTAAGGATCGAGCAGTGGATCGAGGTGCGGATTCGAGATGGGAAGACCGTTACCAAGCTGTATCCGCCGAACGACAAGTTGATCAAAGAGGGGCAGAAGATGCTGCCGCCGCCGGAGTTTGTGTACCGGCGTTTGAATTTTCCGGATGGCGTGCCGCCGGAGTATGACTGGACCGGGATTGCGGAGAAGCAGCGGGCGCTGGGCGGGTGCGGGCTGCAGCGCATGACGGTGGATACCTGGCTGGAAACGATTGACCGGGAGAAGCTGCGCGAGGACGGGCATGTGGGACCGACGGGCGTGGGGAATTTACCGCGGCCTCGGGAGCATGGGGAGTGTTTTTGTAAGCTTTGCGTGCGTAACTGGGCGGTTTTGGATGCGCGGGCGGCGGGTTAGGTTTGGAAATTCTATAAAGGTGCCGGAATGAGACGAAACAGAAGAACACGAGTAAAACGCTATGACAAGATCCTCGGGCAGGTTCGAGATGTCGAGGGTGGTAATTGGGATGTGCGCCAAATACGCAACACAAAACACGGTTTTGATCTGCTTTTTGGTTCACCGGACGACCATGGGAGCTACCGGGGCGGGCTTCCGCGTCTGATCGCGACTCAATCTCTGGCGGACTTCTGGGAAGCCCACCGGACAAAGCGCGATGGCATGGTTTTCGATTTGCCGGCTGGGCGAACGACGCTCAAAAGGGTACGACGCCGTTTGGGCTTCAACGTTCTCGACGACGTGTTGGAGTTCTGGAAGGAACGCATCGAAGACCTGGGCTCGCTGAAGCCGCGTGAGTTTGCCGTCCGGCACAGTGTTAATCCGCTGGTGGTGTTCGATAGGCGGCAGAAAATGCTTGGCAGGCGCGCTCGCCAGCTGGGTTGGTGGCGCACGGACAGGACAATTGAAATTTTGCTATCGGACGTGACGTTGCGGGAGATGGGGGAGAAGCTGGGAATTTCGATTAGCCAAGTGTTCCGGTTGAGGGAGCAAGCTCGGGCGGAGAGAGCGGGACGGTTCCGCTTGTGAGCTTCAGGCGGCGTAGTGACTGGGTTCGTGGTGTAAGGGCAGGAGTTGATCGGGGGGTTAGCGCGGGGGGGCAGTGGGTGAAGATCCTCACGCGTGCGTGGTGCCCCTTGCTTAGCTTTTTGTCACTGGTGTAGAGGATGGAGTGGTGGCTTCAGTGAGGGCAATGTAGGCGGCATCGTAAGCGGTGAAATTATGCCGCAGTTCCCAAATTCGAGGCAGCAGGGGGTGTGGGAGTAGCGCTCGGCGGGGAGCGCCGAAAGTGCATCGAGAAACTGCTCGCTGCGATGAGAATCGAGCCGATGACCGATGGCCAGATTCCGAAGAGCGCCGATCACTTCCACGTCGAGTAGATGGGGAACAATGAAGGAATCATCAGAATTATGCACTTGACAAAGCTTGACATTGACGATAAAACGTGCATTGGTGGGACAATCCTAAGAGAAAATGGTGTGGTTTCAGTACTACCAAGAGAGATTCACTGCTTTGAGTGGCTACGGACAGGCTACACTAATTGTAGCGGGAATCGCAATAGAGAGTCCGGCTGTGTTCTCCTAGGGGGAGGACCTAAATCTGCTGGAGGATTGACAACAATCTCCGATAAGCATTCTGTAGAATTAAAGACTCGATCTTGGCTTATCATAGCCTTTTACAATTGCATGGGGCCGATAGCGTGAATCACGAATTAGCACTACAGCATGGATTGGAATCCGCCAACACGAGTCAACTCCTGGCCTTTCCATCGATCTCCAAAAAATCCGAAAAGCACCTTTCTCTATCAGCTAAAGAGTTGGCTCGCAACATCTTTTCAATCATGGAGGGCTTGATAGAATCTGCACTGGAGAGCCGTAACGCCGATGAGTTCTCATTGGCGCAAGGCCAAATTTTCCCTAAGTATTTTGAAACAGTGATTGCGTTTTCTAAACTCGCCAGAATCGTAGTACCACCGCAGACAATCGAGCGAATCACCCTGGAATCGTTCTGTGAAATGGAGTCCGACATTCGCGAGCATGCCTTGGCTGCGTTCGGAGCAGAGGTGCGGGATCAGGCGATATTCACGGTTTGGACATTGCGAAAGCTTTCGGATATCTGTCAAGAAATAAACAGCATTCCATTCCAGTGTGACACCAAGAATGCTGAAGTTGAATTTGCTGGAAAATTCAACTTCAATCTGATATGGGCGCGCTTCCACTTGGAATGCTTGCTGAAGTCTATGCAGCTTCATCGGCCCATTTATCCAGACGTGCTCCCGATAATCATCGACGGACTTAGGGCAGCGGTAAATGCTTACGCTTGGGCGAGGCAAGGCCTAGATCTTAGAAAGCCTCACCATGAATCTGAAATCGCTCCCGTGGAATGGGACGAAGAAGATCGGGCACTTTTAGAGGAATCAGATCGTGACATGCTTTGCGAAGTGTGACTGAATGGAAGTCAACCATGGCGGAATATATATGTATGAACCACCCGCCGCTTCGTCTTCCGAGCAAGCTGCATTACTGACAACGTCGGGCTCAGAGCAGTGTATGTTTAGAATGTCGATCCGTCTCGACGTTCCATGAACTGGAGCTCGAACAAAAATATACCGAAACGTCAGATCGAGCTTGGTGCCGCTTACAAGAAGTTCGCGAACGCAGCAATGGCAAACTTCCTTGCAGCGGATTCACTCTGAAATTTGCTCTTGCTAGCTGAAGCCCAAGATCGGAAGTCAGATGAATCGAGCACAATAGCATTTTGACACGTTTCTACGTCGTCTGCGTTCGTCGCACGTCGCGCTCCTATTTATCGAGCTTCAGAAGATCTTTCCAATCGCGTCGTTGGCAACTGCAACGCTAACCCGTCAATACTTGTTTGGCAAGTTCTACGAACTTCCCAAATCACCGATACAGGGAGAGCCAAAGAGCCCTCGTCCGATGTTCTCTATTGGCTGCGATACTAAGAACGTTACCAAATCCCGTTCCTGATCAAATTTCACCTAGCGATCTCGAGCGCTGATTTTAAATTCGTCTTTCTCAGCGTCGATTCATCCGCCACCGAACTACGTTGATTAAGCGTGGATCTGGAATCCAACGATCTGCCGCACGGATGTCGGTCGCGTTCGCTTTAGCACGACTCCGGCTATTAAAGCCGAATTGCGACTCACGTTTTGTTCTTGACGGAGATCGCATTACTCATCCGTCGAGGCTCGAGCCCTGAACTTGCAAAACTTACCCAACTTCGCCCGAGCATCGCTGAACTACTGCCCACTAACACGGTTCGGTGACCAATGTTCAGGCGATCGATCGGACGACACCGCCGTCGGCTCGCACAGCCGCTCCGTTGATGGCGGAAGCCAGAGGGCTGCATACGAAAGCAACCACGTTCGCTATTTCGTCCGGAGTTATGAACCGCTGTAGGATGGAACTCGGCCGGGCCTGCTGAAAGAATTGTTTCTCAAATGCGTGCCGGTCGATACCTTTTTGTGCGGCAAGGTCATCGACAAAGGCGCTGACGCCTTCGGATTCGGTTGGCCCGGGAAGCACTGAATTCACGGTAACGGCCGTTCCGGCAGTTGTCTCGGCAATGCCACGGGAGATCGCCAGCTGGGCGGTCTTGGTCATACCGTAGTGAATCATTTCAACGGGGATCTGGAGGGCGGATTCGCTTGAGATGAAAACGATCCTTCCCCAGTTGTTTTCCTTCATGGGCCCGATGTAGTGCCGGCTCAAGCGAACGCCGCTGAGCACGTTCACTTCGAAGAAACGCCGCCAATCCGCGTCTGTGATTTCGTCGAATGGTTTGGGCTCGAAGATTCCGAGATTATTCACCAGGATGTCGATGGTGGGGAAGCGTTCGGTACAGGCGCGGATGCCGTCGTCCGTGCCCAGATCCGCGGCGAGGCCATGAGCGGCTCCGCTTTCTTTCACGGCTTTGTCGACCCGCTCCTGGGTGCGACCATTTACAACAACAGCGGCCCCTTCTTTGGCCAGCCTGGCCGCGATCGCGAATCCTATGCCAGCCGTAGAGCCGGTTACGAGGGCACTCTTGCCTTTCAATCCTAAGTCCATAAGGCAGAGATGCGGGTACGTCAGGTGTGGATTCGGTTACGGCGCAGGTGGCGGCAAAATCAGTGAGTGAAGAGAATCGAGCCGATGACCGATCGCCAGATTCCGAAGAGCGCCGATCACTTCGACGTCGAGTAGATGGGGAACAATGAAGGAATCGTCGCGCCCGGCCCTATCGCGCCTGATTGAGTCGGCCAGTGCTCCGTTGGTTAGGAGTTCCACAACAACGGAAGCATCGAGGACGATCATCGCTGGTCGCGGAGTTCGCGGACGATTTGCCCGAGTCTTTGCGCGGATCGGCTTTCTCGTATGCTGTAACCACTCGCGCATGGTGGGGCGTTCGGCGCTGTGCTCCAGTCCCGCCTGATGAAGTCCGAGAGACTGAGTCCTCGCGAGCGGCACGCGCCTTCAAAGTCCAGTGCAATTCCGGCATATGCCGAGATGGGTATTTGTCTTTGAGTTGATAAGCGAACTGCAAGGCGGCTTGGATGTCTTCCGCGGTAAGTTCGGGATAGTCGCTGAGAATGTCTAACTCAGGAACGCCGCCGCCGAGCCAGCCCAGGATGTCCCAAACCGTGATCCGCGTTCCGCGGATTACGGGCTGGCCGGACCGAACTTGCGGGTTCACAGTGACACGCGCCGATACCAAATCAACGGCCATCATTACGATTCTACAGCGGATTCCCTTATACGCTCTATGGTCTGGAACTCAATCAGATACACTGACCAACGAATCTCGCTGCAACCCGTAGCGTGTGCTGGCACGTCTGTTATACATCCCACCAAAGGCACGCCTTTTATCGGCGTCGAGGATTGAAACTTAGTACTATGTCCGCTATTTCTCAGCTGCCGGAGTCTGTTTCCGCCGGCGAATCTTCCGGGTTTTTTCAAGAATACGAAGAAGGCGTCAACCCGCAGTGGGTTCGATTGTTGAAGCTTCTTCAGATGAATGTGAGCTACGCCCGTTGTTTAGGGGCTGAACTCTTCAGGCAAGATGGAACGCGGGTTTTGGATTTTCTGTCCGGATATTGCGTTCATAATCTGGGACACAATCATCCCGCCATTCTCTCCGCCTTACGAGATGAGCTGGACCGCTGTGGGCCCGCTATGTTGCAAAGTCACGTTCCGGAACGCGCGGGGGAATTGGCAAAGCGGCTGTGCCAATCGGCTGGCGGCGATTTGACGAAAGTGTTCTTTTGCTCCTCCGGAAGCGAAGGAGTTGAGGCGGCGATCAAGTTCGCCCGCGCTCACACCAGGAGAACCGGTCTGCTCTATGCCGACGGCGCATTTCATGGACTCACGTGCGGGGCGCTGTCACTTATGGGTGACGCCTTCTGGAAGAAAGGCTTCGGCCCTCTGCTTCCCGGCACAGATCAAATCCGATTCAACAATCTCGGGGATTTAGAAGAAAAACTGAAAACCAGGGACTACGCCGCCTTTTTTGTCGAACCGATTCAAGGCGAAGCTGGCATTCGGGCTCCCCAAGGTAACTATCTCAAGGAAGCTGGAGATTTGTGTAAACGATACGGAACGCTTCTGGTGCTGGATGAAGTGCAAACGGGCTTCTACCGCACAGGACCGTTCCTCGCCGCGCATCGTTATGGGGTCGAAGCCGATATTGTGATCCTCGCGAAAGCCATGAGCGGAGGACTCATTCCCAGCGCTGCCGTGCTGATGCGGGAAGAGATTTACAAGTCGGTTTACGGGTCGCTGAAGCGCTCGCTGATTCACACATCCACATTCTCGGAGAATGGCCTTGCGATGCGCGTAGGGCTGGCGGTGCTCGACACGCTGGAGCGGGAGAATCTTGGCGAGCGCAGTACGCAGCTTGGCAGCTACATGCGGCGGAGACTACGGGAGGAGTTGTCCGATTTCGAAATGATATCGGAAATTCGCGGAGAAGGGCTGTTCTCGGGCATCTGTTTTCGTCCTCCGGAGAAGTTCGGGCTGCGGCTCGGCTTCGAAGCTTTCACGAAAATTCATCCGGCGATGTTCGGCCAGGTGCTCGTCATGCGGCTGTTTCGCGATCACCACATTTTGACTCAGATTTGCGGGAACAACTTCATGGTCCTTAAGCTGGCGCCGCCACTGATTGTTAGTGAGTCACAAATAGATGAATGTGTTCACGCCGTCAGAGATGTCGTGAAGCTGGCGCATTCTCAAAATCTGTTTTGGGCGGAAGCGATTGGGCTCGCTCGCCGCGCTGTAAATTTGTAGATTCTACATTTCAAATTCATGCAAACGCCAGCTGTATCCAACGTGTGCGTAATCGGAGGAGGACCGGCGGGACTTGCCGCGGCGATCGCTCTCAGCCAGGCCGGTTACTGCGCGACGGTGATCGACCATGCGGTTCCACCGATTGACAAAGCATGCGGCGAGGGCCTGATGCCGGATAGCATCGCTGTTTTGCACCGGCTTGGAGTAACGGTGCCTTTCGATGTGGGCTTCCGTTTTCGAGGCATACGTTTTGCGGATACGAAATCGTCGGTAGCCGCCGATTTTCCGAGCGGCGTGGGAATCGGTTTGCGCCGGGTCGCGCTGCACGATCTACTGCTCAGGCGTGCTCAGGACCTGGGTGTCACGTGTCTCTGGGGTGCAAAAGACGTGCAACTGGGCGGCGCGCAGATTACAGTGGACGGACGCACGATCCCGTCCGATTTTGTTGTTGCCGCGGACGGCCAGAATTCGCTCGCTCGCCGGGCGCGTGGATTGCATCAAATCGTTCGCGAACGCCGCCGCTATGCCTTCCGCCGCCACTATCGAATCGCTCCCTGGTCGCCTTACATGGAACTGAATTGGGGACCGAAATGCCAGATCTATATCACGCCTGTCAGCGACGATGAAGTGTGCGTGGTCTCCATGTCTCGCAGCCCGAAAGTGAGACTCGATGATGCCCTGGCGCATTTCCCCGCCCTGCAGGAGCGCCTCCGGCACGCCGAACCGTCCTCTCGCGAAACGGGGGCGTTGTCGGTATCGCGCACACTGCGCCGGGTCTTTCAGGATGATTTTGCGCTCATTGGCGATGCCTCGGGATCGGTAGACGCAATCACGGGAGAAGGTCTCTGCCTTTCCTTCAAACAGGCTTTGTCCCTGGCAGAGGCTCTCCGGTCGGGAAGACTGAGCGGCTATCAATCGGAACACAATGTATTAAGCCGAAGACCTCATGCGATGGGAATGTTGATGCTGACCCTGGACAAGCATCTGAGCTTTCAGCGGAAGGCGCTGGCCGGCTTGGCCTTTTGCCCGAAGGTGTTCGCCTCCCTGTTAGCCGTCCATGTGGGAGAAGGGTCGTTCTCCGATCTGTTCTCGTGGCAGCTCTTCGATTTCTGCCGGGCGTTTCTGGAGTCGTAGAGATTGAGACTGTTTCGATGTCTTCTCTTACTGGCCGTCAGTGCGGCGGCCTTGTGCGCTCAGCCCATCGCCATCGATCTTGATCCGTCAAAAACCAGGATTGAGTTCACTCTCAGCGACGTGCTTCACACCGTTCACGGCACGTTCCAGCTGAAGTCGGGGCATGTCGATGTCGATCCGGAGAGCAAAACGATTTCAGGGCAGTTCGTGGTGGATGCCTCCAGCGGAGAAAGCGGCAGCGGCGCGCGCGATAGCCGTATGAAGAAGAACATCCTCGAAGTGGGCCGCTACCCCGAAATCACGTTCACGCCGATTTCGATGGAAGGAAATCTGTCAAGTGCATCTGCTTCAGTGGTTGTCGTTGGCTGGTTCGGCATCCACGGGCAGCGGCACAAGCTTTCGATTCCCGTGAACGTAGAATTGTCGGGCGGCAAAGCTGTTGCGACTGGAAAGTTTGTCGTTCCCTACGTTGCGTGGGGCATGAAGAACCCGAGTACATTCATTTTGCGGGTGAATCAGCAGGTGGATATCAGTATCACCGCCGTGGGCTCTTTCACCGGGCAACATTGATATCTTCCTCGAAACCCAAATACTGGCGAACTCGTCCAGAGGCCTTATCATCGCCTCTCATTAGACAAAACCACCAGACAAAACTTTGCCGGAACAGTATGCCCGGAAATATCACCTGCGCAGCATCTTCTTTACTAAGCTCGCCGCTATCGGTAGAAGCCGTTGGAAGGATGCGCTTATACTGGCCGCGTTCACCGCAGCCGCATTACTGATCCACGGCTATCATCCGGCAGCCGAAGATGCCGCCATATATGTACCGGCGATCAAGAAGAATTTAAACCCGGCGCTGTATCCGTTTGGTTCTGAGTTCTTCATGTCGCAGACCAATCTCACGTGCTTCGCCGGGATTGTCGCTGGCTCGGTACGGCTCAGCCACCTTGCCCTCGGCGACATGCTGCTCCTGTGGCATCTGTCTTCCATATTCGTTCTGCTCTCGGCGTGCCTTCTTCTTTCCGAAGCTGTTATTCCGGAACGTTCTTATCGCTGGACAACGGTCGCGCTCATCGCGGCAGTACTTACTATTCCCGTCGCCGGGACATCGTTGCTCGTGATGGATCCGTACCTCACGCCCCGTTCCTTATCGACACCCCTGCTTATATTCGCGCTGGTTGCAACCTTACGGAGAAATTATTGGATCGGGAGTGTTTGCCTGATGGCGATGTTTCTCATCCATCCCTTGATGACAGTCTATGGCGCGGCCTTTTGCGGCGCACTGTTGCTAGTTCGCCAGCCCACGTCCTCGCGCATACTTAAACTGACCAATACATTCTTATCGAAAGATCCACCGCTCCAATTCTGTCTATGTGCCGCGCCAATAGCCCTGATTTCGTTATCGTTCTCTCCTGTCGAATGCGTTTCTTCGGTCGGCGGGTCCGGCCTACCATGACGCTCTCCTGACAAGGTCTTATTTCTTCTTAAAAAATTGGACTTGGTATGAGTTGACGGGAATCGTAATGCCGCTTCTTCTGATCTGTGTCTTGTTCGCAGCGGCGAAAAAGAACAACCTAAGTTCTTTGGCGCAGTTGTGCAAAGCGACAGTTCTGTTTGGGCTTGTCTTCCTCGCGTTCGGCATACTGTTCAGCAGTTCCCGACGCTTCGAGAGCGTGGCCGAGATTCAGCCCATGCGCGCGTTCCACTCGATCTACGTTGTTTTTTTCGTGCTGCTGGGTCCTGTACTCGGGCGATACATCCTACGCTCTAGTTTTATCCGGCACGCTCTGTTGCTCGGACCTCTCTGTCTCGGCATGTTTCTGGTCCAGCGAGCTAGCTTTCCAGCGAGCCGCCATATCCAATGGCCATGGGCTCAGCATCGCAACGGATGGCTGAAAGCATTTGTCTGGATACGAGAGAACACGCCCCCTTCCGCGCTATTCGCCCTAGGACCGGATCACATGAACACATCCGGAGAAGATAACGAGGGATTTCGTGCGGTTGCCGAGCGAAGCATGCTCGCCGATCACTGCAAGGATGCGGGAGTTGTTACGCTGTTTCCCGCACTGGCGAAAATGTGGGATCAAGAAACGTCTTCACTCCAGGGTTGGAACCGGTTCGGAGTATCGGACTTCCAGCGACTTTCCCGAACTTACGGAGTGTCCTGGCTCGTACTGCAGAAGCCCGTCGCGGGCGTTGTCTGTCCCTATCGGAACGAATCGGTACTGGTGTGCAGAGTTCCTATAGATATTCAGCCATGGAGGTGAATCGGCATATCGGATTGGTATACTGGAGCGCGTCAAAAACAGAGAAGACCCACGCAATGGCCCGCCACCTCGGGTGTCGCCGCGATGTATTGCCGTGGTCTCGTTGAATTTTAACTTTCGATTCTAAGGAGCGTTGAGACAAACTATGCGGTATTCGTGCCCGCACTGCAGCCAGGGATATACGATTGGCGAAAGCTATTTTCGCGGTGGCGATATTTTCGCCTGCTCGGCTTCGGGGTGCAACCGGCAATCAATTATCCCGTTGTACTGTCCGGTATGTTGTCCGGCAAACGTTGCAGAAAAAAGCTGGTTAACCACGCCCAACCGGGATTTCACCGGAGAGTCGTTCATGGCCTGCGTTGTGAGATGAGACAGTCGAGTTCGGGGACAGTAGCCGTCGGCGAACCGATGGCCAACAGTAAGTTTCTGGTTGAGGATGAGCATAGCAGAGGAAGCGGGACCGGCTCTGCTGGAGAGCAACCGGCCAAGGAATATTCTGCTGGAAACTCATCCTGATGAGGCAGCGGAGGCGGTTATCCGCTCTTCGCTGAGTTTGCATTTGCTTAGGCATCAGGATAGATTTCCTCATGCCTCGGAAAACTCATGCCCGCTGGCGGGACTGCGCCCTGCTTGTTTTCAAATTCCTCTGCGAGCAATAAGCCAGCGCGGAATGCAATCGATAAACGTTATAAAACTGGTCGATGAACTCAATCATTTCTGTTTGCCAATCCACCAGTTCCGCGCAAGCCGACAACTGACTTGTTCACGTTTGAGCGTGCTCATGAAGCTTTCGCAATAGGCATTTTCCCAGGTCTGGCTGGACGGCTCATGCTGATCACCATGCCGAACTCTTCCCGTTGCTTCACCTATCGTCCCTGGCGTACTGGCTTCCGCGTCGGATGTTGCACCAGGCCAGCGCCCGGCTGACTTTCTTGATAGCCTGATTCAATGTCTCTAGCGTCAGCGACGTCTCCAGTTTCGACCGATTGCCCTACTCACAACGCGTCGCAAAAGACATCCAGCACGACGGCCAAATAGACAAACTCACGTCCCAGGCGTAGATACGGATGTCAGCTACCCAGAGCTGGTTGATCGCCTTGACCTCCACATACTGCGCCAGATTTGGATAAACGTAAGCCATGCTCGGTGTTGGCCGTGATTCTAATAAACTTGCGTTTGCGAATCGCCAGTAGATAATCGCTTCGCAAGATACGCCTCACCACGCCCTCGCCCACGGCAAGGCCGGCGCGCTCCACAAATGGTGTGATACGGCGATAGCCGTAGGTACGCCGAGCGAGTGCCGCTTTTTGAATCACATCACGCAGAGCCGTTTCCGCTTCCTTCGGCTGGCGTTCTTGCCAATTCCGGTAAAAGCCGGCGCGGCTCACTTTGCCTAACTCGCACATCCTTTCGATACTGGCTTGGCCTTGCGCAGCTACCTGCTCTTGAATCAGTTCGTAACTCCTCGCCGGAATCCGCGCCGCTCTTCCGGCGTGTCTCCTTGACGCTGCGTAAGGCTGCGGCGAAAAAATCCAGCTCCGCTGTCTGCCTTCCCGTGAGCCGCTCTAACTCCGAAATCCGTCTTCGCAGCCGCGCGACCTCGTGTTCCTGCGGATCTTTATCCGCTTTCTCCGGCACCTGTGGAACGCCTTGGCTGCCTTTTCCCGCAGCTTTCCAGGCATAGAGAAACTTGCATCGAATGCCCAGCTCCCGAGCTATCGCTGTCGGACTCTCACCCCCCACCATCCGGTCCACCGCGGCGCGCTTGAACTCCGGACTGTACTTGCTCCATCT
Source organism: uncultured Acidobacteriaceae bacterium (assembly GCA_963845995.1). GTDB lineage: Bacteria > Acidobacteriota > Terriglobia > Bryobacterales > Bryobacteraceae > Bog-105. The sequence goes on along the minus strand of CAWJUO010000004.1, from coordinate 24,945 downwards.
CTGCCCACCTGACGGCTTTGACACTTCCTTCTCCTCTCGCTGAAAGTGTCCCCTAACTCCCTTGTCTCATTTTTTCGCCGCAGGCCATTCGATGTCCCCGTTCGCACACGTTTTCAGTGCCGGTCACCAGGGCCTCGGCACACGCGCGTCTGCAAAGGCTGGGCACGGAAGTAGGCCAATATCATCAGAGTGCGCGTATCGAAACGCTACGAGACGCTACCACCAAGAATGCCGTGTCGGGTGGTTATTGCTCGGGAATTTGCTACGACTGGATTCGGCGCGTGCTGGTCAGCAGCACCGCGAAGCTCACTTATCTCAACCTCGAAGGCACCCTCCCTGCCACTGGAGTACTGAATGGGGACATGCGGAAACAACACCGTCAGGATGAGCGCGGCGCGCTGATGCAGAGACAGGATATCAACCCGATCATCAGACAGAAAAGCGATCAACTGTACAGCAAGTACACCACGGACTTTGACGCAGCGCAGCAAATTTACGTCCGTGAGCACAACCGCATAAACCAGATGCCGGGAACGCGGCAAGAAAAACAAGCGCTGTGGGACGCCAATACTCGGTCGCGCGACGAAGCTCAAGCTTCTGCGACGAGAGCCTACGATACAGGCTCAGCGGCCCCGAGCATGGAGAAGGCTTGGGTAGATTTCAGGAAACTGATGGACCAGGCGATCGAGCAACAACGCCGCGCGCTTGGGAAAAACGACACTGCGGTCCGCACGTCCTTTCGAGAATCTGGATCTGGTGGCGACGCAGGATTCAAAGGAGTATACCGGCACCGGCCTGCGGAACTTGATCAACGAAGTCCTGAGTAATCAGGAATTCGGAACCGACCGCTGCGCGCATGTGGGCGTGAATCCTCCTCAAGGAGGCACGGGCCACGCGGTTGCGATTCACCGTCAGAATACGAGCGGCAAGTACCACTTTTTCGATCCAAACTTTGGCGTTTACGAAATGAACAGGGCGAACCTGATTGATGCGTTCGAATTTCTGTTCGCCACGGCCTATCCCAACTGGGCGGGAGGAGGGACGTCTGACGATCACCCCTACCAGGTGGGCGGCAGGACGAAAGGCTCGTGGTCGATTTTCAAAGGTAATCGCGTCTCGGCTCCGGTCGTGGTGGAGACGCCGCAAGTCACCGTGCAGGAGCGCGTTGTGGTGCCGCAGAGACTCCAGGTGGTAAACACAATGCCGAACATCCCTGTGACAATCCAAACCGGACCGGTCGTAACAGGGACGCCGACGGTAAACCCGACCGTAAACTCGAACGGTAAACCCACGAGTAAACCCGACGGTGAACCCAACAGTAAACCCGAAAACCGCCAACCGGGGGACAACAGAACCCACCGCGGCGGCGCGGCAATGTGCTCGACCGCTGGAAACATGGGAGCTGATCCGGTCTGTTAGCGGCAAACGTAAAAAGCCGGTCATCTTTCCTTTAAGGGAGATGACCGGCTTTTCGACTTTTATTGTCTAGCGATTAACGGCTTGCTGCCTTTACCTTCGAAGGAACCGCAGGCCGGGCAACGTTGCCATTCCGCGTACTCTTGGCTTTGTGAGTAGCGGTAACGGAGCCGTTCCTGACGCCGCCATTAAGTACCGCCGTGGCCGTACCATTTCCGTCCGAGTTCCCGTTGGTGCGCGCAGGACCGTTCTGGGTGATTTTCCCCAGAACCACGGGCCGTTTTGCGCCTGTAGCAGCCGGTACGTTTGATGGACGGCAATGCGATGTCTCATACGCCATCACAGCGAACGCAATCGCTTCCTTTGCGTCCACATCCAAGCCGACTTCGGTACTCTCCATCACGGGAACCGGATCAAGAGCTTTCCGCAGCATTCGCATGAGCGTGGGATTGTGTGTTCCGCCGCCCGAGACGAAAACTTCGTCCACCCGCATTTCAGGCAGAACAAAGTTACGAACTCCGAGTGCAATGCTCTCCGCCGTCAGGGCGGTCGCGGTAGCAATCAGGTCCTCGCTGCTCAACTCCGTATCGAGGAGCTTCGAAACGAATTCCGAACCGTACTGCTCACGTCCAGCCGTTTTGGGCGGCTTAGCGCGAAAATACTTATCGCGCAACAGCTTCGCCAGCAGCTTCACGTCGATCACGCCAGCCGCGGCAATCGCGCCGTCGCGGTCGTAACACTGGCGGCCCACCGTGATGCGTGTAACAAGCTGATCGATGACCAGGTTGCCTGGACCCGTATCGAACGCAATCACGCGATCCGTATTGGTGTTCGGAGGTATCGCCGTCAGGTTCGAGATGCCGCCAATATTCACGGCGACACGCCCGCGCCCACGATGACGCAACAGCATGTAATCCAGGTATGGAACCAGCGGCGCACCTTTACCGCCAGCCGCCATGTCGCGTTCACGGAAGTTCGAAATCACGTCGATTCCGGTACGTTCGCTAATGACGCTCGATTCACCAATCTGAAACGTGCTCGCGACCTTCTTTCCAAGGAACTGCGAGCCCTGCCCTTCATGGAAGATCGTTTGGCCGTGACAACCGATCAGCTTAATTGTGTTAAGCGGGATCTCGGCACGCTCCGCGGTCTCTTCCAATGCCTCGGCGTATAATTCGCCAAGAAGAAAGTTCAGGCGCGAAATATCTCCGGTCTGCGCACTCGCGTTTGAAACCGCGATCAGCGCTTCACGAATGGTCCTGGGATAAGGGACCGAATGACTCGTCAAGACGTTAATTTTCGCCTTGAAGCCCGAACCGGTAATATCGATGATCGCTACATCGATGCCGTCGAGCGAAGTCCCGCTCATGATACCTGCTATTCTCATGTCTTTAGCAACTCTTGCTGCAATTGATGCAGAATCTGCAATGCTTCGACCGGCCGGAGCTCGTCAATGATTCAATGCCCGGATTCGATCGGCGAGCCTTTGGTCCATCGGCTCGAAAAGTCTAATCTGTAAGGGCGGTTCTGCATCGCTCGGTGTCAACTCTTTGCTGACCGAGTGTTCCCTTACTTCATGATGCAATAAAACTGACCTCGCGCGCTCGATTACTTGCAAGGGAAGTCCTGCCAAACGAGCCACTTCGATACCATAACTACGGTCCGCCGGTCCTGGTTCTACCTTTCTTATGAATAAGATATGGTCGCCAGATTCTTTTACGGCGACATGTAAATTTCTTACTCCAGAAAGTTGATCAGCGAGCTCCGTAAGCTCGTGGTAATGGGTTGCGAACAGTGTTTTAGCCCTAATGTGCTCGTGGATATACTCGACAACCGACCAGGCTAGAGCCAATCCGTCATAGGTAGAAGTGCCCCGCCCGATCTCGTCCAGTACCACGAAGCTGTTAGATGTCGCAGTATTCAGGATGGCCGCGGCCTCCGTCATCTCCACCATGAACGTCGAGCGGCCCCGGGCCAGATTGTCCGCCGCCCCGATGCGCGTAAACACCCGGTCCACTACGGGCAGCAGAGCGGCTTCGGCAGGGACGAACGAGCCGATCTGCGCCAGAATCAGGATCAACGCCGCCTGACGCAGATAAGTTGACTTGCCACCCATGTTGGGCCCTGTAATCACTCCGATGAATTCCTTTGACGAATGCAGATACAGGTCGTTTGGGATAAACCGGATGGCCTCCTTTTCAGAGAGCTTCTCGATGACCGGGTGACGGCCCGCGTCGATTCGCATTTCGCCCGAATCGGAAAAACGCGGCCGCTTGTAACGGTTGTCCGCCGCAACCTGCGCGAGGGTTGCGGTCACATCCAACTCGGCCACGCGCTCGGCTGCCGATTTGATCCGCATGGCATGTGAAGCGGCGAACTCTCGTGTCTGCTGGAAGATCTCGCGCTCCAGAGTAAGGATCTTCTCTTCGGCATCCAGAACCTTGCTTTCCAGTTCTTTCAACTCTGGAGTTGTGAATCGCTCGGCATTCGCGAGTGTTTGCTTCCTTTCATAGGAAGGCGGCACAAGCTGAAGGTTCGTCTTCGAAACTTCAATGTAGTAGCCGAAAACGTTGTTGAAGCGGACCTTCATCGACTGGATTCCGGTCGCGGCACGTTCGCGGGTTTCTATCGCGGCGATGTATTGCCGGCTGTTGCGGCTGATGTCGCGCAGTTCGTCCAATTCAGCGTTGAACCCGTCGCGGATGGTGCCGCGCGTCGGCCAAGGTCGCCGGCGGCTCGTCCGAAATGGCAGCCGATATTCGGTCCCGAACCTCTCGACCAGATCGATTTCGCTGCGGAGAGCGGGGGTATCCAGTTGATTCGCCAACCGCGCCAGGTTGGGGAGTTGCGCCAAGCGACCGGCCTAGCGCCAGCAGGTCTCGCGGACTGGCGGTATTCAGCGTGATCTTGGCTAGGAGGCGTTCCAGATCCTGAATCGATCCGAGCACTTTGCGGATATCGCTCCGCAGAATGACTTTGCCGTTGAGTTCGGCCACAGCGTCAAGGCGAGCTTCGATTTCCGCTCGATTGCAGGAAGGGTTCAAAACCCGCCGCCGCAGCAGCCGCCCGCCCATGCCGGTGGAGGTTTCATCCAGCACGTGAATCAAGGTGGCCGACCGGCTCTCGCCGGCGAACAATGGTTCAAGCAGTTCCAGATTTCGCACCGTCGCGGCATCCAGCACCATGTGATCGTGGCGCTGATAATAACCGGGACGGTTCAAATGTCCGAGAGCCGATTTCTGCGTCTCCCGCAAGTAGTGAAGCACCGCGCCCGCCGCGGCCACCGCCAGGGGCCGGTCACTGAGACCGCAGCCGTCAAGCGAGAGCAGCCGGAAATTCTCCAGAATCTGACGGCCGGCATAATCGGCGCCAAACACCCAGCTGTCGAGCGGCTGTTTCAAGGCACGGCGCGCCCACGCGGCTGGCCCTCCGGGTACAAGACCTCGCGAACATTCAGGGTTTCGAGCGCCGGAATCAGCTCCGACGAATTCCAGTTCAGTCGTTCTGAACTCGCCCGTCGATATGTCCACATACGCCAACCCGCAGCGGTCCGCTTTGGCAAACACCGCGGCAAGGTAGTTGTTCTCGTGCGAGCGGAGCAGGCTTGCATCGGTCGCGGTTCCCGGCGTAATCACGCGCGTCACTTCGCGCCGGACCAGCTTTTTGCCGGGCCCGGGCTGCTCCATCTGTTCGCAGATGGCCACGCGGTAGCCACGCTGAATCAAACGCGTGATGTAGCCGTCGGCCGCATGATAAGGAACGCCGCACATCGGCACGGAATTCTCGCTGCTCCTTATTGCGCGACGTGAGCGTTATCTCAAGCTCGCGCGCAGCTGTTACGGCGTCTTCGTAGAAGAGCTCATAAAAATCGCCGAGCCGGAAGAGCAGGAGGGCATTCGGAACTTGTTGTTTGGCGGCTTGATATTGCCGCATCAGAGGCGTGGAAGCTTCGGTCGTCATCGCTGCAGAACCACGGTCGTAAGGGAGTCGCGTCAGGCATGCATACAGTCTACGCATACAGTCCCCGCTTCCGGATTGCGGAAGCGACGCGGGTCAGCGCCAGCATGTAAGCCGCCGTGCGGTTATTCACGCCATGCGCTTCCGCAAACCCTATCACGTCGTCGAAGCTGGTGACCATGATCTGTTCCAGCCGCTCATTCACTTCTTTCTTCGGTCCAAAAATAGCCTTGCCGGTCTTGCACCCACTCGAAATAAGAGACCGTCACGCCGCCGGCATTGGCCAAAATATCGGGAATAACGAACACTTTGTTCTCGGCCAGGATTGAATCGGCAACGAACGTAGTAGGGCCGTTCGCGCCTTCACACAGAATCTTTCGCCTTGATGCGGCCCGCATTGCCAGACGTGATGACGTTTTCGTGGGCGGCGGGAATCAGCACATCGCAATCCATCAGGATGGCTTCGTCTTTGTCGATGTCCTCCGCCTCGCTGAAGCCGGTGATACTGCCGAATTCGCGGCGATGCTCCATCAGACCTTCGACATCCAGTCCATGCGGATTGTAGACGGCGCCGTCATATTCCACAATCGCAGACAATCTTGAATCCGGCCTTGCTCATCAGCCGGGCCGCCATGCCTCCGACATTGCCAAAACCCTGAATCACGACGCGCGTGTTCTCTGGCGTGAGGGCAAAGCGCTTCAGCGCCTCAAGGTGACGATCATGCAGCCGCGCCCGGTCGCCTCAGGTCTCCCCCTCGATCCGCCAAGTTCCAGCGGCTTGCCGGTAACGACAGCCGGTAACGGTGTGCCGCTGGTGCATGGAGTAGGTATCCATGATCCACGCCATGGTCTGCTCGTTGGTATTCACGTCCGGCGCCGGAACGTCGCGCTCGGGTCCAATGAATTCCGAGATCTCGGCCGTATAGCGCCGCGTGATTCGTTCCGAGTTCGCTCTCACTCAGCAGATGCGGTTCGCAGATTACTCCGCCCTTCGCGCCGCCAAAGGGAATGTTTACGACCGCGCACTTCCAGGTCATCCAAGCTGCCAGTGCCCGGACTTCGTCTATTGAGACGTCGGGAGCGAAACGGATTCCGCCCTTCGCGGGGCCGCGCGCGATTGAATGCTGGACCCGGTACCCGGTAAAAACCTCGATACGGCCATCGTCCAGAACGACCGGGATATTGACGGTCAATTCCATCGCGGGCCGCCGCAGAACCTTGCGCATGCCGTCGTCCAGTTTCAGTATTTCGGCAGCTTCGTCAAAGCGGTGAGCTGCGGATTCCCATGGATTTACTTCTTTATCGACGGGCGGAGTCGCTTCAATCGGCATCGGCGGTTACTCTTACACTGTCACGACTGAACGGCCGCTGGCAAGTATCGGGAATTGAGCGGAGCCGAAGAAGACTGAACCAAGCGGGCGCGGAAGACGTCTAATGAACGTCGCTCCAACAAAGGAACTTATGACATCAGATGAACGCAACCTGCTCACGGACCTGGCGAATAAAATAGCGCAGACCCCTCCGCCTCCGAAAGATCCCGGAAGCCGAAGATTTTATTCGGACAAAAATAGGGGCGCGTCCCGACGCTCTGTACCTGATGACTCAGACGGTGATCATCCAGAACATCGCGCTGCAGCACGCGCAGCAACAGATTCAGGAACTTCAGCGGTCATCGGGCGCCGGGCAGATTTCTTCGGGTCCCTCCAGCTTTTTGGGCCAGCAGCAACAGGCGCCTCGCAGTTCTGCATATGCCCAGCAAAGCGGATCTTATGCCGCGTCCGCCGCAGTACGCCGCGCCCAGTCCCGGTGGACCCGGCCCGAGCGTGGCGGCGAGCGGTGCTCCCAGCTTTCTTACGGGGAGCCGCGCAAACAGCCGCCGGAGTTGCCGCGGGCGCGCTCGCATTTGAAGGAATACAGCACCTGTTCTCGCATCCTGGATTCGGCGGCGGAGGGATGTTTGGGGGTGGCGGGATTGGCGGCTATGGATCTCCCGTCGAAGAAACCGTGTAACAACTACTACGACAACGGACCCGGAAACAGTGGCGGTGGCGATTACAGCACCAGCGACGGACGCGACGATTACCAGGCGACCGACGACGCTACGAACGTAGACGATAACAGCAGCGTGGATAACGTGGACGACTCGCAATACGACGACAACGGCGCCGGGTTTGACGATAACTCCGGCGGCGATAGCTTTTGTGTAATCAACCGCTTTCGGCAAGCTGTTCTTCATCTCTTTTTTTCCCGGCTCTTTCGAGCGACCTGTCCAAGTAGGTTTGGCGGCTCTCGGTGATGATCCTGCGGGCATCGCGCGGGCCGCCCCACCCTTTGATCTGCGTCTTCATACCCTGCAGTTCTTTGTAGATCGAAAAGAAGTATTCGATCTCGCGGCGCGTGTGCGGAAACACCTGATCGATGGTATGAATGCTGTCGAACCGCGGGTTACGGTTCGGCACGGCAAGCACTTTCTCGTCATTCTCCGTTTGATCGAACATGTGCAAAATTCCCACCGGCCGCGCTTCCATCATGCAGCCCGTGAAACTCGGCTCGTCCACCAGGACCAGAATGTCGAGCGGATCGCCGTCCTCGGCAAGCGTGCCGGGAATGAAGCCGTAATCGCCCGGATAGTGCATCGGAGAATAGAGCGCCCGGTCCAGCCGGAACAAGCCTAAATCTCCGTCGTACTCGTACTTATTCGCTGAATTTTTGGGTATCTCGATAATCGCTCTCACAACTTCTGGCGAGTCCGGCCCGGGATCGATATCGTAGAGCTTCACGGGTTCAATTTAGCAGAAGGTACTCGGGCCGCCGTCTGCAAAAAGCACTTTACAATATAAATTGATTCTGGCATACTCTTCCCATGTTGAAGGTTGCTCCCACCCTCGAACGCAGCTCCTACGATTGGATTGAATATTTTTACCAGAATGCGCCTGAGCCCGCTTTGCCGTGGAATGATCCGCAGCGGCTGTCGGGTGCCGAAAAGAGGGCCGTTGCGCGCTCGATTCAACAGTTTCAGCTCGGAGAAAATGCCAGCGGAGAGCGGCTACTCTTCAGAGCGCAGCAGTTTGCCGCAGTGAGTGGAGACCGTGGATTTGTGCCGGCGTTGCGGTTGTTTATACGCGAAGAGCAGCGCCACAGCCGCATTCTGGCTGAGTTTCTGCGGGCTGAGGGCGTCGAGTGTCTGCGCCGGGATTGGGTACACCGCGCTTTCCGGAGAATTCGGGGAGTGGCCGGAGCCGAATTGTGCCTGAAGGTGTTGGCTACCGCTGAAGTAATCGCCAGACCGTACTATGCCGCGTTACGGGATGCCACCGGATCGACGCTGCTGCGTCAGATCTGCGAAGTTATCTTGAACGAAGAGGGTGCGCATTTGCGATTTCAGGCGTTCGCTATCCGGCAGTTTCAGCGGGGTCGAACGGCGGCGGTCCAGGAAGTGCTCAAGCAGGCTCACCTGGGTTTTCTGCTCTGCACGGCGCTTTTGGTTTGGATGGAGCACGGTCGGGTGTTTAAGGCGGCAGGGCGAAATTTTTTAGGTTTCTGGCGGGAAAGTGTCCGTGGAGTTCCAGGCTATGTATGAACAGGCCGAGGCATAGCGCTCTCCTTGTTGCAATTGCGACAATTGTGAGAACGGAGCGCATCATGGAAGCCGAAAAGAACCTACACGCCAGCATTCCCACTGCCCTGTTGACCGAAGCGGAGCAGGCCGCGAGCGCTGACCACATTACTGTCGATGAACTGGTACGGGATGCGATGGAACGCCGTTAAGGGATCGCCGCCGGCAAAGTCTGTATGCCTATGGGGAACAGCAGGCGCGCAAGCTCGGCATCAAGGAAGAGGACGTAGACAGAATCATTCACGACTTCCGTCAAGAGGAGCGGGAATCCGAGAGCCGTAAAAGTGAGCGCTAGGGGTGCCCAGCGTCACTGCAGACACCAACATTTACATTTCCGGTTACGAGTTTGGCGGATTTCCCCGGCGATTTCTTGACCTCGCAGCGGCGGGCGAATTCCGCCTGGATATTTCCGGCGCAATCCTGAATGAAACGCTGAGAGTACTACGCAAGAAATTCCATTGGAGCGTGGAGGAACTGCTGCGAGCGGAGGACGATATTCGCAGCTACACGCAGCTTGTCACTCCGACGAAAGCGCTAGACGTCATCAAAACCGACCCGAGCGACAACCAGATACTGGAGTGTGCCGTTGCCGCACAAAGTAATTTCATCGTCAGCGGCGACGCCCGCCATGTGCTGCCGATTGGGAGCTACGCGGGGATTTCCATCCTGAAGGTGGCCGATTTTATCGAGTGGCTTAATCGCTCCTGAGGAGAAGATCTATACTGCTCCCCTGAAGACACAGTTCGGGACCAAGCATTTTCTAATACACTTGGATAACCCGTATGCCTTCCCTTCGCAGCTTCGCCTCCGCCTTGATGCTGACCGCACTGTTCGCGTCGCGCTCCTTACAAGGCGCGCCAGCCGATTCGAACTCCGATAACGATTGGTGGAAGCATGCCGTTATCTATGAGGTCTATCCGCGCAGCTTCGGCGATTCGAATGGCGATGGCATCGGCGATCTGAACGGCATCACGGCGCACCTCGATTACCTGAAAGACCTCGGGCATCGACGCGATCTGGATCACGCCGTTCTATCCCTCTCCGCAAGTTGACTTCGGCTATGACATCTCTAATTACGAAGGCATCGATCCGCAGTTCGGCACCATGGCGGATTTCGACCGGCTGGTCGCCCAGGCCAAAGCCCGCGGCATCCGGGTTATCTGCGATTTGGTTCTGAACCACACGTCCGACCAGCATCCGTGGTTCCTCGAATCCAAGTCATCGCGGACCAATCCGAAGGCCGATTGGTACATCTGGCACGATGGTAAGCCCGGCGGCACGCCTCCGAATAATCCGCCGAACAACTGGCAGTCGATCTTCGGGCACTCGGCCTGGCAGTTCGAAAAGCCGCGCGATCAGTACTACTATCACGCGTTTTATAAACAGCAGCCGGACTTGAACTGGCGCAATCCCGACGTCAAGAACGCCATGTTCGACGTCACCCGCTTCTGGATGAAAAAAGGCGTGGCGGGCTTTCGCCTCGACGCTGTCACCAGCCTGTTCGAAGATCTTGCCTTGAAAGATGAGCAGTACGTCTCGGGCATCGACGCGTACGGGGAGCGCAAGGTCTCACGCGTTTACACGGACAACCTTCCTGAAGTACACGACATTTTGCGCGAGCTAAGGAAGGTCACCAACGAGTTTCCCGGCCGCATTCTCATCGGCGAAACTTACCTTCCGAACGTAGGCGAACTGGCTAAGATGTATGGCCGTAACAACGACGAACTGCAGCTTCCCATGGACACCCAACTTGGGTTCAGCAACAAGCTGTCGGTCTCCAGCTTCCGGGGCAAGCTTGAGGATGCCGAGACAAAGGTGAACGGAAATGTTCCGCTTTTTGTCTTCGCGAATCATGACAACCCGAGGAGTATAAACCGCTATGGAGACGGCAAACACGACGGCGAAATCGCGCGTCTTTTGGCGACAGTGCTGCTGACTCCGCGTGATGCGGCGCTCGTGTATTACGGCGAGGAACTCGGCATGGTCGATAACGATCCCAAGCGGAAAGAAGATGTGCAGGACCCCATCGGACGGATGGGCTGGCCGAAAGAAAAGGGCCGCGACGGCGAGAGGACGCCGATGCAATGGAACGCCGATACGGATGCGGGTTTCAGCACCGCGAAGAAGCCTTGGCTGCCCGTTGCTCCAGACTACAAGACCGTCAACGTTTCCACCGAGGAGCGAGAGCCCAACTCCCTTTTGAACTACTATAAGGCGCTGATTCGGCTACGCAGGTCGAACCCGCAGTTGCGTGACGGCGATTTCATCAGCGTGGATAACTCGAATGAAAAAGTTCTCTCTTTCATCAGGAAGACGAAGGACGGCGCGGCGGTTCTGATAGCGCTGAATTTCACGGCGGCTCCGCAGGACGTGAGCTACGATCTCGCTTCGCACAAGGTAAGCGGCAAGCGCGCGAAACTCCTGTTGGCGTCCTATCCGAATGCCAGCGGAGACACCGACCTGACCCATCTTGCTTTGCCGCCTTATGGATCGTTTATTGGAGCGATCGAGCCATAGCGGCGCTGATAAGTTAGATCGATCGGGAGGGTGCGAATCGACATGGGGGAGAACGCGGCGGGTCCCGCGCCGGGGCGGCGGCAGATCACCCGGGCAGCCGCTCTTGGCGGAATGTGGCTGGCCATGAGACCGGAGATGAGCGCTGCGGAGACCCTAGCGGACACGCTGTTGAATGTCCGTCAGTTCGGGGCCAAGGGCGATGGAAAGGCCGACGACACCAAATCGATCCAAAGCACAATCGATGCGGCGGCGGAGCGGGGTGGTTCCGTGTACGTGCCGCCGGGCCTTTATCGCAGCACGGAACTGCAAATGCGCCCGCACGTATCCATCACTGGAATTCCGGCCTGGGATTACGAGCATGGCTTCGGGTCCGTCATCCGGCTCGCGGACGAACGTGCCCGATGCTTGCTCAACATCACTGGCGCGTTTGGCGCAACGGTGGAGGGACTCTCTCTGGACGGAGGCAAACTCGGCACTGGCGTCCATGGCGTCTGGTTGAACAAGCCGGATTATGGAAAGCAGGAGGATACGTTTCGGATCGAGGGCTGCCAGATCGCGAATTTCAGCGGTGATGGGGTGCGCCTCACCCGGGCCTGGTGTTTCTCTATCCGCCACTCGATGATTGCCTACAACGCAGGGGACGGTATCTCGCTGCGCGGATGGGACGGGTTCTTACTCGACAATTGGCTGTCGGGAAACCATGGCGCTGGTTTTGCGGCCCGCGAGGAGAATGCCTCGTGCACGTTCACCGCGAATCGCATTGAGTGGAACCGCGAAGGCATTCTGATTATCGGCGGTAACGGCTATAACATCACTGGAAATTTCTTTGATCGTGCCGGGACCTGCGGGTTGGCGGTGTTGGGCGGCAAGCAAATGAGCATCACCGGGAATTTTGTCAAACGCAGCGGGAAGATCGCGGCGCCGGGCACATACGATTCTTCCCAAATCCGGCTGGAACGTACGCGCGGGATCACCTGCTGCGGCAATAATCTTGAGGCCGGGCGGGACGACAACGGCCGAGGTGTTTGGTCCCCTTCCTACGGCATCGTATATAAAGAGCTGCAAAATTGTGTTATCGCGAACAATGTACTGGACGAGGGCGCGATCGAGCAACTGATGGTAGACCTTGGCGGCCACGGGGAAGGATTGGTTGTGAAGGACAATCCCGGCTCAGTTTCGGCGCACGGGGGTTAGTTCAGAGCTGACCTCGCTTACGCTTCGGGGCTCAGTTCGAGTGGCGTTTTCAGGAGGTCCGACAAGTCGGATCGAGTTGTCACTTACTCAACATGGCAAAGCTGTAGAGCGTATCGCCGGCGCTGACGAGTAAGTATTGTGTATCATCCAGCGTGTAAGTGATGGCTCCATTACTAACCGCGGTACCCAGATTCGCATGCCACAAGGGTTCTCCCGTTGTGGCGTTCAGGGCAACGAAGTTATTGGCGGGGTCACCAGTAAAGACGAGATTGCCCGCGGTGCTCAAAACGCCGGAACGAACTCCGGAAGAATCCCATTTATGGCTCCAGCGAATCTGGCCGGTTTTGTAATCGACCGCCTGGAGCATCGATTCGCCCCAGCCTCCGCGATCGTTTCCGCCCCATCCCTCGGGTTTTTCGGTATTGTCGAAAATGTAGTATTCGCTGAAGGCCCGCGTCGCGTTGACATAGAACAAACCGGTCTCCGGACTGAAACTCGGAGGAGGCCAGTTCGCCGCGCCGCCCTGATTAGGTGTCACCAGAGCGCCATCCACCTGCGGCATTTTCGCCGGATTCGGAATGGGCTGGCCTTTCGCGTCCAAGCCCTTTGCCCAATTCGTCTTTACGTATTGGCTGGTCACAATGTCTTTGCCGTTGGTCCGGTCCAGCACGAAAAAGTAGCCGTTACGGCTCGCTTGAGCCAGCAATTTTCGCTTCTGTCCATCGATTTCTCCATCGAAAAGCACCGGCGTTTGCACCGCATCCCAATCGTGCGTATCGTGCGGCGAGGGTTGGAAATACCACACCATTTTGCCCGTATCCAGCTTCAAGCGCGACGATGGATTCGGTGAACAGGTTGTCGCCCGCCCGGCCTTTACCGGCAATCACTGGCTGCGGGTTTCCGGTCCCGACAAACAGCATGTTCAGATCGGGATCGTAGGTGCTCGGGACCCACGTCATGCCGCCGCCGTGCTCCATCGCTTCCGCATTGGGCCAAGTCTCCGAACCCGGCGCGCCCGGTTTTGGAATGGCGGACCAATGCCATTGCAGATCGCCCGTTTCAGGATCGCGGGATTCCAGATATCCAGGAATATCCGTGTCGTCTCCGCTGACTCCCACGATCACGTGATTCTTGATCACAACCGGCGCGACACTCGCGTAATAGAGCTGGTCCAGATCGCATACCTGCTTGTGCCAGCGCTCGCTTCCATCTTTCAAATTCAACGAGACGAGATTGCAATCGGGCGTTTCAAAGTAGAGCCAGTTCTCATAAATGCCCGGCGCCGCGGTTTCCCAAATGGATGCCGCCCTTCGATTGCCACTTGTAATGCCAAACCTCGCGGCCGGTGCGCGCGTCAACCGCCCAGACATAGTCGGGAAGAGTGAAATACAAAATCCCGTTTACAAGTAGAGGAGTAGCTTTGATCGATCCTCCCGGGTTATCGCTTCCTACGCCTATCCGGTATACCCAGGCAAGGCTCAAAGCATTCACGTTACCCGTGTTGATCTTCGAAAGCGTACTGAATCGCTGGCCCGAATAGTCGCCGTTGTAAGTGGGCCACGAATCGGTGGGTGGTTGAGTTAGTTTCGCGGGATCGAGACCTTGCGCAAACAATGCGGTTGCAGTAAGTAACAGGCCTAAGGAGGCTTTTATCAACTTCATTTCAATGTCTCCAGATAGGCAACCACATCGTGTATGTCTTTATCCGTATATTTATCCAGCAACTCAATATGTCCCGCGTAAGGATTGTGGACTTCAACCTTGAGTTCGGGCGTCCGCTTCCACGAGTGGTACTGGCCAGAGGAGTCGTGCAAGGATACGTCGAAGTCGTCCATTCTGTCGAGCGCTCCAGAAACGGTCTGCCCGTCCTGCGTCGTCACGGTGACCGTGACCGGCTTTGTTCCGCTCAATCCTCTTCGGCCGAAGCCGACAGTCTCAGGGAACAGAAACCGCTGCTGCAGAGTCGGCGGATCGTATTTCGACGCGATGCCGCGCAAGGTCGCCCGTCACCGAATGACACGCGGTGCAGCCGCCCGCGCCGTTGAAGTAGGCCTCTCCTGCTTTTGGATCGCCCGTAAGAACGTTCAACACTTTCGAGAAGGAACCGCCTCGCAGCGTGTCGTTGAACTGCTGATGAAGGAAGTGCGAAAGATCTTTGATCTGGGCTTCGGTGAAGCGTTGAGCCTGGAGCCGGATGGCCTTTTTGGAGAAACGGCCCTAACTTACTGCCGTAGCGGTCGTGCAACACCGTGACAGATCGCACCAGGTCGGGACCCTTGCCAGTTCCTCTTGCGTCCGGACCATGGCAACTGGCGCAGGAGGCTTTGTAAGTGATTTGTCCCCGGTCGGCCGCCGCTGGGTCTACGATCTGCTTATCGTTCGGTCCGCTGGTCAATCCGCCACCGCCGCCTCTGCGCCTTGCCGGGGTATTGGCGGCAGCGCCTTTGGGAGGGAGGTTCACCGTCAGGTAATTGATCACCTGAGCGAATTCGCCCTGCGTGCCCTTTGCCCCCCGGCTGATCATGCTCGCGACAAGTTCGCTCCACGCGGCCCGGGTCATTCCCCGGCCGAGGACAAGGTCGGCGCTGTGGCAGGCTCCGCAGACTTTCTGAACTGTGTCTCTCCCCGGCGCGTCCGGCAAATGTTGTCCCGGCGTCTGGGCGCTGAGGGTCCACACGGCTGCCGTTGCCGCCAGTCCCAGACACACTCGGTTTAGCTTCCTGAGGGTAATCTTCACTTTGTTTGTATCCCGACAGTTTGCCACATCGTTTTTGAAGTAAGCGTTTAACAGCCGAATTCACAATCTGCTAGTATGCGTTCGCATGACTCGTAGAAAAGCGATTACGTCCGCCCTTGCCACTGGAGCCGTCGCCCTCGCCCGTCCCGCCCTGCCCGATGCCGGGGCGAACGGAGGCGGCCGCCTGAAGCAGGGTGTCTCCTATTGGACTTACCAGAAGTGGTTCACGCTCGATGAACTTTGCAAGGAAGCTGTCCGGATCGGCCTGAAGGGAATGGACCTTGTTACCCCCGACCAGTACGCCACGGTTCAAAAATACGGCCTGGTGCCTTCGATGACTTCGGGGACGCCTCCCAACGTGATTCCGATTGGCCTGAACCGGCTTGAGAATCACGACAGAGTTCTGGCCAGTCTGAAGAACGACATCACGCTCGCCGCCGCCGCGAAGGTTCCGAACGTGATTACTTTTTCCGGGAACCGGGCCGGAATGCCAGACGCCGAAGGTCTCGAAAACTGCGCCGTCGGGTTGAACAAGATCAAGCCGTACGCGGAAGAGAAGGGCGTCGTAGTCAACCTGGAACTGCTGAACAGCAAGGTCAATCACCACGACTACATGGCGGATCACACGGCCTGGGGCGTCGAGCTAATGAAGCGTGTGAATTCGCCTCAGATCAAACTGCTGTACGACATCTATCACATGCAGATCATGGAAGGCGACTTGATCCGGACCATCCGGGAGAACATCGGCTTCATCGGACATTTCCATACGGGCGGAAATCCGGGACGGCACGAACTGGACGACACCCAGGAAGTGGACTGGCACGCGGTAGCGAACGCCATAGCCGATACCGGATACCAGG
This sequence comes from uncultured Acidobacteriaceae bacterium, assembly GCA_963845995.1. Taxonomy (GTDB): domain Bacteria; phylum Acidobacteriota; class Terriglobia; order Bryobacterales; family Bryobacteraceae; genus Bog-105. The sequence continues at coordinate 8,648 of CAWJUO010000004.1, read as the reverse complement.
GCTTCCTCTCGCATGAGTTTGTGCCCGCTAAGACGCCGCCCATTCGTGGCTTGGAACAGGCCTTCAAGACCTGTACGGTTTAGCTGAGCCTCTGTAGGATTTGGCGCAGGTCTACCGGTTCGTTGCTCTCGGTAGCGCGGGGCAGCGACGGACCGATGGCCAGGGCTTCTTTGTGATCCTCGAACCAAACCAGAAACCTGGAGTTCTCGGCGCCGGATAAGCGCTGCAGGTTGATCCAGGTGTAATAGGCGCCCATGTCCGCGTCCACCAGCGAGCCTTCGGGATCGGGAACCGGCTGATGCTGCGTTCCCGCGAGTAACTGCTTCATGGAGTCCTCGCGCTGCCGGGGTGTAAAGCGGGCGAACAGAGTCAGAGGTTGGGCCCGGCGCAGCGCTTCACGCGCCGACCATTGGACGAATGTTGTGCTGAAGAGTTGGGTTCCGGAGCCTTCGGTCAATACGCTGATCTTGAACTTGTTCAACACCGCGCTATCGCCGCTTCCGGTCAGGCCCAGATCCTCCGGGCTGGTACGCGCCAGCAAGGTCCGCAGCATCTCGGGACCGCCTCCGCCGGGCTGCATCGTGCGCGTCATCTCGGTGATCAGAGCGCGCCGCACGGCATCGAGCGACGAATAAGACACGCACGCGACGGCCTTGTCCGAAGTGGCGGCACCGTCCGCTCCATCGATGTACCAATGCGCGAAAGGCTCGGGGAACTTCGATGCGCGGGAGGCGATCTCCTGGCCGAGAATGGAACATCCGTCCTTCGGGTCCACATTCTTGAAGTGAACCCCGTATGGCCGCAGTTTCCGAAACAGCGGCATGTTGGGGTCGGCGACGCCCTGCCCTATAACGACGATCGCGAGCCGGTGGCCTGGAAGCGCCTGCGACGGTTTGGCTTCGTTCAGCTTTCGAACATACTCGATTGAGGCGGCGCGGAAGCCATCGATCTGGTGCGTCGCCCACAGATGCGCGGTCAGCTTCTCCGAGAAGTCCGCGGGCTTGTTTACCCAATCGATTGACTCCAACTCTGGAGTCAAGCGGAGCTGCGCGAATCCGGCCATGGTTTTACGTAACTGCTCCGGAGACATGGCAGCCAAGTAGTCGAATTGGTGATCGAGTTCGCGGCGCTCGGCGGGAAACTTCCAGTCGTAGGCGATGGTCTCGCGCAGCAGCAAGGGCAGAAAAGCAAGCGGCAGTTGCTGAAGAACCTTCAGGTGGGTTGTCGCTACAGTGCCAGCTTGCGGCGGGTAGGCCGTGAATTGCGCGGCGCTTAATTGGTTGGGAACCATGACGTCACGGCACTTCTTACAGCACTTCGGTCAGCGGCTTGCCTTGCGACAACTTGGCCGAAAATCCAAGCATGCCGCCCAAAGTGGGCACGAGATCAATCGATTCGACGGGCCGGTCCACAATCACGTTCTGGCGAATTCCCGGTCCCATCGCCATCATCCAAGTTGTTCGCGATAGGGCGTCACCCGTTCGATGATGCTGGAAGCCGTTGCCGCCCGCGTCGGTATCCGAGTCCCGACCAAAATCCGGCAGGATGAACATGGTTGTCTTACCGGCATATTCCGGTTCGCTCTGAATTGTTTTCCAGATCTCCGCGCAGAGCCGGTCGGATCGCCGGATTCCTTCAAGATAGAGCGAGTATGTGCCCGAGTGCGCGATGTCTATGTCGTGCAGGGTGATCCACAAGAGGCTCGGAGCCACTTGCTTCATCAGCTGCCGCGCGATGTAGACGGACAGTTCGTCAGGGCTCGCGAGGTTGCGGGCGTGGTTCACGAAATCGGCGACAGAGAGCTTGAGAATGCCCGCCATCCGATGCAGTTCAATCTCACTGCCGGTCGAGTCCGACGTGTAAAGCGGCGTCTCGTAGTTGTCGCGCAGCAGGTGGTCGTATTGACCCTCGCCGGCTGAGGAAAGCCCCGCCGCGAGCAGACGCTTCGGCAGAATGACGCCAGCGCCCAGGCCCAAGCCGTAAGCTCCGTTGCCGCTTTCGCCGATGCGAGTGAAGCCGTTGCTAGGCGCGACCACCCAGGTATCCGTTGCCGGGCGATTCAGGTCTTTGCGGAAGTATTCGAAGACGGTCGGATTCTGCGGCGGAACAGCCGCGAAGTTGTTGAAGGTCTCGTAGACGCCCGTCGCGAGGCTTGCGGTTGCAACGTAGTGGCCCAGGATGCCTCGATTCACAACCTGGCTGAAGAAGGTCGATTGAGGGATCAGTTCCCGCAGCATGTTCGGGATGTTTTCCTGACCTTCCGGCATGAAGGTCTCCTCGTCGCGGGCTCCGCCGCCGAACGTGACCACGACGACTTTCCTGCCCTTCGGCATGGCAAGAGCGCCGCACGGAGCGAGTCCGAATAGCGCGGCAGAGGCTGCCGCGCCGGTGACAGTCTGCAGGAAGTTACGGCGGCTGGATGAGATCGCCTTGCCCGTTTTCAGTAGTTCAGATTTCAAGTTGAACTACTATTCTATTCCTCTTTGATGGTGAGCACCTTATCGCAGGGCTGATTTCTGAGGGTCTGCCGCGTGCCGCCCGGCCAGTTGATTTGAAGTTCGATCGATGCGGTTCGCCGCGCCGAGCCCGAAATGCAGCCGTAGATCGCTCTGCGAAAGATAGCTTCCGCCGCTCCGGACTTCATCGGTTTGGGAATGATCGCCGGTGACGACTTTCACGCGCGCTCCGATGGCGCTGCGATTCGAGCGGGTGCCAACCAGTTTCAGAATTGTCCAATGTCCTGGCGGCACGGTCGCTTGCTTCAGCAGCGATGGCGCCTCGTTCTGGTTGTTGACCGCGATTTCGATCAGGCCGTCGTTATCGATATCGGCAAAGGCCGCGCCACGCGACGAATGCAGTTCCTGAAGACCCGGGCCCGCGTGCTCCGAGATATCGCGGAACTTGCCGCCGCCGAGGTTCCTGTAGAGGATGGCGCGGTCCTTGTAATGGATGTCTACGTGAAGGTTCTCGACTTCCGGGAACACGTGTCCGTTGACCAGCAGCAGGTCCTTCCAGCCATCGTTGTCAAAGTCGAAGAAACCCGTTCCCCAGCCTACGTAACGCGTATTCTGACCGAGCCCCGCTTCGAGCGTGACGTCGTCAAAGTTGCCAGCGCCGCGATTCCTGTAAAGGGTCTCGACCTCGTCCGAGAAGTTCGAGCGGAAGATGCCGGGATGCCCGTCGTTCGCGTAATCCGCCGAGGTCACGCCCATACCGGACATCGCACGTCCGTTTTGATCGAACGCGACGCCTCGCAGAACGCCTTCTTCTTCGAACTTGCCATGGCCTTTGTTGATGTAGAGCAAAGACGGGGTCTGGTCGCAGGCGACATAGATATCGGGCAGGCCGTCCTCATTGAAATCGCCGGTCAGCACGCCGAGCGAGTAGTGACCTTCCGGTTCGGCGATTCCGGACGACTCCGAGATATCGCTGAACGTGCCGTCACCGTTGTTGCGATAGAGAATGTTGCGGTCGAACGGCAGCCCGCGCGGCCCGCAGCTTACCGGGATGGAGCGATAGAAGCAATAGGGATTCGCGCCCGGCTTCGGCGTTACGGCGGGATCGAACTTCAGGTAATTGGCGACGAAGAGATCGAGATGGCCGTCGAGATCGATGTCGACGAAGGCACAGCCGGTGTTGTAGCGAGTGCGGTTCTGTGAGAGATGAGCCGGAATCGTGACGTCCTCGAAACGCTTGCCCTGGATGTTGCGATAGAGGTGATTTTGTCCCCAGTAGGTCACGAACAGATCGGTGTAGCCGTCGTTGTCGTAGTCTCCCGCGCAGACTCCTTGCGCCCAGCCGGAGGAGCGAAGACCGAGCGCGTCGGTCACATCGCGGAATCTGGAATTGCCCTCGTTGTGGTACATGCGATTTGTGCCGCCTTGGCCCGAGAGAACGAAGAGATCGGGCAGGCCGTCGTTGTCATAGTCGATGAAGCCGATGCCGCTGCCGGTGGTCTCAAGGATGTACTCTTTCGAGACCGTGCCGCCGTTTGGGAAGACGTCCACTAACCCGGCTTGCTTGGCAATGTTTTGGAATAGCGGCGCATAAACCGCGACGAAGAGCAGTATCAAACGCCAGGTAATCACTGCTGCGGCTGCTTCTCGCCGAGTTTCTTGAGGAAGTCCGAGAACTCGCCTTCGGGCGGATTTTGAAGCCGGTCGAGGATTGCCTTCTCCTCTTTCGCTTTGTCCATCTGGCCTGCGTTGCGATAGGTGGTGAGCAGGGCGTAATGCGCGGCTTCGTTGCCGGGCTGAAGAGCGGTCGCGCGGGTCAGTACGGAGATCGCTTTGCCGTACTGCTTCTCCTGCGCATAGATTTTCCCTACGGCAATCAGGGCTTGAGCGAAGTTGGGCGAGAGTGCGAGAGCGCGTTCAAAGTGCGATTTGGCTTGCGCGGTGTCGCCTTGCGTTTGTGCGATCTCGCCTAATTGATACTCGCAGGCACTGTCTTCGGGGCTCACCTTTAGCTCGGCTTGGAATTCCTTCTTGGCTTGTTCAAGCACCTCTGGAGCGTGGCTCTGCAACAGAATGGCGCGGCCAAGACGGTAGTGCAGGTCGGCGGCGGTCGGGTTCAATTCGATGGCTTTGCGGTATTCGGAAACGGCATCGGAGAAGCGGTTCTGCACTTCGAATATCTCCGCCGAGAGTTCATGTACCCGGTAGGAAGCGGGAGCGCGCTCGAACATCGCGAAAGTCGCATCGTTGAAGGCTTTCATGTGCAGCTTCGCGGACAGATAGAGCACGTCGGGATCGGATGGAAACTTCTTTTCGAGTTGGTCTAGCAGCGTGAAGGCGCGCATCTTGTCGCCGGCGGCGCTGTAGCAGGTCACAGCGGCTACACCGGTCAAGCGCTCAAGCTTAGGATCTTCGGAGGCCGTGAGAGCGGGGAGCGCGGTTTTGCAGTCGCCCGTTGCAGCCTGTGTCAACGCGAGGAAAGCGGCGGCAACTTTGTCCGTGTGATCGGCGGCGGCTTGCTGCAAGGCGGGCAGCGCAACGGAATAGCGGCCTTCGTTGAACGCGGCAATGCCCTTCTCCCGGGCGGATTGAGCCGCCGCACACAGCGCAGACGCAATGAGGACGGCGATTAGTTTAGTGACCCGCATCGTCCAACATCAAATCGACATCGCCGAAGCGGTGATGCATCTTGCCTTCGTAGTAGCGGAAGCTGAGCACGGGCGGCGGTCCGGGGGCGATGGCGGGTGGCGGATTTACGCGCGCATCCGGGGATTCGGCGAGGGTGACGCAACGCCCGGAATTCGCGATCTGATCGAAGAGCGCCGATTGCGCCTGCAGCGTCTGTGCTTGGATCATGGCGATGAAAATTGCGATAAGCATTTCAGTTACCGCAGTTCCTGCAAAGCCCGTTTGGCGGTCGCGCTGTCCGGCTTGCGCTCGAGCAACTGTTGCATGGTGACGCGAGCTTTATCGAGTTGTCCAGTGCGCGCGTAGAGGCGGCCTAAATTCAGGTAGAGTATATCCTCATCCGGACTGACGCGGATACCGTAACTGAAAGCGGCAACGGCGTCGTTCACTTTGGCTTGCTGCGTGTAAAGCACGCCAAGGTTGTTGATGGCTTCGGCGTAGTCGCGGCGTTTGGCGATGGCTTGTTTGAAGTAGCTTTGCGCCTTGTCCAGCTGGCCTTGCTTCGCGAGTGCCAGACCCAGTTCGTTGGCAGCTTCCGCGCTTTCAGAGTTGCTCGCCTGTTCGAAATATTTCTCCGCCTTGTCCAGACGGCCCGCTTCGAGATGCAGTTCCCCGGCCAGCACGAGAACGCGCGCATTATCGGGTGTCTCCTGGAGCACTCTTTCGAGATACGGAAGAGCCTGCTCGGAATATCCTGCCCAGAGGAAGGCCGCGCCGAATTTGAAGAAGTCGCGCTTTGGAGGTTTGATGTAGAAGCCGTCGAATGGAAGCTTGGGCGATTTCGCCAGATCGGCCTTCACCTGGGCCGCGGACGGGGTTTGAGCGTAAATCTTGATGGCTTCGCCCGAGTTGTTCAAGAGCAATGCCATAGGCAACTTCATGGACGTTCGCCAATCGAAGAGATAGCGCCTGAATATCTCATATTCTTCGCGGGGTTCTTTCATGAGAAACAAACCGGGGCCGCGCTGCGGTTCAGGAAGCGGGACGGGTTCAAGAAACCAGGTATCCTGCAACAGCAATTCATTGTTTCCAGCTACGGGAGTTGATGGCAGCGGCTTGCGGGGGCGAAATGGTTGAGCGGAGATTTCGCTGGAAGATTCGATGATCTGGTAAGTCTTGCCGCATTCGAGATTCGAAAACTCCTGGACGAGACCGGAGGGCCATGTGATTTGAACTCGCTTCGCTCCAGAAGACGCGCCGAGGCCGAAGAGGACCGTTTTTGTGTGCTGGGACAGAAAGCCGGAACCCGCCTCAAGCCATTTGGTCTGTTGATCGACCTGGATGCGAGCGCCGATGGCATCGCGGTTTGACTTGGTTCCGCGCAGGCGGAAGGCGATCGAGTGATTCGTTCCCGCGCAGTTATTTTGAAGCACCCGGACCTGCGGACCCAGGCGGCTTTTCAGAATGATGTCGGGCCGTCCGTCGCCATCGAAATCGCAAACTGCAAAAGCGCGGCTGTCGTCCGCGAAGTCGATCCCGCTGACGCCCGAGAAATCGAAGTAACGGTCGCCCCGGCGCACGTGGAAGACGTTCGGTTCGTGTCCGCTCCAACTGTACTCTTCGCGCACGAACTGGTTGATGGCGTTCCAGCCGTTTTGATATTCGGCGGAGGGCTCGGCCGTCACAGGCGACTGCGGCTACGACTTGCCGCCAGAAGAAACTGTTCAAATCGGTGGCCGACGTGTTCGTCAACATGCCGCAGGTGACCGCAATTTCCGGATTGCCGTCGTTATCGAAATCGTGTCCACCGGAAGACCATGCCCAGCGGCCAAAGGCGACGTTTTGCTGCGCGGTTGTATCTTCAAAGGTGCCATCGCCGCGATTGTGGAAGAGCGAATTGCCCATCGTGTGAGCGCGATAGGCTTCGGCGGCTTTCTGGGCGGGCGCGAAATTCTTGTCGTGGATCACTCGCTGCCCGGCGTCGGTCCACATGTTCGCGACGTATAAATCGGGCTTGCCGTCGCCGTCGTAATCGAACCAGGATGCGCTCATGCCAGGGCCGATGTCCTCCACGCCCGCTTCGGCGGCGACGTCGCGAAAATGGCCGTTCTGATTGCGGTACAGATTCTTTCTTCCGAAGTCGTTTGCGACGTACAGATCGGGCCAACCGTCGCCGTTGTAATCGCACCAGGCGGGGGCGAAGCTGAAACGGTTGTTGTTCTCCATCATGCCGGTTTCTTCGGTGCAGTCTTCGAAGAACCCGGTTCCGTCCGGATTCAGGTCGTTCCGGAACAGGAAATTGGGCGGTCCATTCTGCGCGTCATGATAGGGCGAGGCGTAGGTATATTGGGCTTCGCTCTGGAAGTAGACGTAGCAGCACAGATATAGGTCGAGTTTGCCATCGCGGTCGAAATCCGCGGCAGCCATTCCGGTGAACCCGCCTTTAGGAAGCGTTCGGAAGCGGAAGGCTTCGGGTTGCATGCGGTATCTGAGTTCCTTCGTTCAAGAAGAGAATCGGACCGCTGCTGCGCAAGACCACCAAATCCTGCCGGCCCGAGTTGCGTAGATCGAGGAACAGGGCGCATGATGTGTCGTCGAGAAGATCGAGCCCCCATGCCTTTGTTATGTCGAGGAGCGTGCCGTCGGATTTCCACTTGAACAGACGGTTCGGCAATCCGCCGGGCTGGCAGACATAGATCTCGTCCACGCCGTCATTGTCGATGTCGCCGACGGCGATGCCATTGCTTCCATAGATATCTATGCCACTGGCCGGATCGAGCGTTGACCGCCAATACGGAATGCCGCAGGCAAGTTGCTGTTTCAGAGCAGGCAGGTTGTTGAAAGCCGCGCCGGTGACGTCGCGGAACCATGGTTCCGCCGCAGACGCAACGTGCTCTTCAATGGGATGGAACTCAACGATCTTGCCATCCTGCCAGGTTTGCCGCCAGAAGCCGACACGATAGAGCAGCTTTCCGTCGAGTTGGCTTGCCACTTCGTAGCGGATCAGTTGGTCCGGAAGAACGTAAAACTGCACTCGCCGGACGGAACCTAGCGAGTCGACCCAGGCTTTCCATCCGCGGAGCACTTCGGTATCGGCCTCGTCAAAGACGGCTTCGTGGAGATCTGCCGCGAGCGGGCGATAACTCTTGGGATGCGGCGACGCGCCCTTTACCAAGTTGCCGAGCGGGCAGTTCTTTCGAATGAAATGCCGCGGTAAGAGCATCACGAATCTCCGCGGCTTTTTTCTCCTCCGGATAGTTGTCGTTACCGGGAAGGATGAACTGCTTCAGGGACAAGTAGGCTGGCTGACGGTGTTGTTCTTGTGCTATCGCTTTACGAAAGGCTAGAAGCGCAGCGGCGGAAGCGAGGAAGTCGCGACGTCTCATGGCTCAGTCACCTTCAGCAACTGGTCGGCGGCCGTTTTGCCGATCTTCTGAACGATGCCGCTGGGCCAGCGAATTTCGACGCTGTCCACCTGCGCAGCCTGTCCCAAACCGAAGTGAAGCGTGAAGGAATTTTGCGAGTAGTAGCTGCCGCCGCTCATCACCTCGTCGATCATCTCCG
>CAWJUO010000003.1:0-361415 GCA_963845995.1 uncultured Acidobacteriaceae bacterium | reverse complement strand
CGGGACGACTCTTCACTTTCCGAAGCATTGCGCATCCTACCCGGTCTCAAAATCCAGCGGCTGGGCGGTCCCGTATCCGATTCCTCCATTCGCACCCGGGGACTGCCAGCGCAAGACACGGCCATCCTGGTGGACGGTTTCCGCTTTCGCGATTCCAGCACCACTGAGGGCGATGCGTCCAGTTTTATTGAAGACATGGTCGTCACCGATGTAGACCGGATTGAGGTGCTGCGCGGCGCGGGTTCTTCTCTATATGGCAGCAATGCAACCGGCGGCGTGGTGAACATTGTTACCAGCGAAGGTGGTGGCCGGACGCGCGGTTCGCTGCTGCTTGAAGGTGGTTCACTCGGAACGTTTCGCGGCCGTGCCGAGGTGGCGGGCGGCGCAAAGAATGACCGCCTCCAATACACGCTCGGCGTCTCACATTTGGATGTCGTAAACGGAATGGATGGCGATTACCCGGCCCGCGTTGCAAACCTGCAGGGCCGCATTTCCTACAATCTCACTCCAACTACTCGCGTTTACGGCCGAATCTTTGCCGCCGATACGTTCTCCACTTTGTCTATCGCTCCCGAAGCAATCGGGACCCTTCGCCGGACGCGGACATCATCAACGCCGCTCCGCTCTCTTCCGTGCAGTTGCGGAGCTACGAACAGGGCACACCCGCGACCGGCCTCAATGTGGGGAGCGCGAACTTCATTCCGTCGGCGAACGATGGCGATTCCACGCGGGCCAGCCGCTTCTTCTCGGGCGTGCTCGGGGTCGGGTATGCATCCGACCGAAGCGCTCGGGATCACACTCGATTACCAGGGCCTTCGGACATGGCGGCGCTTCGGCGACGGTCCCGCGGGACCGGATTTTCAACCAACCGGAAGCGATCTGTCCTTTTATGACGGTGAGATCAACACGCTACAAGGACGCGTCGATTGGCAGCTTGGCCGTCATCAGACCATCGATGCGGGATACGAGTTTGAGAACGAGAATTTCAGTAGCCATTTCCTGCTGCCGATCCAACCCAGAATTCGCAAACCAGCGTGACGCAGCGAAGTAACAGCGCCTTTGCGCAGGACCAGTTTCATCTTTTCAGCGACCGGCTGCAGTTAGCGGGATCTTACCGGCTTCAGGCGTTCACGCTCACGACCCCGGAATTCACACCGGCATCAAGCGCGCCCTATACCGGATTACATTTCGCGGCGCCTCCAACCGCACAAACTGGAGATGGTTCAGCGGCCTGGTTTTTCCGTAAGTCCGGTACCAAGATCCGCAGCCACGTCGGTCGAGGCTACCGCGCGCCTTCGCTGTATGAACGTTTCGGCGTCTATTACAGCTCGTTCGGTTATTCGGCTTTTGGCGATCCACGGCTTCAGCCGGAACGATTCCTTTCCGCCGATGCGGGCGTGGATCAAAACTTCTGGAACGGCCGGGGACAAATGTCCGCCACCTATTTCTACACGGAGCTCCAATCCGTAATCGTCTTCGACACGCAAGGCATCATCACACCAGCTACAGATCCGTTCGGACGCTACGGCGGATACTTCAACACTCATGGCGGTCTGGCGCGCGGCGTCGAACTGACCGGTTCCATCAGGCCCACGAACTCCACCACCATCACTCCCGCTTACACCTATACCGATGCGCGCGAGCGGACACCGCTTTCTCCCGGCGTATGGCAGACCTATCGCATTCCGAAGAACATGTTTTCGGCAATGGTGACCCAGCGCCTGTCAGCCCGCGCAACCGCTATCTTCACGTGGCTTGATTCAGGCAATTACTTGTCGCCCGTCTACGATCCCGGCAGTTTCCAAAACCGCGCTTACCAATTCCCGGGAATGAACCAAGGACAGCTGGCCTTCAACTACCGCGTGCCGCTCACGGAATTCCGCGCTGTGAGATTCTTTGCGCGCGCCGACAACCTCTGGAACCAACGCTACTACGAAAGCGGCTATAGAACACCTGGTATTACCGGAATGGGAGGCATGCAATTCGAATTTTAATCGCCCTTCTCGCCGCCGCTCTGAGTCTGGCCGGTGCTTCACCAGCCAGGCCAAGCCGCATCATTTCGACTTCGCCGAATATTACGGAAATCCTCTATGGCGTGGGGGCCTTCGACCGCGTGGTCGCCGTCTCGGACTACTGCACTTATCCTCCCGCCGTTAAATTTCTGCCTCGCATTGGAGGGTGGAACACGCCGACTCTCGAAAAGATCGTGGCACTGCGGCCCGATCTCGTCATCTTGACAGAGGCACAAGAGCCATTTCTGCAGGATCAGCTTCATCAGTTGAACATACGCACGCTTGTCGCGCCAGGGCACACGGTTCGGGATGTCTTTACCGCTATCACGGAGATTGGGCAAGCTACTGGCAATGCGCGCGAAGCCGCCCAGTTGAACGCATCTGTAAAAGCCACCCTTGACCGTGTACGCGAACGCGCCCGGCGTCTACCGCGCGTGCGTACCATGTGCGTTGTCGATCGGACTCCCGGCACCCTGCGCGATCTGTATGTAGTGACCAAGGGCAGCTATCTCGCCGAGTTGATCGATATCGCTGGAGGGGACGTCATCGGGCGCGCATCGAAGGAAGGCTACGACCGGATTAGTAAAGAGGCCGTAATAACGTTTAACCCGCAAGCGATTCTGGACTTCTTTCATCCCCGGAAAGGCGCATTCCAGGAAAACGAGATTGCGACTTGGAACGAACTGGCCGAACTGGATGCGGTAAGAAACAAGCGCGTTTATCCCGTTCACGACGAGTTCGTTGTTCATCCTTCTCAGATGATTGCGAAGACAGTCGTTCTATTTGCGGCGCTGCTTCACCCCGAAGTACCCGCCGCCGAGTGGGGAACGCCGTGAACAAGACGCCGCTGCTCGAAGTGCGGAACGCCCACTTCCACTATCCAATGGGGCCGGAGGTGATTCGTGGCATTTCGTTGAAGTTGGAAGCGGGCGCTATGACGGCGATCATCGGCTCAAACGGATGCGGGAAATCGACTCTCATCCGATTGATGGCGGGAGTGCTGACTCCGTCGGCGGGCCAAGTGCATCTCGGTGGAGATTTGCTTCGCAAACTGCCTCGGCGCGAACTCGTAAAACGCATCGCGTACGTGCCTCAGAACTTCACGATGGCGTTTCCCTTCACAGCGCTTGAAGTAGTGCTTTCGGGACGCACGCCGTACACGCCAAGATTTCAGCTGGAGAACGCATCCGACCGCGCGAAGGCGATGACCGCGCTTGACACTGTGAAGGCTGTCCACCTCGCCTCGCGTCCTATAACTGAGCTCTCCGGAGGCGAACGCCAGATTGTTTCGCTTGCCAGAGCGCTTGCACAAGAGCCATCCTGTCTATTGCTGGATGAGCCTTCCGCATCGCTCGATTTGAAACATCGCGCCGCGCTGGCCGGGACACTCGCCGACCTACGCACAAAAACCGGAATGGCCGCCGTGGTCGTGACTCACGATCTAAATTTGATCGATCCGGTATTTGACCGGGTGATCGGTCTTCGCTGCGGCGAGGTAGTGGCGGACGGAACTCCGCGAGAGGTTCTTAACTGCCATATACTGGGAGAAATCTACGACGATCCGGGGATCCGTACGGTCCAAGTGGAAGACCATACGCTCGTGTGGTCGGAGTCCGCATGAACGCGCGATTCTGGCGCGCCATGCTGTTATTGTTCGTTCTTCTTCTAATAAGCTTGGCGGTCGGGTTGTGGGCGGGTAATCAACCCATCACATGGAGGGCCTTGCATTCCGATGCGATGACGCAGGTGCTCTTCTTCCGGCTCCGCTTACCGAGAGTGATCATGGCCGCGCTGGTCGGTGCTTCTCTTGCCATTGCCGGGGCCGCGCTGCAGGCTCTGTTCCGTAACCCACTGGCCGATCCTTTCACTTTGGGCGTCTCCGGTGGAGGTGCCGTAGGTGCAAGTGTTGCTATCGCGATGGGCTGGGGCGCACGCGTTTCGGGTATCCCAATCGTATTTGTCGCGGCGTTCTGCGGAGCAATGATGGCCGTTCTCGTTGTCCATCAGATTGCACGGAGCGGTTCCGTTATGCCCCCGGGCGCGCTGCTGTTGGCCGGAGTCGTCCTGAACCTGATTGCGGCGGCTGCCGTCTTGACAATCCAATACGTCGCCGATCCATCCCGCGCTCTGCAGATTCTCCGCTGGATGGTGGGCAGCCTCGATATCGTTGGATTCGACACAATCGTCCGCATGACGATTTTCCTGATCCCCGGCTGGATTGGTTTACTCGCCTATTCGCGCGATCTACATCTGCTGGCAATCGATGAAGAAACTGCGCAGTCTATGGGCGTCCCGGTCCGGCGCTCCGAGATCACGGTGCATATTCTCTGTTCCCTGGTGGTCGCTGTGACGGTTGCGGTTGGCGGCACTATCGGCTTCGTGGGCCTGATTGTGCCACACGCCGTGCGCATGCTGTTTGGCGAAGACCTGCGCATTGTACTCCCTGGTTCGTTACTGTTGGGCGCGGCATTTCTCGTCGCCGCCGACACAATCGCACGCACAGCTCTTACCGCGACCGAGTTGCCAGTGGGTGCTGTAACGGCGCTGATGGGCGGCCCGGTCTTTCTATGGCTTTTGAAGAGGCGTCAACGCTATGCCGCAATGTAAACTCATTGTCTTGGTTTACCGGAATCAAAACACATTCAAGCAACGGAGGAGGCTTATGAGTACTGCAACCAAGCGCGGTGATGGCGGACGTACTGGTCTGGCGGGAGCGCGCTGCTCACGGGCCTGGTAATGAACTCCGATTTCTCAGATGCGGAACGCGCGGCGGTTTACCGAGCTATATTCGAGCGCCGGGACGTGCGCTCGCAATTCCTATCCGATCCCATTCCGGACGAGGTTTTGAACCGCATTCTGTTGGCTGCCCACCACGCGCCTTCTGTTGGGTTCATGCAGCCCTGGGACTTCATACTCATTCGCGATCGAGGCGTCCGCGGTTTGGTACGCCAGGATTTCGAAGATGCAAACCACCGCGCCGCGCTGATGTATGAAGGCGAACAGCGTGCGGCCTACGAACGATTGAAACTCGAAGGCATTCTCGATTCTCCACTCAATATCTGCATTACCTGCGATCACTCGCGCACCACTGGCGCAGGTCTCGGGCGGCACTCCGCGCCTGAAACCGATCTGTACTCAACCGTCTGCGCCGTCCAGAATCTTTGGCTCGCGGCACGCGCGGAATCGATCGGCGCCGGTTGGGTAAGCATTCTCGACGAGCATCGCCTGAGAGAAATTCTCGGTTTACCTTCGCATGTCGCGCCGGTGGCGTATCTGTGCCTAGGCTATGTCAGTCATTTTCTCCAAGGACCGGAGCTTGAAGAAAAAGGATGGTGCAGACGGCAATCGCTCGCGGGCTTGCTACATTTTGACGGATGGCAGAATCGGGAGCAAAAGACACAATGGCCCGGGCCTTAATGGTTCTCGGTACGGCTTCGCACGTTGGCAAGTCGGTCATTACAGCTGGACTCTGCCGCATTCTGGCGGACAAAGGTTATAGCGTTGCGCCTTTCAAAGCACAGAACATGTCCCTGAACTCGGCGGCGACGCCCGATGGCCGTGAGATTGGGAGAGCGCAGGCCTTACAAGCGGAGGCATGCCGCATCGCCCCGCGCGCGGAGATGAATCCCGTCCTGATCAAGCCCTCGTCCGATACCGGCTCTCAAGTCGTTCTTCTAGGCAAAGTGTGGGGTCAGGTGACGGCAGCCGATTATCATCTCCATCGTGTCGAAGAATTGTTTCCCGCAGTGTTAGACAGCTACCGCAAGCTTGCCGCGGAGTACGAGATCATCGTGCTCGAAGGGGCGGGTTCACCCGCTGAAATCAATTTGCGCGACCACGATATCGTCAATATGCGGATGGCAAAAGCGGCCAACGCGGCTTGTCTGCTGGTCGGCGACATCGACCGTGGCGGCGTGTTCGCTTCTCTCGCCGGGACCATGCTATTGCTCGAACCCGAAGAGCGCTCTCTGATCCGAGGCTTCGCCGTAAACAAATTTCGCGGCGACGAATCGTTGTTACGCCCGGGCCTAAGTGCCATAGAAGACCGGATTGGATTGCCATGCGTGGGGGTGATTCCAATGTTGCGCGATCTTGGGCTCGATGAAGAGGACAGCGTTGCGATAGAAGACCGGCGAACGGCGTCGCGAATTTGGAATCGGAAGGCCTCGAACGACCCCGGCCGCCCTTTACGCATTGGCGCCATTGCCCTGCCCCACTTATCCAATTTCACTGATTTCGACGCTCTTATCGCCGAGCCATCTGTTGCACTTGCCTACCTTGAGAAGCCCGAGGACGCCGTCAGTGCGGACTTGCTGATCATTCCCGGAAGCAAGCAAACTCTCGATGACCTCGATTGGCTTCACAGCACCGGCTTGGCGTCCGAGATTTTGAAGCATCGTGAACGTGCGGGCTCGATCATGGGAATCTGCGCCGGGCTTCAAATGCTCGGCGGGCAAATCGAAGACCCTCATGGAATTGAGAACGCGGGTGTCCCTCGCGTCGGCGAAGGACTCCGGCTTCTGGGCATTGAAACCGTTCTCGATCAAGAGAAAACCACTCGCCCTATTGCAGGATCGGCCCACGACGTTCCCTTTCACGGTTACGAGATTCACGTCGGCAAGACCAGGTATTTACCGGGAACACACCCGTTCGCGGTGACAGCGTCGGGACTGGATGGCGCGATATCCAGTGACGGGAAGGTGTTTGGCACTTATGTCCACGGGATCTTTAACGATGACACGTTCCGGCATCGGTTCATTGACGATGTGCGCCTCTCCTGCGGCCTTTCTCCGGCAGCGGAAAAGGAATTCGTAGCCGCTCGGCGCGAAGAAAAGATCGACCGCTGGGCCGCCCACCTGCGCCGTTCTCTCGATATCGATCAGATCCTGAGTTGGATATGAGGCTCGCGTTCGCATGGCTGCTCGACTTGGCGGCGGGAGATCCGGAATGGATTCCCCATCCCGTGCGAGCGATGGGATCAGCCCTATCGTCGGGAGAACGCCTCCTATTGCTGCACACAGATATGGATCTCACGCGGGAAGATTACAGGGAACGACGCTAATGGAATTCGACCCGCAGACGCGGCAAAAGCGAGTTCTCGCTTCCTATCCGCTGAACGTTCTAACGGAAGCTACGGGGTCCGATGTGAAAGACCGGGAGGGGAATCTCTACTTCGCGGGCCGGCGTGACGACCCGGCGGTCACTAAGTTCGGCGAGTCTGGCGGCAACCGTCCTTTTCTGATTGTTCTGAATCCTGAAAAGGACATGCGATGAGAAGGCTGCTTTACGCGACGCTTGCGGTTGCGGTTACAGTCGATGCCTGCGGCAACTCAGACCTTTGAGCCGCCGGGCGCTTTTGCCATTGAAGTATCTCTCGAAAATTCGCCTTGGCCGCGCTTGCCGATGTACCGGAATGCCATCACGTCCTTGGAAATAGCCGGTGATTACGCGATCGGCGGTACGTCGGCGGATGCGGGGTTCAGCCCATATCTATTTGTCGCTTCTATTTCAAAGCGCCGAATGGAAAAGGTGTTTCCACTCGACGAGGCCGTAACCGGTCAACGATCGATCCCAGGTGGATTCGGACGTGGACCGGACGGGGCATTCTATGCCGGAACTATTCCGCAGTCAGAGAACGGAAGTGGGCACTTGATCCGCGTCATGATGAACGGTGGCCAACTCACCGTCCGCGACGTTGGAATACCGGCGCCTGGCGAAGGCATCTTCACGGTGATCGCGGATGCGAAACGGAACATGATTTACGGACTTACCTACCCGTCGGGACGCCTTTTCAGCTTTCATTTGCCGGATGGGAAAGTGACGCTATACGGGGAGACGGCTCCCGATAATGCCGCTTTAAAGGACCTCTCAGAGTATGTGCTCCAACCGGCCGATTACTTGAGCCGGCGGTTGGTAATTGACGCAGCGGGCCGAGTTTATGGGAGTTGTCCTCTTGGAGTACTTTTCCGATTCGATCCTGCTTCCAATAAAATCGAGATTCGGAAAGATGCGATCCCCAGTGTCTCCGGACACCGCGCCTTAGCGCGAGTGGATGCCTGGGCGATTGCGCCCGACGGGATCATTTATGGAAGCAATGCCGCCGATGGGCAATTGTTCACGCTAAATCCAGATGACGGCAAAATAGTGAACCTGGGGAAGCCTGCCATGACGCCGCGCATGAAAGGAATAGCCTTCGGAGACGATGGTGTTTTGTATGGCGTGACGGGCGGCCAACCCGGCTACACGCATGTTTTCACGTATCAAAGCGAGCAACGGTTTCACCGATTTTGGAAATCTCGTATGTCCGATGACCGCTCCAGGAATCGAACAGGGAATCCCGTGGCGCGCGTTTCAAATTGCGACTGTGACGGCGTCAGAAGATGGCCGATATATCGTGATGGGTGAAGACGAGGCGCTCAGTCAATTAATCGTTATGCCGGTAAGCAAGGGACAGGCACTTGCCAGGCCGGGAGGTCAATGAAATTAGTACTCGCCATTTCGTTTGCGCTGATGGCGGCGGAGTGCGCGGCAGCAGCGACGCCGGTTCAGATTTGGGTGGCTCCGAGCGATTTGAAGGTGCGGCCGGACGATCCTGCGCAATCGAAAAACTGGATTTGGGAACAACAATCCAGGACCATTTCGATTGAAGGAGCGAAGAACGAGCACGTACCATTTCAACTCGTGATCTCAGTCCCCCCGCCGCCTCTCAGAGAGCCTGCCGCACCGGGATTCTTTGTGTCGGCGAGCGATCTGATCTCCCCCAAGCGCCGCCGCATTCCTAGCGCAGACGTGAAGCTTTATTTCGAGCACGAGATTCTGTGCCCGGGCTCATCGAGTGTCGTCGGAGCTGGCGGGTTTTGGCCCGACGCACTAGCCCCCTTATCGGGACCCTTCAGCATGGGGGCGGAGTTTCGGAGGGCGGTCAAGAACAGGGTTTTGTGGATCGATGTCGTCACTCCCGCCGATATCCCGGCAGGCACTTATTCAGGTTTCCTTCGTATCACCAAGGACGGCAAGCCGATTGAACAACTGGCTCTTCACCTGAAGGTGTACGATTTTGCTCTTTCTTCCGACACTCACCTGATCGCGTACATGGGACTTTTCAGCGACAGAATTGCCGAGTTGCATCACGTTCCGCCCTCCTCGAAAGAGGCGAAGGAACTGCTACGGACCTATTATGCGTTTCTTTACGAGCATCGAATGGAGCCCTGGTTCAACGAAGAGTTGCGGCCGCAAATCGCCCAAGCGTGGGGATGGAGTCAAGACTAAGTTTCGACGAGGATGCCTACAAGCTTATATCTGGATCGACTGAAAACAAAAAAGGTGATCCTGGAATCGGCTCCGAAAGAGCTGACGGAAGGCGCGCGGTTTGCACCGTTTTCGGAAGCCGGCAACAAGAGAGTAAAGTCCTATTTGACCCAGGTGGTCGCATATTACCGGGCACACAACTGGCTGGATCGCCTGATTCTGAATAGTCCGATCGATGAACCGAACACGGCGCAGGATTTTGAGAACACGCGGAAATGGGCGTCCTTGGTGCACGAGGCGGCGCCCGGAGTGCCCTTTCTCGCCACGAAAACACCCGTTCCGGAAAATCCTCGCTGGGGCACACTGCGCGGTTCGGTGAACGACTTTTCCATTCACGGCAATGCGCTGAACAATCCAGCGGTGAAGCAGGCGATCCGTGAGGAACAGGCCAAAGGCGGGCAGATGAGTTGGTATATCTCCTGCGACCAGAGCTATCCTCAACCGAACTATTTCATCGATGCTCCCGCCATGGACCCGGTTATGGTGCCATGGATCACCTGGCGCTACGGCATGCAGGGAATACTCTACTGGGACGTGAAATTTTGGTCCATGACGACCGACCCGTGGCTGAGCCCTGTCACTTATCCTGAAGGATATTTCTGCAGCGACGAACACATACTGAATGGTGAAGGCTCACTGCTTTACCCCGGAAGTGAAGTCGAACAATATACCGGCCAGAAGAACGTGAATGGGCCAGTAAGTTCCATCCGCTTCGAATTGCTTCGTGAAGGCATCCAGGATTACGAGAGCCTGTGGATGTTGAAGAACCTCGGGGACGGCAGGTTCGCGGATGAGGCGGTGAAAACAATGGTCATTGACGTAAGCGCGTTTTCACGCAACCCGGCCGATCTGTTTGAGCTTAGAGCCAAGATTGCGCAACGGATAGAGCAGTTGGAGCAAGCACGGCACTGAATCCAGCTACTGTTTTATTTCTTTGGGCGGCGTGAATGGCTTCGAAGGTTCGAATAGGCAAAGGTAAACACGTCCGTAGCGGAGACTATCGAAACGTATTGTCTTGCCGTTCACCGAGAATGTCATGGGCGAAGCGCTAAGATACTGGCCCATGTTGTAGTGCCATAGGTCCTTTCCATTCGAGCTATCGACGGCCACCAACTGCCCCTGGTCATCTCCGAAAAAGATCAGACCTCCCGCCGTCGCTACGGTTCCCGCCCACATGGTTGCGGGTCCCGCCATGGGATATTCCCAACGCTTCGCGCCGGTAACAGGATCGAGAGCGCGCAGATAGAACTTGCCCGGTTCGCCTGGAACGGGACCGCCGCCCCCAGCCATGAAGCCGTGCATCGGCTCCGGATTCCGCATGGTGCTGACGTACAGATCGCATTGCTCTAACGTTGGCACAAATAGCAATCCCTGTTTCGGATCGAATGAGGGCGACATCCAGTTAGAAGCGCCGCGCGTAGACGGACATACTTTGCGGCCGTTCAGCGTCGGGTCCATATCGGGAACTTCGATAGGATGTCCCTCGGCGTCGATTCCCTTGGCCCAATCCAGCAATTTGACGTAGGCATGCGCGGTCAGATACTTCCCAGTTTCGCGATCCAGCACATAAAGAAAGCCGTTGCGATTCGGATGCACAAGCAGCTTGCGCATCTTGCCTTCGTATTTAAGATCGACAAGAACCGGAATAGACTGCGCATCCCAATCGTGCGTGTCGTGCGGCGTGAACTGGAAATACCACTTCAGCTTTCCGCTGTCCGCATCAAGAGCGACAATCGCATCGGTGTATAAGTTCGAGCCGCGCCGGCCGTTGCCATAATAGTCGGGCCAAGGATTTCCGGTGGACCAGTATGTAACGTTCAACTCCGGATCGTAAGTCCCGTTCATCCAGGTTGCGCCGCCGCCGTATTGCGTATCGAACTCGCCCCAGGTATCGGCGCCGGGCTCACCCTTGGCGGGTACGGTGTAGAACTTCCAAAGCTCGTCGCCATTCGAAGCGGAGTAAGCGCCGATAAAGCCGCGCATTCCCGAATCTCCACCGGAGACGCCAACCAGGATGCGATCCTTCAGTGCAAGCGGAGCCAAGGTAGCGAAATACCCCTTCTTCACATCCGCATATTGCTTTTGCCACAGCAGACCGCCGGTAGTGCGATTCAAAGCCACAAGATGCGCGTCGGACGTCACAAAAAATACCGCATTGCCGAGGATGGCGACACCCCGATTCACATCTTCCCTGGTCGCCTGCTCGTCTTCGAAGCTCCAGATGAGACGGCCGGAGCGCGCATCGATGGCATCCACTTCGTTGCTGTTGGTGACGTACATCACGCCTTCGTAAACAACCGGTGTAGCTTCCAGGCGCCGGGCCCGGTCGAAGTGATAAGTCCACGCCGGAACAAGGTTTGCGACCGTTCCCCTATTGATCTGAGTCAGCGGACTAAATCGCTGCGCCGAATAGTCGCCGTGATAGGTAAGCCAATTCGTATTCGGACTTTTGACTACATCTTCAAAGCGCACCTGCGCATGCACACACGTAGCGAGTAGAAACCCAAGAATATAAGGACGCATTTACTGTATTTCCCGCCAGCGGCGTCGCTCGGGGAGCGCTGCGCCTGGGCGGACTACCTGCTCGGCGAGGAAGGCCATGATGTCGTCGACCGCCTCGGGCCCGAGCGTTTGTACAAAGTTGTCTGGCATAAGAGACTTGCGGCTAAATTCAATTTCCCGGACATCGGCTTTACTTAGAAGGTGAAGGTTTCCCGTCATGTCGAGCACATCAATGGAATGATCGGAATCGTTTTTCGCCACTCCTTTGATTACCGTTCCATTCTTCAGGCGCACGGTCACGGCATCGAATCCCGGAGTAATTCTGGCGCTTGGCTGCGCGATGCTTTCACGCAGTTCGTTCACGGTGAGAGTTCCGCCCACTCCGCTCAGATCCGGACCAACCAGACCGCCTTCGCCGCGAATTGCGTGGCAACTGGCGCAATGGGCCTGTCCGTAAAAGAGCGCCTTACCGTTATGCGGATTGCCCGGAACGCTTGCAAATGCGGCGGGGCTGCTGAGACTTCGGACGAATGCGGCGACTTCCCAGGTCTGTTGATCGGGCATTTGAGATGGAGGCATGCTGGTGCCGGGAATGCCGCGCCGGATAGTGTTGAATAACTGTTCGTCGCTCATCCGCAGAAGATCCCGATTTTGGGCCAGATTCGGGCCGCGGCCTCCCTCGGCATTCGCGCCGTGACAAGCTGCGCAGCCTTCTCGGAAACGATGCTGACCAGCTTCAATCGCGGTTTTCTGGCCCGTCAGCGGATTCTTCTTTTCCGATCCGCTGTGCATTTCCTGGGCAACGCAGACAGAGAGGCCCGCTGCGACGAGACAGGCGAAAAACTTCTTCATTACTGATTGATCACCGTGCCGTCCTCGCGGCGAACGACGCCCCAGCCGCCGTTATAGAGCTTGTGCGAACCTCTCTCAGATCCAAACGGATATTTCGCGGCCGCTTTTTCATCGATCTCAACGCCCCAACCCGGCTTCTCGTTGGCATAAACGTATCCGTCCTTAACGACCGGATAGCCTTGAAAAACTTCCTGAATCCTCTCGTTCGGGAAGGTCCATTCCTGAATTCCGAAATTGTAAGAAACGAGATCGAGAGTGACATTGGCGCAGTGTCCCACCGGCGAAACGTCGCCCGGTCCATGCCAGGCTGTTTTCACCTGGAACGCCTCGGCCATGGCGGCGATTTTGCGGCAGGGCGTCAGGCCACCGGCCTCCGACACGTGAACGCGAATATAGTCGATGACGCTCTTCTTGATCAGATCGTTCCATTCATGCGGATTGTTGAAGAGTTCGCCCATCGCGAGCGGGGTTGTACAGTTGGCGCGAATCTGCTTGAAGTAGTCGATGTTTTCGGGCGACAGTGCGTCTTCCAAATAGAACAACCGGAACTGTTCCATGTCCTTGGCGAACTGCACGGCTTGACGAGGAGAAACGCGCTCATGAACATCGTGCAGCAGTTCGATCTCCGGTCCGAGTTCTTTTCGCGCCGCTTCGAACAGCTGCAGAGTGCGGCGAATGTACGGAGCGGGCTCGAAGACTTCATCGTGCGGAACAGGTGCGGGCGAGGATTGTGCATTGCGAGCGCCCGAGCCACCAGCACCGTAAGCGGCCATGCCGGGAACGCCCACCTGCAGACGAACAGCTTTGATTCCCTGAGCCATAATTTTCCGCGCCTGGTCCAGCGTCTCCGAAATTTCGCCGCCCGAAGCATGCGAGTAGATCATGGCAGCGTGACGGCATTTGCCACCGATCAATTCGTAGACCGGCATATTCGCCTGCCGTCCCTTGATGTCCCAGAGAGCCTGATCCACTCCGCTGATAGCATTGTTGAGAACCGGTCCATTGCGCCAGTACGAAGAGTTGTACATGGCCTCCCAAAGGTCTTCGATGGCGTCGGTGGGACGGCCGATCAGAAAGGGTTTCAGATACCGGTTCACGGCATCCACGACGAGATCGGCGCGCTGAGTGAAGGTCGCGCAGCCGTAGCCGTAGAGTCCATCCTGATCGGTTTGAATCTTTACGATAATGAGACGCACTCCGGCGGGTTGAGTCGCGATCACGGAAACGTCTTTTATCGTGGGAACCGACATTCCGCGAAGGAGGGGCGCAGCGAGCGGGGCCGCGGCGAGGGCTAGAAAGTTTCTGCGAAGAAGAGCCATGGGATCACCTGTGAGAAATATTACTTCATGAGCAACCTGGGACCGGTTTCACTGTGAAAAACACGGCGACTTTACTGATCGATTGCCCGGATCGGAAAGGGCTGATTGCCCGTGTTTCAAGCCTACTCTACGCCCGGGGAGCGAATATCATCCACGCGGATCAGCACCAGGATCATGAAGCCGGGCTGTTCTTTATGCGGGTGGAATGGGCGATTGAGGAGTTTGACATTGAAGCTTTTCGCGCTGAGTTTCAAGTTCTCGCGGCGGAGTTAGAAATGAACTGGCGATTGGAGACTTCTTCCGAGACTCCCCGCGTAGCCATCTTCGTTTCGCAATACCTGCACTGTTTGATAGACCTTCTTTACCGCCAGCATGGCGGCGAGCTCGCTTGCTCGATTCCCTTGATCATCAGCAATCATCCGGACGGGCGCCCACTCGCGGATTTCTATCGGCGTTCCTTTTCACGAGATTCCAGTCTCAATCGCCGTCAAAGCGGAATCCGAGCGGAAACAGATCGAGTTACTGGAAGAACACAGAGTCAATCTGGTCGTGCTCGCGCGGTATATGCAAGTGCTCTCGCCCGAGTTTGTGAAGAAATACCGGAATCGGATCATCAACGTACACCACTCGTTCCTGCCCGCTTTCGTCGGCGCGAAGCCTTATCATCGGGCTTTCCAAAGAGGCGTCAAATTGATTGGCGCGACCAGTCACTATGTGAGTGAAGTGCTGGACGATGGGCCGATCATCGAGCAGGATGTCGCACGCATTACCCACCGCGACCAATTGGACGACCTGATCGAAAAAGGCAGGGATCTGGAACGCGTCGTGTTGTCGCGAGCGGTGCGCTGGCATCTGGATCATCGCATTCTGTCTTACGGAAACAAGACAGTCGTGTTTGATTGATTGCGGAAATGGAAGTATTGAAAGCTTGGGCAAAGCATTAGTTGTGATTACGGGAGCATCGAGTGGAATCGGCGCCACATTTGCGAGGAGACTCGCGCCAACAAACGATCTGTTGCTCATTGCGCGACGTAAAGACAAGCTAGACGCACTGGCAGTCGAACTGATGGCATCTTCGCCTTCAAACATCGAGGTTTTGGCGGCGGACTTGACGGTCGAAGCCGATCTCGAGAAGGTCGCTGAAAGAATTGAGAACGAACCCGAATTGGGCTTGCTCATCAACAATGCGGGTTTCGGCAGCAAGGGACGGTTTTGGGAGATTCCGTTAAATGTTCACTCCGAAATGAACAAGCTGCACGTCACGGCTGTCACTCGTTTGACGCATGCGGCACTGCGCAACATGGTCGGACGCGATTTCGGCAATATCATCAACGTGGCCTCGGTAGCCGCTTTCCTGCGCAGTCCAGGCAGCGCGAGTTACTGCGCTACTAAGACGTGGATGACGGCATTTACGGAAACTCTGTATCTGGAGTTGAAAGGCATGCGGATCGAACGTTGGCATTCAGGCGCTTTGTCCAGGCTTCACTTACTCGGAGTTTCACGACAAAATGGGGATCGAGCGGCAGAAGCTTGCACCCCGGAGTTTCTGGCTTTCCGCCGACGAGATAGTGGACGCTTCTTTGCGTGGGCTGGAACAGAGGAAATTGTTTGTCATCCCGAATTGGCGTTACCGGACGTTGACGTCCATTGCCAGCAAACTGCCCACCAGCATTCGGTTGTTCCTTGAGAGCGCCGGGGGAAGGAGCCAGCAGAGGATGCTCGCAGCTTCGGCGGGTCGCAGACAAATCGGCGGTAGCTCGGAAAAAGCTAGGACTCACGGTAACATCGGCGAGTGGAAGAACCTACTTCAACTGAAGCCCAAATCCTGGGACGCCGACGCTGGGGCATAGCGATCCTGCTTGCCCTTGGCGTTCTGGTTAACTACTTCGACCGGGTCAATCTGTCTGTAGCGAAAGATGCGCTACACAACGAGTTCGGGCTTACGACAAGCATGTTCGGCGTGTTGTCGAGCGCATTCAACTGGACCTACGGGATTCTTCAGTTACCGGTGGGCGTCTTGCTGGACCGGTTCGGCATTGCAACGGTTGGGCGGGTAGGCGCATTTCTGTGGTCCGTGGCTTCCTTTGGATCGGCGATATCTCCCGGGATCGGCAGCTTGTTTGCGAGCCGTTTGCTATTGGGCGTGGGTGAAGCTCCCAGCTTTCCCGGCAACGCAAAGGCAGTCGGCTACTGGTTTCCGCGCCAGGAGCGCAGCCTGGCAACGGCCTTCTTCGACGCGGCGGCAAAATTCGGGCCGGCAGTGGGCGTGCTGCTGGTCGGCGCGTTAACGGTTAAATTCGGATGGCGCTGGAGCTTCGCCGCAACCGGGCTGATCAGCTTCCTTTTCTTTCTGGCGTTTTATATCTTCTATCGCGACCCGAAGGACGATCCGAAACTATCGCAACGCGAGCTGGATCACATGCGGGCGGGCGGGTCGCAGCCAAGCGATCACTCGGCAAGACAGGCCGGCGCGCCGCTCACTTATCTGATAAGACAGCCCAAGGTGCTTGGCCTGGTTGTGGGTTTCTTTGGCTACAACTACTGCTTTTATCTGCTTCTAACGTGGCTGCCGACTTACTTTTCTTCGCTGCATTTGGACGCCATGCACTCCGTTCTCTACACAAGTGTGCCGTGGCTGGTGGCTACTATGACGGACCTGTTGATCGGAGGATGGCTGGTCGATTTTCTTGTCAAGCGAGGTCATACGGAAACCGTGGTGCGCCAGTCCGTTCTGATCGGCGGAACGGTGTTGGGCCTGGCACTGGCTGGCGCGATGTATACAAAAAATCCGGTAATTGCAGTGGTTTGGATCAGCATCGCGCTGGGCGGTCTAGCGGCGGCGGCTCCGGTCGGCTGGTCCATTCCTTCGCTGATTGCCCCACGGAACAGCGTTGGGAAGGTTGGCGGGATTCTCAATACAGGAAATCAAACCGCGGGTGTCTTGGCTCCGATGATCACGGGATGGCTGGTTGCACGAACCAATTCTTTCGGCGTGGCGTTTGCAGTCGCCGCCGTGATTCTGGGAATTGGCGTGTGCAGCTATCTGTTTCTGCTCGGCCGCATTGAACAGGTCCCAGAACCGCCAGCCTAGAGCTCAGCAGGCGTTTAGGGCCTGTTCGATCAGATCGGCGGCGCGGCGGACTCCGCCCGATTCCTGAATGCAGCGCTGTACGACACGTGCGCGCTCCGTATAAACGGGATTTGACAAAACCTCCTGCATCGCCGCTCTCAATCGGCGCACGCTGAGCCTGGGAAACGGGATCACTTGTCCCGCGCCAGACCAGACGATACGGCGGGCAATGGCCGGCTGCTCGTAAGTAATCGGCACGGCCACCATCGGGACGCCGCACGCTAAAGAATCGAGCGCGGTGTTCAACCCGGCATGGGTTAAGGTGAGACGCGCTCGCGAGAGAACCTCCAGTTGCGGAGCATAGTTTACGGCAATAGGCGCGCCGGGAAACGATGCTGCCGTTTTCTCATCCAGCCCGCCCCCATGCGCAATCACAAGTTGGACGGACAGTCCCAAGGACGCTTCCGCGAAAGTCCGAAAGACGCGCTCTTTGCCATTTTGCAGCGTTCCTAGCGAGGCGTAGACAAGCGGGCGGCCGTCCAATTTGTCCCAGGGGAATGAAACAGGCCGGGGCGAAGACCTCCTTAGGGGCCCTACGTAATGAAAACGCTTCGGGAGCCGTTGGCGCGGAAAATCGAAAGCGGCGACCTGCTGACTGATTTGCGCCAGTTGCGAGAAAGAGGCCTCCGCATCGCGGTGTGGCGGTAGATTCCATTTTGTCCGGTACTCGGCGACAGTCTGGCGAACCGGTCTTAAGATCAGGTTCGAGAGACCATAACCAAGCTGATTACGGACCTGGGCGAAAACGTTGCCATGTGGTCTCCAGCGGGTGAACGGAGGGGGAACGGATGCTTCGCGATTCAAGGCCAACGCATTGCAGATTGTAATGAACGGAATATTGAGGCGCTCGGCGATGGTTCCTCCGGCCGGCTCGGTTTGGTCTACCAGGAGGGCGTCAACATTGACTGCTGGCGATCGCATCTGGGCCGTCTCGCAGCATCATATCCGTCGTTTTGCGGACTTCTCCGATGGTAAAGCGGAGAGCGCCCAAGCCCTCAAGCTGCCCCAGTTTCGCGAGAGAAGCGGAAAGAGTTCCAGGTGGATGGCTATTGAATCCTATTGGAACGAAGCCAAGCGCCTCTGCCCGGACCCGGGTCTCCAGGTCGGGCATGTGAAAAACCGTGACCTGGTGTCCGCGCGCCATCAACTCCCGGCCGAGCGCGCCGAACGGGTGGAGATGACCGGGAACGGGAGGGCTAATGACGCCGAAATGCATCGGGACGAGTCATCCAGACCCCTTCCGATAGAGTGCTTGAAGCGAATGCTGAAGGCTGGGGCTGCTCATCCGTTTGTAAGCCTCGGCGACGGGCAAGTGGGCCAGCAATTCGCCGGTAGGCCCTCCGCAGATTGTGATAGGGAATTCCCGGGAAGTAGTGATGTAAGGCGTGATACCGGAGGCCAACGGGCGCCCAAAGTTCGGTCCAGAACGCACCAGGCGTATCGATGGAATCAAGAAGTTGCCCCATTCGGTCCAGCGGCTGACCATCGCTCTCGTATTCGTGGGCTCCCAACGTGCGGAGCGTGTTTACGAAGCTGATAATCGAAAGGACGGCAAGCCAGATCGCGAAAGTTCGCAAGGGAATGACGTGCTCTATCGTCAGACCGGCGAAAATCCCCCAAAACAGCAGAAGAATGACCGAGTCGCGGCGCACCAGCCGGAGCAATTCTGGCGTCGCTTGCCGCCGGTACTTAAGGTTCATGGTCAGCGAGGACGCGTAGACGACCAGCCAGCCGGTGCAAGCGCGGCAGCAATAAGCCTATCGGTGCCAGAAAAAGAAAGCGTGCGATTAGCCCGAGAGGAATGAAGAAGCTCTCCAGAGCGAAAACGAGCAGTCATGCGGCTTGAACGCGCGAACGGCATGTATTCAGGGTCCTGGTCCGTGCCGTAAGTACCGATCCGGTGATGGCTCTGGTGTACCCCAACGTAAACAAACGTCGGCATCAGCAGCGGAAACCCGATCAGCCAGTTCCAGGCAGTCTCAAACCCGGCAAGAGCTTTCGGGCTCTGATGCGTGATCTCATGCATAAAGCAGAGTCCTCGATACAGGGCACAAACGGCGAGGATCGCCGCTACGAACATCACAGGTGAAAGTGGCCGGGAAGCAACGGCTATGGCAAGAGCAATCCAGCCTGTCGCCGACGTCAACAGCAGATCGCTCCAATACAGTCTGGGATCGGGCCGGTGCAGGTCGCGCACCAAGCTCTTCATCTCTGCGTCGTTCAAGGAGAACGCCTGAACAGGAGTGTCCCTGTGAGAGACAGTCACCCGGCTCATGTGGAACCATCCTTAACCTGCGACGAGGAAAGGTAAACCATAAACTTAAGCGCCCCTGGATAGAGTTGCGTTTTTCAAATGCTCTTCTCACATGAGAAGCATGCGAGAAGGGCGTTCAGCTCCCAGAACTGTAGAGTTAATGAAAATATATTACAACACAACAGGGATCTGATGCGCAAGAGGAACGCAGTGAGGGGTGGGCTCGGAAGGGAACTTACGGTTTACTGGAGATCTTGGTCCAGTTCTTCCAAAATTTTGAGTTCCTGCTCCTCGGTGAGGAAGTTGTCGATGGCGAAGACGCCGGGATCTATCCCGTACTTAGGTGCAGGGAGATGGGCTTTGATTCGTATGGTCACGATGAATTTACTTCCTTCAGGTCTACAGGAGCGCACAGTCCCGCTTTCGTTGTAGTATGTTCCAACTAGCGAGACCGACGTTTCTTCACGCAATTTCAGAGCGCTACAGACGATAGCCTCCGAAATTCCGGTTTTCAGCATTTGCACGAACTCTTCACAGAACGGTGAGTTGGGAGGATCAGACCAGCGGAGCAGAACCTGATTTGAGCCGTCCGGACATATACCACTACAGGCGGACATGGGAGAATTTGCTTACCTCGAGACCAACCGGTATTCAATTGTTGGCCGCTTTTCTACAAAGATCAATCCCAGGTGAGAAATTTTTTTCGCATTTAAGAAATTTTTTCGTTGCCAACCACTCCCCCTTAAGTAATACAATGATGAAAACGCGTTCATCTCGGAATTGATGAGTATGCGCCCACGGCTTGACTGTGGAAAGCGCAACTTGAAAGTTGTATTCCGATGCGATCTTCGTTTTGACTGACCCGAATTTTCTTGGAGAAAAAACCCTCAGCTGCTCATGCGACAGAACTACAGATTCCAGCTTCTCGCCCCTCAGCAATCAAACTCTCATGCCAGTCTTGGCCGCTCGAAAGTTAACGAGCAATTACATCACCAATATCTTCACTCCGCACAGCGCCTGCGTGGGCGCGTCTACCTGAAGGACGGTGCCATCCAGCCTTGTGAACTCGACGACGATGGACGATTCCACATGCGTGGAGATGAACAAAGCTGGCATCTGTTGCTTATTGACGAGACACGGGATGTAATTGGTTGCGCCAGATATCTGGTTCATCCGAACACTGTGTCCTTCGACCGCCTCCGGATCAGCCAGTCGGCGCTGGCCAAAGATGAGGTTTGGGGACCGCGCGTCCGCCAGGCCGTCGAATCGGATCTTGCCTTCGCCAAGGCGCAAGGCTTTTCTTATCTTGAGATTGGGGGCTGGGCTCTGACCGAAGAATGGCGCGGAACACGGGCCGCTTTGGAGATTCTGGTGGGATCTTACGCTCTGGCCCACATCTGGGGAGGGTGTCTCGCCTCCTGCACAGCGACTGTGCGGCACGGTTCCTCTTCCATGCTGCGCAGAATTGGCGGCACAAGCTTACGCGCAGGAAATCAGGATCTGCCGGCCTATGACGACCCGCAGTACGGCTGCAAAATGGAACTTCTGCGGTTTGACTGCCGCACACCTGGGGCTCGATTCATCCCACTGATCTCTCAGCTTAAGGACCGGTTGTCCGATGCGGTCGCGATTACGCCTGGTCCGGCGCGCGATTGGCTCCGTTTACCCCAGGAGATTGGCAGCCTCGGCATGCTGAGGATGGCACCTGTTTCGTTCTGACCTGGTAAAACTTGCAACTCGCGTCGGCAATTCAGGATTGGACGGCGCTGCTCGGACCGGAGCATGTCATCTGCGACCGGACTCAGTTGAGCAGCGCCGAAACCGCCACCTTTTCGACGGATCGAACCATTCCGGCCATCCTGCGGCCCGCCAACAAGGAGCAGATCCAGGAATGCCTGCGGGTCGCCAATCGGTTTCAGACTCCGGTCTACCCGTTTAGCAGCGGCAAGAATTGGGGATACGGCTCCCGGGTTCCCGCAGCGAACGGATGTGTGCTCCTCGATTTGGGCAGGCTGAACCGTATTCTGGACTTCAGTGAGACCCTTGGATATGTGACCGTCGAGCCGGGCGTAACTCAGCGCCAGCTTTATGCTTTTCTCCAGGACCGGGGCTCGCGCTTGTGGATGGACGCCAGCGGCACCAGTCCGGACGCCAGTCTGATCGGGAACGCCATGGAGCGCGGCTTTGGCCACACGCCCTATGGAGATCACTTCGCCCACGTTTGCGGCCTGGAGGTGGTGCTGCCGACCGGTGACATCATCGAAACAGGCGCAGCCCGCTTTCCGAACGCCAAGACGGCGGCGGTGAGCCGTTGGGGTGTTGGTCCTAGCATTGACGGACTGTTCTCGCAGTCCAATCTGGGCATTGTCACACGCATGAGCGTCATGCTGATGCCAGAACCCGAAGTATTCGAGGCGTTTTTCTACCGTTGCGACGCCCCGGACGGGCTTTCCGCGCTTGTTGACGCCCTGCGGCCCCTCAAGATGCAGGAACTGCTCCGTAGCGCTATGCATATCGCGAACGACTATAAGGTGATTGGCGGCCTTCGGCAGTACCCGTGGGACGAGATGCAGGGCAAAACACCGCTCACGCCGGAGATGATGTCCAAATTTCGCCGGGAAATGACGTTCGGATTTTGGAATGTCTCAGGCGGCCTGTATGGGACAAAGGCCCAGGTGGGGGAGGCCAAACGGCTGCTCAGGAAGGCACTGGCGCACCTGCCGGGCAAGCCCAACTTTGTAAGTCCGAGGAAACTGCAGATTGCGAAACGATTTGCCGGACCGTTCAAGTTGATGACGGGCTGGAACATCCGGCGCACCGTGGAGCTAGTTGAGCCGGTAGTCAACCTGATGCGCGGAATCCCGACCGCCCATGCGCTGGGTTCCTGTTACTGGCGGAAACGGACCCCTATCCCGGCGGACCCTGATCCGGACCGTGACCGGTGCGGATTGCTCTGGTACTCGCCGGTAGCGGCAGCTGAAGGCAAGCAAGTCGAAGAACTGAGCCGGATCGCTATCGATACGATGCTCTCGTTTGGATTTGAACCCATGCTTTCGTTGACCATGCTTACTCCGCGTACGGTGCAGTGCGTTACCGCTCTCACCTATGATCGGGATCTGCCTGGAGAGGATGGCCGCGCGATGGACTGCTATCACGCGCTAGCGGAGCGCTGTACGGCAGCAGGATACTACCCCTATAGACTCGGCGTGCAATCCATGGACAAGCGGCAGCCGCAGACCTCGTCTAGTGCGCTGATTGCGGCGGTGAAAAGAGCAGTGGATCCGAATGGGATACTTTCGCCAGGGCGGTATGAAGAACAAGCTTAGGCGTCGGCCATACCCGGAAACGAAAACCCCTGGCAAAGCGTTTGACCGCTTCACCAGGGGCTTTTTTGTTTTAACTTTAAGTGCGTTTAACTAGCTGCGAACTTTTCTTGCGTGCAACGATACCTGCACCGAGAAGACCAATGCCCATGAAGAGCAAAGAAGCCGGCTCAGGAGTTGCCGTCGTTGGCGTAAGGCTCAACGTGCCAGAAAATGCCGTGTCAACCGGAAGGTTAGCGAGCAATTGTGCTACAGTCATTCCACTGAAGGTAGCGCTGAACAGACCGCTGTAGGCCGTTTTGCTTTGGTCCGTTGTGTTTAGGATGTAGCCCATGAAATCCACGTCAGCCACAGCACCCTGAGACGTGTCAGTGAGGATGAACGGTGATGGCGGCGGGCTCGGCAGATTACCCTGGAAAACTTCGGTCAAGTACAGCTGGAGATTCGTTCCCCCATAGACCAACGGGGTAGGACTGATCCCTGTACCCGTGAAAGTCATGAACAGCAAGGGAGTAGCCAGCATCTGACCGGCCGGGGCCGTAGCAGAATTGAGGCTCTGAATTGTTCCATACTCTCCGCCCTTCACATTGTTGGCTGCGAAGATATCGGTGACCGGTGACGACACTTCAAAAATGCCGGACCCGGAAGCTGAGTACGGAGCACCCGTAGGATAAATGCCGAAGTCAAGCGAGGTGGCACCGACTTCGGCGTCTCCCGCGAAGCCTAAGCTGATTGTACTGCTGAATGCAGGGATGACCATTAAGGCCCCCAGTGTGAGAGCAGGTATTACTGCTCCTAATTTAATTTTCAAATTTGTTCCCCTCCGCAAGAATACAGGTTAAGCCAGAAGCTTAATCCACTCCTTGAATGTATGGCATAAGGGCGGCTGCCGTCAATCCTTTTTTGGCAGTAAAACTGAATTTGGAGTACTGGGAAGATGTCCCAGTTCCAAACTAAAATATGGCTTACATCCAGCGCAAAGAAAGACGTACAACGGGAGGTTGGTTTGACAATATCGATAGGAAGATTGTTTCATTTGTTTTTGAAACTAAACGGGTTAAGAGTCCTTAACTATGGCTGGATCTGAAGATAGTTCAACTCGTCGGGCAGCACCACAGCCGACCCGTTTACGAAGAGGTTGTCCTTCGGGCTGAATGGCGCAGTGAGGTAGACATCAGGGTCACTGATCCGCGTCCCGTTCGAGCTGAAGTAATCCGCAGTTTGTTGCTGTTCGGCCAGGGCGAGAGACTTTTCCGCCTCGTTGCCGTCGGTGAAAATTGTGGGATTACTAAGCACCCGATGGGGAAGAATGGGAAGCGTTCCGAACGCCGGGTCGGCTACACCCAGCAGTGCCGGCCGCTTGCTTGCGGCGACATCAAACTGAAGGAAGGACGTAGAAGCTTGGGCGTTGGCGGCCCGTACCACGGCGGATTCCGTCGGGTTCGGTACTTCGAGATCACCGAGCCCAAACTGGAATAGGACGTTTTTCGCCGGGACGCCGGTCAACGGCGATGTCGTCAAATGTGGAGCGAACGCCAGCGGGTCTCCTACCATGCCAATCCAGTCAGCCGCTTCAAAGGCAGCCTGATCCGCCATGGCTCCAGGGAGACGAGTCGAGTTCGTGACAGGAGACTTGTCGCGGAAAACATAATTATCATTGAAGCCATCATGGAAGTACTCTTCCGAGGCTGTCAGGGCGGGACATTAAACAAGAGCGGGTCCACGGATGCTAAGTAGGCAAGTCCCAGCGGCCGGGCCGTAATCGCCAACCGCGCAATATCCACCTCGGTTCCGCCCGCTCCGTTCAGAACGGCAGCGTTCACCGTCGGTTCAACAGCCATAAACAACGTCCCTGCAATGGAGCCCAGCGACTGGCCAACGTAGTAGATCCGGTTAGGATCCAGATTGAGCCCGAGTCCGTTAGTACTTCGAATTGCGTGCACAAGAGCGAACAAGTCAACTGCGGTCTGGCGGCCACAATCGCGAATGCCAAACGGGCCGGGCACAATGCAGCCGTCCGTAGGCCCGATACCGGTGGTTGAAAGCTGAATGCCCCGCCCCGGGGTGGGTTCCGAAAAGCTCGAACCGTTGTTCAGTGTAACGGTGACGGTACTTCCCGCGCCAAAGCCGTGACCGGTCACCTCGAAGGCCAAAGTAGCGAAACCGTTTTTCGCGAAGGTGGAAGCGATGTAAGTGGGCGCGCCGAACTGGCTATCGCCTAGACCGTGACCATAGATGACCACCGGAATCTTGCCGTTTCCCTGGTTCGCCGGCCCAAGCGGGCGCGGGGGGAAGAAATACATGAAAAGAGACAGGAGCATAAGCCTTTGGATTGGAAGGAGGATTGGTTATGGTGCCTGCGAGTGGGTCGGAAAAGTTCAGATAACTTGGCGAGACGAATAGCCCAAAGGCCACGCTGCCGACCCCCTTCAGGGCACTGAGCGAGATGTCCTCGGAAGTGATTCCGCCCGTTTGCGCTGGATTCCAAGTAAGACTTTTGACCGTCGAAAGCGGGAAGGACGAGGGACCGCCGAGTGGAATCACAAGGCTTGGAGTCGAATCGACGAACTGACGGGCTTGTTCCAGCCAATTAGTCACCGTCATCGTGGTGAATAGGGAAGAGGCCACTACCCTGCCCTTCGGAATGGGGTGAGAATGCTGAACGGCATCGGCAAGTTGGTCGCAATAGGTATTAGATGGACTGTCCAGGCAGGCGTCGTAGGCGGGATCGGAACCTACGGATTTCCCAGCCGTGTCTTCAACGGAGTCCGTTACGACCAGCAGATATT
The DNA here is from genome assembly GCA_963845995.1 of uncultured Acidobacteriaceae bacterium. Lineage (GTDB taxonomy): Bacteria > Acidobacteriota > Terriglobia > Bryobacterales > Bryobacteraceae > Bog-105. The sequence continues at coordinate 335,926 of CAWJUO010000003.1, read as the reverse complement.
GGGTGTCCTGAGCCAGCACTTGGCTAGGTTTCGCATAAGCGCAATTGGTCAACGGGTCGAAAATGATCTGACCGATACCGGCAGCCGGTACCCCGTGCTGATTCTTCCCAGGTAGGCTCACTGGAACAATGCTGATTCCGGCGGAAAGAGTATTGACCTTCACTGGCCCGGAGAAGCAGACCATCAAGCGTGGATTCACACTGAAACCGTCGATCGGTTTAAGAGAGCTCTGATTGCTGCAGACTGGGCTGCCGAGGGTTACTCCCGCGTGCAGTGGTCCTCGGAACCGGGCAGGTTCACCTGCAGCCCGGTTATCGGACTCGCACCGGGCGTGGTCGGCACGATGGTCAATGCATTTGTCGGGAACGGTCCCATCGAATAAGCTCCGCCACCAGGATCCGCCGAAAACCGCACGGTGGTTCCCGCCCAGGCCGTCGAAACGGCCAAAATCACCAAAAGTGTTACTTTGTTCACTAAAGCTCCCAGAATACCTAGAGTACCCCGGATCCTGCCCTCTTCCGCACCTAGTACTACTACGTCGTCTGCAATGCGCAAGCGGCTCACACCGGAGATTACAAAATAAGATGGACAGTGTTCCTGGCAAATCCGCTTCTCTAAAGTGAGAATGAAAAAACTGCGCTCCGGAGCTTACGCGGAAGGCGACTACCTGATTCGCTACGCGTCTTGGTTAGGGGACGACTGGGACGGCCCCAGGGAAGCCTATCGTCCCTGGCACGTATACCGGCGAGCTTCACAGATCAGTAACAGAATGCATCTTGAAGCGATGGAAACCCTTGAGAAAGCAAAGGCTTACGTTGCGGAGCAACTAGCGGCAGACCGGCAGCGAAAGTGAAATCCGTCCAAGGTTTTCTATATCAGTGTGCGCCGTGCCGGTCGTGGTGCCCACCCGGGTTTTTGGATTCTTCCCGGTTTTCGCGTTCTTCCTGCTCGCGCGCCCTTCGCTCGTGCTCCGCCACCATATGCTCGTAAATGGGAATCTGCTTAGGCGTCAATATTCCCTTCACTCGGCTGATTTGCTCTTCCTTGATCTTAATCATGGCCGGACGAACGGAATCGCGGACTGCCTTGTATCTGGTCTTCGTCTCGTCAAGGATGACATTCAACTGATCGACTTGAGAGTCCGTAAGATCCAGCCTCGAACGCATCTCGGACACATAATGATGCCGGAAATCCTCCGACGGCGGTTTCGCAGTCGCCGTGCGGACGTAATAGCGGTGCCAAAGCACGCCCGCGCCAATACCTGAGCAGAATATGACAATCGCAAGAAGAACGGCCAACCACTGGTTTCGTTGCATTCGGCTGGTGGACTCAACGCCCGAGACTAGGAACTGCCGGCCGATAGTCGGCATCGGCGCTCGTCCGGATCGCTTCGGTGTAGTACGTCATCTCGATGCTGTGGTCAGCCGCGAGGGCATCCGTATACGTCGGAACGAGCGGAGATTCGGAAGGCGAGCTCAGGTTGAGGAGAAAAAATAATAGACAGACCGCGGCACATGCCGGCGCGGCGATCCGGCCAAAGTGCGAGAACACCGACCAGAAACCCGGGCGGGTCTCAATCCTGCGCCACAGTTCCGGCATGAAGTTCGCTCCCGGTTCTATATCCGGACAGGCTTCGCGATATCTCACAAACAGATCGGCGAGCTGCCTTTCATCACCCTCAGTCATAACCTAATGATCCCCTTGATTTTCCCCTGAATTCTACAAGCTGCCGTTTTCCGAAGCGGTCTGATAAGCCTTTAAAACCCGCTGCCGCGCCCTGAACAATCTGACCTTGAGCGCGCTTTCATTCACGCCGTATATCTGTTCCAGTTCTTTCAAAGAGAGTCCTTCCACTTCCTTTAACTTCAGAAGCAACTGGTCCTCTTCAGAAACATGAGTGAAAAGCGAAGAAACGAACTCTCGCAACTCGCTCTTCTGACGATCCTCGTTCTGTTGCTTACTCCCGGCCACGGCATCAGCCGCCGAAACCTGCTGATCGCTCAAGTCCGACATCCTCGATTCCCGGCGCCGCTTTGCCCTCCGCAGGTAATCATAAGCGGAATTAACCGTCAGCCGATAGAGCCAAGTCTCAAATACCAGCGGGGTGCGAAGTTGGGCTAGCGACTGGTACAGCCTGACGAAAACCTCCTGCGCCACATCCTCCACGTCGTCCGGCCGGCCAATTAGCCTCGATACAGTCCCAAGAATCCGCCTGCGGTAAGCCAGAACTATTTCGTTGAACGCCGACGCGTCCCCCGCTACTGCCTTTTCAATTAGTTCATGGTCAACAAGCATCCAGGCTCAAACCGCCGGTCACTCGTCAGCCTACGATCTGCTTAGGCGTTCCGGCAATTTGTTAGGTTACAAGGGTTTGCCGAAATGTCCAAGCCCCCGGGGGCGATTGCGCCATCGGATTTGGCCATATTCGCTTGTTTTGACAGCTCGAGCTCCCGAATGGCGGCGAGAATGCGCGAGCGGCGCTCTCGAAGCCTCTGCAGCTTGGTGCAAACCAGCGAAACTCCTCGCCTTCGACAAGACTGAGTTGTTTGCGGCATAGCTCAGTTGTACAGCGAACGAAGCCAAGCCTCAATGGATTGAAAGGTTTAGAACTTTAGTTTCCCGGCTCTATATTTCTCTTGCATGATATTGCTGATCGTGATATATCATTAGCAGATTGCTATATGACCGTTGCGGAGAAAATTCGCTATTTACGCCTGGTCGAGGGGCACCTCCGGGGACTGGACCGCGAGATGACCCAGAAGGAGATCGTCTCGGCGGTGAAATCCGAGCTGAACAAGTCAATCAGCCAGCCGTACCTGTCGCAGCTGGAGGGCGGTCATCGTAAGCACTTAACCAACACCACGCGGCTGCTGCTCGCCAAGTTTTTCGGTGTACATCCGGGGTATCTGGTGGATGATCCTGAGGGTTTTCAAACGGAACTGATCACCGATTTCAAGCAGCAGGAGGACAAACTCGATCTCTGGCTGATTCAGGGCGCGGAGCGCTTTCGCCGCGATCCGCGTCTTTCGGACGCACTTTTGAAGCTGGCCCGGCATCACGATTCCCGCAGATGCGTGCTGCTGCTGGGAGCGGTCCTCGAAACGCCCGAACTGATGGACCGGCTATGGCAGGTGCTGCAGCCGAAAGAGAGCGATTCAAACGGAGGACGTTTCGTAGGAGGAGAAGACGATGAACTGGCCTGATATCTACCTGCTTTGTTTTTCAGTGGGCGTGTTATGGAGCGTTGCGTCGCTGCTGCTGGGAGGGATGCACCTTGGTCACGGCGGTAGCGTGCACGGCGGCAGCGTCCACGCCGGTCACTCCCACCTGGGGCACGCACATGCGCACCATGCGCACTCGGCGGGACGGTTCGCGAGTATGATCAACCCGAGCTGTGCAGCGATATTTCTCGCCTGGTTTGGCGGAATCGGGTACCTGCTCACGCGGCATTCGGGCCTGGTCTTTTGGATGGATCTGGTGATTGCCGGAGCGATGGGGCTCGGAGGAGCGTGGCTGCTGGCTTCGTTCCTCAATTTTCTGCAGTCGCGCGAACAGGCGCTTGATCCGCTCGATTACGAGATGGTCGGAGTGCTAGGGCAGGTCTCGAGCCGGATCAGGCCGGATGGCGTAGGCGAACTGATTTACGTCCGTGACGGCGCGCGCCGGCCTATTGCAGCGCGCAGTGAAGAAGGAACCGAGATTGAACGCGGGCGCGAAGTAGTTGTGACCCGCTACGAGAAAGGCATTGCGTACGTACGCACCTGGGAAGCGATGACCCAGTAACCCGGAAGTTGTTCCCGAGGTTTTATCGCATAGGAGACAAGTATGTCGAACGAGATAATTTTTATTGCCATAGCCATCGTCCTAACCCTGTTGGGTCTGATGATGGCCATGGCGACTCTTTACCGCAAGGCGGGTCCCCATGAAGCCCTGATTGTCTATGGTCTTCGCGGAGCCCGCGTGGTCAAAGGGAGAGGCGTGGTGATTTTCCCGATGGTCGAGAGCTATCGGCAGCTTTCCTTACAGCTGATGTCCTTCGACGTTGCGCCGCAGCAGGATCTCTACACGAAGCAGGGCGTCGCGGTCACGGTGGAAGCGGTCGCGCAGATTAAGGTCAAGAGCGATCCCGAATCCATTCTTACCGCCGCGGAGCAGTTTCTTACCAAGACCGATCAGGCGCGCGAGGGACTTATAAGGCTGGTGATGGAAGGCCATCTGCGTGGGATCATCGGCCAGTTATCGGTCGAGCAGATCGTGAAAGAGCCCGAGATGGTAGGCGATCGCATGCGTGCTACCTGCGCTGAAGACATGAGCAAGATGGGACTGGAAGTCATCTCGTTCACGATCAAAGAAGTTCGCGATAAAAACGACTACATCTCAAACATGGGCCGCCCCGACGTGGCACGCATCAAACGGGATGCCGACGTCGCGTCCGCCGAGGCCGAGCGCGATACGGCCATCCGGCGGGCCGAAGCGCTGCGGGCCTCGGCCGTTGCCAAATCACAAGCGGACCAGGAACGCGTTTTGGCGGAAGCGCTCTCTCTGGCGGCCCAGGCGGAAGCGCAACGCGACCTTGAGATCCGGAAAGCTCAGTACGTCGAGACCATCAAGCGTCAACAAGCGCAGGCGGATAAGGCTTACGACATTCAGACCAACATGATGCAGCAGCAGGTCATGATGGAAGCCGTCAAGATCCGGCAAGTAGAGAAGGAACAGGAGATCAAGGTACAGGAAGCCGAGATCCTGCGTCACGAAAAAGAACTGATTGCGACCGTGCTGAAGGGCGTTGAAGTGGAACGCCAGCGGATTGAGATGCTGGCCGAGGCTTCACGCCGCAAGATGACGATTGAAGCCGAGGGCAGCGCCGCCGCCACCCGCTTGCAAGGTGAGGCGGATGCCGACATCATTCTTCGTAAAGGTGAAGCGGAAGCGAAAGCGATGAATGTCAAAGCCGAGGCTTACCAGGAATGGAATCAGGCGGCGGTTGTAGACAAACTCATCTCATCGATGCCGGAAATTGTGAGGGCTCTGGCCGCGCCGCTCGCCAACATCGACAAGATCACTATTGTCTCGACTGGCGACGGACACGCCGCCGGGATGAACAAAATTACCGGCGACATGACTCAGATTGCCGCCCAGATTCCAGCGCTGTTCGAGAGCCTCTCGGGCATGCAAATGTCTGAACTGTTAGGGAAAGTCCGTGGCATAACCGATCGTACGAACGGCGACGTCACGGGCAAAAACGGAAACATCTAAAAAGCGATCGGGCGAGGAGAAACTATGCCGTTATTAGACCGAGTAGCAACGCTAATCAAGGCGAATATCAACGACCTTGTCGATAAGGCTGAGAATCCGGAGAAGCTGGTAAAACAGCTTCTCCTCGATATGCAGAATCAGTTCGTGCAGGTGAAGACGCAACTGGCAATCGCCATTGCCGATCAGCACCTGCTCGGAAAGAGGCAGCAGGAGAACCTGCAACAGCAACAGGAATGGATAGGCAAGGCCGAACTGGCCCTGCAGAAAAATCAGGAAGACTTGGCGCGCGTAGCTCTGGAGCGTTCTCTAAGCTATGAAAACGCCGCGAAGAATTTCTCGCAGCAGATAGAGGATCAATCGCAACAGGTGCAGCAATTGCGGGACGCTCTTCACAGGCTGGAGCAGAAGATGACCGATACGAAGGCCAAATCGGAACTGCTGATAGCGCAACACCGGAGAGCGAGGCTGGCCGCCCGGGCAGGTACAACAACCGTGAACGAGGCGGATCAGGATGCGGCGTTCGACCGGCTCAAGATGAAGGTGATCGAAGCCGAAGCGGTCGGACAGGGACAGCTTGCGATTGGCGAACCGAGTATCGACCAGCGCTTCACCGCTATGGAGAGAGCCGATCAGGTGGATCGTCTGTTACGCGAATTGAAGGCCAGGTCCGGCGGCCGGATTTCCCTAAATAGCCCGGCTAACGGAAGTTGATCGCGTCATTCGATACGATGCCTTCATGAAGGCTCTTTTGCTGTCCGATTATGGGCGTCTCGACGTGGTTGATGTTCCGATGCCCCGTCCGGCTCCCGACGAGGTATTGATACGCGTTGAGGCGTGCGGAATTTGCGGAAGCGACGTCCACGGTTTCGACGGTTCATCGGGACGCCGCATTCCGCCGATCATCATGGGGCACGAAGCGGCGGGAACAGTGGCGGCGAAGGGGGCGAACATTACAGAATTCACCGAAGGCGATCACGTTACCTTCGACTCGACTATTTACTGTGGAACGTGCGAGTACTGCCGCGCTGGGGAAGTAAACCTTTGCAATAACCGTCAGGTGTTAGGCGTTTCCACTCCTGAGTTCCGCCGCGAAGGCGCTTTCGCCGAGTACGTTGTCGTTCCCGAACGCGTGATGTACAAGCTGCCGGAAAATGTTCCCTTCACGCAGGCCGCAATGATTGAACCGCTGGCGGTAGCTGTCCACGCCGTATCGCTGGCCGAGATCGGGAAAGACACAACGGCACTGGTGGTCGGCGCCGGAATGATTGGGATTCTGGTGTTGCAGGTTTTGCGTGATGCCGGATGCCAGCGCGTTCTTGTGGTGGATGTGGACGAGACGCGGCTGAAACTCGCGCAGCAACTTGGCGCGTCGGAGACGATCAACGCCAAGACGGCGGATACGGTCGCAGAAGTGCAGCGGCTTACTGCGGGTGCGGGAGTGGATGTCGCGCTCGAAGCCGTCGGCAGCACGCCTACCGTGAAGAATGCGGTAGAAAGCGTTCGCAAAGGCGGCACCGTCGTGCTGATCGGGAACGTCGTGGCTACCGTAGAATTGCCGCTTCAGGTGGTTGTCAGCCGGCAACTCACACTGCGAGGCTCAGCGGCTTCGTCGGGAGAATATCCGCAGTGCATCGAACTGCTGGCGCGCGGCGCGGTAAATGTTGATCCGCTCATCACGGCAGTTGCGCCGCTCGAACAGGGAGCTGAGTGGTTCGACCGTCTTCATGCCAGAGAACCTAATCTGATGAAAGTCATTCTGACGCCAAAGGGTGCGCAATGAGTAATAATCTGTTCGATCTGACCGGGCATGTCGCTATCGTGACCGGCACGAGCCGGGGACTTGGTCAGTATTTTGCGCGCGCCCTCGCGAGCGCGGGAGCCGACCTGGTACTCACCAGCCGCGACCATACGCAGTGTTTGCCGTTTGAAGAAGAGATTCGAAAATTCGGAGTGCGCGCCGTTTCGCTCGATCTGGACGTTCGCGATCCCGATAGCATCGAACGAATGGCCGAAGCCGCCCACAAGGCCTACGGCAAGATTGACATTCTAGTGAACAACGCGGGTATGAATATCCGCAAGCCTTCGCTAGACGTTACGTGGGATGACTGGAACGCCATTCTCGACACGAACCTGCGAGGGAGTTTCTTTGTCGCCCAGGCAGTTGCCCGGCGCATGGTCGCGCGGGGTTATGGGCGCATTATCAATATCGGCTCCGTCACCAGCGTCGCTGGCTATGCGGGGTTAGCTCCTTACGGCGCAAGCCGCGGCGGGATCCGGCAATTGACGATGAGTCTTGGCCGATGACTGGGGCAAGCACGGGATCACCGTCAACTGCCTTGCGCCCGGTTGGTTCCGCACCTCACAAAATAAAGTGATGTACGAAGACAAAGAATGGGTTGAATATCTGAGCGATCGGATTCCCATGAAGCGGCCGGGGGCGCCGAACGATCTCGATTCCGCAGTTGTTTTTCTTGCAGCCGAGTCGAGCCGCTACATCACAGGTCAGCTTCTGCTGGTGGACGGCGGAATCTCGACGGGCGCTGTCAGGGCGCTACCCAAGCCAGCGGCGAAGTGAACCGCCGCTGCTTACCAGTTGGTGATCGAGCCATCGGGCCGGAAATACGTTTGCGCCCGGGCGGTTACCGGTTCCGTGATCTCGGTAATCATCTTTAACAGCTTGAAATCGACTTCAACGCCCAAACCTGGCCGTTCATTTGGATAGAGCTTGCCGTTCTTAAAGTCCAGACACTGCGGCAAGTAAGGAAGCGTGCGCCCCTGATAGTTGTATTCCATCAAGACGGGACCGGAGAAAGTACCGAGGCTGTTCACTAGAGCAGCTGTGGCAATCGGTCCCGTGAAGTGGGGTACGATTCCCACGAAATGCGTTTCGCAGATGGCTGCAATCTTCATCATCTCCGTGATTCCGCCTACATTCGGCAATGTGGCGCGCACGAAGTCGATATCGTGATTCTCAACCAGCTTGTTGAAATCCCAGCGATTGCCCCACTCCTCGCCCGCCGCCAGCGGCACGTTCACTTTATTGCGCAGGATGGGCAGATCTTGAAGGAACGCTTCCGCGCGAACCGCGTCCTCGACGAAAAATGGAGCGAACTTCTCAATCAGATCGCAACCTCGAATGGCATCCGATAAATCGAAGCGTTGATGGAAATCGACGACCCAATCGCCGTTCTCGCCCACGCCTTCGCGCGCTTCGCTGCAGTCCCGCACCAACTGATTCACTCTTTCCCGCGTATTGAAAGTTGAATAGATCGGCAGGTCGGTGGCCCCCATGCGAAAGGCGCGATAACCTGCTTCGATCGTCAGCCGCGCACGGTCTTTTATGCCCATGCCGCGCTCAATGCCGGGAATGATGCCCGCCGTGTTGTAGCATTCGCAAAAAGTGCGCACCATGCCGCCCAGCACTTCATGCACGGGCAACTTCAACGCCTTGCCTCTGATATCCCAGAGCGCAAGATCCAGCGCGCCGATTGCATCTTCTTTCTCGCGCCCGGCCGGGTAGAAAAAGGCGCGGTTCATATCCTGCCACAATCGCTCAATGAACTGCGGGTCCCGTCCAATCAACCTTCCCGCGGATTGCTCCAGCATTTCCTTTGAGCCGCCTTCGCCGATTCCGGTAATCCCAGCGTCGGTTTCGATGGTGATTACCAGATCGCTCTGATTGAAAAGCGGATTCGCATGGGGAGGCGCGTAGGCTCGCACGCGCGTGATCTTCATCTTCGGAAGAGCGGCCTGCATTTGGGTACGGGCAGCCAGGCCGAGGCCCGAAGCAAGACCCGCGGATTTCAAGAAAGTTCGTCGATTCATCCCTTAGAATGTTATACTCCCGCCATTGATGATTCGAACAATCGCTATCCTGCTCTTTGGGTCTTCCCTGCTCTTCGCTCAATCGGAGGGGCTAAGCGGCGTCTGGAAAGCAGACTTGCAGAAGAGCAAGTTGCCCGGTCCGCCTTTGAAAGATTATGTAGAGTTGATCGAACAGAGCGGCCCGAAAATCACTGAGACTACCGGCTCTATAGGCGAGCACGGAGACTCGCGTTCGGTGCTGGTTTTCCAGACCGATAAGCCGACTGTGAATCCTTACGAAGGCGTTCCTACGCGGGTCACCGCACAATGGGAAGGCAGCACGCTTACCCTGACCGCTGAGACCGCCGGCCGCCCTGATGTTATGAAGAGGAAATACGAATTATCAGCCGACGGCCAGACGCTGACAATCACCTCCGACGCCACCATGAACGGGCATGAGAGGCAGAGTACTCTTGTGCTTCTGAAGCAGCCCGATGCCGCTGGCGAGATGCTTCGAAAACCGCAGGCCACCGCTGAAGAACGCTTCAAGAATGTTAAGACGCGGCTCAAGACGCTACCGTCTTCGGAGTTCATCGATCACATGCATTATTTCGCCTGGTCGCTTGGTAAAGATTGCGAGTTCTGTCACGTGCGGGGGCACTTCGATTCCGACGACAAACAAGAGAAGCGCACGGCCCGCGACATGATCGCGATGGTTGGGTCGATTGACACGAATAACTTCCAAGGCAAGCCTGAAGTGCGCTGTTTTACGTGCCACGAAGGACACAGTCACCCGTTGTCGCGTCCGCTCTACCCAGGCGAACCAGAACCGCATCACGAGCATGCCGAAGCCACCGCGCAAGCCAGTCAACATTAGTGATACGGTTCCGTAACGCCTAACAGGCTGACCGGTCACACAAACTTATGCCTTCACCGGCGCTAACTTGGTTCTGCGAGTGAAGCGGAATGCTCCTGCCGCAAGAAGTCCGGCGCCGAGGAGAGCAAAGCTTGCAGGTTCCGGTGTAGCGGTGATGAACTCCTGCTGAGGATTCCTGCCGGGATTCACTTGCGACAGAATCTGATAGCCGCTGGCATCAAAGCTGGAATAATTGTCCACAGCCATCGACAAGTATTGCTCCACTTGTGTGTTGTTGCCGCTTAAAACCGCGTTCAGTGTTTTGGGATCCATAATGGCCCAGGCGGCTTCCTGAATGTCGGCACGATCGGCGTTCGGCATCGTGATAAGGCTAAATAGATAAGCTTCAGCGGTATAAATCTGGCCACTTGTCACCGTATAGCCTGCGATTTTGAGAGTGGTGTTCCCTAAATACGTGCCGCTGAAGTCAGACCCGCTGACGCTCGTCTCGTTTGCTGTCCAGCTACCGCCCGTTAAATTGAAATCATCCATGCACATGGCTGGTGTGTTCTGTCCATTCACGTTGAGCGTGTAAGGTCCGACGTCAAAGCCATAGCCAGTCATTACTGGATGACCAGCGTCAACGAAGCTTACAGGGACAGGTGCGGCGGAAAGCAGCGCGCCGAAGAGAAAGAGAGACAAGATTGATTTTTTCATGTTCATTCCGTAGCTCCACTCTGGCGAGTTTCGGCGAGGAGTGATATTGCCAACGGCAGGCTAAGGGACCCAAAACCGGCGGAACCACTTAGGACGGGATAGTCGGAATGCATCCCAGAATCGGCGCAATCTTTTGTGAAACAATGCCGCTTCCGCAAGCGCCTGATTTTTAACGGGGCGTTGTTATCCCCGGCGGAGATAACACGATATGAAGAAAACCGGTGCATTGCTGGCAGGATTGTTGCTCGCGGTCTGCCTTCCTGCGCTTTGCCAGCACGAGAACGGACATGGCGGCGAGTCCCATGGAGGCCAGGAGCGCAGCGGCGGGAACGGGGGCGCCCGCCCACAATCGGGTGCGCAGCAGCACCAAGAGCAGCGCGGCCGGGTGGGCGGCGGTTTTGTTCCACAGCACGGACCGGCTCAGAATGCGGGATCTCGGAATGACGAACGGACATGACACGACAGCCGGACACAACAACGCGGGGCAACATGGAACGCCGCCAGCGAACTTCCGAGATGAGCAGGGCCATCCCAACGCGCCACATGTTCACCCAGACGGGCAGTGGGTTGGGCACGATGAGAACCGGGGCCACTACCACATGGACCATCCGTGGGCCCATGGCCACTTCCCCGGCGAGATCGGACCCAGCTACGTCTACCGCCTCGGGGGCGGAAATCCATCGCGCTTTTTCTTCAATGGATTCTATTTCTCGGTTGCACCGGAGGACATTCCCTACGCCAGCGGCTGGCTCTGGAACTCAGACGATTTAGTGTTATACGACGATCCGGACGATCCCGGCTACTACCTTGCCTACAATCCCCGAACAGGCACCTACGTGCATGTCATCTATATGGGGTAAGTTGCAGAGTTCAGCGCGTGGCGCACTTTTACGCGCGCGCAGAAAAATTGGTTCTCGGACGGCCTTTCCCCAGGGACCTTCGCGGCGCTGACTGGGTCTTAGAACGGGAAGCCACTGTCAACTATCGATGATGCTGCAATTACACAGCTGTTACAAAGAGTGAAAGAAATCCTGGTAAATTAAAGATCAACGGCCTGGAAGTCCTCCGTGACGACGAATCTCAGAGACGCATCAGAGCCTCGAACAATCAACTGGATCCATTGCGTCGCATTCGGGCTTTTCCACATTGGGGCCGTAGCCGCGTTATTTTCATTCGATTGGCATGCATTTGGCATTGCGCTCTTTCTCTACTGGATGTGTACCGGGTCTGGGCATCAGCATGGGATACCATCGGTTGCATACTCACCGGTCTTACCAGGTGCCTTTAGCACTTGAGTACTTTTTTTCTCTTTGCGGTACGCTGACGCTCGAAGGTGGCCCGATTTTCTGGGTTGCGATGCACCGAATCCATCACCAGCACTCCGATCAGCCCGGCGATCCACACTCACCCGCGCGATGGCGGCTGGTGGGCTCACATGGGCTGGCTTCTGGTCGGAAATAGCCAGCATAACGACCCTTCACTGCTCCGTAAGTATGCGCCGGATCTGGCAAAAAAGCCCTTCTACGTGTGGCTGAATGACTACCATTGGGTTCCGATGATTGGGCTTGCAGTCCTGCTCTTTGCTATCGGTGGTGTCCACCTCGTGCTGTGGGGGATCTGCCTTCGGGTCGTCGTTGGTCTGCATTCCACATGGCTGGTCAACTCCGCAACGCACATGTGGGGCAGCCGCCGATTCGATACGCGCGATGGTTCCCGCAATAACTGGCTGATCGCTCTCGTCACCTCCGGAGAGGGCTGGCACAACAATCACCACGCGCACCCCACATCAGCACGGCACGGACTTACGTGGTACGAGTTCGATCTGTCCTGGATTCAGATCAAAACGCTTCAGTCCTTCGGCCTGGCAAAATCCGTGCGCGAAGCGAAGATCAACAGTGGGTTGCCGGAGCGAGAAGTCGCAGAAGACGGCATGAAAGCGACAGATCTGATCAGCGCCAGCTCCGAGATAAACACTTCGATTCACCATCGGAGCTAACCCAACTCGAGAACGCGGCAACGGGCGGTTAATGGTCGCGTAAGTTGTTGAAATGATGGTGGCCAGGGACGGAATCGAACCGCCGACGCCAGCCTTTTCAGGGCTGCGCTCTACCGACTGAGCTACCTGGCCGTTTGGCTGGAAAACCCAGTCTACCAGACAGCCCCTTCATTCGCCCCGCGCACTCCGATTTAGCTTCTGCTGGTACTTGCACTCGCTCTCCGCGCTAAGTTCTGGCCGCAAATCCTGGTATACTCCGCTTTGTCAGGCCTTTCAAATGGGTGAACAAAGATTAGGTGATGTTATCGACGACTACTGTGTAAAGTGTCGCCGCGTCACCAACCATTCAATAGTCTCGCTGGTCGATTCGCAGGCGGCGAAGGTCCGCTGCCGCACGTGTTATCACGATCATGATTACCGGCACGAGCAGGCGCCACCCACAAAGAAAGAACTGAAGTTGATGGAAGAAGCAGCCGCAAAGCTCGCGGCGGCCCAAGAGAATGGCGAATTGCCGGAAGAAGCACCCCAACCTGAAGAGCAGGCCAGCGCCACCGGCAAAGGCGCCTAGCCACCGGCCGCTATTTCGTCAGACCGCTCGTTATGGGTCAGATGCAATCAGATCAAATCGTTAGCCTAAACCTCGTCGGCGCCATGGATACTCTCCTCACCAGCGACCGAGAGGCTCTCGCACTCGACATCATCCGGGAATTGCACGCGCAAGGCCATCGCGCCTACCTGGTCGGCGGCTGCGTACGCGACAGGCTCCTTGGCATCGTCCCGAAAGATTTCGATGTTAGTACCGATGCCACTCCCGACCGCTTGCTGCGGTATTTCCCTAAGTCACAGACCGTCGGGGCTCATTTCGGCGTCATTCTTGTTACTCGTGGAGCGGCGCAGGTCGAAGTAGCCACGTTCAGAACCGAGCGTACTTACTCAGACGGACGGCGGCCAGATGAGGTGCGCTTTGAGACCGACCCTGCGCTCGACGCGCGACGCCGTGATTTCACGATAAATGGATTGATGCAAGATCCGGCATCGGGCGACGTCCTTGATTTCGTCGGCGGCCGTGCCGATCTGGAAGGCAGAGTAGTTCGAGCCATTGGCGATCCCGAAGCACGTTTTGCGGAAGATCACCTCCGAATGTTGCGGGCCATACGATTCGCCGCCCGGCTCGGGTTTTCAATCGCGCCCGAAACCGCGCTCGCCATCCGCAAACTTGCGCCCTCCATTCATCGGATCTCCACAGAACGTATCCGCGATGAACTCGTTCGCATTCTGACCGAAGGAGGAGCCCGCAGAGGTTTCGAATTGCTGGATGAGTGCGGGCTTCTCGAAGAGCTTCTCCCGGAAGTGAAGGCTTTTCAGGGCGTTCGGCAACCGCCCCAGTTCCACCCGGAAGGCGACGTCTGGACGCACGTGCTTATGATGCTGGACGAACTCAAGAACCCGAGTCCGGCGCTGGCCGCGGGCGTCTTGCTGCACGATGTAGGGAAGCCGTCTACATTCCGTGTCGCCGACCGCATCCGCTTCGATGGACACGCCGAAGTAGGGGCCGAAATGACCAGGAATATCGTCGCGCGTTTCCGATTTTCGAATGATGACAGCGAGCGCATAACTTCACTCGTTGCGAATCATATGAAGTTCAAAGATCTTCTTCACATGCGCGTCAGCACGTTGAAGCGGTTTCTCTGCCTTCCCCATTTCGACGAACACCTGGAACTGCACCGGCTGGATTGCCTCGCCAGTAACGGCTATACCGAGTCCTACGAATTCGCTAAACAGAAGCTCGCGGAATTTGGCCAGGAGGAATTGCGGCCACCCCCGCTCATCACCGGCCGCGATCTCATCGAAGTTGGTTATAAACCTGGCCCAAACTTTGGCCGGGCGCTCGAAGCGGTCGAAACCGCCCAACTCGAGGGTCAGATCCAAACACGCGAGGAGGCTCTGGCGCTTAGCAGGTCAGTACTAGGTACTATCGGCACGTAAGATCATTGCGGATTTTTTGACATGCGGAGCGCTCTCGGAGCATCCAAACTCTACCGGGAGAAAACCACGTGCCTACCATTGAAGCGCCTACCCGTCACTTGCTCGGTCAGTTGCAGTCCGCGCGCGCGGAAGGAGACCGGTTTTTCAACATTGTCAAGCGAAACGCCCTCTACGAGCGTCCCATCGACGCACGCCATCGCATTGTTTTCTACATTGGCCATCTGGATGGCTTCGACTCCATTCAAATTTGCCGTGAAGGACTCGGCAGGCAATCGGCCGACACCGGAACTGGATGCCCTGTTTCAAGCCGGCATAGATCCGGACTCCACCCATCTGCCATCGGACAAGCCTTCGGATTGGCCGTCTCTCGATCAAGTATTTGCGTATGTGAACCGCTGCCGTACGCATGTGGACGCTCATCTGGATAACGCGCCCGAGGACGTCGTTTTCATGGCCCTGGAGCATCGGTTGATGCACCTGGAAACCCTCGCCTATATGTTTCACAACATCTCGTACGAGTTGAAGAACGCGCCGGTGGACCGCTTCTTCTCCGGCCAAACAGAACCGGCGGGAGAGAACCCATGGCGGATCATTCCCGCGGGCGAGGCAGTTTTGGGTAAGCCCAACGATGAAATTTTTGGCTGGGACAACGAGTATCAGGAAGTACGTCGCGCCGTACCAGAGTTCCGCATCCAGCGCTTCAGCGTGACCAACGGAGATTATCTGAAGTTCGTGGACGAGGGCGCCCCGGCACCACACTTCTGGGTGCGGCGTGGGGATGCGTTTTACTATCGCGGTATGTTCGCGGAATTTCCTTTGCCGCTTGACTGGCCCGTTTATGTAACCCAGATGGAAGCGCAAGCTTATGCACGTTGGCGTGGGAAAGGCCTGCCCTCGGAAGAGCAATTCCATAGAGCCGCGTTTGGAACCCCTTGCGGCGGCCAGCGCCTATTTCCGTGGGGCGATCTGGAACCATCCGCGGAGCATGGAAACTTCGATTTCAGACGCTGGGAACCTGAATCGGTCTTCGCGACTCCAGCCGGAGATAGTGCGTTCGGAGTAAGTCAATTAATAGGAAACGGCTGGCAATGGACGAGCACGCCCTTCGCACCGTTCCCCGGGTTCAAAGCGCGCGATACCTATCCCGGCTACTCGTCGAATTTCTTCGATGGCGAGCACTATGTTATGAAGGGCGCATCTCCGCGTACCGCGTCCCGGTTGCTCAGAAGATCGTTCAGAAATTGGTTCCGGCGCGACTATCCCTACATGTACGCCACCTTCCGCTGCGTCGAAAATTAGGAGCAAAACAGAGTGTCTGCACTGGCAGTTCCACAATTGACGAAGTTCGCCCTGGACGTTGCCGAAGGGTTGGCATCTCCAGGGCGTAAACAGCTATCTCCACATTACTTTTACGATGAGCTCGGAAGTACGCTTTTTGAGGCGATCACCTTGCTCCCGGAGTATGGTGTTACAAGGGCCGATGAGCGTCTGCTCCAGGCGCACTCTTCAGACGTTGCACACCTTACTAAGGGCGTGGATCTTGTCGCGGAACTTGGCAGCGGCAGCGGTCGAAAAACGAAGCACGTCCTCGCGGCAATGGCAGCGGAGCGGCATCTCACTTACTCACCGCCGACCTACTCACCAATAGATGTGTCACAGGCGGCACTGACCGCGTGCGCTAACCAACTTAGTAACTTGGCAACCGTCAAGCCGATTTGCGCGGACTGGCTGGACGGGCTTGAAGATCTCGCGGCAACGCGCACTGGCTCTTCTCCCATGTTGCTTTTGTTTTTGGGAAGTTCAATCGGGAACTTACAACGCGACGCCATCTCCGCCTTTCTGAAGGAGATCAGGAGTTATCTGCGGCCCGGCGATTTCTTCTTGCTGGGCGTGGATCTCGTGAAGGACATCGAAACGATGTTGTCAGCCTACGACGATGCGACTGGTGTCACGGCGGCTTTCAACCTCAACTTATTAGCTCGCGTGAATCGTGAACTGGGCGCTGATTTCGACCTTCGCTCCTTCGCGCACGAGGTACGCTGGAATTCCGAAGATAGATGCGTTGAAATGCACTTGCTATCGTGCCGGAACCAGACGGTTTACATTCAGGCGCTGAAGCGCGAATTCAGCTTTGTCTCGGGAGAGACAATCTGGACTGAATCGTCGCACAAGTTCACCGAACAGGAATTGGGGGCCTATGCTGGGTCAAGCGGGTTCAGTCCCATCCGCACCTGGGTTGATCGCGAGTGGCCATTTGCCGAAACCCTTTGGCGAGCGAAGCCGTAAGCGACAGGCCGTTTGCTCTCCCGGAATTTCTCCAGGAGTTCGCGCACTACATCCCTCAGTGGAGCGAGCCGTTTGCGGTCGGGCCAAGTTTTCCGGCAAGCGTCATAAAAGTTCAGACGTTCTAACAGCAAACCGAAGTGAGGAGTCTCGATCGCGTGTGTTGTAACTTCGCCTGGTTGGATACCCAACGCGGTAGCCACTTCTTTCAATCGGGACGGCGAGGCTAGTTTGAAACTCTGATACCCGGTCCAGATCGCACGCAAATGACGCCGTGTTGTAAAAAGCCACTCCAGAAACGGCGCGTTTTCTACTGCCGTATAGATTCCACTCTGGCCTTGACTCTTCCATTCTGAAAGCTTCTTCGCCAACCCAGCGTTAGCCCTCCCCGCCATTCGTGCGGAAGTAAACACTCTGACTAAGTTACTGTGGCGCAGTTTGCGATCGTGACGAAGCAGCGCCTGGTAAAAGGCAATATCTTCGAGCGCCCGGACCGGGGGTAAGCCGCCTACTTCCAGATACACACTCGGACGCACGGCAAGACTTGAGCCAAAGTGCTGATGGTGTCTCGGCCAGGGATCAAAGCGCTCAGGATCGAGACGCGACTCCACCCAGGAGACCAATCGATGATATGTATCGTCATACCGGTTCAGCGCGCGCGTACAGCCGTCGAGATGCTCTTGTTGAGCGCGTGGGATTAAAACACGGCCACCTACCGCCTCGGCGCCGTTCCGCAACTCGGCCAGATTCTGCGCGATCCAGTTTGATGAGACGCAAGTATCCGCGTCCGTACTGAGGATTGCGCCATTCGCGCCCGCAACCATCTTCAACCTGCGGCACGCCTCATCCATTAGCGATTTTCTGACGTTCCCGATGTGCGCCTCCCGTTCGCCGAAGTTGTGTTCGATAACATGCAAGCGAAGTCCAGGTGAATCCCGTCTGATATTTTCGGCGACCTCTCGTGACCGGTCGCGTGAGTTATTGATCAAGAACGATCACTTCGTACGACGAACGGGGTAGCGGAGCGCCGTCGAGAGATTTCTGTCCGGCAAGAGCGCGCAGTGCGAGCGGGAGTAACTCTTCCTCATTGCGGGCGGGAACGATTACACAGGCCTGGAGATCACGGCTGGGCGGCTCGGCAACTGAGACATCCCCGGCGGAACTGACGGCTATTGAAGAAGAGATTTCCATAACCGGCCGTGTCTGGGAATCCAGATCCTCTCTCCCGATCTGTATTTGGACGCAAACGTTGCAATTGCCGATGCTTCGCCAGGTTGGATCTGAGTTCGGTATTGGCTTGCCAACCGGCGCTTCGAACGAATGTTGCAAGTATTCCGTAGCACTACCGGACGCAGAGGAACCTTTGTGCGCCGCTCCGTGTCGCGCACTCGTTCCAGAATGGCGCTTTCGGGTGTCCACTCGGCATACGGAAGATCTTCGTAAAACGCCAACGCCTGGTGCGGCGCAACATTATCACGGCGGCTCTTACCGTCAAATGGTCCAGGTGATTGCCTAAGCCAAGGGGAGCTATCACGGCCGACACGCGATAGAGTCTCTCCAGAACTGTCGATACCAGCCGCACGTCGCATGTCCGGACAGAAGCTTCGTCAACATTACAAATCGAAGCTGTATTTGTTTGCAGCCGTAAGGGAGCGTCCAGAAGACCGGCCGATTCGATTTGAATGCGCGGGTCGATCATGCCCAGCGCTCGGCGGTCCTCGCGCCTCCGCTGTTCTGAAATCTCAGCTACAACGTCTTCCCTCCGGGTGACTGCATGAGGAGCATAGTTACTTCTCGTGAAAACATTTGCAACCGTGATTTGAATCGGCAAAGTGCGCCAGTAACTGAGCGCCAGGCTGAGCGAGAACACGGCGTCGTCCCGATGCGGCGATAAAACGAACAAGCGTTTCATCCACGTTTGAGAAGCTAGTACCCGGCTGCGGGTATCGGAACCATACGTCCCGCCGCGGCCGCTGCCGCCTTCACCGGAACAAAGCCCGGCGCCTCCGCGAGCTTTCTGCAGAGAGTTAAGGCCTGTGCAACGACCTGGTCCATGTTGTAGTAGCGATAAGTCGCGAGCCGGCCCACAAAATGCACCTTTCTGGTCGCCTCCGCCAGTTGTGCATACTGCTTATACAAGTTATCGTTCTCGGGTGTTGGGACCGGATAGTAAGGGTCTCCTTGATCCGACGGGTATTCGTAAACAACACTCGTTTTAGAATGCTTCTGCCCGGTCAGGTGCTTAAACTCGGTCACGCGCGTGTAACTGTGATCGTTCGGATAATTGATCACGGCAACCGGCTGAAGATACTCGCGGCTCAGAGTCTCGTGTTTGAATTCTAACGAGCGGTAAGGAAGCCGGCCGAACCGGTAATTGAAATACTCATCCACGGGGCCCGAAAAGATCAATTCGTCGAAATCTATTTCATTCACGACATCGCGGTAATCACATTTCAGGTTGACTGTGATATTCGGATGGTCCAGCATGTTCTCGAACATGCGCGTATAGCCGTTCTTGGGCATTGCCTGGAACTTGTCGGTGAAGTAGCGGTCGTCACGGTCAGTCCTCACTGGAATACGTGCGGTCACTAACGCGTTCAGTTCGGATGGGTCCTTGCCCCACTGCTTTCGCGTGTAATTGCGGAAGAGTTTCTCGTATAAGTCGCGTCCCACCTTACTAACAACGACATCTTCAGAGGTTCTGATGAACGGCCGCGTTTCAGCCCGGGCGGCAAAAAACTCCTCAAGCTGCGAAGAAGTCAGTTGCAGGTCATAAAGGGTGTTCACCGTATTCAGATTGATGGGAACCGGAACCAGTTTTCCGTCAACCGAAGCGAGCACGCGGTGCTCATACGAGCGCCACGAAGTATATTGCGAAAGATACTCGAAGACCTGCGCCGAGTTGGTGTGGAAAATGTGAGGCCCATAGCGATGAACAAGTATTCCGGCCTCATTCAAATGATCGTAGGCATTTCCGCCGACGTGACTTCGCCGGTCCACCACCAGAACTTTCTTCCCATAGCCGCGCGCCAGCCTTTCGGCGGCAACTGCGCCCGCAAATCCGGCTCCGACAATCAGGTAATCAAACATGGGCTGCGCCTTTCAGCGGCATCGCTGTAAACGATGCCTTTCGACTGGGTCTTACAGCTGAGGAATCTTTCGATCCCAGAACTTCCTGGATCAGTTGGTTCATGCCGCTCCAGGTGTTGTCCCAGGAAGATTGCGATAAGAACGCATCGGCCTGTGCATGAAAGGCATTGGTAGATGGGCTGTGCAACATAAAATCGGCAATCCTTACGAAATCACTGGCATCCTTCACGATTCCTACGAGTTCAAGGTCGCCATACGGCGTCACCACATCGCGAATAGCGGTGGAAATCACCCGCAAGCCAGCGGCAAGATACTCGGGCGTTTTCGTTGGACTGATATACCGGGTCGATTCATTCAGCGCGAACGGCAGCATCCCGATATCCCAGCCCGCGAAATAGTTGGGCAGATCCTGATACGGCTTCATACCCAAATAGTGGATGTTCGAACGCTTCGGCAGCGTCGCCGGATCGATCTTGACGACGGGTCCCAGCAGGACAAACTGCCAGGCAGGCCGCAACTCGGCAGCCCTGTCCAACAGAGCCATGTCCATGCGTTCGTCGATTACACCCGCGTATCCGATCCGGGGACGCGGAATTCCCGACTGATCCTCCGGTTCTACTTTTATGGCGCGGGCTCTCGCGAAATGCGCGACATCGACACTGCTTGCGAACTGATAGACGGAACGATGCTGCTGCCGCTTGGCTTCGTACAAACTCGCTCCGCCCGTGAACACCAGATCCGCGCTGTCGAATAAATCCTGTTCGTTGGCCCGCATAGCCGGCGGCGCTCCGGCAAATGCGGACAGTTCATCCATGCAGTCGTAAATAACCGCGCTCGGGTGCAGATGGTTCGAGAACTCACGCGCCATTGGAGTGTAATACCAGGCGACATAACCTGATATCTGGCGTTCAATCAGCAAAGATTCCAACAACTCCCGCTGCCGCTGCACAATTTCTTCGTGACTCAAGCCGCAGGGCAGGACTGGCGTACAAACATGCACTCCGGTGTCGGAACATACCGAAGTCCTTAGCCTGCTGCGCGGCGCTGAATTCTCGTTCTCGTTGCCTTCGAAGTCGCCTTCAAAGACGGGCTCCTCGAAAAAGAAAACTCTGCTATGCCTGGCGAAACGGCTCATTAGGTGCTGAGGCCGTTGGAAAACAAACTCCCACCGGAGATGAGAAAAACAGATCAGATCGATGCTTTGGGTCGTCATATCCCGCCTTCGGATTTCGAGCAAACTTTCTTTGTTGCGTTAAAAGCGCCTCTGCAAGAGGCTGGTGAATCTCTCGATTGCCGAAATCGTCGGCGTAATCGAAGAGACCGTTGTGACAGTGCCGGTCGTCATCCCAACCGGGATGGTTGAGAATCGGGTACAGGCAAATTCCGTGAACGGGGACATCCAGGGATATCGCCCGTGAGACCTCATCGCAGACATAGTTGAACCAGTCGGCGCGAGTTTCATCTTCGGTGCCCGTTTCGGAAACGAACAGAGGACGGCGATAACGCGTCCACACATCCTTTAAGATCTGGTGGAAAGGCCGCCATCGCGGATCGTCTCTGCTCAACGGTCCGGCATTATGAATCCACTCGTTCCGCGCGTAGTAATTGACGCCGATGATGTCCAGATACTCCGGGCGTCCCCCCAGTTCGGGTGCTAACCGTCCACAGAGCATGTCCCAGCATTCGAATTGCGCCAGCGTATAGAGCCGCGCCTCTTCATCGTCGCCCGGAATTTCCGGGTTACCCACAATGTGAATCACGGGCTCGGGAGCGATCAATCGGACACCGGGCAATTCGCGTAAAAGTACTTCGCTGCAGGCCACCGCCGCCCTGATCAGGTTCCGCTTCAGCTCATGTCCCCGGTCGATCCCAAACGGAGAGATGGCAGCCTTATCGCCCCCCGCCCAGGAGAGGAACGAAACTTCGTTCACCGGGGCCAACATCGGGCTTAGTATTCGCCGTGTTTTAAAAAAGCTGATTAATGCTTGAGTGAAGCGCGCAAATTGATCCGGAAACTGATTCGAAAACAAATCAATATGTTCGGGGCAGCCAAAATGCAGGACATCGAGGATCACCTCAATTCCGAAATCTTGCGCGCAATCAAAAAGACGCTCCAGCGACCTAAAATCGTAAATCCCCAGGCGTTTTCTCTATAAGATGCCATCGGGCAGCCGTTCGTACGGTCTGTATCCCCAGTTCCCGAATGGCGTTGTAGTCTTGCTTTGCGAAGCAGTCGTGGCGAGTAGAATCAAGGAGATCCAGACGTCTCCCGTATACGTTCCGATGCGTGGAACATTCAAAGCCCGCTTGGAAAAAACTTCGAAATAGGGGGCACACAGGCGACAATACGTATTCCTTATTCTCCGATTTCTGGAGATAATCCAGTACTTTTTCGGGCTCCAGCGTGAAATAACTTACGCCTCGCCCACCCCTTATGGACTGTCCTACAAGGAATTAGTTACAGCTCCGCAAGTCAGTCCAATGCAGTCAAAATTACTCGTTCAGTCGCGCCAGCCGCTACTTTACCCAGTGACGTTAAAGCCTGAAATAGACTCCCGAAGCGCTGGTTGAGCGCTTTACCCCGAGTCTCACCGCTGTTCTGATGAGGACCCGGCAAAAGTCTACTAGTAAGTTGCATTACGGTCCGAGTAGCCTCGGGTAACAGCGCTTCGGCGTGGGTTAGAAGCTTTGCAGGGAGCGATATTGTGCAAGTTAGGTCCCGTTTTTGGAGCGATTGCCGGATCGTACGGGCGGATTCCTCCGCCGAGATAGAGATACCCGGCATGATTTCCCAGCAAACTAAACCACGCGAATTCCTTTTCGCTCTGACCTTTAAACTTGGCGTTCAAATAAGAACCGGTGCGCATCAGCCCAGGCACCACCGTCATCACGTGAACGCGCTCGGGGTCGAGTTCCGAACTGAGACCGGTTGAGAATCCGACAAAGGCGAACTTTGCACAGCTATAGGGCAACAAGTGCGGGATGCTGACCCGGCCTCCGACAGAAGTGATATTGACGATGTGACCGCCGCCTTGCTTCTTCATATGCGGAATAACGGCAAAGGTTAGATTCACAGGAGCCCAGAACATCAGGTTCATGGCTTCATCGAAATCGGTCCGCGCCATATTGTCGAGCGGAGCTACCTTAATCAGTCCCGCGTCATTGACGAGGATGTCAATTCTGCCAAAACGTCCAAGCACTCGATCTACAAGTGAACCAAGACCGGCGGACTGAGTAATGTCGCACGGAAACACATCCGCTTCGATACCCCTGGCGCGCAAACCCGAAGCCGCTTCCTCCAACTCGGATTCGTCCCGCGCCACCAGCGCGACCTTGCATCCGTACTCGCCAAGTTCCTCGGCCAACGCAAGACCTAAGCCACGCGAACCGCCGGTAATGAGAGCGATTTTTCCGCGCAGATCCACCGGTCTCCGCCGAACCCTTTCGGCCAACTTAGCTGCCGCGAAAAGGGCAATGGCGGAAAGACCTGCGGCAGCTACCCAGGGAATTGGTTGGCTTTCTTTCGTGAACGAGGATTTCGTGGTGATCTGGCTCATGTCGGTTCCGGTCGTCTGGGCTTCACTAACGACCTTAGATACATTCTCTTCTTATCTCGGCCTACGGCGCACAAAGAGAAGAACCGTTTCCTGGATCAAAGGTTTCGCAACGCTCGATACCGCAAAACTGCTGGTACAAAGCTACGGATGTTACTCTAGAACGTGAGCGGGCCGGTAGCTCAGTTGGTAGAGCATCGCACTTTTAATGCGGTTGTCGCGGGTTCGAGTCCCGCCCGGCTCACCACTCAGTTCGCGTACTTTCGTTTAACGCCCCACACCGCTAACAACCCAAGAGGCAACAGGAACACCGGTTCCGGAGCGCTAGCGGGCGGCGGATCAATTCCTAACACCATCTCGGTCAGCGTTAGCGACTGCGATCCATAAGAACTCCCCAGCGTCACAGACGAGAACGGCGAGTCCGACACGAACCCGAAAAAGCCCGAAAAGGCCGATCCATCCGCGTACGGGCCGCTTGCGTATTGGTTTGGAGAAATGATCTGCGGAGAAGTATCCATTGACAATTCAAGGCCGCCAGGATACGCGGCCGGCAGATTCCACGTTCCGCCGAAAGCGTACATCGGTTTCGCCGAATAAAAAGCGGTTGTGTCGTAAGCGCTCCCGTTGCAAGCGTTCTTGCCGACGCAATCCACCCATGCCCCATTCACAATTTGCCCGTTCCCTGCCCCGATCTGTGTCCCCATACCACTTCGGGTCGTAACCGATACGCCGAGAGTGCTGATCGTGCCGTTCTGAAAGTCTTCCGTCGCGACATCGACGTTCGGCTCTGCGCTTGCCGCCCCAAGCCAAGCCGCGTAGTCCGTGTACTCTATTACCGATGCCTGAGTAATAGAGCTAAATGGAATCAGCAAAAGCGAAATACCGAGAATAATTCGCAACATATTTCCCTCACGACCAGCATGAACGAAATTGTGAGAGAAATACAGACAGTTTACGCGAAAATAGTACTCTCAATCTTTCCTAGGATTTCCCCTAAGAGTTTATACCGGCAGGCGGTCTGTTAAGACAAACTACTGTGGCCCGGAGGAGCCAGCGGTTCCTCCCTGCATTCCAATCAACACTAAACCGGCTATCACTAAAGAAGTCGCCGTGGCTTTCACAAGGAGCGGCCATCTGCCAAACTCCTCGGTGAACCAACGGGGGCGCCATCGCGTAATGGCATAGGCTCCAAGGAAGATCACCACATAGCGAACGCCGGAAATCGCCTCTACAACGGCGGGATTCGTCCGGCTAACCGCATAAACCACAAGAAAAGAACCCACGCCGGCGACAAAGCGGTTGACGAAATACCAGAATTTATTTTTCGGCTGATCTTTGCTGCGCGAGTTTTGTATGATCTGAGATCGCCAAGACGGCGGAATCAGCAGGGCCATGGAACCAGCGAACGTACCGAGCGTGAAGAAGACGTATCCGCTCACGAAGTTGCTCCCGTTGAACACAACTTTCTGGAGCACGTTCGTCATGCCAAATGCCGCGGAAGCGAGAATAATCTTGGGCAACATCTTCTTAAGCGGTCTCTTTTCGGCGAAGAACATCAGAAACCCGCCCGCGGTCATCAGCGAAAAACCGGCCAATTGTCCGTCCAATGACTTGTTCAACAGGGGGATGGCGATCAGAGCGGTTGCAAGCGGCGTAAACCCACCCATGGCGGCCAAGTCTTCCGAAGCCTCTCCGGCCTTCAGTGCCGAGTAATAGAAATAGGAAGCAATTAGGTCGAGTAGGCCCGCCAGAAATCCTAACGAGGCAAGTTTAACGCCTGGAAAGGCGAAGCCAAATGGAATCAGTACCAGTCCAAATACGCTTATGGCACCCAGCCAAAACACGTAGGAGACCAGGTTCTGTGTCCCCCTCTTCTGCAGCAGTACCTTATCCCAGACGAGAGAGATACCCACCAACCCATGCGCGAGGAGAGCAACCAGAAACCCGTTCAGGGCGAACTGTTGCCAGCGCACCTAGGCCTGGTGTTTTGAGAAAGTGAGTATCAGGGCTCCAGCCGCAAACGCAATTCCGGCAATCAGCCATGGACTCTTCACGATTTGCGATGTGCGGTCCGATGCCCGCTCGACTCGCTTTGTAAGCTCGTTCAGATTTTCCGCGATTTGCTCGCCTGCGTCCAGCATCTGTTTGCTCGACTGCGCTAACTGACTAACGTTGTCGCTGATAGAACGGTCGGCATATGTACGTTCGATTCGGGCAGTTGTTTCAGATCTCACTGGGAAAAACACGCACTGCTCGAAGTCCACGCTGCCGGGCAGTCCAGAACCGCGCAACCTGTTACGATTGAGGTTCTAAAGCATTGATCTGATGACGCTTCGCACCACCTCCGGCATTCTAGCCGAGATTGTTCAGCACAAGGCAAAGGAAGTCGCCGAATTGCATCCGCGCGCGGCCGTGCTCGAACGAGAAGCCTACGAACGCAAGTCGCCGCTGCGGCCCTTTGCCGACGCCCTTCAAAAGCAGGAGCCCGCCATCATTGCAGAGATCAAGAAGGCCTCCCCAAGCAAGGGTTTGCTGCAACCGGATTTCCATCCGGCCTTCATCGCCCACTCGTATGAAGAAGGCGGCGCTGCCTGCCTATCAGTCCTAACCGATAATCGATACTTTCAAGGATCGTTGCACGATTTGGAAGCGGCGCGAGCGGCGGTAAGTCTCCCCGTGCTGCGCAAAGACTTCACGATTGACCGCTTGCAGATCTTCGAGGCCGCTGCCCACGGCGCGGATGCGATTTTGCTGATTGCCGCCGTGCTGGATACGCCTGAATTGAGCAGCTTCCGGGAACTTGCTACATCACTTGGAATGGCGGCGTTGGTCGAAGTGCACGATTCGGATGAACTGCAGAAGGCAATCGATTCTGGCGCTGAAATCATCGGCGTGAACAACCGGAATCTGGAAACATTCGAAGTCTCGCTCGATACATCTTTGCGCCTAAGCTTCCAGATGCCGTCTACCGCCATTCGCGTAAGTGAGAGCGGCATCAATACGCCGGAGTGATATCGATCTACTGCGCGGTGCGGGATTCCATGCGTTTCTGATTGGCGAATCCCTGATGAAAGCGGAAAACCCAACCGCTGCCCTCAATTCTTTATTAGGAAAAACCGATGGCGAGAACTGAACTCCCGTTCATCGTGAAAGTCTGCGGCATCACTTGCGAAGAGGATGCGCGGGTGCGCTGTCGCGGCGGGCGCAAACGCTCTCGGCTTCAATTTCTATTCGGAAAGTCCGCGCTATATTTCGCCGGAACGGGCGCGGGAAATCGTGGCGGCTGTTTCGGGCGGCTATCTGAAGGTCGGCGTTTTCGTCAACGCTTCCGAGGCGGAACTCCTATCTATCGGAGCCACGGTGCCGCTCGATGTGTTGCAGCTGCACGGCGAACGCATTGAGATTCCGGACTCTTCGCAGTTCCGCATTTGGCGCAGTATTCCGGGCGATTCCGCCAGCCCGAAATACGATGAACGCATCGAAGCCTATTTATTAGATGCGGTCACTCCGGGGTACGGCGGATCGGGCCGGCAGTTCGATTGGAAACTGGCAGCAAACTTCAACCACCGCGCGATTGTCGCCGGCGGCCTCGACGCGAGCAATGTAGCCGAGGCCATCGCGATTGTCCGGCCCTGGGGCGTGGACGCCTGCTCTCGGATTGAATCAAGCCCGGGAAAGAAAGACTTGCGGCGTGTACGCGATTTCGTCGCTGCGGCCCTAAAGGCAAGTGAAAGCTTGCTGACTGAAGAAATCAAATCATGAACCAGACCACAATGCCAGATACGCTGGGGCATTTCGGCCCATACGGCGGCCGCTATGTCCCAGAGGTTTTGATGTGTCCGCTTGAGGAACTGGAGCAGGCGTACATTGAGGCCCGGGAAGATCCGGCTTTTCAAAGCGAACTGCAATCCCTCCTGCGCGACTATGCGGGCCGTCCAACTCCGCTCTATTTCGCAAAACGGCTGAGCGAAAACCTGGGCGGCGCGAGCATTTGGCTGAAGCGCGAAGATCTGCTGCATACCGGCGCGCACAAGATCAACAACTGTTTGGGTCAAATTCTGGTAGCCCGCCGCATGGGTAAAACCCGCATTATCGCTGAAACCGGAGCCGGGCAGCACGGCGTCGCCTCTGCCACTGTTTGCGCGCTCTTCGGCATGGAGTGCGTGGTCTATATGGGTGAAGAGGACATGCGCCGGCAGCGGCTGAATGTCTTCCGCATGAGACTACTGGGCGCCAAAGTGGTCAGCGTAACGAGCGGCAGCCGGACTCTCAAGGATGCGGTGAGCGAGGCGATGCGCGATTGGGTTACGAACGTTTCCACAACGCACTACTTACTCGGTTCCGCTTTGGGCGCGCATCCGTATCCGATGATGGTGCGTGATTTTCAGCGCGTGATCGGCGACGAAGCGCGGGCCCAATCGCTTGAAAAGATCGGGCGTCTCCCCGATGCCGTGTTTGCTTGTGTGGGCGGCGGAAGCAATGCCATTGGAATCTTCTATCCCTTTTTGCACGACCCTGGCGTGCGGCTGATCGGGGCTGAAGGGGGCGGGCGCGGCTTGAATCTGGGCGACCACGCGGCCCGCTTAAGCGGTGGATCGCCGGGCGTTCTGCAAGGCGCGATGAGTTACTTATTGCAAGACGACGAGGGACAGGTCGGATTGACGCACTCGATTTCGGCGGGTCTCGACTATGCGTTGATCGGTCCGGAGCACGCCTGGCTGCACGACCAGAAGCGGGCCGAGTACGTGCCGGTAAGCGACGCGGAAGCGCTTGCCGCCGCGCGAACGCTGGCGCGGACGGAAGGAATTATCCCGGCACTCGAATCGTCGCACGCGATTGCGGAGGCCATCCGGCGTGCGCCATCGGAACCCGGCGCGGTTTATATCGTAAACGTCTCGGGGCGCGGCGATAAGGACATCGATATCTATCGCGAGAACATGCCGGAGCTCGAAGCCTGATGCCGGTACAAACCCGAACCCGCATCAGCAATTTATTCGAAGACGCAAAGGCCCGCGGCCGGAAACCGTTCATCGCCTACTTGACGGCGGGTGATCCCAGCCCGGCGCATACGGCTTCTTTGGTTCTCGCTCTCGAACGTGGCGGGGCCGATTTGATCGAGCTGGGTGTTCCCTTCTCCGATCCGATAGCCGACGGGCCGGTGATTCAGCGCGCTTCGGAACGCGCTCTCCGCGCGGGCTCGAATTTAACGGGATTGCTGGAGAGCGTCCGTGAAATTCGCCGCCATTCACAGATCCCCTTACTCTTATTCAGCTACATGAATCCGCTCCTTCGCTACGGATTCAGCAAGCTGGGTGCGGATGCCGCGGCAGCCGGTATCGATGGTGTTTTGATGACGGACCTGTGTGTCGAAGAAGCGGAAACACCCGTTCAACAGCTTCATGAACACGGACTCGACACGGTTTTCCTGGCCGCGCCGACCAGCAGTGAGCGGCGATTGAAACTGGTCGCCGAACACTCTTCCGGATTCGTCTATCTTGTCTCGCGAACCGGTGTTACCGGCGAGCAGCAATCACTTTCGAGCGCAGCCTTGCCGCTAACAAACAGGATGCGGCAGACAACGGATCTCCCGCTCGCGGTCGGCTTCGGCATCAGCACGCCGGAGCAAGTGAAAGAAATTGCGCAGATCGCCGATGCAGTGGTGGTCGGAAGCGCCATTGTCCGCTGCATCGAAGAGAATGCAAAAGCCTCCGATCTCGCGGCGAGAGTTGAATCGTTCACACGCCGCCTGACAGAGCCACTTAGAAAAGCATGAGCGATCTCCGCCTTGACGACCTGGCGCGCTGCCGGGAGACGATAGACAAAATAGATTTGCGTTTGGTCGATTTGCTGAATGAACGCACGGCGGTTGTGGAAGAGATAGGCAGGATCAAACAGCATCTCACGCTACGCATTTACGAGCCAAAGCGCGAGGAGCAGGTATTTGCCAATATCACCCAACACAATAAAGGGCCGCTCCCGGCGGAATCCATCCTGCGCATTTTCGAACGCATCATAGATGAGATGCGTAATGTGCAAAAGCTGAAAATGCTTGAGAAAGACGCGGCAGGTCAGTAGAAATCGATGCTAGTTGTCATGCAAGAGGGCGCAAGCGAAGCCCAAACCGAAACTGTCATTAACCGCCTCGTCGAGATGGGATTCACGGTACATCGCTCCACCGGGGTGCGCCATACGGTACTCGGGGGCGTTGGTCCGCAGGCAGACTTCGATCCCGCGATTCTCGAAGTAATGGAAGGCGTGAAAGAGTGCCATCGCATCGTTTCGCCTTACAAATTAGCCAGCCGGCATTTCAAACCGGGTGGAACCATCATCAAAATCGGCGGCGTTGAAATTGGCGGCTCGAAGATCGTCACGATGGCCGGTCCGTGCAGTGTCGAGAACGTCGAGCAGATTGAACTCGCAGCCGATATCGTAGCCTCAGCCGGGGCGCAAGTGATCCGCGGCGGCGCTTTCAAGCCTCGCAGTTCACCTTACAGCTTTCAAGGATTGGGCGAGAGCGGGCTCCAAATGATGCGCGTCGCGGCGGACCGGCGCGGACTGCTAGTAATCAGCGAAGTGATGGACCGCACGCAAATACCGCTGCTGGTCCAATATTCGGACATTCTGCAGGTCGGCGCACGGAATATGCAGAACTTCAATCTGCTGCGCGAGTTGGGTACGGTCCGCAAGCCCGTTCTGCTGAAGCGCGGCATTGCGGCGACCATCGAAGAGCTGTTGCTTTCGGCTGAATACGTCATGTCGGGCGGCAATTACGAAGTTATGGTGTGTGAACGCGGCATTCGCACTTTCGAAACGAGCACGCGCAACACCATGGACATCGCCGCTATGCCGGTTCTGAAACGCCTAACTCATTTGCCCGTTATCGCAGACCCATCGCATGGAACTGGCAAACGCGAATATGTGCTCCCGATGGCTCGCGCTTCGGTTGCCGCGGGAGCGGACGGACTGCTGGTCGAAGTTCATCACGACCCCGACCGTGCGTTGAGCGACGGCGCACAGACACTACGTCCGGATCAGTTTACAGAGTTGATGCAGCAGGTACGCGCCATTGCGGCCGCCGTGGGACGCGCGGCGTAACCCGATCTACGCGATGGAAACTGTTGCGATCGTCGGAGTTGGATTGATCGGCGCGTCCTTTGGGCTGGCTCTGCAAAAGGCTGGCTTCGAGGGCGAGATACTCGGCGTCAGTTCGCCACGGTCCGTCGAAGCGGGCTTGAAAGCGGGTGCAATTTCACGTGGTGTTTCGCTGGCCGACGCGGCCGCAAGAGCTGACCTTATCTATCTCTCGCAACCCATCGAAGGCATTCTAAACACGCTGAAAGACCTCGGTCCTCTAGTTCGGCCTGACTGCCTGGTCACCGACGCCGGCAGTACGAAAGCCCTTATCGTACGCACCGCACAAGAGCACATTCGCGCGGGAAGTTTTCTTGGCGGCCATCCGATGGCAGGCAAGGAACGGCGGGGGGCGGAAGCTGCGGACGGCAATCTGTTTAATGGAAGACCCTATGTGTTGACGCCGCTCCGGGAGAGCAGCGCCCAAGCGGCCCAGTTCCGTTCCTGGCTGGAGCGCATTGGCGCTCACGTTCTCGAAATGGACCCGCAAGAACACGACGCGACGGTGGCCTTGAGTTCTCATCTGCCGCAACTGCTTTCTACCGCTCTCGCCGCGACGCTCGCCAACCAGAACAGCGAACACATCTCAAAAGTGTTTGGTCCTGGGCTGCTGGATATGACACGGCTTGCGCTCAGCGCGCCCGACGTTTGGATGGGCGTTCTTGCGACCAACAAGGCCGCCGTCCGGGAGGCGCTCGACGCATTCCAGGTCTCATTGGCCGAGCTGCAATCGAGGTTGGAGCAAGACACTCTGCTCGATTTTTTCAACGCTGCTGGACGGTTTTCAGCTAAGATCCGTAACGCGCCTTACTCCGCTTAGCTGGAGGTGTGAGATAAGTTCCAAAAACCAGAAGTTTTGCTTGGGTCCGGCCAGGTAAGCTATTATAATCGAACAAACGAGGACCCAATAACCGTGACCTCTCTCGCCACCATTGCGCGGAGTGTATTTTCACCACTTCCAGAAGTCAGCCGCCTCTCTTCTCTTCGCCGCTCTGTCTCCTTGTTCTCACAAGGGCAGGCAGCGGACTCTCTCTATCTGATCGAGGACGGATTGGTCAAGTTGACTCGCATGAGCAAGTCGTCGGCCAAACGTATCATACTATCCATCTGCGGACCCGGTTACGTGATTGGGGAAGAAGTACTGGGCGATGAGATGCCCACTTACTATGCCGAAGCGGAGGTTCTGAACTCAGCCAACGTGATGCGCATTCCGCGCGAAACGCTGAAGCGGACTCTCGACGTACATCCGGAATTGTGTTCGGCCATTATGGCGGCTATCATTCAACAAAAGCATGCGCTTGCCGAAAAGGTTGAACTGCTGTGTCTGCACGATGTCGAATACCGGATTCTGCATTATCTGGCTCAGCTGGCGTCCCTGGTGAATCCGGTTTCGGATGGCGAAGGATATCAGTTGCCGATTACGCAATTGGAACTGGCCGATCTGATTGGCGCTACTCGCGAGACCACGTCCACTACTCTCAACCAACTGGAACGCCGTGGTTTGGTCCGGTTGTCGCGGCAGACTGCTTACGATTTCGTCACCAGTCACGCTTCTGTCCGCGGCTGCGGCGCGAGTAGAAAACGTTAGCGAAGCTACAGCAGTCGCGGCTGGCGTCTGACGGTTTTCACTTCAGTAAAAAGTACTAATATCCGCGCCTGACGTACCAGTCGTAACCCGTTCATTACGGTCCTTTTCCCGCTTGCCGGAGGGGTGTCTTTCTGGTAAATTGTTAACCAGATTTTCCGATGCAAGCTGGTTGTAATCCTGCGAGCCTGTACGGTCATTCCGGGGGCTCGGCTCTCCTGAATTTCTGCGCCGGTGGACCAGGCACTCATCTCGCATCCACAACAGGAGATAGCAGTGAGAGAAAAAGGTACTGTCAAATGGTTTAACGCCGCAAAGGGCTATGGATTTATCCAGCGCTCAAACGGCGATGATGTGTTCGTGCACTTTTCCGCGATCCAGATGGGTGGTTATCGGACGCTTGAAGAGGGTGCGGAGGTGGAGTTCGAGGTGAAGCGCGGCCCTAAAGGCCTGCAAGCTGAGAACGTGGGCCGTCCATAGGTATCAACCAGCGCAGTTCACAATTCAAAGGCCGCCGATAGCACGGGCTACGGCGGCCTTTTTGTTTCGTTGGAACGCTCACTGGAGAAGTGGATACTGGTAACGATGCATTATCGGAAGTTAGGCACAACGGAAGCGGAAGTCAGCGAACTGGGATACGGCGCTTGGGGTATCGGGGGCAACCAGTGGCAGGGCGGAAAAGACGATGAATCGCTAAAGGCTCTGCGGCGCTCGTTCGACTTGGGCGTGAACTTCATCGATACCGCTCTCGCCTATGGCGACGGCCACAGCGAGGTGCTGGTCGGGCAGGCCGTCAGGAATGCGTTCCACAAAATCTATGTGGCAACCAAGATTCCACCAAAGAACCGGATCTGGCCCGCGGTTCCCGAGACCCCCATCTCTGAAGTCTTCCCTTACGATTACATCGTTCAATGCACCGAGGAGAGCCTGAAGAATCTGGGCGTCGAACAGATCTATCTACAGCAATTTCATGTATGGACCGATGCCTGGACGAATACCGAAGAATGGCGCCGGGCAATTGAGGATCTCAAAGCCAGCGGTAAGGTGCGTTACTTCGGCATCTCGATCAGCGAACACCAGCCCAATTCGGCGCTCGAAGCGGTAAAAACCGGAGCCATCTCGGCTGTTCAAGTGATCTACAACATCTTCGATCAGACGGCCGAGGAGGACCTGTTGCCACTTTGCCAGCGGATGAAAGTCGGGGTACTGGCGCGAGTACCGCTCGATGAAGGCGGCCTGACCGGAAGCATCACCGAAGAGACGAACTTCGAGCCGGGCGAATTCCGCGAATCTTACTTCCGCGGCGACCGGAAAAAGCAGATCGTCGAGCGCGTGGAGGCGCTGAAGAAGGAACTTGAGGGCGTACCGGGCACTCTGCCCGAAATTGCCCTTCGCTTCTGTCTCTCGAATCCCGCCGTGACCACAGTGATTCCTGGAATGAGGCGTATCTCGAGCGTTGAGAGCAGCGCCCGGGCGGCCAGCGCGGGTAAACTCGACGCGAAGACCCTGGCGATTCTGAAGCGGCACGCCTGGTACAGAAATTTCTACGAATAGGCCATGCGAATCGCGATTGTTTCGGATATCCACGACAACTTGTGGAACCTGGCTGTCGCCGTGAACGCGATCCAGGATGCCGATGTCCTGATTTGCTGCGGAGATCTCTGTTCGCCGTTTGTTATCGACGAACTCTCGAAGTTCCCGCGCGATGTTCACATCGTGTTTGGCAACAACGATGCGGATTTGTACCGGATCACTCTGAAGGCCGCGAAGAAACCCAATTGCCACCTTCACGGCGAACTTTTTCAAGGGGAGTTCGACGGGAAGCGGTTCGCTGTAAACCACTTCGATTATCTGGCGAAACCAATGGCCAAATCGGGCGACTACGATGTAGTCTGCTTCGGCCACAACCACGAATACGAAATTTCACAGCAAGGTTCGTGTCTGCTGATCAATCCCGGACCTATTATGGGTGCGAAGTTCTCGAGCGGAGCGTGGGAAGACGTCGCTTCCACTTTCGTGGTCTATGACACGGCTTCGAATGAGCCCGTGCGGTTCTCCGTTCCAGATCTACGGGCAGCCTCCAAACGTTGAGAAAGGGGCGGATTGCTGCCAATCAGGCGGCTTTGGCGGTCTTGTAGTTGACGAAATCCTGGATGGCAGTTTCGAGAAACGGCTTGATGTCGGTGAAAGGGATGGCGGTATAGCCGGGGAATTTCGCTTCTAGGGTTCCTTTGATGTTGGCGTCGAGTTCTGTCAGTGCCGCTTTCGAGTTGATGAGGCGAACTTTGGCTTCGTGGACTTCCTGGCGGCGGGTTTCGTCGGCCTGTTTGCGTAGCTTCGATGGCTTGCTGAGCGGCTTGTTGGCGTTTTTGCGATTCGAACCCAATTTGCTCTTTGCGCCTTTCGGCTCTTAGCTTTGCCAGCTGGTCGAGGCACTTGTGGAAGGCTCGGTCGTGGGTGGTCTGGTAGCGCAGGAAGAGGCTGAAAGATTGGGCGGCGTTGCCGTTTTCGAAGATTGGCTTTTGGAGCGACTGAGCGCGCTGGCTGGTCCAGTAGTGCTGCGCCATTTTCTCGACCAGGATCAGTTCGGTGCGGGTGGATGGCTGGTGCTCCTCGGTCAAGTCACTGACGAGCTTGCGAAATTCGGCTTCATCTTCGTCGGGGAGGAGGAAGAAGGCTCCGGCGAGGGCGTATTTACGGTTGTTCCCGGCGGAGGCGGCTTTCCCCGTGTCGGTTTTGGGACCGCTGCTGTGCTGGGCGTTGGCTTGGTTGGCTGATGTTTGCGCGGGCGTGGACATTTTTGTAAAGGCTCCTGAAATAGAAATGGCCCGCTTGATCCCGGGTTAAACGGGAGCTGCGAGCCTGTTGGACAGTAGCACGGGGCAGGGCGAAAACGAACTTTGGGGTTGGGTGAAAACGGGGTTATGGCGTTGAGCGGATTGGAATTATTTTTATTTTTTCGATCTGTGATGGTATGAGAGCGCTGCAGTAACCCCGGGCCTTCGTGCTATATATCAGCGGTTGAGGATGCGGTACGGGCGATCTTGCTCGCTTCAACGCCGTCGATATCCTGGCGAGTAATCATCGGCGCATTCGCCATAATACAAACGATCTTGTGGAGGGCGTCATCCTTTCCGACGCTCATTTGCTCGGCTATTTTGTACGCCAACAGATAGCGGTGTGTTCGCTCTAAGCAGATGTGAAATGCGCTAAATTGTCTGGTTGCTCTCCCATAGAGGTAGAACTGTAGACCAGCGATAGCTTCTACGATGGTGCTGCCCAAAAGTCCAATCTGCCCCACCGACATTCCGCCGCTAAACGAGGTAAACCCTGAATTGCGCCGATGCAACATGAAATCGATGAAGATTACGTACGCGAGTGTCAGCACTAGGAGTAGAAATCCAAATAGTGCGACACGCTTTGCGGATTCGAAACTCTCGGTGGCCTGCTCTCTGACGTTCTCGTAGTACCTGAGAATCAGGTGCTGAACCGCAGTGACGGTCTGTCCGACATCACTCTTTTCTACGGCATTTCCTAGCTCTTCGCATCGAGTCCACAAGTCACGGCTGGCTTTCGAGATCGGAACTTCCTTTGGCGTCATCCTTCTAACCCCTACCGCGCCACTAGCCGAATCAGAGTTCACGTGGCGTGGTCATCACGAGCGTACGAGTTTACACCACTGGTTGTCCAGTTCTCCAGTTCCGCGGAATGGGCTGGAATCGAATCACCGCCGCAGCGACATTGGCCCCGGCGCTATCAGAGCGGGTCCAATTGACGGATCGCCGACCATGCAGGACCAACTTGGAAAGTAAATTCTGGCTTAGGCTTGTTTGAGACGCGCACGTCGGCCGCAAAGATCGCGAAATACGGCCCACCAACGAGCAATTGGCAGGGATAGACTGTGCGAGTTGATCGAAGCAGCGGCTTAGACGGCAAACCTTCACCATATATACACTGGCAAGATGCCCTCCGAAAGCGACGCACTCCTCGACCTTCTTCTCGACTCCTGGGACCGCAACAACCGCATCCTTGTCAACCTACTGCGCGCGCTGCCTTCTGGCGCGCTCGCGCGTCGGGCGCTGCCCAACAGCCCCACTATTTCCGAGATGTTCACGCACATGCATTTCGTGCGCCTTATCTTTCTCTCCGAAGATGCGCCCGACCTTGCAATCGAAGTCCCTCAACGTGAGTGGGTCGAAGAACTGGACGTTAACCGCCTCGCCGAAGAACTCGATGTCAGTGCAGCTGCAGTTAGCAACGGCATACGCACTCTGATCGCCTCTGGGCGTCAGACCGACGTGCATTATGACCACCCGCTCCTATTCCTTCAGCACATGATCTGGCATGAGGGCTACCACCACGGCCAGATTAAGCTCGCCCTGAAAGCAGGCGGCCAAGCTTTCGAAGATGAGGTAATCGGTCGGGTCACCTGGGACGTCTGGATGGACAAACATACATCCGGAACGCCTCGGATGAACCATCGTGTCACACCATCAGACGGTTAACCATCACTGCTACCGATTAGTTGTACGGAAGTCTTCGCCCGGCAACAACCTTGCGATCTACCTGAGCGAAGGAACATATCAGGAACTCCGGGGACGGTGCTGATCCGGACTTGCTGGAACGACTTGCGCGAGATGCCATTCGGCTCATATAGTCACCTTGCCGGTCGGTTTGGAATTCACCGTTCTTCAAGGGAACAGCTCAGAAATCGCAGAACGAGTAATCGCGAATTGGGCCGAAGCCGTTTTGTGAACCGCTGGTTAAATCAAATCGGCGCGAACCGCGGCTTTGGGACAGTTACGGACGGAACTGTAACGCCGCATGCTAATCGACTTCCTCCAATATGTCGAGACCACGCCGATACTTCACGCGAGTGACAGTTATCTGAGTAGACGCGTTAGACGCAGTCGAAGATACTGCTGAAGCCAGACGGGATATAGGTTATAAGACACATTGATCATGATCAGAGCGATGGACCACATCAGCTGCATCCGCCATAACGCGACGCCCACGCACAACGCGCAAAAGACAAGTAGCCCTAGATGAAATCGTTCCCGCATCCAGGTGTCTCGTATGCCGCGAGCAATCGCCTCGCGATCACGGGAGATACGCTTCTCTACATCGCCGCTCAAATGACGGAGCCAAGGTGCGTCTTGCGTGAACGTCACAAGCAGCGGAACCCGCAACCGACGATAAACTCTCGTTTTTGAACTTAGTTGAATACACTGCAGAACGGATCTCGGAAGAAAAACTGGCAGCACTCCAGCTACTGCGAATACGTAAAGGGCTCTGTTAGGAACGTATTGCGCGCAGTAGACGTAAAGAGGGCTCAGGAGGAGCGCAGTCCAAAGCACAGACGGTATGGCGTTGAAGACGTGTAGCCGGGCACTCAAGGGTTTAAGGAGATAGTACAGCGAAGGTTGTCGCAACTTGCTGACGTGACAAGTTGTCTCTATTCAGACAGGATTACCACTGCTCCCGCGATTCATTTTCCTTGAGTCACAGCTAGCCGCAGCCCGAATCTGTCATCCGAGAGCTTTTGTGTAACAACTGTGCAATTGTTTGCCTAAGGCAAGAAACTCGTCCAGGTCAGGTGGCTTTGTCACGTAGCAGTTGGCCTTGACGTTCACGTTGTTGAACTTACTTTTGATTACATCCGTCGGGGAGGAACTCAACACTACGACAGGCAGGCTCCGAAGTCCATTCGTAGTGCGGATAACCTGAAGCACTTCGACGCCGTCGCGCTTTGGAAGGTTAAGGTCTAATATAACCAAATCCGGCCAGTCCCGTACGGCCAGGCTACTGTTTTCCAGCAATAGTTCAATGGCCTTCTCTCCATCAACGGCCACGGTGGTTTCGGTTGTCCAATCCAGCTCCTTTTGAAGAGCGCACTGCACCATATATACGTCCACCGGATTATCTTCGACAATCAGGATGCGCGTACGATCGCCCGCAGCAGACACGTTCATAACCGCCTCATTTCGTATCCCCAAAAGATCGTCAAATATGCCCGTCACTAAACGCCGCTCAAATGTTGCTTAAGCATCTTCGCCTTGGACGCACGGAAATTCTCGCCGGGTAGTGCGAACCGGAAAGTTGCGCCTTTATGCTCTTCACCCTCAGCCCAGATGCGTCCACCGTAGTGGGCCACGATCCGGGCACAGATGGCGAGACCGATCCCAGTCCCGGGGTATTCGTCATGGTGATGCAAACGCTTGAAGAGGCCGAAGATGCGCTCGGCATAAGCCGGGTTGAATCCGATCCCGTTATCGATGACTGAGAAAACCCATTCGTCGTCCGCCGGCTCCGCGGAAATTTGCACTAGCGGAGGCACGTCAGGCTTCCGGTATTTTAGAGCGTTTCCGATTAAGTTCTGGAATAGTTGGGTCAAATGGAACGGCTGGACCCGCACCGAAGGAAGAGCATCGAATCGTACTTCCGCCCTGTTTTCCAGGATGTTTGTACCGAGGTTTGCGAGTGCCTCCCGAAGGCTTTCGGCCGCGTCCGCGACACCTTCGATCTCCTCCGCGCTGTCCAGAGCGCTTGAAAAGGCCAACAAGTCTTTTACCATCGTGTGCATCCGTTGCGCATCGACGATACTCTCGTTGAGCCGCCCGGCGCCGGTCAGATCGAATTGGTTTTCTTGCTCCCGGCGGAACATGCTCAACCTGAGGATGATATTACGCAGAGGTTCCTGCATGTCGTGCGCGGCGGCGTAGGCGAACTGCCGTAATTCATCGTTGGCCCGATGCAGCGTCCGCTCCGCAATCTTTTGTTGGTTGATGTCGGTGAAGGTTCCGAACCAACGTATACCGCCCGAAGAATCATCCGCAAGTAGTCCCCGGCATAGAAACCAACGATAGCCTCCCGTTCCGGGGTCGAGAAAGCGAACCTCAGTTTCGTAAGACTCCTTTGCACGAACAGCAGCTTCCCAACCGGCCACAAATTCCGCTAATGAGTCCGGGTGAATGATTGAATGGATGTCTTCGGTAAGGTGATCCGAGACACCAAGGCCTGTGAATTGATGCCAGCGTTGATTCAGATATTCGACCCGTCCGTCCTCAGTGGCCGTCCATACGATCTGGGGCATGGAATCGGCGAGCTGACGAAAGCGCAGTTCGCTCGCTTGGAGCTCCAGGGTGCGCGATTGGACCCGGGTCTCCAACTCGTCAGCGGCGACTTTTAGTGCTTTTTCCGCCTTGCGTTTATATCGGGAGATGCTGCTCACGAGTAACGAAAGAATTATCGAGAGCCCAAAGCGCCCGGCATCAGGATGCAACGGAGTCCCTGGCAATAGCACGCGCGGAATGACAAACGTTATCAAAGTTCCCGCCAGGATGCCTTCGCCATACCCCAGCCACGCACAGCCGAGGAAAGCCACGTCTCCAATGAGGGAAACGACAAGCGTAGCTTTCATGCCGAACGCGCTCAGCAACAGCATCGCTAATGCAGTCCCAAGCGTTAACACGCTGAACGCAACCAGATAGCCGCGCAGCCAACCAGGTGTACGTCTGAAGAATCTATCGATTTGCCGCATCGGTGTGAGCAATCCGGCTAGCAGCGGCGCCCTCTTCGACGTTCCGCCGAGTCTACCTCGGCCGGAATATTCGTTTAGGGGAAGCAATTCTTGATGATCCTTGATGATACTGCAAGCAACGGCAACGGCATGACAGAACGGGAATGGCGGATCTTTTTCGTGATGTTGCCGTGCCGAATTCAAGGAGCGCCCGGATCCATCGAGGTCGCCGCCGGTAGCACTACGCCGGCATCGCGCCAATTTGCCGTAACAAGGCGAGGTTGTGGAAGATGGACCAATGCTCGACTAATCGGCCATTTAGCACGTGGTTGCATTCGAGGCCGGTGAACCTCACCGGCTTCCCTGTTGACGGAATCCCCTGGAGCGTCCCATTGTGGGTACCGGTGAGCGTCCAGCGAGTTACCACTTTGTCCTCCTCCGCGATACAGGATTCGATCGAGATTCGCGAATCCGGGAACTCTCGCCGCGTAGAGCGCTCTCCGTTTGCCAGTCCCGGTCGTTGAACGCCGATCGAAGGATGGTTCAGGCTTTGTTCCACTCCGCGCCAGTGCCTGATCTGCAAGTGCCACGCACTCGTCCGGATGTTCAACAGATCCGCGGCGTAGAGGGAGGAAACCCGCGAGCGTACTTTCGCCGGGGCGACCGTGCTGGTAACGTCGCTCGCCGCCCCGTTGCACACCCTATTCGTTTGGTGTTTCGACTTGGTCCTGCGAGCGGATTCTTTCTCCACAACGTAGGCAGACCATCTCCGCGCCAGCGACTGTGGTCTCCAGTCCTTCATGCTCCAGAATGTACTGTGGCGCTTCTTGTGACATCCCCATGAGACCGCCACAGCCCACATGTTGACTGATATCGGTAACGATCCGTATAGTTTCCATACTTAACTCCATCTTAGGATTCGAGCCCTAGCCGATGCGCAAACGAAGCAGTGAAGCATGCGCGCCGCCGTTGCTGATATCAGGATTGATTGCGAGTTCCAAGACAACGGCGTCGTCCAACGTCACACGGTAATCTTCAACTTCCTCCGTCGATCCCTGCGGACTGAATGTCCACTGCTGGCGAATCACCTCTTTCCGTTCCGCCCCAGCGACGGTACAGGACAGAGTAAACTCCTGGGTCCGGGCAAGCTGCGATTCCCTGAATGCAAGTTGAATGTGCCTGATGTTTGTTGGCCTGTTAAACGTGATTTGAATAACTTGTGGACCGGGCTTTCCGGCGCGCCACCCGGTTTCGCGATCGGGATAGAGCACGTTCTCTACGGGTGCATCGTCCGCTTCAGAGGTCACCCCGATCCCGGCGATTGTTTCAACCCCGAACCATTCATCATTGGAAAAAGTAGCAGAGTGATCTTCGTGTCCCAGAATTGTTTTGCGCACTGTTGCTCTCTCGGCTGCGACTGGCAAGACACCCAGTCGTTCGCTCGTTCCTGTACTACCTAGACGCCGCAAACACATCAAGTTGCACTGGTTTCGTGCGCCGCAGCTAAGCCGGGCACCAGGCCGGAGTCCGGCAACGTCGGTATTCAGGTAACGGTGTGCTTGCAAGTATGCTTCTGGGGCAGCACAGATCTCCACTGGAAGGCTGGGGCATCCTGTTCCCTGTAACTCCTTGTCCGGGCCGCGGTGTCTAGAATTCAGATTCGTCACGCGGCCCAGTATCGCGCTCTGCTTAATACACCGAGGAATGTCAC
Organism: uncultured Acidobacteriaceae bacterium; assembly: GCA_963845995.1. Lineage (GTDB taxonomy): Bacteria > Acidobacteriota > Terriglobia > Bryobacterales > Bryobacteraceae > Bog-105. Next base: position 294,438 of record CAWJUO010000003.1, on the reverse strand, counting down.
GCATGCACGCTTTACCGGCCCGAGCCTTCGGCTCGATTCTCATTGCCGTCGTCCTGCTTAGTAGGAACGTATCTGCGGACCCCGTTCCGGTCCGGCACCCCCAAGGATCGTCTCACGGCTTTCTTGCTCTGAGAACTCTCGACGGTAAGTCCATCGCCATTGGTGACGCGACTCAGATCGTGCAGGGCGATCGCGTCACGTCGCGCGTCATCTTCCGCTTCCGCGACGGCTCAATCGACGAGGACACCACCGTCTTCTCCCAACGGGGCGTCTTCCGTCTCATCAGCGATCACCACATTCAACGCGGCCCTTCGTTCCCGAAGCATATAGACGTCCTTATCGATGCTTCCACCGGGCAGATTACTTCTCGCATGAAAGACGGAAAAATGAGACAAGATCATCTCGATCTTCCACCCGACGTTTCGAATGGTCTTCCGCCCAATCTCCTGATGAACGTCCTTCCCTCCACGCCTGAAACCAGACTTTCCTTTGTTGCCCCAACCGACAAGCCGCGGCTGATCCATGTCTCGATCAAGCCGGCCGGCGAGGTTCCGTTCACGATCGGCGGAACTAAGCGAAAGGCCGTGGACTTCGCGCTCCATGTTGAACTAGGCGGCATAACCGGAGTGATTGCTCCACTGATCGGCAAGCAGCCCCCCGACTATCACATTTGGATTCTTCCAGGCACCTCACCGGCATTCATTCGCGAACAGGGTCCCCTTTATGAAGGGGGCCCGATCTGGCGGATTGAACAAATCAGCCCCGAGTTCCCGCGGTAAGGCTGCAAGAGAAGAACCGAAGGGAGTCGATGGACGGCGGGCGGCCATCGCTCTCCACCGTCCCACTGTCGATGCGGAACGGACCGAACTCATACACGCGCTCCCTGAAGTGCTGAAGCAGACGTGCTACGCACGCCCGCAGTCACGGATGTATTGCGCTGACAAGCCAGGCGAGATACTTCGCGGAGCCTTCCACAACGGGAACCGCAATGATCTCGGGCGTGTCGTAGCTGTGAAGACCCGAGATGTGGTCCCGCACGGCTGCAAAACGGTCTTGCGTCGTCTTGATGATTAGAAGAATTTCGCGGGCCTGTTCGATGGAATCCTGCCAGCGGTAGACGCTCTGAAGGGCGGGTAGAATGTTTACGCAGGCGGCTAAACGCGCTTCAACCAGCGTGTTCGCAATGCGCAGAGCTTCGGCTTCATCGGCGCAGGTACAGAAGACAACGAGGGCATCTGTCATAAAATCTCGGATTATTCCTGGACCTTTCGCTAAAACAAGTTTATAAAGATATGTAAGGGCTGTTACTTGTGTTTGGTTCTTATTTGAGACCGATTGCCGCCGTTGCCGCACTCGCGGGTTTGGGCGCGTACGCAACCATCATGTTACGCGGGCCGCAGGGATTGAATGCGTTGACCGAGAAGCACCATCAGATACAGTCTCTGGAAGAACAGAACGCCGATTTGCAGCGGGATATCGATGCGAAGCGGGAACGAGTCGAAAAGCTGAAGCACGACGCCAGCACGCAGGAATTAGAGATCCGCAAGCGGCTCAAGATGCAGCGTGAAGGCGAAACGCAGTTTGTTCTTCCCGATCAGCCCAACCATCCAGCGGGCGACGACGCGCCCGTGCAGTAATTCACCTGACACGCCCGTGTAAGAATTGGGGTGGATGACCGTTTACGACGAGCGCAAAGACGACCTGGAGCGCTACGAATTCCAGATGGGCCGGGAGCGCGGACGTCTTGCCGTGACCCTCGACTGCATCACGGACGCACTGGTTCTGGTCGGCCAGCACGGGGTCTATTGCCAAAGCGCCCGGCAGATGGGCAAGCCCGCCATGGACATTCAACTCATCGCTAAAAGCCTTACCGATGCGAAAGAGCTGATCTCGAGCGTCCTCGAAGGCATGAAGGCGCAGACCCCGGGGAAATAATCCCCCTCACAGATTCTTGAGAAATGGATTGCGTTCTTTTTCCCTACCCATGGTAGTGTTCGGGCCGTGACCGGGAACGACAACCGTTTCGTCAGGCAAGTCGAATAGCTTGGTTTTGATCGATGCAAGGATCTGACGCGTATTGCCGCCCGGAAGGTCGGTGCGGCCCACCGAGTCGCGGAAAAGCGTGTCGCCTGCGATGAGTTTGCTTTCCTGCGGAATCCAGATGCTCATGCTGCCTTGCGTGTGGCCGGGAGTGTCGATCACTTTGAAATCCACTTTGAAGTTCCCGCCGCCGAGTTGCAGGACAGTACCGTCGCGTGCAGGGACATCGATCTCGGTACGCGGAGGCGCGTCCATCCCGAGCCATGCGGCCTGGGTCGGAAGCAGGTCCAGTTGCTCCTCGTCGTTCTGATTCATATACACGGGAGCTCCGGTTAAGGCGCGCAGTTTACTCGCGCCAGCCACGTGATCGATGTGACCGTGAGTGATTATGATGGCCTTCACGGTCAACTGATGGCTGTCCAGTATTTCGGTGATTTTGTCGAGTTCGTCGCCCGGGTCGATCACGATGGCTTCGCGGGTCCGCTCATCGCCGAAGATGGAGCAGTTGCATTGCAGAATTCCGACTGGCAGGATGGCGTGGATCATAGTATGTACCTCATTCTTCTTCGACGCCCAGGCGGGCAAGAAGCTGCTGAAGGTCCGCCGCGGGAAGGACTTGAATCTGGATCTGTTTCTTGTCGTTTTCCTGAAGGTCAACGTCCACGCCTCTCGATGCAAGCTCTTTCAAGACCTCGGGATTCTGAAGGAGATTTGGGTCAAGTTGCTCGAAAGCGACAGCGTGATAGTGACCGGGAGGGACCCGTTTGAAAGAAAAGACGCCGTTCTGGTTCGTGTTGCTGAATTCCATGCCGGATCCATCGGCGTTCAGGGTGTCAGGAATTAAGATGACAGAAGTAGTGGGCGCCTGGGCCGAACCGTCCGGAGCCGCCGCGGCGTTCTGATCGGTCTGCACGGTTCCGCCAACCTCCGCAGGGCCATACCGAAAGGTGACTTGCATCTCGCCCGCCGTATTCTGGGTCAGATCCAATTCCTTGCCCAGCACCTCCTGTTGCCCGAAGCGAATCGATTTCAGGTAGGTGCCTTGGGGGCCGTTCATGGCTTGAGGGTAGTAGTTGCCCGGGCTGACATTATCAAGAACGAAGGAGCCGTCGGCTTTGACGGATGTCTGGGCGATGGGGAACATCTGGCCCTGAGCGGCTGGCGCGAGCATCACGCGAACCTGCGCCAGATTTGCCTGCGCATTGCCGGAAACGGGCGTTCCTTCCACATGCACCTGTCCGCGAATCGTTCCGGAAGGCGCGACTGTGAGGACGACGTCATTCAGATCGGAACTCCCCACCTCAATGATTTGGCGCGCAAAGCTGCGGAAAGCGCCGCCAAAGACAGTTAATGAAAGGGAGTAAGTGCCTGGAGCAACTCCTGCGAATCGAAGGTATGGTCCCTTTTCATCACTGGGTCCCATTCCCACATCATAGGGAACTCTTCGTCCTGCGGGCCTATGTGGATCATCACGCGCTGTGTATCGGTCTCAGGAAGATTGCCGACGACTTTGCCGCGAACGTGGTAGGTGGGCGAACTACGCAGGTGGATATCCATGCCGGACGCATCCTGTCCAGCCCGGACCGTGATGGGAGCGGCGGAATCCCTGGTCAGGGCGTCAGGATAGAAAGTACGAACGGGCCGGACGTCCGGTTTGTCCGGCGAAGCGGGAGCGTCGTTCGCACCTTCGAAATTCATTTTAGAGGCCACAAGATAATATTTGCCGGGCTGTAGATTGAAGATTCGAAACTGCCCCTGGTCGTCGCTGTTCGCGTTTCCGAAAGGAAAGTAACGGGACTTTCCTCGCGTCCAGACTTGGCGTAAGGCCTGGACCATCGCCCCACCGACGGGGTCGCCGTCATCGTCAACTACTCTGCCGGAGATGACAGCTTGCTTGATGAGGGCGAGGCTGAGGCCGGTCAACTGTTGTGAGGGCCGCAGAGTAATGGTCTGCCCGGCGCCCATGGCGGATTTAGCTCCGTATTGGGTGTGCAGAAATCCGGAGCGTTCGCCCATCAGCATGTAATCGCCGGGCTCCACGGCTTCGAACCGGAAGCTGCCGTCCGCTTCCGAGGTCCCGGAATAGCCCTGCCACCGACCCGTGTGCGCGCCAGCCTTACGGTGGCTTTCTTCAGCGGCTCGCCGGTTTGCGAATCAACGACGTGGCCTTGGACAACGCAGCGCTGCTCGGGCGGGGTGTTGGCGGGCGGCGCGGATGGCGGCACGCCCTGGCGAGGCACAATGATATTCCCCTGGGCCACGAGAAGCATGGGCGTGAGAAGAAATAGGAGAGGGCGGCGCATCCAGGGCATTTGTTAGCATCCTCCGTTAACTTCCGAACATAAGCGCTGTATGACGGCGAGATATTTTTCGGGCAAACGCGAGGGCCGCCATTCACGATTGAGCCACATATGGCGCGTCGAGCCCTTGGCGAGCAGCGTACCGGTTTCCGCGGAAAACATATTGTAAGCGAATTCGACGATGCGCGGGGTGGTTCCGGTAATGGTCGTTTCGACGGTAATTTCCTGGTCATAGCGCGCCGGACTGAGATAGCGGCAGTTGGATTCGATCACGGCCAGAAACAAGCCTTCGGATTCTTCTAAGTCCTTGTAATTAAACACCTCGGAACGGAAAAGCTCCGTTCTTCCAATCTCCATCCAGACGAGGTAGTTGGCATAGTAGACGACTCCCATCTGATCGGTCTCGGCGTACCGGACGCGAACCCGGGTGTGGTGTTTTGGCTGATTTTCCACGGTCATCTTCTGTCAGGATATGCGAGATTGGCCGTTTTCGCGCCTCAGGATGCGAGATCATAGGAGAAGGTACAAAAATGAACAAACCGTTTCACCTCTTGACTCCGGCAGAGCGCACAGCCCTCCGGATCGCTCAGAACCGGGCGATTACTGAAAAGATTGCAGATAGCAAGACTCAGCAGCCTCCGGTGCGCGCAAATGGTGAGTATACCCGCGCGACGCCGGAAGACCGGGCGAAGACGGGGGGCTTGATTCGCAAAGTTAAGGCATAAGTTGTTCAAAGGAATTGACAAAATATTCTAGTGCGGTTATGTTGAAGGAGCACGTAGATTCCTTCCTGTCACTTGAACTCACTCGGTACGGCCAATCCTTCAACGGTAAGCAACTCGATCCCCTCAATTGATGTGATAGGTATTTTGCAGCAGAAAGATAGATAAAGAGATTAAAAGTAATGAAAGAAACTGGGACCGTTAAGTGGTTTAATGCTTCGAAAGGGTTCGGATTCATCGCCCGTGAAAACGGCGAGGATGTTTTCGTCCATTTTTCGGCGATTGAGTCGGCCGGCTATCGAAGCCTAGATGAAGGCGCGCGCGTTTCCTTTGTGGTCAAGAATGGCCCCAAGGGTCTCCAGGCAGAACAAGTCGCACTGGCCTAACTTCAAGCCCCTGCAAATTAAATCTTGACGGAAAGGAGCCTCTTCACGGAGGCTCCTTTTCCTATGGGTGCTCGATTTTCGGCTCCTCGGGTCCCGCGTTCCGTTGCACGAGCCGGGTGAGCGGAGCCAGTAAATCGATCGGAATGGGAAATACGACCGTCGTATTCTTCTCGGCGCCGATCTCTACCAGCGTTTGCAAATAGCGCAACTGGATCGCGACGGGTTCCTGCTGGATTGTTTTAGCGGCCATGCTCAACTTCTCAGCGGCCATGTACTCGCCTTCCGCGTGGATAATCTTGGCGCGGCGCTCCCGTTCCGCTTCGGCTTGGCGAGCGATTGCCCGGATCATCTGCTCCGCAAGATCGACCTGCTTCACTTCAACCAGAGTCACCTTCACGCCCCACGGCCCCGTGTGTTGATCGAGCACGGCTTGCAAACGCACGTTGATCCGCTCGCGCTGACTCAGCAGTTCATCCAATTCCACTTCCCCAAGTACACTCCGCAGAGTGGTTTGCGCCAACTGACTGGTGGCATACAGAAAATTAGCCACTTCAATGATGGCCTTGATGGGATCGACCACGCGGAAGTAAATAACGGCGTTTACCTTCACGGTGACGTTGTCGCGCGTGACCAGATCCTGCGGCGGAACTTCGAAAGCTTCGATACGCAGCGAGGTACGGACCATCCGATCGAGCGGCGCGAATACGAGGATAATGCCCGGGCCTTTGGCTTGCGGAAGCACTCGCCCGAGACGAAAGATTACACCGCGCTCATACTCAGCGAGAATTTTCACTGAGGAGATCAGATAGAACACGATGATGATAATCAGAACAACAAAGCCGCCCGAGAATAGCGGGGCCAGTGTACTCATTCAAGCCGCCTCCACGTATAGTTTTAAATCTTCGACGCCGCGAATACAAACACGCTGACCAGCGGCAATGGTGTTTCCGCTGTGCGCCTGCCAATATTCACCACGCACGAAGATTGTACCGTCCGGATCCAAAGCGGTCTGTGCAATCCCAATCTGACCGACTAGAGTCTGCGTCCCGACGGCGGATTTATTCTTGCGGGCGCGCATCCCGAGAAACCCCAGGAAGATCGTGATCACGCCAAACGCGAGCGAGATGGCGAGCGCAATCGCGGGACTGATTCTACGCGGTCCTTGCACCAGCACAAGCGCGCCAAACGCCAGCAGAATGGTTCCGGCGATGCCCGAGATCATATGTGTGTAGTACTTGAACTCGATGCCCAATAGCAGAACGGCCGCCACAAGCAAAAGCACCCCCGGCCAACTGGGTGAATCCTGAGACAGACTAAACGCTCCGACGGCAAGCATCAGCAGGCCTAAAAGCCCGGGAACGAAGAAGCCGGGCGCGTGCAGTTCCCAGGAGATGGCGAGTAGCCCGAAGACCAGCAGCACGAAGGCGATGTTCGGATCGAGGAAGATTGCGGGAACCATACTTCTAGTGTTTCATGTTTCGGGCATGTTGCGCGAGAGCTACCCTATGTAGTATTCTTCTCTTGTCATGCTCCAGGTTCAGCATCTCACGAAAACGTACTCTTCGGTTCCGGCAGTCGAAGACGTCAGTTTTACGATCAGGCCGGGCGAAGTACTTGGATATCTCGGGCCGAACGGATCGGGCAAGAGCACGACGGTCAAGATCATCACGGGGCTGCTGGAACCCACAAGGGGCATCGTGTTGTTCAAAGGCGTGCGGATCAGTCAAGATTTGGCGCGCTACAAAGGCCTGCTCGGTTATGTACCCGAAGAGGCGAATCTTTACCCGTTTCTGTCGGGACTTGAATATCTGGAACTCACCGGCCGGTTGCGAGGAATGCCGGAGAAACTGATCGCGCGCAGGGCGGATGAACTGCTGTCGCTCTTCTCGCTGCATCCGCATCGCCACGTTCTGATGTCGGCCTATTCCAAAGGAATGCGGCAAAGGATTCTGCTGATCGCGGCGATCATGCACAATCCGGAACTTCTAATTTTCGACGAACCTCTCTCGGGCCTGGATGTGACATCGGCGCTGATCTTCCGGAGATTAGTTGCGGCGCTAAGTGGACAGGGAAAAACAATTTTTTATTGTTCGCATGTGCTCGAAGTTGTCGAGAAGGTTTGTTCGCACGTGACAATCTTGCACAAAGGAAAACAGCTGGCCTACGGAACGGTGGATGAATTGAGACAGTTTCAATCGCTGCCAACGCTCGAAGCGGCGTTTTCGAGTCTGGTCCAGGAAGTGGATGCAGATCAGTCAGCGCATTCCATCGTAGAGGTTATCGGACGGCCATGATTCGCAATACAACGGCTCTCGAAAAGACGGTGCGGGAGAACGTTTTTGTGACGCTGATGTTTCATTTCTGGCGGCGCATTCTGGCAAGCGATGAAGAGCAGTCGGCGGACGGCAGCGTAGGTTTCGGACTTGGCGCGGTGCTGGCGCTTCTGGCAGCTCCGGGCGGTTTTGCGTCACTCATCCTGTTGAACAAGTACTCCACGCTGCTGCAATGGTTTCGCGGGCAGATCGGCTTCAATCCTCTGAAGGCTTCGGTGGCCGACGAATACTTTTTCGTTGTGCTCTCAATGACGATAACGGGATTGGTCATGGTGATGAAGTGGAACCGGCTTCTGCCCGACACACGCGATTTCGCGAATCTGGCGGTTCTCCCCATTCCCATACGGAACATTTTTCTGTCCAATCTGGTGGCGTTGACAGGAGTCGGACTTCTGATCGGAATCGTTGTCAATGCGGTCTCTTGCCTGCTCTTCCCGTTTTTTGTCACGATGGCACTGGATAGTTTTCCGCTTTTATTCCGTTTCGCGATAGCCAATGCCGTCACAGTATTTCTGGCGAGCGCGTTCAGTTTCTTTGCCGTGTTCGCGGCGGTAGGCCTGCTGATGTTGCTGCCGTCGGCGGTATTCAGGCCGGTCTCGCTGCTCGTGAGAATCCTGCTGCTGACGGCGCTGCTGGCGGGGCTTGCTTCCAATCTGCTGTTGCAATTGTTTTCGGGACAAGTTTCGGCGCACTCCTATATTCGGTTGCTTCCTTCCTTCTGGTTTCTTGGCATTTACGAAGACGTTGCGGGAATGGCAGGACCCGGCATGGTCGGCCTGGGCCATCGGGCTATAGCAGCGGTGCTGATCGCCCTTGTCGTGGGGCTTCTTGCGTACGCGGCCTGCTACCGGCGGCATTTCCTGCGATTGTCGGAGAGTATGGACCGGATTGGCGGTTCCCGCAGATCCCTCAGGTCCCCCCTCAGGCTCGCCTTCGTTTCGTCATTCGGCAATCGGCTGTTTCGCAATGGGCTGGAACGAGCGTGCTGTCCGTTCGCTCTGAAGGTGCTCCTTCGCAATGAGAGACACGTGATGTTTATTGGCGCTTATCTCGGACTGGGTCTGGTGCTGATTGCAAGTCTTCCCTCGGCAGGTGTGCTGACGGTATCGCTCCTGATTGCATTTCTCACAACTACTGGTCTGCGGTTCGCGTTTGAGATGCCTGCGGCCTTGGAGGCAAATTGGATCTTCAGGGCAACGCTCGATTCCCCGGGTGAGACGCCGCGGAGGGTAGCCAGAAAAATCCTTCTGTTGGGCACAATTTCCTGGCAGGCCGGATTGCTTTTTCCGTTCATGGCGTGGCGCTACGGCTGGCTAGCGGCGCTGGGCCATACCGTGTTGGTCGCGGCGCTTACGGTGCTGTTCATCGAAGGGCTGCTGATTGGGTTTCGCAAGATTCCGTTCACGTGCTCGTCACAGGCCGATGTCAGACGATATGTGGTTCGAGTCCTGGTTTGCGTTTTCGCGGTAGCGTTTGCCGTACCTCTGATTGCCGGCCTGGGAGCATGGACGTTAAAAAGCTTTGAGCGTGTTCCGGTGTTTGCCGTCCTGTATGCGGGCGCCTGGTACTTGCTGCGCTATTTTCGCCGGGAGGCGGAGGCCAATGGGGAAAGGCTTATTTTTGAGGAGCGGCTCTCGACAGCGCTCAACGTATTGGGCGGGATGAGCCCTTTGTGAAGGGTGTTATCACCCGTTTGAGGGCTCGGATCACCTTCCGCGCAGTAAGAGAAGGAAGCTTTGCCATTCTATGCGGGAATAGCGACTGGAACCGTAACTCTTCCCTGGAAGGACGGGCCCTCTATTGGAATGGGTTCCCCGTGAGCCGATAAGCTTTCGAGATAGAGCGCGATCGCCTCTTTGATGTTGCGCTCCGTTTCTTCTAGCGTCTCCCCTTGGGTGTGGCACCCGGGGAGAGAAGGAACGAAAGCCACGAAACCTCCTTCGGAATCCTGTTCATAGAAGACCGAATAGGAGAGGGTAAGAGAAAGCAGGGTCTCGGTACAAAAAATCAAATGCGCTATTCGATGTCGATGGCCGGGTAGGCTTCCACGTATTCCTCACCATTGCAGCCGTTGTAGACAACGGTTCGTCCTTCGAAATCGACATCGTACCGGACGACGCCCGCGCGCCATGAAGCGGTCAGGAACTCCGGGAAGGTGCTTTCGCCAGCCTGATCGAGGCGCAAGGCCCTGATGAGCCCTTCACGGTCGAAGGCGGGAATATCCGCCATGCCTGAAACCAGCGGTTCGCCCTGCATGACCACCGGCCCTTGGTGGTCAGGAAGATGCTTTGGCAGGCGGGAAGCGACCAGATGTTTCTTGTCACGCCCGCCCGGCGGAGCGTTTCAGCCAGATAGGGAAAACCGCCGACTTTTGGGCGGATGGCCATCGCCTGTTTCTGTGCGGCTTGCAGATTCTCGATTGCCTTACTCACTGTAGTTCTCCTCCTTAGTGTTGCCGTCTATCGCGCGAGCGAATAGTTTGTGCTGCGTCCGCCTTCGGGGTTTTGCACCAGAACATGATGCTCCACCAGCGCGATGATATCGCGATGGGCGGTGTCCTGGGAGCATTTGGCGAGTGTCGCGTATTTAGAGGTGGTGAGCTTTCCTTCGAAGCCGTCGAGCAGGCGGTTGATGACCAGCCGCTGACGGTCGTTGATCTGAACGTTCTTGAGGCGCTCCCAAAAGTTCGCCTTGTTGAGCACGGCGCTTAAAGTCTCCTGTGCACCGTCGATGGCGCGGCCGAGGCAGCCGAGGAACCACTCCATCCAGGGCGTGATATCCATGGCGCCTTTCTGCGTTTGTTCCAGGATGCCGTAATAGGCATTCCGCTCCAGCCGGATTTGCGCGGACATGCTGTAAAAGCGCTGCGGGCTATGTTCCGAACGCGCAAGAGCCAGATCGGCGATGGCGCGCGCAATGCGACCGTTGCCGTCGTCGAAGGGGTGAATGGTGACAAACCACAGGTGCGCCAGGGCGGCCTTCAGGACAGCATCGGTTTCTGGAGCCCGCCTCGAACCACTCGAGGAAGGCGCGCATCTCTGCATCGACGCGGTCCGCCGTCGGCGCTTCGAAATGAACGCGCTCGCTGCCCGAGAGCGCCGGAGACGACCTGCATCGGTCCTGTGCCGCCATCGCGCCAGCCGCCTGTCCTGATCTTCATGCATGCCGCTGCGTCCTGTGGGAAACAAAGCGGCGTGCCAGCCGAACAGGCGTTCCGCAGTGAGCGGGTTGCCGTAATGGCGCGTGGCGTCGAGCATCATCTCGACGACGCCTTCGACGTGGCGGTCCGCAGGTTTCAAGCCGCCGATGTCGATGCCGAGACGCCGCGCGATGGACGAACGGACTTGGCCCGGCGTCGAGCTTCTCTCCTTCGATCTCGCTGCTCTTGAGAACATCCGCGGTCAGGGTTTGCAGGACAGCTTCCTGCCGCAGGTCAAATCCCAGGGCTTCCATGTGCCCGATCAGCCGGCCCTGCCGGTGACGCACCGACGGCGAGGAGTTCGGCCAGCTTGTCCGCGCTCCAGTGAAAACGGGGCCAGTCTTTGAGCTCGTGGATATACATTCTCCGCACCTTTGCGGAGATTATAGCCTGTAATCTCCGCATCTGTCCAGATATTCTCCGCTTGCATTGCGGGGAATAGGCCGTCTAATCTCCGCAAGCAGGGTTCTCAGCGCGTTTGTGAAGGGGTTCTACTGGAAAGGTTCTCGTGACCGACATGCGACAATTACGTCCTTGGCGGAGCGCAAGATGGATGAACATACCGCTGTAAGTTATACGATCCGGTCGTCGAACGGAATGGTTTCATCGTTGACTATCCTGGTCCTCCATGGACGATGCTCATGCTCGTTCCGGGCTCCGACTCGAGCAATCAGACGGTCCGATATCAGAGTCCTTGACGTCGGAGCTTATCGCCCGTTTGGCTCCTTTCACAGAGCATGTCGAATGAAATACGCGAACAGGATCGAGTTGCTAACATGCCACGATCCATTGCGCTGGAGCAAGTCCTTATCTTCGATCTGGATCGCTAAGCCAATTTGGCGGTTGCGGCGCATTCGACACGAATGGCGGTTCCGGCTCGTCGGGCGTATCTCTCCGTGATTAGCGTGCAGCGTTCTCATCGGGCGACGTGAGACCTAGTTGTTGAGCGCGAGCAACTTGCTCCGTCGATCGGCCTGCGATGCGGAAACTAGCCATCCCACTAAGTTCGCCGGAAGAGTCATTGTGCGCGGATGCACTCGGATCGCACTCAGGCCAAGATGGCGTCCGAAATGCCGATGATCGGATTGTCTTCCGGAGCGCGGTGGCCGTATGATCCTGCAGTCGCTGGGCCACCGAAATGCAAGGCTCAAACTGCATTGCTTATAGACGTTTGACGGATCACCGTCTCCGTATCCTGGCATGCAACTGATGAGCCGTCGATGGCTCGAACGCCGTACGGGATGCGGCCATCAGTACGCGTCGATGTCGGCACTCTTTGACGAACGCGGCTCTTCGCCTCGTCTCGGCACCGTAGTGCGTTGCCTCCGTCCGACGAACGGTCTTCGACATGGACCAGGTTCACGGCGTCGGTTAGCCTTCATCGACGCTGATGTTCCGGCCTGTGCTGCGCGCGGATTTCCGCCAGTCAAGGTATTCAGGAAGTGAGATGTTGTTTGCTGATTGTCCACGTCTTTCCTATTCTGCACGGTTTCAACTGTCTTCGAAGATCACTGGGCCATCGACGCGCGGACTGCCTGCATTTTCGGCTATGCAGCAGGGGTTCTCCGTTCGACCATGATTCGCAGCTTGCGAACGAATTCGCGTAAATTGAAAGGTTGGCTCCCCGACATGGATTCGAACCACGATTAACGGCTCCAAAGGCCGCTGTCCTACCGTTAGACGATCGGGGAATGAGACGGTAAACCGCCGCAATTCAGTTTAACAAGCTCTTGAGCGGCTACCTTGAATTCTCACCAGTCGGCGTAGGGCGTTCCTTCGAGCGAAGTCTTATCGGAGCCGCTGTGGACGTCGAAGATACCGGGCGTGGCATTACTTCCGCCTACCGCCGCGTCTTCCATCGTGATCCGCCAGGTCTGGTCGGAGTTCGTCATCGGATCCTGGGGAATCTGTCTTAGATATCCTCCCGAGACCAGATCCTGCAGAGTTTCGGGCGCCTGTTCCTTATCCACCGTGTATTCGTCGATCACGTTGCGCAGGGTGAACAGGTTGCTGCGGAGAACGCTTTCCCGCGCACGTATCATCGACTTCTGATAAATGGGCAAGGAAATGGCGATGAGAATCGAAATGATGGCCATGACTACCATCAGCTCGATAAGAGTGAAGCCGCGCCGTAGCTTCCCGGGCAGTCGAGATGTCGCTGTGCTACTCACGCCGGCCTTCACCATTGCGAATACGGCGTGCCGTCGGAGGCTGTGTCCACTGTCGTCGAGAATACGTCGAAAACGTTCTGGCCGCCCCAGGAACTGGAATCCGCGTCATCCTGCATGCTTCGTTTACCCCAATCGGCGCTGCCTGTCATCGGATCCTTTGGTATCCGGCGCAAGAAGCGAACTTTCCCGCTGCCCTGGCCAGCCCCGGTGATGGTGTTGGACAACTTCACTCCCTCCACCAGCACCTCGAGCGTCGGCGGGTAGCAGTAAGCGTCCGGGTTAGCGCTTTGTATTTTGCCCCCGTCGCACATGTCTTTGTATTTGTCGATGGCGTGGCGCATATCCTGCAAGTCGTAGCGCAATTCTTTTTCGCGTTCACGGCGTATCTGGTAGCGAGCCAATGGTACGGCCATGGTCGAGAGAATCAGCAGAATAGTGAAAGCGACGATCAACTCCACCAGAGTCAATCCGGACTGCTTCTTCCGCCGCCGCTGGCTACCGCCCCTCACGGTCGCGTTCTTACTTGCATCGTCAGGACATCAACCACAAAACTCCATTTTAAGGCTGCTGCGGCTGCGGCGGAACGGGGGGCGGGTACATTCGCGATTACCGTCCGGAACCGTTGTAGTTCGCGCTCCATCGGTGGGAGCGAGCGTTGAGGGCGAAACTTCAACCCTGCGTTGCACCCGGACTACCCGGTCTGTGCCGGCGTAGACGCCAGGACCAGCCATGCTGCTGTAGTCCGGCGCACGGACTATATGCGGAATCAAAGCAACCAGAATTTCGTCATCCGTCTTAGTTTTGACCTTCGATCCGAACAGATAACCCAGAACCGGGACATTGAGAATTCCCGGTACGCCACTCGCCGAATTGCTGTTTTCTACATCGGACAACCCGCCGAGGAGGCTCACTTCCCCGTCCCGCATGCGGACATCGGCTTCATTCACCCGCTGCGCAATCACCGGCTCTTCGATGCCGCCGATTGAAACATTGTTGGGGTTACTGGAGATTTCCACTTTTATATGGAGGCTGACATCGTTCGGTCCGTTCACGTGCGGCTGCAAATCGATATTGACGCCGACGTCAATCTGCTGGAATTGAGTGGTGGCATACGGAATAGACCCGGGAGTCGCCACGGCTGAGTTCAACGATCCTGAGACATACGGAATCTTCTCGCCGATCTTCAAAGAAGCTTTGCCATTGTCGGTCGCGCGAATCTGGGGCCGTTGGAGAATTCTGGAGGAGCTATCGGAAAGCAGAGCTTGTAATAAGGCGCCCGGCAAAGTCGTCGAGAAGTCGGCCGTTGACAGATGCCCCAGATTTGAAATGGGAATGCTTGAACCCGTGCCTACGCCTGTGCCGGTACCCGTTCCCGTCCCGTCCGGTTCCTATTCCGGTACCGGTTCCCGTACCTGTTCCAGTCCCTGTACCTGTTCCAGTCCCTGTGCCTGTTCCCGTGCCCGTAGAGGTGCCTGGCACCTGGATGGAAGCCCGGGGGGTAAAGCTGGCCGGGATGCTCAAGCCGCCCGCACCGAGGATCGACGCTCCCAGGGTTCGAGTTCTGGTCTTGTTCACTTCAAGCACCAGGACATCAACCACGACCTCTGGCTTCGGTTTGTCCAGATCGTGAATGAGCTTCTCGATGATAGAAATAGTGTCAATCGGTCCGCGAGCGACGATCGCGCTTTGCCCTTGCACCTGAAAGATGCCGGTGTTCAGCTTGGAGACCGTACGCACGGCGTTGAAGATTTCCGTGAATTCGGCCGGCGTCGCCGCGTTCTGGATGTAGAACACTTTGACAACTTCGTCCTGGAATTCGGTACGTTTTGTGTCGCTCTCCTGAGTCACAAAGATGGCGTTCCGGCTGATCGGTTTCCAGAAGGTATGCGTCTCAAGGCCGATGTAGTTCAAGGCGTCTTCGAGAGTCACATTGTTGAGATTGAGATTGAAGTTCTTCCCGGTCGTCGCCTCAATGCCCTGTGGATCCAGCAGCACGTTGATGCCAGCCAGTTTCCCAACACTTTCATAGAGGACCCGCGCCGGCTGGTTGTTCATTTTCAGACTGCTGATCTGGTCGTTGATCGGGCGCAGTTGGGGTGGCCCTTCGAGCGAGTTGATGCGCTTTTCTATGTCCTGGCGAGACCGTTCGGCAGGCGTCAGAATGGTTGTACCCGGGGCCGCTTGCGCGCGCTCCTTTTGCATGGCGGCAGTGTCCCGGATCTCCTGGACGGCGATTTGTGAGCTAGCGTCGGCGAGAAAAGCCTTTTGGAACTCGACCATGGCCTCGTCCAGTTTCTGCTGCGCTACCAAAGCCTTGCCTTGCGCGATGTGCCAATCCCCGGCCGCCGTGTGGGCCCGGTGGCTGGCAATCATGTAGCCCGGGTCCTTCGGGTCGGTGGCTAACGCCTGATCGTAGTAACTGATGGCGTGGTCATAATCTTTCTGACTCTCCGCCTGCTGACCGAGCTTGAGGAGTTTATCGCCCTTCCGGGTACGCGCCTGAAGCGGCGCTAAAACCAGGCCCGCCATGCAGATGAGCGCGGCACCATCTCGTAAACGACGCCGTAAACAATGCCGTAATGTGTTTGAAAACTTCACTTTAGCCGTATCCAGCCTATGTTAGACTATGGTCGCAAACGCATCGAGGACTTTTCGAACGCGACACCAAATCTGACCCGGCCCTACAAGGAACACTGTCCCCTGCGGAATATATTCCTCTCGTTTGAAAGGAAGACGCCTTACCGGGATGGGACGTGCAGGCCTACCTTAACCCGGAAAGCTCAAGAAAGAACCAGTAAACCATTTTGGCGCAGCAAAACGACTTCAAAATTTTAAGCGACAACCGTTCGGCTGGCCACAATTTCTATCTGCAGGACCGCTACGAGGCCGGACTCGTGCTGGCCGGGACCGAAGTGAAGGCGGCGAAGGCCGGGAAGGTGCAGCTTAAGGAGAGCTATGCGGAGGTCACCGATAACGAGGCGTGGCTGGTGAACGCGCATATCAGCGAGTACTCGCACGGGAACATTATGAATCACGCGCCGGTGCGGAAGCGCAAACTGCTGCTGCATCGCGCCGAGATTGAGCGTCTGCAGGTGGAAACGCGGGAAAAAGGGCTCACGCTTGTGCCGACCCGGTTGTATCTGAAAGGCGGCAGGATCAAGATAGAGATCGCGGTGGGCAAGGGCAAGAAGTTCCACGATAAGCGCGAGGCCAGCAAGGTGAAGGAAATGCAGGCCGATGCAAAGGCCGAGATGGTGCGGCGGGCGCGTCAGTAGGCTTTAGAGCATCGCGGCGGAGCAGTTTCCGTTTGTGCGGCACTCGCGCCAGCGATGGACAAGGTCCTGCGCCGCTCCACGCCAGTTCGGGAAATGAAATTCGAAGCCGGCCTTCAGCAGCCTTGTCGGAACCACTCGGCGGCTCTTCAGGACCAGTTCCGTTTCCGTGCGCAGCAGTATCGCGCCCGCAGCCAAGGCCCAGCGGGGTGCGGGCAGGCCGATATACGTCGTACACCAGGCATGCCGGAGACAGCGCATAAAGTAACGGTTCGGGACTGGGCAGGGTGAACAGACGTTGACCACGCCTTCCAGTTCCTGGTGCTCGATCAGGAACTCAATGGAGCGGATGAAATCCACGTCGTGAATCCAGGAAACGAACTGCGTCCCAGGTCCAGAGGTGCCGCCCAAGCCGAGACGGACCAGATGGAGCAAGGCGTCGAAAACACCGCCGCTGGTCCGGGCTCATGGTCATGGCGCTGCGCAAGGCCACTCTACGCGTGCGGGGCGTCTGGGCCGCAAAGAAAGCGCGTTCCCAACTGGTCGCTACTTCTATGCTGAAACGCCAAGTCTCCGGAGTGCGGGGTTCGTTTCCGCCAATTTCCCCCGTAAGGTCGTCCATGGCGCGGTCAACCGAGTGACGGTAGATGGTAGCAGTGCTTGCGTTAAGCCACACGGCCGGGGGACGCCTTGCGGCGGCGATCGCCTGACCGACCAGACCCGTAGTAATCGTGCGGGAATTCTTAATTTCGCGCCGATTCGCGGCGTTGTAGCGGCAATCGACACTGCGGCCCGCTAGATTGATCACCACGTCGGAGCCGTCGATATCCTGGACCCAATCGCCTAGTTCCAGACCATCCCAGCGTATGGTGCGCCATTCGGCCGGTTTCGCGTGACGAGAGATGGTGGTGACGTGATGTCCCTGCTCATGAAAGTGCCGGGCAAGGATCTGCCCCACTTGGCCACTGCCTCCGGGAATGACGATCTGCAGCGGACGGAGCATCGCCATGTGAAGCTTATTTTATATAACTGCTTCCGAGTAGCCGAGTGTCGCAATGTTTCTGGCATAAATCCGGCCTTACTTTTGTTCTGACGATTGCCTCGCCGTATCGTGCTCGCGCCCGGTCCGCGATCCGCTGCCAGAGATGCCTCGCCTGATCTTGTGGGCATGGGAGCGTCCCGAAAATTTAGCATTCATCGTGCCGAAGACAACGGGAGTTGCGTTTCTGGCGGAAACTGTCTTTCTGAATGAACGCGGATTTACATTCCGGCCTCGAATGCAGCCGCTAGCGTGTGCCTCCGAGTACTCGGCTGATTGCGGTTGTGCGAATTGAATCGCGCGGCCCAAGCCGAGCTTCGATTGAAGATATCGCGCGCGAGATTTTGCATGTGACAGAGGAACCCGGAGTTAAGGTTTTGCAGATCGACTTCGACGCGCGCGCTAGCGAGCGAATTTTTTATAGAACGCTGCTTGCGGAACTGCGAAAACGCCTCCGGCCGGACATGCCGCTGGAGATGACGGCTCTAGTTTCGTGGTGTCTCTCCGACGATTGGATCGGGAGGTTGCCGGTCGCGGACGCGATTCCGATGTTCTTCCGTATGGGCGTCGATCCGCATCGGATTTCCGAACGTTTGCGCGAACCGCTCTGTCAATCGAGCGTGGGTGTCTCGATGGACGAAGACTACCGCGATATCCCGCGGAACCGGCGCGTTTATGTTTTCAGTCCGCGCCCCTGGACTGAATCCGACTACCGCGCGCTGCTGCGGAAATCGCCAAGCAATTGACGCTATCATTTCTTTCAACGCTCCTATGACATCCGATCCGTACAGAAGTCTTCCGTCGCTACGCTGCTGCTGCTTCTGCTTGCCCATCCGTCCGATCTCTCGAGTTGCGGTCCCGTTCTTTTCAGTAGCTGTCTTTACGCGGACAGGAGTGCCCGACAACGAGGCCGAGTTTTTTGAGGGGAAGTTTGGAATACTGCAACCTACGCTCTGGCGTGCCTACTTGGCCATGGCGTACCGGACGCTGAGTGGGCTGCCTCTGAGCCGGGAGCAAGCGGAATCTGTACGCCAAGAAAAAGCGCCCGTCGAGTCGTCCGCGCAAAGCGACCCGTTGCATATTTGGCTTGAACAACGGATGAAAGTGCCGGGCACAAAGCCGCTGGAGGTTGAACAATATCGGACCGGAGCGAATTATCAGAGTTTTGCCGGATGCGGGAACGATGCCTTCCTTACTGCCGCGAAAACGCTGAACTCTCTGCTTCGCGAGCCTGGCAACGAAGCGGAGGAATGGCTGGCCGCGCAGGACCAAGTCTTTTCGAATTGCAGCAAAAAGGGGACCATACCGGATGGGCCGCCCGCTGGCAGCAGCGCTCGCGTTGTGGCGGACCGCGCCTATCAAATTGCCGCCGCTTACTTTTATCAGGACGATTGGGAGGAGGCCAAGTCCCGGTTCCAGCAGATCGCCGCCGATCAATCCTCGCCGTGGCACACAGTTGCACCTTATCTCCTCGCGCGTATCGATCTTCGGCGTGAATTGTATCCTGCGGCGGTTGCCGAACTGAAGAGCATCATCGAGGACCCAAAGCTTGCCCCCATTCACCGGCAATCACAAACGCTGCTTGAATATGCGGAAGCGCGCAGCGATCCGGCGGGTTACATGGCTTCTTGCGCAAAGCAACTGATGGACCCGCATCCCGCGGATCTGGCGCATTCACTGAACGACTACACGTTTTTGTATGACAAGTTCAAGAATCAGGGGATGGATAACAACGGCAGATATCGGCCGGAGGACCTGAAGGAACTCGCGGCGAAGGATGATCTGACCGGCTGGATTGAGAGCTTCGGAACTGAATCCGCCGTGAAGAAATGGGAACAAAATCCGTCGCTTCCCTGGTTGGTCTCGGCGCTTGCCTACACAGGACCATCAAACGCGGACCCGGAACTCATCGGAGCGGCGCTGAAAATTTCTTCAACGTCTCCGGCCTACGTGACGGCGCGCTTCGAGGCCGTCCGCTTGTTGATTGACGCGAATAAGAAGGATCAGGCGCGGACCGCATTGCAGGAGATCGAGCCGCACGCGAAGGATTTTCCACTATCGGCCCAGAACGCATTTCGCGCGGAGCACATGCAACTGGCGCGAAATTTCGATGAGTTCTTGTCCTATGCTCCACGCACGCTGGCAGGCGAAACCTATGATGACGTCGATGCGGGATCGATTGCGAACACCTCCGAGCCACCGCCCTTGTCGTTCTTCGATCAGGATGCAATACTCATCTTCAATAACGATTTGCCGCTCCGGGCATGGTTCGCCGCAGCCCGCGACGCCAAGCTTTCACCCATTCTCCGGACGCAGATTGCCCGGGCGGGATTTGTAAGAGCTCTGCTGCTGAAAGATTCAATCGCAGCGGACTTCGCGGAAGAATTGAAATCTCTGAAACCCGCTTACTCAAAGGAGCTTGCTGAGTATCTAAGTGCGGCGCCGGACCAGCGAGCATTCACCGCGACGTTTTGGATGCTTCATCATCCCGAGCTAAATCCCTGGCTTCGTAGTGGATTCCAGCGCGAAACCGAAGACGGCAACGTAGATGAGTTTCAGGGATAACTGGTGGTGCGACGAGAAGCAGCCAAACCATTGGTCCTACCTCAATTCCTGGCAACCACCAAACCCGAACTCGGCGAAACCGGATTTTTTAGATAAAGCTGAAAGCGAGCGGGCCAATGCCGACGACGCTGGTTTAGCCGCCGTGGGTGGCGCGCCGGCTTATCTCTCTTCCGCGGCCGTTTCCTGGGCCCAAACTCATCCCGAAGATCCACGCGTACCTGAAGCGCTCGCTCTCGCAGTTAAAAGCTCGCGTTTCGGATGCACCGATGCAGAATCGGAGAAGCCGGTTTCCGAGGCTTTCCATATCCTGCATCAGCGCTTTCCGAATACGGAATGGGCGAAACGCACGCCTTATTGGTACAAGTGATACTTAGTGCTCGCCGAAACGGTAACCCACCGCTACGCTGTACTCCGGAACCCAGTTACTGCCGAATTGGGAGAAGTTATTGACGTAGTGAGCGTCGATCTGCGGCCGCAGGAACACGTGCGGGGTCGCATAGAACGCAAGTCCAGCGCCGAGGCGGACCTGGAAGTGATTTGAACTCTCTACATACGAATTGGAGCTCGTGCATCCGGCGAAAGCATCGCATGAGGACTGCGGGTAGTAAAACTTCAGGTTTACGGCACCCAAGCCGCCGATCAGTTCGGGAACCACTCTCTTGAACCGCGTGATGGGTTCATAGACACCGTAGAAATCGTAGAACGTCGGACGGTAATTCAATCCCGCGTAGTCGCCTTGGCTAAAGCGGAAATCGGCCTCGCCGCCAACACCGAAATGAGGCGTAAACATAAAGTCCGCGCCCGCTTTGCCAAACGCCCCAGTCAGCTTCGGGGTGTTAAAGAAACCCGGTGTATTGGCAGGGTAAGCTTGGCCCGTGCCAAAAGTATCGATACTTTGACCATTTGAATCGGCTCTCATCGTGCCCGCGCCAAAGTAAACATCCAGGCCGCTCTGCGCGTTGGCGGCAGTTATGCCAAAACACAAAGTAGCCAATAATAAAAACGAAGTCCGAAATCTTTTCATCTTATAACTCCTAATGCCGAAAGATAGTTTGCGAAACGCCGAGTCAGGCCATCAATAAGAGACGGCGGCTCTTGTGCGTCAGACCCGCTAGAAACAAAGCGCCGCAGCGCTCTTTACAACTCTTCAGACGCGACGAGTTTGTGCAGGTTACAGCTTTGGAAGGAAATAAGAAGATCGTCTGGAAAGTTAATGCTTAATGATTAAGTAAAAGCCCCGGAACTTACTCCGGGGCTGATGGAATTACTAATGTAGGGTGGTCAGTACTAGCGGTGTGCGGGATCCATGCTGTCCGGATCCAACCCGAGGTCGAGGATCGCCTGGTTCGCAAGCTTGGCATCGAACCGTCCCCATCGCGAAAGGCGGGACAGAGCGGCTGCCGCGATACTCTGCGCATCCACCTCGAAGAAACGCCGCAGATGTTCGCGGTTCTCGCTGCGGCCAAATCCATCCGTTCCAAGCGCCGTCAAGCAGCCCGGCAACCACGGCGAGATCTGATCGGCCACAACCTTCAGGTAATCCGTCGCGGCAATGACCGGCATGTTGATATCGCCAAGCGCCTGGCGCACATACGGCTTGCGCTCCGGCTCCGTGGGGTGCAGACGGTTCCAGCGATCCACAGTCAATGCATCGCGGCGCAGTTCGGTGTAACTGGTGACGCTCCAGACATTCGCGCCGACGCCGTATTTCTCAGCGAGGATTGCCTGCGCCTTCAACGCTTCGTTCAGGATGGACCCGCTGCCAAATAGCGTCACCTGCGCCGGACCAGTCTCCGACTGTTTATAGAGGTACATCCCGCGCAGAATGCCCTCGCGGATACCTTCCGTTTGCGGAAGCGCCGGTTGGGTGTAGTTCTCGTTTCCAACCGTCAGGTAGTAGAAACAGCTCTCGTTGTTCTCGTACATACGGCGGATTCCGTCCTGCACGATGACAGCGATTTCATACGCCCACGCCGGATCGTAACTGATGCACGTCGGATAGACGCTCGACATGACGTGACTGTGCCCGTCGTCGTGCTGCAGTCCTTCGCCCAGCAGAGTCGTGCGCCCGGCCGTACCGCCCACCAGGAAGCCCTTGCCGCGAGAGTCGCCAAACGCCCAGATCAAATCGCCGATGCGCTGGAACCCGAACATCGAATAGTAAATGAAGAACGGGATCATCGGGATCCCGAGATTTGCGTACGCCGTACCAGCGGCGGTAAGCGAGGCCATGCCGCCCGCTTCGGTGATGCCCTCTTCCAGGATCTGGCCGTTCTGCGCTTCCTTGTAATACATCAGGACATCGCTATCGACCGGTGTGTACAACTGCCCGCCAGCCGCGTAGATGCCGCGCTCGCGGAACATCGACTCCATACCGAAGGTACGCGCTTCATCCGGCACGATCGGCACAATGTACTTACTCAATTCGGGCTGCTTCAGCAAGGCCTTCAACACCGATACGAAAGCGCTGGTGGTCGAAGCCTCGCGTCCACGCGATCCGCCGATCGCTTCACTGAAAATCTCTAGCGGCGGAGACTTGATCTCAATCTTTTTGGGATCGCGCTTGGGCAGATACCCGCCCAATTCCTTGCGCCTCTCGTGCATGTACCGGATCTCGGGGCTATCTTCCGCCGGAGGAATGAAGGAAACCGAGGAAACAGTCTCTTGCGTAAGGTTCAGGTCGAATCGCTTCGAGAGATAGAAGAGCTCGTTCTCGTTGAGCTTTTTCTGCTGGTGGGTGATGTTCTTACCTTCACCGGCCTCGCCGAGCCCATATCCCTTAACGGTCTTGGCAAGAATGACGGTCGGCTGCCCTTTGTGCTCGACCGCGCGCTTGAATGCGTTATAGACCTTCACCGGATCGTGACCGCCGCGGCGGAAATTCCCGATCTCTTCGTCCGTGTATTCTTCGACAAGTTTCGCTAGTTCCGGATATTTGCCGAAGAACTCTTTACGGGCGTAAGCTCCGCCGCGAGCTTTGTAATTCTGGTACTCGCCGTCCACGCATTCTTCCATGCGCTTCAGCAGCAGGCCCGAACGGTCGCGGGCAAACAACTCATCGTAATCGCTGCCCCAGAGGACCTTGATTACGTTCCAGCCCGCGCCCCGGAAGATGCCTTCGAGTTCACGGACGACGCTTCCGTTGCCGCGCACCGGACCGTCAAGCCGCTGCAAATTGCAGTTCACGACGAAGATCAGATTGTCGAGCTTCTCGCGCGACGCAATGTGAAGCGCGCCGGTCGATTCCGGCTCATCCATCTCGCCATCGCCCAGGAACGCCCAGACCTTGCGGTCCGTCTTCGGCAGAATCTCGCGATTTTCGAGATAGCGCAGGAACCGCGCGTTATAGATGGAATTGATTGGCCCGAGGCCCATTGAGACCGTTGGAAACTGCCAGAAATCGGGCATCAGCCACGGATGCGGATAGGACGAAAGCCCGGGATGCTCACGCAACTCGTGCCGGAAATTCTTCAGATGCTCTTCGCTCAGGCGGCCTTCGAGATAGGCCCGCGAGTAAACGCCCGGCGAGGCGTGCCCCTGGAAATATACGAAGTCGCCCGGTTGGTCCCCATAGCTGCCGTGAAAGAAGTGATTGAAACCGACTTCGCTCATCGTCGCGAGCGAGGCGTAGGTCGATATATGGCCGCCAATATTGGGGTCGTATTTGTTGGCGCGGACGACCATGGCGGCGGCATTCCAGCGAATCAGGCTTTTCAACCGCCGCTCAATGGCACGGTCGCCCGGATAGGGCACCTCTTCACTCGCCGGAATCGTATTCACGTAAGGCCCGATGAGGCTCGCCGAGGCTGGCGGCTCAACGCCATTGCCGCGAGCCCGTTCCAGCAATTGTTTCAGCAGATAGGCAGCCCGGTCGGGCCCCGCCTCCTCTACTACTTGTTCCAGCGCTTCAAGCCATTCCGAGGTTTCCTGCGGGTTCAGGTCCGTTTGGCGTTCTTCTTTTGTTAGGAGCATGTTTCTCGTGTGTTTGTTAAACGAGGCAAATACAACAATACCGTGGCTCCGCCAGACGTGAGGCGGGGCCTGCGCTACCGCGGCGCAGCCAGGCAAATCGGCAAGGCTCGAAGCCGCAAGTCCACAGGTAACTGAAACAATTATCGCCTATCGCTTGCTTTTCCTCCGCCAGTAAGGCAATCTAAAAGGTTTTCGGAGAACAAACAACCCTGAGATGAAGGTGCGAGTCCTGTATCATGACCACTGCTTTGACGGCGCCGCATCGGCAGCGTTCGTCACGCGGTTCCTGGAAAGTAAGTTTTACCCTGGCGCTTCTTTCGACTACACAGGCCTGGCACACCGTGCGGATCAGCTTTTCGAAGACGGCCTTTTTGATGGAGATGCGAACGCCATTGTCGATTTCAAATACTCGACGAACCCTAAACTGACCTGGTGGTTCGACCATCACCAGAGCGCGTTTTTGAGCCCCGAAGACGCCGAACATTTCCGCCACGATACCTCCGGCCGGAAATTATTCGACCCAAGCTATCGCTCATGCACGAAGTTCATTTCGGCCGTTGCCCGTGAGCACTACGGATTCGAGGCTCCAGACCTGGACGATCTGGTCACTTGGGCCGATATTGTGGATGGCGCGCTGTATGAAAGCGCTCAGGCGGCGGTCGAAATGAACGCGCCCGCGATGAAACTTACGCTGGTGATCGAGGGAAGCAAAGGTTCGCAGATGGTGCGCAAGATCATTGGAGCCATGCAGCACCAGCCGCTTTCCGAGATCATCACCGATCCCGAAGTGCAGGCAGTTTACCAGAAGCTCTACGAAAAGCACCTTCGTACCATCGATGTGATCCGAGGCGCGGGTTCGTGCGACAAGGGCGTGATTTATTTCGACCTGGTGAAGGACGGGATTGAAGGCTATAACAAGTTCATTCCCTATTACTTGTTCCCGGATTCCGCTTACACGGTGTCGGTCTCCACTTCCAGCTTTCGCACGAAGGTGTCGGTCGGCTCGAATCCATGGGTTCGCGAACCGTTGCGGCATAATCTTGCGACTATCTGCGAGCGCTACGGCGGGGGCGGACATCCGAAAGTGGGCGCAATCAGCTTCCCCACCGGTGCGGTCCAGCAAGCCCGCAAAGCGGCCGCCGAGATTCGTGAAGAGCTGAAGTGGTGAGCGTTTTACCGTTAATGACCTGTTCATAGTATGCTCTGAGCGTGGGTCAACCATTTATTAGAGTCCCGCTCCTCCCGTTGCCAATGTGAACGCCACCTTACGGAACCCGTGCGCTCGTCTTGTGCGTACGGCGAGATCGTACGCGCTTGCGTTTTCAATGATTATCGTTCTACCCGGCCGTGGGTGGTGCACGCAGCGAGTTTTGTTGCTCAACTCCTATCACGAGGGCTACGCCTGGACAGACGAACTTGTCCGCGGCGTCCGCGCTGGACTTGCCGCGTCCCATTTGCCGATTGACCTCGATATCGAATATCTCGATTGGCGGCGCCACAGCGACGCGAAGCACACGGAACTGTTTGCCGATTTTCTACGCGGCAAATTCGCGCATACTCAACTTGACGTGATCATCGCAACGGACGACCCCGTTGTCCGTCTTCTAATCGCCGAGCGCCAGACATTATTTCCAACCACGCCAGTCGTCTTTTGCGGTGTTAACGAGTATCGCGGGAGCTCTAACTACGTCACCGCCGACGCCAGTTCCCGTCCCTGGCTGGCTGGAATCCTTGAAACGGTGGACCTCGATCCCACCGTCGATCTCGCGCTGCGCCTGCATCCCGGCACGCGTGAGATCGTTCTAGTCGGCAGCGATAAACGATATCCGGCTGGCATAATCCAGCGCCATCCCGGAATAGCGGTGCGGATGCTCGCAGTCGAACAAATGACGCTCGATGAGATCGGGCGGCAGTTGGCTGCGCTCAAATCTGGAACCATCGTCATCTTCAGCGCGTTCACGCAGCGATGCCGCACACCACGTCCTTTCTCTTGAAGACAGTGCGCGTTTTGTTTACGCTCACACTTCCGTACCCGTTTACAGCATGAACAGAGCGTCCCTCGGACTTGGGCATTCTCGGCGGCAAAATGACGGATGGTTTCGAGCATGGCAAAGCAGCGGCACAAATGGCGATCGCCGTACTGAAAGGCACTCCGCCATCCGCTCTCGGAATCCGGAGACAAGGTCCTAACCCCTACGAGTTCGACGACAAGCAACTCGCTCGCTGGCACATTCCGCGATCGGAACTACCTTCCGGCAGCATTATCATTAACAGGCCAAAGTCCTTCTACAAGGTCCACCCGGTATGGTTCTGGAGCGCGGTCTGTTTCGTTCTCCTTCAATCGGGCGCAATCCTGCTCCTGTTAATCCAAAGCCGCCGCAGACGCATCGCCGAACACGCGCTACAGGCTCATACGACTCAACTGGCGCGCTCGAATTCCATGCTCGAACAATTTGCCTACGTCACGGCTCACGATTTTCAGGAGCCCGTACGAACGGTGGCAGTGTTTACCGAGCTGCTGAGCCGCAGGTCCGAAGGACGGCTGGAACCGGAGGCTAAACAAGCCTTGAACTTCGCATTAGCAGGCGCCCAGCGCATGCACTCCATGCTGCACGGGCTACTCACCTGGGTGAGAGCCGTGGATGTTCCAGAAAGTTCCATGCCGGTTACCGAAAGCTTCGAAGTTGTAAGCGCCGTCGTGGAGCATCACCGGGACGAGATCGAACAGAAGCACGCGGAGATTTCAATGGGAGCGCTTCCCAGGGTGCCGGTTTATCGAGAGCATCTATTCACGCTTATGGAGAATCTGATCGCAAACGCTCTGGGCCATTGCGGGGCAGCAGTTCCCCGGATCGCCATCACGGCGGACAGGCTGGCCAAAGCGTGGAAGTTTTCAGTCGCCGACAACGGCAGCGGCATCGCCAGTGAACTGCAGGACCGGGCTTTTCGCGTCTTCAAGCGGCTGAACGAGCAGGCCTCCGGGATGGGAATGGGACTAGCTATTTGCAGGCGTATTGTGGATCATTACGGCGGGAAAATCTGGGTTGAATCCGCTCCCGGAGAGGGTGCCAGATTCTGCTTCATTATCCCGGACGCGCCTCGTGTAACCCGTGTTCGCCGTCCGGTTGCCTGAGCGGAGAAACATGGGGATCCTGATGGTGGAAGACAACCCGGCCGACGCTTACCTGACGACGTTCGCACTTCGCCAGCAAGGTCTGGGACAGGAAATCACGGTGCTCGACGACGGTGAAACGGCACTCGCATACCTTAAGGCGCGGACACCGTATGAGGGCGCGCCCAGGCCCGAGTTGATCATTCTGGATCTGAATCTTAAGCGGGTGGACGGAATGGAAGTACTGCGATGGATCAGGGCAAATCCGAAAATGGCCGATTTGCCCGTGATCGTGTGGAGTTCGTCGCCTGCCGACGCCCAAGGGGAAGCGGCATCTCAGGCTACGCAGTATCTGGAAAAGCCCGGTGATCTGGACGCTTATATGAGTATCGGCCGTGCTGTAGCCGAGCACCTGGGCAAACCCGCCGCCAGTTAAAGTAGCCGGAAATTTACTTCAACGTGGGCTTGCACGAACACCGGCTTTCCGTCTTTTTTGCCTGGCTCGAAGCGCCATTTAGAAACCGCTTTGATGGCATTTTTGTCGAGTCCTGAATCGAGGCCCTTAATGACCGCGATCTTCTTCGCCGTGCCATCAGGCCCAATCACCAGACTGAGCAGTACCGTTCCGGAAATCTTTTCCCGCTTAGCTTTCTTCGTGTAGTTGGGTTCGACTTTGCTGATGAGTTTCGGAGCGCTCACGTCGCCCCCAATGCTATAGGTCTGTTCGGCCGGGGTGGGCAACACGGCGCCCGTCAACAACAACAGCATTACACCCGCGGCGAGAGCAACGCGGCTTCGCTTTGAGGATCTACATGCGCGGGAAAAGCTGAGTATCCGTTCCACGCGCCGTGCGAACGCTCTTTCCATCCTGGACCATAGCGCATCCAAAGAGCGCGGGTGAATCCATTTTCCGAACCGTTTCAACCAACAGAGTTGCGTACTCGGCAGGCTCGGCCCCGGCTTGCAGTACTTCTTGATCGCAGGCTATTTCCTGCTGCTCTTTCATACGCCTCGACAACCACCAGACGAGGGGATGAAACCAGTAAATAGATTGCGCGGCAAGCGAAATTAATGAGGACCACGCGTCGTAGCGCCGGACGTGCGCCATTTCATGAGCAATCGCCAGATCCCGCTCCGTTTGCGTCCATCCAGACGAGGAATACGGCATCAGCACTGCCGGACGGAGCCAGCCCCAAACCAGCGGTGTCGATACGGCGGCCAAACGGATAACCGCGCCCTCGGCTTTGACATTGTAGTCCGGAATCGATGCCCGGCGAGTTTGCCAGGTGAGGTAGACAAGGCCAACTAGAAATCGTAAGGCGACGGCCAGTGCACCAGCTATCCAGATTGCGCTCAGGATACCGGTGGTGCGTCCCGCACCGGCATTCACCGCCCGTGCCGCATCCACGGTGAAAGTAAAGGTCTTCGATTCGATGCCCCAGGACATCCCGGCCGCGAAAAAGACCAGAGCGGAAACAGCCAGCGTGAACGCGCATAGAAAGTGCCGTGCCGCCGCCGAGGCCGAGCGCAAGGATAGCAGCGCAGCACAGCCAACAGTGAGAACTAAGGTTGCTTTGAGAATTACAATTAGCGACATCATTCAGACTTCTCCTTTGCTTTTTCAATCAGTTTGGTCAATTCATCAAGCTCCGCTCTGCTCAGCCGGAAAGCCTTCGGGTCTAGCAGCGCCGCGACTGCCTGCTGCGCGGAGCCGTCAAAGAACGTGTGCAGAACGCGGTGCAGCGCCGATTTTCGCGCTGTTTCACGCGCCATCACAGGCTCGTAGACGTAGCGAAGCCCTTCTTCCTTGTGCCGCACGTAGCCCTTCCGTTCGAGAATGCGTAACAGGGTGCGAACAGTCGAGTAACTGGGCGAGTCTTCCAGACGCTCCTGAATTTCCGGCCCGCTCGCCCGGCCCGCGGCGAAGAGGATGTCCATGATTTGGCGTTCGCGCCGGCTCATGGGAAGTTCGGTAGATTTCCTGGGCATGGGATAAGCTGCTTATAAATTAGCAGTATGTTAATTATTTAGCATGTTGGGCCGAGGTGTGTCAATAGTACAGTTGAAAAAGAAGACCGCACGGGAAAATATGACGTCGAAATCGTTGACTAACGCTCGTGAACGCGGCAAGGAAGTCGAACCGCTGCCCGCGATCGCACCCGGCGAGATCCTTGGCGAAGAATTCATGCAGCCGTTCAAGCTATCCGGCAACGCGTTAGCCGCTGCGCTCCGCGTTCCGCCCAATCGCATCATGGCGATTCTGAAGAATCGGCGCGGCATTACGGCCGATACGGCACTACGATTGGCGCAGTACTTCGGCAATTCGCCTGAGTTTTGGATGAACCTGCAGCAGAATTACGAACTGGATAGGGCAAGACGCGAGAAATTGCACGACCTTGAAACTCACGTACTGCGACGGCCGCCGGGTCATGACCCGCAGATCAATCACACGGCGGGATTGCTGAACAGGAAGAATTAATGAGATCCTCTCCGGGTTGTTCTATATTCGCGAATCGCGAATGTAGAAAGCTCCTCAACGCCAATCCTGCGCTCCGTGCCAGATATAGAGGATTTGGACAACGTCCTCTTTGAGCCGGTAGACGACGACATAAGGGGCAGAAACCAGTTCGCGGGTGCCCTCTTTCTCTCCGGGCCTTCCCATGGAGGGAAATGCTTCTAATTTCTCGATAGATCTTAAGATGCTTTGGGCCACCCTGCGGGCCGTTTCAGGATTGTCCTCGCGGACATGTTTAACGATCGCGGTAAGCTGATGGGCGGCATCGGTTGTCCACCGAATCCGGCTCACGATTGGAAAAGCCGGTCAATGCGGTCGATGACTTCGTGATGACCTAGAAGGTCGCCGCGGTCGGCGGAGGCAATTCCCCGCTCTACCCCTTCAACGAAACGGGCTTGGCGTTCCAGCATATTGCTAACCGTTTCTTGCACCACCTGCGCGGCATCCTTACCTTTGCTGGCGGCAAACTGCTTAAGTTGCGCTTCGGTAGCAGTAGTGAAATGAACTTCCATAACGCCTCACACTAAGAATGGCACGTTCCTGTATCAACTGCCGTGCCGAATCGTCAACTTCTCCAGATGCTTCGCCAGAATATCCACTTCAATATTCACGCGTGCGCCCGCTCTATATCCCCGCAAGGTCGTGTGCTCGTACGTATGCGGAATGATGGTAAATTCGGCAACCTCGTCATCAATTTCCGCCACTGTCAAGCTGATTCCGTCCACAGCTAACGACCCTTTGCTGACGATATAGCGTGAGAGTTCGCGAGGAATACGGATGCGCAGCCACCAGTTGTCATCCCCAAGCGCTTCCAGCGAAACAATCTCCGCTGTGCCGTCTACGTGCCCCAGTACGAAGTGCCCGTCCAAACGGCTGTTTGCTCGTAATGGCCGCTCCAGATTCACTACGCTATTGGCCGCCAACTCGCCCAGATTCGTCCGTTTCAGGGTCTCGGGAGCGAGATCCGCCGAAAATTTTCCATCGCCCAATTCAACAGCCGTAACACATGCGCCGTTCACCGCAATGCTCGCGCCGAGCGTTGCGTCATCCAGAATCGACGAGCACGCAACCGTAAGCCGCGACCCTACCTGGCCAGCCCGCAATTCGATAACGCGCCCGAGTTCCTCGACGATACCCGTGAACATTTAGCTCTTCACTACGTATGCCTCAACCGCGAACTCGTCCGTTGAGACCGTATGCACTGTCAGGCGCTCCAATTGAATAGCATCGACGCGCCGCATGCGCCCCTTTCCACCGGCCACCGGCAGACTTTCCAAACCGCCCAAAATTTTCGGCGCGTAATAGAACAACACCTTATCCGCAATGCCGGTATCGAGCATCGTCCAGTTCACCTTGCTGCCCGCCTCCACCATCAGCGACAAATAGCGTTCCTTCGCCAGGAACTCCAGCACCTTGCGAGGATCGGTACGGCCGCCAGGAGCATCCGCAATCAGAACCTGAATGCCGGCGTCTTCAAGCGCTTTCCGGCGCTGCTGCGAAGCCGCCGATGTCCCTACCACCAACACGTCGCCTTTGGCGCTGGTGATCATCTTCGACCGCAATGGAATTCGAAGCTGTGAATCGAGCACAATTCGCAATAGCGGCCGCGCCCGCTCCCGCCCTGAACGGTCCGTCAACAGGCAATCGTCTTCCAGCACCGTTCCGAGTCCGGTAAGAATCGCGTCGGAATAATGCCGCACCAGCTGGACGTCCGCACGCGCGACTTCGCTTGTTATCCAACCCACATTGTCCTGCGGGGCCGCGATTTTTCCGTCCAAAGTCAGCGCCGCCTTGATCGTCACGAGCGGACGGCCTGTTCTCATGAAGTGAACGAAGGGTTCGTTCAGGCGTTCCGCTTCGGCAGTGCATGACTCATCCACCACGACGTCAACACCCGCCTCCCGCAGTTTCGCCAGACTCTTTCCGGCTGTTTCGGGATTCGGATCTTGCATCGCCGTCACGACACGGCTTACCCCAGCCTTGAGAACCGCGTCAACGCACGGGCCGGTTCTCCCCTGATGAAAGCACGGTTCAAGCGTCACGTAGATAGTCGATCCGCGAGCCGCGTCACCCGCTTCCCGCAGCGCCAGCACCTCGGCATGATCCACGCCCGTCCAGGTATGAAAGCCCCGCCCTACGATTCGGCCCTCGCGCACCACCACGCATCCTACCGCCGGATTGGGACTCGTAGCCCCGCAACCCCGCCGGGCGAGTTCGAGCGCTTCTTGCATGTAGATGTCGGTCATCAGAGAAATCCCGCGTTAATCGAACAGCGACGCCACAAACTTGTCCGGTTCGAATGGCAGCAGATCCTCTAATTTCTCACCCACGCCAATGAATCGAATGGGCAGATTCAATTCACGGGCAATCGCCACAACCACCCCGCCTTTCGCAGTGCCATCGAGTTTGGTGAGAATGATGCCGGTGACACCCGCCGAATCGGTGAATTTCCGCGCTTGCTCAAGCCCGTTCTGCCCAGTGGTCGCATCGAGCACCAACCAAACCTCATGCGGAGAACCCGGGACAACTCTCTGGCAAATGCGGCGCATCTTTTCAAGCTCCGCCATCAAGTTCTCTTTGGTGTGCAACCGTCCCGCGGTATCGACGATTACATAATCCACGGCGCGCGCTTTGGCTGCCTGCAGGGCATCGAAGACAACCGCACTCGGGTCCGCACCCGTTTTCTGGCGAATCAGCTCGACACCAGCGCGATCGGCCCAGACCTCAAGCTGCTCAATAGCGGCGGCCCTGAAAGTATCGGCCGCGCAAAGCAGCACTTTCCTCTTCTCACCTAGAAAACGGTGCGCGAGTTTGCCAATCGTTGTCGTCTTGCCCGCGCCGTTGACTCCGACCACCATCACCACCGCCGGGGGTTGGGCGACGGTTCTAAGAGGAGTTTCAGAGGCGCGAAGAACTTCGAGCAGATGTTCCCGGATCAGGTTACGGATCTCGCCCGCGTCGCCCGTCATCTTGCGATCAACGCGTTCCCGGATACTTTCCAGGATGTCGTCTACGGTGCGAACGCCCAAGTCCGCCGTAATGAGGGTGTACTCAAGCTCTTCGAGAAGATCGGTATCGATCTCCTTCCTGCCCGAAAGCACATCCTCGATTCGATCAACCAGCCCGGAGCGGGTCTTCTCAATCCCGGCCTTCAGCCGATCGAGCAGATTGGGTTCGGTAGGAACCGAGCCGAAAAGCGTCTGAATTGCCATTGTGACGAGCGGCCTCATGACATCGCGGAAGGGCACACTAGCAGCTAATGCCGCGTTCGGATGATGGAGGCTTGGCTTCAGTTTAACAAGCGTGACGCTTGCAGTCCTGTGAGGGCAAAACTATCCTTTATCAGACAAGGAACAGCGTTATGAAAAAGGAATTTCCACCTCGGCAAAGCTGCCCGGCGTGGCGGCATTCACGGCGGCCACAATTGCGTCAAGATGCTGCCGCACAAGCCACCAAGGGGACTGCCCGAGAACAACGATAGAGATTGTGCGGAGAGCTAGATTCTGCTGATAGCGTACATTCTTATCGGTCGTGACTAACAGATTGAAACCCGCTTCTTCGGCCAGCTTAAGCAGAGCGCCGTTTGAAATTCTTTCCCATCTGAGTTGCCTTGCCTCCGTGACTTCGTGGTTGCGTAGCGATGCAGCAAGTCCTCGGGGGACGCCTTGATCAAACAGGATGCGCATCAGTCGAGCTAGTTGCGCCGACAGGAACCAGCGGCGCGTCAAGGCTACGGGCGGCGAATTCAAGCACCGCTTGAATCTGCTCCCGCGTGACGTCGTACTGCTCGATGATTTCCTCGATACCCGCACCTAGCTCAAGGTTTTCAAAAATCGTGGCCACGGGCATTCGGGTATCTTTGAATACCCAAGCGCCGCTGCGTTTGTCCGGTACACTTTCCACGGCGGGGCATTGCGACCAATCAAGAGTTCCCATGTAAGTACCCTCCTTTTATCGTAGCCTTCTTACCACAAATCTGCAATTTCTCGCAACGCTTTGAAAACGGCCCAGGGCTACCGGCGGTGCCGTTTGAGAATCATCCTCACTGAAGTCGCGCTCTTCGAACAGGTGAATTCCGGGTCTTTGGAAGAAATCGGGGCCTGAGAACTCTTTTCCAATCGAAAACTACAGCCGGGGCGTATTTCTGACGATAAGACTCCTGTGTTCACAGCCGTGCCGTGGATTGATCCACCGTTGCCCCCACTTGAAGCCGTTTCCCGCAGTGGGGGGAAGGCCTCATTTCCGGCAATCCGGCTGATTCTGCTTTCCTTATTTATCGGCGTAGCAGCCCAATTTTTCGGCCCAGCGTGGATACAAGCGGTTTTCGACGCCGTACGGCTCCAAAATTTTGAGGAAATCGCAGCTTGCCTGGCTGCTCTAGGCTGCTCGATCGCTCTACACGAAGCGGGACACCTGATTGCCGCCATTTTCCTGAATTTTGAGATACTTGGCGGCTCACTGGGCCCGTTTCGAATCTCGCGTTTCCATGGGCAGCGGTCGTTCAGGGTCTCAACCAGAACCTTATTCTCCGGGTCGGTATCGGCCATACCGAAAAGAAAGGGACCGTGGCGCAACGGCATGATGATGGTTGTAGCGGCGGGCCCTCTCGC
Source organism: uncultured Acidobacteriaceae bacterium (assembly GCA_963845995.1). Classification (GTDB taxonomy): domain Bacteria; phylum Acidobacteriota; class Terriglobia; order Bryobacterales; family Bryobacteraceae; genus Bog-105. The sequence continues at coordinate 260,202 of CAWJUO010000003.1, read as the reverse complement.
CACGCTTCTGACCGGCTTGGCCGCCGCAATTGCGCTTTCCTATTGCCCCCCGAGCGGCCTTCCTCGGGAATTTCTTGGTTTCCTCGCACAACTGAGTTTTTTTCTATTCACGCTAGGTTTGATCCCAAGCGGAGCGAATGCTTCTGCGCGAAACGACGCCGGCCTCTTCCTGTCGCTATTGCGCCGCACCCCTGGCGCAGAGGAGATCTTGTTGTATCACGCCGTGATGCAGGTCCGCATCGAAGGGTTTCGGCCTCGTTATTATCCCGAAGAAATCATTCGAGCCGTTGCCGTGTCCCGCAGCCGGCCCGAGATGCGTCTGCTTTTCGCCCAGACAATCTCGGAATGGGCTATCGACAGAGGAGATTTACAGACCGCTGAGGCCTGGAACCGCCACGCCGCCGAATTAACCGCCAATTGCCCCTCACTCTTTCGTAATCAGGGTCTTGCGGAATCGGCATGTCTCGATATCATCCTGCGGGACGACCGGCTTGCTGCGGAAGCAAAGCTCGCCGACGTCGATTTCAACACTCTTTACCCTCCCTGGTTCGTCCATCGCACCAAAGCCATACGCGCTTTGCTCCGGTGCGATATCTTCGAAACACTGGGTGAAATCTGCAGAGCCGAGTATTGTCTTCCAGACCGTATGCCGTATTACGATCATCAGCGCATGCTGCTAGCAAGCATTCGTCAGGCTGCTAAAGCTCTGAGCAAACGAGAGTTTCCGCTTCATGCCGCTGTTGCCGCACAGTACGAATGAAATCTTATCGTTCGCGGAACATCTCACATTAACGGGCAGTGCCATCGCCTAGTGCTGGCAATCGCCAGATGAACCGTTTTCAATGACTTTGCAGGCCAATCCAGGTACCCGCTTACGCCTCGCCGTTCTGTTTGCCGTACCACTGGCCTTCAGCCTTCTATTCTTTATCGTCAATACGGCGGCTGAGCACAACGACGACCGGCTCAACCGCCTGCAGGCGCTGAAATCCGAAGTCGGCAAGCTTCGAGCTGTTGCAAACGACGCGGAAGTCGGCGAGCACGGATTTCTGCTCACGGGTGACGAGAGCTATTTGATTACGCTCGAGGCCGCTAACGCCCGCTTCCGTTCCTACCTTACATTTTCGTCTTATCATGATGTCGCACTGCCGGCCCCGATTAAAGGCCAGATCGGCAGAGTAATCTCGTCCGTGCGGCGCAGGCTTGACGAGGCCAATCGTGTTGTCGCAACACAACGCACGAACGGATTCCCGGCCGCTCTGGACATGGTGCATTCGGGCCGTTCGGAACAGACGATGCAATCGATCCGGACCGACGTCGATAGCATCGAAACCGAAGTGAACGGCCTGGCGGTGGCGGCGCTCGATCACGAACGCGACCTGGGCCGTTGGGCGTTCTTTTTCTTTCTCTTTGGCACGCTCATCATGCTTCTCGTGCTGGTGTGGCTTTACAATTCATTTCTCGCGTACATGCAGGCCCGCGACGCCGCGCACGTGCAGTTGCAACAGTTGAATGCCGATCTCGAATCCAGGATTGGAGAGCGCACACGGGAGTTGCAGGAATTCAATCAGGAATTGCAGCAGTTCGCCTACGTGGCTAGCCACGACCTTCAGGAACCTCTTCGAACCATCACAAGCTTCACCCAATTGCTGGCGAGCAGATACAAGGGCCGTCTGGATGAGGATGCGGACGAGTTCATCGGATATATCGTCACGTCGGCCCGCCGCATGACCGATCTCATTAACGGATTGCTCGCCTTAGTGCGGCTGCGCAAGTCGGGACATCAAGCCACGCCTGTCTCCTTCGAGAAACTGCTTAACGAAGCGGAAGCGAGCCTTCAGGCCTCCATTCGCGAGAATCAGGCGCGCATTGAGAGCGAGCCCTTACCCGCATTGGCGGTGGACCCGGTGCAATTCTCGCAGGTCTTTCAGAATTTGCTCTCAAACGCGATGAAGTACCGGCGAGAAGAGAACCCGCACATAAAAATCACCGCTACGCGCGATGCCAGTACTTGGATTTTCTCTATTGCCGACAACGGTAAGGGTTTCGACCAGCAGTTTTCAGAGCGGATCTTCGGACTCTTTCAGCGCCTGCATGCGCAGGACGTTGAGGGTACCGGAATGGGACTCTCGATCGCTCGCAAAGTAGTGGAACGCCACGGAGGCCGGATGTGGGCCGAATCTGTTGAGGGAGTGGGCTCGACGTTCTATTTCTCCCTTCCGGTCAGCCTGGAAGCGCATTCGCAAGAGCATTCCGAAACCTCGGAACTGGCCGCCGAGAGCCGCTGAGACGCTATTTGGCCTAAAGTGTTGCTGGGCGTGCGCCGATTAACTGTGTGTGAGCACAACCTCCCTGGCCACCGGAGCCTTCCCAACCGCTAGACCTCCTGAACGCTCGCTATCCCATATCCTGCAGGCCCGGCGAGACTACGTTGGCGGCGAGCTAGAACGAGTCTGTCAGACGACAGTAAGACCACGCATTCTTTCAGTCTTCAACGGACGATTACGGGAGGCTGAAAGCATATTTCCGCTCTGCGCACGCAAAAGTGGTGAATTTGTCGCGATGGATCAGAACGCCGAAACGCTTGAGATGATTCGGCAGGAGTATGGTCCGGATAAAGTTCACTGCATTCAGAACTGCGTTGAGAACTCTCCGATCCGTGCGTGACGGGGAAGTTCCACTACATCTACGCTCTCAATCGCCTGAACGAGATTCACGCTCCAGCGGCGCGCCGTCTGCTCGCAAAATTGGCCGCGATGCTATATCCCGGAGGCAGCCTGCTGGTCTCGAATCTCACGCCGGAAGCACGGGATTTCGGCTATCTGGACGAAACGCAGTGGCACCCCGTCTACCGCGCTGAAGATGAAATGGCGCGGATTGCCAACACTATCCCGGATCGTGATGCCGTTGGCCATGCGATCTGGAGAGATGAATCGGACACGATTATCTATCTTGAAGTCCAGAAATAGAACGGTTTCTCAATGCGCTCCCATGCCGCGTCCAGGCTGCGACTTTTTCATAACAAAGACCAGCGGCACCATCGCCGCGAAGGCAATTCCCAGTAAATAGAAACAATCGAGATAAGAGAGCGTGCTTGCCTGCTGTTCCAGCCTCCGCATCACCAGAGCATAAGGCCCGTTGCCAACAATTCCTCCCCGGCCGAACACTCCGCCAGCGGCTTGGACCGCCCGGTTGAAGGCGGGATTCAATGACGTAGCCGTTTCCACCAAGCGCGCCTGGTGAAACTGCGCGCGGCGAGAAAGAATCGTCGTCACGAGTGAAATCCCTACGCTGCCGCCCACATTTCGCGCCAGGTTAATCAGACCCGACGCCGCGTTGTTCTTGTTGCGCGGTACGAACGCATAGGCGGCCGTGTTAATCGGCACAAACAAGAGCGCGAGTCCCGCCGCCTGGTAGCAGCGCGCCAGAACCACGTATTTATAGTCCATTTCGACATTGAACGTGGTCATGTGGATCAGAGCGGCCGATGTCACGACCAGGCCCGCGGCGATGACCCAGCGCGCCTCAATTTTCCCGAGCGCCAGTCCGACGAAGGGCAGCATCGCCATCACCAGCAATCCGCCCGGCGACAGAACCATACCCGCGTCCGTGGCCGAGTAGCCCAGCACCAATTGCACAAACTGCGGAATCAAAACCGTACTGCCCAGCAGCACTATGCCAAGCATGAACATCAATCCGCCCGCCACGGCGAAGTTCCGGTCTTTTAAGCAGACTCAAGTCCACCACCGGGTCACGCTGCTTCAATTCCCAATAGATTGCAGAAGATCAATCCAGCGGCCGCGAGAATCGCGCAAGTCTGGATGAAGCCGCTCGCCAACCAGTCGTCGCGCTCGCCCTTATCCAGGAGGATCTGTAAGAAGCCGAGGCCGATCGCGATAAAGATGATTCCCCAATAATCCACTTGCAGACCGCGCGCTTTTCGCTCTCTACGCTCCTTGATGAAGTAAGGCGGATCGTCCACCATGAAATTCGTCAAAAAGAGCGACAACAGTCCGACGGGAATATTGATGAAGAAAATCCAACGCCAATCGAAATTGTCGGTGATCCAACCACCCAGTGTCGGTCCGATTGCCGGAGCCGTTACTACGGCAACGCCATAGATCGCGAACGCCATTCCGCGCTGGCTGGGAAGAAAGGTGTCGGCAAGAATCGCCTGCTCGCTGGGCTGCAATCCGCCGCCGCCGATCCCTTGCAGTACGCGGAAAAAGACCAGCGCTCCGAGTGAAGGCGCAATCCCGCAGCAAAACGAACTGAGCGTGAACACCGCCACGCACGCCATATAGAATCGCTTGCGGCCCATCAAAAGAGACAGCCAGCCGCTTAAGGGCAGAACAATGGCGTTCGAAACCAGGTAAGAGGTCAGGACCCAGGTGGCCTCGTCCTCGCTTGCCGACAAATTACCGGCGATGTGCGGCAGGGCGACGTTGGCAATGCTGGTGTCCAGCACTTCCATGAAGCTCGCCAGGGTGACAACCAGCGCAATCACCCAGGGATTGAATCTCGGTCTCCACTGCGGCTGGCCCGCGCCCTCTTGCCCGGCGGAAGCGCGCCCGGAACTCCGTGCTGGAGTTGCACTCTCTTCGGAAGCGACAGCCATGGGTGTTAGCGGTTATCGGTGTTCAGCAGCACAGTAGGGCCGACAGACATGCCCGGCAACAACCTGTGATCACGATTTTCGCCCGGCTCAAGCACAATCTTCACCGGCACGCGTTGCACAACCTTTACGTAGTTGCCCGTTGCGTTCTCAGGAGGAAGCAAGCTGAAGCGCGCGCCAGATGCCCCGGAAATACTATCGATGTGCCCCCGGTAGTGCCGCCCGCCGAAAGCATCCACGCCAATTTCCACTTCCTGGCCGGGGTGCATTTTCTTCAATTGCGTTTCTTTGAAGTTTGCCGTTATCCAAACATCGTCCAGAGGAACAATCGCCATAATCTGCTGTCCTGGCGTCACTTGCATTCCGGGCTCCGCGCTTTTCCGGCTCACAACCCCGTCTACCGGCGACTTGATGCTGGTATAACCCAGATTCAGCTTCGCCTGGTCCAACGCCGCCTGGCTCTGCTTCACCTGAGCCTGCGCTTGCTTGTAACGGGCTTGGCTGACCTGTTCCTGTTTAGGCCGCACTTCTTCGCTCTGCCGCCGTTGAATCAACGCCGTCGCCAGTTTCGCCTTGGCCTGATCGATTTCCGCCATTGCCTGCTGCAAGGTATGCTGGGCCGCAATGATTTCCGCCTTCGCCGATTGAACCTGGGCCGCGCTCGCATCGGCCGCCGCCTGCGCCGAATCGTAATCCTGTTTTGAGACCTCGTCCTTATCGACCAGATCCCGGTAGCGGGCCAAATCCTTTTGCGCTTTCACGTAATTCGCCTGCGCCTGGGCCAGAGCCGAATTTGCGGCATCCAGCCGCGCCCGCGCTGTATCCGCGCCTTGTTGCGCCGACTTCACGGCCGCCGCGCTCTGATCCGCCTGGGTAGCGCTCGTGCTAACGGTGGAACGTGTGTTGATCGCGGTTAATGGAACGTTCACGCTCGATTCCGCCGTATTCGCCGACGCCGTCGCCAACTGCGCTTCCGCCTGTTCAAGGGCCACCTGATAATCGGCTGGATCAAGCCGGACTAGTTCCTGCCCAGCTTTCACCGGCTGATTGTCGTTGACAAGCACGGAAATGATGGTGCCTGCGACACGCGGACTGACTGGGACCAGATGGCCGTCCACCTGCGCATCGTCCGTCGATTCCCGCACCGAGTAATAGGCATAAATCGGAATCGCGGCGATCACGCCTACTACGATGAGCGCCAGAACTATAAAGCGGATCGTCTTAGTCCGCCTCGGATTACGAGGCTTCTTCCCCGCTTCCGAATCGTTCTGCTGCTCGCCTTTTTTGTTCTGGTCTTCCTGCTGATCCTGCTGCTTATCCTCTGCCATCTCTCAGTCCTTAAGTCTTATGAATTGCCCGAAAGTAATCTGCCCAACTTCACGCCGCCGACACGCCCGAATGAGCCATCAAACTCCCCCGCGTCTTCTTCAGCAATGAGATCAACGATCTCTTCTCTTCGTTCGTAAGATCTTTCAGCAGTTCCGTCATTTGTTTATAGTGCACGGGGGCAAACTTGTCCAAAAGTTCCTCCCCCTCTTTGGTCAGCCGTGCGAAACGGGCGCGCCGGTCATGGACATCCACCACCCTCTTCACATAGCCCTTCTCTTCCAAGTGGTCGATAAGCCCCGTTATATTCGCTCTGCTAACCAGCAGCAATTCGCCTAAATCGTGCAGCAGCATGCCCTCGGGTTGCCCGTGCCGCAGCAACATCAGAATATTGAACGCCGATTTCGCCAGCCCGAAATCCGCCATGTAGCGGCCGGTTACCTGGTGGAAAACGTCGTACGTGTAAAGCAGGTTCAGCGCCGTCTCGCTAGAGAGCAGGTCGAACCCAGCGTACTGCGGTCCACACTGTCGAATGCGATCGTGGTAGAAAGCCTCGCGGCGGTCTTCTGACACATTGGTTCGATTCTGGACTAATTAGTAAAGTTCCTAATTATTTTCGAATCGGCATTGAACAGATGGCCGCCGAAATGTGTCTATACGGCAGGAGAAATAGTCTCATCCGATGCTACGATTCAGCACTCTTCTGCTGCTTGCCGCCGCGCTCTCTTCCGCCGCCGAACTGCAAGGCGTGATTGCCGACTGGAATTGCGTCAAGCCGATGGTACAGAACGGCCGCGAAAAGACGCTCAAGCAAAACCGGAGCTGCTCTCTGATGGGCAACTATTCAAGATCAGAATATGGCGTTATCGCGGACGGCAAGCACTTTTATAAGCTGGATGACGCCGGGAGAAGCTGGGCCTTGCGATTGTTGAAAGACACAATCGACAAAGACAATCTGAAGGTTGTCGTTACCGGCGAAATCGAGGGCGATACAATCCACGTAACCAACATGAGCGAACTATAATGAGCAGCTTATGAGCAAGCTATGATCGTCTATTCACGAAAGGAAACAACATGCGTTTTGTATACGGCTTCAGTTTTGCGTTTGCACTTGTAACGCTCCTGCCTCCGGCAATCAATGCCCAAGGCCAATCGGATGCGTCCCACTCCATCGCGGGGGGCGGCATTTCGGTCCCGGGCTGGGAGGGGAAGGTTGACGCCAACGCGGAAAAAGCGGGCCAGACAGTCAACGACGCAAAACTCACCAAGGAGGGTGATGCGCTACACGTCATGACCGGCCCGGCCATAACGTATTGGAATCCGGCTGATAAGGCCAGCGGCGATTACACGGTGAAGGCCACGTTCACGGAACCGAAGTATATGAACTTGAATCCAAGCCACCCGCATCCGTACGGCATTTTCATCGGCGGGAACGATATGGGGACCGCCCAGCAGAGCTACCTATACTGCGCGGCGTATGGCAATGGCAACTTCATCGTCCGTGGATTTGGCCCCGAGCCCTTTCAGATGAACGGCAGGCGAGGCGAGGCAAACGCGGCGGTGCACAAAGCTGCGGGACCGGGCGAACCCGTCACTCAGGACATAGCGCTTTCCGTGAAGGGCAACCGCGTCGAGTGCGCGATCAACGGTACGGTCGTGGCCGGGTACGACAAGGACGCAGTGGTAACAGCCGGAAAACTTAAATCCACTGACGGAATCTACGGGATCCGTTTCGCTCACAACACGGAAGCAAACGTCACGGGGCTCACCGCAACCAAGCAATAGTAAGCAGGACGGGAAGGTGGGTCAACGGCCTCATCGGCCCACCTTTTTAGACCTCTATCGCTTTCCTGGGGCAGGCAAAGTATTTGCCGCGGAGCCACTTGGAGGAGTTGCGGCTTTACTGCGCCAGCGGGAGCGGAAGCCGGGCCGCCATTGGTCGAGGTCTTGTCGTAAAGAGCGACGATGTCCTGGGTAATATCGATGCCGCTCGATGCGTAAAGAACCGGAGTGTTCGGATTGCTGACGTCGAGAATCATGCTATACCCGTTGTCTTTCGCGTATTTCTCGATAACCGCCATCATGCGCTGACCGAGAGCGCCGAGGGTCTTCTGCTGTTCGCCGGTCCACTCTTCTTCGGCATCCTGAGAATCGCGCTGCAGACGGCGCTTCTTTTCGTCGATATCGCGCTCAAGCTGCGTCCGCTTGTCTTCGCTCATCAGGGTGCCGCCCTTGCGAAGCTGATCTTCCAGCTGAGAGATTTCAGTACTACGCCCCTCTAAATCCTTCTTCTTGGGAGCGAATTTCGCTTGCAACTGCTCAGAGGCCTTTTGCCCGTCTTTCGTACCCACCAGAGCGCCTTGAACGCTAATCACGCCGACCTTGGACGGTGCCTGGGCGTAGGCGCCAAAGGCAAAACACAACATGGCCGCAGCCGAGATGAAACTACTTCTCAATACCATCTAAAAACTTCCTTTTTCCTAACGTGGTTCTTACTATCGTCACACACTTTGCCTAGAACGTTCGCCCGATTGAGAACCGGAACATCGAGTGCTTCTCGGTAATACGGGAACGGCGCTCCCAGAGTGTTCAACGCCGTTTTGAAGCGTCGTGTCGTTGATTACGTTGTCCCTGGAGATCGCAACGGGCGGTTGAAACGTTGTATTCAAGATAACTCAAATTGTACGCCCAGTAGAGCCGGAATGGCGCATTCACGACCGGCATCAACACCTGCAGTTCGAGACCAGTCGATATACGCGGCTTCTGGCTGCCCGGAATAATGATGGCGCGATTGCTGAAATGAGTACTGGGGAATTCAGTATTCAACTAGATCGACCTCGCCGGGATTGAGCCCAAGTTGACCCGGAAAACTGATGCGATCGACTCCCGCATCGAAGAACGGCGCCAGCGTCACCGGTCCGAAGATTGGAATCCGGTACTCGTAATTGAATACCGAATAGGTGTCGCCTCCCGGTGCAATGAATTGATAACTCGGGACCGCAACAGTCACAGGGTTTCCAGTAGTCGGGTCGATGTACGGGCTCGCCGTAGCCGCCTGTCCGGGGGGAGCCTGGTGATATTGGGTGATGGCTGATGCGGTCGGAATGTAAGCGAAAGGACTGATGGTAAGAATGTCAAACCCGCGCACATCCGTCTCACCGCCCATATAGGAGCGGCTGTAGGGAGGGGGAACCTTGCCGCCGTAACCAACGATCAATCGGGTATTTAAGTGGAAACCCATGACGTTCCCCTTGAAAATGCCCCGCCGGAAGTAAGCCACGTCGAGCGAGGGCTGAAGCATGTTCACATTCCCGCCAAGCACGCTGCCCGTAAAGCCGAACGACGCATTTATCCGCAAGCCCTTGGTCGGAATGATCGGGTGATTCACAGTATTGTAGGCGAAGGTCGGCGTAATGGTACTCGTCTGAATGCCGTTGAGTTGGTTCGGCAGTCGGGCCGCCTACATTTTCGAAGTCTATGTAATTGAAGTATGTCTTTGCGGCCGTTGTAATCGGATCGATAGAAGTGATTCCGTAAGAGTAACTCAAGCCCGAGGCGGGCAAAGCTTCGCTTCAACTGATAACTGGCAAAGGTGCTGAAGCCGCGGCCGTCCTGAACGTAATTCAGAAGGTTACATCCGGTCTGACCTGTTGGACAGCCCTGCGAACCTACCTGGTTGAAGTAGCCGATCAGGTTCTGCCCATACAAGCAGAGACTCCTGACGGCCCTGGTCGTAGCTGTATCGCTGATAGTAAATCGTGAAACCCGTCTGGATGGGTTTGTCGAACAGATAAGGCTCGGTGAAACCGAAACTGACGCTGCTCATCAGGGTACCGATCTGGCTGCTCAGGCTGAGCGTTTCGCCCAGTCCCAGAAAGTTATTGGTCGAATACGAAAGGCCGATGAAGCTGCCGGATATCCCAGAGACGCCGCCATTCAACTGAATGGAATTCTTGCCCCGCTCCTTCAATTTGATCAGCAGATCGACTGTATTCGATTTCGTGTCGCGCGTGATCGTTGCGGCATCTTCGGGCTTCAGCGGATCGAAAAACCCGAGTTGATTCAGCCGGAGCACGCTGGTCTCCCACAACCTGTTGCTGTAGAGATCGCCTTCATCGATAAGCAGCTCGCGGCGGATCACGCGGTCGCGCGTGCTGGTGTTGCCGGAGAAATCGATGCGGCGAACGAAGAACTGGTGGCCTTCATCCACGTCGATCGTAAGGTCGATCTGGTTCTTGCCGTAGGGCTCGGGATCGGGCGACGGAACAAAGTCGATGTAGCCGAAATCGCCGTAGAGCTTTTTAAGATTATCCAGCCCCTTTTGCAGCTTCTCCGTGGAGAAGACCGCGCCCGGCGACATGCCGAATACCTGGCGCTGAATCAGATCGGGAGTCCTGAACAACTTCATCCCGACAAACTGGAAATTGCGTAGCGTATACTTCTCGCCCTCGTTGACAACCATCGTGATGTCCACGCGCTTGCCGGGTTTGTTCGGCTTGAAAAGAGGGATCTTAATGCCTTTCCCCTGCACGTCGTAGATTTTTTCGGAGTGGTTGATCACGCGGGCCATGAAGTAGCCCTTCGATTGATAAAACTGCCGGATGCGCTCCGAATCTTCCTCGAGTTTTGTGGAATCGTAGGTGCGCGCGAAGAGGTCTTCAAACAGCCAGCGAGTGCGGGATACCGATCGGCTTCAGGTTCTTCATCGCGCGAATCACTTCGCGGTCGCTAAAGACGGTGTTCCCGTCAATAATGATGTTCCCGACCTTCACCTTCGGACCTTCGTTGATCGCATAGATAACGTCAACGCCACCGGGAGGAACCTGGCGAATTTGTGGGGTTACGGTCGCGTATTGATGTCCGCGTTCGGCCTCGTACTCCTGCAGAATATTTTTCCCACGCTGAATCCTGCCAGGATCATATTGCGATTCGGGCGAAAGAGCTAGCTTGCGATCCTTGAACCGGTCCAGAATTTCGGACTTACTGATGGACTTGTTCCCGGTGTAATCGATGGTATGAATGACACGGCGCTCGGTCACGACAAACCGCAGGATGACGCCGCCCTCCGGTCCCGTTTCCTTTTCAATCTGAAGATCGTCGAAGCGGCCCGTGTTCCAGAGCGCCGTGAAATCGCGGTGAATGGATTCCTCGTCGTAAACGTCGCCCTTTTTCGTGTAGATCAAGGCGCGGAGAGTGTCCTGAGGAACACGATGCTGTCCGCGGAAATCGATCGCCTCAATAATGTTCTTGCCTATGGTGACGGGCTTCGCTTCTTGAACACCGGTCGGGTTAGGATTGCTGGGCTGATTAGGGTTGGCCGGCTGGTTAGGTTTCTCCGGCTCTTGTGGAACGTTTTCGAATGGATTGGGCGGCTTGGGAGCATTCTGCGCGGGCGGCTGGGCGGGGGCTTGACTCGACTGCGCCCGCAAAACGGGAGCTGTTGCCACGGCGCCAAGGAAAATACAGGTCGCAACCAGCGGAACGAACATCGGCATACGCAGGCTAATGAGCCTGTGGTGAATCATCTAAAAGTGAATCCTTTCCTTGCCGCGCGAAATTCCCCTGACGTTGCGCCCTCTATGCGGGTTTCAGCATAGGGACACACTTTAAGGTGATGAGGACCCAAGACGCAGACTTAAACTCCTTAGTGTAGCCGATAGGCTTTCGGTGGTTGGCACACACTGTTGGCCTACACTGGGGGCATGAGCAAACAGTACTCCGCCCCCCCGCCCATGGGCATCGATCCATCGAAGAAATACACCGCCACTTTCGAGACCTCTCGCGGGAACATCGTTGCGGATCTCTTCGCGAAAGATGCGCCCAAGACAGTGAACAATTTCGTCTTCCTGGCGCGCGACGGTTTTTACGATGGCACGGTCTTTCACCGCGTGCTTGCCGATTTCATGATTCAGGGCGGCGATCCCACCGGAACCGGGCGAGGCGGTCCGGGCTATAAATTCGAAGATGAGACCAAAGGCAATCCGAACAAGCACCAAGTCGGCTCGCTTTCGATGGCCAATGCGGGACCCAATACCAACGGCAGCCAGTTCTTCATTACGCACGTCGTGACTAACTGGCTCGATGGGAAGCACACCGTTTTTGGACAGGTCCGGTCGGGACAGGACGTTGTGGACGCAGTGAAGCAGGGCGACACCCTGAACACCGTAAAGATAGAGGAAGCTTAGATACATTCACATGACCCGGGAAGAAGCCTGGAACATCGTCTGCGAATTCGTGCAAAGCGATAGCCTGCGGCGTCACATGCTGGGCGTCGAAGCTTGCATGGTGGCTTACGCGGAAAGTTCGGCGAAGACCGGAACTGTGGGCGGTTACCGCGCTTCTTCACGATTTCGACTGGGAGATTCATCCCAGTTCCCCGGACCATCCGATGAAGGGCGAAGCTATTCTTGCGGAAAGAGGCGTGAGCGAAGAGATTCGCCGCGCCATTCTTTCGCACGCCGATTACAGCGGCGTCCCGAGAGAGTCGATTCTGGAGAAAGCTCTTTATGCCTGTGACGAGCTATCGGGATTCCTCACGGCGTGTTCCTATGTGAAGCCCGGACGCAGCATCTTTGAAGTGGATGTTGCGTCCGTGAAGCGCAAGCTGAAGGACAAGGCTTTCGCCCGGAACGTCAACCGCGAAGACATCGTCAGAGGCGCGCAGGAATTGGAAGTGCCTTTAGAGGAACACATCGCCTTCTGTATAGAAGCGATGAAATCCCGCGCACCCGAACTCGGCCTTAGCGGAGCCGCAACCGGGCGCGCAAGCAAGCGCTCCCTAATGCGAGTTGCGTTCTCTCGCGATTCTGAGATCCTCTAAATCCCGGTGCAGAGCATCGCGCGTGCTTGCCTGAAGCGTGTTGTGATCCAGCAAATGCTGCAAATCGTTGATCGCGCTATCCAGCCGGTCCTTGTTGAAATGACCTTTCGCTAAACTGCGGTCGAAATCGGACAGGTGATCCTGGGCATTCTTATACCGTTCGGCTTGTCTGCCGCCGTGCTCCAGATCGACTGCCGCGCGCAGATCGCTTTGCGTGCGGTCCACCAGACCACGCAGGCCGTCATAGTCCCGGTCCCGGTCGTGATCGAATCGGGCGCTCGCGGCAGCTGGCGGCGGCACTGCCATGGTCATCATCAGGCCGGCGCTAAGCGCTATCGCACCTAAAGAATGTCTTAGTATTCTCATTTGGCTTCTCCTCGTAAAGCTGCATATATGACGCATTTCGAGGAGACCCGCTACTCAACGAATGTAGGCGAGCGTCGATTAATTTTCCATGAAGCGCTACCCGATCATGTGGCGGAAGATTTTGCCAGAGCAAGCGCACCGTAAAGCACGCTCCGGTCGCCCAGTTCAGCCGGTACAACATCTCTGCGCGCGTGGGACCACGGAGTGATCTGCCGGTCAAGTTCCTCACGAAGCGGCTTGAACAATTGCTCCCCGGCTTTGCTGATCCCGCCGCCAATCACTAGAATGGCCGGGTTCAATATCATGATAGCCGCTTTCAACCCTCTCGCCAGCAGCACCACATAGCGCCGGACAAACTCCGGATCTTGCAGCAGTTCCTTGGCCGGGCGGCCATAATCCCGTTCGAGCCATAGCCCGCAGCACATGCGCTCGAAACAGCCGTTCGAACCGCACAAACACTCGGGTCCGGCCGGGTCGAGCATCATGTGCCCAATCTCGCCGCCAAACGAATCCGCGCCCCTGTAAACGCGTCCGTCGATCACAATTCCCCCGCCAATGCCAGTCGAAAGCGTCATGTAGAAGAGAGGATCTTTTCCCCGCCCCGCCCCATAGAAGCGTTCGCCGAGCGCACCCACGTTCGCGTCATTGTCCATCACAACCGGTGCGCCGCACAGTCTCTTTAGATTCTCAACAAGCGGATAACCGGCCCAGCCCGATACATGCGTGGACATGGTGACGGTTTGCGAGGGAAAGTCCACAGGACCGCCGAACCCTATTCCAGCGCGATCTGGACGGAATCCATGGCTGTCTCGCCAACCCGTGAAGATTTCTTCTATCTTTCGAAACATCCATTCGGGACCGCCGGAACGATCGGTCGAGTGAGTCTCGCAGAAGACCAATTCATCTTCTACAAAGCCCGCCAGCTGAAAACTTAGTCCCGCCGATATCGATTGCCAATGTTTTCATCAACCTAATAATAGTGGGGCGGGCGCCGACAACTGAGGAAACATAAAGCACACCGCCGGCGGTCTGACCTTCGGGATTCTGATTCCCCCTTAAAGAGGAGATATTATGCTGCGCTACGCGCTTATTGCTTTAGTGATTGCGATTATTGCCGGGATACTCGGTTTCGGAGGTATCGCTTTCGCGGCCGCTGGGATTGCGAAAATTCTTTTCGTGATTTTCCTGGTGTTGTTCATCATCGGTCTGATCATGCATCTCGCGCGCGGCAGCAGAACAGTATAGATTCGCACAGACCGTTAAAATGGGCCGTGCAGGTTTCGCAAGAACTTGTACGGCCCTACCGATGCAAGACCCTGCGCAGATTCCCGGATTTCTGTTTATCGACCATATCGCGATCGCGGTAAAGCCAGGCGGACTGGAACCGCAGCTCGAACTTTATAAGAGCCTCGGATTTTCAGAATTGCATCGCGAAGATGTTTTGGGCTCGGACCAGGTCCGTGAAGTACTGTTGCGCGTAGGCGGCGGCCCGAATCTTATTCAACTGCTGGAGCCCTTGAGCGTAGACTCTCCGGTAGCGAAGCAGCTGGAAAAGAATGGCCACGGTGGTTTCGCCCATATAGCTTTCCGGGTGGCCGATATTCAAAAGGCCTTCGAGTACATGAAGGCGGAAGGGTTCCGGATCGTCGATGCAGCGCCGCGCCAAGGTTCGCGGGGAACGATGGTCTTTTTTGTCCACCCGAAGACGACCGCGGAAACCGCTTTCGGATATTTGATGGAAGTGGTTCAAGAGGGCTCAGATGTCTGAACCGCTCTCTCTTAGAACTGATTTCCCGGCGGTCTCCACGGCGGATTGGGAAGCTGCGATTCGGAAAGATTTGAAGGGCGCGGATTACGAACAAGCCCTGATCTGGAAGAGTGACGAAGGTATTTCGATTCGGCCTTACTATCGGCGCGAAGACCTGGAATCGCCGGATGCGGTCAAGGTAACGCCCAGAGCCGTTCAAGAGCTTGGGTTCGCTCTGGCAGACGCGGCTAAGAATCGTTCCCCCGAGTCTGTCTTCTCATACACCGTAGGATCCAACTATTTCTTTGAAATTGCTAAGCTTCGGGCGATTCGAAAACTGTGGCCGTCGGCAATCGCAGCTCTCCATGGCGAGGCCGCAAAAACAGCGGTCTGTCACATTCACGCGCGCACCTCGACTTCAAACAAGAGGTCCGACGATCGCGTACCTCAATTTGATTCGCGCCACTACTGAAGCGTTGTCGGCCATCATCGGCGGTTGTGACTCGCTCACTGTAGAGGCGGTTGGGTTCGATCCCCATCTGGCACAAAACATTCAACGCATTCTGCGCGAAGAAGCGTATATCGACCTCGTTTCGGACCCGGCGGCTGGATCCTACTATGTGGAAGCTCTGACGGACGCCATCGCGCGCGAAGCCTGGAAGGCTTTTCAGACCAAGTCAGGAACGACAACCTCTTATGAGCCCCGGAATGAACGCGCTCCCACACTTCCGGGCAAGGTATGGATCACGCCCGAACAGATCCCTGTGAAGCCCATCTACACGGCCGAAGATCTCCGCGCAATGGAGCACCTGGATTACGCCGCCGGGATTCCGCCTTTTCTGCGCGGGCCGTATTCGACCATGTACGCGCTGCAGCCCTGGACCATCCGCCAATACGCGGGCTTCTCAACAGCGGAAGAATCGAACGCGTTTTACCGGAGCAACCTCGCGGCGGGGCAGAAGGGCCTCTCGGTCGCGTTCGATCTGGCCACTCATCGCGGCTACGATTCGGATAACGAACGCGTGGTGGGCGATGTCGGGAAAGCGGGTGTCGCAATCGATTCGGTTGAGGATATGAAGATCCTCTTCGACCAAATTCCGCTTGACCAGATGTCGGTCTCGATGACGATGAACGGAGCGGTGCTTCCCATTCTTGCGTTCTTTATCGTCGCGGCGGAAGAGCAAGGCGTCTCGCCCGGAGCAACTGAATGGCACCATTCAGAACGACATTCTGAAAGAGTTCATGGTCCGGAATACTTACATCTATCCGCCCGGACCATCCATGCGCATCGTCGGCGATATCTTCCGCTACTGTTCACAAAACATGCCGAAGTTCAACTGCATTTCGATCAGCGGATATCACATGCAGGAAGCCGGCGCGACGGCTGACCTTGAGCTTGGCTACACACTGGCGAACGGCCTTGAATACGTTCGAACCGGGCTCGCAGCGGGCTTGAGCATCGATGAATTCGCGCCGCGCCTCAGTTTCTTTTGGGGCATTGGCATGAACCATTTCATGGAGATCGCGAAGCTGCGCGCGGCTCGCGTTCTCTGGGCCAAACTCATCAAAGGCTTCCATCCGAAAGATCCGAAATCCATGGCCCTGCGCGCTCATTGCCAGACATCGGGCTGGAGTCTCGCCGCTCAGGACGTGTTCAATAACGTCACGCGCACTTGCGTTGAGGCGCTCGCGGCGGTTCTCGGACATACCCAATCGCTGCATACCAATGCGCTCGACGAAGCGATTGCACTTCCGACCGATTTCTCCGCGCGTATTGCGCGCGAGACACAACTCTATCTGCAACGCGAAACCGGCATCACGCACGTGGTCGATCCGCTCGGCGGCAGCTATTATCTGGAGAGCCTGACGCACGAACTGATGGATCGGGCCTGGCAGCACATCCAGGAAATCGAAGAACTTGGGCGGCATGACGAAGGCCATCGAAACAGGCCTTCCGAAAATGCGCATTGAGGAAGCGGCCGCGCGCAGGCAAGCCCGCATCGATTCGGGACGGGACGTGATTGTCGGCGTCAACAAATATCGTTCCCGAGACAGACGAAGTGATTGCGGTACGCGAAGTCGATAACCACGCCGTGCTTGCGAATCAGCTGCAGGCGTCTCGCTGAAGTTCGGCGCAACCGCAATCGGACAAGCCGTCGATGAAAGTTTGATGGCACTCACGCAGGCCGCGGAAAGGAACGAGGGCAACCTGCTTGAACTTGCCATCAATGCGGCACGCGTCCGGGCTACACTGGGTGAGATTTCGACCGCACTTGAGAAGGCCGTTCGGGAGATATCGGGCTGTGAGCCACACTATATCGGGCGTGTATTCATCCGAGAGCCGGGACGATCCGCAATTTCTCAAAGCTCGCGTCAAATGGCCGATGAGTTTTCGAAAGCGGAGGGCCGGCGTCCGCGCATTCTTGTGGCGAAGATCGGGCAGGATGGACACGACCGGGGCTCCCGCGTAATCGCGACGGCGTTTGCCGATCTCGGATTCGATGTCGATGTCGGGCCGCTGTTCCAGACGCCGCGTGAGGCAGCGCGCATGGCCGCTGAAAACGACGTTCATGTGCTGGGCGTTTCAACTCTCGCCGGCGGCCACAAGACGCTGGTTCCGGAAGTCATTCGAGAGCTGAAGAACCTGAACCGCGACGACATTCTTGTGTTTGTCGGCGGCGTGGTTCCGCCTCAAGATTACGACTATCTTTACTCTGCCGGAGTGTCGGGCATTTTCGGGCCTGGCACCGTGATACCGGTCTGTGCGCAATCCATTCTTCGCGTTCTGATGAGTCAGCCGAGTGGCGCAAAGACTCCGTAGCGCGCAGCAGTATATCGACGGCGTTCTGCAGGGAAACCGGATGGTGCTGGCGCGGGCCATCACCGTCGTCGAGAGCGAACGCCCAGCCGATGCCGATCTAGCGCCGAGATCCTTGAAGAGCTTCTTCCGCACTCGGGCAAAGCGCGGCGGATCGGCATTACCGGCGTCCCGGGCGGAGGCAAAAGCACGCTTATCGACGCTTTAGGAATGCATCTGATCCGCGAGTGCAACCAGAAACTGGCGGTGCTCACCGTCGATCCTTCAAGCCCGTTTTCCGGAGGCAGCATTCTCGGCGACAAAACGCGCATGGAACGCCTCTCGGCGGAAGAAAATGCATTCATCCGGCCTTCCCCGGCGCGTGGTCATTTGGGCGGCGTCGCAAGCCGCACACGTGAAACTATGCTGCTGTGCGAAGCGGCAGGCTACGAAAACATTTTCGTAGAGACCGTCGGCGTGGGTCAGTCTGAGATCGCGGTACGCTCGATGACCGATTTCTTTCTGCTCATTCTGGTCGCGGGCGCCGGAGATGAGTTGCAAGGAATCAAGCGAGGCATCCTCGAAATGATCGACTGCATCGCCATCAACAAAGCCGATAGCGGCAACGAACAAAAGGCCGAGCGTGCCCGGGCCGAATATGCCAATGCGCTTCACCTGTTCCCGGCAAGTTCGGGCGGTTGGACACCGCGCGCCATCACGATATCCGCCCTCACCGGCAAAGGCATAGCCGAACTCTGGGAAACGATCCTCGAACACCGGGCGCAGTTGGATCTCGCCGAACTGCGGAGCCGTCAGGCGCTCAGCTGGATGCGCGAACTCGTGACTCCCGGACTTGAAAAGCGATTTGACGCCAATCTGAAAATTCAGGCTCGATTGCCGGCATTAGAGACCGCCGTCCAAGGCCGGAACCCTTACGCCAACCGCGGCAGCACGCGAACTGCTCGACGGCAATTCAATTTTAATTATTCGCGAGAAGAATCCGGGATGGACCCCACTCTATCTCCATCTGGATTCCCATGCTTCGAGCGGCTCTTCTTTTCACGCTTTTAGCTCTTTCGGCCTTGGCCGGTCCGAAAGCAAACTGGTCGGGACCGTACCAGCCCTGTCTCAATAGCACAGAATTTCTGAAGTCGGGGCACATGGACCTCGGGGTCAGGTTCGACACCTCCAGCCCCGTCGCGGCCGACGCTCTGCGCCGCGCTCTCAAATTCTGGTCAACTGTCATCGACATGGATTTCCACGAAGACTCTTCCCGCGCCTGTGCGCTCGCGCTCGTCGATGCAACTCCCGGAATCCTAAGTGAAAACAACGACGTCGCGCGGGCTCAGTTCACCGATTGGGCAAATTTCCAAGGCTGGATTGCGTTCGATCCTCACATGAGCGAGTACATGAGCGCGGATGAGATCTACGCGACCGCGGTCCACGAACTCGGCCATATGTTCGGGCTAGTCCACAACAGCAATCCATCGTCTGTGATGTTCTATATCGACGCGGATGCGTCTTCGGCGTTGGAAAATGCCGACATTGACGCGGTTGCAGCTCGCCATGCCCTGCGTGCCGACGTGCGGCACGGCCCGATTCCCGTTCTGTAAATTACCGCCGGGCCAGTGCGCGCAAGTTACCACCGGAACAGTGCGCGTAACTGTCACTGTGATACGTTCTGCTTTCAGGGTTGACTATGAACCGCAGACATCTTATCCGGGCCTGTGAATGCCTGAGCGGGAGGCCTCGCGGCGCTGGGCCGTCGTAGCTCTTCTTTGCATCGCGTTCATCATTGCCTACCTCGATCGGCAGAATCTGTCCATTGCGTTAACCTCCAAGCAGTTCAAGACCTTCTTCGGGCTGAATGACTACGGCCGCGGCCTCTTAAACTCAGCCTTTTTTTGGAGCTACGCGGCGCTTCAAATACCCGCCGGCTGGATCATCGACCGGTACGGCGTAAAACGCCCCTTCGCCATTGCCCTCGCTTTCTGGAGCCTCATCGCCGGCGCGACCGCATGGTGCGGGTCTTTCACTTCCTTATTCGCGCTGCGGCTTCTGCTTGGAGCCGGTGAAGCGGTGAACACGCCGGCGGGAATGCGCTGGATTCGGCTCAATTTCAGCCACAAACAGCACGGTTTTGTGATGGGCCTTTATCAGGCTTCCGCAAAACTAGGGCCCGCAATCGGCGGACCGCTCATCGCATGGCTGTTGATTGCCTACGGATGGCGATCGATGTTCATGATCCTCGGGTTCGGCGCGGTTATATGGGTCGTACCCTGGCTGGTTCTGGTGAAAGACAACGATCGCAAGATCGAAGAATCGGTTCTGAAGCGGCCAGACGTTCCGGTTGTTCCGTTCGCCGACGTGTTTCGCAGTCCCGCCATGTGGGGCATCATCATCGGTTCGTTCTGCTACAACTACTTCATCTATTTCTGCCTGACGTGGCTTCCGGCTTATTTCTTTGAGAGCCGCGGATTGTCGCTGAACTCGACCGGCTGGTTTACAGGCTTCAGCTTTTGGGGTTCGGCGATTGTGGCGACAGGGGCGGGGTTTCTTGCGGATCGAATCATCCAGCGCGGCGGCGATGCCATCTTTGTTCGCAGGATGTTCATCATCGGCGGCTTCGTCTTAGCGTCCACGGAGTTGATCGGGGCTTCATCAAGCTCTAATACCGTCGCGCTGTTCTTCGCGATCTTTTCTTTGAGCGGCATCGGCCTTGCCACCGGAAATTATTGGGCGCTTACGCCGGCCCTCATGCCGGGCGCTCCGGCGGCGCGTCTCGCGGCAGTGCAGAACATGGCGGCGAATATCCCAGGCATCGCCGCTCCCATTCTGACGGGTTGGCTGAAGCAGCACACGGGTGGGTATGAAGCTCCCATGGCGGCCAATTTCGGTTTTTTACTGCTGGGAATCGCCAGCTACACATTCCTCGTTCGACGCCGCTACGCACCCGGTGCGGTCAAATAGTAACTTCGTAAGTTATGCAGAACAGCACACGTAAGTTCGCCGCCGGATTGCGCGGAGTATTTGGTTTCCCTGTCACTCCGTTCAAACAGGACCTTTCACTCGATCTGGACGCCCTGGAACGCAATGTTGACGAGATGGCGTCTCATCCATTCTGCGCGCTGGTTGCGGCGGGCGGCACGGGCGAGGTCTATTCCCTGACCCCCGGCGAAGTGGAACAGGTGATTGCAACCACCGTGCGCGCGGTGAATGGGCGAATGCCAGTCGTTGCGGGTACGGGCTTCAATGCGGCTCTGGGCGCGGATATCGCCCGGCGTGCCGAGAAAGCCGGAGCCCAGTTCATCCTCGCTTTGCCGCCTTATTACATCTCTGCCCCGGAAGCGGGACTGTTCGCGTTTTACCAGGCGATTGGGAGTGCGACCGAGCTTCCACTGATGGTCTATAGCCGCGATTGGGCCGTATTTACCCCTGAAATGGTGGCCCGGCTGGCGGATCGGGTGCCAACGTTGGCGGCTTGGAAGGACGGCCAAGGCGATACGCGGCGGCTTCAGCGCATCATGGAATTCAATGGCGACCGGCTCGCGTGGTTCGGCGGATTGGGCGACGATTGTGTTCCGGGCTACTTCGCCGTTGGCGTGCAGGCGTATACCTCGAGCATCTCGAACATCGCGCCTAAGCTTTCTCTAGCTTTGGCGGAGGCGGGATTGAAACGGGATTTCGCCCGGCTCAATGACCTGATGCGCCGCTATGTCAATCCGCTGTATGCGCTGCGGGAACGGTCGAAAGGCTATGAAGTGGCGGCCATGAAGGAAGCGATGGAAATACTCGGCATTCCAGCGGGTCCCGTTCGTCCTCCGCTTGTGAACTGCCGTGAGAAGGATGTCGACGACCTGCGCAATTTGATGGACGTTTATAAGAAAATGTCTTTATGAAGATTGGATTCGCAGGCCTTGAACTCGGAAGGCGCGCGCGTCGCAACTTGATGCAGATTGCCGCGACACTCGAAAATAGCGTCCTGCCAAATTGAACCTTTCGTACCATTGAAGCCCGCGCGTTTTGCAGTTACTCTGTTCTAGTACTCGTATCGGGATCGATCTGAGCGAGTATCTGCACTCCCCTCCATTTCCTAGGAGCTTAGATTGAACCGATCTCGATTCGGAAGTATCGTTGTGTCTTCTGCGCTCGCGCTCGTTTGTGCGAACCACGGGATGATGGGGCGCTTGGCGGGTGCCTGCTGGTTTTTTAGCGCTCACCGTAGGGATCTCCGGCCAGACTGCTACCGGACTTCCACCCTTCGGAAGTTTCAGCGGCGGGACCGATACGCTGAATAACGCGAATCTGAACGTGCATTTCGCGTTTCCCATCTGTCAACCGGGCCGGACGCGGTTTACCGTTTTCGCATAGCTTGTCTTATGACAGCGCTATCTGGACTCCCGTGCTCGGGCAGCACTGGAGTCCAGCTTCGCAATGGGGATGGACTAGCGTGTCGCAAGCCGTACTCGGATATATCATCGTGCCCACGGGCGTGTCCCAAGTTGCCGCGATGGCGTACACGATCCTTTTACCTCTTGGTACATCTGGGGCGGATTCCAGTACGTGGACTCGCTCTGCGTGGAGCACAACCTTAGCGGCGCGGTCAGCACGTGGCCGCCCGGACAGCGAGCTGCGGTGGTGGACCGCCAAACCAGGCTGTACTTTCGGCTGGCGGACGGATCAGGTTACACCATGACTGTGTCGGCCTCGGGGATATCCACGATTTTTCCGTATCGAGCGTTTTTGATCGATCGGGAACTGCGATTAGCGCTCCGCTGGGTTCATGACGCCGGCTCCGGAAGCTTTACCGATACAAACGGAAACCAAATCTCCGTGTCCTCTTCCGGCGGACAAACAGTTCGTTCTACGGACACGTCTAAATGCGAGTTAACGCCTCTCACTGTGTCCGGATCGGCGACCGCTTCCAGCCCGCTCGTGTTTTCCTATCCGAATCCGCCAGGCAGTTCTTCGTCATACACTGTCAACTACACCAACTACTCCGTCCAAACGAACTTCGGCTGTAGCGGTGTCACCGAATACGCTTCTTCCTCGCAGCCGCTGATCAGCAGCATCAGCCTGCCTGATGGAACGTTCCTATCAATTCACTTATGAGCCCACACCCGGGTTTGCGGGGAAGCGTTACGGGCCGCTTGCACTCAGTGACGTTCCCGACTGGCGGAACAATAACGTACGCTTATTCCGGCGGCAATGACGGCATCACTTGTGCCGACGGAAGTACCGCCACGCTCGACGCGCACAACGCCGGATGGAACTTGGACCTATGCTCACACGGAGTCCGGCTCAGACTGGACCACCACGATCACCGATCCGCAGAACAACCAGACCGCCATGCAGTTCCAAGGAATTTACGAGACACAGCGCAAGGTGTATCAAGGGTCCACCTCAGGCACTCTGCTCGCCACTGTGGATACCTGTTATAACGGCTCCGCCTCGCCATGCACCGGGACGAGCATCACGGCGCCGATCAGTCAAATCAGCACGATCACATCGCTACCGGGTTCCGCGGCGCTGCAATCAAAGACCGTGAATTTCTACAACTCGTACGGTCTCAGCACCGAAGTGGATCAATACGATTTCGGCGGCGGCGCTCCCGGACCGCTGACTCGGAAGTCGGTGACAACCTACAATACGTCCCTGACAAACGGGATCGTGGATCATCCTTCGACCGTCCAGGTTTACAACGGAAGTGGAACGCTCCTCGCGCAGACTACTTATACCTATGATGAAGGCTCAATAACCGGCACTAGCGGAACTCCGCAGCATGTCGCGGTTTCCGGCTCACGCGGTAATCTGACCACCTTGCAGCAACTCGTGACGGGTGGCACAACTCTAACCCAGCACTATAGTTATTACGACACCGGCAATGTCAACGTCTCGACAGATACGAACGGGGCGCAGACCACTTACTCGTACGGCGGCTGCGGCAATTCCTTTCCCGAGTAATGTTGCCATGCCGCTTTCGTTGTCCACTTCGCAGGTCTGGAATTGTTCTGGCGCGGTAGCTACGTCCGCAACAGATGCAAATTCCACAGACCAGCAGCGTGGGCTTCGCCGATCCGAACTTTTGGCGGCCTACTTCGACCACCGACGCGACGGGAGCTGTAACATCTCTGTCCTATTTCACTTCCCCAAATAGCGGAAGCGAGAGCACGTTGAACTTCAACGGAACCACATCCACTACCGATTCGCGCACGACTCTCGACGGGTTGGGCCGGACGCATGTAGCGCAACAGAAGCAATCGCAAAGTTCAAGCAGCTACGACTCCGTGGAGACGGATTATGATTCGCTGGGCCGGGTAGCGCGCGTAACGGTTCCCTACACCGGTGTTGCGGGCCAGACAAGTTCAAGCGCTCCGGGAACAACAACCACGTACGATGCGCTCAGCCGTCCTCTCACCGTGACCGACGGCGGCGGCGGAGTGACCAGTTACAGTTATGCGCAAAATGACGTGCTGGTGACGGTCGGCCCCGCGCCCACCGGAGAAAATACCAAAAGGAAGCAATTGGAGTACGATGGCCTTGGCCGTCTCAAGTCCGTGTGCGAAATCACTGCGTCCGCAGGTTCAGGCAACTGCGGCCAGATAGTGGCGCAAACCGGTTTTCTAACTCAGTACACCTACGATGCGCAAGGTAACTTATTGACTGTGGTTCAAAATGCGCAGTCCTCCAGCACGCAAACGCGAACCTATACTTATGACGGATTGGGGCGGCTGCTCACGGAAGCTAACCCAGAAACCAACGGCGTGGCAAGCAGTTACACCTACGACAGCGATGCAACTTGCGGAACGTCAACGGGGGATCAGGTGAAGCGCGTTGACGCGGCGGGAACGTGACGTGTTATGCCTACGATGCGCTGCATCGGAATACTGCGATTACTTATCCAAGCGGGCCGAATGCGGCTGCCACCTCGCCGAGATATTTTGTTTATGATGGAGCGACCGTGAACTCGGCGGCAATGGCGAATCCCAAAGGACGGCTGGCGGAGGCTTATACCGGACCCGGGACGGCGAAGATTACCGATCTCGGTTTCAGTTATTCGGCGCGCGGGGAGGTGACCGATACTTATGAAGCAACGCCGCACTCGGGCGGGTATTATCATGTTGCCGCTACTTACTGGCCGAACGGATTGATGAATATGTTGTCGTGGAATTTGGCGGGATTCCCGAGTTGGACGTACACTCCGGATGGGGAGGGCCGCGTTTATTCGGTCTCCGCGTCGAGCGGCCAGAACCCGCTCACGAGCACGGCTTACAATGGCTTTGGCGAGGCCACAAGTGTGAACTTTCGGATCTTTGGATTCAGATAACTTCACTCTACGATGCGAACACTGGACGAATGACGCAATACGAATACAACGTGAACGGGTCCTCGTTAGTTGGGAATCTCGCCTGGAATGCTAATGGCACCTTCAACCAACTGGCCATCACCGATCCGTTCACAGCAAGCAACACCCAGACCTGCAACAACGGCTACGACGACCTGGCTCGCCTAGTGGGCGATAACTGCGGCTCGGCCTGGAGTCAGAGTTTCAGTTATGACGCGTTTGGAAATCTTGGCAAATCCGGCACGATTTCGTTCCAACCGACTTACAATTCGGCGACAAACCATTACGCTACGCTTCCCAGCGGCACCCCAGCCTACGATGCAAACGGAAACGTGACTAACGACGGCTTTTTTACTTACAATTGGGATGCGGACGGGAAGAATACGCAGATCCAAGGCAGCGGAACGGTGACTTACGACGCACTGGGACGCTTAGCCGAAGAGCCAACCATTGGCTATAGACAACCAGTATATTCGCCCATCGGGCAGCAATTAGGGGCTGTTTCGTCAATCAGCCTACGGCGTATCCGCGGGTATCTGGCTGCCGTTACCTGGCGGAGCAGTTGCCGACTACGAGCCCACTTTGTACCATTACCTACATGCCGACTGGCTAGGAACAACGAGGCTCGAAACCACGCCGTCCCGCACGGTTTATCAGGATCAGGCCTATGCGCCGTTCGGAGAACAGTATATCGGAGGCGGCGGTTATGAAAGAGCGTTTACAGGCGTCGCTCATGCGGACCAGCAATACAACGTGGCAAGATTCCCGGCTCGTCAGTATTTCAACTACCGAGGGCCGCTGGATCTCGCCAGATCCGGCGGGGTTAGCGGCGGTGGATTTGACCAATCCGCAGACTTGGAATCGGTATGCGTATGTGAATAATAATCCGCTGGGGTTGGTGGACCCGACGGGGATGTTCATGCAGCCAGGTGGCGGAGCGGGAACGGGAGGCAACGGTGGCGGCCAGGTCATCCAATCGGCTATGCAAACTTGCGAAGCTAATCTTCAGGCGGCCATCGGTCAGGACCCGGGGTCTATGTACCACGGAGTGGTTGACCCGGCACACCTGTGCGCGAATGCTCAGATATCTGCGCCAGCGCCCAATTACGGCAGCGGCGGTGGTGGGGGTGGAGGTACGCCGACAAAATCCGGGAACTGCCCTTCGGTTCCGACGCATCCAGCTAATTATCCGCCCGAGGCATTGTATGATTTCGGCGTAAATGCGTCGAACTCACTGTCCGACAATCTGAGGCCAGATTTAGGTAAGACGCTGGCCTACGCGGGGTTAGTCGCACCTAATCAGCCCTTCGACTTCAAAAACCAACCGAGTCCTGGTGCAAATCCTCAATATCGAGAATACGGGAACTTTGCGTTTGCGGTTTTCGGGTACTCTCTCGGGTTTTCATCTACTTACATCAGATGGGGTGCCGGGATTGCCTCGTACGGCAACATGCTTATGCACCTCAAAATTCCGAAGCCGAGTTGGGGCACTCCCGTAACGGGCAGCCCCTACGGCGACAATCCGCTTGAGCAGTTGGAAATCCAAAACGGATACCAGTGGGCCCAAATGCATGCGGCGGGCAAATGCTAAGAGCCGTATTTGTGGCTGTTGGAGCATCACTTGTGATACTGCTGTCATCGTGCCGCTCGGTGCCGGATTCGGTAATGTTGGGGGCATTCGATCAGCATCAACAAATCCTTGATCAATTGGTGCAAATGGCGCGTGCGGATGACCTCAACTGCCCGATTCCGGCCTCCGGCCGCGCCGCCTGTGTGTCCCCTGCCCGGCTTGGCGAATATCAGCGGCTATTGCAGTCTGCAAAAGTGTTCGGCATCTCGCCACAGAAGAACACCGGCTGCATCCTCTTCCCATCAGTGCAGGAATCGGCACTGATCGCGATGCATAGCCACGCCAGAGGCTATGCTTTTGCTTTCAAACCTCCTTTGGTTCCTACAACTGCCGATACTGCGCAGGAAGTCGGCGAGAAACCTATGGTCTTTAAGCGAATAGACGGGAATTGGTACCTTTACTTCAGCGCTTAGTTCCGGGGCGGGAGATCCGTGACGAGATCCGGAGATCCGTGACGGAAATCCGTGACAGTCACCACAAACACCCGACTCCTACGGTTATTACCACGTCTCGGCAAGTTACTGGCCGAATGGAACACTGAATACTCTAGCGTCGAACTTGATGGGACTTCCGAGTTGGACCTACACTCCCGATGGCGAAGGCCGCGCTTATACGGTCTCCGCATCGAGCGGGCAGAACCCGCTCTCGAGCACGGTCTACAATAGTTTTGGCGAGGTCACGGGCCTGAGTTTCGGATCGTTGGACTCGGATAGCTTCACTTACGATCCAAATACGGGACGAATGACGCAATACCAATACAACGTGAACGGGTCCTCGTTAATTGGGAATCTCGCCTGGAACGCCAATGGCACGTTCGAGCAACTGGCCATCACCGATCCGTTCACCGCAAGTAACACACAGACCTGCAACAACAGCTACGACGATCTGATTCGACTAACGAGCAATAACTGCGGCTCGGCATGGAACCAGAGTTTCAGCTACGACGCATTTGGCAATATTGCCAGCTCCGGTTCTTTGTCGTTCCAGCCTACTTACAATCTGGCTACAAATCAATACAGCACGATACCGGGTACGACTCCCAGCTACGACGCAAACGGAAACATCACCAACGATGGGTTCCATACGTATAGTTGGGATGCGGAAGGAAGAAACGCGTACGTTACCGCTGGTGTGCCCATCACATACGACGCTTTAGGCCGATGGGTGGACCAGTATTACGTTCAGGCCATCTATGCGCCAACTGGTTTCAAGTTGGCGACACTTCAGGCATTAAACGGTTATGTAGCCCATCTGCCGCTTCCCGGCGGAGCGTTTGCAAGATACAACTATACGGGCCTGGATCATTATATGCATCCGGACTGGCTCGGAACGATCAGGCTGGACAGTTCCGTTTCACGCGTAGCGGATGCGGATATGGCGTTCTCACCGTTTGGGCATCCCTATATCGGGGCGGGCTTTGATTCGTTCTTTACGGGCGTGGCGGAAACCTCCGAGGAAGCTACGGATCTGTGGACTTTTCCGGCGCGCAACGACCACCCGACGCAAGCCGCTGGATTTCGCCCGACCCGGCGGGATTAGCGGCGGTGGATTTGACCAATCCGCAGACACGAACAGCCGCTATGATCGAAGGTATGACCGTGCATGTAACCGAAGCCGAGCTTGCTCGCGATGTTCGCGCCTTATTAGCCAAGGTTCGCCAAGGTGTAGAGGTGGTGATCGAACAGGACAGTCTTCCCGTTGCTGTTTTAAAAGCCCCTCAAGTGAAAGGCCGGAGAATCTCTGAGGTGATCGCCGCACTCGAAGCTAATGGAGCAAATGCGGTCCTCGATGAAGATTTTGCGCGGGATGTTGAAGCAGGAATTAACGCCCATCGTGAGTCATGGAATCCACCATCCTGGGAGTAGTTCTCGATTCCAGTGTTCTCATCGCCGCCGAACGTGCGAAGCTTACAACGCCAGAAGTTATTAAGACGATCCGGTCCTCCATCGGAGATCTGCCCATCGTCATTAGCGCGTTGACTGTGGCGGAACTGGGACATGGAATCTATCGAGCTAACAACCCTGAACGCGGTCAGCAGCGGCGGCGGTTCTTGGACGAAATCAAGTCCCAAATCCCGATCCATCCGGTAACGGATGCCACGGCGGAAATCATTGCCCAAATCGGCGGCGAACAAGCCGCCAAAGGAATCAATCTGCCGCTTGGAGATCTCGTAATCGGAGCCTGCGCGCTTGAGCTCGGATACGCTATCGGCACCGGCAATGTCCGCGACTTCAACCGCATTCCCGGACTGAAAATCATCCAGCTCTGAGCAAGGCCCCCTTCCCCTCCCAAACTACGTTCCGCAGCGGTCCTCGCCGTGAAGGGTAATCACCACGTCTCGGCAACTTACGATCAACGGAGGTTGTGTCCATCACGCCGTCGGCAACTTGCAATCGCGCCGAGTGATGGAAAAAATAGGAATGGTCAGGCGCCGGGAAAATGACTTCGACCATCCGCGAATACCGGAGGGGCAGCCACTTTCCGGCATGTTCTGTACCGGGCACACGATGATACGGTATCAAAAGGTATCTCTGCTATGAAGATTGGATTCGCAGGCCTGGGCAAAATGGGTTCGGCTATGGCCCTTAACCTCATACAAGCCGGCCACAACGTAGCCGTTTACAACCGGACGCCCGGTAAAGCCGAGGCCTTGAACTCGGAAGGCGCGCGCGTCGCAACTTCACCGGCCGAAGCCGCCCGTGGCGCGGACGCTGTGTTCACGATGCTCCCTGACGACAAGACCGAGTCGGAGGTCACATTCGGCGAAAACGGTATATCTTCCGGGCTAGCCGATGGCGCATATCACATCTCCTGCAGCACCATCAGCGCGGCGTGTGCCCGCACGCTGGACGAAGAGCATCGCAATCGCCGCCAAGGTTACTTGAGCGCACCGGTTTTCGGCCGGCCCGAAGCCGCGCAAAACAAAAAACTGCTGGTGGTTGCGGCAGGCGATAGCGACGCGATCGAACGATTCTCCCCACTGTTCGACGCCATCGGACGCCACACCTTTAACGTGGGTCCAGAGCCATGGCAGGCCAACGCAATGAAGCTCTGCGGAAACTTCATGATCGCGAGCCTTCTGGAAACCTTGAGCGAGGCCTTCACGACGCTGCGCGCCGCTGGAGTGGATCACCATCTTTTCCTCGATATCGTCAACGAGCTGTTTCAATCGCCCGTGTATAAGAACTACGGCGCTACAGTCGCGGATCGCAAGTTCAAACCGGCTGGATTCGCGCTGCGGCTGGGAGCGAAAGACGTCCGCCTGGTCCGCGAACTCGCGGAAGAAGTACATTCGCCCATGCCCTTGGCGGACCTTCTGCGGGACCATTTCGCGTCCGCGATAGAGCACGGCCAGCAGGACTTGGACTGGTCAAGCATTGAACAAGTCCTCGTGCGAAGCGCTGGGATTAGTTAACGGATTTAGCTGGAAAAGCGATCGACCGTCCACTTCCCGGCCGCTTTGTCGTAGACGAAAACGACGCTTGCATCGAACTCCTTCGGACTGGCGGCGCTCCCGCACCAGACAATGTGCGACATATCGACCTCGGTCGGATGTGTCGATTGATCGGGCAGATCCAACTTATAGCCACATGCCGGATTCTGCTTCTTGACATAGATCAGCCAGTTCGAGGCTTTGTTGTTGAAATGCAAGAGTTCTGCCGCCTGCTCCGGAGTCAACGAGGGAATCGGAGGCGGGGGCGGCGCCGAGCACGCACTCAGCAATAGGACGCCAGCTAGACAGATCGTCTTCTTCACGCGTGCATAGTAGCATGAGACCACATGCGGCGTGAACCTGAGTTTTTCGAAGATGCCGAACTCACACTCGTCTATATGGCGCGGCGCCTTCGAGACGCGCTTAAGCTTGAGGGCCTGTTTACCGACGCGGGAATCGAGTATGCGGTCGAAACCGGAACTTACACCGGTGGCATTTTAATGCGGCGAGACCTTACCGGCGCGTTCTTTTACGTACAAGGGGAAGCCGTCGAAAAAGCCCGCGAGGTACTGGTCCAGAACCGCTATAAGCCTTACGTGCCCGAGTAGGCAGCGGTGACCGGCTCAGAGTTTCGCAAATTGTTGGCCATCTCTTCGGGTTGTGTATCGGCCAGGAATGTCCCGTAGCCGGTTTCGATAGTGGCCAGGTATTTCAGCTTAGTCGGGCTTCGCTGGAGCGGGAGGAATTGTATATGGAAGTGATAGGGCGTTTCCAATTCCTTCAGCGGAGCCTGCTTCACGGCCATCATCAGAGGTAAAAGGAAGCCATACAGATTGTCGTATTTCTTCCGTATGATGCTGATCGATCTCGGCGAGACTCGCGCGCTCTTCTTCGCTGAAATCCAATAGAGTGCGGGCGTGGCGCCGGGAATAGATCGAAATTTCCGCCGGGAAACGGGCGGCATACGGAACGAACGCCACGAAGTACTCATTCGAGGCAACCACCCTGGACGCGTTCTTCAGCTCTTCTTCAAGCAGACGGCAGAACAGGCACTCACCGTCATTGGCCGCGGCGTGCTGCTTAGCGGAAGCAAGCTCTTTTTCCACATTCGGGCTGATGAACGGCATGGCATAGATCTGCCCATGAGGGTGTGGCATAGTCACGCCGACGGCTTCGCCGCAGTTCTCAAATACGGCAACCAGCGCGATATCGGGATTCTCCGAATGTTGGCGGGTGCGTTCGGTCCATACATTTACAACCTTGCGCCAGCTTTCAAGAGAAAGCTTGGAGGGTGGAAGTGTGTGCTCCGGCGAATACAACACGACGTCGCACGCACCCCGCGGACTTGCCGTTCCGAACAGCCCAGGTTGAGGATCAAAGGGCGCGGCATCGGGCGAGAACGCCGGAAAATCGTTCGCGTAAAGATACACGTCATAGTGGTCCGGAACGCGGCCCGATCCTGGATCGAACGGACACCAGTTCGCCGGCATTTGCGGCCGGTCCTGACGATTGGTTGAGACAGCTACCCATTGCTGGAGTAGAGCATGCCAACGAAGTTGAGACATATCTTAGAGATTCGATCTAGAAATGCGACGGCCTTTTAACCGGGAATGTGATGGTGTTACTGGCAAAACCATCTTGGGTAACGACTAGCTGGGCGGCGCTCTGGCCTGACGTCGTCGGGAGGAAGTACGATCCGAATCTGGTACACGCCGATAGAAGATTGCGGAAGGCTCAAGTCCTCTACTTCGGCGGCCTGCCCATTCACGAAAGCACGCAGTGGAGCGAAGACCGGGTCCGGAGCCCGCGTACGGCACGCCGGCCGTAAGCGCCTGATCGGAGCCGCTGTTGATCACATGCAGACCGCTCGCCCACACTGTTATCACTTCTCCAGCCGTAGCTGGATCGTCGCTGGTTACAGGCGGACCACTCGCATGGAGTAACATGCCCGCCCGGGGTTCAGTGCCCCCGAACGCGAACAAGCCAGGACTCGCAGGCACAAGAGATAAGGCGATAGGATTGGTCACGGCCGCACCGCCGTCGCTTTGCTCGATTCGAAGATATAAGCTGGCGGAGGTCAGACTGGCGGGCACGTAAGGCAACTGAGCCTTTATTTCAGAGGGCGATACGGCAACCAGCGGCAGAGGCACACCATCGAACAGCGCCTCGACACCCGCCAACTTATTGGGGAGTGGATCGGAACCATCGTCGGGAGCTGCGGCGCTTCCGTTGGAGAGTCCGTTTCCTGTGATCGTAACCAGCGTTCCCGGTGCAAGCGGCCCAGGCGATAGTGTCGCCGCGTTTACCGCTGCGTCGCTCGCCAGGTGTAAATTGGATGGACTAAACACCAGGATTCGCCTGTCGAGCGAGTCTCCTACAAACAAGTTCGTTCCATCCGAAGCAAGGACGGATGGACGGCCGATCGTATCGGCGCGCGGGCTGTCCGCTTTTTCATGCGATACGAAATCCCGTTGTCCGAGCACTGCATCGGCGGCCTGATTGTTAACGGAGGGCAGCGAATTCCATACAAGCACCCGCCGCAGCGCCGCGTCGCCAACAAATAGCCGCGTACCGTCAAGCGCGATAGAAATAGGATCGATCAGCGTTGATTCGGAAATAACCGTACTCTGCGGGTCGGAGGGTTGCAGCACAACGTCAGGTCCATGCGCGGCGTTGGCCGATGTAACGTCACGCCATAGCAGGACGCGATGATTCCGCACGTCGATAGCGGCCACGGTTTTCCCGTGTACACTCACCGTTGCCGATCCTGGCGCGACCGGTTGCGTTACGCTCGCGATCGGCGAAAAGCCGCACAGCGTACAACCGAGACCAGAGCGGACGGAAACTTCCTCGGCAGCGCCCGGTATTTTGGACAAGTCAAAGGTCAGCACACGATCGGCGCTGTCCGCCACGTACAGGTGCGAGTTGATTAGCGCCATCGCAGACGCGGAAACACCGGGTTCCCGCGATGAGAAAGAAGATTGCCCGAGCACCGCGCGCGCCGCTTGCCCGTTGTAGAAATCGGAGGCCCGAAGCGATATCGCGAGCAGCAGTGAGAGCAAGACCCGGATCATAGTTGTAAGCTTCGGACTGAGGTCGCCGCCCGATTACCTCGCGATCACTTTGCCTTTCCCTTGCGGTCGTAAGTAGCAGTTACGCGCGTCGAAATTCCACCCCTCGCGGCGAAGTCGCCCACCACCGTCGCATCCAGCGGGTCCGCGGCTTTGACGACATCGGCCAGGAACCGGTTTACCACATTTTCCTGGAAAATTCCCAGGTTGCGATAAGCAAGGGTGTACATCTTGAGCGACTTCAGTTCCAGACACTGTTTGAACGGCGTGTAGACCAGCCGGATCGTACCGTGGTCCGGCAACCCTGTTTTTGGGCACACCGAAGTAAACTCCGGCATCTCGATCTCGATTTCATACTGGCCGAACTGATTGGGCCACGTTTCGATTTCGGGCAAAGCCGCGTCGACTCCGGCGCTCGCGTGTTCGTCGGTATACGGTTTATTCTTCTTCATTACTTCGCTTCTAATTTCCTGGCAAGCATTTCAAGGAACAGGCCAACATCGGTGACGACGCCTATCGCCTGTCCCGTCCCGCGGTCGCTGACTTTGGTAGGAACCGCCGGGTTAATATCGACGCAGACAATCTTCACCCAAGCCGGCAGCATGTTTCCGGTCGCGATCGAATGCAGCATCGAACTGAGGCACAGGACGACACCGGCATCGCGCAACTGCTCGGCATAGGCGTCCTGAGCCAAATTCATATCCGTGATAGTGCCCGGCAGCGGACCGTCGTCCCGCAAACTGCCGGCGAGTACGAAGGGCACCTTCGCCTTCACGCACTCATACATAACTCCTGTCGTCAGGCGGCCCGAATGAACGGCTTCGGCAATGCTGCCCGCATGATTGATGGCGTTTATCGCGCGCATATGGTTGCGATGGCCGTGCTGCTCCAGCCTTCCATCGGACGTACGGACACCGAGCGAAGTTCCGAGCAGAGCCGATTCGATGTCGTGAACCGCAAGCGCATTCCCGGCGAGAAGAGCGTCGATCCATCCACTTCGCACCAGGCTTGACATCGCCGCGCAGCCGCCGGTATGAACGACAACCGGACCAGCCACCGCAACGATCCTCTTTCCCTCCGCCCGCGCCTGCCGCATGATGGCCGCGGTCTGTGCGACGGCGGTCTCCACCTGACGCTCGGACGAAATCTCGTTGCTCATGAAGGCGAATGCATGGCGGTCGCGCTCCTTCGCTTCAGGAACAACCCGGATGCCCTTCATGCCCACGACCACCGGGTCGCCCGCTTTGATATCTCGCAGCCTCAGGCATGTGGCGGTATTCCCGCGAACCACAATCATCGCGTCCATGCGCTGGTTTTTGGCTTCGAGCCACTGACCTTTATGACGCACCAGCGTTTTCTGGTTGGTCGTCGAGTAGAAATCTTCCGGAGCGCAGGAGTCCTTCTCTGCAATCTTGATTTCCGCCTCGCCCGAATCGACCGCCGTGCAGCCGAAGCCCAGCAACTGGACCATCAGCTCGTCCATGTCTTCCTGCGAGGAGGCTTCCACGCGGAGACGCAGCGACGAGGAATCGCTGTTTGTGCGGCCGATCGAGAAGTGCTCGACTTCAAACCGGCCGCCGTATTCCACCACGGAGTCGAAAATCCGCTCCATGATGTGCGAATCGATCAAGTGCCCTTGCGCCTCAAAGACCTCGGAAACCGGAAACTGGGTCCGGTTGGATTCTTCTGGCATCTCAAGCCCGCGTCAGGAACAAAGGCAGACCTTCTTTGTGCGTGTAAGTGGGGCGGTAGCGGTCGGTGTTGTACATGGATTCTACATCCACTTTGCGCGGTCCCAGCTTCGGATCTGGAATCGTGACCATGGCGAATTTGCCTTCCGTGATCGATGCCATCAATCCGTGCTTGTTCTGCGTTAAGGCGTCGTAAGCCATCGTTCCAAAAGTCGTCGCTACCATGGTGTCCACGAAATCGGGCGCGCCGCTTCGCAGATCGTAGGTGAGATCGCTAACCACCGTCTCGTCTCCGGTTCTCGCTTTGATCGCGTCGCTGAAGTCTTCCGCCACGTTTGCCTTCTTGCGATGGCCGAACGCGTCTGGTTCGCCGTACTCGCGAATGGTGTAGCCTTCCCACTCCGCGCCTTCCGACATCACCACCAGACAATAATTGCTGGGATTATTGCGCTTATCCGTGATCAGCAGATCGATCATTTTGTCCAAATTGTATTTGTACTCGGGAATGCCGCACCGCATGGAAGTGACGTACGCCGTATAAAGGGACGTGTAGCCCGCGTCCCGCCCGAACACGCGGAAGATACCGACGCGTTCATGCGATCCGACCGTCGTGCGCTGTCTATCGATAGCGTCTTTCGCACGCGAGATCGCGGTCGAGAAGCCGATGCAATATTCCGTACTGCGGACGTCGTTGTCCATCGTTTTCGGAACACCGATCACTTTGAATCCAAGCCGGTCCAGGTTCGCCGCGTAGCTCAGCGTATCGTCGCCGCCGATCGCCACCAGATACTCGATTTCCAGCTTTTCGAGGTTCTGAAGCACACGCTTGCTCATGTCGAAGGTTGTGCCGGTGACGCCGTTCTTCGTCGTCTGAGCAGATGGAAAATCCGTGCCCTTCAGAAAATCGGGCAGCTGTTTCATCTTCGACGGATTGGTGCGGCTGGTGTGCAGAAACGTTCCGCCCATGCGGTCCACCGTCCGCGTGTTATCACGGTTCAAAGGCAGGATGTAGCGCTTCACGCTTTCTGGATCGTCGAAGTTGACGTGCGTCAACCCTTCCCACCCTCGGCGTATGCCGGTCACTTCATGACCGTCCGAAGTGCTGCGGTAAACGACATTCTTGATGACCGAATTCAGACCGGGGACATCTCCTCCACCGGTCAGAATCCCAATTTTCTTGCCAGACATGGGCCTCCTGCGTATTACTTATTCGGATTCGTCCCATTGTAGCTTTGGGGTGGGCCGGATCCAGTGAGGTCTTCAATCCATCCGAGCATGCGTGTGTAATGCGTGCCACGCCAGAAAACTTTTCCGCAGTTCAGGCATCGGCTGAATTCATTTTTCGTCTCACGGGTGTGCGGCGGCAGCAGATCGGCTATTTCTTCCTTTGGCACGGGACAGAGATTACCGTTGCAATCCATGCAGCGGCGGAACGGATCGAAGTGTGCGTGCAATGCGAAGCGGCGGCATATTTCTTTTAACTGGTCGCGCGGTTTATCGGAGCGAACGCAATACCCTTGGTCAACTTCGCGCCGTTTCAGAAGTCCAACGTCGCGTGTCAGCAGCAAGCGCTGTTCGCCGCTCGATACCGCTGCGAGTAGTGGGTCGTCTGCATAGCGGTCGTACCAGCTATCGAACCCAAGCATTCTGAGGTAGGCGGCCAAGCGGCCCAGATGGCCGTCAATCACAAATCGCGGCTGCTCCAGAGGCACTGGGATTTGATGAGGAAACACTTGGACGTTATCGCCCTCTGAGAGCCGGTCCGATGTGAGGAGCTCGTGACCGTTCACTGTGACCCGCCCAATCTCAGTGTGCGGTACGCCTAGAGATTCGATGACGTGCTTTATTGTGTCGGTTGTCCCAACGGTGTGCTCGAAGTCCGTG
This sequence comes from uncultured Acidobacteriaceae bacterium, assembly GCA_963845995.1. GTDB lineage: Bacteria > Acidobacteriota > Terriglobia > Bryobacterales > Bryobacteraceae > Bog-105. The sequence continues at coordinate 223,480 of CAWJUO010000003.1, read as the reverse complement.
TTGCGGTTCTGGGCCGGCAGGAAGTCGTTGAGTTCACCATGGAAACGGAAATGTACACGGGCGCCCGGCAGAAGAGAATCACAACCGTTAAGCGTTCAACGCCGTTGAGATGCGCTTTATCGCTTCATCGATTTCGGCTGTACTCCCGAATCCAATGGTGACGCAATCCACACCCGCTTTACGGAATGCGAAGTTCAAGGCCGCCTGACGATCGTCCGGATTCTTGAACTGACCTTCCCCTACAAGTTTCATGCTGATGATGCCAGCCCCGCCCGCTTTCGTCCGGTGCATGTGATCGACGACGAACGGGACGTCGCCCTTGTCGTCAATGTCCTGCATGGACGGTGTATCCATACGTGTGCCGTTGTGGTTCATACGGATCATTGCCACGTCCAGAAACGGATTGCCCGGAAAAGCCGCAAGAGCCTGCTTGCCATGCACCGACGCCCCATGCGCCAGCATCAGCTTCTTTTCCTTCGCCTCTTGAAAAGCGTCCTGCAGGTGCTTCGTTTCCTCCGGCCAGTTTGGACTGCGAACACAATGAAGAAGCATGATATCTACATAGTCCGTGCCCAGGGCCGCGTTCAGGCGGTGAACGGCCGCCATCGGGTCTTCCGAGTGATGCACATCGTACTTAGTCATCAGCCGGTAGGAATCGCGCGGAATTCCCTTCAAGGCAACCGCCAGCATTTCCGGCATGCTGTGATACGCGTCCGCGGTCTCAAAGAAGCGGATGCCGTTGTCGTAGGCGTAGCGCACCATACGAGTGAACTCCTCCTGCCCCAAATGACGCTGTTGCGCGCCGGAGTGCGTTCCCGTTCCGAGTGCCAGACGCGTCACCTGAACGTTCGACTTCCCCAGTGTGACCCAATCGGTTGCGGAGGCTTTGGTTGAAAGGGCGGCGCTGGCGACAGCGGGCAAAGCGGTTGCGGCCAGGCTGGCTTTTAGAAAATCGCGTCTGGATGATGACATGTGTCCCTCTTCGCATCACGCTAACACATTTTTTCGGAGTCCGTCAGCTGAAGTGTCCTTAGTTCATGGGAACCGGAGGAGGCGCGGTGGACGAGGGCGCCGGTTGTCCATTGGCCGTGTGCCACTCCATTAACTCAGTCCGCGTTCCGTCGGGATCGTACAGATTGATCTGGCGTTTGCCGTTTTTACCCACGTGCATTTCCAGCGGGCGCTTGTAGTTTGTCGCCGCGGCGCGCTGGTTCAGCAGAACCAAAGCGGTATCTGCGCTGGGGACCTCCAGACAAAGATGGTTCGCGCTTCCCATACTGTCAGGGGCCGGAGTCTTGCCGTAAAGCATCAGCTCGATGTAATCGTCGCTATCCGGCAGCTTGAGATTGATCCAGGACAAAACCTGACCGTCTTTGCTGCCTCGCCAGAACTCGCGGAACCCGAGGACGCCCGTGTAGAAGTCGAGTTCGGCCTTCAGATCCGTGACCACAAAGCCGATATGCATGATGCGGCTGGATATGCGGCGATCGGACATGAACTTGCCCTTAGCTTGCACCGTCCAACTCGCCGAGCCGTACTGAACGATCTCAACACTTACGCCCTGCGGATCCTTGATCATGAAGTTCAAGTTTCCGATGCGGCCCGTCGGCACATGATCCGGGACTGTGACGCCCCGGCTTTTTAGATACTTGCGCATGGCTTCGGCATCCGGAACTTCTAAGGCAAAGTGATTGAGCCGGCTTCCACCCGCAGTCTTTTCCGGAGCAAGTTCGATGTACTGCCGGTCGTTCACTTTGAAGAACGTCATAGAAGGTGAGCCGTCCGCGTTTTTCAACGAGTAAGGTTCTTCAAATCCCAACATGTCCCGATAGAACGCGCGGGACGCATCGAAATCGTGCGCCAGTAGAGATATGTGGGCGATCCCCACGACCTTGGGGCGTGAAACAGAAATGACCTGCGGGCGTGAAACAGACCCTGCGCACGCGGACGCGCCCAGGATCAGAGCAAGTGCAATGGCTAAGTAAGCTTCAACTTCGAGATACTATCACTTGCCTACGAAAGCGGGGAAGGAAAACAATGGAACAACGAATAAGCTTAATAACGCTGGGTGTTGCGAACTTAGAGCGCAGCCGGAACTTTTATGAACGCCTCGGCTGGCGACGGTCGATGGCGAACGCCGAAGGCATCGTTTTCTTCCAGACAGGCGGCATGGCCCTGGCATTGTACCCGCGATCGGAGCTAGCCAGGGATGTAAATATCGCCGCAGAAGGCCAGGGCTTTGCTGGAATAACTCTCGCCTACAATGCCCGGAGCCGCGACGAGGTTGATACGGTTCTCGCCGAGGCGGAAGCGGCTGGCGCGAAACTGTTAAAACCCGCTCAAGAGGCCTTTTGGGGCGGCTATTCAGGTTACTTCGCCGACCCGGACGACTTTCCGTGGGAGGTCGCCTGGAATCCAGGCTTTCCAATAGCGAACGATGGAAGTATTCAGTTGCCAAACTGAACCACTACGGCGAGAATCATTCTTCGGCGGCCGCTCGTTCAAGTTCGGCAATGTCTAGCTTCTTCATTCCAAGCATCGCCTTCATTGCCTTCGGCCGTTTAATAAGGTCGGGCAAGCGCGCCGGCACAATCTGCCAGGAAAGCCCAAACTTGTCCTTGAGCCAGCCACACTGCCCCTCGCTCCCTCCGGCGGAAAGCTTTGACCAATAGTCGTCCACTTCCTCCTGCGAGTCGCAACGAACGAAAAACGAAACCGCTTCCGTAAACTTGAACATCGGACCGCCGTTCAAGCGCGGTAAATTTCTGACCATCGAGTTCAAAACCGATCGTCAGGATTCGCCCCTTCGGCGCGGAACCGCCCTCATTTGGCGCCAACTCGTCAAGCCGCCGCGAATTCTTGAAAACCGTGAGATAAAACTCGACGGCCTCTTCGGCGTTCGAGTCGAACCAGAGGAACGGAGTGATTCGGGGATAGCTCTGCAGTGCGCTCATTTGACGTCACCTCAACTCTTCGGGCCAACGATACCAAAGATGGCGCCTTGCGGGTCCAGGCAATGGGCAATCTGCTGACCGCCCGGAACAACGGAAGGTCCGTGTACGACACTGCCGCCATGCTCCTTTACCCGGGCGATGGCAGCCTGAATCTCATCGACATTGAAATAAAAGAGCCAGCCGGGACTCTGCGCCGGGTTCATTCTGGTCATCATTCCTCCGATCGGTCCGGAGCCGGCGGCGAAAATCTGGTACACGCCGTTCGGGCCCATGTCCATCGCGTCGGACTTTGTCCAGCCGAACAGTTCAGCATAGAAGGCAAAGTCAGTCTGCCAATCGATGGCGGCCAAATCATGCCAGGCGGGGGAACCCGGTGAGCCAGCCACCGGCCGTTCAGGCTGCTGCCTCCGCATCGGGTGGTTGAAACAGCACGAAAATCGCACCCTGAGGATCGGCCACTACCGCGAAACGGCCCACATCCGGAATGTTTTCAGCCGCGCGATGCACAACGCCGCCTGCCTGCCGCACACGATTCGAGTACTCGTCTACGTTGTCAACTCCTATGTAGCCGATCCAGCCAGGCTTCGCGCCGTCCGTGAAGCTAGTCGCGGGCTTTTCCAGGATTCCCCCGATCGCAATTTCGCCAACGCTAACCAACACGTAGCGGCGGTCCGGCACGCCGGCATCATGCGCGCCCCAGCCGAGCACGCCTCGATAAAAGGCTTCCGCCTTCCCCGCATCGAAGGTATGAAACTCGTACCAGACAAAATTCGAAGGCTGGGTCGTTCTCGTTTCGGATGACATTGGTTTCGCTCCTTGGGTGCGGTGATGTGTACACCGTCCACAACAGAGTAACAAAAGACGTGTACACTGTCCACAAGAAGTTATGGGCACTAAACGGAGAACTGAGCCGCCGGTTCGAAAGACGTTTCGCCATGGCGATCTGCGGCGGGCCCTGCTGGAAGCGGGTATCGAATTGGCGCGCCGCGGCGGCCCCAGCGCGGTTGTGCTTCGGGAGGCGACCCGGCGCGTTGGAGTTGCTCCCAATGCCGCCTATCGGCACTTTTCCAGTCACGCCGATCTTCTGCGGGCCGTCAGAGCCGCCGCACTCTCTTTGCTTGCCGTGGCCATCGAAGCCGAGATTGCCGGTTTACCGCGCAAGAAACGCCCGGCAGATGCGGCACGAGCCACGCTCCGCGCGGTTGGAACTGGTTATCTGAAATTTGCGCTGACGGAAACCGGTCTCTTTCAGACGGCATTTTCGGTCCCCGATCCAGTGGAAAACGACATCGATAGCGCCAAAACGGGCAAGAGTGGCCTGAATCCGTTCCAACTGCTTGGATCCGCTTTGGACATGATGGTGGCTGCGGGCGCTCTGTCCCCCGAGCGCAGACCGGGAGCGGAGTACCTTGCCTGGTCCGCTGTCCACGGTTTCGCTTTCCTGGTCATCGAAGGTCCGCTTAACGGCATTTCCGGTAAGGACTTTCAGCGCGCCTGGCAGAACGCCTTTTAACGATGGTCGAAAACGGTCTGTAATCGGGCTGCCCGTCTACATGTTGTAGAAGAATTCTTCGTAGACGATCTTGCCGTCTGTAACTTTATAAACCGCAACCTCTTCCATCGTGAACCGCCTGGATTGGGGTTTAAAAGTAATGTCCAATTTGAAAGTGACCGCGAAATGTGAACCCGCTACGATTGGACCCTCGACACTCGACGAGTGGACTTCGTGGTTAGCGGCCCACCATTCGCCCTTCGCCTTCACTGCCTCAATACCCTTTGATTCACGCGATCCTCCGGGAGGTGCGCCAGCCTCCATGCTGACGATATCGGGAGAGTAGAGGGCCTCTACAGCCCCATTGAAATCTTTGTCTTTGCAAAATTGGACGAGCTTGTCTGCGACTTCCTGAGTAGTCATCAGTTGATCTCCTGTGTGTAGATTTTCTCTATGAAGCTAGCACACCGAGCCGCCCTCAGGCGTTCTTAGGAATGACCCGCCGCAACAGGCGCCAATTCCCCGGCGCTGCAGGTCGGCAGAGTCCCCGGATTGCCATCCTCATAGTAGTAACCGCTCCACAAAAGCGTTCCACTTACCGGAATACCGCGCCAAACAGTCAAGTGAACGCCATCGTTAGCTCCGCAAGCGCGAAAGGTGTTTTTCGTGTGGGTTTGATCCAGGTCGGCCTGCACCCCGGCATCGCCAGTGACGAAACCGCTCGAAGCAGCCGTGCCAACCACGGCAATCAACGGCGTCAGTTTTGGCACGTTAGAAGAAGCTGGCAACGAGATCTCATAACTCTCCGCACCCGGGACAACTTCTTCAGTGATGGGACAAGCGCTCGGGCTCTGGCCCGAAATTTGCGCCTCGACAAAGCTCTGCGGAGACACTGGCGAAACAAGCGTCACAGGGCTGTTCGCCACGACCGCTCCATTTTTGATCGCGATGCAGGTTCGCGAATCGGTGCGAACGGCGATCCCGATGCGTGGTGAATAATCGACCGGCGCCGATCCGCTCACGGCAGCCTCCGAGTTGCTCGCCGTCGGTTTCTTCCCGCACGACACAAACAGCACCACGACAGTTGCGGTGATGGCCGCTTTCTGAACGAAAAACGAAGTACGCACACCCGTAGACGCATCGTTCGGTCCATCGGTGTCCCTAAATCGAACTCCCTTTCCGCTGTCTACCTTGACACCTATCAGCGAAAGAAGTCACCGGGCGTCCTTCCGCCGCCACGGTCTCAAACGCGTTGCTAAGTTGAAACTGGCTTCGTTCCGCTAAAAAAATAAAACGTTCCGGGGCATTCGTTATGCTCTAAAAGTCACGGGCATGTGGAAGGCAAATTCCGGTCTCTTACGCAATCTCTTTCGAGCGCTCCCACACGCACTCGTAATACTGCTGTGGGTGGGTACGGCTGTATTGTTTGGCCGCAAGAACGACGATCCCCAACTCAAGCTCGATACCGGTAAAGAAATATACCGGGCAGCCTGTATTGCGTGCCACGGGTCCGATGGTAAGGGAGCGCCGGAATCCACTACCGTATTCAAAAGGCCGGACACATTTCCCGATTTCACCCGGTGTGATCAAACCACTCCCGAAGACGACTATGAATGGAAATCGGTGATTCGCGACGGCGGACCATCGCGCGGCTTCTCGCAGATCATGCCCTCCTTTCGCGATGCGCTTACATCGGAGCAGATCGCCAAAGTGGTTCATTACCTGCGAGGATTCTGTACCAATTCATCCTGGCCTCGCGGCGAGTTGAACCTGCCCCGCGCTCTTTTGACAGAAAAGGCCTACCCGGAAGACGAGGAAGTCATAACGGCAACCTTGAATGCGAGTGGCGCCCCTGGGGTTTCCAACGAGATCGTGCACGAGGAGCGCTTCGGAGTGAAGAACCAGATCGAAGTTTCCGTGCCGGTGAATTTCGCGGATCAGAACCATATCTGGCATGGCGGCTTCGGCGATGCCGGACTCGCGCTCAAGCGGGTGCTGTTCTCCGACTTTCACGCGGACTCCATCTCGGGCTCCATCTTGAGCCTGCAAGGCGGCGTGAACTTTCCTACTGGCAACCTGAGGCACGGACTCGGCTCGGGCGTGACCACTTTCGAGACCTTTGCCGCTTACGATGTGTTATTTCCGGCCAAAACGTTCGTTCAGCTGCAAGGCGGAAGCGATCTGCCTACCGACACTCGTATCGCGCCGCAATCGCTCTTCTGGCGAGCCGCTGTGGGCAAAAGCTTCAATCAGGATGAGGGACTCGGCCGTCTATGGACGCCGATGCTCGAGTTCTCCGCCACTCGCGATCTTCAAACGGGAGCAAAAGTGAACTGGGACGTAGTGCCGGAGATGCAGGTCACGCTCAGCAAACGTCAACACGTACGCGCCGACCTCGGCGTGAGTCTGCCAGTCACCAATACTGAGGGCCGGTCTCCAGCCGTCCTGTTCTACGTCTTATGGGATTGGCAGGACGGGAAGCTTACCGAGGGGTGGTAATGCGCGGATTCCATAAACACTTCTTCCTTCCGCTCACGTTACTTGCTGGGTTCGTTCCGCAATTTGCCCGCTGCGCGGATCATGGCAAGAAATCCGCTGTGGCATTTCAGACTTCCGATCGCTGCATGGTCTGTCACAACGGGCTCACCACTTCGACCGGCGAGGACGTTTCGATCGGCTTCCATTGGCGTGCCAGCGTCATGGCAAACTCTTCCCGCGATCCCTATTGGCAGGCGAGTTCGCGGCGCGAGACAATCGATCACCCCGAATCGCAAGCGTTCATCGAGGATGATTGCTCGGTGTGCCACATGCCTGTCACCCGCTATGAAGCGAAGTTGCACGGCAAGCGGGGCACGATCTTTGCGCACCTTCCCTTCGATCCCGATCACGAATCGGGGCGGCAGGCCGAAGATGGGGTGACGTGTTCCGTTTGCCATCAGATTGGTAAGCAGAAGCTCGGCACGCCTGAGAGTTTCAATGGCGGATTTGTGATCAACCCGCCGGATCCAGAAGCTCAGCATCCTGAGTATGGACCTTTTGACATTAAGCTTGGGCAGCAGCGCATCATGCGTACATCCTCGGGTGGCTTCCTTCCGGACAAAGAGGATCACATCCGAAAATCTGAACTATGCGCGACGTGCCACACGCTCTACACAAAAGCCCTGGGTGCAAATGGCGCACAAATCGGCGTTCTGCCCGAGCAGGTGCCGTACCAGGAATGGCTCCACAGTGATTACCGGGACAAACGAAGCTGCCAGGAGTGCCACATGCCCGAAGTCAAGGAAGCCGTTCCTATTGCCAAGGTCCTCGGCGTGCCGCGACAGGGGCTGCACCAACACACATTCGTCGCCGCCAATTTCTTGTTGCAGAACATGCTGAACCGGTATCGGGACGACCTGAGCGTAGAGGCGCTTGCCGGAGGAATTGACGTCGGCCGCCCAAGGCACTATCGCGTACCTGCAAGCGAAGGCCGCGCATATCGAAATCGATTCGCCAACGGTAAGCGCGGGCCGGCTTCAGGCGGACGTTTTTGTCGAAAACTTGGGCGGACACAAATTTCCGACCGCGTATCCATCGCGCCGTGCCTGGCTGCACTTCACAGTGAAAGACCGCGACCATCGAACGGTATTCGAGTCGGGCGGCTTGAACCCCGACGGATCGATTCGAGGCAACGATAACGACGCCGACCCGGCACGCTTTGAGCCGCATTACACCGAAATCACCAGCGGCGACCAAGTGGAAATTTACGAAGACATTCTGAAAGATCAGCAAGGCCACGTGACCACTGGATTGCTGAGCGCCGTCGGATATATCAAAGACAATCGCATTCTCCCGCACGGCTTCGACAAGACGACCGCCGATAAAGACATCGCGGTTTATGGCGCGGCTCTTAACGATGCTGGCTTTACCGATCGCGGCAGCCGTGTACGATATTCCGTGCCGGTTTCCGATGCGGCAGGACCGCTGGAGGTAACTGCCGAACTGTGGTATGAACCGGTCGGCTATCGCTGGGCGAATAACTTGAAGGTGTATGACAAAGCTGCCGAGCCAAGGCGCTTCAACAGCTTCTACGATGCAATGGGACCGGGCGCGGCTGTCATGCTGGCCCGGGCATCAATCTTGTTACCGGGCCACTGAGCGTAAGCGATTCAACTAGAAGCCTGATATGATTTACCCCAGTTCGAATGTCACCCTTCCGGCCTACACTCGATGAACGTGACACGCTAAAACAAGCGGTGTCGAAGTATTCGCACGATCCCATGAAGTCGCGCCTTCTGACGCTCCTCGAATCCGATGAAACGGAGTTTGCCGCGCATGGCCCCGAGTGGAACGAGTTGAAGACTTGCGTCGGCAAATACCATCTTCACGTCGAGGCGGAATTGCACAGGAAGCCGAACCATAAACCGGCCAAGCTGCAAGTTACAAAGGCGGACGCTCTTGCCAGGAAGTTCACGCCGAACTTTTCTTGATTACGGGCGGTCTTGATTACCGGGCGTGACGGGCGGCCTCGGCGGCGGCAAACTTAGCCGCCAGATCGGGGCGCAGGTAGCTGAGTATCCGGCCAGCCACTTGCTTGCCCTGTTTCAGCGCGTCGGCGTACAGGCTTTCGCGCTCTTCGCGCGTGTAGTTATAGCCGATGCTATAAAGATGATCGAGCGATAACCCCAGCACCTTCGTGCCGGCGTAGGCGACCGTGGCTTTGCCGATGAGACCGCCGCCGAACGGAATTTTGCCGACCACCTGACGTGCCAGGGCGCGCCACCCGAAGGCACTGGCGATGACAGTGGCAATTTCGGATTTCTGTTCACGGTAGCCCACTTCGCGATCACTCGCGGCCGCGATGAGAAAGGCCATCCGAAGCTGGTTCATCGTCAGGAATGCTGTGTCGGAAGCAAACTCCGCCACCGCCCAAGGCAGTTCGATAATGCTCGGAATCACGTCGGGCAACGCGGTAGCCAGGGAGAAAAGCGTATTCTCCTTGCAAACTTTCGCGATCACTCTCTCGATGAACGGACGCCTGAAAGGGCGAAAGGCTCGCGCCAGCGCTACCCCGCGGTCGCCTAAGCTGTCGAGGACCTTCTCGATCAGCTGTTCAGGAGCGGCGGACTTGAAGATGAAGGATCGGGGCGGCGCGGGTACGCCCTCGTCGTAAATAGTAACGTCGTAAATGCCTCGCGGCGGGTTGTATTCGCGAATGAGAGACAAGGAGGACTCGCGGCGGCGTTCGGGACTCAGATCGCGCAGCAGGAAATCCTCAAGACGCGTGTAGCCTGCGGTATCCGCCGCCACGAGAGCTATGCGCAAATTTTGTTCCGTCAGTTGCCGGACTTGATCAGGATTCAGGTTTGATATGGCTTTTTTGATGTGGAGAAGACTTTGTACGCCCATTCGGACTCCCGTGTGACTGCGGAACGCTGGCGCCTTTCAGCCGCAGGACAACCTTCAAGTCGCGCTGCCAGTCTGAGTTGATGCCTACGCGTTCGACGTCGATCTGGGGAGAGAAGTAACGAAGAACGGTTGCATTCGTGGAATGGAACGCCATCGCCGGTGCGACCAGCAATAAGCGGGGAGGAGTTGAGGCGAGCGGGATGCCCGGAAATAGCGGCCCGAGTTCCTGGCGTTCCGCGTACCACGCGACTCGCATCCAGTAGTCTAACGCTTGAATCGGGAGGTGGACGTCTTCTGTCGTTTTGAGTTCCAGAACGGCCAAACGGCCTGAAGAAGAAACCGCAAGCAGATCGATAATGTCGCGATCCATTCCGGCCAACGCTAAAACCTGGCCGTGAACTGGAGTCTCAAGAAGTGATGGATCGATCACGTTCACGCCTGAGCGGACTGCGGATTCCAGCCGTTTCTCCGAGCCTTCCGCGGCTTCGACCGGGCGCGGCTCGGCCAATTGGGCGCTGATGCTGGTACTGAGATTACCCAAGTCCTGCGGGTCAACTTCGCCCGCCGAGCCATGCATGTTGAACCGGAACATAGTGGAATTGAGGCTGACTGCATCGAGCCAGCGCAGGCGGCACGCGGTCAGGCAGCCAGCCTGTTCCGGCAGAAACAGGCATAGGCGAGTGTTGACGTCCTTCCCGCGGGTAAGCAGGTAGTCGAACCAGATAAGAGCGAACGTCAGAAGAGTGGCTTCGTTGTGCAGGTCGGGACACGCCACTGCGGCAATCTGCTGGTTGCCTTTCCTTAAGCGGGCGCGCGGAAACACCGGTGAGAAAGAACGCCGCAGATCCATGGAGGCGGAGAGTGTTTCGATTTCCCAACCGGGGAACTGGCGGAAGAGCATGCGGCGAAATTGTTCCGCGAAGGTCTGCCTATTGCCCGCGAGCTTTTTGTGTGCCGTCTGGGGCCGGTCCAGATCGAGGAAGCTGAGTTTCCCGGGTACGCCTCCGAAGCGGTGAACCGTGCAATCGAGCATGCCGGTTGAGCGATTCTCGATGCTGAGGATGCGGCGCGACAGGCTTCGATTCTCGTGCCACACATCGATCCAGAGGCGGCCGGAGCGGATTTCGACCGCGTATTCACCGGCCTTGAGAGTCATTACTTCTTCGCCGAATTCCATCACGGCGGGGCTGCGGCAGGACCGTATGAATGTGTCAACCAGGTTCAGAAGTTCTTCGGGCTTCATATCATAGAGTTTTGTCACTTCAAGAACCGAGCTTTCTTAACCGCCTGGAGGCCGTCAACTTGCGCCTCACCCGCGCCGCGGAACGATGCGGGCGTCAACCCTCCAGCATTATGTTAGTGGCGGTGACCAAGAAGTTTTCTGCTTCGAGAATTCGGGAGGCCTACGACGCGGGATTGCGGTATTTTGGCGAAAACTACGTTCAGGAGTTCGAGAGAAAGCGCCCGGATCTGGAAGAGCTGAAAGACGCGCAATATCACTTAATCGGGCATCTGCAGTCGAACAAAGTCAAGGTGGCGTTGGATCTATTTCAGGTGATTCAGACCGTCGATTCGGTGAAGCTGCTAAAGCGCCTGGATGCGATCGCTGAGGAACAGGGCGCCGCCTTGGAAGCGATGATCGAGGTGAAGCTATCGAACGAGGAGAACAAGACGGGAGCCGCTGTGGAGGATTTGCCAACGCTTGCCGCTGCGGCGGCTGATTGCAAACGCGTCAAAGTGACGGGGTTGATGACGGTGCCGCCGTGGTCGGAAGATGCGGAGCAGTCGCGCCCCTATTTTCGTAAATTGGCGAAACTGGGCCGGGAGTTCGGGTTTCCTAAACTGTCCATGGGGATGTCGGGTGATTTCGAGGTCGCCATTGAAGAAGGCGCCGACATCGTCCGCGTGGGCACTGCGCTGTTTGGGCCCAGGCCGAAACCGGTTGACGTGAAACTTGCATTCATAGCCCTGGCAATCTCCTGTGCCCTGTTTGCACAGATCGTCAAGCGCGGCGATTTCCCCGGTATTCAAGAAGAACTGGGCGTCACCATCCCGATGCGCGATGAAATCCGGTTGGCGGCGGACGTTTTTCGGCCTGCCGGTAACGGGCGCTTCCCCGCCCTGCTAGTCCGGACGCCTTACAACCGCAAATCTTCCGCGATGACCAGCTATCGCGCTTTTTCCCGGCAAGGCTACGCGGTTGTGATTGAAGATGTTCGCGGAAGGTTCGCTTCGCAAGGCGTGGCGGGCTCCATTGAGCGGGAAGGGCCGGATGGAAACGACACCATCGACTGGGTTGCCGATCAGCCCTGGTCAAACGGCCAGGTCGCCATGGTTGGCGCGTCGTATCTGGGAATCGTGCAGTGGTGGGCGGCCATTCAAGACAATCCGCACTTGGTCACGATAGCGCCGGTCAATTCGGGCGACGACGAGTATCTCGACCGGTTTTATTCGCCTGGAGGAGCGCTGAAACTGGGTCACCGCCTCTTGTGGTTGGCGCAAAACTTCACGCCGCCCGCGCAGGTGCGGCCGCGCTTTGGAACTTATATCTCTCACTTGCCGCTCCGTACTTCGGATGTCGCGGCAACCGGGACCGTCGTGCCCTGGTGGAGGTCGGCCCTTGCGCATCCCTCCTATGATTCCTATTGGAAAGCGCTGAGTATCCGTCAGAATCTGCCGCGCGTTCGAATCCCTGTTTTGTCGATGAGCGGCTGGTTCGATAACTACGCGGAAAGCGAATTGGACGCCTTCACGAGACTGTCGCGGAGCGGAGATACGGTCGAGACCTGGATAGGACCGTGGTCGCATGTTCCCGCGCTCAAGTTTGCAACGCGCAACTTCGGTCCGGAGGCGCAACTGCATATCAGGGCGGTGCAGGCGGAGTGGTTTGACCGCTGGATGAAGAAGCGCGAACCGCTCGAACGCTCAACGCCCGAGTCGATACTGCATGTCTTTGTGATGGGACCCGACGTCTGGCGCGAGGAACACGAATGGCCGCTTGCTCGAACCCGCTTTACGCCGCTGTATCTGGTCAGCAACGGCCATGCGAATTCAGTGAACGGGGATGGGGCGCTGACATGGCAGCCTGTCCGGAAATCCGTCACCGATGGGTTCACCTACGACCCTCGGAATCCAGTGCCAACCACGGGAGGAGCGATCTGCTGCGATCCGAAGGTGCTGCCGCCGGGGCCGCTCGATCAGACTACAGTCGAGAGGCGCGCCGACGTACTGGTTTACACGTCTCCGCCGCTATCGGAAGAGATGGAAGTGACCGGACCGGTACGTGCTTTGCTGTACGTATCGACCTCGGCGAATGACACCGATTTTACGGCAAAGGTTGTGGATGTTCAGCCCGATGGCAGGCCATTGCTGGTGTGCGACGGCCTACAGAGACTGCGGTATCGCATCTCGCTCGACAAGCCCGTGTTTGTTAAACGGAACAACAAGTATCAGGTGAGCGTGGACGCCGGCGTGACCAGCTACGTTTTCATGCCTGGACACCGCATACGGCTAGAGGTGTCGAGCAGCAACTTCCCCCGCTTTGACCGCAATCTGAATTCCGTGAGGCCCAATGCCGATGAGACCCGGATTGTCAAAGCGCGTCAGACGCTTTATCACGAGAAAGGTTATCCTTCGGCGGTCATTCTGCCGGTTATTCCGAAAGGACGCGGTTAATCGAGAGCTACCGCAATTGCGCCAGCGACAATCAGAACGCCACCCACCGCTTTACCCCAGGTCAGCTTTTCGCCCAGGAAGAGCACGCCGCTGACAATGACCAGGACGACGCTCAACTTGTCGATGGGAGCGACGCGTGATGCGGGTCCGAGTTGGAGAGCCCGGAAATAGCAGATCCAGGAGAGCCCAGTCGCGATTCCCGAGAGACCCAGGAAGAGCCAGGTTCTGTTCGAAGGTACATGGAAACTCCTCGGACCCCGCAGGCTGAAAGCGATCAGCCAGGTAAAAACCACGACGACTGTCGTCCGCACCGCGGTCGCGAAATTCGAATCGACTCCTTCAACCCCGACCTTCGCGAGGATTGCGGTGGCGGCCGCAAAGCACGCCGATAATAAGGCCCATATCAGCCAACTCATAGTCTGCTATAGAATCCCATGATCGATCGCATAGCGAGTCATCATGGCGGTGGAGTGCAGCTTCAGCCGCTCCATAATCTCCGCCCGATGAAACTCCGCCGTACGGACCGAAATGTTCAACGTACTGGCGATTTCTTTCGCCGAAGAACCATGGGCAATAAGGCGGAGCACCTGGATCTGACGTTCTGTCAGCGAGGTCTCGTTTGCGGCGTGCGAGGGCTGGTGAGAACGGGAACCGAGGTATTTCCCACCGTCCAGGATCGTTCTGATGGCGAGCAGTAACTCGTCCGCGGAGGCCCGCTTCGGCAGATATCCGGACGCCCCGACTTCTATGGCCTTCCTGATGAATCTGGACTCCGTGTGCATGGAAAGAAACAATATTTTGAGGTCGGGCTGCTTCGCTCTAACCCGGCTGGCGCTTTCGAATCCATCGCCGTCCGGCATGGATACATCGAGGACTATAAGATCGGGTGAAAAGCTATCTACGGTTTGTTCAAATTTCGACAGACTATCTACCGTACAAACCTCATATTCGGCACTGGTCATGAAAGAGACGGCATCGAGCACGAGTCTATGGTCATCGACGACCAGAAGTTTCGGTTTTCGTACGGGATCGTCGATCACAGGAATGTGCAAGCTCACCATAGACGTTCAGAGACAGCTAGATTACACATGTCATTTCGCATTGGGACGCAATTATTTGAAGAAGCTGAAGAAGAACTCCGGTTCAGAGCGATAGAGCGGGCGCTGATTCTCTATAAGAACGCCGAGGAAATGGGCTACGATGCCGATTCATGCGCGGCGGGACGTTGGACTTGCCACATGCTGCGGGGTGACTTCGAATCCGCCTGGAAAGAGAGCGATGCGATTGCACGGCGGGGCAGCCCAGATCCGAACAGGTTCTGGGACGGGCAGCCGTTTACGGGCCGGCGCGTGCTGATCCGGTGTCTTCACGGTTTGGGCGACACAATTCAGTTCATTCGTTACGCTGCGTTGATCCGCCGTCAGGCGAGAAGTCTGACCATTGAGGCGCAGCCCGGATTGAAACCTTTGTTTGAAAGCTGTGGGTTGGCCGACCACGTCATCACCTGGGGAGAACCGGAGCCCGCCTGGGATCAGCAGGTGGAAGTGATGGAGCTGCCGCGAATCTTTCGAACTACCATCGATTCCATACCCGCCGACGTCCCTTATCTGCGGATTCCCGGGACACCTCGCGCGAGAGATCACGCCACGTTTCGCGTGGCGCTGGTTTGGGCCTCCAGCCGTTTCAATCCGGCGCGTTCGATTCCGCTGCGGGCTCTTGCAGATCTATGCGAGCGCCCCGGCCTTGAATTCTGCAGTTTTCAGGGCGGTCCCGAGCGCGAGGAGCTTATAGGATGTGGCATGAGCATTCAGGATTGGGATGAACGGACGAATAACATCTTGGGAGCCGCGCAGAGTCTGGAGGAGGTCGATCTTCTAATTACCGCCGACACGATGATGGCGCATCTGGCCGGTGCGCTTGGCAGGCCCGTCTGGGTACTGCTTCCTTATGAAGGCGATTGGCGCTGGATGTTAAATCGGAGCGATTCCCCCTGGTATCCCACTATGCGTCTGTTCCGGCAAGCCGAGCCGGGCGACTGGGAATCGGTTATTGAAAAGGTGCAAGGCGAATTGCTTATGCAGGCGGCGGTCCAGGCAGGGTGAAGAAGAATGTCGATCCGCTACCGGGCTCCGACTCAACCCAAATGTTCCCCCCTGACCCGCGTAACGATCTTCTTGCATGTGGCGAGCCCGATTCCACTTCCGGCGATCTCCATGCCATGGCGGCGTTGAAGCGGCTGGAAAATTCGTTCGTGCCACTCGGGCTCAATCCCTATGCCGTTGTCGCGAACCGATATCAGCCACTCGCCTTTCGTCCATTCCGCCGAAATTTGGATGACTGGCGGAAGGTCCTGGCGGCGGTATTTGATGGAGTTTGAGAGCAAGTTTTGAAAGAGCTGGTTTAAGGCATGAGTTTCGACGTACACCTGAGGAACCGCCCCATGCTCGACGGTGGCTCCCGAAGTTTCTATATGCCGACGGAGATTCTCCCGGGCGGCGCGGAGCGCGTCTGTAACGTCGGTCGTTCTCTCGGCCGAAATGGAACTCTTGCCTACGCGTGCGTGCGCCAGTACGGCCTCGACCAGATCGGCCATGCGATCAAGCCCTTGCGTGATCTGGTGGACACACTTGCGTCCATTCTCGTCAAGGCCATCGGCATGCCGGGTCGCAAGCAGGTCGGCAAGCCACCTTGTACTCGTAATGGGAGCGCTGAGGTCGTGAGAAGCGATGCGGGCGAATTCCTCCAGTTCCTCGTTTGAACGTTCCAGTTCGATAGCCATGCTCTTCAGGCGCTCGTTGGCATGTTCCAGCTCACGTTGTATCTGGAGCCTCGCCGTTATATCGGAATGGGTTTCGATCACGCTGGGCGGTTCGGCGGGCGAATCGGTCATTAAAACCCAGTGCGTCGAAACGAAGACATGAGTCCCGTCCCGTTTGACATGCTCCAACTCTCCTTTCCATGCGCCGGAAAGCAGAAGTTGCTGCTGGATTTGCTCTAGCGGCGCGGAAAACCTGGTCTTCAGAAGCTGATGGACGATTCTGCCGACAGCTTCTCCGGCCGTCCAGCCGTAGAGATTCGCACAGCCCGAAGTCCAGTGCTCAATCACGCCGTTCCATTGACGCACGATTACGTTGGAGTGATCCAAGGCGTGCGCAATAGCTCTGAGATTCTCTTCGGCGGTCCTGCGATCAATCGAATCCTGGAGGACTCTGCCGAATACGTCTTCTGGCATGTTACGATTTGACCACGTAATTCGTGCTGTGAATTATCGGAGAGCCAGCTCCCACAGACACTTCGCTGACCGATCCGGCGGAAATCTCGAAGCGCAATATGTGATCGAGAGGCATTCCAAGCAGCAGTACCAGCAGCGCCCGGATTACGTCGCCATGGCTGACGACCGCCACAGTTTCGCCGTCGTAGCGGCTCGGCGATACTTCGCAAACTTGTCCACGCCCTGGACTGCACGTTGCTCAGCGTCTCTCCCCCTGGAGCGGACCTCAAAGAGCGGTTTTGGTTGTAGCTTTGCCACTCCGGCGAGTTGTGCAAATCGCTGAAGCGCGCTCCCGCCCAGGCGCCGAAATCCAGTTCGTTGACGCCTTCGTCCGCGATCACGGACAGTTTTTGCGGTTGTGCGACGAACTGCGCCGTTTCCATGGCGCGTTCGAGAGGACTTGAATAAACCGCCGCAAGTTTGTATCGTTCGAATAAACTTTGACCCAATTCGCGGGCCTGTTGGCGTCCTTCCTCATTGAGCGCTATGCCGGGCGTACGCCCGCACAGGTATTCATGAAGCAAGTCAGTGTTACCGTGGCGAATGAGCAGTATTCGAGTCATGAGAGGTAAGGATAATAGATCGTGGCGAACAGCCTAACTGCCGACGAGATAGAGAAGCGAGTTTCCGAACTAGGTCCATGGTTTCACAACCTGCATTTATCAGGTGTGCAGACTGCGCCCGATCATTTTTTGGGCGATTATCCGTCGTTCAAATGGAAACATTTTCAGCATTCCATTCCGGGCGATCTCACCGGGTTGACGGTTCTGGATGTAGGGTGTAATGCCGGATTTTATTCCATTCAGATGAAGCAGCGCGGCGCCAAACGCGTCCTCGGAATCGATCACGACGAAGCGTATCTCGCACAGGCGCGTTTTGCGGCTGAAGTCTCGAATCTCGATATCTCGTTCGAACAGCTATCTGTGTATGAAGTCGGGAGTCTCAAAGAGAAATTCGACCTCGTGATCTTCATGGGCGTGTTTTATCATCTCCGGCATCCTCTTCTGGCGCTTGGATTTACTTCGCCAGCATGTTACGAAAGACTGGTTCGTCTTTCAATCGATGCTGCGCGGCAGCCGGACGATCCCAAAGATCAACGAAGAGTATCCGTTTTCCGAGTATGCGGTGTTTGATAATCCAGGATTTCCGAAGATGCATTTTGTGGAACACAGCTATTCGCAAGATCCAACAAATTGGTGGATTCCTAACCGGGCCTGCGCCGAAGGTGTGCTGAGAAGCGCGGGATTCAAGATCGATAGTACGCCGGAGCCTGAAGTCTTCGTTTGCCGCGTCGATGAGACAGCCTATCTGCATCCGCTGCCTTCGATTCGCGGAGAAAACGCATGATCGAAGCGGTGATGCTGTGGAACGAGCCTAACAACCTGTCTCACTGGGATTTTGAAATCGACCCGGACTGGTCTATTTATGCGGACATGGTGAAGCTGGCGTCAACGGCCATACACGCCGAAAATCCAAAATTGACGAGAGTCTTGGGAGGAATTTCGCCGATTGACCCGGCATTCATCGCCCGCATGGACCGCCTGGGCGCATTAGCAAGAAGCCGATGTAGTCGCGCTGCACGGATTTCCGCTCGATTGGAATCATTGGACGATTCATGAGTGGCCGGAGAAGTTGGACGAAATTCGGGCCGTCACGGCGAAACCCCTGTGGGTGTCTGAAGTGGGCGTCTCTTCATTTGGGGCTGAAGAAGTTCAGGAGTTCGGATTAAGAAAGACGGCCGAACTGCTGTTGCCGAGAGTAGATCACGTGTTCTGGTATAGCCTGTTCGATCTTCCGCGCGCCTGGCCCGCGACAACGCGCCATCGTGAGAGCGAAGGCTCATCGTATTACCGGCACTTCTACATGGGGCTGTTTCGGGAAGACGGGCAAGCGAAACTTGCGGCCCGTGAGTTCGCGGACTACACACCGGACCTCGGCATTTGCCAGTGGTTCCATTATGAGGATCCAAGGCTCGAAACAGCAGTCGAGGCGCTCAAGAATATGGGCGTCAAGAAACTTCGCACCGGATTGAGTTGGGCAGATTACGAGAGACCGGATGCGGAGCGCTGGTTCGACCGCCAAATGAAGCTGCTGGAACCCTTTGAGTTAACAGTTACTTTCTGTTTCACGCCAGAGCAACGGGGTTTGCGTCCGCACCATACCAGTCCCCCGCGGAACGTAAGCGAATTCGCGGATTTTTGCATGGCGATGACGCGGCGGTACGCCGCTTAAGTATAAATACTGGGCGACTTTGTGTCGTTTGTAGGTATTTAGTAACAAACACCAGCTACAAAGCTTCTTACCTCTGACACGGGATGAAGGCAGAAGCCGAAAGTTGCGCATTACAAGGGCCGTTTTCAGGCACTTGCAAATACTTAGCCGCTCTAACGTGCCGCACTAGTGTACCTCGTTTCAGAAAACCAACTTCAAAGGACAAATTGGACGATGAAGGGAACCGTTCTCATCACAGGTGGCGCCGGATTTATCGGTTCACATGTGGCTTCAGAGTTATTACGGAAGGGCTATCATGTCAAAGTTCTCGACAGCCTGGTAGCGCAAGTACATGGGGAAAAGCCCGTTCGCCCCTCTTACCTGCACAGAGACGTGGAATTTATCCGAGGCGATGTTCGCAATCCCGATGTCGTGGACGATGCGCTGTCAGGAGTTGAGGCCGTCTATCATTTTGTGGCTTTGGTCGGAGTCGGCCAAAGCATGTATCAGATTGCGGAATATACCAGCGTCAATAACTTAGGAACGGCGATTCTGCTGGAGCGCCTGGTAAAAAACCGCGTAAGTAAGTTAATTGTCGCGTCGAGTATGAGTGTGTACGGCGAGGGGTTGTATCTGACTCCGGACGGAACGCCGTTTGCGAGCGCTACTCGCGGCACGACTCAACTGAAAGCGCACGAATGGGAAATGAGTACGCCCGATGGCGTGCCGCTAACGCCTGTGCCTACGCCCGAAACTAAGCAGCCATCGCTTGCTTCGGTGTACGCGCTTTCCAAATACGATCAAGAGCAAATGTGTCTGATGGTGGGGAGAGCGTACGGTGTCCCCACGGTTGCTTTGCGGTTTTTCAACGCTTACGGCCCTTATCAGGCGCTTTCAAATCCATACACCGGCGTGCTTGCGATTTTTGCTTCGCGTTTGATGAATGGACAACGGCCTATAGTCTTCGAAGATGGGCAGCAATTGCGCGATTTTGTGAGCGTTTACGATATCGCCCGCGCCTGCCGCCTCGCGCTTGAGGTAAATGCGGCAAGAGACCAGATCTTCAACATCGGAAGCGGCCATAAGGTCACTGTGGAACAGGTCGCCGCACGTTTGGGGAAGGTGCTGGGAAAAAATATCGATCCGGAAATCAGCGGTACGTACCGGGTGGGCGACATCCGCCATTGCTTCCCCGACATAACCCTGGCGCGAGAGGTTTTGGGCTACCGGCCGACGGTTAGTCTGGAAGACGGTATGCGGGATTTGGCGGAGTGGCTGGAAAAGCAGACTGCCCCCGACCGGTTCAATGAGATGCGGGCTGAACTTACGGCCCGTGGACTAGTGGTCTAGGAGACGATCATGAGCAATCGCTATATTCTCATCACGGGCGGCGCTGGATTCATTGGAACTAACGTGGCTCGCAGTTACCTGGAGAAAGACCAGGCTGTTCACATTCTGGACAATCTAGGGCGCGACAGGTGTGGAGCGGAACGTCAGAGAGTTGCAGAATTCCTATCCTGGCCGTGTTCAATTTACGCAATCGGACGTTCGGGACCGGCGGCAAGTGCAGACTGCGGTTGACGGTGCGAGTGCTATCTATCACCTGGCGGCGCAGGTTGCGGTGACCACGAGTCTTGAGGATCCTATCGACGATGTCGAGACCAACTTGATGGGAACGTTGAATGTTCTCGAAGCGGTGCGGCGGTCGGGAAGCGGCGCGTCGGTGCTGTTCACGTCTACAAATAAGGTCTATGGACGGCTCAACTCAATCGCGATCGGCGAGAACGGCCGCAGGCACGAACCGGTCGATGAAGAAATCGCTCAAAACGGCGTAAGTGAACGGCAGCCGCTTGAATTTCTTATCGCCGTACGGATGCTCGAAGGGCAGCGCCGATCAGTATGTGCTCGACTATGCGCATTCGTTCGGTTTGCGAGCGAGCGTTTTCCGGATGAGTTGTATTTACGGCAGGTATCAACTCGGGTCGGAGGATCAGGGCTGGGTCGCGCATTTTGTCAGGCAGGCGCTTAAGGGAGAACCGATTACGATTTTCGGAGATGGCAAGCAGGTGCGGGACCTGCTGTTCGTCGATGACCTTGTGCGCGCGATGCATCTGGTCCACGAAAATATGGAACTTGCGGCGGGACAAGTTTTCAACATGGGCGGCGGAAGGCAGAACAGCACGAGTTTGCTTGATCTTATTCAGCAACTCGGGACGCTGACTGGAAGCCCGGTTGCGATTGAATGGGGACCTGAGCGGCTGGCCGATCAGCGCTGGTTCGTCGCCGATACCAGGAAGATTCGTGACGTGCTCGGGTGGACGCCGCAGTTCAGCATTCGCGAAGGGCTTCGGACACTCTACAACTGGTATTTAAGTAGACCCTCGTTGTTTGAGCATTCCGCGGTTCAGGTGGCATGATGCGTTTTGCACTGGTAAATCCCGCCTGGGATTTTGAAGGCAGCATCTATTTCGGATGCCGCGAGCCGCATCTTCCCTTGGAGTTCGGCTACTCTCAAGCGCTGCTTGAAAGAGCAGGACACGAAGCACGGCTTGATCGATGGCCAATTGGATGGATTGACGCAATCGGAAGTGGTTGCGCGCGTAAAGGAGTACCGGCCTGACGTAACGGTGGTCACGACCGCGCCGAGTTATTTGTTTTGGCGATGCGCGCCTCCAGAGTTGCGCATTCCGCAGTTGTTATGTGGAGAGCTTCGCCCCTTTGCCGGGCGGCTGGTCGTGGTTGGGCCACATGCGTCTACCACGCCGCGGGCGACTCTGAAGAAGACCGGCGCGGATGTTGTTGTGCTGGGCGAGTGTGAAGAGACTCTGCCTCTCTTGACAGGCGATCTCGCGGCTGTTCAGTCGATTGCGTACTTCGAAGGTGAGAACTTCGTGAGCCGCGGGCCCAATCGCGCTTGCGATATGAAGAGCCTTCCAGCGCTGCATTGGCCGGACGAACTGGTGCGAAAACATAAGCATCAACATCACCGATTTGACGCGGAGCCAACTGGACCGGGAGCGGAGATGGAGGCGTCGCGAGGATGTCCGTATCACTGCACGTTCTGCGCGAAGGACAATTTCCGGAACAGCTACCGCAAGCGGCCCGCCAATACCGTTCTCGAAGAAGTGGATGGCTTTGTCAGGCAGGGTGTTGAATACATCTACTTCATCGATGAAATTTTCCTGCCCGACGCTCAAGTGCTGGCCGGCCTGGCCGAGCGGAAGATCAAGATGGGCGTACAGACTCGCATCGATCTTTGGAATGAGGACGCTATTCGCGCGCTTGCCCGGGCGGGATGTGTTTCGATCGAGGCGGGTGTCGAGAGCATTACGGAAGAGGGACGCGCGTTCCTCGATAAGAAATGCAAGATGTCCACGGACGAGTTAACCGACCGGCTGATTTTTGCAAAGACCCTGGTGCCCTTTGTGCAAGCAAATCTGCTAGCGATGACGGAGGACGATGCGGATGCGGTCGAAGCATGGCGTCATCGGCTGGAATCGCATGGCGTGTGGGCAAACAAACCCGTTCCACTGTTTCCGTATCCCGGATCGCCGGATTACACTCGGCGCTGGGGAAAGGTGGATGATTTCGCCTGGGAACGGGCGCACGAGGCCTACCTGAATGGATTCGATTCCTTCAGCGATATCCAGGAACAGCGTCCACAGCCGCTTGTTGAACTGGAAACGATGACGGCTGCACGCCACCGTTGAGGGAACGATTCGAGTGAGCCAGCCGCTTCGCATTTTGATGACTGCCGACGCCGTAGGGGGAGTGTGGCAATATTCGGCCGACCTGATTCGAGGTTTCGCCGATCAGGGGGCGCAGGTTCTTCTGGCGACGCTCGGGCCGCGGCCCTCACCTCAACAGAAGCGTCAAATCGAAAACATTCCGGGTGTGGAACTGGTTGAGAGCGGCTATGCACTGGAATGGATGCAGACGCCATGGCGCGAGGTGGACGAGTCCGGTGAATGGCTTTTGAAACTGCAGAGCAAGTTCAAACCCGACGTGATTCATCTGAATGGGTACAGCCACGCGGCTTTGCCCTGGAATAAGCCAGTGCTGGTGACCGCACATTCGTGCGTGTTCTCGTGGTGGAGAGCTGTCCACAATTGCTCGCCAGGTGCGGAATGGGCGGAGTATAAGCGCCGGGTTACGGGCGGACTGGAAGCGGCAACCGCGGTGGTTGCGCCAACCGAGTTTATGGCGCAAGCACTGCGAGACGAGTACGGAATTGCTGCCGTTCGCAAGGTGAAAGTGATTCATAACTTCAGTGCGATGAAGCCGAATCCCGTTACGCGGAAACAACCTTTTTGCATGGCGGCTGGGCGCTTGTGGGACCCAGCCAAGAATCTTCGCCTTCTTGCGGAAATTGGGCCGGAACTGGATTGGCCTGTTCGCGTGGCAGGCAGTAAGCGCGGTCCGGATGGAACGTGCGGTTAAGGCGGATTCGATTGAGTTGCTTGACGCATTAAGCCATGAGGACTTCTTGGCACACTTGCAAGGAGCCGGTATTTTTCTGCATCCGGCTTACTATGAGCCGTTTGGGCTTTCCGTTCTTGAGGCCGCGAATTCCCATTGCTGTTTGGTGCTTGCAGACATCCCCAGTTTGAGGGAACTGTGGGACGGCGCGGCCGTATTCGTTGATCCGAGCGATTGTGACAAGTGGGTTGTTGAGGTGAATCGATTGTGCCGCGACCCGGGCTTGCGTGAGCGCTATGGCGATGCAGGCAAGTTCACGGGCTGCCGCTTATTCCGGCGAGAAAACCGTGGCGGAGTACCTGACCACCTATCGTGATTTGCTGAAGGCCGAGAAGGCTAGGGGAGTCGCCGCGTGAAGCTCCGCGTAGCGATGTTTTACCATTCTCTCGTTTCGGACTGGAACCACGGGAATGCACATTTCCTGCGTGGCGTCGCTTCGGAATTACTCGCACGGGGACACGAAGTATTCATCTATGAGCCAGAAGATGGCTGGAGCCGGGAGAACCTGATTCGGGATCACGGCGTCGATGCAATTCGCCGGTTCGAAGCGGCATTTCCCGGGCTTCGCAGCCGGACCTATCTAGGACGAGACCTGGATATCGACGGAACTCTTGATGGAATCGACCTCGCGCTAGTACATGAGTGGAGCGATCCGCAACTGGTCGGCGCAATTGGCCGGAGCCGGCGAAGGAATCGCAACCTTCGAATTCTGTTTCACGATACGCACCATCGTGCCGTGACTGCGAAGCACGAAATGGACCGGTTCGATCTGACCGAATATGACGGGGTGCTCGCCTACGGCGCCTCTTTGAAGCAAGCGTATGAGCGTTTGGGTTGGGGACGGCAGGTTCACGTTTGGCATGAGGCGGCGGACACCCGCGTTTTTTACCCACGGCCGGCCCAAGAGAAAACCGCGGACGTAGTCTGGATCGGAAATTGGGGAGACGAAGAGCGAACGGAAGAGCTGCGTGAGTACTTCTTTGAGCCTGTGAAGGAGCTTGGCTTGAAAGCGGAAGTATATGGAGTCCGGTATCCCGATTCAGCACGGTCTCAATTGGAGGATGCTTCGATTCAGTACAACGGTTGGGTAGCAAACTTCGATGTTCCTGAAGTATTTTCGCGTTTTGCCGCGACCGTGCATGTTCCGCGCCGGCCTTATACGGAGCAACTTCCCGGCATTCCGACCATTCGCCCTTTTGAAGCTTTGGCGTGCGGTATTCCGCTCGTCTCCGCGCCGTGGGACGACACGGAGGGACTCTTTCGCGTAGGGAAAGATTTTCTTATGGTCCGGGACGGTAGCGAAATGCAAAGAAGCCTTCGGGACGTGCTTCGAGATTCAGCGCTGGCGCGGAGTCTCAGCGAGAGTGGGCTCGAAACCATACGGACGCGTCACACGTGCGCGCATCGCGTAGATGAACTGCTCGACATTTATAACGGAATCCGCCCGGAAATGGCAGTCCAGGAATCAGACAACACAGTTGAGGTCCATTCATGAGAATCGCCTTTTGGGGTTCGAGTTTGGTTTCCGCTTATTGGAACGGAGCGGCAACTTACTACAGAGGAATTCTGCGGGCGCTGGCGCAACATGGGCACGAGATCGTTTTCTATGAGCCGGATGCGTATGACAGGCAAAAGAACCGGGACATAGAAGATCCCGAATGGGCGAAGATCGTGGTTTACGATCCAAACAATTTGCCCGAGGTAAACCGCCACCTCACTTACTGTTCGCAATCCGATGTGGTCGTGAAGGCGAGTGGCGTAGGCGTGCTCGATGAATTCCTGGAGAGCAAGATTTCGGAGATGCCCGAGACGATCTGCCGGGTGTTTTGGGACGTGGACGCTCCGGCTACGCTTGACCGGTTAGGTTCGAACGCTCAGGATCCGTTTCACGCCGCGCTCCCCAAGTTCAATCTGGTTCTCACTTATGGCGGCGGACAACCGGTTACGAGTAAGTATCACGAGTTCGGTGCTCGAGTCTGCGTACCTATTTACAATGCACTTGATCCGGACATTCATCATCCTGTCGCGGCGGATCCGCGTTTCGAGGGTGATTTGTGTTTCCTCGGAAACCGGCTGCCGGATCGAGAGGCGCGGGTGGACGAGTTCTTTTTGAGAGCCGCTTCGCTCTCCCCTGAGAACCGCTTCGTGTTAGGGGGCAGTGGCTGGGCAGATAAGCCGGTGTCTTCCAATGTCCGCTACGTTGGTCACGTTTATACGGCAGACCACAATGCATTTAATTGCTCCGCGCGGATGGTTCTGAATATCAGCCGCGAGAGCATGGCGCGCTACGGCTTTTCACCGGCAACGCGTGTCTTTGAAGCGGCTGGCGCGGGCGCTTGTCTCATCACGGATGCGTGGGAGGGAATTGAATTGTTCCTGGAACCGGGAGAGGAAGTTTTGGTGGCGCATAACGGGGAAGAAGTCGCGCGTCTGGTTGAGAGTGTCGGGAACGAGCGGGCACGCGCAATCGGGGATGCCGCCCGGAAGCGCGTTCTTGCCCATCACACTTACGCCAAACGCGGTCAACTGGTGAACACAATCCTTAAGGAGGCGGTGTCCTGTCTGCCGTCGATGACGCATGGCGGGACGGGTTTAGGCGACTTACAAATGAACTGCGTATTTCTGGGCCTATCTATTACATCGACATGGGGAAATGGGCACGCGACCACTTATCGCGGGCTGCTGAAGGAACTTGCAAAACGCGGCCATTCAATAACATTCTTAGAACGCGATGTGCCGTGGTATTCGTCTAATCGGGAATTTACAAAGGCCACTTACTGCAAGATCGGGCTGTACCAGTCGCTCGATGAACTGAAGGAACGATATGGGCGCACTATTCGGAACGCCGACGTGGTGGTTGTAGGTTCTTATGTGCCTGAAGGGATTGCGGTAGGTAAGTGGGTGACGTCCACCGCTAAAAGCTGTACTGCGTTCTACGATATCGACACTCCGGTCACGCTTGCCAACCTGAAGCGAGGCCGCTGTGAGTATTTGTCGCACGAATTGTGCCGTAAGTACCAGACGTATCTTTCGTTCACGGGTGGTCCGACGCTTGAGTTTATAGAACGTAAACTGGGTTCGCCTTGCGCACGGGCGCTGTATTGTTCGGTCGATCCATCGCTGTATTATCCGGAGTCTCAGCCCATCAAGTGGGATCTGGGATACCTGGGCACCTATGCCGCGGACCGGCAACCCGCACTCGAAAATCTGCTGGTGGACGTGGCGAGACGGCAGGCCGGACATTGCTTTGTAGTTGCGGGTCCGCAATATCCAAGCGAAATCGAGTGGCCCGCTAACGTGGAGCGGACCGACCACCTTCCCGCGCGCGAACATCGCAAATTCTACAATTCGCAGAAGTTCACTTTGAACGTTACTCGGCAAGATATGGTTCGCGCCGGCTACTCGCCGAGCGTTCGTCTGTTCGAAGCGGCGGCTTGCGGCGTTCCAATTATCACCGACAAGTGGGCGGGTCTTGAGAGCTTCTTCGAACCTGGTACAGAGATACTACCCGTATCCAATTCCCAAGAAGTAATCTCGCATCTGAACATGCCGGTTGAACAGCGCATGGAAATAGCCGATCGGGCCAGGCGGAGAACCCTCCGATTTCACAGCGCCGCAGCGCGTGCGGAGGAGTTCGAACATTACATAATTGCGTCATTAGACACAGCAAGCTGCTCTAATAGACGGAGCAGAGCGGCTCTTCAACACGCCCCGAGCGCCGCGCTGATTTAAAGAAGGACCAGAATGATGAAAAGAAGAATGTTCATTGCGCTCGCCGCCGCGGCTTGTGTTTGTGCGATGGATGTCTCGCTGTGGGCAAAGCAGGATGCAGTTCCCGGTGTGCCGGTGCATATGGTTGTCACGATCGAGGCAAAGCGCGGCAAAGACATTCCAAACGTTGAGCAACGGGACATCAAGGTCAGCGAAGAGCAAACGCCGCGAACAGTCACTTCTTTCACGCCGCTCCGCGCTGAACGATGCTGGCTTGCAGTTGATGTTGTTGATTGACGATTCTTCCGGTTCGAGCTTCGATACGCAAATAAGCGAGGTCAAGCAATGGATCAAGGCGTTGCCCCCCTCAACGGAGATCGCGGTCGGCTATATGCGGAATGGCTTGGCCAACATGGTACAGAAATTCACCACCGATCTAGGCGCGGCGGCGAATTCCATTCGGCTGCCCTTAGGCGCGGGAGGCGCGGATGTAAGTCCGTATGATTCGCTGTCGGAGGCTGTAAAGGCTTGGCCCAAAAGCAATGTGGAACGCCGGGAAGTGGTGATGATCAGCAGCGGGATAGAAGGTTTGGGAGGCGGATTAGCGCCGGAGAACCAATACGTAAACAAAGGAATAGCAGATGCGCAACGAGCGGGGGTGATTGTTTTCACGATTTACAACCCGAGCGCCGGGCATTTCGGCCATACTTTCTGGCGGGAGACAATCGGCCAGAACCTACTTTCCCAGCTGGCGGATGAGACGGGTGGGGAATCTTATATCAGGACGTTTGGACCGCCCGTTTCGCTAACGCCTTTTCTGGACGAGATTTCCATGAAGTTACAACACCAGTATCTTCTTACGTTTCTTGCACGTCCAGAAAAGAAAGCAGGATTACAGCCGGTGAAAGTTAGCGTGACGGCGGACAACGCCGACGTTGCGGCTCCTGATAAAGTTTACGTTAAAGCCTCTATGTAAGTGGCCGACCTGGCTCAGCCGGACATAGGTGCCCGGCTGCAGATCTGAGATTCTATACCGTTCGCGCTCCTCTGCTGACCGGCTTATCGCCTACCGCGAAATCCGCGCGCGCTTCATTGGCCGATGCGATATCTTCGGCACCGGTCAGTTTCAGCGCCTCCTTCGCCTTGGCGATCCACTCGCTGTCGTCGCAATGGACTGAGAGCAGAACGCCGCCTTCTTTGATGCGGCCTTCGTAGCGCTTGGCTTCATATTCGGGAATGCCCATCCCGACCAGTGCGCCAATAAATCCACCTACCACGCCGCCAGAGCCGATGCCGGTAAGAGCGGCAATAACGGGTCCCGCGGCGATAAGAGGTCCAAGGCCAGGAATCGCCAGCAAGCCGATACCGGCAAGCAATCCAATCGTGCCCCCCACCACGCCACCCGCTACAACTCCGGTGGTCGCACCCTCGGGAGCCTTGGTGTGTTTCTCGTGGGCGAAATCCTTCGTACCCACGTTATCTTGCAACAGAACCGAGATATCCTCGTTTCGAAATCCCGCCCGCGATGAGGCGGTCAACTGCTTCCTCCGCCAGTGCGCGGCTCGGATAAATGCCAAACACCGCCGTGTTGCTTCCTGCCATAAGTCTCCTTCCGGGATTTTGCCCCAGTCTCTCAGTGAGACTACGAACATTCGCTTAGCGTTACGCGCGGATCATTTGCCAGGAAGGCGCACAACCGTTAGCCAAAATTCCTCCAACGACCTGATCTTCCTGATGAAATCATCCACTTCGATGGGCTTGGTGAGATAGCAGTTCGCGTGCAGCTTGTAAGCTCGCCAGACGTCTTGCTCCGCGTCGGACGTAGTAAGCACGATGATAGGAATGAATCTCAGGGAAGGATCCTCTTTGATCTCGGCGAGGAGTTCGCGCCCATCTTTCTTAGGCAGGTTCAGATCCAGCAGGATTACGTCGGGACGCGGCGCATCGTGAAACTTACCTTCGCGGCGAAGGAACTGGATGGCTTCTTCACCGTCCCCCACGGCGGAAAGGTTGTGGGCGAGACGGCCCTCCTCGAACGCTTCTCTGGTCAGAAGAACGTCTCCGGGGTTGTCCTCAACCAGAAGGATTTGAAAGAGCTGTTGAGCTTCAAGCATGGCGGCCTCTTAGCGAACTGATTATGTGATCCAATGCCGGCACTAGTCGTTACCTTCTCTTCGTAATTCAGACTTCAAACTTAGGGGAGCGTGTAGGTAAGCCCGGTCGAGTACTGGAAGGAATTTTTCTTGAATCCGGGCGAAGGGTCGTTGAGAAATGTGTCCAGCGTGTCCAGCGCGATGCTGAAACGCTTTGTTATTGGAATACTGAAGATGACGTTGGCATTTGCGGAATAAGCGCGGTTGCTGCTCCACGCGGGAGATGCGGACAAAGACTCGTGAAGTGTCATGCCATGCCTGAACTTACGTTCGTAGCCTTCGGAAAACACAGATCCGACGAATTTCTGATTCTGGGTTCCAAGCGCGAACTGCTGGTTGACATACGTTAGCTCGGCTTTCAGATCGAGTTCACTATTTGCTTCTTTTACGAGCGTCCACCCGAGGCCGCCGCCGAATGTTTGTTGAAGATTCAGACCTTGCGAGAAGTTGTGATCGAAAGCCGCTTCGGCGAAGGTGTAGAGATCGGGGCTGAAGTACTCGTCGCGTTCGGCATCGGCGTGGAAAATTGAAGTCTTTGTGAGTGGCTGGCCGGGCTGCGTGAGTTCACCGTATGATGAACTGAACTCAATCGATGTCCGATTCTCCGGATTCATCCAGGGCTCGGTGGGAATGGCGCGCGTCAGAGTTATAGCGCTCGTGTAAGAGCGATTATCCTGCGTTGCGAGGACTAGTGAAACTCCGGCCGTGGCGCTTCCTTTCCAGGCGTCGAACAGGCTCGGGCGGCGTAGCGATTTCTCAAAAGTCGCCTTGTCGATTACGAAGGCCGCGGCACTGACCGGAATTGTTTGGGGCACCGCAGACCCATCCGCTACCTGAATCTTCTGATCTGAAACGGAGATTTCACCTTGAGGAATTTTATCCGTATTCCGCCGACGGCCAAACTTCACGCCTTTCGGAACTATGGCAACGGGGAGAGAAGAGTGCAGTTCTTTGACGTTGCTCCAATCGACTGTGACTTCCCCAGCCATATCGCTTTTGAATATTACGGAGCTACCGTTTGATCGCTCAAGATGTCCCACCAGCCGCTCTCCGTCGGTGAAAATCAGCTCATCGCGTTGAGCTTTCGGACCGTTGGCTGGCTGCTGCGCATTCAGACGGCAAGCAGCGAGGATCAGCAAAAGAAGCGCCTGTACTTGAATGCATTTTGTCACGGTAGATAGTTTTGGCACAGTGCTTGTGGTTTCCTGGATTGTCTGGAGAAGCGGACCGAGACTTGGGCGCGGCCACAGTCCCTGGCGGCACGAGTATCGGCGCTCTGTCACGAGCGTAGCATCGGCGCGCAGTGGCACTCTATAAGATCGAAGTAGGTGCCCATCCGCAATCCATGTACGACCAGTTCGGCTCAAAGTAGCAATTTGGCTGAATCGCTTCGCCCGAGACTTGAAGTAGAAAAATACTTCGCACGATCGGGCCGCACGTTTCGCAAATCCCACTTTCGTTTGTGGTTCAACCGGCGAATCAAGACGGCGATTTTGAAGCTACTGTTCCAGGGCACCGGGTTCTACCGGCGCGGCGTACGTAACGCGCTCAGTCCAGTCGTTCGCCGCATTCCAATCTCTTTCGAGGATTTGCCGGAGGCCTTCGATGGGTTCGAGATCCTCCACCTCTCGGATTTCCATATCGACGAGATGGAAGGGCTTGCTGAAACGCTTGCGCCGGTTCTTAAAAGATCTGAGGCCGGATCTTTGCGTATTGACCGGGGACTACCGATTTGAAATCAGCGGTTCCTGCGAAGAGGTTTACAGGCGGATGCAAACGGTGCTCTCCGCTATATCGGCACGGCAGGGCGTAATTGGCATCCTGGGAAATCACGATGCCGCCGAAATGGCGTTCCGGTTTGAGCAGATGGGTGTTCGAATGCTGATCAACGATGCGATGGAACTGCGGTGCGGCGATTCGTCTTTATGGTTCGCCGGCGTTGACGACTCGTTTGACTACCGTTGTGCGGATCTGCCAAGGGCGATGGCGGCCACTGCGAAAGACGGATTCCGTATTCTGCTTGCGCACAGTCCTGACCTGTACGGCGACGCCGCGGGTTGTGGAGTTCGTCTTTATCTTTGCGGTCACACGCATGCCGGGCAGGTCAGAATACCGTTCCTCGGCGCTATCAAGAAGAATGCGCCCGTGCCGCGGAGTTTGGTGCAAGGGCTGTGGAAGTTTGGCTCGATGCAAGGTTATACAAGTTGGGGGGCAGGGTGTTCGACGCTGCCGATCCGTTACAACTGCCCGCCTGAAATCGCTCTTATTCAACTGCGCAGGAAGTAAACCATTTCACGTTAGAACGGATGAGGCTGATTCAGGATGCAGCGGACGGTATCGCGCGCAATCAGTAGCTCTTCGTCAGTGGGTATGCAAAATGCCGCCAGTTTACAGTTTTCCGTGCTGATCCGGGCTTCGGTTCCGTTCGCGTTCTCGTTCTTGTCGCGGTCGAGTTTCAATCCCGCCCATTCCAAGCCTTCGCAGATACGAGCCCGCACTAACGGTGAATGTTCGCCGATACCTCCCGTGAAGATAACAGCATCAGCTCCCCCTATCGCGGCGAGGAAGCTGCCGATGTATTTGCGGGCACGGTAGCAGAAGACGTCAATTGCGAGAGTGGCGCGCGAATCCTCTTCCCGGGACGCTCTATCCTGAAGTTCCCGCATATCGTTGCTAATGTCAGAAATTCCAAGCAAGCCCGATCGGGTGTTCAGCAGCGACTCCACCTGATCGCATGTGAGCCCCTCTTTTTTCGCGATCATCGTTACCAGACTTGCGTCGATATCCCCGCATCGGGTGCCCATCACAAGACCTTCTAACGGTGTCATGCCCATTGAAGTATCTACCGAATAGCCGCCTTTGATGGCCGCCGCGGAACATCCGTTTCCCAGATGAAGAGTGATGATGTTGGTGGCGTCGCGGTTTAAGGAGCTGAGCTGGCGGTAGCGCTCGGCCACATAGCGATGCGAAGTCCCGTGAAAACCATAGCGCCTGATCCGATGTTTTTCATAAAGGCCGTACGGAAGCGCATAGATATAGGCGTGCGGCGGAAGAGTATGGTGGAAGGCTGTATCAAATACCGCTACCTGCGGAAGCTGTGGCCCAAAGACTTTGCTCGCAGCCAGAATGCCTTCGATGTTATTGGGATTGTGCAGCGGCGCGAGTTCGATGCAGCCGCGGATTCCCGTAAGCACGTCATCGGTGATCAAAACCGATTCTGAAAACAGCTCGCCTCCATGGACGACGCGATGTCCTACTGCGTGCACCTCAACTGGCGATTCCTTCGAGCTAAACCAGCGGAGAACTCTCTCGACCGCGGCATGTATATCAGGGATATCTTCTTTGCTCTTATGCTCAGTACCGCCGATGTGAACAGCGAATTCGGCTTCATTGCCAAGGTGATCTATGGCCCCGCGGCACAGGCGTTCGTCCTGATCTTGTCTGATGCGATCGAGATCGGTCGCGATCAATTGAAACTTCAGGCTTGAACTGCCGGCGTTCAGAACAAGAACGTTCATGCGGCCCTAGTAAGGCCATTTCCAATGCACGATTTCCGGCTTGTCAATGCCATTTGCATAAGCATAAGCGCGGCACGCAATCTGCTCGTTTTTCAGATGTTCTTTTGCGTGTGCGCCCGTGACTTGCAATCGAGGCACCCGGTCTATTACATCCATCGCAATGGTAAAGCGGTCCACTTGGTTCTGAATCGCGAGTTCCAGCGGCGTGTTGATATTGCCTTTCTCTTTATACCCGCGCACGTGCAAATTATGGTGATTCGTACGGCGGTACGCCAGGCGATGAATCAGCCAGGGATAGGCGTGGAAGTTAAAGATGATCGGCTTATCGACGGTGAAGAGCGAGTCAAAATCCCGGTCTGATAATCCATGCGGATGCTCTGTATCCGGCACCAGACGGAATAGATCCACCACGTTGACGAAGCGAAGCTTTAGATCGGGGAAATGTTCCCGCAGCATCGCTGTTGCGGCAAGCGCTTCTTGCGTCGGTACGTCTCCGCAGGAGGCGACCACGACATCGGGTTCAAGACCCCCATCTGTACTTGCCCAGCTCCAAATACCAAGGCCTTTTGTGCAGTGTGCAATCGCCGCGTCCATATCCAGGAACTGCAGGTGCAACTGCTTGTCCGACACGATCACATTCACATAATCGGTGCTGCGCAGGCAGTGATCGGCTACCGAGAGCAGGCAATTCGCATCGGGCGGCAGATAAATGCGCGTGACCGCCGGACTCTTGTTCGCCACAACATCGAGAAAACCAGGGTCTTGATGCGTGAATCCGTTGTGATCTTGTCTCCAGACGGTAGACGTAATCAACAGATTGAGGGATGAGATCGGGGCTCTCCACGATAGGCGCCTGCTGATTTCCAGCCACTTGGCATGTTGATTGAACATCGAGTCGATCACATGCACAAACGCCTCATAGGTGGAGAAAATCCCATGGCGCCCGGTGAGCAGATAGCCTTCGAGCCAACCCTCCAGCGTATGCTCGCTTAAGATTTCCATCACATGGCCGTCAAGCGAAAGCTCCGCACCGTCCGCGTCTTCGGGAAAATACTCAGCCAGCCAGACCTTCTTCGTTGCTTCGTAAACCGCGCTCAGTTTATTCGAAGCCGTTTCATCGGGTCCAAATACGCGGAAGTTGTACGGATTCTCGCGAAGCGTATCGCGCAGAAATCGTCCGAGCGGAGGCGTATTCTCGGCTTCTGTCCCGCCTGGCTTCTCGACCTGAACGCCGTACTCTCTAAAATCAGGCAAGCGCAGTGCCCTGCGCAGCAAGCCGCCGTTCGCCACCGGGTTCGCGCTCATGCGCCTTGTTCCAACCGGGGCCAATGCCTTCAACTCCGGAATCAGTCGCCCTGATTCGTCAAACAATTCCTCGGCGCGATAGCTGTGCAGCCACGCTTCCAGAATTTTGAGATGGGCGTCGTTAGACGTGACGTCCGTCATCGGCACCTGGTGCGCGCGCCACGAGCCTTCTATTTTGTGGTGGTCAATCTCGGCGGGGGCGGTCCATCCTTTCGGAGTGCGAAGGATAACCATGGGCCAGCGCGGGCGGCTGGCTACATTCGTTCGGCGCGCCTCTTCTTGGATCGAGCGGATTTTTTCAATGCAATGTTCAAGCGTTGCCGCAGCCGCTTGGTGCATGCTCTCGCGGTCCGACCCTTCCAGAAATAACGGCTCATATCCATAGCCCCTGAATAGCGACTCCAGTTCTTCATGACTGATGCGCGCCAGGATAGTTGGATTGTTGATTTTATAGCCGTTCAAATGAAGAATTGGCAGCACCGCTCCATCATGGATCGGATTGAGAAATTTATTCGAATGCCAAGCCGTCGCGAGCGGCCCTGTTTCCGCTTCCCCATCACCCAACCATCACAACGCTGATTAGATCCGGGTTATCAAGAACACTGCCAAACGCGTGAGAAACGCTGTACCCGAGTTCTCCGCCTTCATGAATAGACCCGGGTGTCTCGGGCGTGCAATGGCTACCGATGCCGCCTGGAAATGAGAACTGCCGAAAGAAATGGCAAAGCCCCTGCTCGTCTTCGCTGTTTTCCGGATAAATCTCCGAGTAAGTGCCCTCTAAGTACGCATTTGATAGAACCGCCGGTGCGCCATGCCCCGGACCAGCAAGGAAAATCGCGTTCAAGTCGTACTTCCGGATCAATCGGTTCAGGTGTATGTAAATGAAGCTCATGCCTGGATCTGAACCCCAATGCCCGAGCACGCGTATCTTCAAATCTTCAACGCTGAGCGGTTCCCTAAGCAGCGGGTTCTTCCGCAGATAAATCATGCCCAGACAGAGATAGAGGGTCGCTCGAAAATAAGCGTCCATTCGTCTCAATTCCTCTGCCGTGAGCGGTGCGCCTGCGACAGTGGATCTGGCCGGTCCAAACGCGCTGAGCATTCCTGATTGTTCTGTAACCGGAGGTGTTAGGGAGTCCATAGCCTTCTTCATCTGTAGCACGAGCATGCGGAGCCGTTGATAAGACCGAAGATCAAGTCATTTCTGATGCAGGATTCATAAAGGTACTACTAGGACGTGCGTTACCGACTAACTCTCGTCATGGGACTGAAACGTGAACTGGCTTTCCCTATAACCGCAGAAAAGTAAGCTATTTTGAACAAGTCTGCATCTGATGCATTCACCTTAGCCCGGTCTGGCCTAGAGTCTTCTTCACTCAAGGGTAGTTCGGACATTCAAATTCGGGGAGATATATGTTGCAAAAAAACAAAACGTACTTGACCGCTTGCATCGCGACGTTGGGACTACTATCTGTCGCCAGCAGCGGTTTCGGAGCAGCGGTTTCAACGGGCACAACCTTTACAGGATCCATAACTCTGACCATTCGCAGACCGACGATTACTTCGTCTATGACGCGAATGGTGGAACCCTCCAGGGCACGCAAGCTGCTGGCGTGACGGTGCCAGGCCTCGGCACAAACTACGTGCCAGGCGGCACATTCGCGTTCAACGAGACCGTTCCCTACTACATCAGTTCGGGCGTGGCTACGGCAGTCGGGCTGTATTCAGCCACGGGCGTTAGCGTCGCTGTCAACCAAGCGACTTACAATACTGCCTGAATGCCGAAACCTGGAACCAAGTATTTACGAATACAACGGAGTCCAGTATCGTTACGGCGCTTCAGAATGGCGATTCAACTGCCCTTGAATCATTTTTAACTCAGTATTCAGCGGATTTTCTCAGCTTCTCATCGAACGGCACTACCCCGACGAGCGGAGGCATCTTGCAGTTTTCGAACGCGGCCAATGGCGGATCACTGACCTTCAGTGCAACCGCGGTTGGCACAGCACCCGGTGGCAACGGGGGCAGCGGCAGTGGTAGCGGTGGAACCTCGGCGACTCCCGAACCATCCACTGAATTTCTTTTTGCGGCTGGCTTTGGCGTGCTCGCTTTGGCTGGACGCAAGTTTCGCCGATCCTAGTCTGCTTTAAAGGCTAACGCGGCAGAGCAGCTCATCTTTCGATTGCGATGGGCTGCTCTTTTTCTTGGCCGATAGATAGCTTGTTCTATAGTGTCAAAGTAAAAGAGTGATTCGCGTCGGAACCGCAGGTTGGAAATATAAGGACTGGGAGGGCATTGTCTATCCCAAGGCAAAGACTCGAGGATTTGACGAGTTGGCTTACCTCTCGGGATACTTCGATACCGTCGAGATCAATACGTCCTATTACGGTGCGCCACGAGCGACGGCGGCGAAGAAATGGGTGGAGAGCGTTGCTGGCAATAGCAACTTCAAATTTTGCGCCAAGCTTTTCCATTCCTTCACGCACGAGCGTCAACCAGCCCCTAATGACGAAAAGGAGTTCAAGGACGGGATTGCGCCAATCGTTGAAGCCGATCGCCTGGGTGCGTTATTGATTCAGTTTCCCTGGTCCTTCAAATCCTCATCTGAAAATCGGGAATACCTGGTTGGTTTGCAGGAGCGCTTTCGCGAATACCCGCTTGTCGTTGAAGTACGCCATGCAAGCTGGATGGAAGAGGACGTCATGGATCTGCTCAGCCAGCGTGGTACGGGTATTTGCAATATCGACCAGCCGCTATTCCATCGATCAGTTAGACCTGCTGCAAATGTAACCTCCGCAGTTGGGTACGTCCGGCTACACGGCCGCAATTACAAGAACTGGTTTTCTGCAAAGGCGGATGTGCGCGAACGATACGATCATCTCTATTCAGCGGACGAACTCGACCCGTGGGTAACCAGAGCGAAACAGATCGCGGACGATGCGGACGAAACGTACGTGATTACCAACAATCACAATTTAGGGAAGGCCGTCGTCAATGCGGTAGAGATCACTTCGGTTCTGAAGGGCAAACCAGTTCCAGCTCCGCCGCAACTTGTCGAACACTACCCGGAACTTCGGGATTTTGCAACGAGCTAAACCCGTCTTGTAAAGACGATCTTCTCTGGCGGAAAGGGTGAGATTCGAACTCACGGACAGCTTTCACCGTCGGCGGTTTTCAAGACCGCTGCCTTAAACCACTCGGCCACCTTTCCGTAGTAAAATCTTACCAACATCAAGCATCCAGACAGGGGCGTTCTCACTTCACGTGCACCGTCAGGGACACCGATTTCGTATGTCCAGCGCCATCGTCGGCCGTGATCGTATATGTCGTGGTTTTCTTCGGAGCGATATCCATGCAGTGCCGGATTGACGGCTTGATTTGTTCGATGGGCGGATCTAGTTTCACGCTTTTCGCATTGACCACTCCATAGCAGAGTTCCGTGCTTTGTCCCGGCTTCAGGGTGCCGTCGGCGGCTTCGAATGTGGTGAACGTGAGTTCCCCGTGCT
This sequence comes from uncultured Acidobacteriaceae bacterium, assembly GCA_963845995.1. GTDB lineage: Bacteria > Acidobacteriota > Terriglobia > Bryobacterales > Bryobacteraceae > Bog-105. Next base: position 185,817 of record CAWJUO010000003.1, on the reverse strand, counting down.
GAAGGACGAAGTTGGCGTTGTCTCGTTGCGCCTGCTCCTGTTTCGCCTGCAAATCCGCCGCTGCCTTGGCGTTTTCCGCGTGCCGGGAATACAAAATCCAGGCAACCCAAAGTACGACAATAATCAGCAACACCGTCGTATAAGGAAGAATCTTCCGGAACGGTGATTCGTCTCCGGCAGGCGGCAGGTTCGGTTCATCGGTGAGCGACATCTACACGTAGACGCAGAACGACACTATGAGGCTTCCAAGTACAGCGCAGAAATCGCGGCCGTTTCGATACCTGGCATTTAACAAGCCATTCAACGTGCTAAGTCAGTTTACGGCCGGCTCTACCGAAGCCCGTGACGCGGAACCGCGCCGCACGTTGGCGGATTTCATAGCGGTGCCGGATGTCTACCCAGTGGGCAGGCTCGATTACGACAGCGAAGGATTGATGTTATTAACGAGTGACGGAGTGTTTCAGCACCGGCTGACGGATCCACGCTTCGCTCATCCGCGCACTTATTGGGTCCAAGTAGAAGGAACCGTGACGGAGGAGGCGCTACGTGCCCTGCGCGAAGGAGTGCCTGTCCAGAGCTATCGAGCAAAAGCGGTGAAGGCGTTGTCTATGGACGAGCCTGATCTTCCTCCACGCGAACCGCCCATTCGCTATCGCGCAAAAATCCCCACGTCATGGCTGGAGCTTTCCATCGCCGAAGGCAGGAACAGGCAGGTGCGCCGCATGACTGCCGCTGTTGGTTTCCCTACCCTGCGGCTGGTCCGCGTGAGTATTGGCTCCGTGTCTCTGGGAAGCCTGCAACCAGGCTCCTGGCGCGATTTGACGGACGCCGAAATGCAAGCTCTTGAGCGCGCGAGAAGATAGCGGCGCTTAACCGCGGTAGCGGTATCGGTCGTCAAAATGCTGACGCAGCCGGCGCAATTCTCTGACATCGCGTATCAGCGCGTGCCGCGCACCGGGATTCATCCGATTGTGATCGATCACATGTTGAACATCGCCAATAGCCTCGTCCAACTTGTCTTTATCGAACCCGCCCCCCTCATGCAGCCGGTCTGCAAACTCTCTCAGGTGGTGAATCGCGTGCTCATAACGGTCACGCATCTGGTCTGTGTAGCCGTTCGCTCTACCAATCATTTCCAGATCGTTCAGCGTAGCTTCAACCGGACGGCGGTGCTCTGGATTGTAGCGGTAACCTTGGGCATTCGCCGGCTGCAACACACCGGAAACTCCAAGCAGAGCTACGGCGCTCAGCGACCGGCGCAAAAAGTCTCTTCGGAACACGCTATTGGTATCTTTATTCATCCTCATCGCTCTCTGTGAGAAAAGACGCAGCACCTCGGCGGCACAGTACATTTTCTCCCCAACAATCTGCCGACTTTAACATGCGCTTAATGCGCGAGCCCTAATGTTCTACTCTGAACTCCACATAAGAAGCGGAAGTTCCCGAGTGGTAGATGCGTTCCGTCGCCTTTTTGAAATCCGATTTTTTCGCCTTCGGAATAGTGGTAAACGTCTGCGGATTTCTATCGACAAGCGGAAACCAGGAGCTTTGTATCTGTATCATCAGCCGGTGTCCTTTTAGGAAGCAGTGGTACACGTCTGGCATTGTGTATTCAATTTTTTGAACTTTGCCGGGAGGCAACGGGCGTGGACTCTCAAAGCTTTCGCGAAATTTTCCTCGAAACGGTTCACCCCGCACCAGTTGCTCATAGCCGCCGAGTTTGCCGCCGGATTCAGTTGGATAGGCATCGATGACTTTCACGACGAAATCGGAATCGGTACCAGTAGTGCTGACGTAGAGTGTCGGCGCAATCGGCCCGGCAACCGTTAGATCTTCGGTCAGCGGCTCTGTCGAGTACGTCAAAACGTCGGGGCGGCGCTCGGCAAATCTCTGGTCGGCATCCATGTATTGCGAAGGAACGTTCATCGCGGATCCTTCGAAAAACGGCACTGGCGCGTCAGGATCGCTAACGTATTCATCGAAGCCCGCGGTCCCCGAAGGCGCCGCAACGCTCAACTGTTTGCGCGGTTCCAAGTAGAAGCGCAGCGGCCTTGAATTAGCGGGCGGCCAGCTGTCTTTCTTTTGCCATTCGTCTTTTCCGGTTGCGAACACATAAGCGGCGGGAAGGCTCGGCTCATCCTTTCCCTTAAGGTAGTGAAGAAAAAATGGAAGTGCTATGTGGTCCTGAAAAAACTCGGACGTGTTCGAGCCGAAATCAATATTTCCAAGCTTGCGGCCCAAGCCCTCTTCCCAAGCGCCGTGCGACCAAGGTCCCATGGCAAGTGTAATTCTGGTGCTTGGAGATTGCCGGCGAATGGCTCGATACGTACCCAGCGTTCCAGCCAAATCTTCGGCGTCGAACCATCCGCCCACAACCAGAACTGCAGGTTTGATCTCGTGCAAATGCGGAAGGATATTTCGCTCCTTCCAGAAATCGTCATACGTGGTGTGCGTCAGCAGATCGTTCCAATAGGGATTGCGCGGGTGAAAATATTTCTGAGAACGGTCGAGCGGGCCCATTTGCAAGAAGAACCGGTAGCCGTTCCCCGTTCGATCGTGAAATCCGTTTCCACTGTCCGTCGGTCCTGGTTTCATTTGAGGCCGAAAGCCCTGATAAAACGAAAAGTTCGCCGCCAGAAAGAATGCCCCGTTGTGGTAAGCGTCGTCTCCCATGAACAGATCCGCAATGGGGGCTTGCGGAGATGCCGCCACCAGTGCCGGGTGCGCATTGATTAGACCCGCCGTTGCGTAGAATCCCGGATAGGAGATACCAAGCAGTCCTACCTTTCCGTTGTTATTCCGGACGTTCTTCAGAAGCCACTCAATCGTGTCGTAGGTATCCGTGCTCTCGTCTATTTTTGCGCTGATGGGGCGCATTTCCACCCACTTGCCTTCCGACATGTATCTGCCGCGCACGTCCTGAAACGCAAAAATGAAGCCCTCCTGATCGAACTTCCGCGATGGCCCCAGTACAGCCGGATAGTTATTTACGCCGTAGGGTCCTACACCGTAGGGCGTGCGGGTCAGCAGAATCGGGTAAGTCGTGGAGGCGTTCTTCGGAACGTAAACCGCCGTGAACAAGTGCTTCCCGTCGCGCATCGGAATTCTGAACTCGGACTTAACGTAGCTCGACGAAAAGCCGGGCTCCAATGCGAAAGAGGAGGCGCCGCAGTAAGCCGACAAACACACTAACGCGAGGAGTCGAAGCAACACCATCTGATCCATCGTAAAGAACCGCATGACAGAAGCAGCTATACTGGCAAATAAAAGGCGAATCTGTACTGATGATCGACACGGAAGAACAACTTGCCCGCCTTAAGCAGCGCATCGCCGTGATCGATCGCAAATATGGACGGCGCGAACCCTCCCCTGCTCCTTCAATTCCTCGGCCGATCGAATACAAATGGGCTCGTTCCTTTGTCGAGGAGTGGTCCGAAGGGGAAGTTGTCAAAAACGAATTCGGCGAACATTTTCAGACGGAGCGATTATTTCCATCGCACAAATGCCATGGGTCCGCCGATATCGGTGCACTCTCGGAGCTTCCGCACGATCTGCTGGACGCCCTCGGAGGCGCTGAGATTCCCGCCATGGCCCCCGCGCGGTGGGCCTTTCTCGATACGGAGACAACCGGGTTGGCCGGCGGGTCCGGTACGTATGCATTTCTGATCGGCGTTGGCCGCATCACGCCCGAGGGGTTCCGGGTGCGGCAGTTTTTCATGCGCGAGTACGCCGAAGAGCGAAGCGTTTTGTCAGCGCTCGAGCAGCATCTGAACGATTTCGATTTGCTGATTACTTACAACGGCAAGAGCTACGATCAGCCGCTGCTCGAAACCCGCTATCGCATGACACGTCATAAGCCGCCGTTCGGGCGTCTGGGGCACTTGGATCTGCTTCACGGCTCTCGCAGACTCTGGAAATTGCGTCTTGAAAGCTGCCGCCTCGTGGAGCTTGAACAGCAGATTCTCGGTTTCTATCGTGAAGGCGATCTCCCCGGCGAGTTGATTCCGTACGTCTACTTCGAGTATCTGCGTTCCCGCGAGGCGCAGCGCGTGGTTCCTATTCTTCACCACAACGCGATTGATATTCTCACGCTGGCTTGTTTGACGGCCATCGTTCCGGCGGCATTCCGTAGTACGGACCCGGAGTCGCTCGCCAAACTTGGAGTAAAGCGCGGCGAGGACCTGGCGAGCATTGCTCGATGGCTTCTGGCCGCCGAGGAGCGCGAACCGGGACTGGCGATGTTGAAGCGGGCGGTAGATGCGGGGCTGCCGGACCGCCTGTTGTTTCGCGCTCTGTGGGATATCGCGTTACTTGAAAAGAAGCTCGGTCGAGCAAATGCGGCTTTGACGTTGTTCACGGAAATCGCCGGTTGCCGCAACGACTTTCGCGGAAGTGCGCTTGAGGAATTAGCCAAGTACTACGAGCATGAAGAACGAAACTATGCGCTTGCGCTTGAGTTTACGAAGCAGGCTTCAGCCTATGAATCTTCGCCCGCACTGCGGCATCGTGAGACGCGCCTGGAACGCCGATTAGCGAAACCGCGCAACAGACGACTGCTCTAAGCGGATTTGATTTCCGTCCAGTATCGATCCCTTATCCGCTGCGCTGGACCGCTCAACGCGCGGAACCATTCGCCGCGTTCCAGCACTTCAGCGGACGGATATAACACGCCGTTATTGCGTTCCGCGAGGCGGCAACAATTCACGCGCCGCTGAATTGGCGGTTGCGGTGCGCATTTCGTTACAGATCGCGGCAGCCACCCGGGGCCGCAGCAAGTAGTTCAAAAACTGGTGCGCCAAATCCCGATGCTTGCTCTCTCTCAAAATGGAGGCGTTATCGGCATACAAGGCAAACCCTTCCTGCGGAAACGAGAAGGCCAGGTCCTGCGAATTGTCCATCGCTACTTGCGCCACCTGGGCCCACATCTGCGCCACCAACACGTCGCCTGTCACCACCTGATCGCGTACTTCCTCGTTCAGATACGCGCGCAGCAGTGGCTTCTGACGGATCGCCAGATCGCGCGCGGCCTTCAGTTGCCCGTCGCTTTCCGAGTTGATCGAATCCCCCAGACGTTTCAGACATGCCGCGAAAACTTCCGCAGGGTCGTCCAGCATCGTCACGCGCCGTTGATAAATGTCTTCCCAGAGATCGGCCCACGCGAGCGGTGGTTTGCTCACTTTTTTGGAGTATAGAATTCCAGTTGCGCTATGCATGTACGGCACGCAGACTTCGAGCCGCGGATCCCATGCCGGCGCCTTGAAACGTTCGTCCAGATTTCCCAAGTTGCTCAACTTTGCGTGATCGAGAGTAGCGAGAAGACCAAGATCGCGCATCGGACCGACAAAGCTGTTTGAGGGAAAGACAACATCCCAGCCCGAGTTGCCGCTCATCACTTTCGCAAGCATCTCTTCGGCGCTGCCGTAAGTAGCGTATCGGACAGTGCAGTGAAATTCGCGCTCGAAATCCGGAATGGTCGCGCTGGCGACGTAGTTCTCCCAGTTATAGACGTTCAGCCGCCGTTTGCCGCGCGTGCAGCCGAGTGACGCGCCCGCCACGCCCATCAGAAATACTCTGCGGTTCATATCGATCCGGTTCATGTCGATCCATGCTTGCGGCCGCGCTTTGCTCCAGCCGTCCAGCCATCAGAATCAGTGTTCCCAGGCCTACCGTAATCAGCAGCGAGAGCGCGTTCACGTCTGGACTGACGCCGCGCCGCGCCATCGCGTAGATCATCATGGGCAGGGTTTCGGAATTCACGCCCGCGACCAGACTGGTGATCACGTAATCGTCAAACGAAACCGTGAAACAGAGCAGAGCGGCGGCTAAAACTCCGGGCAGCAGCATAGGCAAGGTCACGTAGCGGAAGACCTGCCATTCGTTTGCGCCGAGATCGAGAGCCGCCTCTTCTAAAGCGATATCGAAATTTCGAAGCCGGGCCAGCACGACAATCACGACGTAGGCGAGACAGAAAGAAACATGCGCCAGAATAACCGTGTGCAACCCGAGTTGAAGCCGCAGGAACAGAAACGTCCACTGGAAAAACGCGAGCAAGGAAACGCCGGTAACAATCTCGGGCGTTAACAACGAAAGGTAAAGCGAGTTGGTCAGAAGTGGCGCGCTCTTTTTCCAGATCCCATAGGCCGCCAACGTTCCGATGACCGTTGATATCACGGTTGCAGTCAGCGCGATGATAATGCTGTTCATAGCGCCTTCAAACAGTGCTTGATTGTGAAAGACAGCGCTGTACCAATGCAAAGTGAAACCGCGCCACACCGCAATCTTGGACGAGTTGAAGCTGAAAATTCCGAGGATCGCAAGCGGCAGATACAGGAAACAGTAGGCCGCTGCCGCATAGAGCGCCAGGAACCTCTTCATAGCAGTTCCCCGCTCTTTCGCGCAATCGCACGTGTAACCAGGAGTGCCAGCACCATCAGTAACAACGACAACGCCGCCCCAAACGGCCAATCGCGCGCTGTTGTGAACTGATTCTGAATCAAATTACCGATCATCACGGTTTTCCCGCCGCCCATCAGATCCGGTGTGAGATAAGCGCCCAGACAGGGGATGAAGACCAATAGAGATCCCGCCGTAATTCCAGGTCTTGCTAGCGGGAGAACAACTCGCCAAACGGTGACTAGAGGGGACGCTCCCAAATCCGCGGCGGCGTCAAGAAGCGATGGATCGAGTTTCTCTAACGTGGCGTACAGCGGAAGCACCATGAACGGGAGATAACCGTAAACCAGACCAAGAATCACAGCGCCAGTATTGAAAAGTAAGGGCAACGGCTGTTTGACAAGGTGCAGGCCCATCAGCATGCTGTTGATCAGTCCCGTGTCTCGCAGCAGGAACATCCACGCATAGGTCCGGATCAGGAAGCTGGTCCAGAAAGGCAACATCACCAGGTTCAGTAAGCAAGATTCTATGGCGTGAAGCGCGGGCAATATAGAGCGCAAGGGGGAAGCCGGTGACAGCGCAGATCGTAGTGGAAAGTGCCGCAATCCAGATGGACCGCCAAACGATCCGTCCGTAGAGATGGTCGAAAATGCGGATGTAATTGTCGCTGTTCCACGGCTGAGCGACGCCGCCATAGGCGCCCCGGCTCAGAAAGCTGTAAACGAGGACGATCAAAAGCGGCGCGAAAAAAAGTGCCGTCATCACGGCCGCGCTTGGGGCAAGAAAAAGGGTTCGAAGACGAGTCATCCTAAGACACTTCACTGGACGCTTTACCAAACCGCAGCTCATCCGACCGGTTCCACCACACCGTGATCGGCTCGCCCACTTGAAAGTCGTTCTTCGGATCGTCTAATTCAATCGTGCACTGAGATCCGTCGAGAAGCTGCGCCCGCAAGTGTACGCGATTGCCGAGGAATGTAGAACCCTGCGCCGCTGCTTGTACGGATGGCACGTCTGTACCGGGATGCCGGCGCGAAGCCCGCAGTGATTCAGGCCGCAATCCGGCACCCTGAAACCAATTCACTTCCCCTAGAAACTCGGCGACAAACTTTGAAGCGGGCCGCTGATACAACTCTCTCGGCGAACCGAGTTGTTGGATTCGCCCACCGTTCATGACGGCCATACGGTCGGATAAGGAAAGCGCCTCTTCCTGGTCGTGAGTAATGAATAAAAACGTGATTCCCACTCTGCGCTGTAGCGCTTTCAATTCGGAGCGCATCTGTTTGCGAAGCTGAGGATCTAAAGCCGACAAAGGTTCGTCCAACAGGAGCACTTGCGGCTCGACCGCCAGACAGCGCGCAAGAGCGACGCGCTGACGTTCACCACCCGACAGCTGACTGGGCAGCCGCGATTCTTTACCTGAGAGCTGCACCGAAGCGAGCGCCTGGTCCACCTTCTTCTTGATTTCTGGTTTGTTGTATCGCCTGCGTTCCAGCCCGAAGGCGACGTTCTGGGCGACCGTTAAATGCGGAAACAAAGCATAATTTTGAAACACGGTACTGACATCGCGGCGGTAAGCCGGCAGTTCAAGCAAAGAGCGGCCATTGAGAAGAATATCCCCTGAAGTGGGCTGTTCGAAACCGGCAATGCACCTGAGCGTCGTCGTCTTGCCGCATCCAGATGGACCAAGTAAAGAAAAGAACTCACCTTTCTGGATAGACAGGGAAACGGCATCGACGGCCCGGTGCGTCGGGAACTCCTTCGTCAAGGCGCGTAGCTCCAGGACCGTGCTCATTTTTGAAACCCTATGCTAACGCAGTATCCTGTTTGTTAGCTCACGTTCAACAGAATGCGTATTTTTACTATCCCGGTTGTGGCGTTTGGCGTCTGTCTCGTTGCAGCCGCCAACTCAGCGCCAGTTCAGCCTCCGCGCACCATGCTCAAAATAGTTGTGCGGCTATCCGGGCCCACGATCAAACCCAATTCAAACGCGGCTCTTCCGAAAACCATTTACGTAGCCGATCCACACTTCGCGCGCATCGAAGATCCACCCGATTCGCGGCAAGGTCTTCAGAAGTTGACGATCATCGCGGAGCCCGATGCTTATAGCGTGAACTTAATCGATAAGAAAGGCACTCACGCCATCGACCAAGGCGGCCCCAACGATCTGCATCTGCCGATCATGCTGCCGTTCGATCCCAAGCATCAGTTCGGAGCGCTGGACAAACTGGAGTTCGGGGACGAGCTGGATTTCTTCAAGGATGCGGGAGCTATCCAAAAAGCGGGGCCGATCATCAATGCAAAGCCGACCGATGCTTGGGTGCTGAAGAATGCCCGTGTGACCGCAACGCTTGTCGTTCGATCCGGTACAAACGTTCCAGTGACCCTGACCTGGCAGAGCAAAGACGGGAAGTACACCTACGAATACATCACGGATGAAGAGCTTCCCTTTAACCCGGCACTGTTTTCCAAGCCGGCCGGTATCCAGTTCAAAGAGATGCCGCCGCCCGCGCCTGGCGAACAGGGCTAACGTTTCTTTGCTCTGTGCCTGTTTAGCGCCGGATAGCATCTACCTGGCATGACTGCGATTCCCTATCGGACACTGGGACACACGGGAGAAAAGGTCTCCTGTATTGGCATGGGTGGTTATCACCTCGGCATGCCCCGCTTAAGCGCTTCGGACGCCATCAAACTGATTCACTCGGGATTAGACCGCGGCATCAATTTTCTGGATAATTCGTGGGACTACAACGACGGCGAGAGTGAACGCCGCATGGGCAAGGCTTTGAAAGAAGACGGTTACCGCGACCGCGCTTTCCTGATGACCAAGATCGATGGCCGGACGAAAGAAGAAGCCAAGAAGCAAATCGACGAATCGCTGAAGCGCCTGAAAGTGGACCACCTGGATCTGCTCCAGTTTCACGAGATTATTCGCTTCGAAGATCCCGACCGGATCTTCACGGAAGGAGGCGCCATAGAAGCGGCGCTGGAGGCGAAGAAAGCGGGTAAAACTCGTTATATTGGCTTCACGGGGCACAAAGATCCACGCATTCACCTCTACATGCTGGAAGTGTCCGACCGCTACGGATTCCAGTTCGACGCCGTGCAAATGCCCATCAACGTGATGGACGCGCACTATCGCAGTTTCGGACAGCTGGTTGTGCCAGAGCTCGTGAAACGCAACATCGGCGTTCTGGGCATGAAGAGCATGGGTGACACCATGATCCTGAAGAGTAAAATCGTCACCCCAATAGAGTGCCTGCACTACTCATTGAACATGCCCACGTCTGTTGTTATCACGGGCATCGATTCTCCGGAGTTGTTGGACCAGGCGATTCAAGCCGCGACCACCTATCAGGACATCACTCAGCAGCAGATCGCTTCCATCCTTGCGCGAACCAAAGACACCGCGCAAAAAGGTGAGTGGGAGTTGTTTAAAACGAGCGCCCATTTTGACAGCACTGCCGTTCACGTGGAATGGTTGGGAGCTGAAAGCCCGCACGTCAAAGCCGTCGCGCCGCAAGCCGGTTAGTCTCGGTCGTATCTGGTACGCTGGGCGCGAATGTCCCTTCGGCGTACCGCTACTCTTACATCGGCTTTACTTTGCCTTTCCCTTGCTGTGCCGCTCTTGTCAGCGCCGCCAGTTAAGCCGAAGCTGGTCGTCTCTGTCATCATCGATCAATTCCGCTACGACTATCTGACGCGCTTTCGTTCCGGTTATCACGGCGGCTTGGACGCGCTACTTACGCACGGCGCCGATTTTACGAATGCTTTTTACACGCAGGTCCCAACCATCACCGCAGTCGGTCACAGCATCTTTATGTCGGGTGCGATGCCTGCTGTCAGCGGCATCGTTGCGAACGCATGGTATGACCGGAACGAAGCGAAAATCGTCACCAGCGTTTGCGATTGGGACGAGAAGACCGTTGGCGGCTATCAAGAAGAGAAGGGAGCCAAGTGTACCGACGCTGACCCCGCCTCGCCCCGCCGCCTTCTCGTCAGCACGGTGGGCGACGAACTTCGCGAAGCGAGTCCGAATTCTAAAGTAGTCGGTATTTCGATAAAGGCGCGCGCCGCTATATTGCCATCGGGACACCGCGCCACGGGCGCTTTTTGGCTGGATGACGTAACAGGCAACTTCATTACCAGCTCGTTCTACATGAACGAACTGCCCGCCTGGGTGGATGCCTTCAATAGCAAGAAGCTCCCCGCCAAGTATGTGGACCGTGAATGGCCGCAGTTTCCTCGCTGGAAGTTTCATGGCTCCGCGGCCAAGCCGTATTCCAAGTTACCGGCCAGCCCTTGGGGCAACGAACTGATTGAGGCGCTCGCCGAAGAAGCGGTCACCGGCGAGAAATTGGGACAGCGCCCAGGCGTAACCGATCTTCTGACGGTTTCCTTTTCATCGAACGATTATGTCGGCCATGCGGTTGGTCCGGATGCACCTGAAGTTCGCGACATGGCAATTCGCACCGATCAACTGCTAGGCAAGTTGTTCCACGCATTGGACCGTCAGGTTGGAATGCAGAATGTCGTTGTTGTTCTTTCAGCCGATCACGGTGTTGCCGCCACGCCCGAGCACGACAAGGCGGGCAAAATGCCGGGCGGCTACTTGAATGTCAACTACGAACACGCCGTCAAATCGGCGCTGGATCAGAAGTTTGGTCCAGCAGAATGGGTGATTCCAGGTGGAGGAGAGACGAACATCTATCTCAACTGGAAAGCTATCGAAGATCGAAAAGTCTCGAAAGCGGAGATCTATCGAAACCGCTAAAGAAGCTCTCTTCTCAATTCCCAACAGTCACTTGGCGCGCGTCTATACGCGTGAGCAATTGGACAACGGAGTAGCGGGAGACTTCATTGCCACCGCCGAGATGAACGGCTATTTCCCGGCCCGAAGCGGCGATCTGGCTCTGGTTTTCGACCCCGGCTACGTGCCTGGTTCAAGCGGCACATCGCATTTCTCGCCCTATGCCTATGACCGCCACGTACCGGTGATTTTTATGGGGCCCGGAATCAAACCGGGACGCTATGACGAGACTATTGCGCCCACCGATATCGCCCCAACGCTTGCAACCATGCTGGATGTTCAAACACCCAGCGGCTCATCCGGCCGAGTATTAACGGAAATGCTGAGCAAATAGCAACGCGTTTGAGCACACATTCAGGGCCCATGGCGATCGCCACGGATTCAGCCGGCAATTCGATGAGCCCCGGCCGGAGTTGCCAGCCTTCCTCTGAGCACAAAATCTGGTTCAACGAGCAACTTCTGGGTACAGCCTGTCGATCTCCGGAAAAATTGCATTGCACTTCGACACTGCCCCTTGTTATCACGAACCATTGCGCCCGCTCGTCATAACGAACTTCAACCTGATCCAGTCTGCCGTCCGTCAGCGCGGCCGAGGAACGCCGAAGCTCAATCAAACGCTTGTACCACGCGAGAAGAGAACCGATGAGGCTCCGTCCCAATCTCTTCCCATTTCAGTTTTGAGCGCTGGAAAGTCGCGGGGTCTTGCGGGTCGGGCACGTCCTCAGGGTTCCATCCAAATGCTTTGAATTCATTGCGCCGGCCTTCCGATACCTTCTGGCCCAGTTCTGGATCGTCGTGGTGCGTGAAGTATTGGAACGGTGTTGACGCCCCGAATTCCTCTCCTTGAAACAGCATCGGAACGAAAGGAGACGTGAGAACTAGAGCCGCCGCGATTTTCTGTTTGCCCTCGCCAAGTATCTGGCTCAAGCGCTCGCCTTGCGCCCGGTTTCCAACCTGATCGTGATTTTGTGAATACGCCAGAAAATGGTGGCCCGACAATCGAAATCCCGGGCCGGCCGTGCAGCCGCTCACGGTGCGGAGAGTAAATCCCGTCGAAGACAAAAGCGTGCTTCATTGCTTTGGCAAGCTGGGCATAAGAGCCGAACTCTTCGTAATAACCGTTGCGCTCACCCGTCAGGATCGTATGAAGGCAATGATGGAAGTCATCGCTCCACTGCGCATCCATTCCAAACCCGCCCGCTTCCCTGCAAGTTACAACGCGCGGATCGTTCAAATCGCTTTCCGCGATCAGCACCAGGTGACGGCCGAGCTGCGAAGAAAGCGCATCCACTTCGGCTGAAAGATTTTCAAGAAGATGTACCGCGGATCTATCGACAAACGCATGTATGGCATCCAGACGCAGTCCGTCGAAATGATAATCGCGGAGCCACATCAAAGCGTTATCCAGAAAAAAGCGCCGGACCTCGTAGCTGCCCTTATGATCGAGATTTACGGCTGGCCCCCACGGCGTGTTGTAGGCATCGGTGAAGTAAGGTCCGAAGCTGTTCAGATAATTGCCTATAGGCCCGAGATGGTTGTAAACAACATCCAAGAGAACGGCCAGATTCTTCGCGTGACAGGCGTTCACAAGTTCTTTCAAGTCGTCGGGCGCGCCGTACGCATGGTGCGGCGCATACAAATCGACCCCGTCGTAACCCCATCCCCACTTTCCCGAGAACTCGTTCACGGGCATAAGCTCAACATGGGTGACGCCCAACTCCACTAGATAATCGAGCTTTTCAATGGCGCTCCGAAACGTACCGTCGTTTGTGAATGTTCCTATGTGAAGCTCGTAAATAATCGCGCTTCCAAGCGGCTTCGCCTGCCAGTTTCCGATCCGTCCACCGGAACGCGTTATGGTCGATGAGCCGCGACGGCCCGTTAATTCCCTGCGGCTGGTAAGGAGACCGCGGATCAGGAACCGGATTTTCGCGCATCGATCGAAAACTTGTAGTCGGTTCCCGGTCCAGCCTGCTTCACCAAGCCGGTCCACCAGCCGCCGTCATTCTTTGTCATCGGGTGTGTTTCGGATCCGATACTGACGGCCACTTCTCCTGCGTTAGGAGCCCAAACTTTAAAGGTGTGCATCTCTATTGCTTCACCAAGAGTGCGATCGGGAAGGGCTGCAGTAGTTCTTTCAATTTGACCGCACCTCCTTTCACCTCCGATTGCGCGAGCACGCTTTTCCATCTCCCGTCTGGGGACGTCTAAAACCGTATCTTTCCAATCGCCCTGTAATTTCATTGAAAACCGTGGAACAACTACCAACACTTCACTTCCGCGTAAGAAGGCGAGCACATGGCCGCGTCTTTCACCGCGTGCATACAGCGGCTTGTAATCGCTCCTGTTGCCGAATACGAACGGATGTTCCCATCGCACGCGCAAAGCGTGCCAAACAGTCCATAGTTTAGGCAGGCCTTCATCGATTCTTTTCCAAACGTCATTCACAGTAAGATGCGGCAACTCACTCAGCAGAGTCCTGCGTAATGCGTAGTCCACGGGCCGCCTGTTATCCGGATCGACAAGACTCAGATCCCACAACTCCGTTCCCTGGTAAGTGTCTGGAATGCCCGGCGCCGTAAACTTCAGCAGCACCTGCGCCAACGCGTTAATGCGGCCCGGCTCAATAAGCGTTCCTACAAATCCTTCGAAGTCCTTCATGAACTCGGCGTCCTTGTAGATGCCTTCAATGAACTCGCGCGTTGCCGATTCAAACTCCTCGTTTGGAGCGAGCCAATTTGTGTGCTGCTTTCCTTCACGGCAGGCCTTCTCCATGTAAGGAAGCAGCCGGCCCGTATCAATAGGCCAAGCGCCCAACATCGTTTGATAAAGAAAATACTCGGTATTGCGGTCCGGACAAGTCTTCTTCTTGTGCTTAGCGTTTATTTCCGACCAGCGCTCGATGGCCTGCTTCCATTTGTCGGGAATCTCTGAAAGCACGCTGATCCGCGCACGAACGTCTTCGCTTCGCTTCGTATCGTGAGTGGAGGAGGCCAGCATCGTTCGCGGATGCGATTTCTGGGTCTCAACACACCAGGCGTGGAACTGTTCAGGCGATACGCCGAATACGCCGGGATCGCCGCCGACCTCGTTCAGACTGACAAGCCGGTCGAAATCGTAGAACACGGTGTCCTCGACTCCCTTGGCCATGGCGGGACCGCAGAACTGCTGAAACCGGAACACGAACTCCGATTCAAGCTTTCCGCGCACCCTCAGCAGAAGCACGTCGGCGAAAAAGTCGAGCAGATCTGGATCGATCTCCGGCCGGTTCCCTTTTGCGGCTGCTAGCGCTTCATTGACATATCGAATGTCGTCGTCTGTAACCTCATCCCGTTCCGGAACCACATAGGTGCGGTACACGGGAAAACAGGCAACCAGTTCGCGGATCGCGCGGATGACGTCCTGGCGCGTGTAGTCCCGGCGGTCCCGATGCAGCTCGCAGATTTCCATGAACAGCGTCGTCAACCTGTTCACATCGCTTCCCAGCAGATCCCGCATTACGCGGTGCTTCTTGTCGCGGCAAGCGGCGGCATAGTCGGTTGAAGCGCCCGTGAATTCCGTGTAGAGCCGATTGAAAGCCTCTTCGTTGCTCGAATCTACAAACAATCCCCCCGCCTGGTTCAAGTAGTCGTATCCAGTGGTGCCGTCGATGGGCCACTCCTCGCGCAGCTTCTCGCCTGGTTCAAGAATCTTTTCGCCCAAGATCCAGACGTCTGGCGCTTCGGCCCTTAAGCGTTCGAAGTACTGACGCGGATCCCGCAACCCATCTGGGTGGTCCACCCGGATGCCATCCAGAACGCCCTCGCGAAGCCATTTCAGAATTAGCGCGTGTGAATCGCTGAAGACCTTTGGATCTTCCACTCGCAAACCCACCAGCGTGTTGACATCGAAAAAACGCCGGTAACCCAGATCCTGTTCGGAGGCGCGCCAATAGGCAAGCCGAAAGTTCATCTGTTCCAAAACTTCGTGTAACTTGTCCGGACTTCTGTTGATGTCGCGCAGTACGGAATCGACGGCGTCGGCGATGAACGGAACCTCGTTGAACACCCTGTCAAGCAGTCCGCCTATCACCGCTTTATCACGATGGCGCTGCACCAGACTAGCCGAATCCGTGTCGCTCGCGGCGGGCAGGTTTTCTAGAGAATCCGCTAAGAACGCTACGTAGTCGGAGCCGCTTTCTTCGGCCGCGCGCCTCAACAAACCCGGCAACGACCGCGGGGCGGCCGGCAGTTCATGATCGAAGTACTTGACGAAAAAGTTCCCTCCTTGCCGCTGAATTTGCACCTCGCCGCGCGCCAGTACGCGCCCGTAGTGATCGCCCAGGATTGGGACCAGCAGTTTATTCCGCAGCTTCTCTTCGTGCGACTCCCAGTCGATGTCGAAGTACGATGCGTAGCGGCTTGATGGCCCGTTCTCGAGTACGTCCCACCAGTAGCGATTGCGTCTTCCGCTGATCGCCATGTGGTTCGGAACAATGTCCAGTACCTGCCCTAAGTGGCATGCGCCGAGCCGGAGCGAGAACCGGTCATGCGCTTCGGCTCCTCCCAATTCCTCGTTCACCTTGTGGTGATCGACAACGTCGTATCCGTGCTGGCTGCCGGGTGCGGCCTGCAAGTAGGGCGAGCTGTAAACGTGCGAAATGCCCAACTGCTCCAAATAATCCGCGATCTCGGCGGCGGCATCGAAGCCGAAGTCTGCATGCAGTTGTAACCGGTACGTTCCCGCTGGAATCCTTGCCATTCCTTGTTAAGAGCATCGCGGGGCGCACATTGTTTCGTGAACCGCCGCAAAAAGCCGTAGGGGAATAAACTTACACTGGAAGTGTCCCTACATGTTATTCGAAATTGAGAAAACACCGGCGGCTCAAAGCTCTGTCATTCTGCTGCACCCGCACGACAATGTCGCAGTCGCGCGCGTGTCTCTACCCGCCCGGCATGAGGTCGAGGTGAGCGGGCGCGCGTGTTGTAACCGCATCGTCCATTCCGGCTGGGCACAAACTCGCTCTCCGCGCCATTCAGCCCGGCGAGGCCGTTTACCGCTACGGCAATGTGATTGGGTTCGCCACGAAGGCAATAATGCCGGGTGACCACGTGCACGTGCAAAACGTTGGTTACAAAGAGTTGGATGCCTCTGAAATCGTTCCCGGCGAAGCGCCTCCCCGCAGCGCGGCTCATGCGGAACGCGCAACCTTCCGGGGCTACAAACGGGCAGATGGCCGAGTGGGTACCAGAAATTACATTGCCGTCGTCGCCGCCAGCAACTGCGCGGCTTACACGTCCGAGCTGATTGCCCAAAGCTTCGCCGAAGAGAACCTGCCGGAGAACCTGGACGGGATCGTTGCCTTTCCACATGGCGAAGGCTGCGGTATGTCTATTGGACCCGACTCGCAGCAGTTGCAGCGCACGTTGCAGGGCGTTCTCGACCACCCCAATGTTTCCGCCGCCATCATTCTCGGGTTGGGCTGCGAAGTCAATCAGATCGGTCACTATCTCGGTGCGGGCGATGCTCCCGTTTCCGCTCCGGCCACCTTGCAGGGAATGACGCTACAGGACTCGGGCGGGACGCGCGGCGCGGTGGATTCGGCACGCAAACAGATCAAGCAGTTCATCGAGCGAGCGGCGGCGGAGAAGCGCACCGAAGTCCCCGCTTCCGCCATGAATCTGGGACTCAACTGCGGCGGTTCGGATTCCTTCTCGGGCATTACCGCGAATCCCGCGCTCGGCTATTGCTGCGATCTGATTGTGGAGCAGGGCGGAACCGTCGTGCTGGCCGAAACAACCGAAATTTTTGGCGCGGAGCATCTCCTGGTCCGGCGAGCTCGTAATTCTGCGATTGCTCAAAAGCTGCTCGGCCAAGTCGAAAACTACAAGAAGTATTTGCGGCAGTTCGGAGGCAGCTTCAATGACAATCCTTCGCCGGGCAACAAAGAAGGCGGTCTGACCAATATTCTTGAAAAATCACTCGGAGCCGTGGCAAAGGCGGGCACGTCAACGCTTGAAGATGTGGTCGATTATGCCGAGCGGGTCACCACGCCCGGTTTTGTCTTCATGAATACGCCAGGTTACGATCCGGTCTCGATTACCGGTCTTGCGGCGGGCGGCGTGAACCTGATTGCGTTTACAACGGGCCGTGGAAGCGCCATCGGGTTTCCCAGCATTCCAGTCCTGAAGATCGCCAGCAATTCTCACACCTACAAACGCATGACCGGCAATATGGACATCAATGCGGGGCGAATCGCGGACGGTGACGCCACCATCGAACAGATTGGCCGCGAAATCTTCGAAGCTCTGCTAAGGATCGCCTCGGGCGAAAAGACCAAAGCGGAACAGCTTGGACATCACGAATTCGCACCCTGGCGTATCGGCCCTGTGATGTAGCGCTTACGGCGCGATGTGGAAGAAATAGATCGTCATGATCACCCCCACCACGATGACGATTCTGCGGATAGTGCTTGGCTTCAAACGGCGCGCGAGAACCGGACCGGCATAACCTCCGGCTATTCCCGCAGCCATCATCAGCAGCGTCGGCGGCCAGTCCACTTTGTGCGCCACGATAAATACCACTGCGGCCACCGCGTTCAGGGTCGCGCTGAGCAGTGTTTTGATGCCGTTCATGGCGTGAATGTCCGTCATGCCATAAAGACGAAACGCCGCCAGAATCATGATGCCGATGCCCCCTCCGAAGTAGCCGCCGTAAATAGATATCGGAACCAACAGCAGCAGCATCAAGAACTGGCTGGAGTGCAGACGCCCTCGCATCGCATTGCTCACTTGCTGACCAAAGGCGAAGAGCAGCGTCGCGAACATCAGTAGCCAGGGCGCAATCTGCCGGAACGTTTTGTCGGAGGTAACAAGCAGCAGCCCCGCTCCGATCAGCCCGCCGGCGAAGCACACAATGAGCCAGATTTTCAGTCGGCGTTCGTTCAGGCGCTGGACGTCTTTCCGATAAGCGACTCCGCTGGCAAAAGCGGCCGGAACCAGCGCGACGGTACTCGAAGCGTTTGCGATCACGGCGGGAATGCCCGCAAAGACAAGCGACGGAAACGTCAGAAAGCTGCCGCCCCCTGCTACTGAGTTGATCGCTCCGGCGGCAAACGCCGCGGCGAATAACAGTAAGTAGACCATTCCGCCTTAGTGTAATGGGCAAGCCCGTAATCGAAAGTCTCCCGCTACTTTGGGACACTGTCAGGTATGCGCTGGGGTCTGTTTGCGGGAATGATGTTTGCGGGTGCGCTGCTGCTGTTTGCGGCGAAGCGGCCCATCACGATCGAAGATATGTTGTCGTACGACTCGCCTCCCGAGCCCCGCGTAACGTGGGCTCCCGATGGTAAGGCGTTCGTATACGAAGAAAACGGAACGGTTTACCGGCAGAACGCGACGGACAGCAAACCGGAGGTCTGGTTCGAGACAAGCAAGCTTGAAAGCTCCGCAAAAGCGCCCGCCGCGCCTGGCAAGTTTGAGTGGCAGAACAGGCGGGTCGCGGAGCACGAGTTTCAGTGGTTCCCGAATGCTAAAGATCTGCTGATCTCCGTCAAAGGCGATCTCTTTGTCGTGCATCCCGACGGGAAATACAGCCAGATCACCGCAACCGAGGTCCCTGAAGAAGACCCTAAACTGTCGCCGGACGGTAAGGAGGTTCTCTATCGCTCGAACGCCAATCTTTACGTTCTAAACCTTGAAAGCAGGCAGATACGGCAGTTGACCACCGATGGAAGTCCTACGCTCCTGGACGGGCAGTTGGACTGGGTTTATCCGGAGGAACTGGAACTCCATACCGCGTCCTGGTGGTCGCCCGACTCGAAGCAGATCGCCTATCTGCAATTCGATGTCAGCCATGAGTTCGTCTATCCGCAAGCGGATCTGCTCCGAAGACGAGCGATAAGTGAACCGGAGCGCTATCCACAAGCCGGAACACCGAATGCCAGTGTTCGGCTCGGGGTGGTTTCCGCACAAGGAGGCCCGACGAAGTGGATGCTGGCCGGAAACAGCCCGGACAAGTTGCTGGCGCGCGTGGCTTGGCTTCCGGACTCATCGGCCGTGGCGCTAGAAGTCTTTCCTCGCGAGCAAAACGCTCTGGACCTGCTGTTCTGTAACCCGCTCGATGGCACAGTCAGGACCGTCATCCACGAACAGTCCAAGACGTGGATCAACGTCGCCGATAATCTGTTCTTTCTGAAATCGCGGCCTGAATTTTTGTGGACCAGCGAGCGCTCCGGCTTCCGCCATATCTATCGATATTCGAACAAAGGCGAATTGCTGGGCCAGCTGACGAACGGCGATTGGCAGGTCTCCGGGATCTCGGCCATTGACGAACCAAACCGGCGAATCTACTACACCTCAAGCGAAACGAGTCCGCTCGAAACGCAACTATACACGGTAAGTTTCGATGGCGGCGAACGTACTCGCCTGACGAGCCCCGGATCGGATCACGGCATACAGGCGAGTCCAAACGGCAGCTATTATGTCGATAACTTTTCGAGTCTCAACCGCCCTTCTGAATCTGTTTTGTGCAATGCGCAAGGCAAGCGGATCGCCCTGCTTCGGAAAGCGGACACGAGGGCTCTTGAAGAGTACGACTTCCGGTCGCCCGAGATCGTCCCAGTCAAAACTTCCGACGGTGTCACACTCTATGCGAAGCTGATTAAGCCCGCCGGGTTCGAGCCCGGAAGAAAATACCCGGCCATCGTTCATGTCTACGGCGGCCCGGGCGTTCAGGAAGTCCGCAACACATGGTCTGGCATCGATTGGGACCAGGCGCTCGCCGCTCACGGTTACGTTGTCTGGCAGCTTGACAACCGGGGTTCTTTGGGCCGGGGGCACGCCTTCGAGGAGCCCATCTATCATGAGCTGGGCAAACAGGAAGTGGCCGACCAGCGCCTGGGCGTGGAGTATCTGGTCAAGCTGGGTTTCGTCGATCCCGCGCGTATTGGCATCACAGGCTGGAGCTATGGCGGATATATGACCATACATTCGCTTCTGCTTGCGCCGGACTTGTTCAAGGTGGGCGTGGCGGGCGCCCCTGTTACCGATTGGCACAACTACGACACCATCTACACCGAACGCTACATGGGCTTGCCTGATGAGAACCCGCAGGGTTATGACCGTTCCTCAAACGTAGAAAACGCCGCTAAACTCCAGGGTAGATTGCTGATCCTGCACAACTTCGAAGACGATAACGTGCTGTTTCAAAACACGCTCCAGATGACCAACGCGCTCGAAACCGCCGGCAAGCAGTATTTCCTGCAACTCTATCCGCAGAAGGCGCACGGGGTGAGTGGTACTTTCCGGAAGCCATTGTATGAAGCGATGACCGATTTTTTCGACCGCAACCTGAAGTAACGCGCTACGTTAAATAGTAAGTAGACTATCCATGCGAGTTGTACGGTCCTTTGCGATTCTCGTGCTTGCCGCCCTAAGCGCGGCAGCGGCCAAGAAAGTTATCTCTCCGACCACCACGGGCAGCAACGAAGTGGTTGATCTTGAGGCCACCATCACCTTGGCGCAAGACGAAGTCGATTCAGAAACTGGGGGCCGACCCCGGCAAAGGCATCGTCATTTTGCAGGTTCGTGTTACTCCGAAAACGGACAAACCCATTTCGGTCAGCCCGGACGATTTCATCCTGCTGGCTCGCGATGACGGCGAGAGGACCAAGCCCTTTGAACCCGCTGAAATCGCAGGCCAAGGGACGATGATCGTGTCCAACACCGCTGCCGGACAGAAGAAATCCACTTCGATGATGGGCGGTTTGGGCGGAATGATGGGAGGCGGCGGCAGCGGTTCTTCTCCCGGTAACTCAAGACCGGTAACCTTGAGCACGAAGATAGATCCGAAGGCGCAAGGAAACGCTACCCTGCTGAAAGCTCTAGAGGCAAAGGTGCTGCCCACAAAGGAATCGATAGAGCCGGTCGAGGGGTATCTCTATTTTCCGCTCGATGGAAAACACAAGCTTAAGAACCTGGAAGTGCTTTATCGAGGTCCAGCTGGAAAGCTGAACCTCGAATTTCAGCACTGATCAGTTTACTATTCTTACTTAGCTTCTTCTATTGAATTGACCTTGATCGTATCGCCGGTCACTGTGCCATCGATCTTGACCTGTTGGCCGGCATGTTCAACCACCTTGTCGCGCGAATCCGCGTCAATCTTCATTACCTTCCCATCGGAGATGATGACGGGGTCGGCACCCTTTTTTCAAACACGCTTGAACGCACTTCGTGTTGGCTTCGCTCACGCTGTCGTGCTTGGCCCGCAGTGCGCTTCCGAAACGTAGCCTGTGATGTCATCCGCGAACGTACCGAGGCAGAACGCGCTGCCCAGTAATGCTGCCAGGACCAGTTTTTTCATAAGAGTCTCTCCTAACGAGTAATACGCAATCCATTCTATGACAGATTTACCAGTTTGATACTCAGACTTCCAAAATGACCGGAATAATGAGCGGACGGCGTTGGGTTTGCTTGCTTAGAAACCTTTTTAGATCCTGGCGAATCTTCTCTTGCATCACGCCCCAATCCCCGCGCTCCTCGGCGGTCGATGTCTCAAGAGTTTTAGCCACAATACTGCGGGCTTCAACCAACAGACCCGATCCCTCGCCACCCACAAAGCCTCGGCTAACGATCTCGGGAAGACCTTCGCTCTTTCCGGTGTGTTTGTTAATGGCGATGATGGGCAGTACGAATCCATCTTCGGAAAGATGCCGCCGGTCGCGAATGATGATGTCTTCCACCACGTCGTCGAGAGAACCGGAGTCGATGCAAACCCGCCCGACGGTGACCTTTTCGCCGCGCCGCGCCCCTAAATTGTCGATTTCCAGGGTCTCTCCGGTTTCGAGAACGAAGCTGTCTTCAAGTCCTGCAAACCGTAGATGCTGCGCGAGAGAGGCATGCCGTGCAAGCTGGCGGTATTCGCCATGGACCGGAACGAAGTAGCGCGGCCGGACAAGATTCAGAATCAGCTTCAGTTCTTCTTCGCTTGCGTGCCCGGAAACGTGGATCGGCGGGTTCATGCTGCCGTACACCAGATTGGCGCCGCGCCGCGCAATGTGGTTCATCATCCGGTAAATCGCCTTCTCGTTGCCCGGAATGATGCGCGAACTCAGAGCGACAGTGTCGCCCTTCTGAAGAGATAGATTTTTGTGATTATCAACCGCTACGCGCGACAACGCCGACATCGGCTCGCCTTGCGTTCCCGAGACTACGACCGCGACTTTGTTCGGCGCCATCTGCATGATGTCTTGCGGACGTAGCAGAGTCGAATCGGGAATCGATAGCAAACCAAGATTATGTGCAATCTCGGTTACGTTCAACATGCTGCGGCCGAGGAAAGCGACTTTGCGGCCCGTCTGCGCGGCCAGATCCAGAATCTGCTGCAGACGGTGAATAGAACTGCTGAAGCACGAAATGATAAGGCGGCGCTCACAACGCGTGAACAGTTCTTCTAAGCGCGGCCGTACGGCTCGTTCGCTTTCCGTATACCCGGGGCGATCGACGTTGGTCGAATCCGACATCAGAAGCAGCACGCCGCGCTTGCCGTATTCGGCGAAGGTATGCAAGTCGAAGAGTTCGTTATCCGTCGGAGTCGGATCCACCTTGAAATCGCCCGTATGGATCACAACACCCAGAGGCGTAGTAACGGCCACCGCGACGGAACTGACGATCGAGTGAGTGACGCGAATGAACTCGACCTCAAAAGGACCCAGTCTGATCTTTGCGCCGGGCTTGACTGGGTTCAGTTTCACGTCGTCGAGCATCTCGTGCTCGTCGAGACGCCGCTCAACTAGAGCGAGCGTGAATTCTGTCCCGTAAACCGGAACGTTGATTTGCGACAACAGGAACGGCACACCGCCGATGTGGTCTTCGTGACCGTGCGTCAGGATGAGGCCGCGGACCATCTCCGAGTGCTGCTCGAGATAGCTAAAATCGGGCGTGACAATATCCACTCCGAGTAGTTCGGAGTCGGGAAACATCATGCCCGCGTCGATTACGATGATGTCGTCGCCGTAGCGCAGGGCCATGGAGTTCATGCCGAACTCACCAAGGCCTCCAAGTGGCACGACTTGTAGTTTTCGATCAGGCATATAAGTACAAGAAGCTAAAGGGTATCATGCGATAGCGGCTCAGGGAGCGTCGGCTGCCGCTGCCGCGCTTGCCCGATCCACCCAAGTTTCATAGATGTAACTTCGCTCCTGGGAGTCCCAGACGGCCTCTGGAATGGCGTGCAGGTCGGCGCGAGGCACGGCGGGAATATTGTTGCCAAGCGCCATCAGCGGACCCGCATTCTGTTGAAAGCTTTTTAAGTTCGCCTCTACAAGATGATTGGCGGCTGCCCAATCCTGAACGCGCGTCTCCGGCATCTGCTCGATCTGCTTCTTCGTCCAATCTGGGAATTTCAGCTTGTCGTTTAGCCATAACGCGGCTTGTCTGGTTAGGAAATAAGGCGCATGACCGCCGCCCGGAATGAAATCGAAATCGAAGACGTCCTTTGAACTTCCGAGTTCTGCAATCGTTCGCTTGCGCAAGTCCGCAAAGAAATCCGGGCCGTGGTGCGGGATATCTTCCACCTGATCGGCGGAACCGTTCAAAACCAGCGTCGGACCGCGTTTGGCATTCAGCGCATAGAGAACCGCGCCGCGATCACCCAGAAATTTCAACGACTGATAAGCAATCGACTCACACATTTTGTGCGTCGTGTCCCAATGCCCGCCGGGGCCGTCCAGATTGCCTCCCCCGGCAAGCACGCATGCATGGACGCGCGTATCGAGCGCGCATTCGAGCGAGCCGATAAACGAACCCATGGAAAACCCCATCACCGCGATCCGCTTTGCGTCTACATCCGGCCGTTGCGAAAGGTAGCTTACAGCTTGCATGACGTCGGTGATCATCAGACCGGTCATTCGCCTCGCCATTTTCTCCTGAGGCTCGACCGTCTGATCGTGTTGAAGAGTATGCGAGCGCCGCTCCTTGTTGCGTTCGTATTCTCCAATCGGATCGTAAGTTAAGACCACAGCGCCCGCCGCGCGCATACAGGATGCCGGCCCAATAGGAGTCCCAGGAAGACTTATCTTCTCCGTGACCGTTTACCACGACCAGCGCGGGATGTTTTGTGAGAGTGGCGCCAGCGGGATGATAGACGATTGCGGGAATTCTGAGTTCGTACTCTGTGGCGTAGGATACGCGATCGGCATCTACTCCCGAAGCGGGAGAAAACTTTCCGTAGAATTTCGCCTCTACATTGGGTAACTGCTGCGGTACGTGCAGCGTATTATCAATCTGATTCCGAAGCGCCTGCCAATCCGGGTGGGCGGCAAAGCAGCGGGAAGCAATGGAAATCGCGATGACAAGGCGAAGCGATCGCATAAAAACGATGCTACCGGATGCAAGAGTGGTAAGGCTATGAGCGACAAGCTCCGAGTTGTAATTCCGTTTCGGAATTCGAAAAAGGTCCAGCCTTATGTTGCGGCTTTGCGGGCTGCGGGTGCGGAGCCGGTCCCGTTTCTTACCGAGAGCCCGGTCGAGTTGGATGGCGCGGCGGGACTTTTGCTGATGGGCGGTACCGACGTAAATCCCATTCGCTATGGACAAGAGCCGGTTCCCGAAACCAATCCGCCCGATGACGAGCGCGACGAAATTGAACTTGAAGCCATCAACCAAGCCATCGCAAAAAGATCTCCCGATTTTGGCCATCTGCCGGGGCTTGCAGCTCTTGAATGTTTATCACGGCGGCACGCTGACGCAACATCTTGGCTCCCCTCGCCACGATGTCCAGGCGGAGGACAAAGGCGAGCCGGTCCATGAGGTTGAAATCGAGCGCGGAACAGTGCTGGCCCAGGCCGTCGGTGCGCACCGCGTGCAGGTTAATTCACGCCATCATCAGGCTGTAGCTATTGTTGGCGCTGGGCTTCAGGTTGCCGCGCGAGATCCTCGGGACGGTGTGATCGAAGGTCTGGAACGCGCCGATAAGCGATTCGTCGTCGCGGTGCAGTGGCATCCGGAAGATCAAATCCTGCGCCAACCGGAGCAATTGCGGCTATTTCAGCGATTCGTAGAAGAAATCAAGTCGTAGGATCGCCGTGAATCTCCACCGCGCTATCGTCTTCCGTCAAAGCCGGTTCCGGCAGTTTTCCCCGCCAGTTCGCCCAACCCCAGAAAATCGCCGTGGACGAACTCAACAACCCTGAGGCCGCGCCAATCCAACGGATGCTGTAGAGTTGCGAAGCCTCACCCGCCGCCAGCATCGAGAGCATCATGGTGGACCAGTTCATCGTCTCGATGGTCGAAAACACGCGTCCCCTGAAACGATCTTCCACGTGTTTCAACAGGTTCGACCAGTTCAAAACCGAACTCACCGCCACACTCGCCCGCGACAAGCCCATAAAGAACAAGGCCCAGCCCCAATGCCTCATTTGACTGAAGACAATGTACGCTCCGCCATGCAGCAGATAGCAGAAAAACACCGTGCGCTTGTAAGCTTCGAAACTGATCGTTTTGCCCAACCGGTTCCCGATAATGCCGCCGATCAGAAGCCCCACGCCAGCCGTACCCCACAGTTCGCCAAGTCCTTGCGCGCCGCGCTTAAAGACCATCTCGCTAAAGAGCGTGAACAACACCTGAGCCGCACCGCCGCCGCTCGCCCATCCAACCGCAATCAGGCCGATACCCAGAATCAGCGGGCTCTTCACCATGTACGCTAAGCCTTCGCGGTATTCGTGCCAGGGCCGGGCTACCTTCGTCTCATTCAAGCTCCTGTGTTCGGCGCGAAAATGTCCGCTCACTGAAATCAATCGCGAAATGCAAAAGGCCGAGACGAAGAACGACAACGAATTGAACACGAACGCAAGCTGATACCCGAATGCCGCAACCGTAGTGCCACCGAGGAACGCGCCGACAGCCAGAGTCATCCACCCAGTCGTCTGGGTGAGCGAGTTCGCCGTGTGAAGCTCCTCATCCGTAGCTATCGACGGAAGAATCGCCGACCGGCCACTAGTGAAAAACGGCGAGGCTAACATCAATAGCGCGCTCAGCACATACAAAAGCCACGTCTGCTTGTAGCCAATCGCCGTAATGAACCCGAGCGCCACCACGCCGCGAACTAAATCGCTGACGATCATGATGCGTTTGCGGTCGAAGCGGTCCAGGAGAACGCCCGCTACAGGCCCGGCCAACACTGCCGGAATGGCCCGCGACAGCATAATACCGGCTATCACCGCCCCATTGTGCGTCGCCGTAATCGCCAGACTTAAAACCGCAACATTGTTGAAGTGGTCGCCAACCTCGCTGACAATTTGGCCAATCCACGTAAACCGGTAATTTCGGTTACGCCCGAGTAGACGCGTGAAGTCCGACATCAGCCCAACTGCCGCACGGCCTTACACAAAGTAATCGCCTGCCCTAGATGTCTCTGGGTGTGCTCGGCGAGATGAACAATCAATCCGATGACCGTCGTAGGCAGTGCTTTACGTCCCACCGCGCGCACGTCGTAAATCGATGCCGGGTCGATGCTGCGAAGCCTCTCCTCAGAATGGCGCAGACTGTCATCGACGGACGCTAGCAACTGCGACCAACCCGGCATCCGGCACGCTCTCCTGCCGCAGAGTCTGCAGTTGTTGCTCTGTCAACTGAGAACCCAGAAGATAGGTCGTGATGCGGTCTACGCTCCCCGCGATATGTTTCAAGTGAAACCCGACGGAAGCTCCACCAGCAACAGTCCAGACCTGCTCGTCGGTCAAACCCTGCGCGTGTTTGGCCAAGTCTTCCCGCACCTGCGCAAAGCTGAAAAACACCGGCATCACGAGTGGGTGTACTCCCGCTAATGGACCCCGCAACCAGGGCTCAGGACTGCTCATGCAACCCTTTCCAGACGCTCAACTAGCGCATGTTTCCGGTATGGCCGAGCGAATATCGCCCCGGCTGAGGATACACGCAAAGCCCGTGCGGCTCTCTGCCCACCGGGATGCGCGCTTTCAAATGCCCGTCGGTCGTGTCGAATACGTAAACCTCGTTGTTATAGCGCCCCGAGAGCCACAGTTCCTTGCCGTCCGCCGACACGCCGCCCATGTCGGGACTGCCGCCGCCCGGAACCGGCCACTTCGTCGCAACTTTTCTCGTCGCCAGGTCAATCAGCGAAACCGAGCCGCCCGAGTGATCGTTCACCGTCCCGCGGTTCGACACGTACATGTACTTCGCATCGCGGCTGAAATACAACCCGTGCGCGCCCACCCCCGTCTTGATGAATCCGATCTGCTTGAAATTCTCGCCGTCGATAACGTGCACGCCATCCGCGTCCATGTTGGCAACATAGAAGACCTTGCCATCCGGCGAAATTCTGCAATCCTGCGGCATGCCTTCCGGCTTCAATTTCAAATGAGCCAGCACCGTCTGCGAAGCCACATCGACTTTAATCAGTTCGCTTGAGAACTCGCAAGTGGCGATCATATAGCGCCCGTCGATCGAAAAGTCCGCGTGGTTCACTCCCTTGCATCCCACCGGCACACGCTTCACAACCTGCATCGTCTGCGCATCGCGGAAATCCATTCGCATCTCGCGCTCGGCCATCACAATCGAATACTTGCCATCGGGCGTGAAGTACATATTGTAGGGATCGTCAACCGCAATCGTCTGCCCCTCTTTGCCCGTCGCCGGATCGATTTCCGTTAGTTGGTCCCCAAGGTCCTCCGCCACCCACAGCCGCTTTAAATCCCAGGATGGAACTACATGCTGCGGCTCCAAACGCACCGGCCTGCCCTTCTTCGTTTTCTTCTTGGGTAGATCGAAGTGCCCGATGATTTTGTAGGTCTTCGGGTCGATGATGTCCACCGAATCGCTCTTTGAATTTGGGACATACACACGCGATGGGAAGTTCTTTACCGTGGCGCTTAACAGGCCCGGTGCATCCGCCGAGTAGAGATTATTGACATCCTGCACGGGAGGCATCCCCGGAAGCACATTCACGTGCCCCGTTCCATTGCCTGCGGCGCGACCGGCCGCCCCTGCTCCAACCGTCCAACCCGCCGCTAAACACAGCGCAACCGCTGCGGACTTCAGATAGAAACGCATACTCTATATGTAAGGTTACTCTGCCGTCTTTCGCTGAACTCGCAATTTTCGGCGGACGGTTCTTCAGTACAATTTAAAGGGGAAATGTTGCGGACTAGCGAAAGCGAAACCGAGATCCTGCTGGGCAACAAGCAGCTTCTGGGCATATTCTTTGTTGTTGTCGTTCTGCTCGGCGTTGCTTTCGCCGGTGGTTACAAGCTTGGTCAAGCTTCGAAGAAGGCGGCCGCTCCTGCAACGGTAGCGGATCAAACCGCCGCGCCCGACGCGACGGGCACAGGCGGTGAAACTCATTCCGTTCCGCCCGAGACGCCGCCCGCGGATACAACCCATCAGACCGAAACGCCTGTGGCGCAAGCGCCCGCGTCAACTCCTCCCTCTGGCGAAGACGAGCCTCCACTCGGATCGAAGAAGCGTGCCAGACCAACAAAGGCAGCGGAGCCGCGAACCCAGACGGTCTCCTCCCCTGAAACCTCTGGGGGCGCCGGTTTCACGCCGCAAACCGGCCAGACGTTCCTGCAAGTGGCAGCGGTCGGCCGCGATGAAGCCGAAGCCGTCGCCGATGTCCTCCGTAAGAAGGGCTTCCGCGCTCACGCCGCTCCAAAGCCGGGAAATCCCAAGATTTTTCGCGTGATCGTCGGCCCGGTTCGCGATGCAGCCGATCTCTCGGCGACCCGCGACTCTCTGCGCAGCACCGCCGGTTTCCGCGAAGTCATCGTGCAACGATATTGAAGAATGAAGCGCCTTTCGACGTTCATGGCCGCGTTTGCCCTGTTCATCTCCACGGCACGTTTCGCTCCTGCTCAATCCCAAGGCACACCGGGTGTG
Organism: uncultured Acidobacteriaceae bacterium; assembly: GCA_963845995.1. GTDB lineage: Bacteria > Acidobacteriota > Terriglobia > Bryobacterales > Bryobacteraceae > Bog-105. The sequence goes on along the minus strand of CAWJUO010000003.1, from coordinate 156,744 downwards.
TTTGATTTCTATTTACTCACGTTGTCCTGGAGCCCGGAGTTCTGTCACGGTCACCCGAACGCTCCGCAGTGCAGTGAGAAGCTCGGCTTTATAGTCCATGGACTCTGGCCTCAGTACAACAACGGCACGTGGCCGCTGAACTGTCCTACGAACAATCCCGCTCCAACGGACACGTCATCCGTTTCTCAAATCATGCCGCCCTCCATCCTCCAGCACGAGTGGGAAAAGCACGGCACCTGCAGCGGGCTCAGTGGGAACGACTATTTTCGCCTGATCCGGAGAATCTTCGACTCGTTGAAGATGCCCGGTGATCTCACTTCGCCCACTCGATCGTTCACGCTGACGCCCGCTGCGCTCAAGAAGGATTTCGAGAACACAAATTCTTCCCTTGCCGATCAGGACATCGCCATCCAACTAAATCACGGCTACTTGAATGCTGTCGAGATCTGTTTCTCAAAAGGCGCTACTCCCGCTCCGATAGCCTGTACGAACGTAACCGATATCCACGGGGGAACCTTCAAGATTCCTCCGGTGCGGTAGGATTTTCGCGAAGTTCTTTCAAGTCACCTTCAATATGGCGTGGCCGAGCGCCCGTGCGCTATAGCCCCCTTCCTCCGCGTCGCGAATCTCGAAGATTAGCTCCATGCAGATAGGGTATACCGGCACAGTGAACAACTGGGAAGCCTACCCGACGCGGTTCTCGATTCGCGGCCGGCTTTCAGCCTGGTTCGAGCCAAGAAGCTGCTTTACGTCTTCAAGTTCCTTTTTGAGACGTGCTCCCCGGCGCGCCAGGCTCACTACATAAAGCAACACAATGACCCAGGCGGCAAGAAAGCCGTAGAACATGAAGGTGAAATTGCGGACGTCCATTTAATTTCCTTTCTAGATTGCGTTCGCGTACCGGCGCAGCGAATCGATCTCTCGCGCGGTCGCTTCCTGCCGCGTGCGAACAAGCACCAGCGCAATCGCCATCAGCAGAATCGCCAACATATTGAGATAGAAGATACGCTCCATGGCCGGGTCCATGGTGCCCCCGCCGGTGCGGATGCTCAGCACGGGGCCGGGGTGATTGTTGCGGAACCATTCGATCGACTTGTAGACGATGACTACATCCACGCAACCGAAAATACACAAAGCTGAAGACAGGCGCGCGCGCTGGGTGGGCTCTTCAATGGCTCGGCGCATCATCAGATACCCGGCGAAAATGAGAATGCAAACGAGCGCCGAGGTAAGCCGGTAATCCCACGTCCACCAGATGCCCCAAATGATTCTCGCCCAAATACTTCCCGTGACGATATTAACGATTGAAAAGACAAGCGAGACTTCAATGATCGAAGCCGAGAGCGAATCCCACCTCAAGTTACCCGAGCTGAGATAGAGCACGCTGAAAGTAAGCGCGACAAAATAGCCGATCATTCCGACCAGGGCGGCGGGAGCGTGGAAAAAGAGTATCCGGTAAATTGCGCCCTGTAGCGCCTCGTCCGGCAGAACCATAAACATCTGATAGAGGTTGTACGACAACAGCGCAGCGGCTGCTAAAGCCAGCGCTATCGCAATTTTTTCACGCATATTTTATCCTCACCTTACCTATACTAGTTGACCAGAATTGTATCGGCCAGGACCATGGCCAGCGCCGTAAAAACGATGTCGAAGACCACCAAAAGCCTGCCCCACACCAGATCGTTCGGACTAATTCGCGGATTGAAGAGCACTGCGTTCGTTAACTCGATCGCCGCAATCAGCAGCGGAATCAGCAATGGATAGACGATTACAGGCAGCATCAATTCGCGTAAACGCAAGTTGACCGTAAGTGCGCCGAACACCGCGCCCACAACCGAAACACCCCAGGTTGCGAGGACAAACACCAACGCCAGCCTGACCGGGTCTCAATGTCCACTGGATGTTATAGAAAATTCCAAAGACAACCAGGGACATGAACTCCAGAACCAGCAGCATGACGAGATTCGCAACCGCCTTGCCGATCAACAGACTCGCTGAAGAAAGCGGGGACGCGAGCAGAGCGTCCAGGCATTCGTTCGGCAATTCGCGCGCGAAGCCTCGATTGAAAACCAGCGCCCCGGCGAACGCAAACACCAGCCACAACAGTCCGCCGGAGATTTGGCGCAGCGTGTCCGAAGCCGGGTCGAACGCAAAGCTGAACAGCAGCAAAATCGAAATCGCGAACGCGCCCGCCGCATTGACCGACTCTTTGGTTCGAACTTCAACGGCCAGGTCTTTTCGCGCGACCGAGAACGCCTGGCGCAGAGTCCTCACGCGGCGCCCAGTTCCGTATGCATCCGGTAGAGAAGCGCGGGATCGTCCAGCATCTCGGGAGTCCGCTCGCCGGAGTAGCGCATTTTTCCGTTCTCAAGAAGCACCACATGAGAAGCGATTGCCATGGCCTCGCGTAGCTGGTGAGTCGATAACAGAATGGTTGCCCCACGCTGCCGCGATTCGTCCAACAGTTCGCTCAACATCGCGATAGCGCGGTCGTCCAGCGAAGTGAACGGTTCATCGAGCAACAGAACCCGGGGAGAATTCAGAAATGTACGGGCCAAGGCAAGCCGCTGCCTCATGCCGCGGGAAAACTGGCGGACCGGCATCTTCGCCACGCGAGTCAGCCCGACACGTTCAAGCCAGCGGCCAGCAATCTTCGCGTCCTTTATCTCGCAGATCCGCGCAAAGAATTTTAAGTTTTCAAGAGCGGTCAAATCTTCGTAGACGCCAATTCCATGCCCCAGAAATCCTAGTTGTTGACGAGCATGGCTCGAACGAGGCACATGGCCGAACACGCGGACGGCGCCTCGCTGAAAGGGGGAAAGACCGGCCAGAATTCGCAGCAACGTCGTCTTCCCCGCCCCATTGCGGCCCAGCAGCGCGCAGCAGGAACCCTCGGCCACGGTGAACGAGACGTCGCGTAAGGCCGGGTAGTCGCCGTAGAACTTCCAGAGTTGGTCTAGCTCAATTGCCCCCGGCATCAGGAACGCGACTGCACGGGAGAACTCCTGAAGAGCACCACCAGGCCAATTGCAAGAATGCCCAACGCAAGCCCGGCAAGCCAAGGTAGATGAGCGTAAATCTGCGGCGCGCCTTCCGTCACCTGAGGAGAGTCGCTGGTATCGGCCGCGGCGCCGGCGTCATCCGTTTTATGCAGTGCGCCAGTACCCGCGATATCGAATGAGAACGGACCACCGGAACCCGCCACGGTATAAATTGTGGCCTGCGTATTAGGCTCCGTGCCGAGCTGCTGAATGTCCTTGCCCGAGAGCGTTACACCAGGAGGCGCGATCAGCCGCATCGGCCCGGTCACCATATCTTTGATCCGTACATCCCGCCCGCGAAACGTGAACGGCGAACCGACGGGAAGAACGTAGGAAATCTGAAACTCCGTTTCGCCGGGCTTGATAGGAAAGTTCACCTTCAAAACATCTGTTTCGGATGTCTTCTCCGTTGGACGCGGTAACGGCATCCCTTGCGCACCCTGCGCACTGACGCGGACTTGCCCGTTCGCGGCGGGCGGTAAGTAAAAGCGGAGCGCGCCGACGGTGTCGTTGTTGTACGTTTGCTTCGACTCATTCTGGACGATAACCGTCTCATTCACGGCGATTTGGCTGGAATTCGGCTCAAGCAGAAGCATTCGTTGCGCCACGTGGGCCACGGCGGCTGATTTGGTCGGCTCGAAGACATCCAGTTCAACATTCGAGGTCGGAATGTTCGGCGTCATCAGCTTGTTGTAATTGACGTTGCCGTAATTCGCCTGCAGCAGTTGCGGGCCGCCGCCCGGCTCGTCGTTTGCAAAAGCAAAATGGCCGGAAGCGTCGCTTGTGGTCGTCCCCAGCGTGCGCATCCCGCCTTGCCCCGGCTTTACCAGCGTGACACTCACTCCCGGCTGAGGTTTGCCGGTTGTGCCATTCACGACCGTGCCGTCGATAGCCGCTAAAGCACAAATTGAACTGAGTAATGAAAGTGTCGAGAGTAGCGCAATGCGTTTCATGCGATAGCCTTGCCGCATTCGCCGCAGAACTTAAGAGACTGCGGAAATTGTGCGCCGCAATGCGGACAAACCGTGGAAGAAGGTTTGACGGCCGCAGGTTTGCTTGCGGCTCGCGCCGGCGTCAACCCGAGTTTCTTCAACACATTCTCAATTTCCGACAGCACAATGGCGAGTTCTCTTTGCAAAGCTTGCTTCGTCTGTTGATAATCCTCATCCGAGAGTTTGCCGAGCCGGTATTCAAATTGCAAATCGCGAAGATTGTCGTAGATGGCGCGCTTACGGTCTTCCAGATGCTCGACCGGTGAGACCGGGATAGGCTCGGGAACATCTTTATCGCGAACGAACAGCACGAAGGAAATCGCCGCAAGGGCAAGCACTACGGCGGCAACGGCAATCATTTGCGAACGTCCGGGCCTTTCGCGTCCGCATCCGGGCGAATCGTCCAATTCGTCATCCATCTGCGGCCGGAAACGCTCAATCATTTCCTCATCGGCAGCCGTTATCGGAGCGGGCTGCTTACGATTGCGCCGCACGAAAGAAGAATAGACCAGAAAACCGATGACGAGCGCGATTCCCGGCATCACCCAGGTAAACAAACCGAAGCCCGTAGCCGGAGGCGAAGCAAGCGCGACCACGCCCTGTTCCTGAACGATCCGCTTGATGATCGCCTGGTCCCCCATTCCTTGAGACTGCATTCGCGCGATTCGCTGACGCATGGGGTCGGACGATTCGCAATGCAGCATGGGGCAAGTCGCCACGGTATTGCGGCAGGTACCGCAGCGGCAGGCGAGTTTTTCGCCTACCCGCAGCACATTCGAATTCATGTACGTCGCAGGATCCTGCGCAATCAGAGCGGCTATGGCGAATAGAAAGGCAACGGCCAGTTTAGGACTGTACCGTCGCATGCGTCGTGGCAATGCCTACTACCTCCGTGCGCGCATATTGCAGGCGCACCTTACCCGGAATCAAACAAATCAACGTGCCGAACAGCAGAACAAAATAACCGGCCCAGACGCAATCGACCAATGGAAAGACATAGAGCTGGAAAATCGCTTTGCTGTTGTCGGGCGTCGGACCCGCGTAGTTCACGTACAGGTCTTCATTCAACCGGCGGCGGATTCCGACTACCGAACTTTGTTGCTGGCTCGACTTATACAGGCGAACCTCGGGTTCCAGTTGATCGATGACCTTCCCGTTTACCGCAACCTCGAGGGATGCATGGCTGAACTGGTAATCCGAATTTTCCCCATCGTTGACATTCAACAGCTTCAGATCATAGCGTCCGAAGCGCAGCGTCTGTCCTAAGCCGAGATCGCGCGTCTCATGCAAATTGAATGCGCTTCCGGTGAAGCCAATGAACATGAAAACGATTCCCATGTGCACAAGGTAGCCGCCATAGCGCCGGGTATTGCGCCAGGTCAGTTCGAATGCGGCGTGCGGAAGCGCCAGGTGTTCTTTCGCCTGGATGGCACGCGAGCCTTTCCAAAACTCGCCGACGATACTGGCAAGCACGAATGCGCAGAGTCCGAATGAGATCAGCGGCGCAATGTTATGAATTCCCGCAGCGGCTAAACCGGCCATCACAAGGAGCCCGACCCCAATCGGAACCATGAAGGATCGCCTGAGACTATTCAGCGAGCTCTTGCGCCATGCGATTAACGGGCCGACACCGGTCAGTAGCAATAAGAAGAGCGCAATGGGAACGTTTACGCGGTTGTAGTACGGAGCGTCGATGGTCTCCTTCTCACCGGTGAGCGCTTCCATAATGACCGGGAAAAGCGTGCCCCAGAGCACCGCGAAACAACTCGCCAGCAGAATCAGATTGTTGAAGAGAAAACTGGACTCGCGCGAGACAACACTCTCCAGCTTCACGTCGCTTTTCAAATAGGGCAGATTCTTGATGATGGCGAAAGCCGTGAGCACGGTCGCCGAGATAAGGAAGGTCGTGAAGTAAGGTTTAACGGGCGATTGCGCGAAGGCATGAACAGAAGCGACCAGACCGGTACGGGTTAGCGTGGTGCCAAGAATACTGAGTAGGAACGTGGCTGAGACGAGCACCATGTTCCATACCTTCATCATTCCCTTTTTCTCCTGCATCATGACCGAGTGAAGGAATGCCGTTGCCGTTATCCAGGGCATCAGAGCGGCGTTCTCGACGGGGTCCCAGCCCCAATAACCGCCCCATCCAAGGACCGTGTACGCCCAACCCATGCCGAGAAGAAGGCCTGTGCTTTGGAACAGCCACGTGACAATCGCCCAACGGCGCGTCGTGTGAATCCATGCCTCGCCCGGCTGTTTTGTGATAAGCGAGGCCATGGCGAAGGCAAACGGAACCGTGAATCCGACGTAACCGAGATACAGGAACGGCGGGTGGATCGCCATCGTCCACCACTGCAGCAGCGGACTTAACCCGTTTCCATCTCCGACATCGATGATTCCGCGGCCCGCCATCAGTACGCTGAAGGGACTCGCGACGAACGTGATCATGCCGGTGAAGAAGACCGTGGTCGTCATCATGATGGCTATGACGATAGGCATCATGGCCCGGAATTTACGGCGATTCGTAAAAGTGATGATGGCCGAGTAGGTGGAAAGGAGCCAACTCCAGAGCAGGAGCGATCCTTCCTGGCCGCCCCACCATGCCGTGAACTTATAAATCGCCGGCATAGATTTATTGCTGTGAGCGGCGACATAGGCGATGCGGTAATCACCTTGAATTAGCAGCGTTACGAGAATGGCCGAAGCGGCGGTCAGGAGAATCCAGGTGGCATAGACCGCCCGCTCCGCACTGACGATCAGGAAGGGGCGCCTGCCATACTTGCCCGCGATAGCGGCAAAAACTGCGAAGGCGGCCATGCAAAACGCAAGCAGGACCGATAACGCGCCGAGATTTTCCATAGGTTGAGTTTCTACTACTTTATGATGTCAGCGGGCAGAGAATTACTTTAGGACCGTTTGGCCATGCTGGTTTGAAGCGAACTGGTGATCTTGTTGCCGGATGCGGGTTCGTGCGAAAGCCCGCGCTGCGTGGGCTTCGACGCATACTTCGAGGCGCATTTGGCCTGAATTTTATTGGCTTCAAAAACGCCGTCGGGGCCCATTCGCCCGTCGGCCAGCGCCATCGAGTTATCTTTGAACGTGTCGGGTAACGGATCGCTTCCCGAGTACACGACTTTTAAGGTCTGCGTCCCCTGGTGCAGAACAAAAGCCACCTGAGAGTCGCCCTTCAGGATGGAACCGGGCTGGACGTCCCCGCCCACGCGGAGCCGCTGCCCTTTGGCAGTCGGACCCATCTTGGCCAATTCGGGGATCGTCTTGTAATAGGTCTGCGTTTCCTTTACACCGCCGACCGCGAGCCACACCAAAGATCCAACGATCAGGGCCATCAGCAACCCGAACTTCACGTAGGTGTTCATAAAAGGGGAGAAGTTTTATTATAGACCTTCTAGCTGCCCTGTTGATCCACCTCGCGAAATAGCACCGCTGAGCGATCGATCATATCGTAAGCTTCCCCCGGATTAGTAAACTTTCTATCCGTACAGGCTGGATCGCGGGTATCGATGACCACCTCCCATACGCACCTGTTCCCGCATGGCGGAAGGTAGAACTGAATACGCTCACTATGCGGGTTAAGACAAAACAGAAAGGTCGCATCGCTCACCGGCTCCCCATAGCGGTCCACATCGTCCAGAGTCTTACCGCTTAAGACGCACACCCAGGCAGCGCACCCAACCGGCATTCCATTCCTCTTCCGTCATCTCCTGGCCGTCTGGACGATACCAGCAGATGTCCTTCACCTCCAGGCCGTTCACATGCTGCTTGCCCGTTTTTGATGGGCTAATCTGCCGGTCCTGGTAAAACTTCCTCCGATGGAAGTTGGGGTGGTTCTTTCTCAGCGTGATCAGATTTGTTGTAAATTCCAGCAGCGCCTTCTTACGGTCGTCCAGGTCCCAATCGATCCAACTGATTTCGTTGTCCTGAGCGTAAGCGTTGTTGTTGCCGCCTTGCGTCCGGCTGATCTCGTCGCCGCCGCAGATCATCGGCACGCCTTGCGAGATCATCAGCGTCATCAGCAGGTTGCGCTTCTGCCGTTCACGAAGCTCTATAATTTCAGCGTTATCGGTAGGCCCCTCAACGCCGTGATTCCAGGAATGGTTATCATTGGCGCCGTCCCGATTATCTTCGCCATTCGCTTCATTGTGCTTCTGGTCGTAGCTGACCAAGTCGTTCAGGGTGAATCCATCATGCGCAGTGAGGAAATTGATGCTCGCCGATGGCCGCCGCCCATCGTGCTGATACAAATCGCTGCTGCCGGTAAGCCGGTAACCAAGTTCCGCCAAGCTGCCCGTCGTCGCCCTTCCAATACCGGCGAACCACGTCGCGGTATTTACCGTTCCATTCCGCCCATAATGCCGGAAACCGTCCGACCTGGTACCCGCCCTCGCCGACGTCCCAGGGCTCCGCGATCAGTTTTACTTGGGAAAGCACGGGGTCCTGGTTGATGACGTCGAAGAATGCCGACAGACGATCCACGTCGTGCAGTTCGCGGGCCAGTGCCGACGCCAGGTCAAAGCGGAACCCGTCCACATGCATGTCCAAAACCCAGTAGCGAAGACTGTCCATCACCATCTTCAGCACCTGGGGATGACGCATGTTCAGGGTATTCCCGGTTCCCGTGTAATCCATGTAGTAGCGCCCGTTGTCCTGCACCAGGCGATAGTAAGTAGAATTGTCGATACCCCGGAAACTCAGGGTCGGTCCCATCTGGTTCCCTTCAGAGGTATGGTTGTAAACCACGTCCAGAATGACTTCAATTCCAGCCCGGTGGAACTCTCGAACCATTGCCTTGAATTCACCGATTTGCTGGCCGCGATCCCCTGAACTGGAGAAGCGGGCGTCGGGCGAAAAGAAGTTCGTGGTGTTATAGCCCCAGTAGTTGTGGAGCCCCTGATCAAGAAGGGTCTTGTCGTCCAGGAAATCGTGGATCGGCATCAATTCCACCGCCGTGATTCCCAGCTTTTTCAAGTAGTCGATCGAAGCGGGCGCGACCAGACCGGCGTAAGTGCCCCGCACATTTTCCGGTACCTCGGGATTTCTCTGCGTGAAGCCCTTTACGTGAACTTCGTAGATCACCGAATCATGAAGAGGCGTTTCGGGAGAATGGTCGTTTTGCCAGTCAAAGTGCGAGCTCGTCACCACCGATTTCGGGACTCCCGCCGCGTCGTCCCTGTCATCTAAACTCAAATCGGCGCCGGGATCGTCGAACTTGTAGGAAAAAACCGGATAGTCCCAATTGACCTTCCCTGAAACCGCCTTGGCATACGGATCGATGAGCAGCTTCGCTGGATTGAAACGCAGGCCCTTTTCCGGCTCAAAGGGACCATGGACCCTGTATCCGTACAGTTGTCCGATCGTCATTCCCGCTATGTAGCAGTGCCAAACGTATCCCGTACAGTCTCGCAGTTCTATGCTTTCGTGCTGGCTCGACCCCAGTTCGTCAAACAGGCACAGTTCGATTTTGGTGGCATTTTCCGAATAAATCGCGAAGTTCACGCCCGTTCCATCCCAGGTCGCGCCCTGCGGATACGGTCTTCCCGGAAAAGTCTTCGTCGGCATTCTTAAATTTATCGAGTCCTCTCCAGAGCGAGTGCGATAGCACTCCAACAAGCGAGATGCTGTCCTTTACCGTTTGTTTCCAAGATCTTCCCTAGACGAAACTCGCACGTAAGCTCGCCAGTACCAGAAACAAGCCTGGACAAAATATGTCAAATCTTGTGTAGTACTTGAGCCGTTTTTAGACTCTAATCTTCGGCGGAATACAGGAGCATGGTCTTGTTAAGTTTCAAAGATGGCGCCGACGAGTTTCGGGTAACGATCACCGGCAAATTCTCTGTCGATTACGTCTATGAAGTGGAAGGCCGATGGAGGAGCGTTCTCTCCGAATCCCATTCACGCCGGTTCACGGTTGATATCTCGGGGCTGTCGGGCTTTGACCCGGCTGGACGAAAACTTCTTCGAGAGATGTATCATCACGGCGCGGTATTCGCCGCTTCGACCCCGCTCTCTCTGGTTTTCCTCAACGAGATTTCAGCCCCGCGCCGCCGGGGCGTAATGATAATGCCCGAAAAGCTGAGCGAAGTGCAGCCCGAGCAGCAAAGCAAACCAGTGCAGCGCGAAACGGAACCCAAGCCGTTTTTGGCAGCTCGAGCCGCCGGTTCCGGCAAATAATCCCGTATCGAACGCAAGCGATAGAAGAAACCCACTGGATTCGCGGTACATCCCAGATATTTCGAGCATTCACCGAAATATATGGATCAGTGGAACAAGTGGTCAGATAGGCGCAGCTTTCTAGCTTTTGCCGCTTCGGTCATACCTGCGGGCAGGCTTCTCGCCCAAGACGCTCAAACGGCCAAGCCTACCTTTTCAACCGACGTAAAGGTTGTGAATGTTTTCGCCGCAGTCCGGGACAAAGACGGAAAACTGATCAACGGCCTGACGAAGGACGATTTCGTTCTGGAGGAGGACGGTAAGCCGCAGACCATCCGCTATTTCGCGCAGCAAAGTGACCTTCCGTTAACGCTGGGGCTTCTGGTTGATACAAGCGGAAGCGTGCGGAGCATGATCGGGACGGAGCAACAGGCCAGCGAGAAGCTTTTTGAACAGGTTCTGCGGCCGGATCGCGACAAAGCTTTCCTGATCCACTTCGATCGGGAAGTGGAGTTGCTGCAGGACGTGACGTCCTCCCGGACGAGGCTGGAGAAAGCTCTCGACCTGCTCGGACCCAGTGAGTCTGAACGCGAGCAACAGCAAGCGGAAAACCGGACGAACAGGCCCTCGGGAGGCGGTAATCCCGACGGGGGCTGGGGTGGAGGGGGCGGCGGCATTGGCTTTCCAGGCGGAGGCGGCCGGGGCGGCTATGGTCGTCACCCTGGCGGTGGAGGGGGCGGCAATGGCCGGCGTTTTCAGCATGGAGGGACGAAGCTTTACGATGCTATCCTCCTTTCCTCAGATGAAGTGATGTCCAAGCAGTCGGGCCGCAAAGCCACCATCCTGTTGACCGACGGAGTCGATAGCGGAAGCAAGACTTCTCTCGAAGACGCCATCGGTTCAGCCCAGCGCGCCGACACGCTGGTCTATTCCATTTACGTTACCGGCGAAGGGGGCCGAGGGTTTGGATATCCGGGCATGTCCCGGCACGGGGGCGGAAACGGAGAGACCCGGCCAGACGGCAAGAAGGTGCTAAAACAGTTATCCACGCAAACCGGTGGAACTTACTTTGAGACCAGCAAAAAGAAGCCAATCGACGAGATCTACGCCCAAATCGAAAATGAGCTACGGAACCAGTACAGCATTGGCTACACGCCCGACCGGCCGCTCTCCGAATCTGGCTACCGCAAGATTCAACTTACGGTTAAGGGGAAGGGTCTGACCGTGCAAGCGCGTGAAGGTTACTACGCCGGTCAGAAGACGTAACGAATCCGCGTTTAAGGGATCACGCCCAACTGGCGAAGGACGGTGGCATGATCGAAGTACACTTTCTCGCAAACCAAATCATCGCGCCTCAAAAACGAAGATCAATACTCCCTGCACTTCCATTCTCTTGCCAGTTGCTTGGATGCCCGCCCAGATGCCCGATGAGTTCCTCCGAACCGAGCCTCCACGACCACCGCATCGTCGGCATGATGAAGAGCAATCTGGTGCAAGTAGAAGTCAGGGAAAGCTGACACAATGCCGCCCACTAAGAGGCTGACCGCCTCGGGTCCGTCCACGATTGCTCCTAACGCAGGAACTTCATAGCGTGCGCGCCGAAACGTAGCCACCGTTGCGGCGATGTCGTGGTTGACTGCCTCCGCCTCGATGTGTGCGTTAACGATGGCTTCCCGGCGTGCTCGGCTGGTCTTCGTCGCTGTAGCTGCCATTGATCCTCCTAACTGCACAGTCAGTGTACGCCAGGAGGCGGGTGCGTTGCGCTCTGCATCTTGACGAAGCAGCTTCGCGAGCCTTGATTGAGAGAAAAAGCTGACAGGCTGGAACTCCGATGCATTCCTGGGCGATGTCTTGCAGAAGCGTGTTCACGCGCTTTAACAGATAGCACGAGGCATTTGAATACAATACAAACGTGCTCCAAAAACTCCTGGTTTGTGGGTTGCTACTAGGAAGCAGTTTGTTCGCCTGGCCACAGGAACCCACTCCGCAAAGCAATCCAACGGTGCTGGCCGAAACGGGTCAGTCTCTTTTTCTGCAGAAATGCGCATTCTGTCACGGGCGGGATGCGGGCGGCGGGGAGACCGGACCCGACTTGACCTCATCCAAGCTGGTTGCGGAGGACGTGGCGGGGAACAAGATCGGAGTGGTCGTACGAAACGGGCGGCCGGAAAAGGGCATGCCCGCCTTTACCGTCTCGGATCAGGATATTGCGGCACTGGCCGCTTTCGTTCATCAAGAAAAGAAGAAGGCCGATGCGCAGCAGGGCGGCAGACGAGGCGTCGATGTCTCCGATCTCCAAACCGGCAACGCGGAAGCCGGTAAGCAGTATTTCAACGGTCCGGGAGGATGCGCGTCGTGTCACTCCGCGACGGGCGACCTGGCGGGCGTGGCGAATCGTTATCAGGGTCTTAGGCTGGAACAGCGATTGATGTATCCCCAAAGGGCTTCGGCAAAGTTGACCGTGACGCTTCCGTCCGGCAAATCTATTACCGGGAAACTAGTCTACCGGGATGAGTTCACGGTCGGCTTACGCGATGACGCCGGATACTATCACTCCTGGCCTGTTAGCGGCATTCGGTACAAGATAGACGATCCCGCCGAAGCGCACGCGGCGCTGCTCGCGAAATACTCGGATGACGACATCCACAACTTGATGGCCTATCTGCAGACGTTGAAGTAAACCCAATCTTCCATGAATCTCTCAACCCACGTGTATCGTTTTGCCGCGACGGCCGCTTTCTCGCTGCTGCTCTGTTGCCCGATTCTCGCCCAAGGACTCGATCCGGCGCTGCTTCTTCACCCGACGCCGGACAGCTGGCCTCAGTATCACGGCGACTACTCCGGTAGACGGCACAGTGCGCTTACGCAGATCACGGCCCAGAATGTAAGCCGCTTAGGGCTGTCCTGGATTTTTCAGACGAACCAGTCCGGCACGCTGAAGTGCTCGCCTCTGCTGGTGAACGGCATCCTGTATATCTCAGTCCCGGATAACGTCTGGGCCGTGGATGCGCGTACGGGACACCAGCTTTGGCACTACACCTATCCGCCGAACAAGGGCTTTCACATTGGACACCGCGGCGTGGCGATGTACAAGGATTCGCTCTACTTCACTACTCCCGATGCCCATCTGGTCTGCCTGAATGCTAAGGATGGCACCGTGCGATGGAATGTGATCATCGCCGATTCGCACAAGGGCTACTGGGCCACTATGTCTCCTTTGATCGTGCGCGATCACGTGATTGTCGGCGTGTCGGGCGACTTCGACAATCTAACCGGATACCTGCGGTCGATCGACGCCGAAACAGGTAAAACACAGTGGCAATTTAATTCGACTCCTCCGGTGGGAACGCCGAATGCCACTACGGGCGGCATGACGTGGATGACTGGCACATACGATCCGAAGCTGAACCTGCTGTACTGGGGAACGGGAAATCCGACTCCCGTGTTAACTGGTTCGACCAGACCGGGAGACGACCTCTACACCTGCAGCATTCTCGCGCTCAATCCGGATACCGGCAAACTCACGTGGGCCTTTCAAGCCTCGCCGCATGACACGCACGATTGGGATGCGGTAGAAACGCCCGTTCTGGTCGATGCGGATTTTCAAGGCAAGCCTCGCAAGATGCTAATGCAGACTTCGCGTAACGGCTACTTCTTTGTGCTTGACCGGACCAACGGCAAATCGCTGCTCACGAAGCCATTCGGACCTGTCAATTGGTCAACCGGGGTGGACGAGCAAGGGCGTCCCATCCCGAATCCGTCAAAGGAGCCCGCGCGCGATGGACGATTGATCGCTCCCGACGAGGGCGGCCTGACCAACTACCGGTCTCCCAGTTTCGACCCGAAGACCGGGCTGTTCATCGTCAATGCGAATCCGAGCTACGGCATTTACTTTGCTAAACCGGCGGACGGCACTTTTGGTTGGGCGGGCGCGGACTACGATGTCTGGAGTAAGAGCGTTCTCGAAGCGATCGATTACAGAACGGGCGGCATTCGCTGGAAACACGAACTCGGGAGAGGCGCCGGTTCCGGAGTTCTGACGACCGACTCGGGCCTGACATTCTCAGGCGATGGAGAAGGCAATTTTCTCGCGCTGAACACAGCGGACGGGAAGACGCTGTGGCACGCCGGTTCCGGCTCTCATATTGAAAGCTCGCCGATAAGCTACGAGCTTGATGGACGCCAGTACGTGGTTACCAGCAGCGGCGGCGTGCTCTTTGCGTGGGCTCTCCCGGCGGGCACGGTGAAGCGCTAGTTGTAGCGTTAAAGTTGTGACCGCCCCGCGTTCGAACCTCGCCACTTTGGTGGACGATTTCGCGCGGCTTGGTTCGCAAATTGCCGTTGTTTCGACGCGCGGTCTGCGCAAACGGCATACGACGTACAGAGAGCTTTCAACGCTGTGCCGGCGCTTCGCCGCCGAACTGATCCATCGAGGCATCGCGAAAGGCGACCGGGTTTTGATTCTGGGCGAGAACGGCCCCGAATGGATTGCGGCGTTCTTCGGCTGCGTGATGCGCGGCGTGCTTCCGGTCCCTATCGATTTTGGCAGCACTGAAAACTTCGTCCGGCGTGTGGAGCAGGAAGTTTCACCGAAGCTTGTTGTGGGCGATGAAGAGAAGCTACTCTCGCTGGGCTTGCAGACGCCTGGTCTGTACTTTCAATCCTTCGACCAAAGCATAACGGCGGAATCGGCCGGAGCGATCCCGGACCTGAGCGCTTCCGACGCACTGCAAATCGTCTTCACCTCCGGTACGACCGGGCGACCCCAAAGGCATCGTTCACACGCACAACAACGTCCTCGCGAGCCTGCGCCCGATTGAGACGGAGATGCAGAAGTACCTTAAATACGAGCGCATCTTTCATCCCATACGCTTCCTTCACACTCTGCCGCTCAGTCACGTTTTCGGCCAGTTCATGGGCCTGTGGATTCCCGCGCTGCTGGCCGCCGAAGTTCATTACGAGCCGCGTCTGGTGGCCGGCGAAATTATCGAACGCATCCACGGCGAACGCATCTCGGTACTCGCGGCAGTGCCCCGCGTGCTCGATCTGCTTCAACAGCATCTGACCGCGTGAAATGCCGGATCTTGACAAGCGCCTCGCGGCGTCCGCAGGCATCAGTGCATGGAAGCGCTGGTGGCGGTTTCGCGACGTTCACCGCAAGTTCGGGTTCAAGTTCTGGGCTTTCATTTGTGGCGGCGCTTCCCTTCCCTCGACATCGGAGCAGTTCTGGAACAGCCTCGGCTTTCTGGTCGTTCAAGGCTACGGGATGACTGAGACTACGGCGCTCGTTAGCTTGAATCATCCGTTCAAAGCCGCTCGCGGAACCATCGGCCAAGTGCTGCCCGGCCGCGAAGTACGCCTCAGCGACGAAGGCGAAGTACTGGTGCGCGGCGACACCATTTCAAACACCGTTTGGCAGAACGGCCGGCTTCAACAGCAGGGCTCCGACTGGCTTGCGACGGGCGATCTGGCGGAGTTCGACGAGAGCGGAAATCTCCGTTTTCGCGGGCGTAAGAAAGACGTCATCGTCACGGCCGCCGGATTGAACATCTATCCGGAAGATTTGGAAGCCGCGCTGAAACAGCAGCCAGGAGTCAAAGATTGCACCGTTGTCGAAGCGGTGACGGATCATGGTCCAGAGCCGCTGGCCGCGCTTGTTCTGACGGGGGACGCGGATGGAGCCGCCGCGGTTGCCGCCGCCAACCGGACCTTAGCCGAGTTCCAGCAAATCCGCCGCTGGATCGTCTGGCCCGAGCCAGATTTTCCGCGTACCTCGACAGGAAAAGTGCTGCGCCGGGAAGTATCGAGAAGAGTACAAACCGGCGAAGTGGGGGCGGGCCAAGCCGGTGCGCTTGCGGGCGATTTGAATCTCGATAGCCTGGGGCGCGTTGAATTGCAGGCGCGCCTGGAACAGCAGTACGGCATTACTCTCGACGACGCCGCTCTGCAGCAGGTAAAGACGAACGAAGACGTCCGCGAACTGGTTGCTCAGGGATCGACCCAGGGATCAACCAAATCCATATCGAACGCCGGGACCGCATCACAGCACGCACCACAACACATCTATCCGCATTGGCCTTGGAATCCGTTTTTTCACGGGATTCGCGCCGTCTTCTTAGAGCTGATCGCGATGCCTCTGCTGCGCTTTCTGGGTAAACCCAGAATTCGCGGCAATGTCACGCAATGGCCGTCGAAGCCGATGCTGATCGTGGCGAATCACGTCACCTCTTACGACGTGCCGTTCATTCTCGATGCTCTTCCCGGACACATTCGACGCCATGCCGCAGTCGCTATGTCGGGCGAGATGATGCTCGATTGGCGCCGTGGGCGTAACCAGGGGAACTGGTTTTTGAATCTCGTCGCGCCGATTGAGTATCTGCTCGTTACGGGACTATTCAATGCGTTTCCGCTGCCGCAATTCAGTGGTTTCCGCCGCAGCTTCCGTCATGCCGGAGAAGCCATCGACCACGGCTACAGCGTCATTGTTTTCCCGGAAGGACGCCGCTCTGAAGATGGTTCGCCGCAACCGTTTATGAACGGCGCGGGTTTGTTGTGGAAGGAGCTTGGCACGCCCGCTCTGGCGGTGCGGCTCGAAGGGCTTGGTGAAATCAAAGCGCAACGCGGACACTGGTTCCGTACGGGAACGATCAGCGTCATTGTCCGTCAACTTCTTCCCGCAGAACCGGCGAAATCACCAGAGGAGTTGACCCGCATGCTAGAGCGGGCGGTGTTTGGCGACTGATGCGAGTTGCGGAACTCTACGGAGTACTTTCGGGTGCCGGTTCGCTTGGCGGTGTTGGACTCCGAAGAATTTTACCGAGTTCAAGAACCAGCTCGCCATCGAGGCCCATCTTTTTGGAAAGAAGAGCGGTCTCGAAGGCCACTTTGTGGCTGAGGATTACGAGTTGCTGGGCGGCATTCTGTTCGCGTGTGCGGCGTTGACCGAACTGCTCGATGTTACGGAGGGCGCGTTGAAAAGAGCGCTCATGGTCCGCTTTGTAGCGCAGTTTGTTTTTCAGGTCGTTATGGAGCATTTCGATGCGGGCGTAGTCGGGTTCGGCGGCTGCTTCGGCCAGGGAAAGAGCCGTATGGGCGTCGGTTACGGCATCGGCGGCGAAACGCATCATGCGGTCGCTATTGATTAAGGGTTCAAGAAGACGCGCGGTGCCTGGCGCTTCGGAATCGTATTCGGCAAACCAAATATCCCGGATGGCGTTGTAGTGTTCCTCGGTTTCGCCGGGGAGAAATTTGGCGGGATTGCCGCATAGGCTGTGTTTGGTTGAATTCTGGCTGGAGCGCGCCTTACCCGCCGGAGTTGCCGGTCCGGTTTGCGGAGGAGTTTTCTTCATTTGTACGTGAGTTTGGATTAGCGGTGTTCGGGACGGGCCGGTTGGATCGAGGTAAGTGTTTGGATTTGGGCGAGATAGAGGTTTCGCGGTTTTTGTGATGAGGCGGCTGGTTGGGCGGGGAGGCCGAATTTACGAAACGAAATGGGGTTGGGTTCGTTTTTTCAAATTTGGTGGAATTTGACAGGCAGAAGAGATATCTGTACGCTTTTAATATGTACATGCGAGAGTGCCATGCCGCGCCACGCTGTTGAGAATAGCCGGATCTCGTTACGAATTCGGTCGCTGACAAGGCAACAATCATGCGCGCGTCTGTGCTCGCCGAAACGGATATTACAGATTTCATGGTCAGGACGGCGGTCGAGGCCGCACAACAGTTGATCGAAAGATCAGAGCGAGTCACGTTGTCGGCTCGCGATAGCTTGCGTGTCCTGGACCTGCTGGAACACCCGCCCACACCAAACTCGAAATTGATAGCCGCGGCGCAAGCCCTGCCGCCACTGGCGTGAGCCTAGTCTCTTGGCATGAGGCTGCAATCAGCAAAGATTACGACCGGAACGCCTTCGATTGTGGTGAACGGGCCCTGAACGATTTCCTGCAAAAGCACGCTCGTAAGAGTCACGAGAAGGGAGGGGCGAAGACCTTTCTCGCCATCTCGGACGCCGATAATTCAATTCTTGGTTACTACAGCCTCAGCCCTGCATCGATCGAACATGTACCGGGTTTTCGTCTAGCCCGGCTTGCGGTCGCTCTCAGGATGCAAAAACGAGGCCTTGGTGGTCAGCTTCTGCTCTCGGCAGCGCGGCGCTGCATTCGCGCTTCGACCGAAGTAGGCGGGGCAGTTCTGCTTATTGATGCGAAGAACGAGCGCGTGGCGGCTTGGTACGCCACCTATGGCGCGATGCGCACTGCTCGATGAGCCGCTATCGTTGTTGCTTCCTCTCGCGACCGTTGCCAAGTTGCTGCAAGAAACTGGGAAGCTTTGAGACCTTCGCAAAATACACGGATTTGCCCTCGCTTTACGCTTCGGGGCTCGGTTTCGGAGATGCATGCAGCCCCAGGGCCTTCTCTAATGGCAAACCGGATGCCTCGATAGCGCGCCAGCCGCCGTCGAGCGAAATCACGTTGGTATAGCCCATCTTTTGCAAATTGTCGCTGGCCAGAGCGGAACGAAATCCGCCTCCACAGTAGAGGACCAGCTTTGCATTCTTGTCCGGAACGGTCTTCTCGATATCGCGCTCGATCACGCCTTTGCTGAGATGGATAGCTCCGGCCGCATGGGCGGCTTCCCATTCTTTGTCTTCGCGTACATCGACAAGTTGACCGGCGTCGCCACTCGCGCGGAGGCGTTTATATTCTTCGATGTCGATTTCCCGCACTCGCTTCTTGGCGTCTTGAACAATCGCTAGAAATCCTTCGCTGTGATGCTTTGCCGGTGTGCTCATTCGGTTCCTACTGTACGCGTTCTATTTTCGCGCCCACGCCCGCGAGTTTCTCTTCAATGCGCTCATAGCCGCGGTCCATGTGATACACGCGGTCGATAGTTGTCTCACCCTTTGCGATTAGCGCGCTCAGAAGCAGTGACGCGCTGGCCCGTAGATCCGAAGCGATCACCTGCGCGCCCATCAGCCCTTCTTCTCCCGCGACAATCGCCTGGCGGCCCTCGATGCGAATGTTGGCCCCAAGGCGCGCCAGTTCGGGGACATGCATGAAGCGATTTTCGAAGATCGTTTCGGTAACGAAACTGATTCCGTGCGCTATCGTCATCCACGCCATGTACTGCGCCTGGAGGTCGGTTGCGAAACCGGGGTACTCCTCCGTCGTCATGTCTACCGCTTTGGGCCGCCGCGGGCAGCGAACTCGCAGGGCATTGTGTCCGGCATCCTCGATATCGGCGCCCGCCTGCTGCATTTTGTAGACAAGAGCGGCTATGTGCTCCGGGCAACAATCCGCAACCACCAGGTCGCCAGAAGAGATTGCTCCGGCGAGAAGGAACGTGCCAGCTTCGATTCTGTCCGGGATAATGCTGTGCTCTGTGCCGTAGAGGCGGCTGACGCCCTGGACTCGAATGATGGAACCGCCCGCGCCCTCGATCTTCGCGCCCATTTTGGTGAGCAAATCGGCGAGATCTTTTACTTCGGGCTCACGCGCGGCATTGCGAATGACCGTTTCACCGCGCGCCAAAACAGCGGCCATTAAAACGTCTTCGGTTCCCGTGACTGTAATGCGGTCGAACTGAATATTTCCGCCGCGAAGACCGTCGGGAGCTTGGGCTTCGACGTAACCGTGAGACTGTTCGATGGTCGCGCCGAGCTGTTCGAGGGCGTTGACGTGCAGATTGATCGGACGGGCACCGATGGCGCAACCACCCGGCATGGAAACACGGGCGCGCCCGGTCCGAGCCACCAGCGGGCCTAAAACCAGGCTCGAAGCGCGCATCGTCTTCACAACATCGTATGGCGCTTCCGGGCGGTCCAGCGATTTAGCGTGAACCGAGACATTCCCCGAGCCTTGATCTGAAACGTGCGCACCAGTGTGAGACAGCAGCGATTGCATGGTGCCGATATCCTTCACCTGAGGAATGCGATGCAGGAGTACGGGTTCTTCGGTCAGGAGGCAAGCGGCGAGGACAGGCAAGGCGGAGTTTTTGGCGCCACTTACGCGAATTTCACCACTCAGGGGCGTGCCGCCCACTATTTTGAATTTATCCATGATCTTTCCGGAGAAAGTTAGCGGGCGAAGCGCAGCCGGCCGTTTGCGGCAGCCAAGCTCGACTCAGCTTCCCGCCGGGACAGATTATGTTGCCGCATCAGGATCGCTATGCGGACAGAACCGGCCTCATTTAGCAGGCGCGAAGCTTCATCATAAGACACCTGGGTGACGGAGGCGATGATGCGCCGGGCACGGTCCGTCAGCTTCTCGTTGGTGGGCTGCACGTTGACCATCAGATTGCCGTAGACGTAGCCAAGCCGGATCATTACGCCTGTGCTCAACATATTCAGAACGAGTTTTGTGGCGGTTCCCGCTCTCATGCGGGTGGAGCCGGTGACGATTTCGGGACCGGGAACTGGCGTGATCGCGATTTGGGAAGCCTGGGCCACTTCCGAGTTGGGAGTACAGCTGAGGCCGACGGTCAAAGCACCCAGGGACCGGGCATGGGCAAGGCCTCCAAGCACATAGGGCGTCCGCCCACTCGCCGCAATTCCGACGAGGGCATCGGCGGCGGAGAAACCTCTGGAACGGAGATCTTCCCTGCCCTGCTCCGGGTTGTCCTCGGCATTCTCGACGGACTTGCGCAGCGCATAGTCTCCACCCGCGATCACTCCCTGAACCAGTTCGGGTGGGGTGTTGAATGTAGGGGGACACTCGGAGGCATCGAGCACACCTAAGCGGCCCGACGTCCCGGCTCCCAGGTAGAACAAACGGCCGCCATTTTCGAGCCGTGCCGTGATGGCATCCACCGCTTCTGTAATGTGGTCCAATTCGCGCTCGACAGACAGCGCCACCTCCTGGTCCGCCGCGTTGATGACCCTGAGCATCTCGCGGGTGGGTAGCGCGTCGATTTCGGCAGAGGCGGGGTTTGAGGTTTCGGTAAGGAGGTCGGAGAGCATGGCACTCCTAAAATAGCGAAAGGCCGCAGGGATACTGGACCCCTCGGCCTTTCGAACATTTTAATGTACTCTGGCTTACGCGCTGAATGAACTGCCGCAGCCGCAGGTGGATTTAACCTGTGGATTGTTGAACTTGAAGCCCGAACCTTCCAGCGTCTCGACGTAATCGACTTCCGCGCCGTCCAGATACAACATGCTGGCGGAATCGACGAAGACCTTGAGGTCGCCGAACTTGTAGGTTTTGTCGAGCATATTCGGCGTATTCTCGAAGGCCATGGAATAGCTGAAGCCTGAGCAGCCACCGCCAACCACGGAAATGCGCAGCCCAGCCGGCTTTGGCTCCTGCATAGTTAGAATTTCGGTGACCTTAGTAATAGCGGTATCGGTTAGCTGAATCATTCAAATCTCCTAAAACAGTTGTGGCTGACCACTAGTGTACAACCAATTCCACTAAATGTGATGATCTTGGAGTTGGCTAAGGTGCGCGCTCGCGTAACTTCTGCGATAATCGAACGGTGTTGACCCGTTCATGAAGCAGGTTTTTGGAACCTGCGGGCGAGTACGCGGCGTCGGTCGCCATGTATGAGCGGTCTCACGACTACCATCGCATTCCCGGCAGTTGCCGGAGAATCGACCCAAGCGAAAAGAAAATTGGATCATCGAACGAGCGATGAGGCCGCCTTAGTCCGGCGGGTGCAGGCCCAAGACGAGATGGCGTTCCGCGAAATCGTGGACCGCTATCAAGCTAAGGTCTTTTCCATCATCTACGGAATTCTGCGGAACCGGAACGATGCGGAAGACATTTCCCAACAGGTCTTCGCCAAGATCTATTTTTCTATAAAAAACTTCAATTTCCAGAGTTCTCTTCTTACCTGGATTTACAAGATTACGGTTAACGAGTGCTACGACTATCTTCGGAAGAAGCGGGTTCGCAAGCTGGTTTATGAGAGCGACTTTTCGGCGGAAGAGTCCCAGCGGCTGGAGAACTCCGAACCGGCGACCGACCAGGCGCCTGCCGTGGATCATCGATTAGCGCAGCACGATTTGGTGGTTAAGCTGCTGGCGAAGGTGTCGGAGGAAGACCGTTCGCTGCTTCTCCTGAAAGAAGTGGAGGGGCATTCGGTGGAGGAATTGTCTCAAATGACCGGCATGAACGAGAACACCATAAAGGTTAAACTCTTTCGCGCACGGCAGAAACTGGTAAAGGCGGCGGAGAGGCTGACCAGGACGCCACTGGCGCCTCCCGAGATTTAGTTCTTTCAAGACAGCAGTTTAGGTTGTAAAGTTGAGTTTAAGCGGACACTTAGTTTTTTGAGGGGATTATGCACGGGTCCATTCGGGATCGGTTGGAAGATTTGCTTGGGGCGGACCAGTCGTTTCTGAGACGCGGTGAAATGGGCGAGCACGTCTCGTCTTGCTCTGAGTGTTCTTCCGAGTTGGAGACGATGAAACAGCAAGCCCAGATGCTTCGTTCGCTGAAAGCGCCAGGGGAGTTCGAGCCCAGCGCGGGCTTCTATGCCCGTGTGATGCAGCGGATTGAGGAGCGGACGAAGGATTCCATCTGGTCGGCGTTTATCTATTCTCGCGTGGGCACTCGCTTGGCCTACGCATCTTTCGCTCTAGTCGTTGTTTTGGGCTCTTATGTGGTTGCACACGAAAGCAGAGATGGCCATCTGCGCGGAGAAAGCATGATTGCGCAGAGTTTTCACTACGACGCGCCAGTCACGGGCGACCAGGCACAGCAGCGTGACGCTGTTCTAGAGAATTTCGCTTCACACTGAGGACTTCGCCATCTCTTCGCCAGCTTCAACACGGTTTCAGCCTATCCTCCGGCACAATGACGCAGGCTGGTCCAATCCGAAAGTACTTATAATTTTCGCGCTGATCTTCGTCTGCGGCCTGGCATTTGGAATTGTGGCTACCAGCAGTTTCTTCCACGCCAGAATGCGGACAACGCTTGCCACGACGCAACTCACTCTCGATCAGTTGAGGGCGGAATTGCACCTGAGCGCTGAGCAGGAAAAGACCATTGCGAAGGAACTGGACGACTACGCTAAGTACTACCAGAACATTGAAGAAGAGCGGGAAGACGTGGCAAACACCGGCAAACAGAACATCTTGAAGGTGCTGAATCCGGAGCAGAAGAAGCGATTTCTCGCGATCTTCAACTTCTCGGGACCGCCCGTCCCGAATCACGCCCGCTAATTTCCGGTACTTTGACAGCGGTTCAGATGGGGCCTTTGTCGGCGACTCTTCTTGCCAGTGCGGCAAGTAATCGCGACTGAATGTCTTGCGGGACGGCTTTGGCTTCCATGCCTTTGAAGACCTTAAGGGTTTTCTCCGTGGTATCGCAAAGCACCCAGCAGTTGGGGCACTCGTTCACGTGCTTTTGTAATTCACTCCGGAGTTGCGGATCGAGACTTTCGTCGAGATAATCCGTCAGCTCGTGGAGGAAATCCTTACAGGTAAGCAAGCGCGTCTTCCCCCTTTCGCTTGAAAAGCCGTGTCAGCTTTTCACGAAGCTGGAGCCTTGCTCGCAGCAGCCGGCTTTTAACCGCAGATATAGATAATTTCAAAACCTCAGCCGTCTCCTCAATGGACATTTCTTCGATGTCGCGAAGAATAAAAACGGTTCGGTAAGCTGGCTTCAAACTGTCGATGGCTTCATCGAGAATAGTCCCAAGCTCTTCTCGCGAGTAGCGCTGTTCCGGGTTCTCTTCCCAAACGGCGATCTCGCGGACGACCTCGTCTTCACCCGTGTCAATCGGTTCGTCAAGGGGAACGGTACGATCCGACCGCCGCTTCCGCAACTTCATCAAGGCTTCGTTGACGGCAATCCTCACGAGCCAGGTGTAGAACTTTGAGTTCCCCTGAAAATCGTCCAGATGCGTGTAGGCCTTGAGAAAGGTTTCCTGGAGCACATCTTCAGCGTCATCGTCGTTTTGAGTGATCTGCTTGGCCATGCGGAAAATCCGCCGGTCATAGTGCTTGACCAGATCCGAAAACGATTCCATGTTCCCTGCTTTTGCCTGAGCCACTAACACTGACTCATCGAAGGCGGAAGTGGGAATAAAGGTAGAAGTAGTGCTCACTCGAAAGTAACTCCAGTCTACCAATGCCTACGGCCGAAGGCTGGCCTCAGTTCCGTTGAATGTCGAGCGTGCCGCAGATCAGCCCATTTTGGCTGAAACGAATGCGTCCATTTTGCGGGCGACGTCTTCCGCCGATTCGGCTGATCTGACGCGGTGAACAGTCCAGGAAAACGTGATGTTGAAGTGGACGGAGCGCTGATCCACTTTGATGTCGCGATCGAACCGAGTGCCGCCGATTTCTTTGACGCGGCGTTCCACGGCATCGGAGGCGGTCTGGGACTCATCGGAAATGAGCAGAAAGGCGGGTCCGTTCCAGCGGAGAAGCGTACCGTATTCCGCGAGTTCGTTTGCAAGATACTGGGCTGTGATGAGTAGCGCCTCGTCGCCGACCGCGCGCCCAAAACGGCTGTTCAAAGCGGGAAGCTGGTCTAAGACGAGCATTGCAACCGATGACCGCTTTTTCTTCAGAAAGCAGTTTCGCAATCAACTGCTGGGCGGCTTCGGCGCCTGCGAGACCGGTGGCCGGATCCGAGGGCATACCCGCCAGAAAAGGATTGGTCTGGGTACTGGCGCGCACGACGGATGCTTTGAGCGATTTGACTAGCTGCTCGGATTCCAGACGTACGCGGCCGCTCTCGTTACGGACGAGAGCCAGACAGCCGACGAGCTTGTTCCGTAAGAGTTTTAGCTCGACCACTTCGGTAGCGCTTTGAAGATTTTTCTCAATCGATTGAAGCTGCTCCAGGCTGGTGCGGCTGGAAGCGCTGACCGATGCGATGGTCTCGGTCATGACGGAGAGGATGCCGCGAAACTCATTTCTAAAGGACAGCGAAGTCCGGCTTGCGCGGCGGTTATACTCCTCGAGGGCATGTAGGACTACACCGATCTTGATGAGGACATCTTCCGGGCTGCAGGTATCCGTGAGACCTAGCGCAACATCTTCGACGCTCTTGCGGAACTGGTTCAAGTCTTCCGGGTCCGATTCGACGGCGTGTCGAGATATACCCAGAAGCAGAGGCTTCAGATAGCGCATGAATCCCTCGTTTTTTTGATCGATCAGCTTTCGCAGCGAGAGCATGTCAAATTCCGGCGTCGCCTCCTCACGCATTCCAGGGTGCTGACGAAAGACCTACAAGTGGTTAGTGGGGTACTGGCAGTTTCTTCTCGTGCTAAACGGTTTATCCGAAACGTGAACGGAACAGCACGTCACGGACTTCGATTAACAAACCCTTCGAGTGAAATCAACCCGTTACGCGTTTCGACAGGGTGGCCCGGCACCTGCTCCTCTGCCCGCGCCGATCGGTAAGCGCAGAGAGCCACGACCGGTTAGTGAAAGGAAACACACAAATGCCATTAGAAACGTATGGAGACATTCGCAGGGCCGTGACGGCTGACAAATTGGATTGGACAGTCAATCCGCAGTTTAACGATGAGGCGCTTATTGTACGCAGAAGTCTGGGTGCGGTAACGGAAAACCTGGTGAAGGCGGTGGATGTACCGCCCGTGGATGTCGCGGAGAAGGTACGGCAGTTCCTGCCGGCGAATCCGTTTTTGCTGAATGAGTTGTTGTCGATAGGCGTGATTACAGAATTGCCTGTTGAATTGAAGATCGGGAGCGAGCCGCATGAAACTCTGACGCCTTTAGTGGCGGGAGCGCCCCACGGCCCGAAGACTGTGGTTGATTGGCGCAACCGATGGGGCACGTCGTGGGTGACGGGGATACGCGACCAAGATCCGTGCGAACACTGCTGGACATTCGCACCGGTGGCGTTGGTTGAAAGCATGGTTCGCATTGAGCACTCACTATGGTGCATCCGCTCAGAAGGCGATGTTTTGGGTGGGAATGGCCACGAAATGCGGCCAATGCGGCGATCCCACGAACGCGTTGAACTGGATGGCCTCGAATGGAGTTGCGGACCCTGGCTGCTTCCCATGGCCTGCTCCCGGCAGCCGGACCAGCACTTATTTTGTGCCGGGGCCGAGCACCTGCGGCGGCGGTTCCATGATTGCCCCGGTGTACACACCGACTAAGGATCGATCCGGCCGCACGGTGAGAATCGGCGCGTATACAACTCTCGGCAGCATTGCCAATCAAAAGAACTGGATTCAGCAAGTCGGACCGCTGGTGGTGGGCTTTGACGTTTACGACGACTTCTTCGGCTGGTCCGGATCGACACCGTACAAGAGGGCGAGTTCAGCCGCTTATGCGGGCGGACACATCATGACCGCGGTCGGGTTCGACGATAACTTGCAGTGCTGGATCGTTAAGAATTCGTGGGGCACCGGCTGGGGAAATAGCGGATGGGGACTGATTGCTTATGGCCAGTGCAATATCGACGCCTATGCAAAGTACGGCTTGCAGGGAGCGAATCCAGATCCGTGGACGAAGCGCCGGCTGCATAGCGGAGCAATGATTGAGAGCGGCGACGGAGCTACGCACAGGAACTTCGAACTGCTGGCGACCAAGGGTAGTCAGATTGCGCACTACTGGCGTGATAACACGGCTAGCGGCTTCCCCTGGGCGACGGGCGGAGGTCTTCGGCAACGACGCGGCGGCATGTCCGACGCTCACTTCGACGACTTACAATCGCAACTTCGAATCCGTTCATTTGACGACCGGACGGCGCCTGCACCACTGGTATTGGAACCAAACCGCGAGCAATTGGAACGACGGTGGCATTTTCGGACCAGCGGACGCGGCGGGTATACCGGGATTCCTCGAAAGCGGGTATGGACCAGGCAACTTCGAGGTGGTAGTGCGAACGGCCGACAGCAAACTCACTCACTGGTGGCGGGACACGGCGTTCACTTGGCGTGAAAGCGTCCGCTTTGGCGCAAATGTCGCCTACAGTGGCGCGAGTTTGATTCAAAGCAGCTTCGGCAAAAACGGCAATCTGGAATTGGTATGTGTTTTGCAGAACGGGCAAATGCAACACTTCTGGCGGAACGACGATAGTAATTTGGCGTGGAACGCCGGAGTGACCTTTGGTTCTGGTTTAGCGAGTCCGCCTTGCATGATTGAAGGCGAATACGGCATGGCCAACGAGAATGGCACCGGCAATTTCGAACTTTGTGTGGCAACACCGGCCGGAACCGTTCAGCATTGGTGGCGCAATAATCAGAGTCCTTCCTACCCGTGGGCTATGAGCGCTACCTTCGGACACAATGTGCAGGCTGTCGTGTCGTTGATTGAGGGCAGCTTCGGATTCAACCTGGAAGTAATTGTGCTGCGCACGGATGGCGAACTTCAGCACTACTGGCGCGACGGGGCGGGCTGGCATGAAGGTGCCGTGATCGGCTCAATCCACTAAGTCACACTGGAGTCATGCGAACTCGTGTGACGCTTGCGATCGGGGAGGAGACGACGTTCTCTCTCCCCGTTAGCGGATCGAACGGTTATACGTGGTGCCGTTCGTTGGACGGATCGACGGAGGCAATCAGTTTGTCTGTCTCCGGAAAGCCCGCGGGCGCAGAGAGCGGGGACGTCAGTGTCCCAAAGGCGAGCGGCGGGACACAGGTGTTAGTAATCCATGCCGAGAATCCTGGACGCGCAAGTGTTCATTTAGAACTGAAGCGGCCCTGGTTGAAGAATTCGCCAGCTCTTGAAGAGCAGTGGATTGACGTAGAGGTTGTACCGCCAGCCTAATCGCCGGCGCGAAGATTCGGGTCTGAGGAGATTCCTTCAAGACTCTTCAACTGAGCTAGTGATCTGGTTCCAATGTTTAGAATCTCTCTTTGTAGAGATCGGCGCGTTGAGATCGCGATAGTAGTTCAGGAGTTCGCTCGTGATGGCGGGGGTCACAGTCGCAAACTTCTTCTTGGCTACTTCATCCATCCAATAGGCGTACGTTTCGTCCTGCAGCCGGTAAATGCCCGGTCCGGTAACCTGCCCCAAATCGTAATTTGCGTTTGCAAGGTGTAACTGATGGCTGCGTGAATTGTCCAGCTTTACACGATATTGCGATGCCGCGTGATCGAAACTTTGCATGAAAAGTTTTTCCACTTGCGGCGTGGGCATCTTCAACTTCAAAGCGCGCAGCGGCCCTATTGGGGGAATTATTTTGAGCAGAATCGCCAGAAAACGTTCGCCTGAAGATGGCCGGTCATATTGTCTGCCCCAATCGCGCTCATAACTTGACCGTTTCATTACGTACACGAAGCGCGTTCTGGTCACGCCTGGTTCGGATTTTTCAATTTCATCCTTCTTTTGAGCCCAGGCAATTCGGGTCGCCTTCGGAATGGTGTTGCTAACGGCGCGGCGATAGGAACCGATAGTGCGATCAAAATCGGGAAACAAGTCCGAGATTTCAAGACCGTAGACATCCTTGAACGCTCTACCCAGGACCGGTTTGGCCACGTTCGAAGCCTATGAAATCGTGGTAGGCCTCCGGGGCAAATCGCCCTTTTGCCACTTCGAGGACATCGAAAGCGAATTCCGTCTTCAGATGTGCGGCCGGATCCTGTTCGTAAGTAACGACTCGGGCCGAACTTACGCTCCAGTTTTGGGTAGAGAAGCGGCTCTCCCGGATTCGTGGCGAACCGATGCACTTCGATATCCGAGACGTAATGAGATAAAGATCCGAGCGAGAACGCAAGCTCATTCAGAGTGTGCGACTCGGAGATCAGAGCGAGGATGAAATCGCCAGTCCGAACATAATGGGTCAGATCGCTGAACTTTTTGTTCCCGTGCGGATAATATCCGAGGTCCTGGATAATAGCGCCGCCGTAAGCGTATCCGTGCGCCTGCTTTAATTCTTCGGGGCTTGCAGCGGGATAGCTCGCTAGCAGAACTGGCTTGATCTTCACATCCCAGAGCGCATCCACGATTGCCTCGTGCGAGAGCACGGAACAGCCGAAGCACGATCCCACGCTTGACACCAGAAGAACCAGCGCCAACGGCAAGCGGACGCGAGAACGTGGGAAAGGCTTCATCTTTCCATGCTATCCAGTAGACGCAAACTTGTATGTACCCCGTTCAAGTCGAAAGGTCCAACGATACCAGTACGGAGCGGAGCCTTCTCCGTCGAGCGAAACCTTTCCTTGCTGAACGTATCCTCATGAACGAGGGATTACTTCCTATGCCGCAGGGACTACCAAAATCGTCTTTGCCGGCACATGAGCCGCCGGTGGAGCACAATTCCCGGGTTCAGGCTTGGTCGATCAGGATATTGGTTCTGGTCGCGGTCCTGATTGGCGCGGCGATGTTAACGCTGTCACTGAAATGGCCTTTTACTAAACAGGCGCTGGTGGATGTTTTGCAGGAAAGAAGCGTGAGATCGGTTGAGATCGGGAAGTTTCGCGTAACATTCTTTCCACCCGGTTGCGTTGCGGAACAAATCAGCTTTCTGCACAGAAAGCACAAGAACAAGCCGCCGCTCATTACGATCCAGAAGCTGATTGTGCGGGGGAGCTATTGGGGGCTGATCGAACCTCACAAGCATTTGGCAACAGTACGCATTTTTGGACTGCATGTAACAGTTCCCCCGCAGGAGCCCAAATGGCGGTCCGAATCCAGTGATGCCTCTCACCGGGAGCAGTTCAGGGCGCAGAGTGACTATTGGCGCGGTAACGGCCGATGGAGCGCAGCTTGATTTTCTTCAGAGGACACCCGGGCAACAAGCCTGTCGTCGTGGTCATCAACAAGTTGACGCTCGAAGGGGTCGGCAACAATCAGCCTCTGAAGTACCGGGCAGTCCTTCGTAACCCAGAGCCTCCGGGCGAGATCGAATCGCAAGGTCAATTCGGGACGTGGAATCTCGACGAACCGGCGGCAACTCCGGTGCGCGGGTGGTATCGGCTCAGCAACGCGGACCTCGGGGTGTTCAAAACACTTACGGGCAAGCTGAAGTCCACGGGGATCTTCGGAGGAAATCTAGGTCAGATCCAGGTCACTGGAAAAGCGGACGTGCCGGACTTTCATCTCGCGGGTTCGTCCCACACGCGGGATCTTTCAGCCGATTTCCACGCGGTAGTGGCGGCTACCGACGGAAACGTTGCTGTTGACAATCTGAACGCACATTTTGACCGCACACAACTGGTCTTGTTCCGGGAGCATTGAGGGCCAAAAAGGAGACGAAGGTAAAGCGGTGTCCCTCAACATCTACTCGACCGCCGGACGTATCGAAGACCTATTCAACTTATTCACAGCCGCGAAGAATGCGCCGATGACCGGTAACGTGGGTTTCGTTCTTCACATTGAAGTACCGCCCAAACCGGCTAGACTTCTCGAAGCGATGAGAGTTGACGGGAAGTTTGGGATTGGCTCCGGCAGGTTCAGAAACTACAATATCCAGTCAAGTCTTCATAAGATAAGCGATAGCGCTGCGAAGAAGGATAAAGAACCGGCTGAAAACGCGGCAACGTTTGTCTCGCAACTGAGCGGCAAGGTGGCGGTTAGGAATGGCACCGCTAATCTCTCCGCCGTGACTTTAGAGTTCTTAGGCGGCCGGGCGTGGATGAACGGAACTTACAACCTGCTGAACTACGATATCGATCTCCACGGTGAATTGGAGACGCGAGGGAGTCCCTCGGCCGGCACTACGGGGTTCAAGTCTGTTCTTCTGAAGGCAGTGACTCCTTTCTTGAAGAAGAGGCACGGAGATCAGTTGGTGCCGTTTAAGATCACCGGAAATTATCGAAAGGTGGATGTGGGATTGGACCTGCACCACAAGGGTTGAATTGAAATCTATATTGAAGTCTCTACCGATATTTGTCTCGGTCGTGCTGGGGTGCTCGCTTGCAGCTCCGGCGCAGACGCCCAGCGATTCCCAATCGCCGCCGAGCGCGCAATTAGATGTCCGGGACCGGAATCTTTACGTAAATGACCCCGCGGCGCCGGGATCGCTTGTTAAAAAGGGCATGATGAATGTGCTTCTGGACCAGAGGGACATATGGACCAGCCCGTTTCACATGAAGCGGGAGGAAGCGAAATATCTGCTGCTTTTCGGTGCGGCCGCGGGCGCGCTGATTGCGACCGATCACAAAATATCGAAGCAACTGCCCGAATCGGGAACCGCTGTGGATGTGGGACTAAATGCCTCGCGCGCCGGCCAGTTCTACAGCGTTTACCCGTTTGCCGGCGCTTTATTTCTGTTGGGCGCGTCAAGGGAAGACGAGAAACTAAGGGATACAGGCGCGCTTGGAGTGCAAGCTCTGGTTGACGCCGATATCGTATTTAGCGTTTTCAAAGTTGTGGCGCGGCGGGAACGGCCTCTTGAGAACGGCGGCGGCGGTCACTTCGAGCACGGCGGAACAGATTTTCCGTCCGGCCATTCAGCGCAGGCGTGGGCGATCGCTTCTGTGGTGGCTCATGAATACGGCAACCACAAATGGGTCCCATTCGTGGCATATAGCTACGCAACCCTGGTGAGCGCTTCACGTGTAGCGGCGCGAGAACACTTCCCTTCGGACGTGCTGGTTGGCGGCGCACTGGGCTACTTCATCGGAAGATTTGTGGTCAACACCGATAACGAACATCTGGGCCATCTTCACCGGCGGCACGCGGCCTGGATGCGGCCTACGGTCGCTCCGTATTCGGACGGCGGTTCGCAAACGATAGCTGTCAGTCTGAATTGGATCCCTTAAAACACTGTGCGCGAGGGTTGAACCCGAAGTGGTTCAGTATAGTGGCTCAGTGGATCAATCTAAGAACAGCCGTGTGCGCTGGCTTCTCATTTTTTGGATGTTCGTGGTCAGCGCGGTTGCCTATATAGACCGCGTCAACATTTCTATTGCAGGTCCTGAGATCGCGAACGAGTTTCATCTCGACGACCCGCATCTTGGGCTGGTATTTAGCGCCTTCGTTCTGGGCTATGCACTGTTTCAAACTCCGGGAGGCGCATTGGCTGACCGTCTGGGGCCGCGTAAGGTGCTCGGTCTAGGTGTGATCTGGTGGGCAGTTTTTACGGTGATGATTACGGTCGTTTCCCCGACCCTTGGCTATTCGCTTCTCGTCCTGATTGCGATTAGATTTGCGCTCGGTATGGGCGAAGCGGTTGTTTATCCCGCTTCAAACTGCATCGTCTCGTCCTGGATACCGGGGCGGGAGCGCGGGATTGCGAACGGAATCATTTTCGCGGGCGTGGGCTTCGGATCCGGCATGACGCCTCCGCTGATCGCCTTCTTAAAGGTGCATTACGGCTGGCGTTCGTGTTTCTGGACGAGCGCGATTCTTGGCTTGATAGCGGGCGCAGTCTGGTATGTCATCGCGAGAAACAAGCCCGAGTCAACATCCCTGGGTATCGCCCGGCGAACTTGCGCTCATTGAGGATGGACTCCCTCCGGCAGTTGCGAAAGGGAAGATCTCGAGGCTTTCGTGGGGCGTAATCCTGAGCGACAAGAACGTGTGGGCCGTCACGTTCAGCTACTTCGCATACGGCTACGTGGCATGGATATTCTTTACCTGGTTCTTCAAATATCTGGGAACGGTCCGGAAACTCGATCTCTCACACAGCACGGTCTACACCATGATCCCGCTACTGGCCATGGGAATTGCTTCTCCAGTGGGCGGCTGGATCAGTGACCGCTTAACAAAACAGCGCGGCAAGCGAGTAGGGCGGTGCTATTTGGCTGCGGCTGCGATTGGACTCTGTGCCGTCTTGATCGCAACTGGCACTCTTGTAGCAAGCGCGCAGGCGGCGAGCATTGTTTTGGCCGCTGGAGCCGGGGCGCTTTACATTTCGCAGAGTTCTTTCTGGTCCATTTCAGCGGATATTGGGAAAAGCTCGGCGGGATCGGTTTCAGGTTTCATGAACATGGGCGGCCAATTCGGGGGAGCGCTGACGGCTTCTTTGACACCTTGGATTGCAAAAAACTATGGTTGGACCGCGTCGTTCCTGGTGGCGGCTTGTTTGTGCGCGACGGGGCTATCGCGTGGTTGCTAGTTGAACCGGAACCCGAGGCCGAATTAGAGACGGCTTAGATTTTAGCGAGCTCCGCCGCGATAATCCCAGAAGACAGAGCAATCCGCTATATCGGAACGCTGTTTATACAGATTCGGCAGGTCCCAGTCGTCGATCCGGTCATCGTTGCAGGTTTCAAGCGTCGGAAACACGCCTGCTTTCACCTGTTTCTCCAGCTCTTTTTCAGAGATGATATGCAAGGCTGCTTCTTCCCGAGGCGGAAGTTGCAGTTTGTGAGAGTAGGAAAATTCCATGCCGGGAGGCGGCGTTCGCTTCAAGAGGAAATAAACCTGCTCGTCTGCAAACAATTTCGCACTGGCTGGAGTGACGCTGGATACCTTTGCGGCGACTTCTTCATAACGCTGCCATGTGGCCGAGTCGCGGTCGTTGAAGAGCGCTCTGAAAACGGAAAGTACGGCGAGGAGGGCTAACGCCGAAGCTGGCCAGAGTGGTTTGTCCTCAGAGAAAAGGCGCGATCCGGCGAAGTGAAGACCTGGGGCGGCGAGTACGCATAGGAATGGAATCACGACGATGTAGTAGCGCCCAAACGTGGGGTGCGCCGTAGAAAGATAGGCGATGAGAGCGAGCGATAGCCAACCGCAGAGGAAAAGCTCGCGGCGCAACGGGGATTTAGGCTCGCTTTTTCTGGCGTAGAGCAGCCCCGCCAAGGCGAGGAGGCAGAGCAGAAGCGTCACGCCGGAGTCTACCCAGCTCGTCAAGCACGTCAACGTCATGAGTCGTCGCGCCCGCCCAGTCCACACGGCGGAACAGCGCCTGGTACTGAACGATATTGAAAAACGTCTGATGAGGCGCTTGGGCGAAGAGCCAAAAGACTGGGATGAATGGAATGGCCGCCCCGAGCACAAATGCTGTGGCTTTTGCGATTCCACGGCCGCTGCGGTTCTGCCACCAGATCCAGAGGAGCAACACGCATGCGACCGGCGCACTGAGCAACGAGCATGCCGCCGCTGCTCCGGCGAAGAGTCCCGCGAAAAGCGCTGAGGGGGAACTGTTCCGCTCAACCGATCTTGTGGCGAGGCAAAATGCTGCAAATGTGGTAAACAGGCAGATCGCGTAAGCCTGCGCGATAGGACCGAACTCCACTACGGTTGTATTCAACCCGAAAAGTAGAAGGGTTATCAGGATGCACGGAGTGCGCCAGCGGGATATTGGGAGGCGGCGCAAAAGATAATGGGCGATCAGCACCAGAGTTCCGGCAGTGAGCAGCGAGGCGGCTACGTGTGTAATTCGCCAGCCTTGGCCGAAGATCCGCATCCACGCGGCGTTCCAGTAGGCATTCAGCGGAGTTTGCGGAAAACAGAAGTCTATATAAGGCTTCTTACCGTGGATGATCAACTGGGCGGCGACGAGATGAAATCCTTCATCCCATACAAAAGACCTGGTGACGGCGTAGACCATCAGCCCGGCTGAGATCAGAAGAGCTACCGCATAGACCAGCAGCCGCTCGGCTTGCAAGTTTCGCGAGTGGCCTGATGGCGCGGCGTGAGCCTGGTTAGTCACATTGCCGGGGAAATCATCCATTCCGCCAGATGATAGCGGAGTGGCAGCAGGGCAATCAATCGCAGCAGAGGGTCGTAGGGTGATTCTAGCGGTAAAGGCTATACGTAGGGGCTAGGCTATAGGAAAAATCCTACCCCCTATACACCAAGAAAACTCTTCCGTCTAAGGTGCTTAGGCGGATATACTTCGTACAAATAGAAAGTAATGGTGGTTCAAATTGCTGCATTTTCTCAAACGATTAGGATAATTCCTATCTTAGAGAGAGTGGCGGGACAGACACCTATACCAGGTGGCCAGTCCGGGAAGAGTACTCCTGATTGGCCAGCGTTACGGGGGTTAGAGCGAGTTTCCGGGTGGAATCCGGCAGTCCTGCTCTGACGTCTAGTACCGAAAATCTGTTTGCAATAGGCTGCCATTTAGCTATTCTGATTTCACGAAAGAAAAACAATTCTGCTGTGGGCCAGCAGAAAAGCTTAAAAAGGAGGACACACACATGAAAATCAAGAGCAACGTTAAAGCGGGCCAAGGCAACTGGGATCTGTAAGATCACTGGCAATAACTGAGTTGGTTCTGTTTTGGGCAAAGCAGAACCAGCTTAAATAAACCAGCACAAAGAAACCAGCATCAAAGAAAGGAGGACACACACATGAAAATCAAGAGCAACGTTAAAGCAGGCCAAGGCAACTGGGATCTCTAATTAGGGGGAATCCGCGTGGTCTGTGGCTCATAACAGACTATTCGGCAAATCTTCTCGAAAGCTTAGGGTAATTTTAGGGCCGTTTCGCTCTCCAAGGTGATTCGGCCCAATTTTTTGTTCAGATCTATAGTTTTACCTCTTCCCCGACGATAGAACCTTCAACTAGATATGCCCAGCAATTTTCATCGAATCGGCCGGTCGCTGAGCGCCGATAACGGATCGAAATCAATCACAGCCATCGCAATAGGACTCTTGCTGGTCTTTGCCTGGCTGTTTTGGGCTTTCAGGGCGCGAGTGACAGAGTATGAGGTCTCCGACTCCGCACGGCTGGAATTAAACGCTTCAACATACCCGGTCCAAGCGAGTCTCGCTGGACAACTTCTCTATTCTCACCTCACCTTAGGAAAACAAGTGCGGGCGGGAGAAGTCCTGATTTCTCTCGACAGCAGCGCCGAAGAGTTAAGCCTTGCGGAAGAACAGGCGCGCCGAAGCAGTATCGAGCCGCAGCTTCAGGCATTACGGGCGCAAATGAAATCCGAACAGGCCGGACAGGGCGACGAGCGGCAAGTACTTAGGTTCTCTAAGGAAGGCGCCATGGCGCAGTACCGCCAGGCAGAGGCACAAGCCATTCTCGCGGAGGGGGAAGCGAACCGCGCCAGCCGTCTGCGAAGTGAAGGGATTATGGCCGTGGCTGACGCCGAGCGAGCCAAAGCGGAGGCTCAAAGTAAACGTGCGGCAGCGGAAAGTCTGAAAATCGCGGCGGGCGGCCTTGAGCCAGAATTGCAAGTCCGCGAAAGAGATCGCGAGGTCCGGCTGAGACAGATTGCCGGGGATGAGGCGAAACTCGAGGCGGACGTTGAGACCTCTTCGGCGGCGATTCGACGACTGGAATACGAGATTGAGAGAAAACGCATTCGAGCGCCTATCTCCGGACGGCTCGGGGAATGCGCCGTGCTACATCAGGGAGCTCACATCGTAGAAGGACAGCAACTGGGGATCATTCTTCCTAACGACGAACTCCACGTAGTTGCAGAATTCAATCCGGCGACCGCCATGGGCAGATTGCACCCTGGCCAACACGGAATCCTCCGTTTGCAGGCTTTTCCCTGGGCGCAATTTGGAACTGTCTCCACTCACGTTAGCCGGGTGGCGAGCGAGATCAGCGATGGGAAAGTGCGGGTTGAATTAACAGTTGACCGCGCCCAGCATTTGCGGATTCCTGTGCAGCACGGATTGCCCGGTTTGCTTGAAGTGGAAATTGAACGCACTACTCCCGCCGCGCTAATCCTTCGATCGGCTGGAAACATGGTGAACGGTCAGTGAGAAGCTTCTTCGCGCCTGAGGTGGTTCAGACCTCGAACATGGACTGCGGACCTGCCACGCTGAAATGCCTGCTTGCCGGGTTTGGCATCGCGGTTAGCTACGGCCGGTTACGGGAAGCGTGTCAAACGAGTGTTGACGGTACCTCGATCGATACCATGGAGACCGTTGCGAACCTGCTTGGGCTTGAAGCGGAACAGGTGATGCTTCCGGTTGACCATGTCTTCCTGCCGGAGGCGCATGCGCTTCCAGCGGTTGTGGTCGTGCAGCGTCCCGACGGGATGACTCACTTTGTCGTCGTCTGGCGCCGGCACGGCAACTTATTACAGGTGATGGACCCGGCGATAGGCCGCCGCTGGACCACAGTCGAACAGTTCAGTGCGGACATGTTCAAACATGCAATGCCTGTCCCGGCAGAAGGCTGGCGTGAATTTGCGGGTTCAGAAGAGTTTCAAGCCGCGCTGAAGAGACGGCTTAAGCAACTTGGCGCTTCAGAAGCGGAAGTCCGCGCTTTAAGGACGCGATCCGAAGAGGATGCGAGTTGGCTGGGGTTCGGGACGCTGGATGCAGCCGCCCGCCTGGTGCGTTCGCTGCAAGATGCGAAGGGGCTCAAAAAAGGACGGGAATCCGTTCGGGTGCTCCGGCAGTTTTGCGAAAATCCCGCCGCAATCCCTTCGCAGTATTGGTCCGTCTGCACCGCTCCTCCGGGTGATGAGGGTGAAGAGCAAGTGGTGATGAAGGGCGCGGTGCTCGTGAGAGTGCGCGGCGTCAGACAGAGGGCTGCGGAAGAGCCGCTGAGCCCCGAATTGACGGCTGCGTTAACTGAGGCTCCCCTTCGGCCTGGGCGCGAGATTCTAAAATTTCTCGGTAAGAGCGGGGCCATTGGCCTCGGATCGATTCTTCTGGCGCTGTTCATTGCCGCCGCAGGAGTTTTGGTCGAAGCGCTTCTCTTCAGAGGTCTTTTCGATATTGCTTCCGAATTGCGGCTGCCCGGCCAGCGTGTTGCCGCGCTTTGTGCCGTACTGATTTTTAGCGCAGCTATGCTGGTCCTGGAAATTCCGCTTTTTCTGGGCGTGCGGCGGCTAGGGCGTCAACTCGAGAACCATTTTCGGATCGCTTTTCTGCAGAAGATTCCGAAGCTCGGCGACCGTTATTTTCAAAGCCGCCTTACGTCCGACATGGCCGAACGCAGCCATGCGACTCATCAATTGAATCAACTGCCCAACTTAGTGCGGCAACTGATGTCGGCTGTGCTCAAATTCTGCGCAACCGCAGCCGGGGTGATCTGGCTGGAGCCTTCCGCCTGGCCTTATGTGGTGCTGCTGGCCGGTGCGGCGCTGATACCGCCTTTCGCAGCCCAGTCGTTTCTGGCCGAACGCGATCTGCGCGTGCGAAATCAGGCTGCCGGACTTACCCGTTTCTATCTGGATGCGCTGCTTGGGTTGCTAGCGATCCGGGCGCATGGCGCAGAGCGTAAAATTCGCCGTGAACACGAGAAACTGCTGGGAGAATGGGCCGGTGCGGGACTGAAACTTCAAAAAGCCGTCACGGTTTTGGAAGCTCTGCAGTCAGTCGCCACCTTTGGACTTGTTGCGGCACTCCTGCTCAGCCGGACTTTTGGCAGTGGGCAGACGGCAGATATCGGCAGAGTCCTGCTGCTCGCGTATTGGGCCTTGAATTTGCCGGTACTTGGACAGGATCTGGCATCGCTTGCGCGGCGCTATCCTTATTACCGCAACCTGACGCTGCGTTTGCTTGATCCGCTCGGAGCGCCTGAAGAATCAGTTGGGAATGCGGCCACTGAAGAGTTCGATCAAAACGGGAAAGCGCCACGCATCGAATTTTGCAATGTTTCGGTGGTTGCGTCCGGGCACACGATCCTCGAAGAGATCGGCCTGACTCTGGAGGCGGGCAGTCATACGGCCATCGTGGGTCCTTCGGGAGCGGGCAAGTCGAGTCTTGCGGGATTGCTCCTTGGATGGCTCAAGCCGAGCGCCGGAACGGTACTGGTAGAC
Organism: uncultured Acidobacteriaceae bacterium; assembly: GCA_963845995.1. GTDB lineage: Bacteria > Acidobacteriota > Terriglobia > Bryobacterales > Bryobacteraceae > Bog-105. Next base: position 118,041 of record CAWJUO010000003.1, on the reverse strand, counting down.
GGTTCTGAAATTGAACACGCGCAACTCCGCCAGTCAATAGCTTGGGTGGACCCGACGGTCCACCTCTGGAATCAGTCGCTCTATTCAAATCTCGTCTATGGATCTGAGGCAGAGGCTCCGCAAATGGAACAGGCTGTCGAGTCGGCCATGCTGCGGAGCGTGCTCGAAACGCTGCCGGAGGGTTTTCAAACGAACCTGGGCGAAGCAGGCGGACTGGTTTCTGGAGGAGAAGGACAACGAGTCCGGTTGGCGCGGGCGATGCTCCATAAAAATCCACGACTGGTGATTCTCGATGAGCCGTTTCGCGGCCTGGACCGGGAGAAGCGCCGGGAATTGTTATCCCGGGCAAGAGAGCTTTGGCGCGGCTGCACTCTGCTCTGCATTACCCACGACATCTCCGAAACTGAGCAGTTTGACAGAGCCGTTGTTGTAGAAAATGGCCGCATCACCGAATCGGGCACGCCATTGGATCTTTTCTCGAATCCCGGCTCGCGATACGCACAGCTTCTTGCAGCGGAGCGGCAAACCCGTTCTGGCATGTGGTCCGGTTCGAACTGGCGGCACGTTCGTGTTCACTCCGGCAGAATTCTTGAAGAGCAGTCCGAAGCCGCACAGCAGGTGCAATCGCAGAATGTCGAGGCTGCGTGAGGGACGCAATGGCGCTGGAAGAAGCTGCTGTGGCCACACAGCCGTCTGTCTGACTGTCTGACAGCCCTGCTTAGGAAATCCGGATTAGGAACCAATTGCGCAGAAGAGCCGTTTGCAACACCTGCGCTCGATTCCGCCTGGATTGACGGCGCTGCGGCGCGTTTGGGTTGTGAAGCGGAGAAGATCAATATCGCTTTTCGGGATATCGAGGAAGAACTGGCAGTTTTGAGCCCGGCGCTGATTCGAATTTCCGAAACGAATTACGTTGCCGTTCTTGAAGCCAATCGCAAGACACTCTCGTTGTTGACGCCGTCCTTGAAAGTGGTTCGCCTGCCGATGCAGACGATTGCAGGGGAACTCCGGGAGCCGCTGGAACGAAAGCGCCGCGCGGAAGTGGCGAGTTTGCTCGAATCGGCGGGACTGCCGGAAGGCCGCCGGATCCGTACAACGGCGGCGCTGCTCCGGGAAGAATTCGCCGAACGGCGTTTCGATCAGTGTTGGATTTTCCGTGGATCCACTGGCGCGGCGGTTTTGCCCTGGCTCGGACAGGCCAATGCAGTTCGCCGGACATGCGCTCTTGTTTCCGCCCATGCGGTGCAATACCTGCTTTGGCTCGCCTCCTGGGCGATTCTCGGAACGCTCTCCTTCGAAGGGCGCCTTGACTCTGGCTGGCTGGCCGGATGGGCTCTGCTGCTAGCGACCATAATCCCCTTCCGCGTGTTTGGAACGTGGAAACAAGGCGAAATCGTTATCAGCCTGGGCGGCCTTCTAAAACGAAGGCTTCTTTGCGGCGTCATGCGCCTGCAACCGGAAGAGGTCAAGCACCAGGGGATCGGCAGTTTTTTGGGCCAAGCCCTTGAAGCCGAGGCGCTAGAAACGCTTGCTCTCGGCGGCGGAATCGCAGGATTGCTGGCGCTCGTCGAACTTGTTCTCGCCGCTCTGATACTCGGACCTATCGCCTTGCTGCTGGCGGGCTGGATCGTCCTTACCGGCTTACTTGCGTGGAGGTTCCTGAAACGTACCGCGACCGCCACCGATACGCGAATTAAGCTTACTCACGACACTGTGGAATCGATGATTGGGCACAGGACCAGGCTCGCTCAACAGCCGATGAGCCGCTGGCACGATTCAGAAGACAGATCGCTTGACAATTACCTGCAGGTGGCGCGTTCGGTCGATCACGGCGGAGCGCTTCTATCCGGAATTCCGCGCGGCTGGCTGATCGCTGCGATTGCTTGCCTGGGGCCGTCGATGGCTGCCGGACAACTTTCAAATACACACGCAGCCGTCATTCTAGGCGGCAATCCTGCTCGCTTTCACCGGTTTCGACCGGCTGGTTAGTTCGTTCACCGAGATCGCCGCGGCTTGCGTGTCATGGAAACGGCTTGCGCCATTGTTTCAAGCGGCATCGCGGCCCGAGAAATTGGGGCAGGCGGTCACCCGGCACGGAGAGAAATCCGACGCAGACACAAAGACACACGGCAGAAAAATCCTCGACGCCGACCGGCTTACTTTTCGTTACCGGAAGCAGGGCAACCCGGTTATACAAGGATGTAGTTTGACGGTTCGATTCGGCGACCGCATTTTGGTGGAGGGTCCATCGGGAGGCGGAAAGACGACATTGGCCTCGCTATTATCAGGCGTCCGCCAGCCGGATTCAGGGTTACTGCTGGCGGATAGTCTGGACGTCCATACGTTGGGAACCGCCGGTTGGCGCGAACGAGTCGGAGCAGCCCCGCAGTTCCATGAGAATCACATCCTTACGGAGACGCTGGCATTCAATCTGCTGATGGGCAAACAGTGGCCTCCGACGTCGCATGATATGCGGGAAGCCGAGACGGTGTGCCGGGAACTGGGACTGGGAGATCTGCTTGACCGGATGCCAAGCGGCCTGATGCAAATGATCGGCGAGGGTGGATGGCAGCTATCGCACGGTGAGCGGAGCCGTGTCTATATCGCCCGGGCACTCCTGCAAAATCCCGATCTCATTATCCTGGATGAAAGTTTCGGCGCTCTCGACCCGGAAAACCTGCAAATCGCTTTGCAATGCACGCTTGATCGAGCTAAGACATTGATGGTTATCGCTCATCCCTAATTCCCGGCGATATCATAGGGTCCGGTCATGCCCGAAAGCGCCGATTTTCAAGCGACCCCGCTCACCGTACTGCAGGAGGAGGAGCGACTCTTCCAGGCCTCTGTGCGTCAGTTCGCTAAAGAGCGCCTTGCCCCGCACGTACGGTCCATGGATACGGAGGGGAAATTCCGGCCGGACTTGCTGCACGAGATGTTCGAGTTGGGCCTGATGGGAATCGATGTAAAGGAAGAGTATGGAGGCCAGGGAGGAACTTTCTTTCAATCCATTCTGGCGATTGAGGAACTCGCGAAGATCGATCCGTCGGCTTCGGTCATCGTCGATGTGCAGAACACGCTGGTGAACAATGCAATCGAGCGTTGGGGCACGCCTGAGCAGAAGACCCGTTATCTTCCACGCCTGGCGACAACTTCGGTGGGAGCCTATGCGCTCTCGGAAGCGCAGTCCGGTTCAGACGCGTTCGCGCTTTCGACCAAGGCCGTCGAGGACGGGAATGGCTTTAGGCTCTCGGGACGCAAACTCTGGATCACCAACGCCGCCGAGGCAGATATTTTTCTGGTGTTCGCGACGGTGGATCCAGCAGCCGGGTACCACGGAATCACCTGCTTCCTCGTTGAAAAGGGCGCGGCCGGATTTAGGGTCGGAAAGAAAGAAGACAAACTTGGCATCCGGGCTTCTTCGACGTGCGAATTGATCCTGGACGATGTATCGGTACGGCGCGAACAGATTATTGGTCAGATCGGAAAAGGATACAAGATCGCCATCGAAACTCTGAACGAGGGCCGGATCGGCATTGCGGCCCAGATGCTCGGGTTGGCGGAAGGTGCGCTCGAGCACGCCTTACAGTACGCCCGGGAACGCAAACAGTTTGGAAAACGGATCGGGGATTTCCAGGGAGTGCAGTTCGAGCTGGCGGAAATGGCGACTCAGGATTGAAGCCGGCCGGCTGATGGTTTATAACGCCGCACGGCTGAGGGATGCCGGCCAGCCGTTTGTCACGCAGGCGGCCATGGCGAAGTATTTCTGCTCCATGATGGCCGAGGACGTAGCGTCAAAATCAATCGAAGTACTTGGCGGCATTGGGTTTACCCGGGATTTCCCGGTCGAGAAGCTGTACCGCGATGCCAAAATCGGGCGAATTTATGAAGGAACCAGCAACATGCAGCGCGTCACGATAGCCAAGGCGCTGCTCGATTCTGTGAAGTAGTGGTAACGCAGTCCCCCAAACGCGCCGTCCCAGTAGACAATAGGAGAAGATGTTGAAAAGCTGTTTTGCGCTTGTGCTGTGCCTTGGGACCGTTCTTCCGATTGCGTTCGCGGCCGAGCAAAAGCCCGATCCTACGCCAGATCAGATTCAGGACATTATAAAGAAATTCACGCAAAAAGAAACCGAGTTCGCCAATGCACGCGAGAGCTACACCTACCGGCAGACCAGCAAAATAGCCGAGACGGAGCCAATCGGAGGCAGTTACGAGATCGTTGAAGAAGTAAGTTTCGATGATCGCGGCCGGAGAACCTCGCACGTCACTCACGCTCCGGTTCAAACCCTCCAGAACATCGTAATGACGCAAGAGGATGAGAACGATTTCCGGCAAGTCATGCCATTTGTGTTCACGAACGACACGCTAAGTCAGTACGACGTGAAGTACGTCGGGCGCGAACAGGTGGATGAGATCTCGTGCTACGTGTTTTCCATCAAGCCTAAAGTGCTTACAAAGGATCGTAAGCGGTATTTTGAGGGCCAGGCCTGGGTGGACGACCAGGATCTGCAGATTGTGAAAACATTCGGGCGCGGCATCGGGTACCAAGGCAGGAACGAGGACCAGCAGTTCCCGAAATTTGAGACCTATCGCGAACAAATCGACGGGAAATTTTGGTTCCCAACCTATACTTATGCGGACGACACGTTGAACTTCAAAGACGGCCAGTCACAGCGTGTCAAAGTGGTGGTCAAGTACGATCACTATAAGAAATTCGAATTCAAGACGGAAAGCACAATTAAGTATGGCGAAGTGGGTGGCGCGGAACCCTCAAAACCGGCATCGAATGCGCCTTCCGCCCCGGCTCCCGCATCGAAACAGTAATTGATGAATTTTCGAGTGCCCCGGTGTGCGTTGGTGCTGCTGTTTGCGTTTTCCCTGCAGTATGCGACGGCGGCGGATCAGCCGGTCGTTCATATTCGGAATTTCGTCCAGGTGAACGACCATCTTTTTCGCGGCGCCGAGCCGTCCGCGGAAGGCTTGCAAGACTTAGCGCGTATTCACGTCATTCTGGATCTTGATCTACGGGAAGCCGGGCAAGCTACCGAGGCCGAAAGACAGACGGCGGAAAAGCTTGGCATTAAATACGTCAACGTTCCACTTCCGCCGCTCCATGGTCCGACGCCGGATGAGATGAAACGAATCCTTTCCCTTATTTATCAGGATGATACGGGGCGTATGTTCGTCCACTGCTGGCGCGGAAAGGACCGGACCGGCACGGTAATCGCGTGTTACCGGATTGAGCACGACGGTTGGGACAACCGCAAAGCCGCCAGGGAAGCCGAAAAATACGGAATGAGCTGGCTGCAACGCGGGATGCGCTCCTTCATTCTGGGATTTAAGCCGATTGACTTGCCGCCCCCTTTAGAGGCCGAAAAGTGAACGCCACGTTTATTGGCGATCCTTTGCATTCAACGAGTTATTCCGCCCATTCAGCGCTGGCGGGTACGATAAAAGCGCTACTTTGTGGTTAAATGAAGACGTCCCCAGAGATGCCCCAAAGCAATCCCAACAGTGAACGCCGCAGTAGAACTCTAAGCCGGCGCTTGCGCGAGGCGAAGTTGTTAGTTGACGGAGCGCTCCACACGGATCGCCCCATGATGGCGCACGTAATCCCTATTCGGCGCTGCAATTTGTCTTGCACTTACTGCAACGAATACGACGATTTTTCGAAACCCGTTCCGCTGGATACGATGCTTCAGCGTCTGGAACTGCTTGGGAACCTGAAGACCGGCGTGATCACGGTTAGCGGGGGCGAGCCGCTGCTTCATCCTCAACTCGACGACATTATCCGCGGTATCCGGAAAAATGCCACGCTTGCGGGCCTGATTACGAACGGATATCTGCTTACGGCGGAGCGAGTTCAACGCCTGAATGAAGCGGGCCTCGACTACTTACAAATCAGCATCGATAACGTCATGCCGGACGAGGTCTCGAAGAAGAGCCTCAAAGTCCTGGACAAGAAGCTGCAAGTTCTGTCCGAGCACGCGGACTTTCACGTCAACATCAATTCGGTATTGGGCGGCGGCATTCACCATCCCGAAGATGCTCTGACGGTCGGCAAGCGGGCCATGGAACTTGGATTCACTTCCACGGTGGGCATCATTCATGATGGCGACGGCCAATTGCGGCCCCTGGCGGACAAAGAGCGCGAAGTGTTCCTCGAAATGAAGAAGTTCGAGAAAAAGCATTTCTCGCGCATGAACTACTTCCAGGAAAATATCGCCAAAGGCCAGCCGAGCGACTGGAAATGCCGGGCGGGCGCACGCTACCTCTATATCTGCGAAGATGGCCTGGTTCATTACTGTTCTCAGCAGCGGGGCTTTCCGGCCAAACCGCTTGCGGAGTACACGGTGGAAGATATTCGCCGCGAATACATTACGCAGAAATCCTGTGCGCCGATGTGCACTATCTCGTGTGTCCACCAGATTTCATATTTTGACTTCTTCCGTGGAAAGCAAACGCGCATGGTGGAACCGCTCCCGCAGGAGCGGCTTGTGACCATCAAAACCGCCGGGGCGTAATCCACTTTCCGATGCAGCGCACTGGAATCGCTGCGGACCCGGTCGTCAAGCAGCACAATACGGGACGAGGACATCCGGAACAGCCAGCGCGCTATTCCGCCGTGATGAACCGGTTGCAAGACTCCGGCCTGCTTCAAAATACCGTGGCTCTCGACGTGCGTCCCGCAACCGACGATGAAATCGCATTGGTCCACTCGCGCGATTACATCGAGTTGGTGCAGGACGAAATCTCACAAGGCCGTGCGGAACTCAGCACGGGCGACACTATCATCTGTCCCGAGTCTTTAGAGGCCGCGCGTGTTGCAGCGGGCGCTGGGCTGAGCTGCCGTTGACGCGGTCTTTGCAGGCGCGGTAAGAAACGCCTTCTGCGTAGTACGTCCGCCTGGCCACCACGCTAGCGCGGCGCGCGGTATGGGCTTTTGTCTATTCAACAATGTTGCAATCGCCGCGAGATATGCCCAACAGAAGTTCGGCGCCGCCCGCATTCTGATTGCCGACTGGGACGTTCACCACGGCAACGGAACGCAAGACATTTTCTATCGCGACGGCTCAGTTCTCTTCTTCAGCACGCATCAGTCGCCGTGGTATCCGGGAACGGGCAGCAAATCGGAACGCGGCGAGGGCGGCGGCAAAGGAACCACGCTCAATTGCCCTTTGCCGGCCGGTTCCGGGCGTGAGCCGATTTTCGAAGCTTTCGAAGAAGTGCTCTTCCCCGCAGCCGAAGCATTCCGCCCCGATCTGATACTTCTCTCCGCCGGATTCGATTCACGCGTGAACGATCCGCTGGGCCAGTTCGTTCTCACCGATGAAGACTTCCACGAACTCACGCGTATGATGATGGACCTCGCATCACGCTATTGCGAGGGACGCCTGGTTTCAGTGCTTGAGGGCGGTTACAATCTTGACGGTCTGGCCCGGGCTTGCGAAGCGCACGTCCGGGCCTTGGCCAATTCTTAGCGCTTACCAAACGAATCGAGCGCCGATTTGAAGCCTGCGGGCATTGGTGCCATCCGGAAATCCCTGCGTGGCTGTTCCAACGCCGAAGCCGGCCTTGGGGATCAGGGTCGGAACCGCGGTTCCCGAAGCAAGTTGGTACTGCGTCGTCGAAATCGAAGTGTAGTAGGTGTGATTGAACACGTTGAACGCGTCGAACGTGAACATCGCGCGATACCGCTCCGTGAAGATGAAGTTTTTCGTAAGGCGTGCATCGACGGTTTGAATGCTGTCAACGTTCAAGCTGCTGATGGGCTCAAACGGAACACGGTTGCCGAGGCCGCCGCTGGTGTAACCATCTAAGCTGCCTGTGAACGCCGCAGAGTAACCGGCAGGCGTCGGGGCCGACGTGATTTGGACAGTCGGGGTGGCGGGCGGAGAGGTCTGGAACGTGCCAAGGATGGACAACTCCCAACCGTTCAACAGAAGCTTAGCGGCCTTGCTGTTGCTGTTCGTAAAGGTGGGGGCCCAATCTCCATTTACGACGAGGCGCTGACGAACATCCAGTGCCGAAGTGCCCTTCTCGTCCGTGTAGTCCCCGGGAATATAACTCTGCGGGCCGCCGCTGGCGAAAATGTTCGGCGTTCCAGCGGAGCCTTGTCCTTCGTCAATGGCATGCGACCAGGTGTAAGCAATGTTGCCGACAAGCCCATGCGAATAGCGTTTGGTCAACTGCACCGCAAGCCCGTTGTACCAGCTATCCAAAGCGCCTTCGACAACATTGATGCGGCTGTAGCGAGGATCGATCCTGTTCTGCCGGACGTAAACAGGCGTCGAATAAGTTCCAATCTGGTTTCCGCTTGCGTCATCCACGTGATAAGTAACAACAGGTCCTGGCGCGCCAATATTCACATCATTTACGGAAGTAAGATGCAGGCCCCGGCTCCAGATGCCCGACACCGTCATCGACATGCTGCTCGAGAGTTGATGTTCGTAAGCGAGGTCGCCCTGCTCCGTATAAGGATCGCGCAAGTTATTCGCGGCAAGGTTCAGACTGACCGATCCAGCGGGAGGGCTGTAGCCGACCGCATTCGATGGGAAGACGTTCGGGAAAACGGGTCCGTTTGCCTTGTCTGAAGCGTTGCTCGAATTGAAGGTGAGCCCCTGCTGATACAAGCCGTTGCCAAGAAACAGAGAGTTAATCAAACCGCCCGGGTAGCGCGCGTAGAAGATCCCGTAGCCGCCTCGCAGCACGTTCTTGTTCTGGCCGTCGAGAGCATAAGCAAACCCAACACGCGGCGCAATGTCTTTGTCGTAAGTGGGTATCCGGCCAGTGGCGGGATAGGCGGGATTTGTGACCTTAGGTTGCGGCAGGTTCGCGTAATCGTATCTCAAGCCCAGATTTACCGTCAGCCGGGAAGTAACTTTGTAAGAGTCCTGAGCGAAGAACGCGTAATCCGGAATCGTGAAGTCCACCACCGGGTTTCCGATCGTTTGAGTGAAGGTGGACCAGTCTTTGGAATTCGTCGTATTGCCGGTCAGATCAAGCGCCAGCGAATTGAAATCGGGAAAGCTGTAAGTACCAGTGCGATTGAACAGCAGGTTCGTGTAGTCTTCTGTCCGCATTATGTCTACACCAAACTTGAAGCTGTGTTTTCCCGTGCTCCAACTCAGCGTATCGGCATACTCGTAACGATTCTCAAGAGGGTTTGTTCGCGGGATAGTCGGTCGCCGTACCTAAGTTACTTTGGCCAGTGATACCGATTCCCAGGAAGCCGATGCCGGGAATCGCCAAGAGCGCTGTTCGGGTAATCGTATTGTTTGTCGTTGAACCAACCGAAGCGAAACTCATTGACCATGCTTGGAGTTGGTATGGCTGTCCAGGAGAACCGTCCATTCTTATCTCGAACGGAAGAATTCACGTCATTCCCGACACCCTGCGCATTGTTCAGAACCGCCTGGGTTTGCAGTCCATTCGGAGAAACCCATCGCAGCAGGTTCATGTCCACGCTAAACGTATTGCGTTCGTTGGGGCGCCAATCGAGCTTTCCAAAGCCCAGGTCCTGGGTAACGCTGCGAGGCAAAGTCTGAAACTGCCGATTCAGGAAGTTTTGCGCCGCAGTACACTGGGCGGCGCTCGCCGGCAGTTCGCCTTTGCTCAACTTCTTGGCCGCAGCTGCCGCCGCGCCACACTGACCGATGAATTGCCCGGTTGTACTGAACAGCGGATTGCCGGCCGACGTGATGTTCGCAATCAGCGGGAAATCGCGTCTTAGCCCTTCGTAGTTGAAGAAATAAAACAGCTTGTCTTTGATGATGTGACCGCCGGCGCTCGCACCGAATTGATTACGCAGCTCTTGCGGATTGATGGTCGCGAAGGGATCCCGCGCATTGAAATCCTGATTGCGGAAGAACCAATAAGTTGTACCGTGAAAGTCGTTGGTTCCACTGCGAGTTACGGTGTTCACGACGCCGCCCATGGCATGGCCGAATTCGGCGGAGTAATTGTTCGAGACCACCTGAAATTCCTGCACTGCGTCTTGGGAAATTTGAGACTGAATCCGGGTACGGCCGGCGTTCTCGTTGTAATAGCCTTCCGTCGTATCGTTTCCGTCGGTAAGGAATGCGTTCCCGCCTGCGATGCCGCGGAATGAAAGCAGTCCGAACGTCCCGTCCGCCACTACGGCTGGAGCAAGCAGAACGAACCTGTCCACGCGCCTGCCGTTGATGGGAAGGTCTTGAATCTGTTGTTCCCCAACCACCTGGGACACATCTGTTTTTGTGGCGTCCACGATGGGAGCTTGCGAAGTCACATCCACCTGTGTCGATGCCGTTGCGACCTGGAGAGACGGCGTTAGCTTTATCGTCTGCCCCACTTCGAGTTGTATGTCTTTCGCCTCGTAATCGGCGAATCCAGTTTTTGAAACTTTGACGGAGTAACCGGAAGCGGGCGGCAGCGAAGCGGCATCGAAATCGCCGGAATCGGTGCTCGTCATCTCCCGGCGAATGCCTTTCGATTCGTTCTGAACGATAACGGCCGCGCCCGGCACAACCGAGCCGCTGGCATCCTTCACGACACCCGCTATGCCGCCGGTTCCAGCGGCGTTTTGGGCTGACAGGATGTAGCAACTCGCCCCCAAGAGGCAAAGCAGTCTAACGATATTTTTCTTCATACACAAAGACCCGATTCCTTGAGGATAAGCGATGCTGTAATTCAGTTCTGTGAATTTCTGGTTACGCCGGGGTCTCGGACGTTCTTTGCTCTCTCAGCATTTCAGGGCCCCGAGCTATCGTAAAGAATATGCGTAGAAAAGTAACCGTTATCGGCGGCGGGAACGTGGGAGCGAATGTCGCCCAGAAAATCGCCGCGAAGGAACTGGCCGATGTAGTTCTGGTCGATGTGGTGGACGGCGTGCCGCAGGGCAAGAGCCTGGACATGCTCGAATCCGCACCGGTCGAAGGCTACGACGTGAAGATCACCGGGGCCAATGGCTACGATGAGACCGCCGATTCAGACATCGTTGTGATCACAGCCGGTTTCCCCCGCAAGCCCGGCATGAGCCGTGACGATTTACTGTTGGCCAATTACGAAGTCGTCAAGAGCGCGACCGAACAGGCCGCCAAGAAATCTCCCAACGCGATCCTTATCCTGGTCACGAATCCGCTGGATGCGATGTGTTGGACCGCTCTGAAGGTTTCCGGCTTTCCTCGTGAGCGCGTGATTGGAATGGCGGGCGTGCTCGATACAGCGCGGTTCCGTACGTTCATCGCCGAAGAGTTGAACGTGTCGTTTGAGAACGTGACGGCTATGGTCCTCGGGGGACACGGTGACACGATGGTGCCGCTGGTGCGGTTCACTAACGTGAGCGGGATTCCGATCAGCGAATTGACGGACCAGGCCACCATCGACCGGATGGTTCAGCGAACCCGGGACGGCGGCGCTGAAATTGTGAAGTATCTGAAGACCGGCAGCGCCTACTATGCTCCGGCCGCTTCGACGGTCGAGATGGTCGAATCCATTCTGAAAGATAAGAAGAAGGTTCTGCCCTGCGCAGTTCACCTGGAAGGCGAGTACGGGATCAATGGTCTGTTCGTCGGCGTGCCTGTGAAACTCGGCTCGAAAGGCATTGAGAAGATCTATGAGATCAAGCTGAATGGCGACGAAGAAGCCGCTTTAAAGAAGAGCGCGGTCGCGGTGCAGGAGCTTGTGGACGTCCTCAAACAAAAAGTTGGGTAAAGTATCGATTATCAATGGCGGATCTGTTCCAGATCCGCTAACCTGACGAGAATGGCGCGTTCTAAATCTGCCGGCGGAACAAAGGCAGAACCCGATATTTCACCCCGAGTCGATCCGAAATACGCGTGTTTTGCACTGAAGATCGGTCGATCGAAGATTCATCGATGGGGCATCTACGCTGGGGAGCCGATTCCGGCAGGCAGGAAAGTAATCGAGTACACCGGCGAGAGAATCAGCCGCCGGGAAACGAAGCGCCGCGCCGATTCGAGCGCTCTGATTTACCTATTCACGCTTGACCCTTACTGGACGATTGACGGCTCAGTGGGCGGATCGGGCGCTCAGTACATTAATCACTGCTGCGACCCGAATGTGATCGCCCGGATTGTGAAGGGACACATTCTTTACATGAGTCTGAAGGAGATCCGGCGAGGCGAGGAACTTACGGTCGATTATCACTTCGATAAGAAGGTTGAAAAAGTACCTTGCCGGTGCGGTTCGTTGAAATGCCGCGGAACTATCAACCTGCTTTGAACGCAACACAAAAAGACGGCTCATGTGGCCGTCCTTCGGTTCGGAGATAGAGATTTATTTAAGCGAGTGGAGCTTTTTGTACTTTGCCGTTGCGGATGCACGACGTGCATACCTTGACGCGCTTTCCAGCGCCCTTGATCACGGCATGAACACTCTGCAGGTTCAGATTCCACCGTCGCTTGGTGACATTGTGGGCGTGGCTGATGCGACACCCGAATTGCGGCCCGCGGCCACAGATTTCACAAACTTTTGCCATAAGAACACACCACCACTCAGCTCACCCGAGTGGAAAGTACTACTGTAGCAGGCTCCGGCTCCGGTACGCAACAGAATGGGTGACCGGAGTCTGGGGTTAAGACCTGGGTTAAGCTATGAGGGATGACGACTGATTCCGCAACCGGTTCAAACACCCGTCCGGCAGTCGAGGAGTCCAAGAACTCCGATAAATCAAATTCCCGGCAAGATCGGCTGGCGGAGATACAAGCGCAGGTCCAGAACGGGACCTACAAAATCGACGCGCTCGAACTTAGCAAACGGATCATTCAGAAACATATCGTTCGGTAGCAGTCTCGAACTGGCGCGCGGCGATCTGCGCGATGTCTAGCAGCTGAGGCGATTTCTCGGTTTCCGAGAGCGCGTCGCGAAACATCGTATTGCAGAACGGACAGGCGGCGGCTATGGTCTCCGCGCCAGTCGCCACCAGCTCTTTCGCGCGAGCATGGCTTACGCGATCTCCGGTCTCTTCACCGAGAAACACCAGGCCGCCACCGGCCCCGCAACAGAACGATCTCTCGCGCGAGCGCGGCGGATCGACTACATTCCCGGCCCGCGCAATCACTTGCCTCGGCTGATCGTAAACATTGCGGTAGCGTCCCAGATAGCAGGGGTCGTGAAAGACGACGTTCTGCAACTCGCGGCTCTGGGGAATCTGCTCGGCATGGCGCGCCAAAAACTCGCTGTGATGTTCAATCGAGAAGCTCGCCCCGAACTCGCGCCAGTCTTCCTGAATCGTACGAACACAATGCGGGCAGATGGAAACAATCTTCTTCACGTTCGCTTGCGTCATGGTTTGAAGATTGCTTTCCGCCAATTGCCCGAAGGCTAAATCATTACCCAATCTTCGTACCGGATCGCCCGTGCATCGCTCCTTCTTCAAGACACCGAACGACGTTCCCAGATGCTTCATTACGCTTGCAAACGCAGCGACGATCTCGCGTCCGCGCGGATCGTAGGAACCCATGCAGCCTAGCCAAAGACAGTACTCCTGCGTGCCGTCGAAGATCGGGAATTCCTGCTTCGAAACGAACTTGTCGCGCTCACTTTGCGAGAAGCCCATGGCGTTTCCGTTGCGCTCCAGGTTCAGGAAAAGCTTGGTGCCATGATCGTCCTCCCACGCGCCCGTGTTCACCGCACCGCGCCGCAATCCGACGATCATCGGCAAGTGCTGGATGCCAACGGGACATTGATATTCGCAAGCTCCACAGGTCGTGCATTGGAAGATTGCCTTCTGTGAAACCGTGGCGCCGAGAATCGGCTGTTTCATTCTGATTTCCAAACTCATTCAGATAAGAACGCATGCCGAGGGCGATCAATTTCGGATTGAGTTCTTTGCCTGTATTGTTGGCTGGACAATGTTCCGTGCAGCGCCCGCACTCGACGCACGAGTAGGCCTGCAAAGCCGTAATCTGAGTGATGTCTTTGCCCGATACGACGCCGAAGTCTTCATCCCCGGCGAGCGGTGGAATTTGACTGAATATCGCGGCGCTTCAAGAAAGATCGTCAGAGGACTGAGCACAAGGTGCAGATGTTTGGTGTGTGGGATCAGCGGAAGAAACGCCAGAATCGTGAGGATGTGGACCCACCATAACGCCGTTCCAGCGATTGAATGCCGAGGCACCCACCACTGCGGCATGTACGTGATCATCAGTAGAAAAATGAGACCTGCAATCACGCCCGATTCATAAGACAGCGGACCCAGCCACACCGGACGGATTACAAATCGCCGGAATGCGAGCGCCGCAATCGATACCGCGCACACCGCCGCAAACACAAAGGCGAACCAGAAATAAAACGCGCCGAAACCGCGATGGTAGTCAAGGAATCCAACCCCGAATCCTTCGGCGAAATGATTCAGCGTGACAAGCGCAAAAGCGCAGAAGGCCCAAAATACAAAGGCGTGCGCCAGACCCGGCAACGGTCTTTCGCGAATGACCTTCGACTGGCACAGCACTTCAGCGAAGAAATGCCACAGGCGAGGGCCGATGGAATTTAATTGGAAATCGGCATCGCGCCGGGCGTGGATGATGCGACGGAGCACTCCGTCGAACCTGCGCCAGAAGAGCCACAGAGACAAAACCGTAAGCGCAACCAGAAGCAGCCACACAGCGATTCCATCATGACAGAACGCGCTCTTGGGCCAGTGTTTCTTATCATGAAGGTTCACACTCGATGTCAGAGCAGAAGCAACTTCCCACCGCGATCCTCATTCATATCGCGAAACAACTCAACGTCTCCATTCAAAGCCTGCTGGCTACGCTGGCACTTCTTGATGGAGGCGGAACCGTTCCGTTCATTGCGCGCTACCGCAAGGAAGCCACCGGCAATCTGGATGAGGTCGCCATTGGAGCGATTGAAGAGAAGGCCGCCTATTTCCGTGAACTCGAAGAGCGTCGCGCGACGATCCTCAACAGCATTGAGGAACAAGGCAAGCTCACGCCGGAACTGAAGAGCAAGATCGAAGTAGCTCTGGACAAGAGTGTTCTCGAAGATCTTTACCTGCCTTTCAAGCCCAAGCGCCGCACCAAGGCGACCATCGCCAAGGAGAAGGGTCTCGAACCGCTCGCGCTCTATCTTTCCAATCAAGAAGCGACGGACGTTCCGCTATCGGCCTATGCCGAAAGCTTTCGTCGATGTGGAAAAAGGTGTTGCCTCGGCCGCTGAAGCGCTGGAAGGAGCACGCCACATCCTCGCGGAACAGATCAGCGAAACCGCCGAGTACCGCAGCCATCTCCGTCAACTGATGATGTCGGAAGGCATTGTCGTCAGCCGCAAGGCAGAGGATGCACAAGACCCGGAAGGTAAATTCAAGATGTACTACGAGTACAGTGAACCCGCGGCGAAGATTCCTTCTCACCGGATGCTCGCCATTCGGCGGGGTTCGGAAGAAAACGTTCTGTACTTTCAGATTGAGCTTGATTCGAGCAAACCGCTTTCGTACTTGAAAGCCAAAGTCGTCAGGAAGCCGGGCGACTGGGTTCCTCAACTGGAGCTTGCGCTCGAAGACGCCTGGAAGCGGCTGCTCAATCTCTCGATACAGACTGAAGTGCGGCTTGAATTGAAGGAGCGCTCCGACGCCGAGGCGATTCGCGTCTTCCGCGAGAACTTGCAAAACCTGCTGCTCTCGCCTCCCGCCGGATTGATTGGCGTGCTGGGCCTGGACCCCGGTCTGCGAACCGGATGCAAGATCGCCGTCGTGGATGAAACGGGCAAGTTCCTCGACCACGGCGTTATCTATCCGCTCGAACCGAAGAACGACACGGCGGGTGCGGCGAAAACACTGCTCGGGTTCATTCAGAAATACAACGTGCGGGCCATCTCGATTGGCAACGGCACCGGTTCGCGCGAGAGTTCCGCGTTTGTTCAGGACTTTCTGCGGGAATCCAAGTTGTCCGGCGTCTTCAGCGCAGTTGTGAATGAATCGGGCGCTTCCATCTACTCGGCCTCGGAAATTGCACGGCAGGAATTCCCGGATTTGGATCTGACGGTGCGGGGCGCCATCTCAATCGCGCGGCGGTTACAGGACCCCTTAGCGGAACTGGTGAAGATCGATCCAAAATCCATCGGCGTAGGCCAGTATCAGCATGACGTCGATCAGCGCAAACTCAATCAGGCGCTCGAAAGCACAGTCGAGACATGCGTAAACCGTGTGGGCGTGGATTTGAATACAGCGTCATTTGCGCTGCTTCGTCACGTGGCGGGCATCAACGAGCGTACCGCACAAAAGATCGTCGAATTCCGCAACGAAAACGGCCGCTTCCGATCGCGAGTGCAGTTGATGGCGGTCTCCGGCTTCGGTCCGAAGACGTTCGAGCAAGCGGCGGGATTCCTGCGCATTCGAAACGGCGATAACCCACTCGACATCACGGCGGTTCATCCGGAGTCCTATTCGATTGTCGAGAAGATCGCCGGTTCACTGAAGGTCACCATCAACGAATTGGTTGCCAAGCCCGCGCTGGTCGATTCGGTGAAAATCGAAAGTTTCCAGACCGAGAAAGCCGGCCTGTTCACACTGCGCGACATTCAGGAAGAGCTACGGAAGCCGGGCCGCGATCCGCGCGACCAATTCGTTGCGCCGCAGTTCAAATCGGGCGTTAAGGAGATTTCGGATCTGACGCCGGGCATGGTGCTCGAAGGAGCCGTAACTAACGTTACGAATTTCGGCGCGTTCGTCGATATCGGCGTTCATCAAGACGGGCTGGTACATGTGAGCGAACTCTCAACGCGGTTTATCAAAGACCCTTATGAAGTCGTGAAGGTCGGTCAGATCGTTCGCGTCCAGGTGCTCTCCGCGGATCCCAAGGCAAAACGGATTGCGCTTTCGATCAAGGCCCTGCAAGCGTCGGAACTGCCGAAAGTCAAACACGGGGCAAAGCCGGTGGTGCCACAGCAAAAGCCGGCATCCATGGACGACAAACTGGCGCAATTATCAAACCGCTTCCGCTCGCGATAAAGCCCGCGCTTTCAGACTGTTCCGGGCTTCTGGTCCGATACGTAGTTCCTCCCGGTACGCTTCCACGGTCAGTTTGCATCTCAAAAGTAGACCATGAATACACAACCAGTGCACATTGGCCTTCGCTGGACTATAGGCGACGTAAGCAAGTCTGGCTTTGAGGCACTCAGACTCTCGATCCGGTCAGCCTGGAATCTCTTTCCCAAAGGCACGTCTTTCGTGGTATGCGTTAACACGATTTCGATAGACGAGGCTCGGCGGCGTACCGGAGAAGTACCCGCTAACACGCAGTGGTTGGATGCAGGCCGGCTCGTTCCTGCCTGGCTGCGGGAACGGGTAGACGCGGAAATGGCCGAAGGCGTTGCCTGGAAACTCGCGCCCGTGCGGCTCTTTCCGCGCTCCTATGAAATTGCGTTGGACAACGATCTGGTCCTCTGGCGAATGCCCGAAACAATGCAGGTGTGGCTGGCTTCCGGCGATCCTAAGTGCATGATCATGGCAGAAGATCTTCACTGCTCCTTGGGGCAATTCTCCAGCATGTGCGATTCGCGGGCCATAAATTCCGGGATACGCGGTCTCCCTCCGGATTTTGACTACGAGAAGCGGCTTGAAAACTATGCTGCGGCGAACCGGAATAACGCTGCGGTCTGAGTTGGATGAACAAGGCCTCCAGGCGGCAACGCTCAGTCAGTACAACCTTGTACTGGTTTCTACAGACGACGTTACGATCTGTTCAGCGTTCCCGATGCATCAGCATCATCTGGGCCGGTGCGGCGCGCATTTTGTTGGACTGAATCGAAAGACTCTGCCGTGGAAATCCGCCGAAGGACGCCCTATGCACGAACCGATCCGCGAAGCCTGGGCAATGCATTCCCGGAGAATCGAACAGATGGTCTTTCCGGAAAAGCGTAGTTCACTGCATCGCGCAAATCAGGATGCTGCCGGATCGTGATCGACAATTTGCGAACACGACGGAGGTCGTCCGAGATATCAGTGCCCAAGCTGGGTATGTTGACGGGCGCGCGCTTTGGCCAAAATCAGAATGTGTTCGAGTTGCAAGTAATCCTCAAGTTCCGACTGCTCTTCCGTCGAAATGATTCCGTCCTTGCTCTTGTCCACTAGTTCCGCCGCTCGTTGTGTCGCTTGATCGGAAGGACGGAAAGCCACGACCGACTCCGGTGTCGTGCCTGCGGCAAAAAAATCGACAATTTCTTCGTAGGATTTTGTTGTGCTCACCTGATTACCAAATATACCGTGACTTGATCGCGGCCCTTCAGGCTCGAAACTTGTAAGGACATGGCGGAGAGAGTGGGATTCGAACCCACGTTAGAGTTTCCCCTAAACACGCTTTCCAAGCGTGCGCCTTCAACCACTCGGCCATCTCTCCAATTTGATGCGCCGCTTTGGCGCAGTTCGAAACCCACTGCGGGCGCAGTGTGCGAGGCGATTTATTGACTAAATCGCCTCCAGTTTAACACTTCGAATTACCTAACCCAGATCGAACTTCTCTTGATGCAGAGCGGGATCGCCCTTCACCAGAACCGGGCGCCCTAAAGTCTCTTCCAGTTCTTCCAGGTACTTGTTATCGTTCGCCTTCAGAACCTTCGCTACTTCCGGGTGAACGCGCAGCAGCGCGTCTTTGCTGTCAATCGCCTTCGCGATCTTCTGAGCTTCCACCAGAATCTCGCCAATAATCGTCTGCACGCTCTTTACGTAACCTGCGCCTTCGCAGTACGGGCATGGCGAACAAAGCGTGCGTTCCAAGCTCTGTTTAACGCGTTTGCGCGTAATCGCGACCAATCCGAAATCGTTGAACTGAAGAATCTTGTATGGCGCTTTGTCCTCGCGCATCGCCTCTTCAAGAGCCTGCATTACCTTCTGCCGGTTCTTGCGTTCGTCCATGTCGATGAAATCGACAACGATGATGCCGCCCAGATCGCGCAGCCGAATCTGACGGACGATTTCTTTCACCGCCTCGGTATTCGTCTTAACGATCGTGTCTTCCAGGCGATTCGACTTGCCGACATACTTACCTGTATTGATGTCGATGGCCACCAGCGCTTCCGTCTGGTTGATAACGATATATCCACCCGACTTCAGCCAAACCTTAGGCCGGAGCGCCTTTTCAAGTTCCTGTGTAATACCGAACGCATCGAACACCGGCGCCGAGCGCGTATACATCTTCACGCGGTTCACAAACGCAGGCTGAAAACGCTGCATGAAGCTGAGTACGTTCTCGTACATGTCTTCGTTGTCAACCCAGATCGATTTGAATTCTTCCGTGACCTGATCGCGAAGAATACGCTGAACAATGTCGAGGTCGTAGTGCAACAGCGCAGGCGCCGGCTTCTTCTCCGCTTTGGACCGGATGTCCAGCCAAAGCGTGTAGAGGAAGTTCATATCGGCGGCGATCTCGTCCTCCGGTATGCCTTCACCCGCGGTGCGTACGATAAAGCCGCCGGTCGTGCCCGCGCGATGCGTTTGCAGAATACGCTTTAGCCTTTGCCGTTCTTCATCACTGGCGATTTTGCGGGAGACGCCAAGATGAGTGACACTCGGCATGAAGACCACAAAGCGCCCGGGCAGCGCGATATGCGAGGTAATGCGCGCACCCTTTTGCCCTAGTGGTTCCTTGGCGATCTGGACAATAATCTCCTGACCGGCCTTTAGCAACTCGCTGATCGACGGCATGACGCGTTCCGGCTTTTCGGCCGAGCGCTCGTCGGTACTTTCCTGGTTTGTTTCGCGATCCTGCTCCCGCCGGTACTCACCGCGTGTTTCCCCGCGTGGCTCCGATTTCGCTTCCGGCTGAGCGACGGCGGCTGCCCCTGCGGCATTACCACCCTCTGCCCCGCCCTGCTGGCCCGGCTGCGCTTGCTGACCGAAACGGTTGCCGCCACGCCGCCGACGCATCCGGCGCGAGGCGCGATGCATATAGCGTCCACCCTGTTCGCGCACACTGGCCGTCTGCACAGCGGGTTCCTGCTCGCTCCCACCCGCTTCAGTGGGTTCCGCACCGGAAAGACCTGCCGCCTCGGGATCCTCTAAATCGGCCGCCTCGAATTCGTCCAGTTCAAGAGACTCGCCCTCCGGCGCTTCCTCATGAACCGGCTCAGTTTCC
Source organism: uncultured Acidobacteriaceae bacterium (assembly GCA_963845995.1). GTDB lineage: Bacteria > Acidobacteriota > Terriglobia > Bryobacterales > Bryobacteraceae > Bog-105. The sequence goes on along the minus strand of CAWJUO010000003.1, from coordinate 97,966 downwards.
GGGAACTCGCCCTGCTCCGCAATTTGCCCCTGAGACGGTTCTTCCGCTTCCAACTCCGCAGGAGGGACGCGCTCCTCCTCAGTCTCAATGTCGTTTACAACAAATGGAGAAGAAGCGGGCTGATCCTGACGGACGTCGTCGAGCTTCTGCTCTTCTTCCACCATCGACTCGTCGTCGTGGTGCGAGAACACCCGATCGACAAGCTCAATCTCCTGAGCGTGTTCTTCCAGTTCCTCTTCGCTCGCCGTATCCGATTGTTCCGGCTCTTCCGGTTCTTCCGGCTCTTGCAAAACTGGTTCTGAAGTTTCGTTGGCCGGAGCCGGCTTTTCCGGGAGGCGGCCTTGAGCGATTACAGGACGGCGATATTTCGCCAGCGATTCGCCGGGAAGAATGATTACGTCGCGCGGCTCCTCGATCTCCTCCGCAATGTCGTCGAAGGGGGCGGGATCCGTGTTTTGCGGCTCGACCGCTTCTCCAGGTTGGGCGTACTTGTTTTCGGGAATGCCCCGGCCACGTGGCTTTCTGCGCCGCGATCTTCTGCCGCGCCCCCGGTCGCCCCGGAATCCTTCCGTCCGTTCGCCGGTCCGCTGTTCGGAACCTGCTACAGCCGGTCCGCTTTCGTTTGCCGGGATCGCTTCCGCCGTCTCGTCTTCCGGCGCCTCTACCAGGACGGGAGCCGCTTCGGGAATCGCTTCAACGGGCCTGAAAGCAGGCCGGGCAACGGGCCTATTGTTCTGGCCCCGGTCATTTGGGACTCTGTCGCGCCGCTCACCGCCGCGGCTCGGCTTGTCCTCGACAACCGTATCGATATCTTCGTTTTCTTCGAAGAAATCCGAGACATAGAGGAACGTATCCCGCTCCAGTCCCAAATCGACGAAAGCCGATTGCATCCCAGGCAGCACGCGAGTTACTCGCCCTTTATGAATGCTGCCGGCGAGCGAATATTCGTTTGCCCGCTGAAAATAAACTTCTACAAGTTGGTCCTCTTCGAGGATGGCAACTTTCGTCTCGTGGCGATTGGATCCAATCACCAGTTCCTTACTCATTAATCACCGCCTTCGCTCCAGCTTTGCCGGGCGAATACAAGTCAAGGCCGATGATGAGAGTACATTCGACTTCGGACTCGCTCACAGGATGGACCCCAAAACGAGGCCCGCCCGGTGTGAGCGGCTGATCTATGAAGCGCCATGCCGTTCAACTACACGGCCAGCGCGGAAGTTTGCCAAAGAACGCGAACGGAGACTAGCTCGACACAACGCCCGCGTTTCTAATATGGTTCACATCTTTCTATCTAGTTACAAAATCTTTTCAGCAATCCGAAATCTTTGTCCCGCTCAGTTCGACCCCTGCTCATCGTCGAACCGGCTTCCAGCTTGGAAGCCATGTTATTCAATTCACAAACCTACGCAGCCTGACGCTGTTTACTAATCCCAACATCAGAAATACAGACCAAGTGTTGGACCCTCCCGAACTCATCAGCGGAAGAGGAATTCCAGTAACGGGCATTCGGCCCACTACCATTCCTACATTAACCAACACGTGAAACAACAACAATGCGGCAACGCCCATGCAGATATACAAACCTGCCTTGTCCATCGCCGTTTGCGCATTCTGCACCACCTGCATGATAAGCAGAAAATACAGAACCAGCGCAATTACAACTCCTACAAAACCGTGCTCCTCCGCAAACGAAGAGAAGATGAAATCCGTATGAGGAACGGGCAAAAAACCTAAGTGAGTTTGTGAACTCTCCTTGGCCCCCCGGCCCCACATACCTCCATTACCTACCGCAATCTTCGATTGAATGACCTGAAAGCCCGTCCCCTTCGGATCGCGGTCCGGGTAGATGAAACTAACAAGCCTATCTTTCTGATACGGCTTAAGGAAATGATAGCCAATCGGTAAGGCGACCAGCAGAATCGCTACAAGGATCAGCAGATATTTCCACCGCAAACCCGCCATCAGAACCCCCGAGATCAAGATAGGCAGATAAGTCAGCGAGGTCCCAAGATCCGGCTCTTTCATCACCAGAAGCATTGGCACGCCCACAAATGCGGCCAGTTTCGCCAGTTCCTTCCAATCAAGCGAGTCCGCTTTCCAGTCGGTGACCAGTTTCGCTATCAGCAGAATCAGCACAATTTTCACGAATTCCGACGTTTGCAGCCGGAACCCGCCCGCGCCAATCCACCGCGTAGACCCGAAAACCTTATTGCCAATCACCAGTGTCGCGACAAGTAGCGCGACCGCCGCGATATAGAAGTAGATCACTCGTCCCATCAGGGCGTGGTAGTCGATCACCGACATCACCCACATCATCAGCAAACCCGTGCCGATCCAGATAAGCTGTTTCCACCAGGCATCCTGCCATTTCGTGCTGAGAGTCGCGCTGTAAATCTGTAACACGCCCAGCATACAGAGACCGAGCGTCACGACGAGCAGCGGCCAATCCAAATCTCGAAGAGAACGATAAAACGGCACTACTGAAACAAACCTTTCGAGATGGACAAAATCGCCGGTGGGTTTAAAAGTGTGGCGGGCGCGAAAGGCCTGTTTTGAGCGGCCTGATTCTGAGCCGTCTGGTTGAGTGCTTCCCGGGCTTTCTTATCGAAATACGCCTTTAAGATGTCGCGGACGATCGGTACGGCGTTGTAGCTCTCCACGCCCGTTTTCATACAACGCGACCACTGCAATTTCGGGATTCTCCATGGGAGCAAAGCCTACGAACCATGTGTTATTGGCCAGATCGCTGTTCAGCCTTGCGCCTTTCGTACGCTCGGTAGCGGCCACCTGCGCAGTTCCCGTTTTGCCGCAAACTTTGATATTGGGCAATTGCGCGCTGCGGCCCGTACCGCCTTCGTTCACCACCGCATACATTCCGGAGACAACCTGCTGCAGGTTATCGGGATTGAAATTCCCTTTACGCAGCAGTACCGGCTTAGCCGTCTTGATCATGTGTGGCTTGTACCATTCACCGCCCGCGCCCAGACCGCCTATCGCAGCGGCAATCTGCAACGGCGACACGGTCACAGCCCCCTGCCCGATGGATACTGAAATCGTTTCCCCGGCGTACCACTTCTGCCGCGACATGCGAAGCTTCCATTTCGTCGATGGCATCGTTCCTTGCGTCTCATTCGGAAGGTCGATTCCCGTTTTGCGTCCGATACCCGCCAGATCGGCGTAATGGGCTATCCGGTCGATTCCCAACCGGTTGCCAACGTTATAGAAGTACACGTCGCAGGATTGCGCGATAGCGCGGTGCAGCGAAATCGCGCCGTGGCCGCCTTTCAAGTGACACGCAAAATAGTGTCCGTAGAAGGATGCGCCGCCCGGACAGAAGAACTCCGTCTTATCGTCGATAACGCCCGACTCCAGTCCCGCCAGTGCCATGATCGGCTTGAATGTCGATCCGGGAGCAAGTTGCGCTTGAATCGCCCGGTTCAGCAGCGGCTTATATTTGTCGTTCGCGATCTCGTTCCAATCGGTGCGGCTGATGCGGCCGGTGAATTTATTCGCATCGAAAGTCGGACGGCTCACCATCGCAAGAACCTCGCCGTTGCTCGGATTGATGGCAACCACGGAGCCGCGCTTGCCTTCCATCGAAAGCTCCGCCACAGCCTGCAAATCAAGATCGAGAGTGGTGCGTAGATCTTTGCCGGGAACAGCTTCTTTGGCGTCTTCCATCTGCCGCTCGCGCCCCATGTTATCGACCATTACCCGCTCCTGGCCGTCCACGCCGCGCAGCACCGAATCGTATTCGCGCTCAAGCCCATCTTTGCCGATAATGTCGCCCTGATGATAGTCGATGAAAGCGGGTGAATCCAGTTCCGATTCGCTCACCTCGCCGACGTATCCAGTCACATGCGCGGCAAAGCCGTCCTGCGGATACTGCCTGCGCCAGGAACGAATCAGATCCATCTCGGGATACGTGTCCTGATCGCGATGAGACTCGACAAACGCAATCTCGTCTCGCGTCAGTTGGTCTTTGATGATGATCTGGGGAGAAGACCCCATGTGCCGGATGGTATGCGCCAGTTCGTCGTAGTCCAGCCCCATCGCTTCCGCGATCGCGGGAAGATGTTCCCACTTGATTTCATCCCGGTTCAGCAGCAGCGAATAGGAAGCTTTGTTGTCCACAATTACGCGGCCATCTCTGTCGAGGATCTTGCCGCGCGGCGCCAGAATAGGCGTGCTTTTGATCCGGTTATGCTCCGCCGCCGCGCTATAGACGTCCGGGTTCTGGACCTGCAATTTCCAGAAGCCCGACACCAGAAAGATAAAGACGGCTACCGTCAGATACTGGAATATCGCGACCTTGTTTAAAGCTGTTTTCGGATCGTCGCGAACGAGACGGTCAGGGGAGATGTCCGGGTCTCGCCTATGCTCAGTTTCTAAAATTGCCACTGTTTTCCGGAAAGCCTACGAGGTACCCGATACCTTCATCTTATCCAAAATGAGGAATAAAGGGATTGCGATCACCGCATTCAATGCGCCGTGGACGAAAGTCTCCTGCGGGTCGAAAGGTACAATCTGGCCAAGCAGAGCCCGCCGCATAATCCAATAGAAGAACGCGTGGAAGAAGTAGAAGAAGAAACACAGAATCACCCGGATCACCGAGTTTTCGACATTGAAGCGCATGCTTACCGATGCGGCAAAATAGCCGACCAGTGTTTTGGTGATTCCATACATCCCAATCGGGTGCAGATTCGCCGGAGAAAGCGAATCTTCCGCCAGCCCCACGAAAGCGCCGAAAAAGAGCGATTGTATTTGGCTTCGGCGCATCAGACCGAAGTACACGGTTAGCAGCAGCGGCAGTTCCAGCCATTCGGTATGGGGGATCAACCGCGGAAGATAGAACTTCCCGATGATCGCAATCAGCGTGAGGATGACGAGCGCAACAACCTGAAAGCGGCTAACCCAGCTCTCCTGAACCGGTTTCTTTAAGAGTTGTTCGCTACTGATTTCCGTCATTGATTAGCCGGTGACGCCTGACCAGCGGTCGTATCGGGAGCTTTATGCCGCGGCGCTCCAAGTAAAGGCGCTGGTTCGGTATCGGTCCGCTTCTTCTCGGCCGGTACGGCTTTGGGCGGGGCTTTCGCCGATGGTTCCGCGGTAACCAGCGGCTTGCTTCCAGACCGTGCGCCAAGAATGGAAGGAGGCGTCACCGGACCCGGAGCGACTGGAACTGCCGGCGCGGGAACTCCCGATCCGCTTCCGGTGGACGGCACTGGTTTCGCCGCACTCCCCGGCTTGGCATTGAAATTCGGCATGTTGGACATGTAGCCGCCATAGACGTGGTTCTGTTCCTTGCCGATCGCATCGTATTTCTGAACAATTTTGTCCGCCTCGGTCTGCGGCTTCGTGCCGCCCGTCCCGTCGGCGGACGTATCGGGCGGAGGGAGCGGCAGCATCTTAGCGATGGACTCGTCCGCAACTGGCGCCAGCGGAATCTGCCGGTGAACTCCCTGCAGCACCACCAGAACCTCGTCCACACCCCCCGGCGCGCCACTTAAATTCAGCTTGACGTCCCGCATACCCTGGCCCGGTTGACTCGAAATCACCGTGCCCACGGCGAATCCTTTAGGAAAGATGCGGTCTTCGCCAGAGGTAAAGAACCACTCGCCCACGTCAACTTTGTCCTCGTTTTGAACCTGCTCAACCGCGCACTTTCCAGCGCCGCAATTGAGAACTCCGTGAACGTGCCCCTTCTGCGATTCCACACCTACTTTGAATGTCGGATCGGTAACCAGAAGCACTTGCGAAACCAGCGGATAAACGGCAGTCACTTTGCCGACAATCCCGTCCGGCGTCACGACCGCCATGCCCTTCTCAATGCCGCTTGTAGAACCCCGGTCAATGAACACCGCCTTGGCCGTCACAACGGTGCTGTTTCCAATCACCCGCGTGGCAACTGTCTTGGACGGAATCTGGGCTTGAAATAACGTTAACGCCTGGGCGTGTTCGGCCGTCGATAACTGGTTCCGGAAATAGACGTTCTCCATCCGCAGCTTGTCGTTATCCGACTTAAGACGGCGATTTTGGTCACGGACGTCGAGAAGAATGAAGTAGTCTTCGAGAAAACCTATGGTGTTGCGCCGCACCGCTTCCACAACTCCCGCCATGGGAGTTACGGCGCTCACCGCCCAAACGCGAATTAGGCGGTCGTCACGGTTACTCTTTACCTGGTAAGCCAAGTACAAAAGTTGGGCGGCCACGACCACCAGCAGGACCGTCAGGTTGCGGTAGCGGCTTAACAGAGCTTCCATTACTTCTTTTTCTACTGTAAGGCGAGCGGGGCGGCTGTGCCAAGGTCAGCGGGCGCTATTCGATGGCAATGCGGCGCAGCAGCTTGAAATCGGTCAGCATCTTCCCGGTCCCAAGCACCACGGATGCCAGCGGGTCCTCCGCTATAGAGACGGGCAAACCGGTCTCTTCGCGTATGCGGCGGTCGAGATTCCTGATGAGCGCGCCGCCACCTGTGAGCACGATTCCGCGGTCGCTGATGTCCGCGCTCAATTCGGGAGGCGTACGCTCCAGAGCGACTCGAATCGCATTCAGAATAGTCGCAATGCAATCGGACAAGGCCTCGCGAATTTCGGCATCGCCAATGGTGACCGTCTTCGGCACGCCTTCTATTAGATTGCGGCCCTTGATCTCCATCGTCAGCGGCTCGTCCAGCGGATACGCGGAGCCGATTTGAATCTTGATCTGCTCGGCCGTCCGCTCGCCTATTAGAAGGTTGTACTTGCGCTTCAGATAGCTCATGATGGCGTCGTCCATCTCGTTGCCGGCAATGCGGACGGAACGCGAGTAGACGATTCCCGAGAGCGAAATGACCGCGACATCCGTAGTGCCGCCCCCGATATCGACCACCATGTTGCCCGAGGGCTCGGTAATGGGCAGACCCGCCCCGATCGCGGCGACCATGGCTTGTTCAACCAGAAACACTTCGCTGGCCTTGGCGCGGAACGCGGATTCGCTCACAGCGCGTTTCTCCACCTGGGTAATTTCGCTTGGCACCCCGATCACGATACGCGGATGCACCAGCATTTTCCGCCCGTGGGACTTGTGGATGAAGTAGTTCAACATCCGCTCGGTGACTTTGAAATCCGCAATCACGCCGTCTTTCATGGGCCGGATCGCGACGATGTTGCCGGGAGTTCGCCCGACCATGTCCTTGGCTTCTTTGCCTACGGCCTCAATTTCGCCGTTGTTTTTATTAATCGCTACAATTGAAGGCTCATTGACGACAATGCCCTTGCCTTTGGCATAAACCAGGGTGTTGGCGGTGCCAAGGTCAATGGCGAGATCGGAAGAGATAAGGCTGAAAACGGACCGGAAATTCATGTAAACACTACTCTTGGACTTTAAGGGAATCCCCTCAGAGAGTAACATAGGGGGTAATATACCGGGAGTGCTAAGGCGGCCTAATATTTCTCAGAGGATTCCATTTTTCGGTCGATGACAAGGCGCGATTGGCTTGTTGCTGGCGGCGTCGTCGTTCGCGGCGGCCTGCGGTCGGAAAAAAGGTACTGGCTATGCGGGGTATGCGCTGGTCGCGACGGCGGGAGATAACAGCGTCAGCGCCATCGACCTTACCGCGTTTCGACTAGTCAAAACGATTCAACTGCAATGCCTCGCCGTCCGCGGTTCTGGCCGGCGCAAACGGGGCCGCGTACGTTCTAACCCCCTCAAACGGCACAGTTTCACTCATCGACAAGAACCTGAACAAGGCTCTCAGCCGCCAGCTTTCCGGCGATTTGACGGAATTCCGCTTAACTCCCGATGGAAAACGGCTGGTCGGGATTGCGGCGAACTCCGGGAGTTGATCGAAGCCGATCCGGCGACACTGAACGTGCTGAGGCGGCAGAAACTGCGCGACCGGCCAACCGGCCTCGATGTATCTAATACCGGCTATGTGGCGGTTTCAAGCAGCGAAGCCGGGTCAGTGGAGCTCTTTCGGCTAGGCGACGGGCAGCGCTCACGCGCTCAACTGAACGGACCGATTGGCGCATTGCGGTTCCGCCAGGACGGAAATTTGCTACTGGTAGCGAAAACTCAAGACCACTCGCTTGCTCTGTTGAACATCCCCGATTTGCAGGTGATTGCCGATCTACCGCTTGCCATGAAGCCGGAGAATCTGTGCTTTACGCCCGATGGCGGTCAGTTATTTGTGTCTGGCGAGGGTATGGACGCGGTGGCCATTGTGTTTCCTATAAGACGTTGGAGGTGGAACAGACCGTTCTCGCCGGCCGCGATCCCGGCGTGATGGCGTGCTCAGACACTCCTTCCTACCTGTTCGTGGCAAATAACAGCGGCTCCGACGTCGCCATCCTGAATGTCGCAAGCCGGAAAATGATCGGTGCGGTCGAGGTCGGCAAAACGCCCCGGTTCATCGCTATTACGCCCGACGACCAATATGCGCTGGTGTTGGATGAAGGCTCTGGAGACGTAGCGGTGATCCATATTCCAGCAATTCGGATAAACAGCCGGAAGTCCGGGGCGGCGCTGTTTACGCTCCTTCCAGTGGGCGACCGGCCGGTGCATTGCGCGATAGTTCCCAGGCAGCTCTAACGATCGCCAGCCCGGAAATGGCGGCGGTTTCGGCCCGCAGAATCGTGGTCCCGAGAGAGCAAGGCAGCCAACCGGCGGCAAGCACTTGTTTACGTTCCTCCGGCGTCCAACCACCCTCGGGACCGAGCAGCAGGGCTACCCGGTCCGATTCCTTCCGCTCAGTCGGCAACTGACTCAAGATGGCTGGCGTTTCAGGGTCTTCGTCGAGAAAGAGCCTAACGTTTGCATCAATTTGCAGGCCCATTTCCAAACGAACTGCCGGCTCGATCACCGGAAGGCGAGCGCGCCGCGATTGCTGGCTGGCTTCAATCGCGATCTTTTCCCAGCGCGCAGAGCGTTTCTGCGACGCTTGCGCCAGCCCGTGTTCGGTCCGGATCGCTTCGACCGGCTGAATGACATCGACTCCCAGTTCGGTAGCCTTCTCAATCATCCATTCGAAGCGGTCGAACTTGATCAGCGCGGGAAGAAGTGTCAGGTGGACAGAAGCAGCGGACGATGGCAGCTTGTCGGTAATTTGGAAAACGATTTGCGATTTCCGGGCCGTGGTGATTTCCGCTAAATAGACGTCGTGGTTGTCGGAAATTTCGTAGATTTGGCCCACTTCGGCTCGAAGAACCCGGACGAGATGCTCGGCTTCCGGGCCGGTGAGTTCAGCCAAACCGCGCCGGATTTCAGGGACGAAAAAGCGACGGCGGGACATGAATTCCTTGTACCATCACGGGCGGCAGCCTCCATTGCACTGCTGTTGTCATATGTGCCAACATTGTTTCAGGGCGTCGCGTGATGAACTCTTTTGCGGTCGGCAAACGCCATAGAATGACCAGGTCAACCAGGCCCATTTCATGGGTCAAAGCGGCGCTGAAGGAATTCGAGAAGTTCCCAGAAGGAGCGAGGACGATCTGCTTGACTGCGCTGACGATGGCAGCTGAAGGCGCAAAAGCCGATTTTGCAAAGCCACTACAGGGGCTAGATTCTGGTGTCTTCGAAATTGCGCTGCCGTTTAAGGGCGATGCCTTCCGGGTGATATATGCCGTACAGTTGGCCGAAGAAATTTGGGTCATCCACGCGTTTCAGAAAAAATCGACACAAGGCATCAAAACACCAAAGCGTGAGATCGAGCTAATCAAGGATCGTTTGAAAAGATTGAAGGAGTTGTTGCGATGAAAACCCAAAAGCTGGAATTGGCGCGCGGGAGCGGAAACGTGTTCCTTGACCTCGGTCACGACAATGCGGATGCCGAACAATTCAAAGCCATTCTCGCCGCCGAAATCGTTAAGGCACTCGACCGGGAGCATCTGACGGTCCGTCTTGCACATAGCCGTACAGGCACCGCCGCAGCCGATTTCTCACGCATTCGCAATGCGGATCTTGGCCGGTTCACTGTGGACCGGCTGATGACGATTCTGAACCGGCTCGGGTCACGGATAGAAGTTAAGATCAAAGTTCGTCGTATCGACAGAATGAAACATCCCGCGATCGCTTGAACAAACCCGGTTCTCCCATCGGCACGACCGGAAACCTTACGGCCTAGAGGATGGTTTTCGTTCGCGCTTTTTCGTCGGTCTGCTACTTCAGGCTGCAAACTCCCTCCACGCCAGCTAGCGTCCAGGCTGTGAAGATTAAATAAGTCGTCGCTGCCTGTAAATTGCGGCTGAAGATCTTATGGAAAGAACCTATCATCGCCTGCGTTTTGGGATTCCTGTGGGACACACAAGAAAGAGAGCGGCAAAGATCGTCAATTCTAGAAAAACGGACGGCAGTTGGTACGGCGCGGCGGAACATCCCGTTACTCAAATCGAAATGAGGCTATGCGCCTGTTTTTCCCGGATATCCGACTGTTTCGAAGAGAAAATGAATTGTACTCAGGCAATTGACGAGCCGTAGTGCGTCGGCAGTTGTCCAATCGACCGACGATCTGCCATGTAATATCCAATGCCTGTTGATAAACGTCGGCTGTTCGTCTGTGAAATCGCGTTTTTCGAAAAGCTTCTCCAGGAACAGCATTCCGGATTTCCAGAAGAACGCGTCATACGTGTCTTGTTTGTGCCATCCCGTCTTGGTGAGAAATTTGACCGGAGAAGGATTGTTGGGCTTGGTTAGTGAGATGTCGACAAGCGCATTCGCGATAAATCCTTCCAGGATTGTAAGGGTCGCCGGGATTGCAACTCGATGCCGCCCTTCCCTGATTGAATCGATGATTTCGGTAATCAGAACGTGCCATCGAGACAAATCGGTGCATTCGAGTAAACGCTCGTGAAGGGTTACGAGGTTTTGCGCGTTTTCCGTCATGAATCTCTCCGTCATGAAATCGTCGATCTCCTGTCGGGATTTGACGGCCACTTCCGAGATCTGCTTGAAGTCAATCCAATCCGGGAGCGTCCAGCCCGCATCGGCTAAGACCAGAACGTTCGATTGATATTCGTCGAAGGCCGCCGACCAATCGATTGACGTAAGTTGTTCGAAGAAATTTTCAACGCCCAGCCAACTTTCAAGCGCATCGTGAAGGGAATTCCTGATTTTGGCGCAGTGCAATCGAAACGTAGGAGTAGCCTCGGCGTATGGAACGAGCGCCTTTCTTATTGCGCTCAGAGGATCGCTTTCAAGGTTCGGTGGGTTGACGCCTTGTATGGATGGCTTTGGCTCCATAGAATGCACTCCTCTAAGGATAGCGAGTACATAACTTCAAGCCACGTGCCGAAAGAGCGCACGCCCCGTCTGCGAAAACGAGTCGTATGCCATCGCGCCAACAACGCCGCGCCGCTGAGCGCTTAACCCGAAACTGGACTCCAAAGCCCCCCTCTGGAACCGCCTAAACCTCGATTTTCGCGCTGAACGGCCCCGCTACTTTTGCTTAACGGTCCCGTGACACGCTACTCTGACCACGGGAACGGTCCTTTCTTCCGCTCATGCAAAACCTTCTTTTCAAACAGCGGGCGCGTATTTTGCATATACTCTAGTTGGAATCGAATGCTAAAGCCAAAAGCTTCCATCGTCGCCGCTCTCCTGCTCACATTTGTGCCAGCTCTGGCGCAGCAGGGCCATGAGGGGAGTCGTGGGCAGGACCGCAACCGCACTAACGCCTCTCAGAACTACGATAATCGTGGCCAAGGGAGCGACCGGAATCAGCAGCATCGCGGCACCCAGAACTTCTACAACGGCGTCCGGGAGGGCGGCCGCGGCGGACAGTACAACGATCCGCGCCATGCTAACGACGGCTACGACGAGCGGTACAACCAGCGCCGCGGCGGCATTGGCCCCGGCAAAGGCGCGCTCATCGGAGGCGCTGGCGGGGCGGCCCTCGGCGCCCTCCTCGGCGGAGGCCTCAAGGGAAGCCTCATCGGAGGCGCCGCCGGAGCGGGTATTGGTGCCGTTGTTGGCAATGCCACCCAGAATCGCCGCGGCAGTTCAAACCAGCGGCGCTAGTCCCTCAGCTGCATATAGCCTTCAGATAGGAAAGGAACTTTCATGAATCCCCGTCCCATCCTCGCTGCCGCCCTTTTGGCCACGGTCGCCACCTTTTCTCTCGCCGCACCCTCGGCGGGACCCCAGCAGCAGCCACAGGTGCTAGCGCATCCCAAGGTAGACGCTAATGACAAGGTCTATCCCATGGAGCAGATCATTACCGCCTCGGTCCATGACGCCTGGCTGCTCAGTGGCAAGAACGAAGAAGCCTTCTTCGACATCGTCGAACAACTCGCCCAGCTATCCGCTGAAAAGCGCGGCCTCAGCCTGCCCGACAACGCCGCCGCCGGCAAACGCATGGGCGAGATCATCAAGGAAAAAGCCCGGGCCGACCACGACGAGCTCCTCTACGTTATCGTTGACCAGGCAGTGCGGGCCGTAGGAATCAAGACCACAGCCTCCGAAAAGAAGTAAGCCGCAACACAAGGCCTCTGTCAGGTCTCCGCGCGAATAAACTGACCGAACAGGCCATGCAAACGGGTCGCCCCCGGTCTCCCAGCACGCTAAAGGCGCGTAACAAAGTTCCCAGCTGTAGCTCGCGAAAAAATCCTCTTGACGTTACCCAATAGTCACGTTACTCTTAAGTCACGTACACAAGAGGGAACGTAACTCATGACAATCGACGATTTGACGCTGGATACGATACAGAGCATTGACATCAAGGCGGACATTGGAGACGTGTTTCGCAGCGTGCTGCACCGGCTGGGTGAAGGCTTCACCAACCTGCAAGGTGAATCGATGCAGTTGACGCTGGAGCAATGGCCGGGGGGCCGATGGTTCCGTGATCGCGGCAACGGTATCGGCCATCTGTGGGGACACCTGCAGGTGATCAAGCCGCCCGTGCTGCTGGAACTGAGCGGACCCCTGATCATGTCGTACCCGGCGCTGAACCATATCGAAGTGAAGCTCGAACAGCGGCCCGGAGGAACGCATGTGGACCTACGTCACCGCGCCCTCGGATTCATCGATCCGGCGCACCGCAAGGGCATGAATACCGGCTGGAACCATATGCTGGAGGGAGTCGCCCAGGATTGCTCTTCGGACTCGGAGGCGCGGCCGGACGGGCAACGGAGCTAGAGTGCCCGACGACGAACTCGACGGCGTGTGGAAAGCTTTGTCCGACAGCACGAGGCGATCAATTCTCGACCTCCTGCGGCAGGGCCCCCGCACGACGACCCAGATCGTCGAGGCTTTTCCGCACCTAAGCCGCTTCGGAGTCATGAAACACATTGAAGTGCTCCGCGAAGCCGGCCTGATTCACACGCGTGAAGAACGCCGGCAGCGGATCAATTCATTGAACGTAGTCCCGATCCGGCAAATTTATGAGCGCTGGGTGGGCCGCTTTGAAGAGCTGTGGGCGAGCCACCTGCTGCGCATCAAAGAAGACGCTGAAGCAAAAGCTGCCGAAGGTCACGTGGCTCAGGCCGCCACGAAGAAGCGCCCCACCAAGCGCTAACCCATAACCCCGCACGGACGACGGAGGAGACGTGTGCCCGTGCCAAACAGAAAAGAAAGGAAAATCCAATGACTGAAATTGCAATGAAAACACCCCCGATCGTGTCGCCACAAGAGTGGGAGTCTGCGCGCCAGCAGCTACTCGTGAAGGAGAAGGCCTTGACGCGGGCCCGTGACGCGCTGGCCGCCGAGCGCCGGCGGATGCCGTGGCTGCCGGTGGAGAAGAAGTACGAGTTCGAAGGGCCTAACGGCAAGGCCAGCCTGCTCGATTTGTTCGAGGGCCGCCGTCAGCTGATCGTCTACCGCGCCTTCTTCGAGCCCGGGGTGTTCGGCTGGCCCGAGCATGCCTGCCGCGGCTGCTCCCTGGGCGCCGATCAGGTATCCCACCTGGCCCATCTGAACGCTCGCGACACGACGCTCGTGTATGCCTCGCGTGCACCCCAGACGGACATCGCGAGCCTGAAGAAGCGGATGGGCTGGGAGATGCCCTGGTACACCATCACCGACAGCTTCGACGCCGACTTCGGGGTGGATGAATGGCACGGCCACAACGCGTTCATCCGCGACGGCGAGCGCCTGTTCCGCACCTACTTCATCAACAACCGCGGCGACGAGGCGATGGGCTCCACCTGGAGCTATCTCGACCTGACGGCGCTCGGGCGTCAGGAGACGTGGGAGGACTCGCCGGAGGGCTACCCCCAGAGCCAACCCTACAAGTGGTGGAACTGGCACGAGAGTTACGTTCCCGACGCCGCGACGGACCCGAAGTGGATCCAGGTGTCGGACGCCGGAGAGGCTGCGTTTCGGAAAGGCGACGAAGGATCCTCGACCGGGAAGCTGCGGGAAACGGGCGAGTGCTGCAAGCACGAGGAAGGTGTGTGATGACGGGGCACTGCTGCATGGAGGGACGGACGTCGCGCCGTCCCGCCCGGCGGCTCTCTACCGCCGCGGCTTCGATTCTGCCCGGGGCCGCGTTGATACTGCTCCCGAAATGCCCTTTGTGCCTGGCTGCCTGGCTAACAATCGCGACGGGTGTCGGTTTTTCGGCAGCCGGCGCGGCGTGGGTGCGCGGGATGCTCATGGCATTTCTGGTTGCGGCCGTGGCGCTCGCCGCTGCAGCGACGATTATTCAATTGATACGGCCGGAGGTCGCAGGTTTTTCAAGAGCCGCGGCCTTGTCCAAAGCGGCCGCAGCTTCGGCCGGCCGCCCCGCACGCTGCAGCAACTCGCCGAAACGCCGCTGAAGGCTGGCAACCTCGGGGAATTTCGCGATGACATATTGAAACTCTTCAACGGCTCCGGCGTAGTCGCCTGATTTCGCGAGCGCACCGGCCAAATCGTAGCGGGCGTTCACGTATCCTGGATCGGCCTTAATAGCCAGACGGAACTGCCGGACCGCCTCTTGCGATCGCCCGACGCTCCCGAGCGCCGAGCCAAGCATGTCATGTGCTTCCGGACGGCTGGGATCGAGTCGCACGGCTTCTTCTAACGTCGTCACCGCGCCTTGCCCGTCGAGCCGCGACAGCATCACTGCCCCCAAGTTCAGATGGGCCGAGAAATCGTTTGGGTTCTCTTCAAGGCGATGCCGCAACAGCGCTTCCTGCAAAGTACGCCGGTGGTCGCCTCGTCCGCGCGGCAGCACTTGCAGCCAGAGGTGTCCCATCTCATCGCTCGCCTGATTCCCTGCCCTTACGCGCTTTGGGGGTGAATTTGGATTGCGCGGGTTGGCGGTTGAATTGTCGTAATGAAAACGCATCGAGACGATGGACCCGGCGGGCAAAAACACCGGCTCGCGGTAGCGGTAAACGGCCTGCCAGTTCAGGTCCCAGTTCGGAATGCGGATCAGCCATTTGCGCTGCCCATCGGGAAGAGTCGCGTAGGCCTCCAGTAATTTGCCCAAATAGTGAGCGTGCGGGTAAATAGCAAGAACATCGCTATCGACCGGCATTTTGAAGTCATCGGAAACCACAAAGTCCCGATCGCCCGGCGGGATATCAAGTGCGTCGTCATGCTCTAGTTCCAGCAGTATCGGGAAGCGCGTCGGCGGTTTGTCCGTGAAGTAAAGACCGATCTCCGGACGCACTTTTTCCGGCTTGCCGGTCGGCTGAATGTGCGTGTTCAGAACCAGCAGGTTGCCCGGATCGAGACGCCAGGAGAAGCCGTCCGGCTCCGAATACGGCACAGTCCCCGGCTTCCAGAAGAGAAAATGACTGTCCGGATCGAACGGGTTGCGGTCAACCACAACGTCCATGCCGGCGAAACCGGCGCCCGGGGTGGATTCGAGGCGCCGTGAAGTACCTAACCGGTCCAGCAATACGTTGGCGTGATGTATATTTCTGGAGCTTCCCACGCGAATTTCGACCGCCCGCACATAACGAGTCGCCCGAAGTTCGGGAGCGAAGATGAAATTCCAGAAGACATCGGCTCCCGAAGCAGGCATGGCAAACGGTTTGGACGCTTCGATGATCTTGTCGGGTATACCAAGCTGCCACCCTGTTGTGAACTGGGGCGGCGCTGGCTCGGTAGCCGGATTGCCCTCTGGAGCGCCACTACGAACCCAATCGGCAATAGTGCGAATTTGCCCATCCGTCAATCTGCGCTCGCCTTCGAAATTCCCGTAACCGGGCTCCGGAAGCCAAGGCGGCATGTAGCGGCTGCTAGTCACGGCCATGATTTGCCGGGCGTGCGACTTCACATCCCTGTAATTGAGCAGCGAGAAAGGAGCAGTTTCGCCGGGCCGATGGCAAGGTGCGCACGCCTTATAAATGATTGGCGCAATATCCTCAGAGAATGTAGGCCCAGCGTGCAAGGAAGCGGCAATTGCCAGAAGAAGAATCGCGCGCGCGGCGTTCACTTCACATCGGCGAGCGAACAACCCACCGCCCGGGTTTCGGCTTCGGGTACTTGCTTACCGGCGAGCACCGCGGCCACTACGTTCTCCAGATCGTGCACACGGGCAACTGGGCGCGCTTTGCCGAAATCGATCCACTGGTCATCAATGCGGCCGTGATAGACCAAACGTCCGGAACTGTCGAACACGGCGGCTTCGGGAGCGACCGCCGCCCGTGCCCTTGTGACAAGTTCGTGACGCGGATCGCGCAGCGCCTTGCCTGGGTATCCATACTGTGAAAAGTCTGCTTCGATACTCTGCCGTGTTTCCGCCGGATCTGGATACACCATCCAGAAATCAACGCCGCGGCCGCTGAACTCGCGCCAGATCCGCTGAAGCTCCGGCGCATACCGGTGCGTGAGCGGGCAATCCGTCCGGGCAAAGATGAAGACTCGGGCGTGCGCGGTAGAGGCAAACGGGTCGACTACCTTGCCGGTCGCGTTTGAAATCGCAGCCGGGCTTAAGAGCGGCAGCGCGGCCAGTAGCACGAGCATTCGGGTTGGGATAGCCGATAGCATCCTCAATTCCAATTTTAGGTGAAGTACATTTGCATCATGCGCCGCGACTATCACAACTGGCACAGCCCGAGACTCGACCGCCGAATGGAATTGCTCGTATTTGGGCATGGCGGCTCTCCGGTTCTGGTCTTCCCGAGTTCTCGCGCGCGATTCTTCGAATACGAAGACATGGGAATGGTTCACGCTCTCGCTGGCAAAATCGACGCCGGACAGCTTCAGCTCTTTTGCGTGGATAGCGTGGATGCCGAGAGCTGGTATAACCGGAGCATTCATCCGCATGAGCGCGTTCAGCGCCAGGTTACCTATGAAGAGTACGTACTGTTCGAGGTCCTCCCGTTCATGCGCGGCGTTAATGGAGCTCAGCAGATCAGCTGTAAGCGGGTGCAGCTTCGGAGGCTATCACGCCTTGAACTTTGCCCTGCGTCATCCCGACGTAGCCACCGCCTGTATTTCGATGAGCGGAGCCTTCGACCTGAAGCCCTTCATGGACGGTTATTACGACGAACTGTTCTATTTCAATAATCCGGTTGACTACGTCCCGAACGTCAACGATCCCTGGTTTCTCGACCGTTATCAAACTATGAAACTGGTCCTGGCCGTTGGCGATCATGACATATGTCTGGGTGAGAACTTCAGAATGGCTGGCATCCTCGGTAGCAAGCAAATCCCGCATTTGCTGGACGTTTGGACTGGCGGTGAGCGGCACGATTGGCCACTCTGGCAGCGAATGGCTGTAAAATTCTTCTAGATCTAGCTCCGAAACGAGGTGACATGCCCAAGATCGGAATTCTGTACGGGATGGAGAACACGTTCCCGTCCGCCCTGGTTGATCGAATCAACGGGAAGAAGGTGCCCGATGTGACGGCCGAACACATTCGCATCGGCGGCATCAAGATGGCCGATCCCAGCGGTTACAGCGTCATCGTAGACCGCATTTCTCATGACATCGAGTTCTATCGCGCGTACCTGAAAAACGCGATGCTGAACGGCACTGATCGTTATTAACAATCCGTTCTGGTGGAGCGCGGACGATAAATTCTTTAACTATTCGCTGGCGAGCAAGCTGGGAGTAGCCGTGCCCAAAACGGTTGTGCTGCCGCAGAAAGAGCACCCGCCCGGAACCACGGTTCAGTCCATGCGTAATCTGCTCTTCCCGCTGAATTGGGACGAGGTGTTTGATTACATCGGATTCCCGGCATTCCTGAAGCCGTTCAGCGGCGGAGGCTGGAAGAACGTTTTCAAAGTAGGATCGCCGGAGGATTTCTTCAACGCGTATGACCAGACCGGCAGCATTTGCATGACTCTGCAATCGGCGGTTCATTTCAGCGACTACTTCCGCTGCTATGTTGTCGGCCAGGAGAAGGTTCGAGTCATGAAATACGATCCCAATCAGCCGCACCATCTTCGGTATACCAGGGACGGATCGGGCGTGAGTCCCGAAATGAACGACCGTTTGGTTCGCGATTGCCTGACACTCTGCCGCGCGCTCGGTTACGACTTCAACACGGTCGAGCTTGCGGTTCAGGATGGAGTTCCCTACGCTATCGATTTCCTGAATCCGGCTCCCGACGCCGATGTTCATTCAGTAGGCGAAGAGAATTTCGAGTGGGTGGTTGAGAACGTGGCCCAGCTTGCGATCGATAAAGCGTTAAGTAAAGAGCGGCCCAACGGCGAAATGCGCTGGAATAATTTTCTGAGCGGGCAGTCCAGAGCGGCGATCTCCCGATAGGAAGTTCTGGCGATGAAGCCCAGCCTAACGATAGGGATCGAAGAAGAGTACCAGACGATAGATCCTGAGACCAGGGACCTTCGTTCTCATATCGACACCGAAATCATCGCTCAAGGCAAGGTGCTGCTGAAAGAAGCGGTCAAGGCCGAGATGCACCAGTCTGTCGTTGAGGTTGGGACTGGAATCTGCAAGAACATCAAGGACGCGAGTATCGAAGTGAAGGCTCTGCGGACCGAGATCTGTAGGCTCGCGAAGAAGAACAATCTACGGCTCGCCGCGGCCGGCACTCATCCGTTTGCCGATTGGCGCAAGCAGGACATCTACCCCGACGAGCGCTACTACACGATCGTTCAGGATCTAAAGATGGTGGCGCGGGCGAACCTTATTTTCGGCCTTCACGTGCATATCGGCGTGGAGGACCGCGAGACCGCGATTCAGTTAATGAACGCGTCGCGCTATTTTCTGCCGCATATTCTCGCGCTGTCCACCAACTCGCCCTTTTGGCTGGGCATGGACACCGGGCTGAAGTCATACCGCTGCAAGGTGTTCGATAAGTTCCCGCGCACTAACATTCCCGATTACTTCCCCAGTTGGGGCGAGTACGAAACTTTCGTCAACCTTCTGATCAAGACGAATTGCATCGATAACGCGAAAAAGATCTGGTGGGATATTCGCCCTCATCCCAATTTCCCCACGCTTGAATTCCGCATCTGCGACGTGCCGATGCGTGCGGACGAAACGATTGCCATTGCGGCGTTGATTCAAGCGACGATCGCGAAGTTATACAAACTCTATGAGGCGAATCAGGGCTTTCGTCTCTACCGCCGCGCGCTCATCATGGAAAACAAGTGGCGTGCGCTGCGCTATGGGCTGGACGGCAAGATTATCGATTTCGGTAAAAAGATCGAGGTGCCGGTACGGGACCTGATTTACGAGTATCTGAATTTCGTGGACGACGTAGTGGACGAACTGGGCTCCCGGGACGAGATTAATTACATTCATCGCATTCTGGAGAACGGAACCGGGGCGGACCGTCAACTGCGGGTTTTTCAGGAGACAGGCGATCTGACCAAGGTTGTCGATTACATCATCGAGGAAACCGAGGCGGCGCTTGCGCCGGAAGTAGCGGCAGGAGCGGCCTGATGCGGACGGCGTTTGATCCCGAGCTTTCGCCGGGCGCTCACAATGCGGTCTTCGTGTGCTTGAAGATCCAGCCTGTTGAGAAAGTCACGCTGATTACGGATCGTGCCTGCGAGGAGATCGCGGCCAGTCTGGTTTCCGAGTTGAAGACCTGTGGCTGTGCGTATCAAACGTTCTTGTTGGAAGAGCTCGCGCCGCGCCCGCTGATTGACATGCCGCGGCAAATACTGGACGACATGGAAACCAGTCAGGTAAGTATCTTCGCGGTGCAGGCCCAGCAAAACGAATTGCGTACTCGTATGCAGATGACGGATGTAGTGAATCGCAAGAAACTGCGGCACGCCCACATGGTGAACATCGAGAAGAGGATCATGCTCGATGGGATGCGGGCCGATTTTCCGAAGGTGGACGAGTTGAGCATCCGCGTGATGGATATCGTGACCAAAGCCCGTCAGATCCGCGCGACGACCGCGGCGGGAACCGATCTTGCGGCGGAACTGTCGTCCGACTACAAGTGGCTTAAAACCAGCGGCATCATCAGCCCGCTTAAATGGGGCAACCTGCCGGGAGGCGAGATCTTTACCGCGCCGCTCGAAGTGAATGGCACGTTCGTTGTGGACGGCGTGGTCGGGGACTACTTATGCGCCAAATTCGGCGATCTTAAGGATGCGCCGCTCACGATCCGAATCTCGGGCAACCGGCTGACGGAAGCGCACTCGGAGAACAAAGAACTGGAGCAGGCCTTCTGGAGCTACACGCACACTGACGCAAATAGTGACCGGGTGGGTGAGTTCGCCATCGGAACCAATATCGGACTGAAAGACGTGATCGGAAACATTCTCCAGGATGAGAAGTTACCTGGAGTTCACATTGCCTTCGGTGATCCTTATGGCGCGCATACCGGGGCGCAGTGGAAGTCGTCCACGCACATCGATGTTGTGGGCCGGAAATTCGATATCTGGGCCGATGACCGGCAGATCATGAGTGCCGGCGAATTCCTTGTGTAGGAAGTCCGCGTGATTCCTGAACTTCGCGAGCGATTCAACGCGAACTGGCAACCTGCCGATTATGCAAAGTTCCTGCGGCGAGTTGACGAGCGCTCCGGCACCCACATCCAATTCCGGTTGAGCGAGACACCGGTGTTTCTGCCTAAGCCATTGATCGAGAAAATGGTGAGCTACGGCCTTGAGTTGTACGATCAACTGGCATCAAACACGGAATATCGAAAGGCGGCGCATCAGGCCATTCCGCCCCGCTTTCGAGTTCCAAACGAACCGGAGCATCCCTTGTTCGTGCAAGCTGATTTCGGACTTGTGCGCGGTCCGGACGGCGAATTAGAGCCGAAGCTGGTCGAGATTCAGGGCTTTCCCTCCATCTATGCGTTGCAGCAGGTAATCGCGGAAGAATACCGCGCCGCTTATCAGCTAGACGCGAGGCTTCAGACGCTGCTCGGCGGTCTCACACGGGAGACGTATGTGGACGTGCTCCGCCGTGCCATACTCGGCTCTCATCCGCCTGAAAACGTAGTGCTGCTTGAGATCGATCCGTACGAGCAGAAAACTTTGCCGGATTTCCTGCTGACTCAGCAGATGCTCGGGATCAGGATCGCCAATATCACCGATGTCAAGAAACAGGGACGCAAGCTTTACCTCGACGGCATCG
The DNA here is from genome assembly GCA_963845995.1 of uncultured Acidobacteriaceae bacterium. GTDB lineage: Bacteria > Acidobacteriota > Terriglobia > Bryobacterales > Bryobacteraceae > Bog-105. Next base: position 76,539 of record CAWJUO010000003.1, on the reverse strand, counting down.
AAATCCGGCGCATTTACAACCGCGTCATCGTCGATGAGTTAATCAGGAAGAATATCGCGAGCGATTTCTCATTCACCGACGATCTGGATGTCGAATGGGCCGGACATCCGAACTGGTTCTTTCTGCTGAGCAAGTTCTCTCTGCCCTGGTTTAACCATCCCTGTGTTCCGCGAGACACATTTCCTTAGCGAGACTTCCTGTGTTGCCGGAGAATTTAGAAGATTACGTTCTGAAGCCGCTGTATTCTTTTGCCGGATTAGGCGTGAAGGTCGGGCCATCGCGAAGTGAAATCGAAGCTATCCCCGACAGACGAGCGCTCTGAATACATTCTTGCAACGAAGGATGGACTTCGTGCCCACCATTGAGACGCCAAGCGGTCCAACAAAAGCCGAGATACGGGTGATGTATATCTGGGACGGCGAATTGAAACCGGTGACAACGATTCTTCGTACCGGCCGCGGCAAGATGATGGGCGTGGATTTCAACAAAGGCCTGGACTGGGTCGGGGCTTCTGCGGGTTTCTATTTACCTTGAGTCCGGAATACCATAGAAAGCAATATGGCTAACGACCCTCGCGCAGGCAAACCGGCGGACCCGGAGATGCTGGTGAATGTTCCCCGCTTGATCACGAGTTACTACGCTCTGAAGCCCGATACGGCGGAGAAGACTCAGCGAGTCGCTTTTGGCACGTCTGGCCATCGCGGGTCTTCGGTTTCGTCGTCTTTCAACGAGAACCATATCCTTGCGATCACGCAGGCGATTTGCGAATACAGAAAGCAGCAGGGCACCTCGGGCCCGCTCTTTCTAGCCGCGGATACGCACGCTCTTTCGGAACCGGCTTTCGTGACCGCGCTTGAAGTTCTTGCGGCAAACGGCGTTGTCACGATGATCGATCAGGACGGAGGCTACACACCCACTCCGTCTCTCTCTCATGCGATTCTTACGTATAATCAAGGCCGCAAGGAGGGTCTGGCCGACGGAATTGTCATTACTCCATCGCACAATCCACCGGAGGACGGCGGCTTCAAATACAATCCTCCTTCGGGTGGTCCCGCCGATACAAACGCAACGAAGTGGATTGAAAACTACGCGAACGATCTACTGGCGAAAGGCCTCAGCGGAGTGGCGCGGACACCGTACGAAAGAGCGCTTAAGGCCGGGAGCACGCAACGTTATGATTTCTTGTCCGCGTACGTCAACGATCTGGGCGCGGTCATCGATTTCGAGGCAATCAAGAGTGCGGGCCTGAACCTGGGCGTCGATCCGCTGGGCGGCGCGGGCGTAGCTTACTGGCCGCGCATCGCCGAGCGCTATGGCCTGAATCTTACGGTGGTCAATAAGCAGGTGGACCCCACGTTCCGGTTCATGAGTCTCGATTGGGACGGGAAGATCCGGATGGATTGCTCTTCGCCGTACGCTATGGCCGGGCTGATCGCGTTGAAGGATCGCTTCGACGTTGCCTTTGCCTGCGATACGGATCATGATCGCCATGGGGTAGTCACGCGCTCGGCAGGACTGTTGAATCCGAACCATTACCTTGCGGTGGCGATCGACTACCTGTTCCAGAACCGGCCGCAATGGCGCGCAGATGCCGGAATTGGCAAGACTCTCGTGAGCAGCAACATGATCGACCGCGTCGCAGCGAGCCTGGGGCGGCGTCTTGTGGAGGTTCCGGTTGGGTTTAAATGGTTCGTGGATGGCCTGCTCGACGGCTCGCTTGGTTTTGGTGGCGAAGAGAGCGCAGGGGCTTCATTCCTCCGGCTCAATGGCGGCCCGTGGAGCACGGATAAGGACGGCCTGATCCTCGGCCTGCTCTCCGCCGAAATTACGGCCAAAACGAAAACCGATCCAGGCGAACGCTACCGTCAACTTACGGAAAAGTTCGGCAATCCGGTTTACGAGCGCATCGACGCGCCCGCTACCCCCGAAGAGAAGGCGCTTCTATCGAAGCTCTCGCCGGAACAGGTCTCGGCAAAGGAACTGGCAGGCGACCCGATCACCGCTATGCTCACGACCGCGCCCGGGAACGGCGCCGCTATCGGAGGTCTGAAAGTTACGACCAAGAACGGCTGGTTTGCCGCTCGGCCATCCGGAACCGAGAACGTCTACAAGATCTACGCAGAGAGTTTTCTGGGCCTCGATCATCTTAGGCGTTTACAGGACGAAGCGCGAGCGCTGATTTCAAAGACGTTCAAAGACGCGGGCGTTACGGCTTAGAACCCGGTTGCTAAACTGCAATCGTTGAACTCCAAGAACGTCATCAGCCGGCGCACATTGCTTGCCCTGGGCCTCGCCGGTGTGCCTGTTTCCAGAGCACTCGCCCAAGGCATATCGTCTCGCGGCGTCAAACCGCAGCCGCGCGGCAAATTTTCCGGTTTGCCGTTTCACGCGCACTTTGTAGATATTGCGGAGCAAGCCGGCCTTCGCGCTCCGCTGATCTACGGGCCCGCCGACCATAAAGACTACATTGTCGAAACCGTGGGCTGCGGCTGTGCGTTCGTCGATTATGACAACGACGGCTGGATGGATATTTTCATACTGAGCGGCACTCGGCGGGAAGGCGCGCCGGAGGGTACGACGAACCGGCTGTATCACAACAATCGTGATGGCACGTTCACGGACGTGACGGAGAAAGCGGGACTGACGCGCGTCGGATGGGCATCGGCCGTGTGCGTCGGCGACTACAACAACGACGGCTTCGACGACCTGTTTGTCACGTATTGGGGACAGAACGTGCTTTATAAAAACAACGGCGACGGCACGTTTACGGATGTGACAAAGGAAGCGGGTTTGCTGCACGACGGGACTCGCTGGGGATCCGGTTGTACGTTCATCGATTACGACCGCGATGGACACCTTGATTTGTACGTCTCGAATTACCTGGAATTTGACTTTCAATAAAGTTCCAAAGCCCGGCGAGAATCCCAATTGCAATTGGAAGGGCATTCCGGTGAACTGCGGTCCTCGCGGCTTACCCCCTGGCGTGAACGCGCTTTATCACAACAACCGCGACGGAACGTTTACCGATGTAAGTATCAAATCGGGAATTGCCAAAGCGAAGGGCAGTTACTGCATGACCGCCGTGGCCGCGGATTTCGATAACGACGGATGGCCCGATATCTACATCGCCTGCGACTCGACTCCCAGCTTCCTGATGAAGAACAACCACGACGGGACGTTCACCGATGTGGGCCTTGAAACTGGCGTGGCGCTGAACGAAGACGGAATGGAGCAGGCCGGCATGGGGCTCGGGATTGGCGACTATAACCTGGATGGTAATCTCGACATTCTAAAGACGCACTTCGCCGACGATACGGCGGTGCTCTATCGCAATGACGGTAAAGGGAACTTCGAGGACGTTACGAACTCGGCGGGTTTGGGCGTTGAAACACGTTATATCAGTTGGGGCGCTGGCATGGTGGATCTGGATAACGACGGCAATCCGGATCTTTTCTGGGTCACCGGCAGCGTTTATCCGGAACTCGAAGCGAAGCTGCCGAATTATCCCTTCAAAGATCCGCGCATTGTGTTTCGCAACTTAGGCGACGGCAAGTTTGAAGAACTGTTGGACCAAGCCGGACCTGGAGTTGCCGCTCAACACGCAAGCCGCGGCTGCGCTTTCGGTGATTTCGACAACGATGGCGACGTCGATATCCTGATCATGAATCTGAACGAGCCGCCTTCGCTGCTTCGTAACGATCTTACGGGCAACAATCGTTCAATCAAAGTGAAGCTGATTGGGACGAAGAGCAATCGCAGCGCTATTGGGACCCGCGTCACCGCGCATTATGGGGGCAAGAAGCAGGCGCAGGAAGTATTGAGCCAGGCGAGTTTTTATTCCGCGAACGATCAACGCCTGCACTTCGGACTCGGAGCGGCTGAGAAAGCGGACCTCGATATTCGATGGCCAAACGGCGCAACGGAACGCGTTACCGGAGTTCCGGCGGGTCATCTGGTGATCATTCGCGAGGGCTCGGGAATCATCAAGACCGAGGCGTTTCAGAAGGCCTAGAATTGCGCCACTTCGCCACAGCACTTTTCCTTGGATCGCTGACGGGATGTGTGTTGCAGGCGCAGAGCGGAGCGTTTTCAGATGGCCCCGCAACGCAGAAATACGAAGCGTACGTTACGGCGGCGCAAGGACAGGTTTCAATCGAGAGCGGATCGCTTCCCTGGGCTGTGAGTTCGGGCGAAAGAGTTCCCGCGCAACGGATCATTACGACGGGGAGCGACGGCTTTGCCCACTTCGACGTGAAGGGCGGCAGCAGCTTCGAAATTTACTCGAATTCACGTGTTATTTTCCGGCAGAACCCTTCGACGGCGGGCGATCTTCTGGATGTGCTGGCAGGCCGCGTTCGCATTCATTTGAATCCGGGCCCCGGACGGCTACAGAGGATCTTCTGTCCCGTCGCAACGATTACCGCCGCTGACCCGGCCACTATTGCGCTCGCCATTGATGAAGACGATAATCTTCGCATTGATGTGCTGGAAGGCGAGATTCGCGTGCAACATGCGCTTCTGCCGCGCAACGAACCTACTCTTGTGAAGGCGATCGATGCCATCCTGGTGCAGAAAGACGAGCAAATTTCAAGACGAGTGGATCGTGGTTCGCTCTACCGGTATGCGATCAAGCCGTTGCACGATCTGTTCTCCGCGATGACGCCCAGCCATGGCGCGGAGAACAAATTCTTCGCCTGGGCCTTGCCGGTGGAGATGGGGCGTTGAGGTACCACGCGCCGATACAATAAAGGCGAATGAGGACGTTCCTTCGGAAGTGGGGAATTATCGCTAGCTTTGCCGGTTTTTCCCTGATGCCTGTTCGCGCACAACAGGCCAACACGCAAACCGGTCTGGAAACGCCGTGGGATGCACGGAAAATTGTCACGAATGTCGTTGCGGCCGATGAGCAATTGAAGCCCATTCTCGGCGCGATGGATCCGAAAGAATGGTACGAGAAAAAGGGCGCTCCCAGCACTTACGTTATTCAATGGCAAACGGCGCAACGGCAGACTCGGAGACGTAGAGGTGACGGCAAAGCTACTGTCGCAGCAGCCGGAGAGCCTTTCGTTGGCGCTTGATATGTATTTCCGGTTGGAAGCGCTTGAGACTACCGCCCGCTCCGTGGACGAAGGCGCGCAAAAGTATGCCGACCGGCCGACGGCGGACAGACTGGACAGGGTAATCGCGCAGAACTTCGGCAGCAGGGAGCGGTTACGGGATTACATCCGCGATCTGGCTTCGAGCACAGAGCAGAACTTCAAAATCGCCGATGAAGAAGCGCAGCGCTGCCGAGGTATCATCAGCAAAGAACCGCCTCCGGCGAATAGCAAGAGAACGAGAAAGAACTGATGGAAGTAGGGACGTTCACGTGTTCGATTTGCAACGAGATATCGCGTGATATCTGCGTTTTTTGCACGAAGGACGCCTGCGCGAATCATTTGTGCGAACGCTGCCGGCGCTGCAGCGATTGTTGCGATTGCGAGATAAGAATGGTCGAGTCAAGCCGCAACGGGCATGAGAATCCGCCGGGAGACAATCGTTTTGACGACGTGCTTCAGCCAAGCATCGCTTAATCTTGCTTCTTACTTTGGCGATGCAAGATCGAGCGCTTGCCGTTCGGATTCAACGCTCTTTTCAAGACTTCGTCGCGATTGCCGCTGGACCAGGCGTCCATAATTTCCTTTTCATCCATGCCAGCCAAGCGGCCTGCCAGGAGAAACCCGGGCAGAGCGTGATTCAGATCCTGCCACTGCGCCATTTCGACGACCGAAGGTAGCGCACGCTGGCGTAGCAAATCCAGCGTTTCCTGATCGCCTTTGTCGGTGAGCGTCAGCAACGCGAGGCTCGCGTTGTGGCGATCCGACCAGACAACCGAATTCATTAACTGCACAAACCAGGTGGGTTCGATGTGAATGTGCTGCTCGGGATGAAGCCGGACTCCGACCATCACGGCTTTAAGAGCCATCATCGCGTTATCGCGCACTGTGTCGTCGGGGTCCTGTATCGCGTACTGCAGCGCATCGACTACGGTCTTGGCTGCACGCGGGGTGCGGGGCGCGTATTGGAGAACATAAGCCGCGGCGGCGCGTTGATCGGGATCTTGCGATTGCCGGATCACCTGATCCACGTTGGCAAGATTCTCGGTGACTAGCGGGATGAGCGACTGCTGGATCTCACGGCATTGCGGGTCGGCCATCAGTGAATAGCCATTTGTCAGGTCCTCGTCCGCATTGCGAGCGCGGAGACTGTCAGCCGTCGCATCGAGCAGCGCCTGGTACTTGTCCATGATCTCTTGCGGCAAGACAACGGAGCCGGTTGGTACCGGATGATATTCGATATGAGGCGCGTTCTTCTCTTCGATTCCGATGTAGAGGACGGTCTTTTGCCCATCGCAGCAGAACGCCTGAACGCGGGAATCCACAACGCCGGAAAGCTTATCGATCTTCTCTTCCGCTGTGAGCCGGGACGGCAGAGGATCACCGGGTTTGAGGCCCAAGGAAGACTTTATCTTCTCGGGCGAAACCTTGTAAACGCCGTAGACCTCAATGTCCCCGATGCGCGGAGTGATATCTTCGGCGCTCGCGTGCAAGCACAAGCCGAGTGCCAGTAAACAACAAAACTTCACCACTTCAAGTATCGCAACCGGAAGTGGTGAACGTTTTACTGCTGAGGAACGCGCCTCGTTGCTGATTGGACATTTTCCGTTAAGCCGCCTCGACAACGACCGTTTCCGCAAGCGAGGTGGGCTCCGGAATCGGATCGCCGTCCTCGCGCATTCCCTCAAGGTGGAAGTTGATGGCTTCCCGCATATTCGCCAGGTCTCTTCGACGGTGGGCCCCGTAGTCACGCAGCCGGGCAGGTCCGGCGCCCAGGCGCCATAGTTGTTTTCAGATTTTTCGATGATGACCGTGTATGCGTATTGCATCGCTTAGTTCTCCTTCTTGAGCTGCGCTTGCTGCCGGATGCTCTTCTCGAGGCCCGGGTGCAAATCGTCCTTCGGGTGGCCGGGCACCGTCACGTTCGACCGGGCTTGTAGGGTGCTTGTACTGACGATGCCTGCCTTTTTGCGCGAACTAGACGCCAGCCCTGCTCCGCCTCGATCTGCCGTGCGTTCATCATGTCGTCGCACACTCCATTCTCTTTACTATCCTCTAAATCCGCGTATTCGATGGTCAGCGCGGACTCGCCGGCCTTCCCGTTTACGCCTGTTTTTCGGCCAAGTCGCCGACGATGGGCAGTTTCACCTTGCGGTTGTTGTAGGCGCTGTACATCATGTAAAGCCAGAGCACCAGAACGGCGAGATTAAAGATGCCGCCGAATCATAAATCCGGCGTACCACATATGCGAACTGCTGAGGAAAAGGACATCGATAATGATTCGAATCGCGAAGATGGCAATACTTGTGAATATCGCTTGAAAGGCGTGAAATCGGATGGTCCGGTTCCGGTTGTACGGGGCGATGACCAGGAAGATGATGCCCGTGATAATCCAGAAAAGATAACAGAGAGCGCTCGCCACATTCTCGGTTAAGCCAGGCGCCTGTAAGTTCGGGGTCGATCCTCTAGGCGGAACATAGCCGGGTCCTGAAGCGCCGGTTCCTGGAGCGGTACCGGGCGAAGCCGACAAATCCGTTCCACAATTTGGGCAGTAGCGCCCCGATGCCTGAGTACCGCAGTTTGGACAAAATGCCATCTAATTCTCCTGATTAGGACAATGCTACGTCGTTGCAAGGCAGTTTACCAGCCTTGTAAGTACCATTCTCGGGCAGCAGGGCGGAATGAACATGATGAGTTGCCTACGCTCAGATAATTGCATTCACGGCCACTCACATGCTATCCTAAGATTGCGGAGTTCTGAACGTTATGGATTTCAACCGGTTCACACAAAAGTCGCAGGAGGCCATTCAACAGGCCCAGACGAAGGCAGTCGAGTACGGAAACCAGCAAGTGGACGTGGAGCACCTGCTTGCCGCGATGCTGGAACAACAGGGCGGTCTTGCTCCCTCGATTCTGCTGCGGGCCGATGTCCCCCTGGAGACGCTGCATAGCCGTCTGATCCAGGAAATCGAGAAGCTTCCGAAAGTGAGCGGGTCTGGGACTCGTCCGGATCAGGTTTATGTCACGCCTCGTTTGTCGCAGCTTTTGACGAGGGCGGAAGAGCAGGCCAAGCGGCTGAAGGATGAGTACGTTTCGATTGAGCATCTGCTGCTGGCGACGGCGGAAGATCAGGGCGTCGCTGGACGCTTGCTGCGCGATTTCGGACTGAGCCGCGACCGGCTGATGAAGGCGTTGGTCGAGGTGCGCGGTAACCAGCGCGTGACGACACAAAATCCGGAGGCGACCTACGAATCGCTGCAGAAATATGGGCGCGATTTGACCGAGGCGGCTTCTAAAGGCAAGCTGGATCCGGTGATCGGGCGGGATGAGGAGATTCGCCGCGTCGTTCAAGTTCTGTCCCGGCGCACCAAGAACAATCCGGTTCTGATTGGGGAGCCGGGAGTCGGTAAAACCGCCATCGTCGAAGGGCTGGCGCAACGCATTGTTCGCGGCGATGTGCCGGAAGGGCTGAAGGATAAACAGGTCGTGTCGCTCGATATGGGCGCGCTGATCGCGGGCGCGAAGTTCCGGGGCGAGTTCGAAGAGCGCTTGAAAGCCGTGCTGAAAGAAGTGCAGTCGTCCGAAGGCCGGGTCATTCTGTTTATCGACGAGCTGCATACGGTGGTTGGAGCCGGTAAAGCGGAAGGCGCGATGGATGCGGGAAACCTGCTGAAGCCGATGCTCGCGCGTGGCGAACTGCATTGCATTGGCGCGACAACGCTCGATGAGTACCGGAAATACATAGAGAAAGATGCGGCTCTGGAGAGGCGGTTCCAGACGGTCTTCGTGGACCAGCCGACGGTCGAAGACACGATTTCGATTTTGCGCGGGTTGCGCGAGCGTTACGAACTGCATCACGGCGTTCGCATCAAAGACACGGCGCTGGTGGCTGCGGCGGTTTTGTCGAACCGGTATATTACGGACCGGTTTCTGCCTGACAAGGCGATCGATCTGGTGGATGAGGCCGGAGCCAAACTGCGTACCGAGATCGACTCGATGCCGAGTGAACTGGATGAGATCCTGCGCCGGACGATGCAGCTTGAAATCGAACGCGAGGCATTGAAGAAAGAGACCGACGCAGTTTCGAAAGAACGGCTGACGCGGATTGAAAAGGAACTGGCGGAACTGAAGACGCAATCCTCTGCCCTGCAGGCGCAATGGGCCACGGAGAAGGAAGGCGTTCAGCGGGTGCGGGCGTTGCGCGAGCAGATGGATCAGGTAAAGGTCGAGATCGCGCAAGCCGAGCGCGCCTACGACTTGAACAAAGCCGCCGAGCTGAAGTACGGGCGTTTGACGGAATTGGAACGGCAGTTCCAGGCCGAACAGGCGCGTGTTTCCAGCCAGCAGGGCGGGACCCGGCTGTTGAAGGAAGAAGTAGACGAAGAAGATATCGCGGAAGTTGTGAGCCGGTGGACGGGCGTTCCGGTTTCGAAGCTTCTCGAAGGCGAGATGAAGAAACTGCTGGCGCTGGAAGATGAGCTGCACAAGCGGGTTATCGGCCAGGACGAAGCGGTTCTTGCGGTAGCGGAAGCGGTGATGCGGGCGCGATCGGGGCTAAAAGACCCCAGGCGGCCCATTGGCAGCTTCATTTTCCTGGGTCCGACGGGCGTTGGAAAGACGGAACTGGCGCGAGCGCTGGCGGAATTCCTGTTCGACGACGAACACGCGATGATTCGCATCGACATGTCGGAGTATCAGGAGAAGCACACAGTTTCGCGCCTGATTGGAGCGCCTCCCGGGTATGTGGGATACGACGAGGGCGGACAGTTGACGGAGGCCGTGCGGCGGCGCCCTTATTCGGTGGTGCTTTTCGACGAAATTGAGAAGGCGCACCACGATGTCTTCAATGCGCTGCTACAGGTTTTGGACGATGGCCGCTTGACCGACGGACAGGGCCGGACGGTGGATTTCAAGAACGTGATCGTGATTATGACCTCGAACATCGGGAGCCACCGGATTCTGGAATACCGCGGCGCTTTTGAAGGTGAGGAGTATCGCCGGATGAAGGACGCGGTTTTGGGCGAGCTACGGCAGGCGTTCCGGCCGGAGTTCCTGAACCGGCTGGACGAAATCATCGTTTTCCATGCACTTAGCGAGGAGCAGTTGAAAGATATCGTCGAGATCCAGCTAGCTGGGCTGCGGGCGCGCCTTGAAGAGCGGCATATTACGCTCGAACTCTCAGACGCGGTGCGGACGCACCTAGTACGAAGTGGGTACGATCCGGCTTACGGCGCACGCCCCTTGAAGCGTGCGATTCAGCGGGAGATCGAAACTCCCCTGGCCAAACGGATACTGAGCGGTGAGGTGCGGGATGGGCAGGCGGTTTTCATAGATATGGGCGAAGGCGGTTCGGGACTTCAGTTCCGGACCGCTCCGCAACGGGTTCCGGAGCAGTTCACGGCGGCGGTCTAAAGTTGTCCCGTTTAAGCCCGGAATCGAAATGCAACGTAATGCGTCAAAGGAAGGGAACGCGGCTGCGACACAAGTACCAAGCCGCCATAAGAAAGGTTTGAATCGATGTCAAACACAATTCAGTTTCGCCGTTCCACAGCGATATTAACGCTGGTAGCGGCTTCGATCGGCGGCGGTTTGATCGCAGCCTTCGCCGTCGCGAGTCACTCGAACTCGCCTATGTACGTGACGGCAAAGGCCGATACGAACACGCAACGCCTGGAAGGGCTCTCTAATTCTTTCGCCGATGTAATCGAGAAGGCATCCCCGGCGGTCGTGAACATTCAATCGACTAAGGTGATTAAAGCGTCCGCGCAGCAGGGCGACAGTCCGTTCATGTCGGATCCGTTCTTCCGGCAGTTCTTTGGCGGCAATGGCCGTCAGCAACAGCAACAGCGCCCGCATGCGGAGCGCGAACGGGGACTCGGATCGGGCGTGATCATCAATTCATCGGGTTATATTCTGACGAACAATCACGTAGTGGAGGGGGCCACCTTAGTCAAGGTAACCCTGCTCGACAAACGCGAGTTTACGGCGAAGGTCGTCGGTACCGACCCGCAAACGGATGTCGCGGTGGTAAAGATCGATGCGAGCAACTTGCCCGCGCTACCGCTGGGCAATTCGGATGCGTCGAGAGTTGGCGACCTCTGCTTCGCGATCGGCAATCCTTTCGGCTACGATCACACGGTCACGATGGGGATTGTAAGTGCGAAGGGCCGCAGCCTGGAGAGCGGTTTACATATCCAGAACTTTATTCAAACTGACGCGGCGATCAATCCCGGCAATTCGGGCGGCGCTTTGATCAATGCTCACGGCGATCTGATTGGCATGAACACGGCCATCATCAGCGGCGGCGGTGGCGGATTCGGCGGCGAGGCGGGCAATATCGGTATCGGCTTTGCGGTCCCGGTGAATCTCGCGAAGCAGGTGATGGACCAGATCATCAAAACCGGCAAGGTATCGCGCGGCTATATGGGTGTATCGCTTCAGGAGCTTACTCCCGATCTGGCGCAGCAATTTGGGTTGAAAGACACGCACGGCGCGGTGGTGGCGGATGTCACACCGGGCGGACCGGGCGACAAAGGCGGCGTGAAAGTCGGGCGACATCATCACGGCGATTGACGGAAGCAAAGTACAGAATCAGAACGAACTGACACTTGCCGTGACAGAACACGCCCCGGGAAGTACGGTCAAGCTGGACGTGGTGCGAAATGGCCAGCCGACAACGGTGAGCGTAACGCTTGGCCAACGGCCGACCAGTCTAGAACTCGGCCAGAAGAGCACGGGCGACAACGGCGGCGCTGACGAGGGCAACGGGGAAGGTGGAAACGCCTCCGCTCGTGGGATCACGGTGGAACCGCTGACGCCGGAGATCGCGCAACAGATTCACGCGCCTTCCAACATCCACGGAGTGGTCGTGAACGATGTCGATCAGAGCAGCACTGCCGCAGATAGCGGTATAGGCCAAGGCGACGTGATTACGAGCGTTGACCGTAAGCCGGTTAACAGCGTGCAGGATTTCAAACGCCTGATGAATGAGGCACAAGGAAAATCCGCATTAGTCACTGTAAACCGCGGCGGCCAAACTGCGTTTATTGTTGTAGCAGCTGGGAAGTAACGAATAGAAGTTGTACTGAGCGAGGCCCGGATGGTGGAAGTATTCACCATCCGGGTTTTTTTATTTGACTGTTAGCGGCCGACCAGGCATTGGCCGCGGTGGTTTGCGTCACCCGTTCCATCGGGGAAATTGCCTTTGACACCTGATCGATGCCCCGCGCCTGCTCCTGGCTGCCGACATTCACCTCATCCACCAGCATTTTTACCTTCGCCGAGACTTCTGTGGTGGTGCGGATCGCTCCAGCCACTTGGTCCACTTTGATCTTTCCGTCACTGGATTTGGCGACCGACTCGTCAATCAAAATCGTAGTGTCCTTTTGGCGGCCTGGATACCTGGGAAGCCGCGCTGGCCAGTTGATTGGAGCCTTCCGATAGCTCGGTGACGGCTTGCCGGAGAACTCTGTTCATGCTTCGCACGACGAACAATGTCAGCAGGATGCCCGAAAGAAGAGAGGCGCCCAGCAGAATACCGACGAGAATGCGGCCGCTGGTTGAGGCATTTGAGCTCCCGCCGCGTCGAGGTCACCATTTTTTCGATTCAACTCGACCAAAGCGTGCGTCGTTTTAGACACGAGAGAACCGATACCGAGCGCGACTGTCAAAGCCAGCAGCAAAGCGGCGGTTAGCGTGAATTTCTTGCCAATAGTCATCTGCGATTTCATAAAACTTGGTTCTTCTTGGATTAGCCCTTTTTCAACGATCTTTAAGCGTCACTAGAAATCTTGCGTTCATTTGAAGGGGACTGGCCGCGCTACGGATTCGAAGCTGCTAGCCTCAAATAAGAGCAGTGCTTCGCGCATTCACCAGTTCGCTATTATCCTTGCTGCTTTTGGCCACAGTGCTGTGGGGCGGCTGTATCTCGTGCGAACAGTACTTTATGGTGACGGGCGCGAAAAGTTGCTGCGCCGCCAACGGTCACTGCAGAACGAAGACTCCTGTGAAACAGGGGCGGATCGCCAATGCAAGCAGATTGCTTTTGAGCATCAGAAGTCCGTTGTCCTTCACGCACCGCTGTCTACGCCCACGTTTTTCATTCAGCTTGCCGCCGCTCTCAACCGAGCCGTTGACGCGCTCTTCCTGGGCTATCCAGGTCGAACCATCGCCGCCCGATATCCAGGTCCTTCACTCCACATTTTTGATTTAGTTCTTCCCTTTCCGTCTTCTTCAGCACGGGTGCGCTCTGCCGTAACCGGCGGGGCAGCGATTCAGGAAGGGAGAGAATGCGCCGATCAAGAATATTGGCTTGTGCGGCAATGTTAACAGCCGCGCAGATTGTGAACGCCGCGGACCACGGTCCGGTATTTGGCTTGGCAACGCCGACCAACCCCAAAGGCGGCTGGAGCTTCGATTTAGGAGCAAATGGCCGAGGGGGTACGGGAGGCGTCGCTTCCAATCTCGAAGCGGAGTTGTCCTATGGACTGACTCCGAACGTGAAACTAGCGGTCTCGGGTCCTGTCGTTTTCCAACCCGATCCCTATGTGCGTTCCTCTGTGACGGAGAACACCCCGATCAGCGGTGACTTCAGCGCGCTTACCTGGTGGCGTTTCCAGCGGAAGGATTTCGCGGGCAAACGCGTGGAGAGCACTGCCGTTGCCGGAGTTCTGCTCCCTGGACCGCAACAGGAAGGAGGACTCTACAGGAATTTGAACAGTGGGCCCGGTTACCTGGTTGGAGCGGTGACAGGCGTCGCCTCGCGGAGCGAGTACGTTTGGGTAGGCGCAAGCTATCAAAGGTATGCCGAGTCTGGCGGAGACCGCCGCCCGGACCTCCTTTCCTATACGGCCGTGTACGGCTATCGCCCGCAGGCCTGGCGCACGGATTATCCGCATTGGGATTGGCGTATTTTCGGTGAGTTCACGGGTGAGCGAGTGGGTTCGCTTCAGCGCGAAAGCTTCGAATTGCCGGGCAGCCGGGCACAACAGCTGTTTCTCGGTCCCAGCGTTCTCGGCGTATATCGTGCGATTGGGATTGAGGCGGGAATGCAGTTTCCAGTCTATCGGGATGCCGGCCCTCTCTATCCGAGAGAGCGTTACCGGTTTGCCCTCAATTTTGCCTATTTTTTCTGACGAAAGGAACCATGTATGAACAAGCGATTGATAAACCTGTTTTGTACTTTGATGCTTGCGGCGCTCCCCGGCCGGGCGGAGCTACTGCAAGTGGATCTGTCTATTTTTGGAATGGATTGAATGACCTGTGCCCACGTCGTGCACGTGGCATTGAAGAAAGTGTCCGGAGTGGAGGACGTTGAGGTGAGCCTGAACAAGGGACTCGCGACGGTGAAATTGAAAGCGGGGAATACCGTATCTGTCCCGCAGCTTTGGGAAATCATCCATCAGAACGGGTACACGCCCAAGGCGACTTCCATTTCGGTGCGCGGGGATGTGGCGGATGTTCAGGGACGGCTGAGTTTGAAGGTCTCGGGAACGAAGGACACTCTCGCCCTGGCTGCCGATCCCAAGAACGCGGCAGCGTTCGGTGCGGCAAAAGCCAAGCTGGGGCAAACCGTCGTGGTCGAGGGCGTTATGACCCCGGGCAAGGACCTGAAAGCAGCGGTACCCTTGCAGGTCAGTCAAGTGAAATAAGCAAGGAAGGAATTGAACGATGGAACCAACACTCCTCGGCGCTCCGCCACGAATCCGTAGCGGAGCGCTGAGCTATTTTTCTCTTTTTACCTCTGTGGGTACATTGCTTTGCTGTGCGCTGCCTTCTCTTCTCGTGTTATTTGGGCTGGGGGCTACGGTAGCGTCCGTCCTTTCGGAAGCTCCCTGGCTGGTCGCTATGTCGCACCATAAGAACTGGGTGTTCGTCGTCGCGGGAGTGCTGATTTCCGGCAATTTCGTCTACTTGTATGCGATTGCCCCACGGCTTCAGGCCAGAGCCGGTTCCTGCGATCCCACTGATCCCCGGGCGTGCCAGACGGCGAGCCGATTTAGCCGGATTGTGCTGTGGTGCTCAGCGGCTTTGTACCTGACGGGCTGCTTTACTGCCTATTTATTAGGTCCGCTACTGGACTACTTCAGTCCCTAAGCCGACCGCGGCAGGTGAGTACGAGTGACTAAGAAAATCGAAGCTTCCTAACGCAACCCTGCATCGAAAGTGCAGGTACGAAACAAAATGGCGAACACTGAGTATCAGGTTTTACCGGCTCTCCCGCTTAAGAATACGATCCTTTTCCCTGGATTGTTGCTGCCGCTCTCGGTCGGCCGCGAGAATTCGCTGAAGGCAGTGGAAGCGGCGCTTAAAACGGAAGAGAAGGAAATCATTCTTATTGCGCAGCGAGATGCGCAAGTGGAGGCTCCGGAGCAGGACGACCTCTACACGATAGGCACGAAAGCGGTGATCCGGCGCTCGTCGCGGCCAAACGAGGGGATGCTCGAGATCCTGGTGCTCGGCGTGGAGCGCGTGGTGGTGGTCAAGCTCGAATCGAGCGAGCCGTACCTGAGCGCGAAGTACCGGGTTTTGGATGTGCCGAGCGATGGCGGTTCCGAGGTTGAGGCGCTCTCGGGCGCGCTGCTGGAACTCGCATCGAAGGCAATCGCGCTGGCGCAGCCGCAATCGGCCGCCGATTTAACCCGCATGCTGGCGGGCAGCGAAGACCCGCTGCGAATGGCCTATCTGCTGGCGAGCGTTTTCAGTCTGGATGTTGACCGTGAGCAGAAGCTGCTTGAGGCGGAGACGCGCGTGGATGCGCTGCGATTGATGCACTCGTATCTCTCGCATGAACTCCAGGTTCTGGAACTGCGCCAGAAGATTTCGTCAACGGCCCGCGATGAAATGTCGAAAGATCAGCGCGAGTACCTGTTGAAGCAGCAACTCAGGGCCATTCAGCAGGAACTCGGCGAGAAGGACGCCGACAAGGCGGAACTCGACCTGCTGCGAGAGCGATTCGCGAAGGCGGGTCTGCCGGAAGAAGCCAAGAAGGAATTTGAGCGTGAGATGGCCCGGCTGGAGCGGTTGCCGAATGCCGCTCCGGACTACCACGTAACGCGTTCCTATCTGGAATTCATCCTGGACCTGCCGTGGAGTACGGCGACAGAGGACAATCTCGACATCGCCCATGCGCGGGAAGTGCTGGATGCGGATCACTTTGGGCTGAAAGAAGTGAAAGAGCGCATTCTGGAGCAACTCAGCGTATTGAAGCGCAATCCGGATGCGAAGGCTCCGATACTGTGCCTGGTTGGACCTCCCGGAGTCGGCAAAACTTCGCTGGGACAATCCGTCGCACGGGCGCTGGGGCGCAAGTTCGAACGCTTCAGTCTGGGCGGTTTGCATGATGAGGCGGAGTTACGCGGACACCGCAGGACTTACATCGGCGCGATGGCGGGACGTCTGTTGCAGGCCATGCGGCGAGCGGGCGCGCAAAACCCGGTGCTGCTGCTGGACGAAGTGGACAAATTAGGGCGGGACTTCCGGGGCGATCCGGCTTCGGCCCTACTCGAAGTGCTTGATCCCGAGCAGAATAAGACGTTCCGGGACAACTATCTTGACCTGGCGTTCGATCTTTCGAAGGTGCTGTTCATCACGACGGCTAATTCGCTGGATACGATTCCTCAGCCGTTGCTGGACCGCATGGAGATTTTGCGGCTTTCCGGTTACAGCGAAGAAGAAAAACAGCAGATTGCGCGGCGCTATCTGATTCCAAAACAGTTGAAATCGGCTGGGTTGGCGGAAGAAGAAATCGAGTTCACCGATGAAGGCCTGAAGGGGATCATCCACGGCTACACGCGAGAAGCGGGACTGCGGCGGCTTGAGCGCGCGATTGCCCGGGTGACTCGAAAGGTCACGCTGAAATTTGCCGAAGGTCACGCGGGCAAGGTGATGGTCGATGCCGAGGCTTTGAGCGATCTCTTAGGGCCGGAGATTTTCTCGCCGGAAGAGATGCGGAAAACGGTTCCTCCGGGAGTTGCGACGGGTCTCGCGTGGACGGAGAGCGGTGGCGAGGTGCTCTACATAGAGAGCGCGCTTTTGCCGAACGGCAAAGGATCGTTGACGCTTACCGGACAACTGGGTGAAGTGATGCAGGAATCGGCGAAGATTGCGCAGAGCTACATCTGGTCTCACGCGGCGGACTTGGGCGTCGATCCGGAGAGAATCAAGGAAAACGGCGTTCACGTCCACGTGCCCGCGGGGGCGATCCCGAAAGATGGACCGTCGGCCGGCGTGACAATGACGACGACGATGGCTTCGATCTACACCGGGCTTCCGGCGCGTAGCGATACGGCGATGACCGGTGAGGTGACACTGACCGGGCTGGTGCTGCCGATCGGCGGCATGAAGGAGAAGGTGCTGGCGGCAAGACGCGCGGGCATCCATCGGGTGATTCTGCCGCAAGGCAATAAGAAGGATCTGCGCGACATTCCGGATCACGTCCGGCAAGAGATGCAGTTCCATTTCGTGAGCCGGGTGGAAGAGGTTCTGGCGCTAGTTATACCGAATCTGAACGTGGGTTCGCTGGCGCTGGCGAGCTAACTCTCAACGAGGGTTCATTCTATGCATTTACGGACGGAGCCTAAAGTGTTAGCATCATCGCTACAGAGCATGAGCGCACCTAGCCTTACAAGCCAAACCGGTACGCTTCGTCCGGAAATACTTCTGGTGGAAGACGAGCAGATTGTTGCGCTTGAGTTGCGCGAACGGCTCACAAGGCTGGGATACCAGGTAACAGGATTGGCGGCAAGCGGGGAGGCGGCGTTGCATTCGATAGAAGCGCGCCGCCCGGATCTGGTTCTGATGGACATCGTACTTGCCGGTAAGATGACGGGAACCGAGACGGCAACAATCGTTCGCCGGCGATTCGATATCCCGGTCGTATACCTCACCGCCTATAGCGATCCGGCGACGCTAGAGCAGGTGAAAGATACCGAGGGCCAGGGGTACTTAACGAAGCCGTTTCAGCCGCATGAATTGCATGCCGTCATACAACTCGCCCTTTCACGGCACCAGAAAGATCAGTCCCGGAGAGAAACGGAACGGCGCGCGTGGGCGGAGACATCACACAAATCGCAAGAACAGCTGGACCAGTTCACTTACTCGGCCGGTCACGACTTGCAGGAACCGCTCCGAACCTCAAGAGCTTTCCTGGACTTGCTAGCCAGACGCGCTAATTCGAAATTGGACGAAAGCGAGCGTAAACTGCTTCAAGAGGCGCAGGGTGGGCTCGCTCGGATGAATACGCTTTTGCAAGATCTGGTTGCGTACGCGCAAGCCGGATTTCTGGAGGGCGCTTCGCTTCCAGAAACGCCTGCGAATACCGCACTCGCCGAAGCGCTCCATAACCTACATGAAGCAATTGCGGACAGTAAGGCAACAGTCGTACAGGACGATCTGCCTACGGTCCGAGCCGACCCGCCGCAACTGGTGCAAGTGTTTCAAAATCTGCTTGGCAATGCGATCAAGTACCGGGAGGCCGGGCATGCACCGCACATTCGCGTCAGCGCTGAAAAACGCGGAGGCGAGGTCGTCTTTTCCGTGAAGGACGACGGCATCGGTTTTGAGCCAACAGTACGCCGAGAGCATCTTTGCGCCGTTCAAACGCCTGCACGGCCGAGGCGCTTACTCTGGAACAGGCATAGGTTTGGCTATCTGCAAAAAGATCGTCGAAGGCCACGGCGGAAGAATTTGGGCGGAAGCTACGCCGGGCGAGGGCGCTACGTTCTTCTTTACGCTTCCAGATCTCTCGTAAAATCAGCTTTCATCCGGTCTCGTGCCGCTCTTCTGAAGAACAGGCTGGCTCGCGGCCATTTAGCGCCCGGACAATTGCCGCTTGCAGTTCATCTGCCCGGAATGGCTTGGCGATACACGGATATAATGGCCCCGCCCGCTGGCCTTCGGGTGGCGCATTGTACGCCGTTAAAAACAAGACCGGCACCTCTCGGCTAGCCCGGATTCGGGCGGCTGCTTCGATGCCATCCATACGGCCTTCGAGCCGCACATCCATCAACACAAGATCGGGCTCCAACTCTGAAGCCTTTATGATCGCGTCTTCTCCCGATACCGCCGAGCCAACGACTATGTAACCCAGACGCTTTAGCCGGCTTTGCAGATCGAGCTGAACGATGCTTTCATCTTCTACAACAAGAATGCGCGCCTTCATATACCCGGACGTTTCCCGCGTTTATGGCTGAGGAAAAACGACAGCCATACGCGTACCCTCCGATTCCAGACGGCGTAAATCGCCGCGCAGTTGCCTGGCGAGCACCGATACAAGCTTAAGTCCTAGAGATGTGGGTTCCTCAAGGCTGACATCGGGGGGAAAGCCGACGCCATTGTCCGCAACTTCCAGCACGCACTGGTCCCCTTCGCACTTCAGAGATAGTTGTATGCTGCCGGTTTTTCCTTGCGAAAAGCCATGCTTCAAGCAATTGGTCAGCAACTCGTTCACGATTAAACCGCATGGTATCGCTTCGGAAAGTGTCAGGTCCGCGTTCGCCGAGATGCTCACGCGAATTCTATCCGGATCCACACCATAAAACGCAAGTAAATGTTGTGCCAGCCGATGAAGGTAGGTATTGAAATCAACGTGCGCCAGATCGGGTGAACGGTAAAGCAATTCATGTATATCTCCAATGGAGCGAACACGGTTACAGGCTTCATCGAACATCTGCCGTACGGTCTCATCCTCCACCGAGTCGGATTGTAAGGCGAGCAAACTCGTGATGACCTGAAGGTTGTTCTTGACTCGATGATGAATTTCTTTAAGAAGAATCTCCTTCTCCGTAAGAGAAGATTTCAACTGTTCGTCGGCGCGCCGGCGGTCCGTTTCATCGCGCATGACTTTCGCAAAGCCACGAAGACGAGCGCCGTCATCACGCATGACGCTCATAACGCCATTGCACCAGAACCGCGTGCCGTCTTTTCGCAAGTGCCATCTTTCATCGGTAGCCCGCCCAAGAGTTGCGGCGGTTTCCATCTCTCGCTCGGGTATTCCGGCCGCGATATCCTCAGGAACGAAGATGATTGCGCCCGAACGACCGAGAATCTCTTCTTCCGTGTAGCCCAGCAGGTGTTCCGCTCCGGAGTTCCATGCCACAACACGGCCTTCGGTATCCATCTGAAACAGCGCGTAATCGCGAACGTTGTTGACGAAGAGACGGAACTGCTCTTCGCTCCGGCGCAGTGATTCCTCGGCGTGCTTGCGCTCGGTGATATCGACGCAAGCGCCGGCCATATACTCCGGTTGCCCTTCGCTGTCACGCATGACTTCACCTTGGTCTATGAACCAACGTTCGCTGCCATCGCGGCGGACCACACGGAATTCGGTGTCGAGATGAACACCTTCATGCCGGGTCCGCTCAAACGCCGCTTCGACCCTGGACCGATCGTCAGGATGTACAAGGGCATAGAAATCCTCGATCTTCTCGGGAGCCGTCCTGTGGGGCGAGATCGAAGAGCCGGCGCAAGTTATCGTCGAGAGTATCGCGGTTATTGCGAATATCCCAGTGCCAGGTTCCCATTCGAGCGGCGTGCAGGGCAATTCGTAAGCGATCCTCACTTCTGCGGAGCGCCTCCTGCATCTGCTTCCGCTCGGTTGAGTCCCTGGTGATTTTGGCGAAACCGGTGAGGACTCCGGCACTGTCGCGGATAGCGGTCAGCGTTCCCTCGGCCCAATAGCGCTCCCCGTTTTTACGAACCAACCAACGTGTGTCGTCAGCCGACCCGCGCTGCCGGGCCGTTTCCAACTCGGCAAGAGGAATGTTGCGCTGGCGGTCTTCCTCCGTAAACAGAAGTGCGTACGATCGGCCCATGATCTGTTCAGGCGAGTAGCCGTTGATGCGTTCGGCGCCTCGATTCCAGCTATTCACGGTTCCTATGGCATCTGTGGTAAAGATCGCGTGGTCGGTAACGCCTGCGACCATAAGCCGGAACTGCTCGTCAGCTTCGCGGCTTGCCGCCCATCTTCTGTTTCCGTCCTGCTCGCGTTTCTTTTCCTGCTCTTGCTTGAACAGAGCCAATTCAATTACCGCCGCCAGTTCACCCGACTTTGCGGGCTTCATCACATAGGCCAGCGGTTCGGTGTCTTGCGCCCTATCAAGGAGATGCCGGTCCGAGTAGCCGGTCAGGTATACGACAGGAATGCCCAGCGGCCGCAGGTGCCGGGCGGCGGCGATGCCGTCCATTTCCCCCCCAAGCACGATGTCCATGATCACCAGATCCGGGCAACTCTCGCCTCCCTCGGCGATCGCTTGCTCACCCGACTGCGCTATGCCTACGATGTCGTACCCCTGAGTAATCAGACTTTGCCGTAGCTGTTCGGCGACCACCTGCTCATCCTCGACGATCAGAATCCGCTTTTTCGACATTCCCAGTCTCCTCGACTGCCCATTGTTCAAGCGGGTGAGGTGAGCCGGGGCTACCGACCGACGACGGATCCAGGCCAGAGTGCTGGCGCCAGGTTGTACGTCCTGCCTATCTCTATTATGCAGGGCGGAAGGTGACATGGGCAACGTTGGCCCGCTATTTGCGAACGGCGCGTTCACGTGCCGTAATCTGGTTCTTGTCCCTGCGGAAACTGTCCATTCCCGAGCCTTCGCTGGTCCTGCTGATGGGCGCGGCGGGCAGCGGCAAATCCAGCTTTGCGAAGAAGCATTTCAAGCCGACTGAGATTTTGTCTTCCGATTTTTGCCGCGGTCTTGTTGCGGATGACGAAAGCGATCAGGCTGCCACGAAAGATGCCTTCGAGGTGCTGCGCTTTATTGCCGCAAAAAGGTTGGGCGCGGGGCGGCTTACCGTAATTGACGCGACAAATGTGCAGCGTGAGGCGCGTGGATTCTCGCTCGAACTCGCGCGGCAATTTCACATAAAGCCGGTTGCTATCGTTTTCGATTTACCGCTGGAGATTTGCGCGGAGCGGAATCAGGGGCGCCCGCGAGCGCTGCGTGCTGCCGGAGATCATTGAAGAACAACTGCGCGAATTGCGAAATTCACTTCCGGGTTTGGCGGACGAAGGATTCGCTCAGGTTTATGTCCTAAGTTCCGTGGAAGAGGTGGAGTGCGCCGTGATAGAGCGCTATTCCACTCGGTAATTGGGCGCTTCCTTCGTGATGATGACGTCGTGCACGTGTCCCTCACGGAGACCGGCCATGGTCACACGCAGGAATTTTGCCTTCTGTTGCAGCTCCGCTATGGTTCCTGCGCCGCAATACCCCATGCCGGCCCGCAAACCGCCGACAAGCTGATAACTCATTTCCGAGATTGGGCCCTTGTAGGGAACGCGGCCTTCAATCCCTTCCGGCACCAGTTTCCCGCCCGATGTAGCGACACCCGATTGAGAGTAGCGTTCCGAACCGCCCGTGCCCTGCGTCATCGCGCCCATTGAACCCATGCCGCGGTAGCTCTTGAACGTGCGGCCCTGGTACAGGATTGTTTCCCCAGGGCTCTCGTCGGTGCCGGCGAACAGACTGCCGATCATCACTGAATTCGCGCCCGCCGCAATGGCTTTCGTGATGTCGCCCGAGTACTTCACACCGCCATCCGCGATCAGCGGGATGCCAGCTTCGCGAGTGGCCTTTGAACATTCCGCAATGGCGGTGATCTGCGGGACGCCCGCGCCGCTAACAACGCGTGTGGTACAAATCGATCCCGGTCCGATTCCGACCTTGATGCCGTCCGCGCCAAGCCGAATCAGGTCACGCGCGCCTTCGTACGAGGCGACGTTCCCGGCGAGCAATTCCACGTTCGGCAGTGCATGTTTCAGAGCCTTGATAGCGTCCATCACGCGCTGCTGGTGTCCGTGCGCCGAATCGACCGCGATTACATCCACTTTCTTGCTGATATAGTTCCTGAGCGCGTTCGATGAAATCGCCGGACGACCCTACCGCCGCGCCTACCCGCAACCGGCCTTGCGCATCCTTCGCGGCAAGAGGATACTTCAATTTTTTCTGAATATCCTTGACGGTGATAAGCCCCTTCAGCGCATAGTTATCATCGACGACAAGCAGCTTTTCAACCCGGTGTTTGTGAAGAATTTTCTCGGCGTCTTCGAGCGTGGTGCCGACCGGAACGGTGATGAGATTGTCCTTCGTCATCACCTCCGAAATAGGCAGTTCGTAACGCGTTTCAAAGCGCAGGTCGCGATTCGTGAGAATGCCCACCAGCCTGCCGTTTTTTGTGACGGGCACGCCCGATATGCGGTAGCTCCTCATCAGTTCCAGCGCTTCCGAAATTTTGCGTTCGGGCTCGATTGTCACCGGGTCCACAATCATGCCGCTTTCACTGCGTTTTACGCGGTCCACTTCTTCCGCCTGCCGTTCTATCGACATGTTGCGGTGGATGATGCCGATACCGCCTTGCTGCGAAAGAGCGATGGCCATGTGGGACTCGGTAACCGTGTCCATGGCGGCGCTCACGATCGGAATCCTAAGTTCGATTTTTGGTGTGAGCCGCGTGGTGGTGTCTACTTCCGACGGAATCACTTCGCTGTGCGCGGGTTGCAGTAATACATCGTCGAAGGTGAGCCCTTCTGGTATGACCTCAGGAATCATTGCGGGGTAAACTTCATCCTAACAGGGGAGACCCTCGTTTTTTTCGATTTACATTTCGGGACTTCGGATGAGGGGGTTCGTGCGTCTATAGTGAAGAGTGAATTTGCCAGAAATTGAACAGCGGCGCGAACAGCCGGCCACAGGAATGCCGCTGGACCGGATCCTGGAACTTCGGAATCAACCGCCGGAGCCCACCCGGCTTGCCATTCTGCGAGAGTTGGCGCAAAGACTTGATGCCGGTGAAATATCTGGTGATTTGAATCCGGAAAACATTTTTATTTCAGGAGATTTGAGCGGCACAAATGTAGTCGTTGCGCTGAAAGACACTAACAGCAGATTCGTTCCTGAAGAAGAATTGGCGGCGGACGGAAGAATACCGGAAGCGGCGCGGTACCTGTCTCCGGAACGTATTCTCGGCACCAGCACCGATATCCGCTCCCATGAATTTTCGCTCGCAGTGATTGCGTACGAATTCGTCTGCGGCAAAAAGCCGTTCGATGCGCCGGATCTTCGGCAACTCTTCTATCGTGTTTGTACGGAAAAACATATACCGGCTGAAGAAGTGCATCCGAAGTTAAGCGGGAGAATCAGCGGCGTGCTGAGCCGTGCTTTGGCCAAGGACCGGGAGCGGCGATTTCCTAACTGTCAGTCTTTCGTGCAGGCGCTGATTGCAGCCTTGCGAAATGAGGCAGAACCTGCGGTGAGCTCCTTTTCACGTGAGCGCCGCTCCATTGGTTGCGACAACCGGTCTTTCTACGACGCGCTTGCGGCGACGGTACAGCGAGGACGAGCCCGAAGTTGCGCCTGCGCGGTCTCGTACCGGGAAGTTCGCGTGGATTGCGGCTCTGTGTCTGGTGGGCCTGGGATTGGCGCTTTTCTTTTTGCGCTACAAACCGGGACCTAACCTTCCGGTGCAGGTATTGGATACGAACGCGGGACCGGTAACGCCGCCGCCGTCCACCGACAATTCGGGTGGCAATCTTGGCGGCAATGGGGGCAATCAGGCCGCGCGGACCAAAGACGCGTTCGCCGATGCCTTCGAGTGCCGCGCCTCCAGTCGCAAAAAGGGCTCCTAGTGCGTCCGCGCCTGTGCGCCGAACCTTTCACCGCCTTTACCAGCAATGTTGAATTTCTGACCGATCCGCCGTCCGCGCAAGTCGTTGTTGACGACGATCCCGCGAAAGCGTGCACAACGCCCTGCACTCTGTCTTTGCCATCTGGGCGTCATACGTTGAGCGCAAGCCTGAGTGGTTTCAGCAGAGCCCAGCGTATATTCAATTTGCCCGAGGACAAATCGTTATTTCTGACATTGAGCAAGCGCGTGGGGACGCTCGTGATTACCTCGGCGCCAAGCGGGTCCACGGTTGTGATCGATGGAAGGAATTACGGCCTCACACCCGTCACGGCGCATCTTCCGCCGGGAGAGCACCGCGTACTGCTGATCAACGGAGCGCGTCAGCATTCCGATACGGTGGACGTGGAAGCGGACGCAATTCAGGCAAAAGCGTTTACCTGGTAGCGTTATTTGGTGACAACATCCCGATAGGCGGGATAGCCCTCAATTCCAGTTGCCGTCATCACCGCGCGGTTTACTGCATGCGCAAGCACTTCGGCGGCAATTGCGCCGATCAGACTTACATCGTGCCTTTCGCGGCTCGTTCCGGTGGCGGCGGCAAACAGCGTATCTCCATCCGCCATCGTATGCACTGGATTGATGGTGCGAGCGAGCCCATCGTGTGCCATCTGCGCGATCTTAGTCATTTCGACTTTCGTAAGCGCGGCGTTTGTCGCAATGACGCCGATTGTCGTGTTTGAGCCGAGACTGGGCTTACCAATAGCACCCCTCATGAATTGATCCATCGTATTCAGAAAGCCCTGCCCATCGGGCCGACGCGCGCCGGCGAGGATCTTTCCACTTTGACGGTCAATGACGTCTCCCACCGCGTTCACAGCGACGATCGCGCCGACAACAAGGTTCTGCCGCTCGACGGTCCAGGATGCGGTGCCAAGGCCTGATTTCATGGCAAGCCGAGGCCCGAAGAATTTGCCGACCGTCGCCCCCGCGCCCGCTCCGACGCTTCCTTCGGACACATTGGAATTTGTGGCGGCTTGGCACGCCGCGTAGCCCGATGCGGCTGTCGGATGAATCTTTGAATCGCCAATCTGGAGATCAAACAAGATCGCCGCCGGGACAATCGGCACAACCACAGAACCAACGTGAAACCCGGTATTGCGCTCTTCGAGGTATCGCATCACGCCGCTTGCGGCATCCAGACCGTAAGCACTCCCGCCAGAAAGCACAATTGCATTCACCTTTTGCACGGAGTTAATGGGATTCAGCAGGTCGGTCTCACGCGTGCCGGGAGCGGAGCCGCGCACGTCCACTCCAGCTACGGCGCCTTCGTCGAACAGAATGACAGTGCAGCCGGTGGGGCGGCGAGTCTCCGTGTAATGTCCTACGCGAATGCCGCCGACATCGGTGATACTGCCGGGCCGCCGCTCCCATTGCGGATTGACGCTTCCGGGTAGCTCGTCGGCACCGAGCAAGCGCGTTGAGGCGAGGACTCCGGCGGCTTTGATGAAACCGCGTCGCATTATCTTTTCGGAATTTGTTGCGTGTGGCATCGGTCGTTATCGATCATAAAGCTTTGCCCATGCGCTCTAGTTTCTCGTTACGGTGGTTGGCTGTCACAGTCTTCGTGATTTCGTCAACGCTGAACTATCTCGACCGCGCTCTGTTGGCGACACTCGCGCCGTTGCTGATGGCGGAGTTGCATTTCAATCAGACCGGCTTTGGATTTCTGATCTCGGCCTTTTCAATCGCGTATGCGGGGAGTTCGCTCATCACAGGCTGGTTCCTCGACCGCGTCGGCGTCACGAAGGGAATTTCGGTCGCGGTGAGCTGGTGGTCGGCTGCCGCTCTTAGTACGGGGATGGTGCGCAGTTTGCCCGGGCTGGCAATTTGCAGAGCGGCGCTTGGCATTGGGGAATCGGCTGGTGTGCCTGCGGTTGGAAAACTGAACGGTATTTATTTAAAGCCGGAAGAACGGGCGTTGGGTGCGGCGGTCAATCAGATTGGGCTTAGCGTGGGTCTCGCGATTGCGCCGCTGTGCATAGGCCTCGCCGTGCACAATGGCTGGCGGACTCCGTTTCTTCTTACGGGTTTGCTTGGATTCGCGTGGATTCCTTTGTGGTGGATGTTGAATCGCGCCATTCCTCCGAGATTTGGCGATCAGGAATTTGCGAGCGACAGCACTGGCCAGCGAAGTTCGTCGTGGTCCATGCTGCTTGATCGCAATTTGATTGTTCTAGTAATTGCAAACGTGCTGTGGATGGGCAGTTATTCCCTATGGTCGAACTGGACGACGCTCTACCTGATGCGTGTTCATGGCCTTACTCTGAGGCAGACGGCAGGATACACCTGGATCCCGCCGCTGATTTCGAACGCGGGCGGATTCTTTGGCGGTTGGCTGTCGCTGCATTGGATGAAGCGCGGCGCGGAGGCGGTATCGGCAAGACGAAGGGCCATCTTGGTAAGCGCCGCGGGTTCGCTGCTGACTCTGCTGGTACCGTTCGCCCCGGACGCGCGATGGGCGACAGCATTGATCTCCGCCAGCTTTTTTTTCGCGCTTGCCGGAAGCGTCAATATCTACGCTTTGCCGATTGATATTTTTGGACCGGGCCGCGCAGGGCTCGCTATAGCGGCTCTGACGTGCGCTTTCGGATTGCTGCAAACTGTAATTTCGCCGGTGATTGGCTTTTTATCCGAGCACAGGCTTTATACGCAAATTGTCTGGATTGTGACGATTCCGCTGATTGCCAGTGCATTTGTATTAGGGGCATTACGGACACAGCGAGGTGATTTATTGCGGTAAATTTTCAATTCCTTGTAACCCTTCCCGCAATTTTTTCGACTGATATACATTGCAGAGTGGGGAGTGCGCCGTCGTGAGGAATTTTCATGAAGACGTCACTCGTAATTGAGGAAGGTGCATCCTATAACATTCTGGTGCACTATCACATAATGAAGAACGCTGGGAGTACGATCTCAGCGTTACTGGAACGGGAATTTAGCGGAGCGTTTGCGGAAGTACACGGCCCCTGCGCGGATTCAATGCTGTCCGCTTCGGAACTCGTTACTTTCATCAAAGAACATCCAGAGATTCGGGCTATCTCGAGCCACCACGCACGATTTCCCGTGCCGAGAGAAGAGCGGCTGCATTTCGCTTATTGTTGTTTCATTCGGCATCCACTGGACCGTTTGCATTCGCTGTACCACTTCTTCCGGACCAGCGGGGACAGTAGCGTCGTCGGGCAGCTTGCACAGTCTCACGATGTCGCGGCTTTCTTTTCCGAGATGATCGACCGTTTCCCGAATTACGTTTGCAACGTGCAGACAAATTATCTTGCGAACAGCGGTTTCTTTCTGCACGCTCCGGGCCGCGAAAACCTTCAGCTGGCGATTCGAACAATGCAGGAGTGTACGATGCCGGGACTTGTTCACCGCATGGACGAAAGCCTTACGATCGCGGAATACTTTCTCAATCCCATTTTTCCTTCGATCCGCCTGCATTATGTGCCGCAAAACGTAAGGCGAGACATGGACCGCCCGGCCGCCGAGCGGGAGCGCGAGTTCAGGGACCTTTGCGGAAAAAGAATTTACAATGAGCTGCGAACTCTGAACCAACTGGATGCCGGCCTTGTTCAGGCAATCGAAGACGAGATCGACCGGCGCGGAAAGCTAGTCCCATCGCTCGACGCTCGCTTGATCGATTTCAGAAGCCGCTGCTCATGTCCGGCCGGTTCTAGCCAATCAAACTCTTCGCAACTCGGAGTGCGGATCGGATCCAGCGGCTTGCAATAAGATAACCTGCATAACCTTCTCACAGGATTCGTCGATGCTCTCGCGATCGGTTCTGCATTCGGCTTCGGGGTGCAGGGGCGCTTCGTACAGGTCGGATATCCCCGTGAAATGCTCGATCAGACCTTGGCGAGCCAGCCGGTAGAGGCCCTTGGGATCGCGAGCCTCGCAAACCTCAAGAGGAGCGTTGACAAATACCTCGATGAAGGCGTCGTGCGAGGCACGGATTTCTTCGCGAATATCGCGGTACGGAGAAATGGCGGCTATGAGTACGGCAATTCCATTGCGCGCGAGCAGTCCGGCAACATAACTGATTCGGCGAAGACTTTCACACCTGTCGGCGCGGGAGTATCCCAAATCGGGGCAGAGCCGTTTCCGTACGGCATCGCCGTCCAGAACCTGGGCGATTATGCCGCGCTCCTGCAATTGCCTTTCAACAGCGCAGCATATCGTTGACTTTCCCGAGCCGGGTAGGCCGGTAAACCAGATAACCGGCATCGGCGCCTAGAACGCCAATAAGCGCTCGCCTTCGCGAACCAGATCTTCCACTTGCGGCAAAATCGCGTCTTCGAGTGTTGGACTGTAGGCGACCCAGGTGTCGAGAGCCGCAACGCGTCCGACCGGCGCGTCCAACTCTGTGAACAACTCGTCGGCAATACGCGCGGCGAGCTCCGCGCCATAGCCCCAGGAAAGCGTATCCTCGTAAGCGATCAGCACACGATGCGTCTTCCTTATGGACACCGCGATTCCTTCCCAGTCGTAGGGCGATAGCGTCCGCAAATCGATTACTTCGACGGAATCGGGCCGGCGCTGCTCAAGCTGTAACGCCGCAAGCAACGCTTTTTGTACCAGCGCGCCATAGGTGACAATCGTCAGGTTTTGGCCTCGCTTCACGGTCTTCGCCTTTCCAAACGGAATGGTGAAATCCGCGCCGGGATGGGGTGAGCGGTTGTAGGGCTCTCGATAGAGCTTCTTGTGCTCCAGAAACAACACTGGATCGTCGCAGCGGATCGCCGTGCGCAGAAGTCCGCAGGCATCCAGGGCGTTAGAAGGAAATACGACGCGTAATCCGGGCAAATGAGTGAAAGCTACTTCGCCGCATTGGCTGTGATAGACAGAGCCGCCCGTCAAATAACCGCCGATAGGAACGCGAATCACCATGGGGCAGGAGAACCCGTTATTGGAGCGCCAGCGAATGTTTGCAAGCTCATCCCGAATCTGCATCATGGCGGGCCAGATGTAGTCGAAGAATTGAATTTCCGGCACCGGCTTCAACCCGCGCGCCGCCATCCCGATCGCGCGCCCGATGATTCCAGCTTCCGCGATTGGGGTGTTGAAGCAGCGCAAACCACCGAACTCGCGCTGCAGGCCCGCTGTGGCCTTGAAGACGCCGCCCTTGCCCTTTATCTCTAGCAAGGTTCTGCTCCCGGCTGCAATCGGCGACATCTTCGCCAAACACGATCACGCCAGCGTCGCGGCGCATCTCTTCGGCAAGCGTATGGTTGATGGAATCGACCATGGTGCGCGGTTCGCCCCGAAACTGTGGCTGAACGTCGAACTCACTGGAGCACGGGTCGACCTCATCCGAGTACAGATGCCGCAGAACCGTGTTCTTTGCCGGCGGAGGCTCGCGAAGGACGCGGTCTGTAATCTCCGCCACCTCGGCGTCAATGTCGCGTTTAAGACGGTCCAGTTCAGCGCGGTCCGCAAATCCCTCATCCAGGAGAAAGCGCGGGAAGAGTGCGAGCGGGTCCCTTGCAGCTTCCTCGTTGCGCTCGGCCTGGGACTTATACATGCGCTCGTCGTCCGAAAACGAATGCGAGTAGAGGCGGGCGCAAGTGGCGTGGACGAGAGCCGGCCCGTGCCCGCTCCGGCAATAATCGGCAGCCTGACTCAGACCGCGGAAGGAGTCAACAAAATTTGTACCGTCCACTTCGATTCGCAGAAGGCCCGGGAAATCCCTCAAGCAGGCGCGCCACGTTGCCGCCCGGAGTCTGCCGTTCGACAGGAACGGAGATGGCGAAGCCGTTATCCTCGACCAGTATCAAGAGCGGCAGCTTATCCAGACACGCGGCGTTGATACACTCCCAGAACTCGCCTTCGCTGGTCGCGCCCTCACCGCCGCTGACCAGCGTGATTTCGTCCGAATCCGGTTTTAGATAACGCTTGGCTTGAGCGCAACCGGCCGCCTGAACGAATTGCGTCCCGGTGGGCGAAGAGCCGGTGAAAATGTGAAGCGAAGGAGACGACCAGTGAGAGGGCATCTGGCGCCCACCGGAGGCAGGGTCCCGCGCCGCG
Source organism: uncultured Acidobacteriaceae bacterium (assembly GCA_963845995.1). Taxonomy (GTDB): domain Bacteria; phylum Acidobacteriota; class Terriglobia; order Bryobacterales; family Bryobacteraceae; genus Bog-105. The sequence continues at coordinate 45,736 of CAWJUO010000003.1, read as the reverse complement.
CCAACGGCCTGAAGCAGCATGTCTTCCGCAGTCACTCCTAAAGCCAGGGCGAGCGCGCGGTCGCGATAATACCCAAACGTCCAATCGTGGCCTGGCCGGAGCACCATTCCCGCCGCTGTTTGAATGGCCTCATGACCGGCGGCGCTAACCTGGAAATAGATTTTGCTTTGCCGCTTCAGCAGGCTCTCGCGGTCGTCGAGAGAACGCGAAAGATACATTGTGCGGAACGCGCGAAGGAGCGCGGCGCGGTCGAGTTCGCTCGGCAAACTGGTCATTGGGCCCGATCGCTGGAGTGCAGGCTGAGTCGAGGTAGTCACCAATACGAGATTATCGCGCTTCCCTGTCCGGCTACCAAGCCTGTATTAGAACGGGCACGGCTAAGGATAGAATCGAATCGGGAGCAAATACCGAATTTCATGGCGAGTGCAAGCACGGGCGCGGGGCTTGAAGGAGTGGTTGCAACCACTTCGAGCATCTGCTACATCGACGGCGAACGCGGCATCCTCAGCTACAACGGCTACAACATCCATACGCTGGCCGAAAACGCGACCTTTGAAGAAGTAATCTTTCTACTGTGGAACGGGCGGCTTCCAAACAGACGTGAGTTGAGCGATCTGAAATCCAGTCTGGTTGCGGAACGCGAACTGCCTGCCGGAGTTGTCAGTTTCCTGAAATCGGCGCCTGAAGGAAGTGCGCCCATGGATGTGCTGCGGACGGCTGTGTCGATGCTCAGCCTCTACGATCCGCTGGCGCGCGACAATTCGACCGAAGCCAACCACAAGAAGGCAGTTAAGCTGATGGCGCGCGTAGCGACCATCGTGACTACTTACAACACTCTGCGAACGGGACGGGACGTGGTCACGGGCGACCCAAACCTGGGATACGCCGCTAATTTCCTTTATACGCTGACCGGCAAGCGCCCGGATGAAGTGAGTGAGCGGGTTTTCGACGTCGCTCTGATTCTGCACGCGGATCACGAGCTGAACGCGTCCACTTTTGCGGCCCGCGTGACGGCGGCGACGCTCTCCGATATCTATTCGGCGGCAACATCGGCTATTGGCGCGCTGAAGGGTCCCCTGCATGGAGGCGCCAACGAAGGCGTCATTCAGATGCTGCTCGCGACACGTTCTCCCGACGAAGCTGTCGCTAAGGTGAGGGCCGACCTCAGCAATAAAGAGCAGAAGATTAAAATTTCGGGATTCGGCCATCGCGTTTACAAGGTGCTGGACCCGCGCGCCGATCACCTCAAGAAAATGAGCGAGGAATTAGGAAAGCGCACCGGCCACACGGAGCTGTTCGAAAAGTCTTCGCGAGTGGAGCAAACGGTTCGCGAGATGAAGAATCTGAACGCGAACGTGGATTTCTATTCGGCTTCCACCTATTATTCTCTCGGCATTCCAATCGATTTGTTCACGACGATTTTCGCTGTCAGCCGTATGTCCGGATGGACCGCTCACGTCCTGGAGCAGTACAGCAACAACCGCCTGATCCGGCCACGGGCGGACTATACAGGCGCCCCCGATGGCCAGCCCTGGGTTCCGCTCTTCGACCGTCCGCAGTCCGACGACAAGCACGCGGCGGACTAGGCGACCGGTAGACATGTACGATCTCGGCTTCTTTCGCAGTAATCTCGAGACCGATTCGGGAACGGCTCAGCACGCGCGGTTATTCGCTCGACGTGGACGCGTTCCAGGAACTCGATAAGCGGCGGCGTCAGGTAGTGACTGAAGTCGAGCAGACCAAAGCGGAACGCAACCAAGAAACGGCGGAGATCGGCAAGTTGCGCAAGTCGGGCGAGGATACAGCGGAGCGGCAGCAGAAGGTGCGTGCGATGGGCGACCGCATCTCGGAGTTGGACGAGCGGGTGAATAAGCTCGATACCGAGTTTCGGGACTTCCTGGCTCGAGTTCCGAATCTGCCCTATGAAGATGTGCCCGTTGGTAAGAGCGAGCACGACAACGTAGAGGTGAAGCGCTGGGGCACTCCGCGCGAATTCGACTTCGAACCGAAAGCGCACTGGGATCTTGGACCGGAGCTGGGCATTCTCGACATGGAACGGGCCGCCAAAGTAACCGGAGCACGATTCGCCGTGTACTGGGGTTTGGGAGCGCGTCTCGAACGTGCGCTGATCAACTTCATGCTCGATCTGCATACCCGAGAGCATGGCTATCAGGAAGTTTTGCCGCCATTCCTGATCAACTCGGCGAGCCTCTATGGGACCGGGCAGTTGCCTAAGTTTGCAGAGGACCTGTTCCGTTGCGAAGGGCACGATCTGTGGCTCGCGCCGACGGCTGAGGTGCCTGTCACGAATTTGTTCCGTGATGAGACGTTGAACGCGGACTCGCTACCGATTTCGTTGTGCGCGTATACGCCGTGTTTCCGCAGTGAAGCCGGCTCGCATGGGCGTGACGTTCGCGGGATTATTCGCCAGCACCAATTTCAGAAGGTTGAAATGGTGAAGTTTACGCGCCCTGAGCAAAGCGCGGGTGAGCATGAGAAGCTGACGCGCAATGCCGAGGCGGTTCTGGAGCGTTTAGGCCTTCCGTATCGGACGATTGTGCTGTGTACCGGCGATATGGGCTTTTCTTCCGCTAAGACCTACGACATAGAAGTCTGGCTTCCGGGACAGAACGGGTACAAGGAAATCTCATCCTGCTCCAATTTCGACGCCTTTCAAGCGAGGCGAGCGCAGATTCGCGCGAAGACAGGCAAGACCAAGGCTGAGTTCGTTCACACGATCAATGGCAGCGGACTGGCGGTGGGCCGGACTTGGGTTGCGATCATTGAGAACTATCAGCAGAAGGACGGCAGTATTCTTGTGCCGGAAGCGCTGCGGCCCTATCTCAATGCCGAACGCATCGATGCCAGTGGCGGGCTGCTGATTTAGGCTATTGCGGTGAGACTCACGCGGCGCGGCATTCTCAGTCTGCTTGCGCTTCCGGCCACTCATTTGCTCGCTAGGCAAACCGGCGACGACCTCCGTCAAGGGATGGCTTCGCGGCATGTCAGAGCAACTCCTCGCGGCAAACGATCGGGACTTCCCTTCCACGCTCATTTCACCGATGTAGCGGCTTCGGCGGGATTGAAGCAGGCCACCATCAGCGGTCACGTGGATCGCGTTGACTACGTGATTGAGGCCATGGGATGCGGTGCGGCGTTTCTGGACTATGACAACGATGGCTGGCTGGACATTCTTGTGCTTTCAGCGTCGCGCTTCGGAGATCCGCCGCCGAACGCTTCGAACCGGCTCTACAAAAACAACCGTGACGGTACATTCACCGATGTCACGGAGAAAGCGGGCCTGTTTCGCACTGGCTACTCCTTCGGAGTGACTGTAGGCGATTACAACAATGACGGTTTCGAAGACATCTTCATCACTGGGTGGCCGGAAAACGTTCTCTATCGCAACAATGGGAACGGCACGTTCACGGATGTGACAAGGAGCGCGGGATTACTGAACAAAGAGCCACGCTTTGGGAGCGGCTGTACATTCGTGGATTATGACCGCGATGGCAAGCTGGATCTGTTTGTCTCAAACTACGTGGGCTTTGAGAAGAAGTCCGACTCCACGAGACGGAGAGCTTTTCGTTGGACCGCGCGGGCTGCCGTATGGCCATCATTCGCTCTATCGAAACAATGGAGATGGTACTTTCACCGACGTCACCGCCGCATCGGGAATAGGCAAGACCCCCGGCGGCTATGGCTTGACCGCAGTAGCTGCCGATTTCGACAACGACGGCTGGCCCGACATCTATGTTGCCTGTGATTCTACGCCCAGCCTGCTGTTTCAGAACAAGCACGACGGAACATTCGTTGAGCAAGCGATGGAAAGAGGCGTCGCGCTCAGTGAGGACGGAATGGAGCAGGCCGGGATGGGCGTTGCCATCGGGGACATTCGACTGAAGGGCAATCTCGATATCCTGAAAACCCACTTCGCTGCCGATCGGGCAGGCCTGTATGTGAACAATGGCAAAGGCGATTTTCGGGACGAGGCGTTGCGATGCGGTCTGGGAACAGAGACTCGGTTCGTCAGTTGGGGCACCGGAATTGCGGACCTGGACAACGATGGCAATCCGGATATCTTCTGGGTGACCGGCGGCATTTATCCGGAACTGGCGAATAAACCGGAAGAGCCGTACAAGACACCGCGCATCGTTTTCAGAAATCTCGGCAACGGCAAATTTGAAGAACTGATGGGCGAGGCCGGGCCGGGGGTTGACGCTCCGCATTGCAGCCGCGGATGCGCTTTCGGGGACTTCGATAACGATGGCGATGTGGACATTGCTCATCGTCAACCACAACGAGCCGCCTTCGTTGCTGAGAAACGATGTTACGGGAAACAGTCATTGGATTAAGGTTCAATTGAAAGGCGTCAAGTCGAACCGCAGCGCGATCGGTGGCCGGGTGACCGTACACTATGGCGGCAAAATGCAGGCACAGGAGGTGCTGGCGCAATCCTCCTATTTGTCTGTGAACGATAAGCGTCTCCATTTCGGACTGGGCGAGATCGCGACGGTGGACATCGATATACGATGGCCCTGTGGTGCAACTGAGAAACTATCAAACGTGCCTGCCGATCAGTTGATCCAAGTTACCGAGGGGTCTGGAATCACTCACACGCAAAAATTCCGTTAACTTGCCCTCATGTTGCGGCTTCTGTTCTTAATCACCTGGACCGGCGTGCTGCTGGCGCAAACGAATCCGATCGACCGCGCCTGGAAGATGGCTGCCAACGGACAACGCGACCAGGCCATTACTCTACTGCAACAGTTCACCAGGAGCAATCCTCGCAACGCCGATGCCCGATTGCTATTGGGAAGTCTTCTGACCGAAGCCGGGCAAGGCGCGGAAGCCGTCACCCAGTTGAAGGAAGCGGTGAAATTGCGCCCGCAATCGGCTGAGGCTCAAAATGCACTCGGCGAAGCATACAACGGCTTTGGCGATTCTAAAGCGGCGCGGGGACCATTCGAGAGGGCCGTGGCGATCAAACCCGGCATTCGGGGTGGCGCAACTGAATCTCGGGCAAGTCTTGCTTGCCTCCGGTGAGCTTGATCGCTGCGGCAGAGCATCTCGACCGGGCCATCAAACTGCTGCCGCGCGACGAGGACGGCGCTTCAGCGCGGTACCTTCGGGCCAAGGTATACACCGCCCGGGACGAGCCTTCCAAGGCAGCGGAGGAACTGCAACAGGCAGTTTCGATTCGCCCCGAGTTTCCCGGAGGCCTGGTCGGATTTGGGAGAGGCGCGAAAAACTCTACTGGACGACGCTGCCGCGCTTGCCGCCTTTGAGCGCGCCGTGCAACTGGCCCCCAATGATGCGGTTGCACAATACCGGTTGGGAGCTGCGTACCTGGACAACGACAAGCCCCACGATGCCCTCCCGCACCTGGAACAAGCCTATCGCCTGACGTCCGGAGGATCAATCTACCCTGAACGCTTTGCAGAAGGCGTTGAGGCAGGAGGGCCAGAGCCAGGAAGCGGACGAGATCAAGCGGAAACTAGCTGATCTCTTACAGAAGAGAGATCGGGAGAATCAGAACGCAGTCGCCGCCACGGAACTAAATAACAAAGGCGCGGCCCTGCAAAAAGCCGGAGATCTGAGCGGTGCGATGGAGAAATATCGCGCAGCGGTTGCGCTATCGCCGGAAAACGTAGCGATCCGCGTTAACTACGGAATTGCGCTGCTGCGTTTGGGGAAGTGGACCGATGGGCTGAATGAACTGCACGGCGCTCTTCTGCGAGATCCGTCTAACATCAAAATTCAAGAGGCTCTAAAAGAAGCATTGGCACAGGCCCCACCGGGAACTGTGCCAAGTTGGAATGGGAGGTGAAGTTCAAGACGGACTTCACCTCCATTTGAAACTGCGGTTTAGAAGAATATTCTCAGTCCGAGCTCCATTTGCCGGCCGGTTACGTTTGTGGGAGTAGCGTCTTGAGCGCCGTAAGTTCCTCCAGGTGCGCCTTGGAAGAGGGCGGTCCCGAAGACGCCTGGATTCGTTACATCCAGGTTAGGATCTCCGCGATTCAACCGATTGAACGCGTTGTAGGCCGAGATTTTGAGTTGGCTATGAACGCGCTCCGTAATGTTGAAGTTCTTGATGAGACTCGCGTCCACATCCCAGAAAGACGGGCCGGTAAGGCATGAATTCTGAATATTGTACGGGATGATCTGCGCGGCATCCGATGCCAGGCTTACTGCGCCCGTATTGAAGTAATGCTGTGGCGTAGAATTGCCGGAGCAAACATTACCAGTGACGACAACGTCCTGGTTCGGACTTGCACCGCTATTCAGATTATTGAAGCGCGGGAAGTCGCCTGACGTGTAGGTGGAAAGAGCGGTAATCTGCCATCCGCCGAGGATAGCGTCAACGGCTCTGTTGGTGTTTGAAAGGAACATGCGTCCCTTCCCGAGGGGCAGCTCATAGGTAAACGCAACATTGAAGTGGTGACGAGGTTGGTCGCTGTCCTGATACTGCAAGTCGTTGTTGTACTCGTAAACTGCGTTGTCCCAATTCTGGAGCTTCTCGCGAATGTAGGCGTAGGATACGACGAAGTTGTAACCTTTGCTGAAGCGCTTCTGCAGGCTAAATTCACCAGAATTGTAACGTTCACGCGCTCCTAGAACGCCGATTTCAAAGAGAGGACCATACTGCGGATAAGGCACCAATAACTGCTGAAGTTGGACCGTCTGTTGGTTGTAGAGGTTGCCGGGCAGTAGGGCCGGATTGTTCAGGTAGTGATAGAACGGATTTGCAACGTTCGCCTGAAGTGCGGTGGCGCCAACTTGTTGCGCGAGTAGCGGATTAACCGCGTTCAACTCTTTATTGTATTGCTGATCGCCGAAGTTCATGAAGAACGTTCCCGAAGCGGTGATCTGGCCCGGAAATTCATGCTCAACCGTGACGTTGATCCGGTCGTTGTAGGGTTGTTTAGAATTCGGATCGTACCAGAGGAGGCCCGCGGTACTTCCACGGCCCGTAGCCGCGCCGCCCGCTTTACCCTGAATCGGAACCAGCGGATTGACGTTGGCCGGGAATGGGTCTGAGAAGGTCTGCTGCGGCACGCCGTTGTTCAGCCCGAGCGTATTTTGATTGGCCGATTGCCCATAGAATGGCGGCTCAAGGATATTGATGTCCTCAAATCCGGATAGCGGGGCGTGAGCGAAATCCATCGCGATGGGCTGCACGTAACGCGCGTATCCCACGCGCACAGCCGTCTTGTCGTTCACGCGGTAAGCGATGCCGAAGCGGGGCGCAAGAGCCAGCTTCTGTGGATTCCACTGGCCTGGATGAGTGCCGCTCGTGAAATTCCAGGCTCCGTTGTATTTGTAGAAGTTGGTGCCGACCAAAGAAGTTGCAGCAGCCGGCATCTGAGGCGGATTAGCTTGAAACTGAGGTATTGGCAGCGAAAGATCGAGACCCTGCGATAACAAGTGGTTTGGATCGCCAATAGCGGTTTCGTACTCATTCCGAAGACCCCAGTTGATCGTGATCTTGCGGCTTACTTTCCAATCGTCTTGGATGAACATCCCGTACCAACTTGAATACGGGGTCGGCGCTGGTCCGCCATACACGGCTGAACTGCCGTCAAGAGCGCCAAGCAGGAAGGTGGCGAACCCGTCCCCTTGAGTGCCGGGCGGGTTGTTGAACGTACTTGCGGTCAGCGACGCGGGAAATTGGAATTGATCCGCGGAATTGACGTAGGTGATGCCGCCTTCCCGGCGCCATTGGAACCCGGCTTTAAGATAGTGCGATCCGTGCTGTTGAGCAATGGTGCTGCTGAAGGACTCGGCGGCGGGTTGCTGATACCAATAGAATCCGGGGCCTCCCACGTTCGTACCGCCGATCTGAAGGTTCGGCTCGAAGACAGGCAAATTGTTCGATGCGGTCTGATACGGCGCGTACCAATTGCTGCTTGGCCAGATCTTAGAGTAACCGTTCGCTCCGAGGTTTGGAGCGGTATAGGAATCGCTGAAATTGTGCCAGTCGCCGTTGAAATCAACGACGGTTCTTGCGTTCACCGTCCATACCAAGTCGGCTGCGGCCTGATTGCCGCCGCGTACCGATCCCGTAGGCTGAACGAGGAACGATTGGTTCGGCGTGGGATTCCCACCGGTATTGTTTGTGTTGTACCGGGCAAAGTGCCCAGACAGTCTCAAGTTGTCGTTAATCGTGTAATCGACACGATCCAAGTAGTTGTAATACTGGAACAAATTCGGCTGCCCGGTTTGATAATTGTTCTGTCCCGTCAGATCGGTGGGGGCATGATTTGGCGCCCAGAAATCGTTCATCAGCGCGAGGGTAGCCGGGTCCATCCGGTTCTGCGGGATTTTGTTGCCCGGGAAAGCTGTGCGGGTGACTACTCCGTTCATTAACAACCGTGCTGAACGGATCGTAGATGACTCGAAGGCTTCCGTCCGCGTTAAGCGATTGCGAGAAGTCGCCCGTTTTTTCCAGAGCGGTCGGTACCGTGGTTGTAAAGCTACCGGGCTGATTCACGTGCCAATCTTCGATCGAGAAGAAGTTGAAGAGCTTGTTGTGAATGATTGGGTTGCCGAAGGTACCGCCGTACATGTTTTGGCGAGTATTGTTTAAGTTGTTTCGTGTACGATCCTGGATTGCGCTAAGCCATGGATAGCGTCCCAGGTAAAAGGCCATTCCGTGCCATTCGTTGGTACCGGATTTAGTGGTGACGTCGATGGCGCCTCCAATGCTGTGCCCTGTCTCCGCTTCCACGCTGTTGATTGAAATGATGCTTTCCTGAACGTCATCCGTATTGGGGACATACGCGACCTTCTGGCCGATACCGAGCGGAATGCCGTCCAACTCCAACTCATTTTTCAGGTTTGTGCCGCCGCCGAGATCGATGCTGTTGGCGGACCATGAATTGTAGGGCTGAACCTCGCCTCGGGTATTAACGGCTTGCGGCTCAATCAGAGTCAGTTTGAACGGATTGCGATCAAGCCGGGGCGTATCATTCGCCATCTTTGTATCGAGTGTGAGGTCATCGTTGGCGGTATTGAACTGCACCGCTTCACCCGCCTCGTTCACCGTTACGGATTGTTCCAAAGCGCCCGGGTTAAGCACGGCGTTTACAGTTACGTCGCCGCCGGACTGAACCTGAGATGTTGGACTGAGTAAATTTAGGAAACCCGGTGGCTTCGACCGTGACAACATAGACCCCGGGTTCTACCAGATCGAATACGTACAACCCGGTATTACTCGTTTTCCGGACGGTATTGACGCCGGTCTTTGTGTTTGAAAGTGTGACTGTTGCATCCGGAACCGTTGCTCCGGTGCTGTCCGTGATAAGTCCCTGAATTTGGGCGCGGTTAGTTTGCGCTAGGGCGGTAAACGTGAGCATCAGGCCAAGCAACAAGGCCGAGACCCACGTGGTCAGTGATCCAATATACTTCATTTTTCTCCTTAACTCCTCTCCAGAAACAGCGTTCAGCTTTTCTGCTGGTTCCGGGCTTCAGACAATGTTCTGGGGTGCCTCGCCGGGTATGGCGAACTCAACGCTCAAGCAATGAGAGGCCCCAATTTGTTAGACCCCGGTCCAAAATCGCGAGAACGGTTTTGGAGCTATGGCTCCGGCTGCCGTTGAGATACGTTACCAGATGAATGTAGCTTCGGCACCTCACTGTTTGCAGATTTCTCAATCGTTTCTCCTGGAGAAACAGAAGGACCTTAAACATCTGCAGTAAGATAAAGCAAATACGACCGATCAGCCGAGGTCCGCGCAGTTCTTTTTGTGGGTAGCCTGGATCGGTTATGCGTCCAGATTCGTTTCTTCAGATGAAACGCAACCTGGAGGGGGCAGTCCTATGAAACCAGCGTCCACAGCAGCTCTCAGTCCCGCCGGGGATGAGATTGCAAAACAGCCTTATCTTGTCGGACCCATCCTACGGGCATGCGAGTTGCTGAAAGCGTTTCGTTCACCCGGCGAACCGCTCGCGCTTTGCGATCTAGTCGAGCGCACTCGATTAAATAAGACTACGGCGTTTCGGGCGGCCCAGAGTCTCGTGGCCGGAGGACTTCTCGAAAGGGTCGGCCGCGATCAATACCGGTGCCTCTTAGCGCCCTGCCGGAAACGGGAGTTCCGTATCGGGTATGCAGCCATGACCGGCAATTCTCTTTTTTCGCGAGAGATCAGCGACAGTCTACGGCTGGCCGCTGCGGCGAAGGGTATCGAACTGATCGAACTGGACAATCAATTGAACGCGCGCGTAGCCATACACAACTCGGAACGGATGATACGCGACCGTGTCGATCTTGCCATAGAGTTTCAGGTTCATCAGAAGGCCGCGCCGGCCATCGCTCTAAACTTCTCTCGAGCCAAGATACCGGTGATCGCGATCCACACTCCGCATCCAGGGGCCGTTTTCTTCGGGGGCAACAACTATTTGGCGGGGAGGATTGGCGGACGCGCGCTGGCTCGCTGGGCGGGCAGCAATTGGAAAGGTCAGGTTGACTCGATTCTTATGCTGGGCCACAGCGCGGCCGGCCCGCTCACGAATTCACGGCTCACCGGAACCGCCGTGGGCATTAGCGAGATTTTGAAGGACATGAATCCCTCTGAAGTCATTAGCTTAGACGTGAAAGGCGGCTATGCGGAAACCATGGATGCGGTGATCAGACATCTAGCCCGGTCGAAGGCCTCTCACATTCTCGTCGGGTGCATCAACGACTCGGTCGCACTTGGGGCAGTACGGGCTTTCGCCGAAGTGGGGAGGTCCGAGCACTGCGCCGTCGTCGGACAAAATGGAACCATCGCGGCTCGCGCCGAGTTGCGGGAACCGAACAGCCGCCTCATCGGGTCAGTGGGCTTCTTTCCCGAAAAATATGGCGAGCATATCGTGACGCTTGCATTGGACATGCTTCACGGGGAATCGGCGCCCCCCGCCGTGTTCATCAAACACGCCCTGATTACAAAGCAGAATGTGAACACTTATTATCCGAATGACGCGCTGGCGATCCCGCCCGATATGAATTCGCTTTTGTTTAATCGCTACCACTAGAGCCTTTCGCCCGCAAATTTCGCTTCCACCCCGGACGAACGAACTCACCTATTCCTCATCTTTATCTGAGATTCTCCGCCCTCGGCCAGGCACAACCAATTGAGCCCGGAAGCGCAAAGGCTATCGCCGTCCCATTTCGCATGTACTTTGAAAAAAAGCTCGGTCTGAAGCAGCGCCTTGCGTTTACAGGCATACTCCTGGCCGTTTCGCCCCTTGTTTGCATAGGTTTGCTGGTTTACCATCAACTTTCCGTTCTCGTCCGTACCGCCGAGGAAGGCTCCTCTACGCGTCGCGGCCGCCGATCTCGATCACCTTACCGAGACCGCCTCTAAAATTGCGGGAACCCATCAGAACGGCATCCTCGATACCCTTCGCGTCGCCCGAGGCCTGCTGACCAGCTACGGCGGACTCACCTTTCCCCGGCATCGTCACACCCGCTGGCAGGCAACCAACGACGCGACGCACGAGACTGGACTGAAGATTCTGCCCGCCGTCACCATTGGCCGCAAATTCCGTCGATCCACAGCCCAGCAAGCTCCTTTTATTGACGCCATCGGCGAAATGTCCGGGGCGGCGTGCACCGTTTTCCAACGCATGAATCCAGCCGGCGACATGCTTCGAATCGCCACCAATACAGGTAAGACCGGGACTTACATTCCTGCCATAAACCCGGACGGCTCCGCAAACCCGCTGATTCAAAGCATTCTGCGTAAACAGCAGTTTGCCGGGAAACAAAGCATCTCGGGCCAACCGTTCTTCACGGCATACGAAGCGATCACAAAATCCGGTGGTGATGTCCAGGGCATGTTGTACGTCGGAATTCCAGAAGACGCCGAGGCCGGTAAGCTTCGCCAGCTCGCGGCCGGAATCAAAACCGGAGAACAGCGGTATCTTCAAACTCCTCGCCGGATTCAGGCCATCGCTAATCAGAGCCGCCGGTTTATCGGCTGGGTCTTTCTGATCTCACTGCTCGGTTCCACTCTTATTTGGCTGCGCTACGCTGTATCGTTCGCGCGCCCATTCACCGCTTTTGCCAGGAAACTGCAACAGGACACCGGCAAGCTGCTTCAGTCTTCTCAACAAATACAGCAGACCGGGGGAACGGACCAGCAGCGCCGCGTTGATCGAACAAACGGCACAGTCAAGCGCGAAGTTGCACGAAGCCACGAAGCGCAACCGTGAGCAAGCCGCAGCCGCCCTCTCGGTTGCCAGTCACTCCTGGCCAGGATTCGCAAAAAGTCCTCTGAACACCTCGACGCGATGCAGTCTTCTATGGCCGACATTGGCGATGCCAACACGAAAATCGCCGGCATCATGAAGGAGCATCGACGAGATCGCCTTCCAAAGCCGCATTCTCGCTCTCAACGCCAGCATCGAAGCCGCTCGCGCCGGCGAAGCTGGTCTCAGTTTCGCAGTCGTTGCCACTGAGTTTGGGAAGCTCGCGCGCCGTTGCGCCGAAGCGTCTCAGGCCACCACCGGCGTCGTCTCCAGCTGCAGAAAATCGACCGCCGCTGGAGCCGAAACGCTGAAAGAACTCAACAGCGCCGTTCGTCAAATGACGGGCAACACAGCCTTAATCAAAACATCCATCCAGGATGTGTACGCGGCAGCCGAACAGCAGTCGAACGTCATTGCTCAAATCAGTTCCGCCCTGCACAAAATGGAAGATATAGTTCTGAACAACGCCGGATCTACCGCCCGGTATTCAAAAGCCGGCAAGCAGGTAACCGCGCAAGCGGGCGTGCTGCTGGAAGGAGCTTTGGAACTCTCTCATCTGGTGCATGGCAAACCCTCAGACCGCGGCCGGCGCCGTAACGCCGCTCTTCTGCCGCGAAAGAACCAGCAAGCATCCAACCTGCTCCCCAAGCGTGCTCAACATCTCCATATCGGCGCCGCTGTGAATGCGCGGATCGCGGTGCTGAACGTTGATAACGCCAACAACCTTGTTCTGCGAAATGATCGGAACGGATAGGAATGCCTCGAACGTATCCTGCGGAAGTTCTTTGAAAAACTTGAACCGCGGATCGGCGTACGACTCGCGCGAAATCGCCACCAGCCGCCGTTCCCTCGCCACCCAACCCGTCAAGCCCTTCGCTCATTCGCAGCCGCAGTTTGCCCACTTTGTTGCGCGTTGCGTCGGTCGAGGCGGACAACACCAATTCGTTCTCTTCCACCAGATAAATCAGGCAGGAGTCGCATTCGAGAAAGTCGCGGATCAAAGTCACGATCTCGTGCAATACTCCTTCGAGTTCCAGATCGCGAGTCATGAGTCTGCTCACTCTTTGAAACAGCCGGAGTTGCTGTTCCGCTCGTTCGAGCCGGGCTTCCAATTCTCGGGTTTTGGACACCGCCCTCATTATCACAGAACCGATCACAGAACTGCGCTCCGCCGATCTTAGTAGGTGTCATACTTGCTTGAGTGGTTACTGAACCGCGACCGTAAAGGGAGCGGTCTCATCGTACGGCCCACAGTAGTACCATTTAAACGAGCAATTTTCGAGGAGATCCCTTCGCATGTGGAGTAACAAGAAGACACAAGACGAACCATCGCAGGCTCCCCAGAGACCGACTGGCATCTCTATGCCGGCCGCTGCAGCAGTGGAACCACAGAGGAGAGAAACCAGCACTAACATGTCGTCGCCAACTAGAACTTTCGATTCCGAACCAGGCTCCGTCCGTAGCGGTTCGGCTGCCTTGGGCAAGAACGTGACCGTCAAAGGCCAAATCTTCGCTCGTGAAGACCTGACCATCGACGGAGAAGTCGAGGGCACCGTCGAGTGCCATGAACATCGCCTCACGATCGGGCCGAACGCCCGTGTCCAGGCTGGCCTGAAAGCGCGCGAGATCATTATCCAGGGCTCGATTCAGGGCAACGTCGAAGCCGCCGACAAGATCGATATCAAGAAAGAAGCGAAGCTCGTAGGCGACATCAAAACCAGCCGCATCGTCATTGAAGACGGAGCTTACTTCAAAGGCAGCATCGATATTTCGAAGGCCACGGCGGGCAAGACTCCGCAAGACAAGGCCGCGCCAGTTCCTCCCATAGCGGTGGCCGCCGGATCGACTGGTGGCAGCCCCGTTAAATAGGCTGACCGCACTAGCTACATGAGATTTGGCAGCTCTAAAGCAGACCCGGCAAAATCGGGCGCATCGTCTGCCCCTCTCACTCGGCATAGCAGCGGCTTCGACCAGTTCTGCAGCGCGCTCCGCAATTCGGAGAGCCAGTCTATTCTCGATATGTCCGGGGCCAGTCAAGCGAATATCAGCTTCATCACTGGCCTCGGTCACCGCATTTCTTCCGACGACATCACGGGAACTATGGAAGAATGCTTCGGACGTGATTTCATTGAGGGTCAGCAGGCCGCCGCGAACGCGCAACGTTTTCTGGACCAGACCCTCACGTTTCCCGATAAGTCTTTCGACGGCGCGCTGGTTTGGGACTCTCTTCAATACCTCGTGTCCCCGTTGCTGGAGCAAACAGTCGCTCAACTTCTCCGCGTGATGCGGCCTGGCGGACTCATCCTCGGTTTCTTCAACGCGGATGAGAAAGCAGCCCGGATTCCCGTCTATAACTACCGCATCCAGGACCAGAAAACACTTCTGCAGATACCCCGGGGAACCACCCAGCGCGGCCAGCACTTCCCTAACCGCACCATCGAGAAGATCTTCCAGCAAGCCGCTTCTCTGAAATTCTTCCTGACCCGCGACTCCCTCCGCGAAGTAATCGTCCGCCGCTAGATGGTGGCGTAGACGATCTTGGTCGTCTGCATCTGCCAGCGTCCTCCCATCTACAATAAAACTTTCAAGGAGCTTCCTAGTTGGCATTAGAAGATGAACTGCTGCGCCAGCGCCACGACCGCATCGCGCAAATTCAGCAGCTTGGGTTTCAGCCGTACGGCCACGCCTTCGACTACACCCACACCGTTCCCCAGATCCTCGAAGAATACGGTCACAAGACCAGCGAAGAGTTGTCGAGCCCTGTCCACGTGCGTATCGCGGGCCGTATCCAGCGCATCCGCCGTATGGGTAAGGCAGGATTTCTACATGTGCTGCAGAACGGCAAGAGCCTTCAGATCTACGTCAAGAAGGACGCCGTCAGCGAGACCGTTTACAAGCTCTACGAGTTACTCGACATCGGCGACATCATCGGCGTCTCCGGATATCTCTTCAGAACGAAAACCGGAGAACTGAGCGTGCACGTGGACGAACTGTTCTTCCTGTCAAAGATCTTGCTTCCCCTTCCCGAAAAATGGCACGGGCTTGAGGACGTTGAAATACGTTATCGCCAGCGCTATCTCGATCTGATCTCGAACGTCGAAGTACGCGACGTGTTTCTCACTCGCTCCAAAATCATCAGTTCCTTGCGGCGGCAGCTCGACAGCCCGCGGCTTTATCGAAGTGGAAACGCCCATGATGCAGCCGCTTCCGGGAGGCGCGGCGGCCCGTCCCTTTGTAACGCATCACAACACGCTCGACATCGACTTATATCTGCGCATCGCGCCCGAGCTATATCTGAAGCGCCTCGTCGTAGGCGGCCTCGAACGCGTCTACGAAATCAATCGCAACTTCCGCAACGAAGGCATCTCAACGCGCCACAACCCGGAATTCACCATGCTTGAGTTCTATCAGGCCTACACGGACTACAAGGGCATGATCAAGCTCTCGACCGAGTTGCTGCCCCAAGTCGCTCTCGACGCAACCGGATCGACTTCGGTCACCTTCGATGGCCGCACGCTCGACTTCGCGCACTTCCGCCAGTTCTCTATGCGCGAAGCGGTTATTGAATTCTGGCCTCGCGAAGATAAGCCGTCGCTCGACAACGTGAGAGACCCCGAATGGCTGCTGCGTCATTCGAAGGAGAAATCTCCCGGCGCCGCGCTCGTCGATATTTTCGAGCGTCATGCCGAAAGCTCGCTCTTCGACCCGACCATCATCTACGATTACCCGGTCGAAGTCTCGCCGCTCTCAAAAAACAAAATCGATGAACCGGAGTTCGTCGAGCGTTTCGAAATCTACGCTGCCGGCATGGAAATCGGGAACGCCTTCACCGAGCTCAACGATCCCGAGGAACAGCGCCGCCGCTTCGAACAGCAACTTGATCGCAAAGCCGGCGGCGACGAAGAAGCGCACGTCATGGACGAAGACTACATCCGGGCTCTCTCGTACGGAATGCCGCCCACAGGAGGCGAGGGTATTGGCATTGATCGCCTGACCATGATCCTGACTGGTTCGAAGTCGATCCGCGACGTGATCCTGTTCCCTTTACTGCGCCCCGTGACGTAAATGTCGCGCTTCGAATGGATCGTCGCGCTTCGTTATCTTCGCGCCAAGCGCAAACAGACCGTTATCTCCGTGATAACGGTCATTTCCGTCCTGGGTGTCGCCGCCGGAGTCGCGGCGCTGATCATTGCGCTCGCTATCAACAACGGCTTTCAAAGCACCCTGCAATCCAGCCTGCTCAGCGCAACCGCCCACGTCAGCATTCTGGAAATCACTCCTGAGTACGGCATCGCCAACTGGGAAGATCTGATCCCGAAACTCCGGCGCATTCCGCACGTCGTTAGTGCAACGCCCGGCCTCTACGGTCAGATCGCCATCAAAGGTCCGCTGGTCGGTGCGGGCGCTGTGCTCAAAGGCGTTCCGCTCGGCCATGGGGCCGCGGTCCCCGATCTGCTCCGTCATCTGAAGCAAGGCTCTCTCGCCAGCTTCGATTCACCCGACGCCGAGCACAGCATCATTCTCGGGCGCGCGTCTTGCCGAACAGGCCGGCGTCGTCCTGCACAGTCCGCTCACCATCATCGGCACTCAACTGACTCCGCTTGGGCATGGGACCCAGCCTGTTCCATTTCCGCGTGGAGGGCATCTTCGAGTCGGGCCTCTACGATCTCGATTCCACCTGGGCCTTCACCAGCCTTCGGTCCGCGCAGCGAGTTCTCGATCTTACCGATGTCGTGAATTCGATCGAACTGCGTCTCGACGATATCTTCAAAGCCCGCGAAGTGGCGCGTCAGGCCGAAGCCGTGATCGGCCCCAAACTGGTCGCCCGCACCTGGATGGACCAGAACCACTCGCTCCTGAACGCACTGAAACTGGAAAAGACCGTCAGCGTCATCACTGTCGCGCTCATCGAACTCGTAGCCGCGCTGAACATCCTGGTCGTTCTCGTCATGCTGGTGATGGAGAAGCACCGCGATATCGGAATCCTTATGTCCATGGGAGCGCGCCGTCAACAGATCCAGCGCATCTTCGTCCTGCAAGGATTGCTGATCGGCGGCATCGGTTCAACCGTCGGTCTGGCCATCGGTTACACCGCAACCACGCTACTCGACCACTATCGCGTGCTACGGCTCGACGAACAGGTTTACGCGCTCAGCTACGTGCCGTTCCAGAACCACTGGACAGACGGAATATGGGTTGCGGGATTGGCGCTCCTCACCAGCTTCATCGCCACGCTGCATCCATCGCATAGCGCCTCGCGCATCGCTCCCGCCGAGGCCCTGCGTTATGAGTGACCGCCCGGCTGGTACGCGAAATCCCAGACCAGCAGTTCAATGTCGTCCTTCGTCTCGTTGTCTGAAAACTCGACCACCGCGTACTCGCCCGGCTCCAGCGGTTTCTCCGGCCAGACCTTGTAGAGATTACCCTGTAACTGCTGCTGAAAGACCTCGACTTGCTTACGGTCTTCAATCGCCTGATTCACGACTGGCGTAATCGAAATGTTCTCGACCACGCGAACGCCCTTCTTCGGCTCCAGCCGGATAATTCCAAAGCGCTCTTCCTTCTCCGGCCGGAAGTAGAACGTCGGCCGCTCGTCATGCACCACGAACTTCGAGTGCTCGCCCTGAATCACAACCGATGCCTTCCCCGGCACCAGCGGGATCGGCGACAGCATCTTCAGCGCCGCCCGTCTCTTGTTCGTAATCACCTGGTACGAAGCCGCCTCAAGCTGCTTCACCTTGCCATCGACGTTGAAGTACGCGCCGGTTTCCATCGGCACGGATGCGATCTCTTGCCGCAACGCGCGTTCGGCCTGCTCTTCCTCGTCCTGCTGCCGCGCTTCGGTCGCATCTTCCTGCTGCTTGGCTTTGCGCGCCTTCTCTGTCTTGTCGATATCGACCAGGTCGGTCGGCATCTCCTCCCATTCGCCGCGTTCCGTGCTGAAGAACCGAACCCTGTCGCCCTGAACCTGATATTCGCGAACCAGATGATAGCCCCCGTCCTTCAGATACAGCTTGATCGTCTCGCCAAACAGCAGGAGAGCGGAAATCAGGAACAGCAGAAACAGCCGCACGACCGCCATTTTAGCGGTTTGTGGATGAGGTCGCGATAGGATGACTACTGCACAAGGAGATTGATGGCTCTTTCTGGAAAGACTGCACTGATAACGGGCGCGAGCAAAGGATTGGGTAAAGCCATGGCTCTCGCTCTCAGCAATTCGGGCGCGGCGATCGCGCTAGTCGCGCGTGATGCGGAGAAACTGAACGGCGTTCGCGACGAGATCGCAGCGGCGGGCGGGACCGCCAAAGTCTTCGTTGCGGATGTGACGCAAGAAGATCAGGTGAGCCGCCTCAAAACAGAGGTCGGGGTCGAAATGGGCCGCGTCCAGATCCTGATCAACAGCGCCGGGATCAACATTCGAAAGAACCTGATCGACTTCTCGCTCGACGAATGGCGCTCCGTTCTCGACGCGAATCTCACGAGTGTGTTCCTGATGTGCCGGGCTTTCGTTCCGGACATGCGGGGCACAGGCTATGGCCGCGTGATCAACATGACCTCGATCATGAGCCACATTTCCCTGCCCGGCCGCAGCGCCTACTCGTCAAGCAAAGCCGCCCTGCTGGGGCTCACGCGGGCGCTGGCGCTTGAAGTGGCTGGCGAAGGAATCACGGTGAATGGAATCAGCCCCGGCCCCTTCGGAACCGAGATGAATCAACGCCGTGATGAATAATCCCGAAGCGAACTCGCAATTTCTGGCCAGTCTTCCCGTTGGGCGCTGGGGCGACGCCGCAAGAAATCGGAGCGCTCGCCGATTATCTCTGCTCGGAAGGCGCGGGCTTCATGACCGGAACCGATATCGTAATCGACGGCGGCTGGACGGCACGCTAGTATCCAGATGCAAGTGACGGACGAGTATTCAGCGGAGTTCGAAAAACGGGTCTACTGGCGTGTTACTTGCCGTCTGATCCCGTTCCTGTTTCTTTGCTACATCTTTGCCTATGTAGACCGCGTGAACGTCGGGTTTGCGAAGCTGCAAATGCAGCAGGATCTCGGCATCAGCGACGCCGTTTACGGAGCCGGCGCGGGCATCTTCTTTATTGGCTACTTCTTCTTTGAAGTGCCGTGCAACATGGCCCTGCAAAAGATCGGGGCCAAGTACTGGCTGGGACCCATCATGATCGTGTGGGGATTCGTATCGGCCTGCACTATGTTCATCCACACAGCGCACGAGTTCTATGCCGTGCGCTTCCTGCTGGGAGTCGTTGAATCCGGATTCTTCCCCGGCGTGATCCTGTACCTGACGTTTTGGTATCCGAGCAAGTACCGGGCGAAGATGATCGCCGCTTTTATGACGGCCATTCCCTTCTCGGGCGTCATCGGCGGCCCCATCTCAGGATTGATTCTCGAGAAGGCCACCTCGCTCGGCGGATTGCGAGGCTGGCAATGGCTTTACATCTTCGAGGCTGTTCCATCGCTGCTTGCGGGCGTCGTGACCATGTTCTTCCTTCAGGATCGGCCGCAAAAGGCGAAGTGGTTGAACGAACGGGAAAAAGCGCTTCTCGCCCAGCGCCTGGAAGAGGATGAGAGCGACAAACGTACGGCAAGTCCGAATCACCACACAATGCTGGACGCCTTCCGCAGCACCAAAACCTGGCTGCTGTGCTTTGTCTATTTTGGTTTCGTGATGGGCAACTACGGGCTAAGTTTCTGGCTGCCGCAGATCGTCAAAGACACCATCACGAAAGACCCTCTGAACATCGGCCTGCTGACTGCGATTCCCTGGGCGGTGGCCGCTGTTGCGATGGTTGTTGTCGGCCATCATTCGGACAAAACGGGGGAACGCCGCTGGCACATCGCGCTCACAGGCATTATCGGCGCTGTCGCATTTGCAGCCTCCGCCCTGCCGGGGATTTCCGGTGTCATGGGACTTCTGGCATTGACCATAGCGACCGCCGGAATCGCCTGTTCCTATTCGACATTCTGGGCGGTTCCAACGGCGATTCTCTCCGGGACAGCCGCCTCAGCCGGTATCGCCTGGATCAATTCGGTCGGCAATCTGGCGGGATACGTCAGCCCATTTTTAGTAGGCAGAATCCGCGATGCCACGCACAGTATGACTCCCGCCCTGCTCATGTTATCCGGTTGCTGTTTCGGCGCCGCCTTAATTACTATTATTTTCTTCAAGCAGCGAACTACTCCGAAGAGTAACGAATGAACCGCCGCGATTTTCTTGCATTCAGTTCCCTGACACTTCCACTTATGGCCGCACGTTCCAACCAGCCAGCTAACAGCACGCTTGGTATTGCCACTACTTCGTACATGATTGCGTGGCGTCCCAAAGACACAATGGAATTTCTTGAGCATTGCCACCAGCTCGGCGCCGGCGGCATTCAGTCCGCCATCAACGGCGACATTCCCGCCATTCGTGCGCGCGCGGAGAAGTACGGAATGTATGTCGAAGCCATGGTGCCCATGCCGAAGGGCAACGACACAGCCGACTTCGAACATGCGCTTCAGAACGCCAAAGCGGTAGGCGCTGTCGCACTTCGCTCCGCCTGTCTCGGGACGCGCCGCTATGAGACGTTCAAGTCGCTCGCCGATTGGCAGGCTCACGTAGCGGAGAGTCACCAGTCCATCGAAGCCGCTCGCCCGCTGTTGGACAAATACAAGATCCCGCTTGGGCTCGAAAATCACAAGGACTGGACGGCGGACGAACTCGTGGCGCTGATGAAGAAGTACGGTAGCGAGTATCTCGGGGTGTGTCTCGACTTCGGCAATAACATCTCGCTCCTGGACAACCCGATGGAGGTCATCGAGAAGCTCGCGCCCGTTCGCGGTTTCCACGCACCTGAAAGACATGGGCGTCGAGTCATCCGACGACGGCTTCCTGCTCTCCGAAGTGCTGCTTGGAAACGGCTATCTGGACTTGCCTCATGCCATCTCCCTGGTGCGTCAGGCGCGTTCGAATGTGCGCTTCTCACTCGAAATGATCACACGCGATCCACTGAAGGTGCCCTGCCTGGGAGACCAATATTGGGTGACATTCCCGGACCGGAACGGCCTTTATCTGGCGCGTACGCTGCGGTTCGTTCAGGAACATCCGAGTCAAAATCCACTGCCGCGAGTTTCGCAGCTCACACACCAGCAGCACGTTCAGACTGAAGACGCAAACGTAGTGGCTTGTCTTAAGTACGCGCGTGAAAATCTCGGGTTCTAAAGCCTAGGCGCGGGTGCACCGGAGAACCATTTCTTTGGCGCGGCGAAGTTCCTCGACTCCGTCGCCCTTGGGAATGAATTCCATTGCGGCCATGCGATTGTATTTCAGCTCGGCGAGTTTGCGGAAGATGTTCTCGTAATTGATTTCGCCCGTTCCAGGCTGATGACGGCCCGGGACGTCCGCGATGTGAACCAGGCCCGTGTATTGGATGTTCTTTTCCAGCTTCTCGATCAGATTGCCTTCGGCGATCTGCTCATGATAGAAGTCGTAAAGAAATTGCACTTGCGGGTGATTCACAGCCCGGATGATCTCAAACCCTTCGGCTACGGACTGAAGGTAGTATTTAGGATTCTCTTCCGGATCGATGTTTTCAAGAAGCAGCCGCACGGGTTGACCGGCGATCTGCTTTCCTTCGACTAAAGCGGCGGCGCGCTTCAGCCCTTCGATGCAGCTCTCATGCTGCTTTTCACGGGGCATTCCGGGAACGACATTCCCGGACATCAGGATGACGGCCGGACAAGTAAGCCGCTCCATAATGGGCAGTTCGTGTTGAACGTCCGATAGCATCGCCTCGCGATCGGCCGGATTCCCGACGTGGTGCTTAAGTCCTGCGGTCGTATCAAAGAAGATCCCGAGTTCCTTCGCTTTCGCGACGTTGCGCTTGAACTCGTCTTCGGACCATTTGTTGTACTCGCCTACTAGCTCGATGTTCTTGTAACCTGCTTCAACGCATTTCTCCAGGCGTTGGTCGAATGGCAGATTTCTGAAGACCGTCCACAGCATCACTGAAAGCTGGAAAGGTGGAGTATTGTCCTCCGCTGCCAAAGCAGATTTGCTGGCAAGTGCGGCGAGTGCGGCTGCGCCCGCGAGGTTCTTAGAGAAGTTCCGGCGATTCATGGTGTCCCTTTATGGTGTACCTATGGAGCATATCGCGCTCGGTCCCAGAGCCAGCCGAAGAGGAGCACCGACATTAGCCAGGAGAACAGACACACTACGAACAAGGTTGCCCCGAGCGACGCTATGCCGTTCCCGGCCGCAAATATGAGAATGGTCTGGATCACTCCATCCGGGAATAGAGTCCCGGATGTAAAACGCCAACGCTGTTGAGGAATATGCCGCGTGACGCACCTGTAGTTTCCGACGGCCAAGGCCGCGAACCCGGCTCCGAATCCGCTTGCGGCATTGAGAGGTAAAACGAGCGGGGCAAGCAACAGCAGCCAGGCGAAGTTCTTCGCGAGAAGGATTCGCCAGCCGCGCAGTGGAAGCAACCGGTAGCGGGTTGCACCGGTGCCGTCAATCGCAATCAGCACTTGCGCGCTCGTACTTAAGGGCCAGGACTACCAGGAGAGCCATAATCCTGGGGGCCGCTGGATCGAGCGGTTTGCCCGTGGACTCGTAAAGCAGAGTGCTTACGCACAACAGCGCCGCGACGTACGGGTCGAGAGTTGACAGCAGTTCGCGCCAGCACAGGCGCATAATAAGTCCGGCTGCGCCCGGCGGCTTAGGTATCAATTTCCATACACTGGCTCGTGATTTACTGGCGTGTCCGCGTTTCACGAATAAGGTAAGCAGGGTGCGTTGCGAGCGGCTGAGGGGCCATAGTTGCCAGCGCACCAACGGAATCTTTTTGATGGGGTCCGCAGCCATCGGGAACGCAACGACCAAAGCCAACAGGACCGCGAAGAACTGGGCGCTCTCAGGCTGCAATGCGACCAGAAGCACGAAGAGAAACAGGTTTTGTCCGGTAATGGACCGGAACGTTTTCAGATCTCGCCAGCTTTGGAGAGCGACGAATTTTACGACTGCCCTAACCAACTCAGCTCTTCCGTATCGGCGCGTTCCACAAGTTCGAAGTAGAGATCCTCAAGGCCCTTTGGCAGTTCGCTGACCCGTGATTGCCAAACGATCTTTCCGTGATTGATCAGGACAACCGCATCGGCCACGCGATCGACCATTGAAAGAATATGCGACGTAAGAAGAACAGTCACTCCTTTCGCGGCCACCGCGCGCAAGAGTTGACGAAGCGTGTCGGAAGTTACTGGATCAACTCCTTCGAATGGTTCATCCAGAAACAGGACTCGCGGATTAGGCAGCAGAGCCATCGCCAGCGCCGTCTTTTTCTTTGTGCCGTAGGAACACTGGTAAATAAAGGTATCGCCGAACGGCTCCAGCCGCAAAACGCGCAACAGTTGCCGCGTTCGTGAACGTGTTTCGTCGCTCCTGATTTTGTAAACCGCGCCCGTGAGTTCCAAGTGCTCTTTCACCGTCAGCAGATCGAATAACGCGAGGTCCTCCGGGAGCACTCCGATAAGACTCTTTACGCGTGGAGAGCGAATGTCGATACCGCAAATCTGTGCGCTCCCGGAGGTGGGGACAACCAGGCCCGTGAGCATTTTGACCGTGGTTGATTTTCCGGCCCCGTTGGGACCGAGAAGGGCGCAGATACTCCCGGCGGGCACGTCGAACCCTGCACCGGAGACAGCGGCGACTTCGCCATATTGTTTGGTGAGGTTTGAGCAGGAGATCACGGTTCGAATTACGTGGACTGCCTCATCATCTCAGAAGCGGCTCTTCGCTTTGAGGGTTAGAGTAGATAAATCATGAGTATCCTCGAGCCCACCGAAAAAACTCGCGTGCGGAGACTGCCGAAGCGGGCGGTATACGACAAGGCGCAAATTTATTCGATTCTCGATGAAGGGTTCGTCTGCCACCTCGGCTTTGTTATCGACGGCCAGCCCTATGTCATTCCGACTGGATACGCGCGTATCGAAGATGCGATTTATCTGCACGGATCGGCGGCAAGCCGAATGATCCGGACGGCTGCCGAGAGACTTGACGTTTGCGTTACGGTAACGCTGGTAGATGGTTTTGTGCTGGCGCGGTCGGCTTTCCACCATTCGATGAACTATCGCTCTGTCGTGGTGCTGGGGAAGGCACGGCTGGTTACGGAACGGGACGAGAAGTGGAAGGCTCTGCAGGGCTTTACGAACCACATTGTGCCGGGAAGATGGGAAGAGGCTCGGCAGCCTAACGAGCAGGAACTTAAAGGCACCAGTGTTCTCGCCCTGCCGATAGAAGAAGCCTCAGCAAAGGTGAGGACGGGCGGCCCGATTGATGAGGAAGAGGACTACGCGCTTCCGGTCTGGGCGGGCGTGGTTCCGATTGCGCACCAGTTTGGGCGAGCCCATCAAAGACGAGCGTGTGCCTGAAGGCGTGGGTGCGTTCGATATGCGACGATTCAAGAAGTAATGAATCGACGAGAATTTCTGGGCGTTGCCGCCGCCGCGCCGCTTGCCGCTATGTCAACCTCGACTGCCAAACCGGTGAAACTTGGGGTGGACCTCTTCAGTTTGCGCGGCCAAAAATGGACACCCTTCCAGTATCTGGACTACTGCGCGGCAAGGCAGGTTCAGGTTGTCCATTTCTCTGAGATCCGCTTCATCGGAAGTCTCGAACCGGACAACCTCCGCAATGTCCGGCGGCACGCCGAGCAGTTGGGTATCGAAGTTGAGATCGGGATGAAGTCTATTTGCCCGAGTTCGAAGATGTTCGATGCCTCTCAAGGTACTGCGGAACAGCAACTCGGGCGAATGATCGATGCGGCGAATGTTGTCGGATCGAAGATTGTCAGATGCGTTCTAGGAAGCGCGGACGACCGCAGGCCGGGACCAATTGAGGCGCACATCACCGACATGGTTCACGTACTGAAGAACATGCGTTCAAAGGCCACCGGCCAGAACGTGAAGATTGCCATCGAAAACCACGCTGGCGACATGCAGGCGCGTGAGTTGAAGATGCTGGTAGACGAAGCGGGGCCGGACTTCGTGGGCGTCTGCCTCGATTCCGGTAATCCGCTGTGGACGCTGGAAGATCCGCATTTGACGCTTGAAGTACTGCATCCCTATGTGTTGACCAGCCATGTCCGCGACAGTGCCGTTTGGAACGTTCCGCAAGGCGCGGCGGTGACTTGGGTGCAGATGGGACGCGGGGACGTTGACATTGATTCTTACGTACGGAAGTATTGCGAATGGTGTCCCGGGAAGGCGCTCTCCATGGAGACAATTTTGATGGGACCTCGCATCTTTCCCTATCGAGACCCTGCCTTCTGGGAAGCGTACAAAACAACTCCGGCTTGGGAATTCGAGAGATTCGAGACGATCGCCGAGCGCGGAAAGCCCTATAAGGATGAGACCGGGGAGCCGAAGGACGAAGCGCAACGGGAGCGCGACGCTTTAGATGAAAGCCTGAATTACACGAAGAAGCTAATTGGATTTGAGCGGTCGTGATGCCACGTTCTGCCTGAAGGATTGAAGAGTTGCATGAGCGGGGCCATTCTTGATGGGAAGAAAATCAATCTCGAAATACAGCGGGAACTGAAGCCTCGTATTGAGGCTCTTCGCGCCAAAGCACGGCCACCGGCGCTCGCGGTCGTTCTGGCGGGAGACGATCCGGCCTCTCAAATCTACGTCCGAAGCAAGATCAAAACGTGCCATGAACTTGGCATCGCGAGCATCGATCTTACCCCGCCTGCCAGCATTACGACGGACGAACTTCTCGCTATCGTCAAGCGCTTGAACGACGATGCGGAAGTAGACGGGATCCTTGTACAATCGCCTCCCCCGCCTCAAGTGGACGAGAAGCGAATCCTGCTCGCCATCGATCCGGGCAAGGACGCCGATGGATTCCACCCTTTCAACGTAGGAAATCTGGTCGCCAACCGGCCGGCGCCGCGCGCCTGCACTCCCGCCGGAATTATTGAGATGCTGAAGCGGTATCAAATTCCAATCGCTGGCAAACACGCCGTCGTCGTGGGCCGCAGTGACATTGTCGGCAAGCCGATGGCCTTGATGTTGCTGCATGAGAACGCGACGGTGACGATCTGCCATTCACGTACGCGCGATCTTGCGGCGGAGTGCCGGCGTGCCGACATTCTGGTTGCCGCCACGGGAAAAGCGGGATTGATCACGGCCCATCACATCAAGCCCGGAGCGGTTGTGATCGATGTTGGTATGAATCGGATCTCCGATGAGGCCGAAGCAAAACGTCTGATTGGACACGACGCCAAACGGTTTGCCGCGTTTGAGAAGAACGGCCAAACGTTAGTTGGCGATGTGGAACCCCTTGCCATGCAGGAAATCTCTTCCGCCTATACGCCGGTTCCTGGCGGCGTTGGTCCGCTTACAATTGCCATGCTGATGGCCAATACAGTTGGTTTGGCGGAACAGCATCTGCAATGATCCGCGTGGGCCTCACGGGCGGTTACGCGACGGGCAAAAGCTTCGTTGCGAGCGAGCTTGAGCGCTTAGGATGTCACGTGATCTATGCGGATGTTTTGGGGCACGCGGTCCTCGAACCCGGCGGCGAAGCTTACAATCCCGCACTACAGACTGTTCGGCTCTGAAATCTTGGACGGCCGTCAGCAAATTGACCGCAAAAAGCTTGCTTCCATCGTCTTTCAATCGCCAGAATTACTGGAGAAACTGACTTCCATCGTCCATCCGGCGGTGTTCCGCCTCGAAGAGCAAATGTTACGGAGCTTTGCCGAGACAGATCCCCTTGGAATAGCCGTGATTGAGGCCGCTATTCTGGTAGAAACCGGGCGACATAAACTCTTGGATCGCCTGATTCTAACCGCCTGTGATGAACAAACGCAGATTGCCCGAGGTATGAAGCGCGATGGCGCAACCCGCGACGAGGTGTTGGCGCGTCTGCGCAAACAATTGCCGCTGGAGGAAAAGAAAGTTCATGCCCACTACGTCATCGATACAAGCGGCACGAAAGAGGAAACGGTTCGCCAAGTGAAAGAGGTTTACGCAGACCTGCGACAGATAGGACAGGACGTTAGGCCATGAGATCGCGGACTTTTCTTTGGGCCCTGATCCTGACGTTTGGGTTCGTTTGGCTGACCTCGCGCGCTAGTTGGAATATTCGCACTCTGACCGCGCCCCTCTTTCGCGCCGGCCTGAAGTGGTCCGGGCCAGCTACGGTGCATGGAGCTGGTTTAGGACCCGACGAGCAAAACAACATCGACATCTACAGAGTCGCGAAGCTGGCGACTGTCTACGTGACCAGCACGACGGTGCGCCGCGATTTCTTTTATCAGCAGGTGGCATCGCAAAGCCTCGGCTCGGGCTTTCTGGTCAACGACGCAGGATTCATCCTGACGAACTTCCACGTGATCTCGGGTAGCAGCCGGATTCAGGTGACGCTCTCGGATCAGACTCGCTACACGGCCCGCGCTCTCGATACGGATCGCTCGGACGATCTCGCTCTGATCAAGATCGATCCGAAGAAGAAGCTGCCGTTTCTGCGATTGGGGGATTCGGATCATGCACAAGTGGGCCAAAAGGTACTGGCAATCGGAAATCCTTTTGGCCTGGAGGGCACGCTGACAGCGGGCGTCGTGAGTTCCATCGGGCGTGCGATTCAGAGTGAGGGAAGCGCCCAATTGCAAGGAATGATTCAGACCGATGCGGCTATTAACGGCGGCAACAGCGGCGGCCCGCTGCTCGACTCAAGCGGTGAGGTGATCGGCATCAATACGGCGATTCTGGGCGAAACGAATCTCGGTATCGGGTTCGCGCTCCCGATCAATCGCGCCAAGGCTCTGCTGACGGACTACCAGGCTGGACGGATCACGGAACGCCCGCGCGTAGGAGTGACAACGGAGTATGTTGCGGGCGATTTGGCGCAAGCTCTTGAGCTGCCAAGGCGCGGCGGGCTGTTGGTGCAAGCGGTGGCGCCCGGATCTTCGGAAGCCGCCGCCGGAGTACGTGGCGCGAATCAGGTAGTCATCGTTGAAAATTCGGAACTGGGCATCGGCGGCGACCTGATTGTCGCAATCGATGGGCAACCGGTGGACCGCGAAGACTCGCTCGTCCGTGCGTATTCACACAAGCGCGTCGGCGACACCGTCACGCTCACGATTGTGCGGAATCGCCGGACCATTCAACTGCCGGTGCGCCTCCTGCGGCCGCCCCCGGATGTGGAATAGCTACTCGTCGCGTGGCAAACGGATTGAAGTTGGTGTTGTAATCGAAGAAATCGACTTGCTCCGCCCGCTTCAGCCTGTTGACCACCGCGTAAGTAACGGGCGTCATCACCGTCTCATAGATCACTTTGAAGAGATACCCGGCAAGTATGAGCCGTAAGATCACTCCAAGTGAAAGGTGAGGATAAAACGCCGCGAACATCACGACTGACGTATCAACCGCCTGTCCGACAACGGTGGAACCGATGGTGCGGGTCCACAAATACTTGCCTTTAGTTACTAACTTCAACTTTGCCAAAGTGAACGAGTTGGCGAACTCACCGCACCAATAGGCGAGCAGACTCGCCGCGACAATTCGCCCCACGGGCTTGAAGATGGTCGCAAAAGCAACCTGGTCCGTGTACTCCGGCGCACCAGGAATAATCGACGCCGCGTAAGTGATAACCACCAGAATGAAAGCCGCGAAGAAACCGTACCAGATGGCTCGCCTTGAAGCCGAGTATCCATACACTTCAGTAAAGATGTCGCCGAAAATGTAAGTGATCGGAAATAGAATCTGAGCGCAACTGACGCGCAAACTTCCAATCGCGAAAAACTTCGCCGCGATGATGTTTGAGATCACCAGCACAACCACAAACAGCGTGATGAACGTGTCCAGATACTTGTAGCGGTGGTCGCTTTGCAGTAGCGCCGAAACGCTCTGCTTCTCTTCGGTCATTTGCATGGTAGGGATTAGAATTCCAGGACGGCGATTTTATCGTCGGTCTGAAGCTTATCACCCGTCGCGTTCGAAATATCCTGCGGAATGCCGGTACGATCGACCAGCGCCAGAGCACGTACCCGTTTCGTGAACAGCAGATCGTTCACAACCTTCGCACGCTCTCTATCGATGTTGGGATCAATGCCGTGTGTAAAATTCTTGCTCACTTCCGAGAACGTGATTCCCGTATCGTGCGTGGCCGCCGCGACCCAAACCGGTTCGTTGTTGAACTTATCCGGCCGCAGCCAGATGCGGATGTGATGCCGCATGGAGAATGTGTCGGTCTGCTTCTGAAAGGTCAAGCTCGGAGGCTTCTCTTCCAGAAACAAAACCGATACGGGAGCCTCGCTGTACCCGCGATCTTCTATGATCGCCCGCGCAGTCTCCATCTTCGAGGTCTGGCTCAAGCTATCCGCCGCAGACCATCCAGCTTCCTTGAAAGCCTGTTCAACCTGCTCCTGGGTTCCGATGAACATAAGATTGGTCAGATCGGACGGCTTGGGTGGACTCTTTGCCGCCGTACGGAACGGTTCCGCGCCAACCAACTTTACCAGCGCCTCGGCAGGCGTAATCGCGCCCGGCAGATTGGCCGCGGGCGGCGCGTCCCATTCCAGCGCTTTCGTGAGCTTCACGGCGAAATCCACGCCCGGTTTGAAATCGATGGATGGGTCCACCTTCTTCACAAAGGCGCTTTCCACCCCTGAAAGAAGCTGCGCGAACTGCTGGTTGCGAGCCGCCAATTTTCCGATCCCCTGGTCGAGCCGAGCCTCATAAGTCTGAGAAGCCGAGATCCCGGTAATCAGCCCGCTTTGATCCAGCGACTCGCGTGCATTGTCAATCGACGTCAAAACGCAGGAGAGTGGCTTGCTATGCCCCGAGTTGTCCTGTATCGTGCTGAACTGAAGCCGCAATTTCGCCTGTTGGTCCGGCGCGCCATCGGCCGCAGGTTTGGCCGCGGAAGCATCGGATGTCTGACCTACAATTTCGGTACCGGCGGCAAGCGCGGGCTCGGCGTCCGCGAAAACCGGCACAGTGACAACCGCCCGGACAGGCTGCCCCGCAGGCTTGTCGCTGCTCACTTCTGTGAGCAATCGCACTTGTAACTCCGTACCCGCCGGAATGGTCGCCGCCTGTGCGATGCCTGTCAGCAAAATGCCAATCGAGAGAAAATGTTTCATCACAGTTAACGGGAAGCTATTGATACCTCGCCAGTTATAATTGAAGGCGTGCTTCGGCCCTTAGTCTCGTTCCTCCTCTCTATTGTCGTCCTCGCGGGCTGCGGGAACAACATGCGCAGTAAGGACAAAATCCAAGCGGCCATCGTAAACCGGCTGCAGACCAGATCGGGACTCGACATGAAGTCTCTTGACGTCACAACGACTGCCGTATCATTCGACAAAAACATGGCGTACGCAACGGTTGCCTTTCATCCTAAAGGCGATGCGAGTGTAAATAGCGGAATGGTAATGAAGTATACGCTTGAGCAGCGTGACGGCAAATGGGTCGTCATCAAGGTCGGAGATTCTTCAGGCCACAGTCTCGCCGGGTCATGCGGGTGCACAAGGCGATCAGTTACCTCCCGGCCATCCGTCGCTAGATCAAATGCCTCGAAGCGAAGGAGCCAACGGACAGGCGCGATGAAGACGGTTGCGGTTCTTGGCGGAGGTCCGGCCGGCGCTTCGGCAGCCGAACGATTAGCCCGTGCGGGCTTGCGGACCATTGTGCTTGACGAAAAGCTTGCGTGGGAGAAGCCTTGCGGCGGCGGCATCACTTATAAGGCCTACTCGCAATATCCCTATTTGATCGACAACGACACGCCAAAGAAAATGGTCACGGACACTATGCTGGCTGCGCCCAACACGGGCACATTCAAGATGTCTCTGACTCAGCC
This sequence comes from uncultured Acidobacteriaceae bacterium, assembly GCA_963845995.1. GTDB lineage: Bacteria > Acidobacteriota > Terriglobia > Bryobacterales > Bryobacteraceae > Bog-105. The sequence goes on along the minus strand of CAWJUO010000003.1, from coordinate 14,640 downwards.
GCTTGTGATCTACTCGCGCGTTGATTTGAACGGGATGCTGTTGCGGAGAGCGGAACAGGCTGGCGCGGAGATCGAGAAAGAACGCGTACTCGGGCTTGATCGCACCTCGTCGGGCTGGCGTATACGGACGCGGTCGGGAAAGATCGATGCGGATTTCTGCGTAGTTGCCACAGGCGCCCGCAATCCGTTGCGGGAAGTTGGAACGCAGTACACGGCACAAGACACGATGTACGCGCTCGGCTATTGGGTGCCGTCCGATCAGCCGCATATCGACATTCAGTTTCTGCCCAAACTCGAAGGGTACATTTGGGTATTTCCGCGCGCGGGACACCTGTCGGTGGGAATTTGCGGCAAGGGCGAATCCGCACAATGCCTGCGAGCGCGCCTTGAACGCTACATGGACGAAAAGGGCTTGCCCCGTAAGGAATCCAAGTTCTACGGCCACATGCTCCCCGCCCTTGAATGTCACGGCTGGCGCAACAACAGAGTGGCAGGTCATGGTTGGCTGGCAGTCGGGGATGCGGGCGGATTAGTCGATCCCATCACCGGCGAAGGCTTGTACTACGCGGTGCGATCCGGCGATCTGGCAAGCCAAGTTGTCCTTAGCGATCAGGAACCGGAGAAGAATATCGAGCATTACCGCCAACTGATCGCGCGTGATTTCGGCATGGATCTCACCTATGGAGCGGGCCTTGCGAAGCGCCTGTTTTGCGGAGCCGTCCTGTTCGGAGCCGTCCCGACGCGCATGATCGATTTCATGAAGCGCAGCCCGAAGTTCTGCGAGATCATGCAGGATCTGTTTGCCGGAACTCAGCCCTATCTGGAGTTGAAGCACCGGCTTCTGCGGAACGTGAACACGACCCTGCACGAGATTCTGATGAGCTTTCTTTTTCGTAAGCTTCTGCTCGGCGAAAACCGGATATGAACACGGCCCAGTCGGAAGCGCTCTTCGCACGGGCCCAGAAGTACATACCGGGAGGCGTGAACTCGCCTGTACGCGCGTTTCGTGGCGTGGGCGGCACTCCGCGGTTTATCGCTCGCGGCGATGGGTCGCACATGTTCGACATCGATGGCAATGAATACGTCGATTACGTGTGCTCCTGGGGGCCGCTGATTTTTGGTCACCGACCCAAATTTGTTATAGACGCGCTTGCTTCGGTGCTGGACCTGGGCACCAGTTTCGGCGCGCCAACGGGCCGCGAAGTTGAACTCGCTGAACTGATCATCGACGCGGTGCCTTCGGTAGAGATGGTCCGGCTGGTGAACTCTGGAACGGAAGCTTGCATGAGCGCGATCAGGCTCGCACGCGGTTTCACCGGCCGGGAAATTACGCTCAAGTTCGAGGGCTGCTATCACGGGCATGTGGATTCGCTCCTCGTGAAAGCGGGCTCCGGACTTGCCACTCTGAGTTTGCCCGATACGGCGGGTGTCCCGCGCTCTTTTTCCGAGACAACGATTGCGATCCCCTTCAACGACCTGGAAGCCGTGGAAACCGTCTTTCGCAAAGAAGGCGACCGCATTGCCTCGGTGATTGTTGAGCCGGTTGCGGGCAATATGGGCTGTATCGCGCCTGCTCCCGGCTTCCTGGAAGGGTTACGCCGCATCACACAGCAGTACGGCGCGCTCTTGATTTTCGATGAGGTGATGACGGGCTTCCGTTTAAGCCGTGGCGGAGCGCAGCAGCTTTACGGCGTGACTCCCGATCTGACGACGCTCGGAAAGATTCTGGGCGGCGGCCTGCCCATCGCGGCTTATGGCGGGCGAACGGACATCATGAATAAAGTTGCTCCCGCCGGTCCGGTTTATCAGGCTGGGACTCTATCCGGGAATCCGCTCGCGGTTACGGCGGGTATTGCCATGCTGCGCCATATCGAAACGCATCCGGAAATCTACGACACGATGGAACGCGCCGCAGCCGAGTTGACGTCGGGCGTCCCCGAAGGCGTGACTGTCAACCGTGTCGGCTCAATGTTCACCTTCTTCTTCCAGGGCGAACCGGTGCGCAACTACGAGGATGCAAAGCGCTCAGACACGGCGCGGTTCGGCAAGTTCTTCCATCACCTTCTGGAACGCGGCATTTACTTGCCGCCTTCGCAGTTTGAGGCCGCGTTCTTATCCGCCGTCCACACGCCGGAGGATATCGTCTACACGAGGAAGGCGATCTCGGATTTCGTCTGCGATAGCCAGTGAACAGACGTCCTCGGGTTCTGGTAACGGGCTCGGCGAAACGCATTGGCCGGGTAATCGCAATCGAGCTTTCAAAGCGCGGATTTGATGTTGCGATTCACTACAACAGTTCGAAGGCCGAAGCGGAGCAAGTAGCCCGGGAGTGCGGCGGCGCACCTGTTTTTCAGGCTGACCTCGCACAGGTAACAGAAATCCGGCGGCTGTTTTCGGAAGTGCGGCAGCAGTTCGGATTGTTGGATTGCCTGGTGAACAACGCCGCGCGGTTTACACGAATTGACCCTCTCGACATCACCGAAGCCGACTGGGATTTCATTCACGAAGTGAACCTGAAAGCCACGTTCTTCTGCTGCCAGGAAGGGGCGCGGCAGATGAAAGAGCTTGGCGCCGGACGCATTGTGAACATCAGTTCTTTGGGCGGCATCCGGCCTTGGGCGGAGCACGTTCATTACTGCGCCTCAAAAGCAGGCGTGATCATGATGACCAAAGCGCTCGCAAAGGCTCTAGCGCCTGAAATCACCGTGAATTCCGTGGCTCCCGGCGTGATCTCATTCAACGATGTAGATGCGAGGACGAGAGCCATGATCGAGGCCACGCCCATGCAGCGCGCGGGAAAGCCGGAGGAGATCGCCGAGGCCGTACACTTCTTCCTGACGGCGCCCGATTTCATCACCGGCCAGATCCTGGCGGTGGACGGCGGCCTGGCCGATCGCTAAGTCCGGCCGCTAACTGCCTGACCGCTAACCGGCAGTCGCAGCGGCGGCGGTAGGCGTCTGCTCTCGCGCCTCACTATTCACAATCTCGATCTTCCCCTTGAAATAGGCGCCATCTTCTATGACGATGCCAGGAGTCTTAAGATCCCCGAGCAGGCGGCCGCCTCGCCGGACGGTGATCTTCTTGGTCGCGTCTACGTTGCCTTCGATCACACCCGCGACATCGACCTCTCTTGCCGTTACGTCGGCGCGCACCCGGGCCTCCGCCGTGACGGTCAGATCAAAGCCCGCCAGGTAAAGCGACCCGTCGATTTCGCCGTCCACGTGCATGTGCTCGGCGCTCCGAACCTGCCCCTTGATGACCATCCCTTTACCGATGATGGCCGTACTACCCTGCGTGCCGCCGGTGCGCGGTGCATTTGAAGGATCGGTTCGTGCCGATGAAGTCTCGGGCCGGGCAGACGGAACCTCCGGCCTGGCAGTATCTGGTTGTTTACGCTCGCTCCACATCTGTCTTCTATTCTCCTCTATCGCTCGAAAACAATTATCTCGCCTCCGCTATATTCGAATCGTGGCGGACCGGATTTCAGAATCGGGTGAGAAGTTCGCGGAACTGGTGAGGATCATGGCGCTTTTGCGGGCTCCGGGCGGATGTCCTTGGGACCGCAAACAGAGCTTCGACACGATAAAGACCTACCTCCTCGAAGAGAGCTACGAAGTAATGGACGCGATCGACCGGCGCGACTGGCCGGGGCTGACCGAAGAACTGGGCGATCTGCTGTTGCAACCGGTGTTCTTCGCGGAAATGGCGGCTGAAGAAGGACTGTTCACCATTGCCGACTCGCTCGATGCGATCAACCAGAAGCTGATACGCCGCCATCCCCATGTGTTCGGCGATGCCAACGCGGAAACGCCTGAAGATGTAAAACAGCGTTGGGACGAAATCAAGAGCCAGGAGAAGGCGGAGAAGGGTCACGCTGTGCCTGAATCCATCCTCGACGCGGTTCCGCGAAATTTGCCCGCTTTGGTCGAAGCTGAGAAGATCAGCCACAAGGCGGCGGGCATCGGATTTGAATGGCCCAGCATCGACGGCGTTCTTGACAAGTTGCAGGAAGAGGTTCGCGAACTGGCCGATGCCCGGGCAACGCAAAGCCAGGAACATGTGGAGCACGAAGTTGGCGACTTGCTGTTCACGCTGGTGAACGTCGCGCGATTCCTGAAGGTCGATCCAGAGCAGGCGTTGCGCAAGACGAGTGCCAGATTTCGCAGCAGGTTCGCGCACGTGGAGCGTGAAGGCGGCGCGCTTCCCGGCACATCACTTGATCGGATGGAAGAACTCTGGCAAGAGGCGAAACGCCTGGAGACGAAACCGACTTAACGCGTTTGCGCGGCGACCTTCTCGACTTGGCGCATCACGCGCAAGGTGTTTCCGCCATAGATCTTCTTGATCTCCGCGGGCGTGTAGCCTTTCTCGAGCAGGGCGCGAGTCAGGTTTGGGAACTTCGACACATCGTCGAGACCTACAGGCGTGCAGACGATTCCGTCGAAGTCCGAACCGATGCCGATCGCATCGATGCCCGCTATCTGCTTCACGTGATCGATGTTGGCGACCACATCGTCGAGCGTGGCGCGTATCTGATATTGCTTCTGTTCCTGTTCGAGAGCGTCAAGGGCCTTTTGCAGTTGAACGGGATCGTTCTTGTACTGCTCACGAACCTCGGCGGCGCGGCCATGTAGAGGTGAGTTTTCAATGGCATCGGCGGACTTCTGCGAGACGAAAGTGCAGTTCACGCTCATCTGAATCACTCCGCCTTTCTGCGCTAACGCCTTGATCATGTCGTCGGTCATGTTGCGCGGCACGTTCGAGATGGCGCGGGCATCGGAATGCGAAGCAATCAGCGGCGCTTCGCTGGTTGCAAGCGCGTCGTAGAACGTCTTGTCCGCGACGTGCGAAATGTCAACCATCATTCCAAGCCGGTTCATTTCCCGGATGATGTCTTTGCCAAACGGAGTCAGGCCATTGTGGTGTTGGACGGACGTATCGGTGATATCGCCGGAGGAGTCGGCCCAGTTGTTGGTATTCACGTGCGTCAGGGTCATGTAGCGCACGCCCAACTTGTAGTAGTCGCGAAGCAGACGTGGGCTATCTTCGATGGCATGACCGCCCTCAAGTCCCATCAGCGCGGCGATCTTGTGCTTGCGATGAGCTTTCTCGATGTCAGCCGCCGTTAATGCCAGTACGAAATCGTTCGGATAGCGTCTTATGATGTCGTGACGAACGGTATCGATCATCTGGAGAGCGCGATTGGCCGAGTGGTTCCCGTCCACATACGTTGCGGAAACATAGACCGAGAAGAACACGGCTCCGACACCGCCCTCGCGAAACCGCTTGATGTCGCTGTGCGTCTGGGGTGAGTTGCCAATGTCCACGCCGTCAACGGTAAAGCTTGGAATGTCGTTGTGGGTGTCGATCAGGATGGCCGATTTGGTGATCGCTTTCACTTCAGAGTCGATCTTCTTCTGGCTGGCACCGGACAACAGAACAGCAGACAAGAACAGAGCGGCCAAGCTTCGCATCACCTCAGAATACAATCAGAAGGAACCCTGACATGGTAGAAGAACTCTCAAGCGGTAAACGGAAGGTTGCGGCGGTATGCGCGATATTGCTCGGGATTCTGTTCCTTGTATCGGGCGGATGGAAGGTACTGAGTCCGTTCAAAGCAGGCGAACTTCTGGAGCAGGCTCAGGTACCGGCGGGGCTCGGAGTGCTGGGAGCGTGCGCGCTGGGGACGATCGAACTGTTTGCCGCTTTCCTGTTGTTCGTGCCGCGATGGAGGCGTTGGGGCGGACTGCTTGGCTCCGCGCTGATGATCTTCTTCATGATCTGGATCGGCTACTACTATCACGTACTAGTTGGACGCGATTGCAGTTGCTTTCCGATTATCAAGCGCGCGGTGGGACCGGCTTTCTTTGTGGAAGATGGCGTGATGCTGCTGCTCGGCATAGTGGCCTATCTGTGGTCGCCGGTCGTTCGAATGTTTCGTATCCCGGCGGTCGTCTTCCTGGCGCTGGTTGTACTCGCAGGCGCAAGCTTCGGCGTGAACGCGGCTCAGCGGCGGAATGCGCAGGTGCCTACGCCGGTAATCGTGGATGGCAAGCCGCAGAATTTGGCGCAAGGCAAGGTCTTGATCTTCTTCTACGATCCGTCCTGTATGCATTGCGATGCAGCCGCCCGCTTCATGTCCAAGCTGAATTGGGGCGCGACTAAGATTGTCGCGATTCCGACCGTGAATCCGCAGTGGGCCGAATCCTTCCTGCATGACACGCACTTGAAAGCTTCTACCAGTCTGGAACTGGACAAGCTGAAGAAGGCATTCCCGTTTGTCGATCCTCCCTTTGGAGTGGCTTTGGTGGATGGACAAGTGAAAGAGACATTCGGGCAAGCGCAGTTCACTCCTCCTGAGCCGCGGGCCGAATTGAAGAAGCTCGACTTCATACAGTAAAGCGCAGTAATGCGGCCAGGAACATTCCGTAGCTACCGGTGTCTGTTTTGTATAGAGCAGGTACCTGATCACATCATAGAAACTTACTTAGTTCGCGAGCGGGAGCACGCTCGGGAGGAGTTACTCGTGTTCGATCAGACCTTTGTTAATACAGAGCGCCGGAGCAAAAGACCTCTTGGCGTACTTGCTTCCTTACTTATACAAGCCGCAGTCATTTGTATCTCGATTCTTGTCTCGATTGCCTATACGCAAGGATTGCCAGCGGCACAATTGAGGGCGCTGTTGCTGGCGCCGAAAGCGCCTGTTGCGGCGCACGTTGCGCAGAACACGCCCACGGCAAAGAGCACAGCAGTGGTTCGCCCATTCAGGATGACTGAACCAGCTTGTCTTTGCCAAACCGACGAGCCACCCCGTGCAAGTCGCGGCAGCGCCGTCGCGGCATTGATATTCCCGGCGCTATCCAAGCTGAGGGCGATGAGACGGGAATGTCTCTTTTCTTCCGCGGAATCGTTGAGCACTGCGCCACCGCCTAAGCCGCCGGATCGCCGAAACCAGCGCCTAAGACGCCGCAGCGGATAGGAGGCGCCGTCGCCCAGGCCAACCTCATCCATGAAGTGCAGCCAGTGTATCCGCCACTTGCAAGGTCGGCGCGGGTACAGGGTACAGTCGAGTTCACGGCGGTCATCAGCACGGCTGGAACGATTGAAAATCTTCAGTTGGTCAGTGGACATCCGTTACTGATCAATGCCGCACGTGACGCCGTTCTGCAATGGAGATACCGGCCAACGTTACTGAATGGATCGCCGGTTGAGGTTGTTACTCAGATCACTGTGAGGTTCTCACTGGGTCAGTAGCCGCTTGCTTGGACGCCGCGCTACGGCCGCAGCAATCAGGCTGACAACAAAGCCGGCGAGCACATCGGCGGCGTAGTGGTAGCGTCCGTAGATTGTCGCCAAGGATACGCAGATGGCGTAAAACACGAGCGCCCATCCAAAGAGCTTGCGCCGGGGCAAGACGAGAAACATGCCCCAGGCGGCGGAAAAGGCAGAGGAAACGTGGGCGCTTGGAAATACCCCTACATGAATCGTGGCGGCTTGAAGGATAGCCAGGTTGAAACGGCGAATCACCGTGGTTACTCCCGGCAGGTCCAGTCCTGGGAAGGCGATGCGCGGCGGTTGCGACGGGAAGTAAGGGAAGAGCGCATAGGCAGTGAGGGTTCCTACTAAGTAGATAACGAGGAACCTGTCGCAAGATCGTCTGCGGCCCTGCCAGTAGAGTATGCCTAAACAGTAGAACGGCAGTCCATACACGAGTAAGTAGGAAACCTCCAGGCCGAAGGGAATCGACTTACCGGCGCTTTCGATAAGTGCCCGTAAGTGGAAGTTATTAAGTAATTGGCGATCCCATCCGATCCAGAGTGTCTCGAATTGGAAGTCATACCCCTTGGGGAGAAAGAATTCCATCTCCCGAAAGGCGATCAGCGTTAGTCCGATAGGCAGAAAGTCGCGAACGACACTGATCACTTCAGAGGATGACCGCTGTTGAAGGTAGGTCATTAGTAACAGGAGCGCGGCGACTCCACACAAGATAAGAGAGGGCTGCGCTCCCAGGTTTGGCCGTTCAGGGAAGAACGGCGAAATGGCGGCAATATAGGCGAAAAACCCGATTAGAACCCACTCAGAGGCGCGAAGCTTGGGCCAAAGCATCTCGCTCCTGTGACGGCATCGGTTTGCTTCGTGGTTCAAAGAGCAGAGCTAAACCGGCCAGAATGCCCGCCCAGATTGCCCAAACGGTAAGATAGCGGCGGTCAATAAGAATACCGGAGATCAAAGGCGCGGTAATTTGGGCGACCGAGGTTAACGACTGAGTCAGTCCAAGGATTACGCCCTGTTCGTGTCTGCCTGCCTTTTGAGTAACCAGACTAGTCAGCGCGGGACGCAAACCCGAGCCGCCAAGCGAAGAAAGTCCCGTTACCCAGAGTAACTGGCCCACGGTTCTGGTGAACCCGACCGCGATGTAGGCAATGGCCGTCGTGAAGAAGCCGAGCCGAATGACTTTCCTCTCGCCAAAGCGTTTCACCATGCGGCCTACGACGCCACCCTGCATGATGATTCCGAGGAAGCCGGTAAAGGCGAAGATATAGCCAACCTCGCGGACCCCGACCGGATGATGGTTCCACAGATATCGGCGTTCGGCGAAGAGGGCGAATCCTGAAATGAACGTCGAAAAAGAGAATGAGAAGAGCAGCCATTGAATGAGTAGACGGGCGAGTTCTTTGTTACGGAAGAAGCGCCGGTACTCGCCCCACGAGATGAGCGAAAGACGGCGTCCGCCAGGACCTGGATCGGCGGCGGTTGCCTCGTTGTATTCATGAATGACTTCACGGCGCGGCAGCAGAAAGAAGGTGCAGAGAATGGACGTGAACGAAAGAGCGGAAGCCGCGAAGATGGGGGCCTGATAGCCGAAATTCGCCAGGAAGCCTGCGATGGCCGGGCCGACCAGAAAGCCGAACCCAAACGCAACACCGATGATGGCGAAGGATTTGGCGCGTTCTTCGGGTTTTGTCACATCGCTGATGTAGGCCTGGGCGATGGTGAGATTTCCCGCGGTAGCCCCGTCGATTGCGCGTGCGAGGAAGAGCATCCAGACGTGCGTCGAGAACGCGAGGAGCAGAAATCCTATCAGCGTTCCGAGTTGGCTCACCATAAGAATGGGACGGCGGCCGAGACGATCTGAGAACTGCCCCAAGATGGGTCCTGCGATCAACTGACAAACCGCATACGTAGACACGAGCGCGCCCACGACGGCGGGAGAAGCCCCGAGGTGTTCGGAATAGAACGGCAGTAGGGGCAGGATGATCGTGAAGCCGAGAATATCAACGGCCACGATCAGAAAAATAGGTAGCAAAGGAGAGGCAAAAAGCCCTTTTGGGCGCTCGTCTGCTGTCCTCATAGGCGGGGTCACACTACGATCTTAGCGAGTGCCATCAGGCGGCCTTGGCTGTTTTGTAGTTGACGAAATCCTGGATGGCAGTTTCGAGAAACGGCTTGATGTCAGTAAAGGGAATGGCGGTGTGGCCGGGGAATTTCGCTTCGAGGGTTCCTTTGATGTTGGCATCGAGTTCCGTCAGGGCCGCTTTCGAGTTTAGAAGGCGAACTTTAGCCTGATGGACCTCCTGGCGGCGGGTTTCGTCGGCCTGTTTGTTGGCGTCGCTTGCTTCCTGAGCGGCTTGCAGGCGTTTTTGCGATTCGAACCCAATTTGCTCTTTGCGCCTTTCGGCTCTTAGCTTTGCAAGCTGTTCGAGGCACTTGTGGAAGGCTCGGTCGTGGGTGGTTTGGTAGCGCAGGATGAGGCCGAGTCCGATAGCGGGGGCGTCCGGCATTTGCAGGCAGTTCTCTTGCATGTAGAGGGCGCGCTGAGAGCGCCAGTAGTGCTGGGCCATTTTTTCGACCAGGATTTCTTCGGTGCGGGTGGTGGGGTTGTGCTCGTTGACGAGATCGAGCAGGAGTTGGATGAATTCGGCTTCGTCTTCGTTGGGGAGGACGGAGAAGTGTCCGGTCAGGTTGTGCTTGGTGTTGTTGGCGGCGGAAGCGGCTTTTCCAGCTTCTGTTTTTGCGCCGGTTGAGTGCCGGGCGTTGAGGCGGTTCGCGTAAACTTGCGCGGGGGTGGACATTTTTGTGAAGGCTCCTGAAATAGAAATGGCCCGCTTGCTCCCGGGTTAAGCGGGAGCTGCGAGCCTGTTGGACAGTAGCATTGCACCGGGCGGAAACGAACTTTGGGGTTGGGTGAAAATGGTTATTTCTCTAAGTGAATTGGGGTTTAAATTTATTTTTTCGAGTTGTGACTGGGTTGTGGAGTTCGGTTCCGGGCACGGGCGGCGTGTAATGCTACTAACGTCGTAACGGTTCGTTTGAAGCTGTCGGTAGAACCTTGCCAACAGGGGTGGAGTAAATCGTGAACGGCTCCAAACCCGTTTCATAATAGAGATGTGCAACTGGAAGACAGAATCGTGGTGGATCCTAAAATTCTTGACGGCAAGCCTGTGATCGCTGGTACCAGGATTTCGGTGGAATTCATCGTAGACCTGCTGGCTTCCGGGTGGAGTCACGAGCAGATCCTCGCAAATTACCCGCACTTGACCGAACCTGACATCTTAGCTTGCTTACAGTATGCGGGAGAACTGCTCCACAGCGAGCGCGTTTATCCCGTATCGATTGGATGAGGTTTCTCGCGGATGAGAACTTCCCGTTCCCGGCTCTCGCTGTGTTACGGGATCGCGGTTACGACGTGTCCTGGGTCGCCGAAGGCCACGCGGGATCGGCTGACGAAGTAGTTGCTGCAATCTGCGACCGTGAAGAGCGGATACTACTCACTTTCGATAAGGACTTCGGTGACTTAGTCTTTCGGCGCGGTCTGTCATCTGGATCGTCCGTTGTTTTGCTTCGTATCATTCCGGAGCCGCGCGTGGTGGTTGAGGTAATTCATTCTCTGATTGAGAGGGGTATTCTCACCGTCGGTGTGTTTTGTGTTGTGGCACGCGACCGAGTGCGCGTTCGGCCCTTACGTGCCCCCGATTGAGATTGATTCGTGTGTGCTTTCAACGCCGGGTGGGCGCGAGCGTCCCCGAAGCGCCGTCACATTCTGTGTAAGTTGTTTGCTGGTTCAGTTTAGTCATTGCTGGTGTCGGGGCGGAAGTTCATTCCTCCGGATCTCAAGTCCCGGAACTCCCGAGAGCGTTCCCCGCTACCGCTACGGCCAACTTAGCGGGAAGATAGTGGCGTTATTGGATGGCGAATTGCGCCAAAGGGCAGGATTGCATTTCTGGAGAAACGGCGAGTGGAGTAGAGTGACAGGACTCAGCGGCCCGGAGCATCCCCTCACAGGGCCAGCTTAATGCGCTACGGACCTGGTTAAGGGCGTTTGCTCGGTCAAGAAACCGCTTCCGATATAAGCCTGTTTCGCTTACCCAATTTCGGATGGTGGACCGGAGGGAATACGCGGAGGCAAGGGTTTTTTAGGACTGTCCGTGGCGAGCACTTCTCCGACTAGCGCGTTTTTCGACAACTTGCCCCGTGCCGTCTTCTCTGCGGATGACCGCACTCAGTGCCGAATCCTGCGTTCCGGTTTGTTGCTAGACTCGCTTGCGAGTGCCTCCCCAGGGCATCAAGAAGCGGTTGCTTGCTGCGCGTCCAGACTGGTAGGATCGGGCGATTCTTGCGGAGCACATTCCTGATTCGCTAAACATCGGCTCGGCGTGCGAAAGATGAGGTCGACTCCTAAAGAAAATTACGTGGGTGAAGGCGGTCACGATGATTGAACTACGTGGCGAGAACGGCAGTTTGGCAGTCCTGATCTCCAATAGAGAAATCGAGATATTGGACGCCGATCAAGACCATATCTTGGCCCGATGCAGCCTTTCCGATCTCGCTCATGAACAATCTCAACATCTGCCCAACGGGCTAGCGCTCGAAATCCACAGCGAAGACGGTTTCGGAACCTTTTTCTTCCATGAGCTCGAACTGTCTGAAGCTTCGGATGGCATGACCATGGCCTTTCGGTGCCATACGCCGAACAAGTATTGGGAGGGCAAATTTGGGCTTGCCACGTTCCTAATTGCGATCAGAGAACAGGTCGGCCATCAGGACAATTGGAAGATTACACAAATCGAACTCGATGACGATTGGAAGGGGATAACGCTTGAGCGCAATGTCGCACTAGGCGATCCGATCGTGGCCAGCATCCACGCTGCCGCATCGGCCCTAAAGGTTATATTCCACGCGGCTGAGGTCGCGCTTTCCGGATTGCCTTGGTCGGATGAGTACGCCGAGAAGGAAGATTCGTTTTGCCGCGAACTCCTCCAACCCCTTCTTCGAAGAATGGGGTTTCTCTTTGTACGGTATGCCCATGGCAAGCGCGAATGCGGTAAAGATTTCACCTTCTCCGAATTGACGCCTTTTGGCCATCATCGGCACTACGGTCTGCAAGCCAAAGCGGGCGATGTTAGTGGCGGCGTCAAGTCATTTGTTGACGAATTGCTCGGGACAGATCGCAGACGCGTTTGCGATGCCTTATTACGAGTTGGGTTCGAAGGACCCCAGGTTCATCTCGACCTTCATTATTGCAATTAGCGGCAGATTCACCGAGAACGCGCGCGAAAAGATTGTCGAGAAAATGCCGAAAGGCGTTATTGGTTCGGTCTATTTCCTCGACCGCGAAAGGATCACCGAACTCGTCGAACGGTATTGGAAGGCAAAGTGACAATTGTTTCAAGGTAGTCTAACTATGACCGCGCGTCGGGCCGTACTGGCCAGCCGGAAGCAATTCGCATGGACCAAGAGGCCCGTCATGTCGGACCGTTGCTCAGCACGAGCATGTCGCATTTCCAAGATGACCGGATACGCATTATACGTCAACGTGGCGATTGCCTGACTTATTACAGACAGCCCTTCGCATCGGTCGAGAAAACACTTAGATGAGGCCAAAGAGGTGCGGCACCCCCAGTAGGATCTCCATCCTGGACTGTGTATCACCTGTACAATTGTCTGGAAGTAGAACATCTTATGGCTGAACGTAGTAACGGCGGCGGCAAATCGAAGACTCATCTGTCCGAAGAGTTTCAAGAAGACAGGAGAAACCCGCAACTTTGGTCCACAAGCCTAGCAGGCGCAGGAAGAAAGCATCAACAAAAAAGGTAAGACCCCAAAAGGCCGCTAGGAAAGTTGAAAATGTGGACGGTGTTCGAAGCCGCACGAGCCGCAGTTTCCCCGCCTCGACGTTTGAAGAAGCATTCGTCCTTGCAGATGCGGAATTTAGAAGTTCGCGCCCGGGCGGGAAAAGGTCCGCAAGCTGACGCTATTTGACAAACTCGGCAAATCCCCCGACAGTGGCCCCAGCCGTCAGTTGATCACTAACTCTTCCCGATACGGCTTAACGAAGGGCGGTTACCAGGCTGACTCTATTGAACTCACTCCCGATGGCTCCTTGCCACGGGTGATGACGTTGCACCTGCGCTCAAGTTGCAGGCCCGATTCAAGCTAGCCATCAAGGAAATCGAGCCATTCAATTTCTTGTATGAACGCTGCAAAGACAAGAAGATGCCCAGCAAGGAATTTTTGGTCGATGCAATTAGGGAAGCACATATTGAAGAGGATTTGTATTCTGAATGCGTCGATACCTTTATCCTCAATGCCAAGTTTCTGGGATTGCTTCGCACAATAGCGGGCGCGGAGCGCCTCGTCACATTGGAGCATGCGCTGGAGGAATGCGGTAAACCGTCCGCCTCCAACCTGCCTCCCGTTGCCGTAATCGAGGGCAGCCATCAGCGCCGAGCGAGCCGACGCAGACAGCTTCGAAACGACGTGCTTCTACATCAGTCCGATCGGACAAAATACTTCGGAGCAACGGAAACACGCTGATTTCTTTTTAGAATACGTCGTGACGCCCGCGTTGAAGGAGTTCGACCTCAACGTAATCCGAGCGGATCAGATCGGGAAGCCGGGGATGATTGGGAAGCAGGTCTTGGAACACATCTTGAAGTCTCGACTTGTACATTGCTGATCTTTCGTTTCACAATCCAAACGTTTTCTACGAGCTCTGCCTTAGGCATGTGGCTCGGCTTCCCACAGTACAGATCATTCGCGCAAGCGAAGGAATACCCTTCGATATCGACCAGTTCCGCACCGTAAAGATCGACACAACCGACCTGTACGGCATTTTTGCCGAGCCTTCAGACGTACATATCAGAAATAGCAAATCAGGTCAGACGCGTGCTGGAGGACGCGGATGCTGTTGACAACCCGATCTCGATGTACTATCCAAGTGTGAAGTTAAGCTGGTAGATTTAAATCCTCAACTGGGCCCGGTCCCCGCGCCCAGTGCGAATTAGCGCCTTCGGACGGGAGGAGTCCTTGCTCCATCCAAAGGTTGGCCTCTGGAGTGCAGGTGAGCGTATTCCCAGCGCTCGTCCAAGGAGAATGTAGCGAACCTGGCTGGTTAGTCGGCATGGCGGAAGCGGCGCAATGATGGGCCGCCGATTACATGACGCACGACCCAGCGGCGGTCCGGCTACAAACCTCCGCGATTGGCTATTCGGCCCTGAAATTCGCGATTACGAGGAGCGTCCCCGAGGAGTTTCGGATCAGGCGTTTGAGATGGTAGCAGGAGGCGCGCAAAAATGAAATTTGGGGTTGGTCGGAAGCGGGTTATCTTTCTAAGTGGATTGGACTTGAATCTATTTGTTG
>CAWJUO010000002.1:0-68374 GCA_963845995.1 uncultured Acidobacteriaceae bacterium | reverse complement strand
CATCAAGCGTGTCCTTGTCGAGTGGCATATCTTCCTGGGGTAGCCACACATTGCTGTTCAATGAAAACTGTTGGAGAGGTTTGTGGAGCGGAACGTTCTCCTGACGCGAGAAGCCATAAAAAATGCCTGCCTGCGCAAGTAGAACCACACTCAGAATACGCGCGGTTTTGGATCCCAGAAAGCCTGTCATAAAAACTATGCCTTGCCGAACTTCTTTGCCGCAAAACTTATCAGGCGATGAGTGATCAGCAATGCCGCCAAAGCAACTATAAAGACGACATACCCTTCCATTTCATGATACGCGCCTTGAGCCAGTTTGGTGTTGATTTCCGACAATTCGCCCGTCACGGCAACCCGGATGGCGTTCGCGGCAATGGCGATAGGAACAGTCGCGATGAGCAGTGCCCAGCGCATCCAGGGGCGCTTATCGGTGAAGTAGGCATACACCAGAGACAAGAATCCTAATGAAAGCAATGAGCGAATTCCGCTACAAGCATCGGCGATATCGAGCGTCTGGCTTGGCAATTGCAGCAGATTTCCCGTCCGGATCACTGGGATTCCCATGGCGCCAATAAGAAATTCGCCCAGCTCACTCGCCAGCATCTGCAGACTGAGGGTCAAGCGAGCGTACAGAATCTGCGGGATCGGAATCATGAAGAGCAGCAGGACGAGAGGAAACAGAAGGATCTTTAGCCACGGCCTGCCACCGACGAAAAGCACGATACCGAAAATAGCCATGATAAAGGCCAGGCGGGCCGTGAAAATCTCGGCGCCAAGCGTCGCCGCGAGCGCTTGCAGACCAGCCCATATGACGATTACCAGGCCCCACTTGGTAGGATTCCGCGGGGTCGAAAGCAGCAGATCCTTACGCTGCCAGGCAATATAGCCAGCCACGAGAGGCACGAAGAAGCCATGCCCCATGTTCTCGTCGTTTGCCCACTGGACGCCCAAACGATACAAGATGGGCGCGTAACATAGGATGAGAAGCCCGCCGAACCACGCGAGAGCCGACCACGACACCTTGCCGTGGACGGGGTGAGTTTCAACGGATTGAGCAAGAGGCGAACTTGCCATCATTTGAGATTACTTGTTCTTAGTTTAGTCACAAACGGGTTCAGCGAGGACGGTTTCAAACCAATATGGGTAACAATAGCTAACGTGCGTCAAGCCTTGACCCGTGCGGGGTTGAAATTTCTGCCGCTGTTTGCGGCTGCCTGGTTGCTGGCCTCGATGCCGCTCGGGGCTCAAGGATTCTTCCCGCTTAAGGACGTCCGGCCTGGTTTGCACGGCATCGGACGCACTGTTTTCCAGGGGAATCGCATCGAAGAGTTCCAAGTCGAGATCCTCGGAGTCCTCCAGAACGCCGGTCCAAAGCAGAGCATCATTCTGGCGAAACTCAGCGGGGGACCGCTTGCCGAGGCTGGGGTGATCCAGGGAATGAGCGGGAGTCCCGTATTCATTGACGGGAAGCTCCTGGGCGCGGTAGCCCTGGGGTTCGCTTTTTCCAAGGAACCGATCGCCGGAATTCAACCCATTGAGCAAATGGTCGAAGACAGCCGTTTCACGAGCGGACGCGGCGCGCTCCAGTCTAACGCGAGTTTTCGTCACGCGAATTCCTGGGGCCAAACGGCCGCGAACTTCGTCGAAAGCCCGGCCAACATCCCTTCGCCTTTCGGGAGCTTGACCCAAATTCTAACTCCGGTGGCGCTGACGGGATTTACGCCAGCCACAATTCAAGCCTTCTCTTCCAGATTCCGGACATTGGGATTCGAACCACAACAAGGAGTGTCGGCGGGCTCGCCAACCTCTCCCGCTTTTTCCGGCAAGATCGAGCCTGGAGGAATGATCAGCGTCCAGTTGATGAGCGGTGATATGTCGATAAGCGCAGACGGAACAGTTACTTACATCGATGGCAAGCATGTCTACGCGTTTGGACATCGATTTCTGGATGGCGGGACAACCGAACTACCTTTTGCGCGCTCCGAAGTACTGGCGGTCGTGCCGACGCTGAACACATCTTTCAAACTGTCGGTTCCGAAGGAATGGGTGGGAACGATCACGAGCGACCGGAGCACGGGAGTGGCGGGCGAGATCGGGCGTGCCGCACACACCATCCCTGTCACAATTTCGGTTCAGTCTTCCGTGATGGGTGCTCACGAATACCATGTTTCGGTAGTTGACGACCGATTGTTTACGCCATTTATTACGCAAACCGCGATCTTCTCCGCGATCGATGCGACTGAGCGGGCGGTCGGGGCTGGAACGGTGTGCTCAGTGAACGGATTGAGTTTGAAGGCGGCGTGCCGCCGATTGTCCTAAAAGACGCCTTCGTCAGCGATAGCGGTTTACCGCAGCAGGTGGCCATCGATGCGGTGGTCCCTTTGGGCTTCATTCTTGGAACCGGATTCAACACGCTGCATATCAAGAACATGTCCTTCGAATTGAAGCCCGTCGAGTCAAAACATCAGCTTTATATTTCGCAGGCGTGGACCTCGGCCCACGAGGTGCATCCGGGCGATCCGGTACAAATCACAACGCTGCTGGCCGGAGAGAATGGAGTACAGATGACTCGATCGGCCACTTACCTACGTGCCGGTCGGCGCACCTGCGGGCCAACTCAATTTCACGGTCAGCGACGCGAATACCTTGAATTTCCCGGACTTTGCGGGAATGAATGCGAGTTCTGTGCAGAGCCCCGGTCAGCTGGTTGAGCTTTTGAACAAGTACCGCGGAAGTCAAGGAGCTTACGTGCGCGTCTGGCGACCGCAACCCGCTTTTACGATCTCCGGACCATCGCCAGGAGGCGAAATCACCGACCCGCCCCCTTCGGTGATGCTGGTTCTTGCAGACCCGTCGATGTCACCGACCAGCAACGTCGCGCAGATTACGACGCGGGGGTCGGAGATCGCTGAAATTCCAATACCGATCGACGGTTACGTGGTCACTGGCGCAAGAACTGTTCAGGTCGAAGTCAAAGAGTAGAGAGTGAAGATACGATTCGCGTTTGCCTTTTTCGGATTAGCCGCCAGTGTGTTCGGCGCTACCAGCACCACCTGGGAAGTGAATGGGTTTACCGACATTCTGAAAGGACGGCTGTCCGGGTTATCGGTGAGCGTGAACGGCTCTCTTCAGCTTGGTCCGTCCGTTCAGTTCGATGCGCCGCTCGATCAGCCCGCGTTGTGGAGCATCGCTCCCGCACCGGATCACGGGGTCTATGTGGCGACAGGTCATCAGGGCAAAGTGTTCCGGATCTCCGCGGATGGCAAAGCCTCGCTGGTGTGGAGTTCGCTGCAGCCTGAAGTCTTCGCGCTCTGCGTGGATGGGCACGGGCGGTTGTATGCGGGGACGTCGCCAAACGGATCGGTCTATCGGATCGAAAATGGAAAGGCTACGGAGCTTTGGCGCTCGCCCGTGAAGTACATTTGGGCGCTCGAAGCTGCGGCGGACGGGTCCCTTTATGCTGCAACGGGCGAAGGCGGCCAAATCTTCCGCATTCAGCAGGACGGGAAATCGAGCCTCTACTACGAGACGGGCCAGGTGAACGTGACGTCGCTCGCCTTGGCCGCGAATGGTCACCTGTATGCGGGGAGCGACCCGAATGGCCTTCTTTACGAGATCTCCGGTCCGCAGAAGGGATCGGTGATCTACGATTCCACGCTCCCGGAGATCCGGTCGATTGCGATCGCAAAGGACGGCACTGTTTATGCGGCAGCTATGGGTGGGGCGGTGGCGACGCGTTCTGGCGCGACTCCTCCATCGGCAGCGACTACTCCCGCAACGGTCGTCAGCGCTACACCGACGGTGATCACGGTTACCGAAGCTGGACAGACCGGGAGCTCTACCGATCAGCAAACTGCCGTTACACCACCGGGGCAGGCGCAGGCGGGTTCTTCAACGAGCGCTGCGGCGAGTACGGCCAGCGCAGGAACGGTCGTCGAAGTGAGCGGTGTAGAAAAATCGGCGATTTACAAAATCAGCCCAGACCACACGGTCGAGACGGTACGCAGTTCCAAAGAGGACAACGTTTACGACCTGGCGCTGGATGGGGATTCACTTCTTTTTTCGACCGATGTTCACGGCAGAATTTATCTTTTGCGTGAACATCAAACGACCTTGCTCGCGGAATTGGGCGATGGGACGGCCACGCGAATCCTGAAGACAGGCGACGGGCTGTATGCCGGAATGAGCACTCCGGCCAGGCTGTTTTCGCTTGGCGCTCCGGGTAGCGGCCCCGGACATTACGAATCGCAGGTGCACGACTCGGGATCGGTTGCCCGATGGGGCCACATGCAGTGGCACGGCGGCGGAGCGGGTGTAGCATTCGAAACCAGGACGGGCTATTCAACGCGCCCGGACGCTACCTGGAGCGCTTGGTCGAGTCCGATAACGGACCCGGCTGCGGGTTTGATCAAGAGTCCGGCGGCCCGGTTTATACAATGGCGCGCCGATTGGACCACCGGGAAGCACGGGGCAGGTTGACACAGTGGATATTCCCTATCTGCCGCGGAACACGCCTCCGGTTGTTCACAGTATTACCGTGTCCTCTATTGTAGGAACGAACCCAGCCAAGGCGGGCGCAAATGCGGCGGCGACGAGTTCCGCTTATTCGGTCACTGTTACCGATACGGGCGAGCCTCCGGCCGCAAGCTCATCGACGACATCCAGTCAGAACGTCTCGCGGCTGCAAACGACGCAAACACAGATTTCCTGGCAGGCTGACGACCCCGACAATGACAAACTGGCGTATTCGGTGTATTTCCGAGCTGAAGACGAGCAGTCCTGGGAACTCGTCCGCAGCCGGATGTTTGAGAACACGCTGCTGCTCGATCCGGATGTATTCGCGGATGGGCGCTATTTCTTTCGTGTGGTGGCTTCGGATGCGCCATCGAATCCGGCTGAGTTTGCGCGGGAATCGGAATTGGTCAGCACGCCGGTGCTTATCGATAACACTCCGCCTGTGGTAACCATCGGCACGCCCCAGAGGAATGGCGCTTCGCTTGACGTAGATGTGGAGGGAGCCGATAAGACCAGTCCGTTGCGGCTTTGTGAGTATTCGATGGATGCTGGCTCCTGGCAGCCGATTGAAGCGGCGGACGGGGTTACAGATTCACCGCATGAGCAGTTCCACTTGCATCTGGAGAAACTGAGACCGGGAGAGCACCTGCTCGTATTCCGAATTTACGATACGGCGAATAATGCGGGACTAGCGCGGGTCGTTCTGCGGTAAAGGACGGCTATTTGTCTTCAATTTTGAAGCCGATTCTAGGCTTCAATTTGGGCGTCAGCGGGCTCCAATAAGCTTCTTGATCGCGCTGAAGATACCTGAATTTCATCGTCATGTTCGTCGTACTTCCGTTCCAGTGCCTCGATCTTAACGGCAAGGTCTTTATGCGTGCTCATGACCTCACGGAGCTTGACGAATGCTCTCATGATCGCGATATTCATCAGAACCGCGCGGTCGCTCTTGAGGACCGACGACAGCATCGCGACGCCTTGTTCCGTGAAGACATACGCGTAGATACCGCCTGCCACCTCGCCCATCATCTGAGTTTGAGGTTGCAGTTTGCAACCTCAAAGCTTCCGTCTCGTCTTTGGATCAGTTGGAACATGAAGTCTTCTGGAAACCGGTTCTGGTTTCGCCTGACCGCCAGATTCAAGTTCTTGGTTAGAACCTGGTACAAGTCAGCCAAATCGGCATCCACCATGACCTTGTGGCCTCGAATGAAGTAGATACGGCGTTCGATGAGCTCAACTGGGACCGGGATTTCCTCAGCAAGCGTTTGGAGTTGCTTTGCGGGCATGGAATCTCTGAAGAGACTCAGTGGAGAGGCAGACCCAAATATCTCAGGCGTGGGCTGAACAAGCAATGGTGCCGGCGGCAGGAGTTGAACCTGCGACCTACGGATTATGAGACCGTCGCTCTAACCACCTGAGCTACACCGGCAATGATTCTAGATTATCATTCAGCTTTATCTTGGAGACGGAAGAGGAGGAGCCGTGGTGCCGCCGACATTGGCGTACGACTCCTCGATTTTTACGACTTTACCGTCTTCGTTAAAGCGCACGAAGGTCATCTTTCCGGGCGGGTCGCCATAGACCCAATCTTCCATTTCGTCGCCGTCTTTGTTGGTTTCCCGGCTCTTGCTGCGTGGTTTACCCATGGAAAGCAAGACCTGATCGTGGTCCATTCCCTCGATTGCACGCTGCTCTTTGATAGCCTTCTTGATCGGTTCGGGTAGCCGGTCCACATACTGTTCGGTAGCGGAATGCTTCTCAAAATCGAAGATGGGCGACAGGATACGGCGAATTTCGGCGGTCTTAATCGAAGGCACACTGCCGGGAAATTCGAGTACCACATGTGAGCCATTGATCGGCTGCCCGTTCTGGTTAGTGCTCACCGGATTGGTGTTCCCGCCCATGCCCACCTGTATGTGGTCAAACCAGTGGCCCGACTTCGTACCGCCATTGATTTCCATCAGGATCTTATTCTTTTCGATCACGACGCGGGTAATTTGGATCTCGTCTCCAACCCGGGCGGCCGGCCCGTCGTCGCGCAAGGCATCGTCCCAGGCTGCACGATCATAGGTCCCATCGCTATGAATGACGAGGGCTTTCTTTGAATGGGGCAGCGTCACCTTGGCGGTCGCAAATTCCGCGCTCAGGCCGCGCTCAATCTCCATGCGTTCGTCGAAGCTCAATTTGTCCGCGCGAAGAGACTGGGCGGCTCCGAGAAGTACGACGGTAGCGACTACGATCAGTAAACGGGCTCGTTCAAAACCTGGGCGATCGCGGCAACCTGCGGTTTTACGGGCGCTTTCGCCAGGGCAAAGAAGAGAAGAATCACGAAAATCGTCGCGAGAAGCCCGCCCTCCGGGCCGTAAGCTCCACCGCTCCACAGGGGTGCCAGATCCCATTGATAGGAATACCTCGTCACATCGATTGTAAGCCCGCTCAAGTTGACGCCGAACAGCGGCAGCACGGCGTTCCAACTGTAGTGAATGCCGATCGGGAGCCAAAGATCGCGGCTACGCAGAAAAGAATAGCCCAGCAAGATCCCCCATAAAATGGTGTTCGCAACGCTTAGCTTGGTGGCGTTTGGGTTTCCCATATGCGCGAATCCGAAGAGAACGCCGACCGGCAGAACCGTCGCGAACGGGCCCAGCTTTTCGATCAGCAATTGGAACGCATAGCCCCGGAACATCATTTCTTCGCCGGCCGCTCCAAAAAGCAGGATTGCCAGGTAAAAGATTAGGGAGGGCCAGGAGAAGCTCGAATTCTGGCGCGTGACTAAGTGCCCGGTTCCCGCAAGGAGGGGAGCCAATAACATCAGTGCGGCGGCGCCGCCCCCAAATAGAAGCCCCAAGGAGAAATTGCGGCCCGCGCCGTTGCCGGTTCCGAGTCCAATTTCGGCGATAGGACGCCGGTCGAAAATCCGCATGGTGAGGAGATTCGCAATAAGCCCGGTTGCGAATAACCCGATCGTGCCGGCCACCACATCGCCAAACACGCCATGCAGGACAAAAGGCAGCAACTGCAAGCCTATGATCACCATGGCGATGAAGAAAACGACGCGAGTGACGACACCCAGACGAGTGTTGGGCGTCTGGGTGGGATTCAATGTGAGGGGCATAATTCTCGGTAGGCCAGCTTAGACGGTCAGGCGAATACCCGGGACTATTTCAATGCTACCTGCTATCGATTTGTGCCCCACAGTCTAATGCCGCGGCGCTCCGCATCCGATGAGAGAAACATGAAGGAACGGCGGACTGATTCACGGCTGCTTTGCGCGGAGCTTGTGCAGCTTACTTATAGAGACGAATCGGGATACCAGCGGCGGCGCGTCGCTAATCTCGAAGATATATCCCTTTGCGGAGTTTGCCTACAGGTGGAAGGCCGCATCCCAGACGGAACCAGGGTCATCATGAGGTATGGGGATGGTGAACTGATCGGTGCCGTGAAGCACTGTTCGTTCCGCGATACCAGCTACTTCCTGGGAATAGAATTCGAAGAAGGTTGCCGGTGGTCCACAAAGCATTATAAGCCGCAGCATCTTCTGGACCCGCGTGAACTGGTGGGCGGAGTCTTGAGAAAGTATGAAGCGGTTGTCAGCGGGCGGCGGTAGAGGGGTTCACGCCAGTTCTCTCCAGGTTGTCGATGAAATCCTCCACTTCGCGCTTCTGGTGCATGCCTTGAAGGCGGTCAACGATCTGACGTTCTCGATCTGAATCCCGCTGGCGGTGCATACGAGCGTACAAGACGGCCAGCCGGACATGTGGTTGGGGCAAATCAGGATCGCGGCGAACGATCTCTTCCAGATTGGCCACGGCCTCATCATCGCGGCCGTCCGAAATCTGCATTCGCGCCACTTCGAAGCGAGCCGATAAAGATGCTGGATTGAGCCTGAGTGCGCGTTCCAGATAGGCTTTGGAGTCCTGGGTGTCGCCGTCGATTCGCAGCAGCGTTCCCAGGCGCAGATTGGCGTCAAAGTCATCGGGATTCAGGACGAGCGCCTTGCGGTAAGCGGTTTTGGCGGCATCGGTCTTCCCGAGCGCGGCCTTCGCCATCCCACTCAGGACGTACGCTCCCGGATCGGAGGAATTCAGCCGTATCGCCGCCTCCGCGCTGGCCTCCGCCTTGGCATAATCGTCGAGTTTTAGCCGCGTCACGGCCGACAGAGTCCACGCATTTTCGTCATTCCGGGAACGTGCCACCCGCTCAATCCGCTGAAGACCCTCGGTCCGCTGGCCTTTGTCGATCAGCGCTTCACCCACAAGAAAGGTCAAGTCCAGGTTCTGAGGGTGAGCCTTTTCCAGCGGCTGAAGCAGAGCGATGGCCTCGTCATACCGATGGGCGCTAACCAGCGCGTCACCCAGCAAAAGAGCGATTTGGGGATTACCTTGCGAGAGCCGTAGGGCGATGCGGTAGTTTGAGATTCCGTCTTCCGAACGGCCGAGTTGGAGTTCAGCAGCTGCCAGATTTGCTCGTGCCGGGACCAGATTCGGGACAAGCTTCAGTACCTGTTCGTAGCCGGTTACGGCTTTATTCAGATCGCCGTTCCGCTGGGCGGCCATGGCCTCGTTAAAGAGCTGTTCGGGACTGGGTTGCTGGGCAAAACAAGGCCAAGCGGCAATGAATACAAGAAGATACAGCCGTTTTACGAAACGAATTACCAGTTGGGTTTGTTTTTTCAAATTGCTTCAATTGTAGAAAAAGGGCGGCAAGCCGATGCTTGCCGCCCTTTTTCTGTGAGTTGATACGGAGCGGTTAGAAGTACAGTTTCGCGCGAAGCTGAAGTTCGCGTGGCGAGTTGGCCTGATTCGTGATCATCCCGAAATTCGACTGACCGACTGTGGTGGCCGGAGCGCCGAACTGGACATGATTCAACAGGTTGAAGGCTTCGACGCCGAATTCAAGTTTGGTGCTCTCTTTCCACAGAGGGAACTGCTTGAAGAGAGAAGCCGTTACGTTGTTGGTTCCCTGGAGCGCGGTTCTTCGGAAGCACGCGAGGGGCGTTGCCATCGAAGAATTGGCACGGGTACCAGGCACTCGCGTAACAGACGTTCCCGTTTGCCTCGTTGATCGGATTGCCCTTGTCGGCGGCAGCCCCTGCCGCATTACTGAAGTAATTGGCATTTGGACCAACCGTTCCGGAGTTTTGCAGATCGGTAGGAAGATTGGGACGTTGCGAGCCATACGTCGGGACGCTGGTCCCGTTGTTGAGATAAAGGATCAGCGGAAGACCATCATCCCAACGGTAGACTCCGTTGACTTGCCAGCCACCCAGAACGGCGTCCACAGCACGGTTCCAGTTGCTTCCGAAGGTTTTCCCTTTGCCGAAAGGCAATTGGTAGACCCAGGAGAACTGAACAATCTGCGGAATGTTGAACTGCGAAACGGAGCGTTCCAAGCTTAAGTTGTTCGGATCCTGGATGCCCGACAGCGTTCCGCCGGCAGTTCCGTTGATGTAGACGTTCGAACCGGCGATGGACGAATCGTCGATGCTCTTCTGGAAGGTGTAGGTGAACAACGCCTGAAGTCCGTGGGAGAAGCGCTTCTCGGCCTTGAACTGGAAGGAGTTGTAAATGGAGTTGGCGAAAGGCGGATCGACATTGGAAAGGCCGCCGTTACCCCAGAGAGTAGAGCCGCCCGCGAACTGCGGATACGGATAGTACTGATCATAGACCTGCCAATTGCCACCCCAGTATGGATTGCTATACGGAGGGCGTCACCTTTTGGACGGCGGCGGCCAAAGCCGCGGGAATCGGGACAGTGGCGTTTTGGGCCGAAGCATTCGTTTGGAAAGCCTGGGCCTCAGAAACCGGCAAATGGTTTATGGCGTTGGTGTCGCCACCCAGATAGAGGTGATGACCGACACGGCCCACATACTCGGCGTCGATAAGGATGTCCCCGCGGCAGCTGGTGTTCGATACCAAAGCTCCAGGACTGCTCCTGAGGTAGTTTGTCATAGCCGTTCGCGTATATCGGCATACCGCCGGCGTTATTGCCTAAATCGGTAGCGGTTCCGAACTGGTTACCAGTTACTGGATTAATTTTCAGAGGCCGACCAAGCACGAGAGCCGGCAAGTAATTGTTAGTGCCAGTCCAGTTTGAGAAGCTGGTTTGCGAATCGTAGCCCAGGAATCCACCTGCGCCGCTGCCAGTGCCCGCTGCGCCGTACTTCGAAGGATCGTAGTAGATTCCGTATCCGCCGCGAACGGTTGTCTGTTTGAAGAAGCGATAAGCGAATCCAAAGCGCGGTCCGATAGCACCGTAGAAAGGTTTGTAGGGCGACCTCCCGTAGCCATTCTGGCCGACATACTCGACGGAACCCAAGTTCGTATTTCCGCAGGTCGGGCAGGCTGAAGCCGGCACCAGACCTGCAATAGGACTGGGCGCGCTGGGATCAAAAAAGCTCATTTGGTCATAACGTTCCGTCCGCGGTGAATCCACGTCATAACGCAAACCGAGATTGAGAGTCAGACGGTCGTTCACGTGCCAGTTGTCCTGGATGAATCCCGCATATTGAAGATTCTGAGTTGCGGGAGCTGGCGGAATTTCGTAGGCGCTCCAACCGGTAGCAACGCCGGTGAGGAAACTGGCCACCGAATCGCCGCCCGTTGATCCGTACTGGGATGTTCCCGCCGGTCCGAACGCGAATAATCCGGCCGGTAGACCGAACTGCTGGAAGTTGATGCGATGAGTCCTGAATTCGGCGCCGATGTGAATATCGTGGTTGCCCGCCGTATGCGCCACGGAGGCCAGCATGTGGTACACGTCGCGGCCATACAGCAACCCAGACCAGGGCTGCCCACCGATGTTCGCGTTGCCATTCTCCGCTGCATAATTGCTGAGCTGAATAGCCGGGGGAGCAACGAAGCCGGAGCTAGTCAGATTGCTCGGAAGTCCATAGCTAGAGGGATTGAAAGTAGGGTCAATGCCGGAAGTGTGAGCCCATGAATGGTCGTAGCCCACCGTTGCGGTCAGCAACGTGGTTGGGTTGAACGTGTGCGTGTAGTTCAGCGAAGTGGAATAGACAATGCTGGAAGTCGGACCCTGGGTGTTAGCATCCCAGTTGTTCCCGAAAATGTTTCCACCACCGCCCAGGCCGCCCGTCAGCTGGCTTGAAAATCTGATGCTGAACTGATCGTTGTCTGTTGCACGCGCATCAAGCTTGATGTCGTACTGGTTGCTGTGCCCGGGGTTAGAAGCCGTTCCGTAGAAGTTGTTGTAGGGATTGTAGCCTGTGGTGCCGGGAGTTCCTCCGCCGTTCGGCAGGGGGAAGTTCTGGATGATTTTGGCCGACACAGGATTGATCAGGTTGCCAGCGACGCCCCGCGTGATATAGGACGGCAGACCAGCCGCTGTGCTCGCGTACGTCGCCATATTGTTAAACGGAATGTACGTCGTTCGGAGGCCGCCGCTGCCGTTATTAACGGGTGCGGCCGCATCCTGAACCGCGCTCCAGGGATCCCACAGCTGACCAGCCACAGCGGAGCAAGCGCCAGCGGAATTGAATGTGCCGCCCGCATTTCCGCAGAGTTCGCCAAAGTTGCCGGTGCGTTCCGCGGCGTCTGGCACGCCGACGTGAGCCGCGCTGGGTGTCACGGTCTTGTTGCCCTCGTAATCAAAGAAGAAGAAGAGTCTATCTTTCTTTATGGGGCCGCCAATAGTTCCACCGAAGTCATTCCAGTGATAGGCTGGCCGCGCACTGCCGCTGGCATTACTGAAATAATCGTTCGCGTTCAGATCCGTATTGCGGAAGAACTCGTAGGCGCTGCCGTGAAACTGGTTGCTGCCGGAGCGGGTAACCACATTGACCACGGTTCCGGCGCTAAAGCCGATTTCAGCGCTGAAATTTGTCTGCTGAACCCGGAACTCCTGGACTGCATCGACGCTTGGCGTGTAAAGCGGCGTAACGAAGCCGGTGTTCTGCTCATAGGTGGTGCTGCTGATGCCGTCAATTAAGATGTCCGATTGGGCATTTCGCTCGCCATCGGATACGAAGTTGTTTCCGATCCCGTTTCCAGCGCCATAAGCGGTGCCGGTCGCCTGCGAAACACCCGGCGCAAGGAAGGCCAGATCGTATACAGCGCGATTGATCAGCGGCAGATTGTTGATGAATGTGCGGTTCAAGGTTTGGCCGGTGGTGGCGTCCTCGGTCTGCAACATTGGTGCGGAATTCTCGTTCACGGTCACCGATTGGCCTGCCGAGGCAACTTGCAAAGTGATATCCGCGTTCACGTTCCCGGCGACTTCGATCACGATGTTCGAGCGTTCAGCGGGATTGAAACCCGGCACTTCCACTCTCTCCGTGTAGGTCCCGGGCGACAGATTCTTGACTGTGAAAAGACCCGAATTATTGGAAGTAGCGGTGTAGGTAAACCCCTTGGCGGCATCCGTGACCGTTACCTTTGCGTTTGGGACAACCGCACCCGAAGGATCTTTGACCGCCCCGGAAATTGACCCGGTATAGACCTGACCCAACGCGATGACAGCTGCCATGATGAATAGCGAGACAAAGCTAAGCATCCGACGTGTACTACTCATTAAAGACTAATCTCCTTTTTTCGAACCCTAGGCAAAATTGTAAGGCGTTTTGGGTCCATGCGATCCCAAAAAGGCACCAGGATACCGATACGCCTAAGTTGATCGTTCGGAAGAACTTACATACTTATGGGAGGTATATAAAAATGAAGACAGGCCCTATTTTTCTTCTGTTTTGCATATTGCCCGCGGCAAGCCCCGGCACCCTTCCGGAAACGAACGTTCCGCAGGCCCGAATCTCTAACGGGATTGTGCGCGCCACGGTCTATTTGCCGGATTCGGAGCGCGGTTATTACCGTGGCTCACGGTTCGATTGGTCGGGTGTAGTCAAGAGCCTCGAATATAAGGGGCACAATTACTTCGGGGTATGGTTTCCCCGTTATAACCCTCGGCTGAACGACTCTATTACGGGCCCGGTTGAGGAATTCCGGTCTGGTAATTCCACGTTAGGAGGTGCCCTAGGTTACGACGAGGCCCAACCCGGAGGTAGATTTGTGAAAATTGGCGTCGGCGTTTTGCGAAAACCGGACGCAAGCGCCTACTCTTTCGCCAAAGAATATGAAATTGTGAATCCGGGTGTGTGGACTTCACGCCCCGAGAGTGATCGAGTGGAATTCGTTCAGGAATTGCAAGACGATTTAGGCTATTCGTATCGCTATGAAAAGACGCTCCGGCTTGTCCCGAAGCGCCCTGAACTGGTTCTAGAGCATCGTCTGAAGAACACTGGCAAACGAACTATTGAGACCGATGTGTATGATCACGACTTCTATGTGATCGACGGGCAGCCTACAGGGCCCGGCGTAACCGTTACTTTCCCGTTTACTCCCCAGCCTGCGACGGCAACTAGTTGGCCGGGTGCAGCCGAACTGGCCGGTAAGGCCGAAATTCGTGGAAAAGAATTAGTCTACACAAGGCAGCTTCAAGGGCATGAATCCGCAGCCAGTTTGCTGACCGGCTTTAGCTCCTCGCCCAGCGACAACGATATCCGGGTTGAGAATGCAAAGGCGGGGGCGGGAGTGCGGGAGATCGGGAACCGTCCACTAGTGCGATTGAATTTGTGGTCCATCCGTACGACGGTCTGCCCGGAAGCGTACATCCATATGAAGATCGCGCCCGGGCAAGAGTTCAAGTGGAAGATCCGGTATTTGTTCTATGAGCTACCGGGAAAAGGGAAATCCTGAATCTGGCGACAGGCCGGACGTGCGCGCGTCTGGGCTCATTGGGGCAAGCTGGCGATGAAAGCGTGAATCTCGCGCAGTACGTCTGCCTCGTTTGATCGGTAGATGACGTGGCTCGCATGCGGCAGCCGTACGACACGCGCCGAGGGTACGCCGGCTTCAAATGCGTTGGCTTGCGCGGTGGTGCGTTCGTCGTCCCAGGCTTGCCAGGCCTCAGCTTTGGCACGTGTGGCAGCGTCGCTACCGGGCGGCCGGCTTAAATCGTGAGGAACGGCGAAAATGGCAAGAACCGGCGCGCGAATCTCCGTGTACTTCTCTTCACCGGCGAGAATTAGGCCTCGCGCCCGGTCGCGCGGCGTTCCCCATCCCGGTCGAGGCGGTGGCGGAGGCGGGAACCATGCTATGTCTTTCTCCAGCCCTTCCAGATCCTTCTCAAAGCGCGGCAGAATCGTTTCCCGCAGTTCCTTGACAACCGGTCTAATGTCTGGCGCTTCAGTCCGAGGGTCCAACTCCGCTAGCGTTTTCTCCAGTTGCAGCAAATCGAGCGTAAAGTCCCCTTGGGAACTGTCGTAGTACGCATACCCGGCAGCAGCATCCAAATAGATCAATCCGGCGACTTTTTCCGGATGCCGAGATCCAATGGAACTCAACTCCTCACCGGCGAGGGAGTGTCCGATAAGTACGGGACGGTCCAACTTGAGGAAGTCGCAGACGGCGAGCACGTCGTCGCCGAGCCGGTCGGCAGTGTAGTTAGCAAGGACGGGGTCCGGGGTGCTGGAGTTGCCAAATCCCCTCCGCGTGATTCCGTAAACATGGTAAGTTGCGGCGAGTTTCCGCGCAAACTCATCGAAGTCGTGGGCGGTTCCTCCAAGACCCGTCAACAAAACCACTGGACGGCCAGTGCCGCCCCAATCGAGAACCTCCAGCTTGACGTTCTTTTCTACAGTCACGAATTGGGAACTTGCCGGCTGGCGCGAAACGGAACTTTGCGCGATAGCTGGAGCGGCAAGCTGGAGTGCAAGGAGAACGCTCGCCGCAATCGCGGACGACGGCTGCTGAAAAAAGCGTAAATCGGTTTGCTTACGCGCGCGGCTCGGAAAGAAGTCTCATACTAGGAACATCTTGACATAAATGGTCGGAGTTCGATATAACGGATGGCGACTATGGCGCAAAACTTAGATCAGTTTCTTCCTCTTTCAAATGCCACTCTGCACATACTGCTTGCCTTGGGCGCCGAGAACCGTCACGGCTACGGGATCATGCGGGAAGTCAATCGGCAATCGGAAGGCCGATATCGTCTGGGGCCGGGAACTCTATACGACAACCTGCAAAAGTTAATGGAAAAAGAGTTCGTGGAAGAGAGTTCTCACAAGGACGAAGAAGACGATCCAAGACGCCGCTACTACAAACTGACCCGGTTAGGGCGAAGCGTTCTGTCGGCCGATATCGCTCGCCTGGAAGGAATCGTTCGTGAAGCAAGCGCGTTTTTGCGAGGTTCGAAGCCAAGGAGAGCATGATGCTACGGATTTTGTATACACTTCTCCTGCGCTTACATCCCAGGCAGTTTCAGGCGAGATTCGGCGATGAGATGCAACTCAATTTCGAGGAAGCCCGGCACACGGAGGGATCGGCCCGCTTGTTGCTGGATGCGGTTCTGTCGTTATTTCGACAACATTTGCTGCGATACGATTCCAATCACCGTCTTCCGTCCCTAGCGGGCAAGCAGGTCTTGGCTGGCGTTGTCCGCTTGAGCGGCCCTCCACATCTTGGGGTGCGCCCTTACCGGCTCTTCCAGGGTGGCGTTATCTCTTTTGCGCTGTTTCTTACAGTCGGTCTGTCTGATTCGCGTGAAGGGCCTTCAGAACCGTTGCGGGTATTGGACAAGACGCAAGTGCCGCTCATGCGCAGCCGCTTACACCATCCGATCTCGCCACCGTGTACGTTGAAGGTCGCACAAAAGACCTCCACGCCCGCCGAGATGATGGATTTGCAAGTTACCCATGACTCAGAAGCGCGACAGTCATGAACTGCTGCTTCCTTCGGGGCCGTTCGGCATCGGACGCATTCTGTACAAGTGGCGCGAAGATCGAGACCTCGCGGCAGGCAGACCACAAACACAGGAACGGCTTGTCTTTGTCTGGTATCCATCTTCAATTCAACAGGCGGGGACGGGCAAAACCTTTGCGAGCGCCTGGAATTACTCCAGGGCCAACCAGCTACTCGTTGAAACTCATACGCAAGAGCAGCCGCCCATAGCGAAAGGAGCGAACCTGTTTCCGGTTCTTCTGTTCTATCCATCGCTGAACAGTTCGAGTGCCGCCTACAGACTCAGATTGAGAATCTGGTTAGCCACGGCTACATAGTGGCGTCGCTTGAGCCGCAAACAAACGGGACCGTCGTGCCGTTCTCGAACGGCTCAACTGTTCCTTTCGCAGCTGGTCTCCGCAAAGCATACAGAGCACGCCAGGAAGCTTCTCATGACTCTCTCTCTGAAACGAGCCATTGACAACGCGTTTGCAAAGCAGAAGAGCTTGGCCGGCGGATCTTAGCTTCGTTTTGGACAGATTGACTGTGTGAATCAGGCTTCCAAAAACGCTGCTCCATTTGCAGGGCGGCTGGATCTTTCGAGAGTCGGCGCCCTTGGGCATTCCGATGGAGGCACCGCCGCAGGGTTGGCTTGCAAGTTAGACCAGCGGATCAGTGCGTGTTTAAGCGAGGACGGCTGGACACCGAATGGACCAGACCCGGAAACGCCGCCGGCCAACGCGCCATCCAGACCATTCATGTGGATTAACGTTCCGCTTGCCTCCCCCGAGAACGAACAGCTCGCCTATCTTCACATGGGAAGAAGCGAGTTCGATCGCTTAGCGAGAAATAGTGAGGTCCTGGCAAACCGTGAATTGAATTCACTCCGAAACGAAGGCTATCGGGTGACAGTGCGGCTGCCCGAGGTAACGGATAACTACTTCACTGACGGCCCGTTCGTGTGGTCGATGCTGAATCCACCAGGGAGCGTTACGGAGCGAAATGTTCTGGTGATCGTGAATACCTATACGCGAGCTTTCTTCGACCATTACTTGCGAGGCGGTCCTGGCGATTTGCTTGACGGGTCCACTCTACCGCTCCGGAATGTAGAGGTGAAGCGATATGGCTCGGCCGAGAAGCGTACCTGACCGCTGTTCAAAACTCGAGCCGCAGACCCATTGTAATAACCCGCGCACCATCCTGAACGCCCTGTGGACGGCCGAAGTTGACATTCCCAACTGTGCCGTTGATGTTGCCGAAATCCGTACGGTTGAAGGCGTTGATCGCGTCGGCGCGGTATTGCAGCCGGATCGATTCCGCAATGCTGAAGTTCTTTTGAATCGAAATGTTCTCGTTGAAGAACGGAGGATTACGAAAGTCTTCAAAATACAAAGAGGCATTGCCGAGTGTGTAAGGCGCCGCGACTGCGAACGGGGAATTCGCGCCGTAGTTGAACCATCTGACGTTTGGATTGTTCGGATCGAGACTAGTGCGTGATACTCCGGTTTGAATGGGATTGCCGGTGAGCACCGCCTTGGTGATACGGCTAAAGATCTCGCCGCTGCCGAGAGGGTTGCCTGGCGTCTGCACTTCGATAAGAGCTCCGCTGCGATATTGCTGCGCGGCGGAAAGAACCCAGCCCCCAACTATCAGATTCGCGAATCGTCCGGCGGAACCCAGGTATTTCTTGCCTCGGCCGACGGGAAGTTCGTAACTGGTCAGAAGGTTGAAGACATGCGTCAGATCAAGCGGCGAAAGCGTCTTGGCATCGTTGATGTTGTAAGCGTCCTGTGTCTGCACCTGCGTGCTCTGACTGAAGATCTGGCGGTAATGCATCAACGTCAGGTTTTTCGAAAATACGTAGCTGCCTTCTAACTGCAGACTCCCGAACCGGTGTTCTATCTTGGTTTG
The DNA here is from genome assembly GCA_963845995.1 of uncultured Acidobacteriaceae bacterium. Lineage (GTDB taxonomy): Bacteria > Acidobacteriota > Terriglobia > Bryobacterales > Bryobacteraceae > Bog-105. The sequence continues at coordinate 50,216 of CAWJUO010000002.1, read as the reverse complement.
CAGTGAGTCGTACCACAGCTTGCCGACACCTGCGTTGGCGTCGTAGATGGATCCATACTGCGGGTAAGGACGAAGCGCCTGGGCGAGCGTGGCACCGTTGCCCCAGCCTTTCGCAAACCCAGGGAATGGCTCTGTATAGCCCTTCGACTTTACCGCTGGGTCATTGATATTCTTACCCAGCAGCGATCCGAGCGCCAGATCGCTCACCGGCAATTGGTTCAGTTCAACCGTGGAGTTCAGACGATACGCGCGGTTGCCGATGTACGCCGCTTCGAAAAGGAAACCTTTATATTCCTGTTGCAGCGTGAAGCTGTAGTTATAGACGCGCGGCGCTAGCCCGAAATCGGGTCCCATGCGAAAAACTCCGCCGTTGAAGTTATCGAAGCTCGGGTCCAAAAAAGGCGGCGGTCTGTAGCCGGGAGGCGGCTTGACCCCACCGTCATCCCAATTGAACGCCGGGTTCAGACCGTCGGAAAGTTGCGTGTAGCTCCCATTGAATCCATCTGTGCAGCCGCAGCCCCCATTTCCCAGCGTCTGGTAATAGATGCCGAAGCCGCCGCGGATTACGGTGCCGTTGAATGGATGATAAGCGATTCCGATGCGTGGCCCAATGTCGCTGTAATCCGTCGGATACAGGAGAGTCTTGCCCGTTCGCCCCGCTCCTTCTCCAGCGAAGATAAGTGCCCCGGGCAAGTTGTTCGCGCCCGGATTCGGCTTCTTGATATCCAGGCTCGAATAATTCCCGTCTTTGTCGTGCCAGCCGATCGGAACTTCATAGCGCAGTCCAAGCTCCAGGGTCAACTTCGGCGTGATTCTCCAGGTGTCCTGTGCAAACCCGGCATAGTAGGCGTAACGGATAATTGGGAAAGTTACCGGCAATGCGGTCGCGCTACCCTGATCGACCGCGCCAAGCAGGAAGCTCGCGAAGGCGTTGCCGGTGGTTGTGAGGTGGGCTGAGTCGCTGGCCGTTTGAGCGCGCGAGAATGAGTACGAGCCGTTCGTTCCGGCCAAGTCGGTGGTGCTGGTCCGAAGACTTCGGATATCCCAGCCGAATTTGAATTCGTGCTTGCCATGCGCCCAGCTCAACTGCTGGCTGAATTGAATCGTCGTGTTGAACTGGCCGCCGTTGTTCACTTTCCCCTGGCTCATTCCCCAGTTGGTCAGATTATCTGTTTCGAACGCGACAATTGGAAAGACGTCGGAATCGCCGGTTAGCGGCAGGCCGATCTTTGAGCCATAGCCGTTCTGCAGCGGCGTATTCCAATGTTGCCGCTGTCTGCTTATGCCAAACGTGGAATGCAGCAGCAGCGTCGGCGTGAAGATCCAATCGTCATTAGCGCGATAGTTATCGGGATATTGGCCTTGCAGCAGGCCGTTGCTTAGTGGCCCCGGCAGAACAGCGATCGGGTTATCGTACTGGCTCTCGCGCGTCATGAAGAACGATGCGCGGTTTTTCGCGGCAATCGAATGGTCGATTTTGATCGAATAGATGTAATCGTTGTGAACGCTTGAATTCAGGAACGAGTAGTTGCCCGTGACACCTGCCTGATTCGGATCGGGAATTAACGGCAGGATGTTCTTACTGATCGCGCTCCAGCGGCTCTGCGGAATGATGTTACCGGGGAAGGCTTGCCGGGTAACAGGATCGAAGATGGGCGCCACCTCCGAGAAGTTACCCTGCTTCATCAAAGTTGTGGGCAAAGTGTCGTTCGGAGTCTGCGCCGAGATCGTCGCCGGACGCACGTCCTTTGCGTAAGTGAAATAGAAAAAAGTCTTGTTGCGGCCATTGTAGATTTTCGGGATGTACACCGGGCCGCCTACCGCCCCACCCTCTTCGTTGTATCGTTCTTTCGGACGGTAGCCGGGAGGATTCTTCGGGTTCGAGTTCGACGACCACCCCGCCGCGTCCCAGATATCGCGCCTCATATTCAAGAACGCCGCGCCGTGAAGGGCATTGCTCCCCGACCTAGTCACCATCAACTCGATACCGCCGCCCAGCCGTCCGTATTCGGCGTTGTAAGTCGAGGTGATCAGACGCATTTCGTTGAATGCTTCTATGCCCGGAAAGTTGAAAACCGTTCCACCCGATTCGGGAATGGTCAGGCTTGCGCCGTCGATCATGACTTCCCGCGCCCGGCCGCCCGAGCCGTTGATGCTCGTTTCCGCACCCGAATTCACCCCCGCCATGTAGCCGAGAAAGCTCTCCGCGCTCCGCAGTCCGCCGGCATAGATCGGCAGATTCATTAGCAGCTTCGGCGTTAAATTCTCCCCTTCCTGCGGCGTGTCGGTCTCGAGCATGGAAACCTGCGAATGTACTTCTACATTCTGTTGCACCGTGCCGATTTGCAGTTTGAAGTCGATGGTCGCTTGCACGGCGACCTGAATCTCCACATTCTCTTCCGTGGTTTTCTCAAACCCAGGGTGCTCCACAGTCAGTGCGTAGATTCCAACGGGAACGCTTGGCAGCAGATACAGCCCGGCATCCGTGGTTGTGGCATTCAGGATCTGGCCTGTAGAACTTTGCGTGGCCTGCACTCGCACGCCCGCGATGGGTGCGCCGTTCGGATCGGTTACCGATCCGGAGATAGAGCCCGTCGTCGCCTGTCCAAAGGCAGGGGGCAGCATGCTCGCGGCAAGAGCAACGCTTAACGCCAATAACAAGAATCGGGGTTGCCGATTCCTTCTCACAGCCGGAAGCCGCTCTTGAATTCCCATTCGAAGACTCTCCTCTGAACGAGCGATTGTATGCTAGATCCGATACATTGTAAACAGAAGAGATCGCGTCACCTAAAATGTGATCGAAACGATATCGGTCGGGTCTTTCAAAGAAGTAGCCGAAGCGCCGAGATCATGCAGCCGGTCGATGACATTGCACGCGAAACGGGGAATTCAGTCGAGCTGTCGTACTTACTTCACCGGGACGAACAGGAACGCGACCGGGGACGGCGTGTGGATTACCTGTCCAGTCGGCGTCAGTTGGCCGGTGTTCGCGTCGATGTGATAGACCACGAAGTTGTCCGTCTTCTGATTGCCCGCGAAGATGAAATGACCGGTCGGATCGATCTCCAGGCCGCGCGGCATTTTGCCTTCCGCCGAGATCACTTGCACTCGCCGGAGCGTTCCGTTGCTGGGATCGATCGCAAAAACCGCAATGCTGTCAGATCCCCGGTTGGAGGCGTAGACGAATTTTCCGCGGCTATCGACCAGGATTTCAGCGGGAGCGTTTTCGCCGGAGTAGCCAGGCTCCACGGTCGCGACGTCCTGAACCTTCGTCATGTTTCCGGTCGCTTTGTCGTGCTTGAATACGCTCACTTCCGATTTGAGTTCGTTCGCCACATAAGCGAAGCTTTCATCGGGAGAGAATGCCATATGACGCGGCCCCATGCCAGCGTCTTGCTTCACAAACGGAGGATCGTTCGGGGTCAGCGTGGCCTTCGAAGGATCAAGCCGATAAAGCCGGATTTCATCCAAGCCGAGATCGGGAACATACGCCCGGGCGTTGTCGGATGAGATCACCACTTCGTGGGCGTGCGGCCCTTCTTGCCGTTGGGCGTTCACGCTATGTCCGTGCGCGGTCATTAGCGCCGACATTTCGCCCAGCCGTCCATTGTGCTCAATTGGATAAGCCGAGACGCCGCCGGAGGTGTAATTTGCGACGATCAGCATTTTGCCCGTCCTGTCCAAAGCGAGATGGCAGGGCGCAACGCCGCCCGACGACATGCTGTTCAACGCCTGGAGAGAGCCCTTTTCACGATTGATCGAGAAGGCCGCGACTCCCCCATTCACGTTGCCGGTGACCTCGCTGACCGCGTACAGCGTGCGGAAATCGGCGTCGGCAATAAGGAATGACGGATTCACGACTTCGCCGCTTCGGCCAATATGCTGAAGCTGGCCGGTTGCCGCGTCGAAGTGATAGGCGTCGATGCCTTTGCCATACGCGCCTACGAACAGAATGTATTTCGTCTGATCAAGATGTTTGGTGGCGGAGAAGGAAGACATGGCTAAAAATGGAAGTGCTGCGAATGAGAGTGCAATAGAAAAGAGTCGCATGGCCGCAAAGGGTTACAGTATCAAACTGCCCACAAAGTAAGAAGCTATTGCGGCCAAGGCCACAATTCTGGCACAATCTTCCCACGGAGAGGTTACATTGAAGGACTTGCCGGGAGCGGTGACTATGCTGAAGGGCTACGAGGGAAATGTGCCTCACATGTACCTCGATTCCCGCGGTTTGGTAACGGTGGGCGCGGGATTTCTGATCCGGACGGCGCAGGATGCGGCGCTCTTCACCTTCTGGAAAAATCAGCTCGGGGTAAGTCAAGCTCAACAGGCGACCTCTGACGAGATCACGAAAGAGTGGGCCACAATCAAGGCGAAGCCATATCCCCATCTCGCGGACTACTACAGAGTCTGCACTACTATGGCGATGTCACAGCCCGATATCGACGCCCAACTGACCAAGAACATCGGTCGATTCGAGGCGCAAGCGCGCCAACTATTTCCGGAATGGGATAGCTTTCCCTCGGCCGCCCAGCTCGCCTTGCTGGACATGATTTACAACCTGGGCTCGCTCAGCCGCCTTTCCCGCCTTAGTAGGATGCGCGAGGAAGAAAGACTGGGCCAGTTGTGCCAATCAATGTCATCGTTTGGGACCGGGCGATCAGCGCAACGAGGATACGAAGAATCGGTTTTTAGCGGCGGCTAAGGAGCAACCACTCGTAACCGCGCCGGTACCCATCACCGGCCCTTGAAAGCGCGTGGACACGATTCCGAGCCGCTATGGGACAGGGATGGTCTTAACCAACCTTAAGCGCGCTTGAGCCGTGCCGCGGCCGAGCAAAAAGATCTTGGAATCGCCATAAGTCCCTTCGGTGGAGGCGTAATCGACCCGGACGAGTAATTGCTGGGCACCCCCGCCCGTGAAATCCGCACGGCCGTATTCAATAACCTTGATCAGCCAGCCGGGTTGCTTCACTTCGAGCTCTGAGGAACGTTTGCCTGCTGTAGCTTGCGCTTCGGGAACATAATCCTTCCACGATCTGCCCGCGCGGTCGGCCGCTTTGGCTGAAGCCTCTTGCTATCCGATACGGCTGGAGCAAGCTCCGGCGGCAAGGAGGTAAGCGATTGGGGAGTGAGCTTGAAATCCGCCAGGTATGTGGTCCGAGCTGGCTTCGCGGCTTTGAGAAGACTCAAGGCGACACACTCGACGGCATCGTTGTGGAGCACGCGGACTTCCTGATCGTTCGGATCCTGAAATCCCTGTTTCGAGAGGCGCAGGTAGTCCCCGCAGTTCGCGACTGTGGCCTGTCTGCCGTTAACCGTCCCGATGAAAACATCACCGAAGGGTTGGTTCATCCGGCCAGCCACGTCCGAGAGGTTGGCCAGGTGCAAGGACGGCGACCACTGGACTGGAACAGATCCAGTACGCGGGGACGTACCGCAACCACTTGCGATCAAAGCCGCAACCAGACAAAAATAGCGGAGATCGCGCGGTCTGGTTGTCATTCGACGATTCGAGCGATTTCCATTCTAACTCTCAAACGCGGGTGTCTTGCCTAAACGTGTTGAATTAAGCCGCGGATTCCATTCCACAGGATTTGTACGCCGATGCAAAGCAGAATGAATGAAGTGAGGCGGACGAAGACGTTCATCGCGGTTTCGCCCAGCAATTTGGCGAGGCGTTCCGCGGAGCGATAGCAGAGAAAGATCGTTAACGCAACCAGCGCAGGCCCTATGATCGCCGCGATTAGCCGGACGATGCTGTCCCGGTGCGGCGCCTGGTTTGCGCCTAAAGTAATGGCGACCGAAATAGAACCGGGGCCTACGGTCAGCGGCAGAGTGAGTGGATAGAAGGCGCGATTCGAAATATCCTGGCTGCTGACTTTTCTTTCAGCGCTGGCTCTGGCCTGGTCCGGTTCGCGGTGCAGCAATGTCCAGCCTGTGGAGATGACGACCAAGCCGCCGCCCACCTGTACAACTGGAATGGAAATGCCGAAGAAATTCAGGATATGACTGCCGGTCAACATGGAGACCGTGAGCAGCCAGAAGCTGTTAAGCGCGACCTTGCGCGAGAGAATTACCCGTGCGGTACTGGAGTAGCCGGGAGTGAGGCTCAGGAAGATCGGTGTGTTGGCAAGCGGGTTGACGATAGGAAATAGAGCTGTCAGAACGACCAGACAGCTTTCGAAGACCTGCAGTATGGCCGCAGTCGGCATGCAAGTCCAGCATACAGTTGGACGCTGCCGGAAATAGGAGGATTAGAAGAGCTTCGGAGGTCGCTTAAGCTTCCGGCTTCCATGAAGGGCTGCTTCTGTCAACAACAAACCCTTACATGGGACGACTATCGTATGGTTCGACGGCAACCGCTTCCAAAAGCCGAACCACAGTTGCACGGCAGCCAAGGACAACGAATCACATCGAGTTGGGCTCGATCGGCGAGTTGGCATAGTGCATTTTCCAAAGATGAGGGCGCCCGCAGCGGAGGTGCCATATTAGAGTTTGCCCCACCCATGTAGCAGGTCGAGCAAAGTGTCTGCTTTGTCTTCGGCATCCCCCAGCGGCATATTCGACAGACAAATCACCGTTAAGTGCTGTTCGGGAAAACGCGCCATATATGTGGACGCGTCCGTATCCGCTCCCGAGTAATCGAGCATCGGATGACCATAGCGCGTTCGCCACACCAGACCAAAAGCATCGTTGTCCTTGTCGTGCTGAAATTTTTGCCGCCGGTTCGTCAACTCGGTGAAAGCCGGACCTGCGAGGAAAGCGGTATACCAGTTTCTGTCCCAGAGCAGAAGATCGTTGAGAGTGGTAAAGACGCCACTGCCACCAAAGTGTGGAGAGACACGGACAAGACGCACCCACCCATCGCCGGGCTTGATAAAGACGCCGGCAGAGGCCATTTCCCTGGCCACTTTCGGGTCAGAACGCGGGGCGTATCCCGTCGCTCGATGCGGAACGATCTCAGTAGTATCGTCATCGATCTCTGTGTGTGACATACCAAGCGGGCTGAAAATCCGGTCGTGCATGAATGCAGCGAATGACTGGTGCGTGACCACCTCTACAATGCGTGTGAGAAGCATGTAGTTGATGTTTCGGTACGCCCACTGCGTTCCCGGAACAAACTCCAAACGTTCTGGCCGGAGCGCCGCGGCAATGGCCTCTTCTCGCGTGAAGTAGTAGAAAGTCATCCAAGGATCCCCGCTTTTCCGCGGCACATCCGTATATTCATGCAATCCGCTGGTCATGTAAACTAGGTGCTCGATTCGCAGCCCTTCGCCATATTTGGAGACCTCCGGAAGGTATTTCGCGACAGCATCGGTCAGGGCAATTTTGTGATGTAGAATCAGAAGGGCAATAGCAGCGCCCGTAAACTGTTTCGATAGAGAGGCCAAATGAAAGGATGTCTCCCGCGTTATCGTGACGCCGTCATCCAGATCCGCTAGCCCATATCCTTTCGCCAGCGCAACCGTCCCATCTTTAATCACGGCTACAGCGTATCCAGGAGCATTCGGTGGGCGAACAAAAAGTCGATCGATTTCCGATTGTTGAGCGGTATTAAGCCACGAATTGCCGTGTCGTTCAGAAATACTCGCGGAAGTTTTCTGTGCATCGCCGGCCTTCTGCGAGATACCTATCATCGCTGTCAGAAACAAAAACAATATCGCTGCACGCCGCCATTTCTCCATGCGGATAATATTACGGCTCAATCCCTCTTTTTGTTCCCTATTCATCTGGACGTTGGTCAAGTTGCCGTAAAAGTGGCTGTATCGGACGAGTGTGTCGATTATTCGCCCATAGTCCGGAAGGGTAGATCTACCCTAGAGACTCCTGTAGTTCACTTGCATAAACGTTTGCGCAATTAATTACACCGCCGAGGTTGCTTCGCGGTCATCTAATGCAGGCTGTCGCCGGGACGCTCTGGGTAGCCTGGATCGTCCAGGATCTGCACGGCAGTCGCGGGGCCAAACCGCGCCCAGTCCTGCAGTACCCAGACGACTTTCTTATCCGGAGTCACTTCGACGAGTTGGGGGCCCTGGTCTTTGCCGCCGCGCGAGCAGATGATCGTGTCACCGTTGGCGAGGCGAGTTACAGACTGCGCATTCTCGTACCAGTATTGCGGCGGAATATCCTTCTGGGTCACTTCCCACACGGTTTCTTTCTTGGGGTTGACCTCGCGAGTGAGCACATCTTTTTCGTCGGTGATGAGAGTGTTTCCGTTCTTGAGCCGGATGGCCGCCCAGGGACTTCGTATGTCGTAGCTCCAGATCTCCTTGAAATCCTTGTCGTACTCGACTACGCGGTTCATCATCAGGAAGGAGGCAAGATACGTCCCCTTTGCAGTCACGCGCACCCGACGAAACTGGGGGTGGACGCTTTTGGGATCGGTCCTACTGACGTCGGGCAGCGCGTGTTCCACTTCGACTGCTCCGGTGCGGATGTTAACAATCCTCAGCTTCGGGTTAGGCAGGCCGTTAAGAACGAACATGACCTTGTCAAAGCCGATGGGCTGGCAGGTGTGAATTTCGGTTCCCTTCGGTGCATCGTAGCGCCAGACCACCTTCTTGTCCGGCGTAATCTCAGCGATGTACTGCATGCGGGTGTAAAGGATGTTGCCATTGGAGAGCATCCATATGTCATCCAATTCGTTGCCGCCTCCGGTGGAATAGGTCCAGACGATTCTGCCATGATCTACGAGAAAGATCTTGTTATAGCCTTCGCCGATGTAAAGCATGGGACGCTGCGACGCGCCTGCATCGGGCAAGCCTGTGGGGGTGGGATGTTTAGCCACGAGCGGCTCGACCGGTAGTTCCGCTGGACCGATCGTGGGGACGTCGGCGGCCGTGAAGCGGGGCAACTGTCTAAGCAGCGGTTGGTCGGCATCCCGAGCGTGCACCAATCGTGGCAGCGCGAAGATGATGACGCAGACGGCGGCGGCTGCAAGGGCGAACGAGATAGAAAGTGCTTTCCTATACATAAGCTCTCCTGAGTTGAACCGGGTTGACCGTTCAGTTAGATCGTCTGGCTTTCTGCTCGAGCGAGCGTCGTGTCCTTTGCAGCGCGCGACCAGAAGATGCGCAGATCAGAGACGTTGCGCAATACGAAATTAGGTTGCTGCGGGGCAGTGATGGCGAAAAAGTCGGCGCGCTGCACGTTTTCGAGCCAGAACGCTGGCCGTGGATCGGCGTTGGCAGGCTCAATCTCTACATGCGACATCTCGAGGTTCTTGAGATGTCGGATAAAGAAGCCGTTGCTCGGCGTAGGGCCGAAACCCGACAGTTCCGGATAGCCATTTTCCTGTTCGGGGACCTGAATCGTGCGCCAGTCGGGCATCGGCCTGGAGCGTGCTCCCGTGCCGACCGTTGAGGGCAGGCCGCGATGGCCAAAGAAGCAGTCGCTTAGCTTGACGTCTTCGATCAGGTTGGACGGTATTCCCGAAAAAATCGACGATGTGGCTGAGGCCGAGTTGGAGCTGACGATGTTTGAGATCAATATGCGGCGCAGCCTTCCCAGTCTCATCGTGTCACTCGGGCCGCGGTTGCGCCGGTTCAAGCGCAAGAAGAGTGGCGCATCGATGATGTCGCGCATCGTGTTTCCTGTGATGGAGATGTCTTCGAGATATGCACCGTCGGACGTCTCAAGAGCGATGCCCTTGCAGCCCTCGATGACATTGCCGGTGATCGTAATATTGCGGAAGCCGCCGTTCGACTCGGTGCCGCACTTGATACGGCCCTGGCGAGGGTGTGCGGCTTCGGTAAACTTCTTCCAAGTGCCGCCGATGACGGTCCCGAGTTCGTAGTCTCCGGTGACGTAGTTGTTGCATATCGTCACGTTGTCGGTCGAGCGCACGTACCCCAGCGCATAGCTCGACTTGGGACAGATCGCGTCATCCCACGGCGAATTGACAGTGCAGTTCGAGACCCGCACGTTGCGGCAGCAATCGATGTCAAAACCATCGCGGTCGGTGTCGATGAGCAGGTTGTCGAGCGTCAGGTTATCGACCCCGGTGGCAAGGAGCGCGAAGTGGCCGCCCTTGAGGACCGAGAAGTCGCGCAGCACGACGTTGTGACAGTTCTTGAGGGCGATGGCCTTGTTGCCGACACCGGCCTGCTCGGCCCTAAAACCTGCGTAGTTGCCCCGAGTTCCGCCCTGACCAAAGGAAAGTCCCTTGCCGTGTATCAATCCGGGGCCAACGATGGAAAAGTCGCTGATCCCCTCGCCATAGAAAAGGGAATTCGGCCAATGATTATGACCGTAGTCCTGATATTGCTCCCACGGTTGCAGAGGTCCTGCTGGATCGTAGACGCCGCCGTTGTAGCCGGTGGCCTCACCGGGTTTGGGCGAATCCGCAGCGAGAATGGTGCAGCCGGATGAGAAATAAAGGCTGACTTTCGATCGTAGGCGAATCGTAAAGCAGACGTATGTTCCGGCCGGAAACAGCAACGTGCCTCCGCCGGCCGAAGCAACGGCCTCAATTGCTCTGTTGATCGCAGGCGTGTCCACGGTTTTCCCATCGCCGGTTGCTCCGTAGCTCCGCACATTGAAGAGAGCTTCGGCATCGACCGATCCCGGAGATGGGGCGGGCATCGCGCGGCCCACAGCGGCCGAGGCAAGAGCAAGAGGAGAGAGCTTCAGGAGATTGCGGCGTTGCATCGAACTTATATCCATAAATTTTCAGTGTGTGTGGAATCGACTGGTTCAGCGTGGCGGCCCGGAACTCGCATGATTGGCTCGTGCAGGCAACAATCCATAAACGACGACAGCGTCATCGTAATTAGGAACGTAGACTTTTCCATTGACAACAAGTGGCGGGACAAATTTGACGAGGGTACCCAGCCGGTCGCGCTTTGCACTTTGCTCGCTATTCCAGATTTCTTCCAGCGTTTCCGCGTTGAACGCGTGCAGAACGCCGGCTGCATTGCCGTGGTCTGCACTTTTTCCGTTCGTCACGGTAGCCCAAAGTACGCCGGTGCCGCGTTTCTTTCCATCGGACGAGATGGTGAGAGCGCCGCCGGGCGATCCGTGCGAGGCCACAGTCCCTTTGGCGAAAGGCTTCGTGTCCATCGAGGTCCCGTGGAAGTGAAACGCTTTCGGAAAATCCGTTTCAGTCCACACGATAATCGCCGGACCGTCAGGGCTGTTCCAGTACGAGGGGCCGCCCATTACCCGTCCTCCATTCAGCGCCACAGACTGGCGAATGCCCTGGTCGTCAGGCGTGAGATGCCCCAGGTGCGTCGAATCTAATGAGAACAGCACGCCGAATTTACTGCCGCCTAACAATATATCCGTGCCGGGAATGAGTAGCGGTCCAGTCGAGCCAACGTCGGCATCTCGCGAGTTCAAGTCCTCATAGTTGTGTGGAGTAAAAAAATCCTCAACCGAAAGGCCGTCGTTAGCGACACGAACTTTGATGACGGAGTTGCCGAAATCCCGCCGGCCATTCCAACCGCCATTTCCAACTTCAAAGTAAGCCGCGCCGGTCTCATCAATGGCTGGCCCTCTGCCGGATTGCCAAATACCGCCATCCGCCGTATCGGGCGTCATGCATAACGCGCCGGTCTGTTTAAGAGTGTGCGCGTCGTAACTCATAATCCAGCCGTGATACGGGCGCAGATCCTCATGAGATGCCCAAGCAATCAGAACCTGGCCGTTATCCAACGCGAGTGCGGGCCTTTGATTTCCTGCCTTCGGGTCGAAATGCACAAATCCGTTGACGGCGTCGCGAGCCGAACCTTTAACGCTCGCTTCGATCTCAGCGGGTGAAATTTGATCGCTTCCGTTCCGCAAATCGAGGCGATGCAACCGCTGAACATATCGCCCGCTCTCTTTTGTTCGCGCCAGAACATAGAGGGACTTCGTGGCCGGATCGATCACTGGCGTGCTTTCGATGCCTAGATTCCCCACAATATTCAGATCGTTGTCATTGGTGATATCAGTAATGGGTACGGGCGTAATGCCTGCCCGCTCGTTTGTGAAATCGCGCATCCAAAGCGGTGCACCGGCTTCATCCGCATCAAATGCGTAGACCTTGTCGTTCATCGTCGCAACATAAAGCACGTTGCGCGGTCCTCGACCCGGCATCTGCAAGCGTTCATAGAGCGGCTGGGCGTAGACAGCCCCGTCTACGTAATAGCTGAAAAGTTTCCCGAAGCGTGCGCTGTTCACGTTGCTTGAATTCAGCGTTGTTTCGTTTGTGGTTGCTCCGGTCGGAAACCGGTCATACCGGTTGCAATTGACGCCTATGGACGGCTGTGCCGAGACAAGTAGAGCAGTAAGCAGCGGCAGTAGGCTGCGAGAAGGTATTCGCACCGAAAGTATCGCGCAATTCATGCAAGTTCGAGATTATCTTTTGTCAAAAAGTAATTTTGCTGCAGCATCCAGGCAGGTGACGTGCTGCCCAGCCTCGAATTGGAGCGAAAAGTTTCACTAGCGCCGCGCCGACGACACAATTTCGTATTCAAGATTGACGTCCGCGTGTATGTGAATATATCCAGGCGATAGCGGTGTCATGTCCGTGCTTTGCGCTTTACCCAAGTCGATCTGCGGAGCGGGAGCAACGATTAGCGGCTGACCTTCCTCTACTCGCAATACTCGACCCAGCCTCAGTTTGAGCGAGGAGGCGAGTGCGGAAGCACCAGCGGCAGCCTGAGCGGCGGCTTCACCAAGCGCTTGCGCCCGCGCCTGTCGCTCGGTATCCGGAAGTAAAGTAAAGTTCAGGCGATTGATGCTGGACGCTCCGGCTCTGGTCGCGGCAGTGATGACGGGACGCAACAGTTGCAGCTTGTTCAGCGTTACGCGAACCGTGTTGGTGGCCGTGTAACCCTGGATCACAGGGGCGCCCTCTTTGGGATAGCGGAAATTCGGGTCGATAGACAGATTGATCGTGTGCATGTTCCCAACCGGAAGAATAGACCGAAGGCTATCCATAACGCGATTCACGGCGGCCGTGTTCTGCGCGCTGACCTCTTCCGATGTCGAACCCTGCGTAACGATTCCGATATCGATTTCGGCCTCATCGGGAGCGACGGACACAAGCGATTCTCCATGCACTCGGATCGACGGCGGAGCGGCTTGGGTCTGAGCTCGCAAGGGCAGCAGCATGATAAATGTCAGCAACGTCGGGGCGGAAAAGCGGTGCATGACAAACCACAATAACGAATCCGGAGACCGGTGAGCACAATAAAGCCATGCCGCGTGTAAACAGGCGCAACTTCCTCGCTGCCTCGGCTGTTCTTCCACTCTTCCGAAGTCGCGGCCTCGCACTGACGGTCTCCGATGATGCTTTCCTCGAAGATTTGTGCAAACGAGGGTTCCGCTACTTTTGGGATCAGGCCGATGTGAGTACGGGCTTGGTGCTTGACCGGTCGAGGTGTGACGGTACGCTTGTTCCCGGACGCAACCTGCGGGTGGCCAGTACAGCCTTGACAGGCTTCTACTTGACCGCTCTATGCATTGGCGCCGAGCACGAGTGGGAATCCCGAAATGCCTGCCGCGAACGAGTGCGCGCGGCCCTCCGCCACTTTCTTCACACCCAGGAAAACGTACGTGGATGGCTCTATCATTTCGTGAATCAGCAAAGCGGAGACCGGGTTTGGAACTGCGAAGTGTCCACCATCGATACGGCATTCGTCCTGGCTGGCATCATCACGGCCCAGCAATACTTCGAACGAGACGCTGAGATTTTTGAGCTCGCGCAAAGATCTGTATAATCGCGTCGACTTCCCTTGGATGTACAACCACGAGACCGGCCGTATGCGGATGGGCTGGACGCCGGAGCGGGGATTCCTGGACCACGACTGGACCGACTACGACGAGAATGCAATTCTCTCGTTTCTTGGGATTGCTTCTCCAACTCATGGTCTGCCCGAAACCTGCTGGTATGCATTCCGCCGGACTCAAATGGAACTGTGCGGATACAGATTCGCCGGACGCGGACCGCTTTTTACCCACCAATATTCGCAAGCCTGGCTGCACTTAGCCGGCCTTCACGATGGGCCGCCATTTCAGTTGAACTATTTCAAGAACTCAGTCGTGGCGACTTATGCTTTCCGGGCACTCTGGAGGAGTCTGCGTAGCATATATCCTGGCCTGAATCCTGACATCTGGGGAAATGTTCCATCTGATAGCTCGATCGGCTATACCATCTGGGGAAGTCCAACCTCGCGTCGCGATATGGACGGGACCGTTACTCCCAGCGCAATGGGCGGATCGCTTATGTTTGCTCCGGAAATCTGCTTGCCGGGGTTGCGGCTCGCCCAGGAATTGTTTTCGGATTGGGTCTACGGCCCTTACGGCTTCACGGATGCGTTCAATCCTCTGACGGGGTGGGCCAATCCCGATGTAGTCGGCATGAACACCGGAATCACCCTGCTGAGCGCAGAAAATCTTCGATCAGGCAATGTTTGGCGATGGTTCATGCGTTCGGCTGATGTGCAACGGGCGATGGCGAAGCTGTTTGAGCCAGACGCCTGAAACGGTCGCCAACGCTCAAATGATTACCGGTGGCCGCCGCCGTGTCCACCACTCGAGTGTCCGCCGCCGCTATATCCATGGCCTCCTGAAAAGCCGTGACTATAGCCGCCACTGGAACGGCCGTAACTGCGGCTGTATCCGCCGCCATAACTGCCCCGCCCGTAAGCGCCATAACCGGCATGACCGTAACCGTTGTACCCGCTGTGGCCGTAATTTGCACCATAGCCGCCACGGTACCCGTATCCCCCGCGATAGCCATATCCACGATGGTAGTCGCGATCCCAGCCACGGTATCCCCAACCACCACCCCAATAGCCGCCCCAGCCAATGTATGGCGAAGCGTACGCGTAGGGAGCATAGCCGCAATAAGCGTCCACGTACGGATCACAATAGTAAGGATTTGAATAGGCGTAAGGAGCAACCGGATAGCCATAGACAGGCGGCGCGACGGTCACACCGAATCCCACGAATCCACCGGCATTGGCCTTCTCTGGCCCGATCAGGATCAGCGTTGAAGCTAAAGCCAACGTAAGCAGTCCCAATTTCTTAAACATCTGTTTACCCCTCCTCCGATTTGTTAGATGCATAACGGCGCGCGCTCGTTCCGTGGCCACTCATGAAGTTCCGTTCACAGATTCTGCCGAATAGGCTTTTATCCTGTTAATCAACTACTTACGGGCTCTTCGGCAAGTGGCGCGGAACGGCGCGCTTTACCGTCGTGACCGGAAGTTATGCATACACTTAAACTCGCAGCGGCCACCTTAATGGGTTTGGCCGTCCTGCTTTCGACCGGCTGCAATCCCCAGCCGAACACCCTAACCAGATCAACGCCTTCGACGGCGCGTCATATGATTCATTGACGCTTGCCCACGCAGCATTGTCATCCCTGCGCACGACGGTGTCAACTACGTATCCGCAGTACACGACTGCTTTCAACCAGGCCGCCGCTTCTTATGCGATGGCTTACGGCGCCTATGGGGTCTTCCGTACGGACCCCGCGAACCAGGCTCAGGCGGCTCTGACGATAAGCGATCTGACGGTCAGCATCGTTTCGCTTGAGAACACGCTGCAGGCCGGCATTCACGTGAGCCCGCAAACCGTCATCAAAATGCGCGGTAAAGCGGCACGAGTTCGCGCCGCGGCAGCTCCGCAGATCAGCATCTCCGATATCCTCACGGAACTGGAGATTGCCGCGTCCATCGCGGCCACCGTACCGGGTACTCAGCCCTATGCCACTCTCGCCGAGATTGTCATAAAAACCACTCAGACCGCGGTGGCGGCTTTCGATGCCAGTGCTGGACAACCGATCGACTTATCGATCATTCAGCCGGTCGCGCCGATCCAGTAGTTCGTTAGTGAGGGCCGGGACGTTTGGCCGGCTCGCTAGCCCAATGCACCTAGCGGCCCTCAATGGCACGCGAGAGCCGGTCTTTGCCTCGCTGATCCTCGGAAACGGAAGTCTGCGCCCACGCGTCTCCCCGCACAATGAAATGGACCGTCTTTCTCCTGATTGCCATAACGGCGTGGGGGCAAGAGCCGCGATTCCAGACCCAGGCGCACGAGGTTGTAGTTCCGGTCTCAGTGATGACGAAGAGCGGCAAACCTGTGGAGAATCTAGCCGCGAGCGATTTTCTCGTTCTGAACGACGGGAAGCCGCAGACGGTACGCATGATCTCGCGCGACTCCGAGGTCCTTCCGGTTGAGGCTGTTATCGTCCTGCAAACGAGCGACTCCAGCGGCCCGGCGCTGGCGAAGATCAAGAAGACTGCTTCCATCGTCAGCGGCTATATTACAAACGACATGCAGACGGGAGCGCCCAGTCTTGCAGCCGTTGTAACCGTTTCAGACGAAGTACGGATTGCGCAGGACTTCACAGCCGATCCCAATATTCTCGGAGACGTATTCGCGAAGGTCTCGGCAACCGGCGGCTCGGGACGTCTGCTCGACGGCGTAAGTCTGGCATGTGACATGCTCGCGGCGAGGAAAGAACCGGCCCGGCGGGTTGTTGTGCTGATAAGCGAATCACGCGACCGCGACAGCAAGGCTCACTTTGCGGATGTCGCCCTGAAAGCGCAGGAGGACGACGTTGTTATCTATACGCTCTCCTACTCGGCTTACGCGACGGCGTTCACTCAGAAAGCCTCAGAACGCCAGCCTCCCGATGAACCGGGATTGTACGATCCGAACGGCAACGGCGGGGGCATCCCTCTGTTGGCCATCGGAATGGAACTGGCCCGGCTCGCCAAGACGAACATCGCGGAAGCTTTGGCACAGGCGACTGGAGGCGGACACGAGAAGTTCACGACGCTTCATGGCCTTGAGACACAGTTGATTGCGACCGGGACCGAAATTCACAACCGCTACACGCTGACGTTTGTGCCGCCAGAGCCGGAAACAGCGGGTCACCACCAATTGTCCGTTAGCGTTCGCAAGTCAGGAGATTTGCGCGTCCACGCGCGTGCCGGCTATTGGACGGGGCCGCCGCGACCCTAGGCTGCAAGCGTGAAACCCTCAACCGGCAGGAATTTCGATTGGATACGACTTGGCATCCACATAGATATGAGTGTTGGCGTGCATTCGTAGAACGGTGGCGGGGCAAGCCGTTGATATCGATTCCGTGAGCGTGCGTTGCAGGATTGCTCTCTTGCGTTCACCGGGAACTGAGAGCACCAGTTCAGGAATACGGAGAAGAGCCGGTATGGTCATCGTGATCGCCTTCACCGGTACTTCGCGGAGAGAAGGGAACCACCCTTCGTTGACCTGTTGCTGGCGGCAGGCCTGGTCGAGGAGGACGATCTTGACGTCCTCCGGGTCCTTGAAATTAGCCTCGGGTGGATCGTTGAAAGCAAGATGTCCGTTTTCTCCGATACCTGCGAGGCACAGCTTTGGCTGATGAGCATTTAAGAGCGCCGCGTATTCTTTGCAGAACTCTTCGGGATTTGAAGCTTCCCCATCTATCTCATGAAACGCACGCATCGGAACCCGCTGAACAAGCTCCTCCCGCAAGTAGCGGCGAAAGGATGCCGGATGTTGCGCGGGAATGCCGATGTACTCATCCATGTGGAAGCCGATGACTCGGTCCCAGGGAATGCCAGGTAAAACGGTGAGCGCTCGAAGGGTCTCCAACTGGGACGCACCCGTAGCAAACACAACAGGCACCATTTCTGTTTGCCGGGCAATGCTGCGAATGCGGTCCGCTACGTGATTTGCCGCTGCGAACCCCATTTCCGTCGCGGTGGCGAATGGGTGGATTCTCAGGTTTCCGGCGTTACTGACAATTGGCATGCACTTCCCTCCGCGATTCGCCGGACCCGTTAGCTATCCAGGAGCGGGGCGCTCTCAAGGACGATTTCAGCAAGCGCGGCAAACAGCTCCTCGGTGCGGATCGGCTTAGTTAGGTATCCATCCATGCCGGCGCTGACGCAACGTTCACGATATCCGTGGATGGCGTGCGCCGTAAGGGCGAGAATGGGTATCCGTTTGCCGGTCGTCAACTCGTGTTCGCGTATTGCCGCCGTTGCTTGGAATCCATCCATCTCCGGCATCTGGACGTCCATAAGAATGACGTCAAAGGTCTGCGCGGAAAACTCTTTCACGGCTTCTATGCCGTTCGAAACGATTGTAACGGCGTGTCCTTGCTTCTGTAATAGCCTGGACGCGAGCACCGCGTTGACCGCGTTGTCCTCCGCAACTAGAATTTTGAGAACAGGAATTGGAATATCGGCTTTTGCGGCAAGGCGGATCCGGCGGAGGCGCGAGGCTGCCCTTTACCGATAAGTGGAATCAAAGCCTTTCGAAGTTCATCGGGGGCAACCGGTTTCACCAAATAGGAAGAAATGCCTAAGCGGCCACACTCGGCGGCGCAGGAGGTGAGATCTGAGGAGTCAACCATCATGATCAGGTCTCGACGCAGGCCCGGCTCCGTCGCTAACTGGCGGGCCAACTCGAAACCATCCTGGCCGGCTAAGTCGGCATCCAATAAAATCGCGGAAAAGGAATGAGGATTAGCTGAGATCGCATCCAGAGCGGCAGTACCGCTTTCGACGGCCTTACTTACCATTCCCAAACTGGCAAGCAGTTCCGTAAGAATCTGCCGATTTGACAGGTTGTCATCGACGACCAGCACAGGGAGCGCATTGGCGCAGAACGTCTCTGATAAACGAGCCTCGGGAACCCGAGCTGGCAGCGGACATGTCAGCGAGAAGGAAAATTCGCTGCCAACTGATGGTTCGCTCTTGACCTCAATCCTGCCGTTCATCAGTTCCAACAAGCGCGAGGAAATCGTCAGTCCTAATCCGGTTCCGCCAAACCTGCGGCTGACGGAGCCATCCGCCTGAATGAAGGGATTGAAGATGTCGGCGAGTTTTTCCGGCTCGATGCCAATTCCGGTGTCGCGTACGGAGAAACGGAGTGTAGCCTCCACCGGTGAACGCGAAAGGCATGAAACATGGAGTTCGACCTCGCCACGCGCTGTGAACTTTATGGCATTGCCGATCAGGTTTAGCAGGATCTGTCGAATACGGCCGGTATCGGCAATAACGTTGGTTGGGACGTCTGGATCAATGCGGCAGAGGAGTTCTAGACCCTTCTGGTGCGCCGGAATGGCGAGAGACCTCAACGTGGAATACAACTCCATCCGAAGGTCGGCCTCGAGCGGGCTCAGAACGAGCTTGCCCGCCTCGATCTTAGAGAAGTCCAGGACGTCATTGATGACGGTCAACAACGAGTCGGCTGAGGTCTTGGCGAGAGTCAAATATTCGCGCTGCTCACGGGTTAAGGTGGTCTGAAGCGTTAATTCAGTCATGCCTATAACGCCGTTCATGGGCGTGCGGATCTCATGACTCATGTTTGCGAGAAATTCGCTCTTCGAACGACTGGCCGATTCCGCAGCTTCTTTGGCCGCCGCTAAATCCTTCGCCGCACGGTAACGATCCGTCACATCGCGAAAGCTCCAAACTCGTCCGACGCTTCTACGGCTGAGTCTTTGCGGTTCGGAGTGCCGTTCCAGGGTGCGGCCGTCGATCAATTCGATGACGTCGTCCGATTTTGCATTCGGATTCGAATATAGCTCGACGAGCTTATTCCGGAAAACTTCCGGGGCCTCTACCTGATTGAGGACGAAAGCGATGGCGGCCTCGTCCCCTCCGGACGAGAGAAGCGCTTCGGAGAGATTCCACATCTTCAGGAATTTCTGATTGTAGGCGACGATTTTACCGGAAGAGTCGACCACGAGAACCCCTTCGTCAATCGACTCGATGGTCGCCCGCAGTGTTTCCGTCTTCTCCTCAATTTTGCGCCGAAGAATAACGACCCAGAATAGTGCGAGAAGGGTTCCCACGACCACTAGCGCAAGCAAGAGGAACAGTCGAGTCAGGGTCCACCAGGATGGCGTACGCACTATCCGGATATCGTCCCGTGAGCGAGCAAGCAGCCCAAAGGAGACGGGCTTTTGGAGTGTATTGAATTCGTTGATGCAAATTCCGGTGACGCTGACAAGACTTCCGTCTTGAACATTGGATTCAATATGGGCGGAGGAGCTCACAGAGAAAACAAGGTGGTCCTGCTTGATGACCAAAATTTTCGTGCCGGGTAGAACGGAGCGGCTCACGACTTGTCCTTCGATGCTTACCAGAGAGGAATCGAACTCACCGCTCATCGCTTGCTTAATGGAGATGGGTGCAGCTGCGGCAGGTTTCTGGGTTGCGAGAACGCGTATCGACGAGTCATCCAGTTTCACGTGGGTCTGCTCGAAGGCTGGATATCCAAGAGCCTCAACCTGATCTCCTGGCCGGAGAACCACGTCATCCCGGGATTCGATGTGCAGGCTGCCGGTGCTATCTCTGATGTACGCGTTGCGAGGGTCTAGCGCGGCAGTAACAACTCCAGAGACTTTGATCCGTTTCCCGAAACTCGTCAGAAATCCAAAGCGCTGCAAATTATCGATCGAGATCGGCGAGGACTCTGAAGCCTTAGTGGACGGGCTATTCAGAATTTCGATTTGACGCAGGGACTGGAGGTACACGGCAAGCCCGATCAACTGATTCTTTGCCGAGAACTCGGCACCACAAACACCCACAATGCGTACGGACTTGTCCAGGAGTTGTGAGGGTAAAGGCGACGAATCCCACGGCACTTGCACATCTATTTGCCCCCCGTCGGGCGTAAGGAGATGGAAGGTGAGTATGCGGCCGCCCGAGTTAAAAAGATACGCGGCGCGACGGATGACAGCTTCCACTTGCACCCAACGCGCGTCCCAGCGGGTAGTCGCCATCTGTTGAAATGTGACCTTTTCGGGCATCGGCATTGCGGCGCGTCCGATGATTTTCCAGGACGGATTAGCGATATCCGGCGCAAAGTCCACCTGCGTCGTGGACCCGTGAAGTTCCAGGAGATCTCCCTGATTCGGGCGTGGAAGTGTTGGCAGCCATTTAATCCAGATTCCCCCAGAATGATCCTGTATGAAGAAGTCTGGAGTGCTGGGCTCAAAGTAAGTCACGACGCCGCGAATGCGGACGGGGAAATGCTTCTTTGCTTCGGGAGCGGAGAGCGCACGCACCTGGGCGGCGGACGTGAGCGTGGGGAGCGTTTGGGACCGCAACTGACCGGCGCTCAAGATCAACAGAAGGCACAGCAACCCTCGTGACCAACTCGCAACCGATAATCTGCAAAACACCTTAGAGGGGTAGTGGCAGTCCCCGGAAAGAAATCTCAGAATGCAAGAATACCACTTGGCCGGGCAGGCGCTTCCACCAAGAATTCTCAGATCTGCTCCGGGTAGGCTTACCGCAAAACATGAAATGCGCCGGTCACCGGCTCACGCATTGTGGGCATCTCAAGCTCCGGCATAGGCTTGGCTTGAAATAATCGCCGGCACGGCTTGGCAAGTAAACTCGCCCAAAAACGCGCCCGGCTCTGACGTGCGCTATCGGTGGCAATGCCCGTACTCGCATACATCTGCCGGTAAAGCTTCGACACGAATACGAACGCGAGACGAGCCCGGATGCTTTTGACACAATTTGATCGCTGCCATATCGATCCCAGGCTGTAAAATTTATTCCATACGCCTTGCGTGCGCTCACGGATTTCATCTGAAGTCATTGAGGGATGCGGCGTGAACATCTTAGGCCGCAAAGCCGCTGGGATCAACCAGTATCGAGTTAGCGGAGTGCCGTCCACATTCTTCTCCTGATTCTCAGGAGCCTTTTCCCAACGCTCGAAGTCCACCGTGCCCGGAAACGGCGTAAGCATTACAAACTGCGCAAACGTAATATCAGCCCGCTGGGCAAGTTCCGCAGTCGCGTCGAAGGTGTTCGCACGGTCGGTCGGCAAACCGAAGATGAACGATCCCAAAACGTGAACGCCATGCTCACGAAAAGTCTTCAGCCGCTTAACCAGGTCCTCGCCGGAGCAGTTGAAGTCCTTGTAAACGGCCTTCAGCCCTTCCGGTGTCACCGCTTCCACTCCCACCAGCGCGCCTTTGATATGGGCGTTCCGCATGGCATCCAGGAACTCGATATCCTCGGCCGCTTCCATCGTGATTTGTGTGTAAAAAACTAAGTCTTTCGGAAGCTCGGCCAGCCTGGCCATCAGCTCGAACCGCTCTGCGCGAATGGAACGCAATTCATCCAGCCGGTGCTGATTATTCTGCCGTTCAGCCAGCTTCAAATCGGTCAACGTCACCGGATAGAAGTTGTCATCGGCAAGCGCGATGAAGCGGAAGCCTTTACGCCGAAGCTCCACAATTTCTCGAATGACTCCGTCCGATGCGCGCTGCCTGGGCTTCTGCCCATCGGTCCGCCACACGGAGCAGAACGAACAATGTTTCGCGCATCCCCGCACCGTCTGAACCGAAGCCCACATGTAGCTGTCCTTGGGAAGCAGGTCCCAACGCGCAGCCAGGAACTGATCGGGTTCAATCCGGCCGCCCTCATAGACGGGCAGGGGTTCGCCGTTCGCGCAGTCTTTCAATACTTTTGCCCAGATAACGTCGCCATCGCCCTTAACTACGGCGTGGGCGCTGCCGAGCCGCATCGGTTCCTCTGGAAATAACGTCGCATGAATTCCACCGAACACCACCCAGGCGCCACGCTCCCGCGCCATTCTGCCCACAGCATAACCACGCAGAGCGTTTCCGGTATGAATGCCGATCCCCACCACATCGCCGGCCTGAACGCGCGAAAAGTCCAGCTGCTCTAACGTCTCATCGCAGATTTGCGCGTCTCCAAAAGAACTGGGCGTTGCGGCAGCAAGGACATAAAGCCACCGGGGAGTAATTACGGCGGTTCCGAACGAGATGTCGCTCGGATTGATTAAATGAACGGTCACGGATGCCTTTCCTGGTTATTAGAACGGGTTTTCGAACCGATGCTCAAATGGATGCGGTCTGCCTCATCAATGAGAGTTGGTGTAGAGAGGAGTTGTCAATGCACGATTCACTTGCTTCCCACATACTGGACGGTCAAGAGGCTTACAGTCTATCACTGAAAAACGGAATTTCTCGGGTTTTCCCCGATTCCGTAGTTTTAGGAAGACGTCAACCGGGTATTTTCGCCACGTGAATCGATCTCGCGATGCCGAAAACCTTCAGAACCTTGATCAGTATCCAGGAGGGATCGAACTCGTACCATGCCAGCCCGTGCCGTGCGGAGGTCGGATGCGCGTGGTGATTGTTGTGCCAGCCTTCCCCGAACGTGAGCAGCGCAACCCACCAGTTATTGCGGGAATCGTCGCGAGTCGCAAAGCGGCGCGCGCCCCACATGTGAGTGGCGGAGTTCACCAGCCATGTCGTATGCAAACCGAAAACAACGCGGAAGAACACACCCCAAAGCACTAGCTTGTAACCGCCGATTGCCAACAACAGGACGGCAAGGGCCGTCAAAGGGACCCAATGATAGTTGTTCAGCCAAACGTAAAACTTCTGCTTCGCCACATCCGGCGCGTACTTTGACATCTTGCGGGTGTTGCTGTGATTCGCTTCTCCGGTCAGGATCCAACCTGCGTGCGACCACCACCCGCCGTCGCGCGGAGAGTGCGGATCGCCTTCTTGATCTGAATTCTGATGATGAATGCGGTGAGTGGCTACCCACGAAATTGGACCGCCCTCCAGCGTCAGCGTTCCACACATCGCGAAGAAATATTCAAGGGCCAGGGGCACCTTATAGGACCTGTGCGTGTGCAACCGGTGGTAGCCCATGCTGATGCCGAGCCCAGTCGCTACCCAATACAGAAAAACCGAAGCGGCCAGCAGTTTCCAGCTAAATACGAAGAGTGCGGCAACAGCCAAGACGTGAAAAATCCCTATCGTAAGGGCGACGGGCCAATTCACGGGCTGGCTGGTAGAAATCGTGTAGTCGCCCTTTGTGGGCGTCTCTTGCTCGGCTAAGGTCACATCTCAAGTGTAGGGATCCTGGAGGTTGTTTCTTGTAAGAGTTCTGTCATTTCGCGTACTGCACCAGCAACCGTGCCATGCCAGTATTTCTTCCGCGATCTAACACGGCCCCGCTCGCGATCCAAACTGCAGAGGATTCAGGCACTTCGAATGCCTGAACCTTTCAGGAGAGCGATTAATGTCAGACACAAAAAGCATTTGGAAGAGCGTGGCTGCGGGCACGGTGGGTGGACTCGTCGCGGCTTTTGCGATGAATCAGTTTCAGTCCCTTCTTACGGCCGCTTCCGGCCAGCCGAAATCCAGCAGCCAGGACGAAGACGCCACCATCAAAACCGCTAAAGCAATTTCACAGACTCTCTTCGCTCATGAACTCACAGACGATGAGAAGAAATGGGCCGGCCCAGCCGTGCATTATTCTCTTGGCGCGTCCTTAGGAGCCGTATATGGCGGGTTGGCCGAAACCGCTCCCATTTCTACCGCGGGCGCGGGCACAGCCTATGGAACCGCCGTCTGGTTTTTCGCCGATGAGATTGCAGTCCCGGCATTCGGCCTGTCGAAAGGCCCCGCTGAGTTCCCGCTCTCCACACACCTGAGTGCGCTGGCATCACACCTGGTCTTTGGTGTTGTCACCGGACTTACCCGGCGGCTGATTGTCCGAGCTTAAACTGATCCCCGCAGCCGCTCGTTCCGCCGAGTAGGTCAAAATCCATTCGGAACCCGGTCCGTCCGCGGCAAGTTCCCCGCCAGCCGGCAACAGCCAAGCCTGCCCGGCCCTAAAGGCGCCGCCGGATATGGTTCCCACACCCTTAACGCATAGCGCAACTACATAGAAGGGCAGGTCCTTGATCCGAAACCCGGGCCGAGGCCGCAGCCGCTCAATTCGGAAATAATCGCATGCCAGTAACTCATCCCGCCCATCCGCCAGCCGCACAACGCTTGTTTCATTCCGATGCGGCCCCAGTTGCGATACCTTCGCCCCGTGCTCCAGGTGCAATTCGCGCGGCCGCCCGTAGTCGTACAGGCGGTATGTGATGTCCGAGTTCTCCTGAATCTCGCAGATTGTCAGGCCCGCGCCGATGGCGTGCACCGTTCCGGCAGGCGTGAAGATGACGTCGCCCGGCTTAGCCTTGCGCCAGTCGAGCAGTTGCTCTATTTCCCCGGATTGAGCAGCCTCGCGAAACCGCTCCGGCGTCAATGTCTCGCGAAATCCGACGGCAAGTTCTCCCGGCGGCTGGGAATCCAACACATACCAGGCTTCAGTTTTGCCCAACGAGTGGTGGTGTTCCCGCGCGTAATCGTCCCCCGGATGCACTTGCACGGAGAGCCGCTCCGTCGTAAATAGCAGCTTCAATAGGATAGGGCAGATCCCCGGATGCTCCAAGTCCGCCGCGTTCCCCAGGATCTCGGGCGACTCGCTCAACAAGCTCTTAAGATTTTTCCCCTCCGAGGTCATATTTTCCTCAAAAGTGAACCACACTTCGCCGATACGTTCATTGAAGGCCTGATCCGGAAAGATCGGTTCTAAGGATTCACGTCCCCAGACCCGCTCTCGAAAGATTGGGAGTAATTCAATGGGTTTGCTGAAATCTCGCATGATCGGGTGAGAAATTTCCGGGCGGCTTTCCACAACAGTATCAGTCACCGAAATTCAAGTTCCAGGCAAATCAGCCAAGGCTCATTGGGGGAGAAAATATGCTTTTTATAGCGGCAGCTCTTTTGTTCATCTCTTTTATCGCACTCGCTTTTGTAGGAATCAGCGAAGCGAGAGTAGGCGTGCGGCGGATGGAATATGCGACTGACAACCAATCAACGGCGATGGCGGAAGCCTTCGGCGGCAGCTACACGATAGCCGACCGGGAAGCCGAAGCGCTCGCCGAAGCGCGCTTCAGTGCGTCTCTTCTTTCCCTAAGTAAAGCTCACTTACAAGCGCAGCATGGTTCTCCAGAACACGCGCACGACGAATCTTCATCGTCGGTGTTAATTCCCCTGACTCAATCGAAAAATCCCGTTCCACAATCTTGAAACGGCGTATCCTCTCGAAATCCGCCAGCTGACGGTTCACGCGGTCGATAACGCCCTTCACTGCCTTGCCGACAGGTTCGGCTTCCACGATTTCAGCGGGTGGCCGGGCATTAGAATCGCTCATCCCCTGTAAATTCTGGACCTGTCCAAAATTCAACGTCAGCAACGCCGTCAGGTACGGTTTTTTATCCCCCACCAAGAGCACTTGGTTTACCAGCGGTTCCATTTTGAACAAATTCTCAATACGCGCCGGATAGATCTTTTTGCCGTTCGAAGAGACGATCAACTCCTTTTTTCGGCCAGTGATGTACCAGTAACCGTCTGCGTCCACTTCCGCAATGTCGCCCGTTGAAAACCAGCCGTCATCCGTCAGGACGGACCTGGTCGCAGCCTCGTCCCGGTAATAGCCTTTGAAGATGCAAGGCGTGCGGACCTGCAATTCACCGTCTTCGGCAAGCCGCAATTCTATGCCGGGAAGCGCTCGGCCTATACTGCCCGGGCGAGGACGGTCGATCGGATTCAAACAGAGGACGCCCGCTTCGGTCAGTCCGTATCCTTCGATCAACGGAAGACCGATCCCCGAATAGAATTCAGCCAGATCTCGCCCGAGCGGGGCAGCTCCCGAAGCGGCAATCCGAAGCCGGCCTCCCAGCCGCTCACGAACCTTCGCAAAGACAATCTTATTCGCCACCTTCAAAGTTCGCGCCATCCAGGCGGGGACGGGCTTTCCCGCCTCCCGGTACTTCGCAACCTCCAGGCCTAACCCCAGCGCGCCGTAAAACAGCTTTCGTGCAAAGCCAGAGCGCTTCTTCAATTCGCTTTGAATAGTCGCGTACATTCGCTCCCAAACCCTGGGAGGAGCGAGAAAGAAGGTGGGCCGTATCGTCCGCAATTCGTTCGGCAAACGCGCCAGGCTCTCTGAAAACCACACCGGTGTTCCCGTGAACAGCGGCAGCATTTCCAGAACGATACGCTGGGCGATATGTGCGGATGGCAGGAACACCACCGTCGAGTCTTCGGGAGTAATGGGAAGCACGATTGGCCCCATTTCGATATTCGCCAAGACCGCTGCGTGGCTCGTCAGGCTCATCTTCGGCTCGCCGGTCGCTCCGGACGTTAAATAGAGGATCGCCGCGTCTTCCGGATCGATCTCTTTTTGAATGCGAACGAAGACCTCCGGATCCCGCGCCAGCGCGTCCCGTCCAAGCTGCCTCAGGTTTTCGAGTGAAAGCCCGCCGCTCGCCTCACCGGTCATTAGGACCACATGCTCTGGCAAAGGCGTCCCCTGCTCCGCCAGAGCGGCTGACAACGCTGAAAATGTCTTCGGATCTTCGACAAACAAAAATCGCGGACTGGACTTCCGGATATCGCGAGCCAGTTCCGGCATGGGATAGGCGGTATAAAGCGCCGCTGCAACTCCGCCCGCCCCCATGATTCCTATATCGACGAGATAAAACTCCGCGCGGGTTTCGCACAGGATGCACGCGATTTCGCCTTTGAGCATTCCGAGCGCCCGCAGCCCAAGCGCAATTTCCCGCGAGGTCGTGAGCCATTCGTTCCACGAATAGGACCTGTACCCGCCCCCTGTTTTTGCGCCAAGGGGCTGGTGCAAAGCTTTCGCGTCTCCGTATTTCTTCACGGACTCTTCCAACACCGTAAAGATATTGCGCCCAGCCATCACCGAATTTTAGCAATCCATAGAAGACGCCCTTCTGGTGCGACAATCGGGGTTGGCTTCCGAAGAAAAACCAGGATTCCACCCAGACGCCTCCACGGAGTCCTGGCGCCGGCCGCTCGCCTATCGCGAAGAAGCCTTCCTGCAAAGCGCCGATTCCCGCCCGCTTCGTATTCTGTCCGAATACCTGTGGCCGCTTTCGCATTTCCAGGAAGAGAAGATCCAGGACACCATCGTCTTTTTCGGATCGGCGCGTATACACGAAGACGGTCCACTCGGGCGTTATTACCAGGAAGCCCGGGAACTCGCAAAACTGGTGACGACATGGGCCGCCTCGCTCTCAACGCCCTCCGCCGATTCCGAGCCGCATCGCCGCTTTATCGTATGTTCCGGCGGCGGTCCCGGCATTATGGAAGCCGCTAATCGGGGAGCCGCCGACGCGGGCGGCAAGACCATCGGGCTCAACATCGGCCTTCCCTTCGAACAGCGCCCCAATCCCTACATCACGCCGGAACTCTGCTTCGAATTCCACTACTTCTTCATGCGGAAGTTTTGGTTTGCCTATCTGGCGAAAGCGCTCGTGGTATTCCCCGGCGGCTTTGGAACTCTCGATGAGCTGTCTGAAATTCTCACCCTTGCGCAGACGAAAAAGCTGGAGAACAAAATCATCATCGTTCTCTACGGCTCCGGCTTCTGGAAAGAAGTTCTGAATTTCGACGCGCTAATCAAGCACGGCGTGATCTCGGCATCCGATATGGATCTTTTCCAGTTCGCGAATACGCCGGAAGAAGCTTTGCAGATCCTGCAGGACGGTCTCACGCGTTACTATCTTGAACCCGAGAGCGTCCTGCCCGCGGCTGTTGAAGAGGCCCCGGAAATCGCCCGGTCCCGCACTTCTTAACATACCGTTCTGAACTATCCCCGTCCCGCCGCTTCTTCCGTCGTAGTCGGGTCGGCTTCCACCCAAGAAATGTCTGCCGTGGGACCGTATATGGGCAGAATTGGACGGCCTAATAGTCTCAGGTAAACACTCAATTGCGTGCGATGGTGTGCCGTGTGGAGAACACGCCGCCAAAGAATCCAGATCCGCTGCCGTTGGACATCGAAAAACGATACTTCCTCAACCCACCATGCGGAAGTCTTCCCCGCCAACTGCTGAAGACGCTGTGCGGCCAGTTCTCCTTGCCGGTTGCAGAAATCTTTCACGCTGATGGCCCCGGGAAGGACCTCGGCTGGAGGCGGCTCAGTCAATCCCAGGAATTCTCCGAAAAAGCGCCGTTCCGACAACAGTTGATGAGTGAGAATCTCTTGAACTGTGCTCGATTTCGCATCGGGCCGGAAAGTAAGATCGCGGTCGGCGAAAGCTCGCCAAATCGAAACCAGCTTATTCGTCTCACTCGCGTACGTGTCGAGAAGGTGCTGAAACAGAGGATTCGACGCCTGCGGTATCTGGTCTGGTTTGATTGCTGTGAAAGCATATTTCATCGTGTTGTAACCACCTCTCCACGCCTGAGTCTACAAGCAGAGGCGAATTCGTGGCTCAATCCGATCACGGCAGCGATATCAAAAAGCTTGCAGAGTTAATGAAAGGCATCCGGTTCGCGATGCTGACGACGGTTGAAGAGGATGGCACTTTGCACAGCCGCCCGATGACCACGCAGGAGACGGAGTTCGACGGCGATCTCTGGTTTTTCACGCGCGGCGATGCGCCCAAAGTGCATGAATCCAATCTTCATCGGGAAGTAAATGTCAGCTTTTCCGATCCCGGCAACAGTAAATATATTTCGGCCTCCGGTAAGGCGACGCTCGTTCGGGACCGCGCAAAAATCGAGGAGCTTTGGAAACCGCCTTACAAGGTGTTCTTTCCAAACGGCAAAGACGATCCAGAACTCGCGCTCTTGAAAGTTCACGTCGAACGCGCCGAGTATTGGGATTCACCAGGAACCGTCGTGGGCCGCGCGTTCAATTTCGCCGTCGCCTACGTCACCAAAGACCCGAAGAAGCTTGGTGAGCACGGCAGCGTGGAATTGCCCTGAGACTAAGGACCGACAATCAATCTCGAATCCGCGTCAAACTTCCGGTAATTCGAGAATTCCTTGTCAAGCAGGACTCTCGTCCCATCTTTCCCGCTGACGTTGAGCATGTACGTAATCGCGTGAGTTAGCAACGGATAGGTCTTGCCGGAGATCTCCACGTCGGAGTAGTCCAGGATGTTAGTCGATTCGCGCATTGTGTACCTTTCCGGGATCATAGTCCGGACAAGCATCCGTCGGACCGCGCCGGAATCGGGATCGGCGTAGATCCATCCCCGGTACGAGGGGAAGAAAAATCTGTCTCGGAACGCCGGGTCCGATCGCTCGGTGGTTTCGATCTCATACGGCGAATGCTCCGCATCCACCGTGAAATTGAATACGGCAAGCTTCCGTCCGGCGAACACTTCCCAGTGATCCCACCGAAATTGCGTCTTGGTGGCTATCGAGAACACTCCTATCATCAGCCCGGAAAATTCTCCCGTGCTGTGGAAGTCTCCCGGCGTATTGTTGAAGCGGCCTTGAGGAATTTCTTTCCCGTGCTTTGATTCGTATACTTCCCGTCCGGCGCGATAGCTGATGGTCTGCACGGTCGTTCGGACCAGCTTCCATTTTGCTTTTCCGTCGGCTTTCGCGGAAAGCTTCTGCGTCTTTAGCTGGCAGGAGAAATCCACCAGACCGCGCACGTAACCTGCCGCGTACTCCACCATGTTGCGGAACATACGCCGGACATCTTGTTGCGTTGGAGTCTCGAAATCGACGATCTCCTCTGGGGGTAATGGCAACGAGCTGGATCTTTCGATCAGCTGCCGTAAGGCTTCCGATGTTTCGGGCCCTATTCCTTCCCTATTCAGCAGTTGAAGTTCTTTGCCGGTGAACCGCTCTGTTAACGTTACGCTGTCAACTTCTTGCGCGATGCTTGTGTCGCTGTCACCGGTGTAAAGAGAGCCGGTTATATTCCGAAGAAGATGCTCGACGTCTATACTTGGCGCGGGGCGTGAGAACGCCAGAGAGCCACTCAGAAGCATCGCGATTACCAGAACGGGCGGGCTCACGGTTAAACCGCATTCTCGCACCTGGATACCATAACAACGATGCGCTTCGTCACTTTTGAAGTTAACGGACAAGCCCGGCCAGGAGTTGTCGCCGGGAACAATACAGTTGTTGATCTTTCCCCGGCCGGCTTCGATTCCGTCCTGCAGGTTATAGAGTCCGGCCCTGAGGGTCGCGGCAAAATAGAAAAATTCGTTTCCACAGCGAAGTCTTCGCCGTCATTGGACAGCGTCAGACTACTTGCTCCCATCCAGAAGCCGCGGAAACTCATCTGCGTGGGTCTTAACTATCTGGATCATGCAAAAGAAACTGGCGCCGAGATCCCCTCGGTTCCCACAATCTTTAACAAATTCGCGACCGCCGTGATTGGACCCGGAGCGAATATTGTCCTGCCCAAGGTTTCGAAGGCGCCCGATTACGAAGCGGAGTTCGCCTTTGTGATTGGGCGCGGCGGCCGTCATATCAAGGGCGAAGACTGGCCAAATCACGTTTTCGGATACACGATCGTCAACGACGTGAGCGCTCGCGATTATCAGCGCGCCACCACGCAATGGCTGATGGGCAAAACATTCGATACGTTCGCTCCCATCGGTCCCTGGATCGTCACAACCGATGAGATCGCCGATCCTCATAATCTGGACATTCGCATGGAGATCAATGGCGAAGTTCTGCAGAACTCCAACACTCGCGAATTGATTTTCAAAATTCCCGATCTGATCTCTTTTCTTTCGAGCGTCTTCACTTTGGAACCGGGTGATATCGTCTCGACCGGCACGCCTTCCGGTGTAGGAATGGCTCGAACCCCGCCGCGTTATCTTCGGCCCGGCGACGATGTCATTGTGAAGATTTCCGGCATTGGTGAACTGCGGAATCCGGTGGTCGCCGAATCGTAAATCATGCCCTCGTACAGGCTGGGCCAACTCTCGGATCTGCTGGGATGCAAATTGGCTGGCGATCCGCAAACCGAGATCGTCGGCGTCTCCACAATTGAGAAGGCTGGCCCGGGTGAAATAACTTTTCTTGCCAACATGAAGTACGCGCCGAAAGTTAAATCGACGCGTGCTTCAGCCGTTATTGCTTCAGAAGTTTTGGCGGACGTATCCGCCGCGACGCTCGTCTCATCCAACCCGTACTACGACTTCTCACGCGCGCTTGCGCTGTATTATCAACCGCCGAAACCGAGGCCTGGCATTCATCCGACGGCCTGCATCGCCGAGACCGCCAGCATCGGCCCGAACGCGTCCATCGGCGCTTATGCCGTCGTCGGCGAAAACACAAACATCGGCGCGAATGCCGTTCTGTTTCCGCACGCCGTCATTTACGACGGCTGCACGATTGGCGACGAATTTACAGCGCATTCACACGTTTCCGTACGCGAGTACACACGAATCGGCAACCGCGTCACGCTACATAACGGCGTGGTCGTCGGCGGCGACGGTTTCGGTTTTGCCAAGGGAAACGATGGCCGGCAACACAAGATTGTTCAATCCGGAATTACCGTTCTTGAAGACGACGTTGAGATCCAGACTTTGACTTCAATCGACCGCGCCACTCTCGGCGAAACACGCGTCAAACGAGGCGCGAAAATCGACAGCCTCTGCCAGATCGGCCATGCGTGCGTCATCGGAGAAGACAACATCATCTGCGGCCAAACCGGTCTCGCGGGCAGCACGGTTCTCGAAGAAAACGTCATCATGGCGGGGCAGACCGGGTCTGCCGGGCACGTTACGGTGCACAAGAACGCGATCGTGTGGGCGCAGTCCGGTATCGGTCACGATGTGCCGGAAGGAGCGATTGTGAGCGGGTCACCGGCCTTCGACTCACGCGACTGGCTGAGGGCCTCCGCTACCTTTTCTCGTTTGCCCGAAATGATGAGAACGATACGGGTGCTAGAGCGCCGCATTGCGGAGCTCGAAAACGTGGAGCGTCGCATTGCGGAGCTAGAGCGAAGTACCCCCGCGCCTAAAAATTCAACTTCATCGAAAGCTGAATAATTCTGGGGCTGCTGAAATTGGTGATCTGACCGAATGTCGTGCTGGTGATGCTCTGCGTGGTTCCCGACGAGAAGAGCATCCAGTTGCCGTGGTTCACAACGTTGAACGCATCGCCGCGAACCTCCAGGTTCCACCTCTCCGTGAACTTGAAGATCCGGCTCAACGACAGATCGATGTTCCAGGTTCCCGGCAGGTTCAAGGCATCCCGTCCCTCATTGCCGAACGTGCCCGCTGGTTGAACTTGGAAAGCCGCCTGGTTGAACCACGACTTGACCGTGCGCTGCGCCGGAACGGCATTCGGCAGCACCAGATTCGGCCGGTCGTTTCCTCCGCCAGTCAGCGAAATATCGGAGCCGTCCGTAATGGTAAATGGCGAGCCCGAACTCGCCGTCACGATAGGCGACAACTGCCAGTTATTCGTGAGAGCCTTGGCGAAACCGGTGCCGAATCCGGTACTGACTGCCACCAGCGACGTGTTGAAAATGCTCCGATGGTCGAATATGCAGCTTCCCTTGTCGCCAGAGCGGTTGTTTTGATTCTGATAAAGCGTTCCCGCCAGCTCACCCTGAAAATCGAGATCGCTGATGCAGTGCGACCAAGTGTAATTGCTCAACAACGTGAAGTTATGGGCAAAGCGATGCTCAACCGAAAACAGTACGCCGTTGTAACTGGAGACTCCTCCATCGTCCGCCTGCACGATAGAGCTGTAATAGCGTCCCTGAGCCGGATTCAGCTGGTTCAGCAGACGGCGTTGGTTGGTATTCCCGGTGCTCGAACACGGCACTGGTTTACCCTTGGAGACTCCGCAATTGCCTGGAATGAACATCGCCGGGTTGATATCGCGCGCGCCCCATATGTGCCTCGTTGCGTTCCCAAGATAATTCACGGTGACCAGCCAGTCCCGGCTGATCTGCCGCTGATAGCTGAGATTCCACTGCATCATGTAGGTCGGACTTAGATTTGGCGGAATGTTTACATAGGTTCCGGCCAGCGGGAAAATAGCCGCTCCGGGAAACGGATTTCCACCCGGCTGTCCCGCCCATGGATTCGAGAATGGAACGTTGTTCAGCGTCACCGAAGACGCATACGGCGGGTTCGTAGTCAAACGTTCCGGGAAGAACAATTCCGTCGTGTCATGCATCAGTCCAAAAGCAGCTGCGGATGGTTTGTTTCCCATCGCCGTTGGGATCCCACACCAAGCCGATGCGGGGCGAACTGGTCAGCCAATGGCTCTCTAGTAAGTGCGGCGCCATATTTGTTCTCTGCCTTGTCGCCGACGAAAAACATTCCGGCTGGCGCGTTGGGGTAAACCGTACTGTGCACGTTATTGAGGAATCCGTTCATCTGGAATTGATCTCCGCGATCAAAAGCATCAACCGGGGGGAGACTCGGTTCCCATCGAATGCCGAGGTTCAAGGTAAAACGCGGAGTCACACGGTAGGTGTCTTGCGCGTAAGCTGCAAACACCGTTTCACGCAACGCATTCGGGTTCGGATTGCCTTGATTGTAAGTGCTCTGGTAACCCAGCAGGAAGTCGGCCAGCGTGTTACCGCTGATCGTCCCGTTGAAGTTGAACTGCCCATTCGATTGCTGATTATTGACGATGTTCAGCTGAAGCCGCCGTCCATCTACACCAAATCCCAATTGATGCTTTCCGCGAATGATCGTGAAGTCGTCAGAGATTTGATAGTCGTTCACATTGAAATGCCCTGACGCGCAAGTTCCGCACCCAACGTTGAAGTAGCTGGGTATGCTTACCTGGAGAAAATTAGGAAGAAGCTGGTTGATATGAATCCCCAAAGTATCGGGGCTGATCATGTTGGCGGCGCCTCCGCGGTTGTCGCGCCTGCGATCAAAAGTGGCGTGGAATGAATTCAACATTGTGGCGCTGAAACTATAGGTGTCGCCGAAAGTCGCCGTTTGTGACCGGTCCTGATTGCCCGCAGCCGTAGTGGTCAGCAGGTTCGTTCCATTAAAGGTGGGCGGAGCCGTGAAATCGTAAAGATAATAGCGCCCATACATACTGTTCTTGTCGCTGCGTATGTAGTCCACGCGGCCGATCCATTGATCGTCGGGATTGTTCGCGGGAATTCCATACTGCACTCGGCCGCAAGGGTCGGTCGTGGCGGGAAGATACTTCGTCGCGATAAGTAGCGCTGCCGGATCGAAAAGGCTTACCGGTACGGTGTTATTCGGAAACGGATTACCGTTCCGGTCTTTCAATACTTGCTTCGTACTCGATGAAAGGCAACCGCCCTGTGCGGCCGGCGTAACGTAAGAAGTGAAGTCGCCCGTCGATAGGACAGCTTGATTCGCGATAAAGCTAATCTGGCTCGGCGGATTGCTCCGCTGACGCGTACCCTGATATCCGCCAAAGAAGAACAGCTTGTCCCGAATAATCCGGCCACCCAACACGCCGCCGAATTGACTTCTCTTCAACGTGTCGCGCGAAAGCGTCCCTTCTTGACGGGCGTTGAAATCTCCATTGCGCAGAAACTCAAACATGTCTCCGTGAAAAGCTTGGTCCCGGCCTTAGTAACTGCGTTCACCACCGCGCCCGGATGCAAGCCGAACTGCGCGGGCAGGGCATTCGTTTGCACGCTGAACTCCTGCAGCGCATCCGGAAACGGCAGCGGTAGATTCACGTTGCTGAAAGCGTCGTTATTATCGCCGCCGTCCAATAGATAATTGATGCCGTTTGCCTGCCCTCCCGCCACCGAGAATGTTCCGGAGCCGTTTGACCCCTGAATATTCTTGCTGCCGGTCAGATCCCCGCCAGGCGCCGTTGTTCCGGCCCCTGTCAACGTGATGAGTTGAGTCGGATTTCTTCCGTTTAATGGCAGATCGACAATGCGCTTCTGATCGATAACCTGCGAGATCGAATTATCCTTGGTCTGCACCATTTCCGTGTTCGCAACCACTTCGACGCTCTCGGAGACCGAACCGAGTTGCATGGTGACGTTCGACTGAACCGTGTTGCCAACCTGCAGAGTAAGCCCGGACTGAATGTAATTCTTAAATCCGGGTGCGCTCACCTCCAGCTGGTAAGAACCAACCGGAAGATTGGGAAGGGCGTAACGTCCCTGCGCATCCGTTGCCGTCCGGTGAACCTGCGCCGTGCCGGTCTCCGTCAAGCGCACCTGCGCTCCGGATACGGCTTGCCCGCTCGGGTCGATGACATAGCCGTCCACTTCGGCTACGGAAACCGCCTGCGCCATTGAACGGACGGGAAACAAACACAGGAATCCCGCGATTAACAAAATTGCGATTACAGAATCGCCACCGTGCCGGGTGGAGAGTTTCATAGTCCCATCCATTTCTCGCTGCCAGCGTCAGAAAGTCCCAAAGAGCTGACCTATAGTCTAGAGCAACTACTTTGTCTTTTCAGCGGCTCGCCGCTTGCTGCTTCTCAATACTGCCCCGGCGCAAGATTCGGATCGCCTCGGAGAAGTATGGATACTGCGCCCACTCATTGCGGTTTCCAATCACATAGAGCCTGCGCTTCGCCCTGCTGACCGCGACATTCAGCAGGTTGGGCCTGCTCGAAGCCCACTCCTTTGAACCTGGATTCTTGGGATCGCCTCCCAAAACAAGAATCACCACGTCGGCCTCGGCTCCCTGCGCTACGTGGATTGTTCCGGCTTTCTTCACACCATGCACTTTGCCGATCCTCCTCAATTCCTGAGCGACCGCCCGGAACGGCGAGACCAGCAGCAGGTCGTTTGGACCAAGTCCTTCGCGGAACAGTTCACTCAGCAAAGCCTGCAGCATCATGCCTTCATCCGGTATCCACTGCTGCTCGGCTTCCTCCGACGCAACGTGCAGCCAGCGGCTGGGACTCAGATCGGTCTCGGGTAGGACAGGCGTTGCGTAGACCATTTGACCGCCGTACGCTACTTCATTCGAAATGTCGAACATGGGCCGCTCACATCGGCGGTGTACTCGCAGCGGTGATCCCACCCATATAGAGGAATCGTCTTCAATCGATTGAATCATCGTGCCGTACTTGGTCACACGGTCAACCAAACTCTGCACGGAGTTCTGCGACGGCAGCCATAACTCATCCACTTTGAAGTGCCGCCGTAGCGCTTGCTGCGCGGTGAAGGGCAGTTTCACAATCGGCTCTAACTGCCGGGGATCGCCCACCGCAATGACACGTTTCGAACGCCAGATAGCGCCTGCCGCGGACTGCGGCGCAGCCTGTCCCGCTTCGTCAATCATCAACCAGCCAAGTGATTCCCGTCCAAGATGCGAAAACAGCCGGTCGAAAGAAGCAAACGTCGTTGACACCACAGGCACTAGAAAGAACAGCGTTGCCCAGGCGGATTCCACGCCTTTCAGGTCGGCGCTCTTGGGCACTTTGCCGCTCAAAATATCCATGGCCGCCCAAAGGTTCTGCCGTATTCGTTGCGGCACGCATTCGATAAAGGCTCTGTGCAAATGGAGTGCTTCCAGAAACACGCGAGTGCGCGCCCGGTTCCATTCTTCGTCGGCCCATGGCGACGAGAGTTCTCGCTCTTCGTGTACTTCGGCCCGTTCCGGCGGAGGCTTGATGTCCGCCAACCGATGCCGCGCTTTAGCTAACTTATCCTCGGCCGCCGCAATCTCTTCCGCAAGCTTCCGGTCCTGTTCGCCCCACTCGCGATACAAAGCTCCGGCCGCTGAAAACAGCGTCCACCAGCCCTGGCTTGAAGCGCTGATGCCGGGCTCGCTGCTCCGTGGCATTTTCCAGATCCACCCGGCTGTCGCGCTCGGCTTTCTCTAAAGATGCAAACTCACTCTGAAGCTGGCAGATCTGTTCACGGCGATTCCTGATCGCCTCTTCCGCCTCGACCGCCCGCTTGAATTTGTGAACCGCCTCTTTCCAATTCGAAGGCCGTGTCTTAAGCGTGCGCAGATACTCCGCAAACCCAAGGTCCGCCCGGCTAGGCTCATCCCCGGCTTCCTCATCCCTGAACCAGAAATTGCTTCTGAAGCGCCGCCGGTTTTTCTTGTTGCCAAACCGTGCGGCAATCAAACCCCACGCTTCTACGGATTCCTTACTCCCGGTTAGAATGCGTTTGGCGAAATCCGCAAAGTAATCCGATTCCGCTCGCCAATCCGCATCAACCGCATCGGCGGCGGGTATCTCCAGAGTCACGTTCTCAACGGCGCGGTTGTTGCTTGCGGCGACGACGATTTCGAACCCTCGGAACGCCTCTTTCCAGACGGAAACGGTTCTGTTGTAACGGTCCGATTTCCAGCTTTCCTGTCCTTCGAAAGCTTCGTGCGGAGTTTTTAAGTTGGCGATTGCTCTGGCACGCTCAACCACGATGGACGCGATCATCTCTCGCAACAGTGTGGTCTTGCCAGTGCCCGGCGGCCCATTCACGCCGAAAACGCCATGGCCCTTTCGAACTAAGTTCCTGAAAAGCCGTGTTGACCGCGAATTGCTGGCTGAAGTACAGCGACTGTTTCGAATTTGCGGGCCACCTGCCAACCGGAAACAAGCTTGGCCGCAGGTTATCCCAGACCGCATCCGGCTGCTCTCGCACGTTCACGCGCGTGCTTTCGTCGAGTTGTTCGGGCGGCGTCAGAAATTTCAGCAGCGCCGTACCCGCGTTGCCATTTCTTATTTCGCTCGCAACTAATTTCAAATCCGCGGCATAGAAGCTATTCAGAAAGTCATGCGAATCGGGCTCAATCTTTTTCTGCTTCCTGACTTGATGCCCGGCAATCCGGGCGCCCTCGGGCCGCAGCGCTTGCACAACGCCCAGCGCCCTTGCAAGCGTTTCAATCGCGGCAAGAAGATCGCCGGTAACCAGCGGCTTGCCGATCCGGCAATTTTTACGAAGCTCACGGCCAATCTCGTCATCCTCTTCGACGGCCCATTCCTGCTCCAGATGCCTCCGTTGTTCCTCCGCAAACGCATCAAAGCCTTCCAGCCACTCAGGGTTCGCATAACCCGGCTTCAACGTACGCCCGATCGCCCAGGGACACGACGACACAGTAAGCGTGTCAAAAAGAGGCCGTCCCTCATCCGTCACCTGGAGAGCGAAAAGGCAACTCCGGCCGTTGCTGTGTTGATCGAAAGACTGCGATTCTCGCCCGAAGTTGCGGTAGAGTACCGAACGAACTCTAGCCTCGCTATAGAGACCGGCGTACAAGGTGAACCGCCAAACCTTATCGCCCGCGCCGCTTGCAAACAGCGGCATGGACCATGGAAGCGCAATTTCCGGACGCAGCGCAAGAACGGGATTCGTCCGGCTGGCGGGATTCTCTCGCGGCACCCGCTGTGGCGAGAACATCTCGACCGCTCGCCAGTACTCAAGAACGCGCGCCCGTGATCCAGTATCCAATTCCGAATCATAACCGGAGCGGCTTCCGTAAATTTCCCGGGGATAAATGCACCCCGAATTAGCGTCAACAGGTTATATGGAACGGGACACTTGCAATTATGAATACCCGGAAGACCTTTGCCGCGTTTATAAGAAGCTGGAACATTCCAGGGCCATGGATCTTGACCTCTGCGACTTGATCTTGCAATCACCCTCCCCAGAGCAAAACCGGCGAGAGTGGATTCCGGCCAGCGAATGGACCCGTAACTTTCGGCCTGAAATCAAACCAGAGTCTTGAGCGCCCGTCCGCCTTCGGTTAATGCGTTTCAGAAGGACGCTGCAACCACTTCACACTCTGCGGTTTCGTCGCTTCGCACCGCATCGTCTCGGTAACTCCCGAGACCAGGTCGGCACAGGCGTTGGTCATTCCTCCGCGCAGCGCGGCCTCTTCGCTTTTGCCGGAGACAATCCTGCATGTAGACCGGCCATCGACCGCCATACAGACTTCCACTCGATAGCGCGGCCCGTGAAAAGTGGAGTAAGCCACCAGCGCGATAAACACCGCCACGAAAAACCGCGATCGCAACGCCGACTTTGTTCAAACCGCTGCCTCGGCGAAATAGTTGCCCATATTTCGAAACTTCATGTAGCGCTGTTCAAGCAGTTGTTCAAGCGTCAGAGCCGAAAGCTCAGCGAGTGCGTTTTTTAGCGTCTCGCGCACGGCCTCGATAGCCGGCTCCGGATTCAAGTGCGCCCCACCAGCCGGCTCAGGCACAATGCCGTCGATAATCTTCATGCCCAGAAGATCCGTTGCCGTCAAGCGAAGTGATGCCGCCGCTTCCGGAGCTTTGCCGGAGTCGCGATAAATGATAGCCGCGCAGCTCTCCGGCGAGATAACGCTATAGTAAGCGTTCTCCAGCATATAGACCCGATTTGAAACTCCAATACCGAGCGCCCCGCCGCTGCCGCCTTCGCTGAGAACGACGCTGACTACTGGCGTGCGCAGCCGCGACATCTCGCGCAAATTGTAGGCGATGGCTTCGGCTTGTCCGCGCTCCTCGGCATCGATACCGGGATAAGCGCCGGAAGTATCGATCAGCGTGATGATAGGCCGGTTGAATTTCTCCGCCAGATGCATCAGCCGAAGTGCTTTGCGATAGCCCTCCGGCTTCGGCATGCCGAAGTTGCGCAGCAGTTTCTCCTTGGTGTCTTTGCCCTTTTGCTGCCCCACGATCATGACCGGCTTGCCGTCGAAGAAGCCCATGCCGCCGATGATCGACTTGTCGTCTCCGAAGAAGCGATCGCCGTGAAGCTCCTGGAAATTCGTGATTAAGGCGTTGATGTAGTCGTAAGCTTGCGGACGCTTGGGATGCCGCGCCATCTGAACGCGCTCCCAACTGGGATTGGTGCTGCGCTCCGGAGTGAC
Source organism: uncultured Acidobacteriaceae bacterium (assembly GCA_963845995.1). Lineage (GTDB taxonomy): Bacteria > Acidobacteriota > Terriglobia > Bryobacterales > Bryobacteraceae > Bog-105. The sequence continues at coordinate 9,842 of CAWJUO010000002.1, read as the reverse complement.
AGGCGCCGGCGGTGCCCCGGGCAGTTGCTCTTCAGACATTAGTTTGCAAGAATCTCCATCGAGTCGGGTCCGCAGATTTTCTCTATCTCGGCGCGAAACTCCCGGTCGGGCCGGACTTTCCGGTCCACATCCATGATGACCGAAAAATCACGCGGTTTCTCAACTCGGAGGCGTACCATTGTTGAGCCGGTTTTCCGCAGAAACAGTTCATCAAGCGCATTCGCCTTCTCCGTCGAGCTTTCGTCCTTCAGCCAGATCCGGATAGATATAAGGGACGGCAGATCCACCCGCGCGTCTTCCAAGGAGACCATATCCTGAATGGAAAGTTTCGGAGGTCCGCCTTCCTCAGGCAGGATCGCCGCACGAATCAGAACCGCCGCATCCTCCTTCAACGTCGAGAGCATCTCCTCATAACGGTTAGCGAACACCATCGCGTCCGCCGTACCGCGGCCATCGTCTACTTTTAGAGCGGCCCAGTATTTGCCTTCACGATTCGTCTTCCGGACAATGCTGGTGATCAGACAGCAGAGCGAGACCAACGTGCCCTTCTCCAGATCTTCCAGTTTGTCCGTGTAGTGAGTGGCGAGATCCGTAATCTTGTCTTTGAAGCGATCGAGCGGATGACCGGAGACATAGATTCCCAGAACCTCTTTCTCACCCGCCAGTTTTTGCTCCATCACCCAATCCTGAAGCTTGGCCATCGGTTGTTCGCTCTTCTGCTCGGCTTCGAACATGCCGAACAGTCCATGCTGGCCCATCTCTTTGTCGCGCGACGCCCTAATGCCCGATTCAATCGCCCGGTCCACTGCCTCGCTCAGCTGCGCGCGATTAGCGCCCGTCGAATCGAATGCGCCCGCTTTGATCAGGCTCTCGATCACGCGCCGGTTCACGCTGCTCATGCTAACGCGCTCGCAGAAGCTGTAAAGAGAATCGAAAACGCCTTCTTGCTGACGAGCGTTAACGATGGCCTCAATCGCGCCCTGTCCGACGTTTTTCACCGCGCCAAGACCAAACCGGATCGCATCACCGGCAGGCGTAAAGTTCGAGTCACTCTGGTTCACATCGGGCGGCAGGACGCGAATGCCCATTTCGCGGCACTCGTTGATGTACTTCACGATCTTGTCCATGTTGCCCGACTCGGAGGTCAACAGGGCCGACATGAATTCGACCGAATAGTGCGCCTTTAAATAAGCCGTGATGTAGGCCAGATACGCGTAAGCCGCGGAGTGGGATTTGTTGAAGCCGTAGCCCGCGAACTGCTCCATCAAATCGAAGATCTTGGCGACCTTCTTAGCCGGAAGACCGCGTTCAGTTGCGCCAACGATGAAGCGCTCCCGCTGCTTGGCCATCTCTTCCAGCTTCTTTTTACCCATGGCGCGGCGCAGAATATCCGCGTCGCCTAACGAGTAGCCGGCCAGCTTATTCGAGATCTGCATCACCTGCTCTTGGTAGAGGATGACGCCGTAAGTTTCAGACAGGATCTCTTCCAGATCGGGCACGTCGTAGACGATTGGCTTGCGCCCGTGCTTGCGGTCAATGAAGTCGGGAATCATGCCGCCCTGGATCGGACCGGGCCGGTACAGTGCGTTCAGCGCGCAAAGATCCTCCACGCGATTGGGTTGATAGCGGCGCAGGATGTCCTGCATACCGGAAGATTCGAACTGGAAAACGCCGCTCGTGAGCCCGCTTGAAAAAATCTTTTCGTAGGTCTGGGTATCGTCGAGCGGAATGTCCTCCATCACGATCGTTTCGCCGCGATGCTTCTTGATCAGCTTCGTCGCGTGATCGATGATCGTCAGCGTGGTAAGCCCCAGGAAGTCCATCTTCGAGAAGCCCCAGCTTCTCAATCCCCGCCATGTCGTACTGCGTCACAATTTCCTGCTTGTTAGTGACGTACAGCGGAACCAATTCCTTCAACGGCACCGACGAGATAACAACGCCCGCCGCGTGAACTCCCGAGTTGCGCGCTACGCCCTCCAGCTTGATGCTGACATCCAGAACTTCTTTAACGCGCGGTTCTTTTGCCGAGAGCGCCTTCAGTTCCGGATCTTCAATCGCCTGTTCAAGGCGAATGTTGAGCAGCTTGGGAACAAGCTTAGAGATCCGGTCCACATCGGCATAGCTCATATCAAGAACGCGGCCGACATCTTTAATGGCAGCCTTGGTCGCCAGCGTTCCAAAGGTGATGATCTGCGAAACCTGCTCCCGCCCGTACTTCTCGGTTACGTACTGAATCACTTCGCCGCGCCGGTTTGTGCAGAAGTCGATGTCGATATCCGGCATGCTGATGCGCTCTGGGTTCAGGAACCGCTCAAACAGCAGACCATATTCAAGAGGATCGACGTCGGTGATTTCCATCGCATAGCTGACCAGGCTGCCAGCGGCGGAGCCACGGCCCGGCCCGACGGGAATGCCCTTCTGCTTTGAGAAGCGGATGAAGTCCCAGACAATCAGGAAATATCCGGAGAACTTCATCTGCTGAATCATCCGGATCTCGCGCTCAAGGCGGTCGATGTACTCGGGAAGGCCGTGCTTCAGGCGGCCTTGCTTCGCCAGAACCTCCAATCGGGCTCGGCGTTTCTCAAAACCTTCGCGCGCGACGTAAGCGAAATAACTGTCGAGCGTCTGCCCTTCCGGAACTTCAAAACGTGGGAAGGGATCTTTGACCTTTTCGAGTTTGACGTGGCAGCGCTGCGCAATATCGAAGGTGCGATCAAGCGCGTGTTCCACTTCTCCAAACAGCGTCATCATTTCCGCCCGTGTCTTCACATAGAAGTCGGGCGTCGAAAAACGCATCCGGTTTGGATCGGACATCGTCTTGCCGGTCTGAATGCAGAGCAGAATCTCGTGCGCCCTCACATCGTCGTGGGTCAGATAATGCGCATCGTTTGTGACCACCAGCGGAATATCGGTCTCGGCCGACATGCGCCGGACTTGCGGCAGCAGCAGTTTGTCCTGATCTAGCCCGTGATCCTGCAGTTCAAGAAAAAAATTGCCTTTGCCAAACAGATCGACATACTCGTTTGCAAGACGCCGGGCATCTTCATAGCGGTCCGCAAGAATGGTCTCATTTACATCGCCGCGCAGGCAGGCCGACATCGCAATCAAGCCCTTGGAATGCCGGTTCAGCAGATCTTTGTCGATCCGCGGTTTGTAGTAGAAGCCGTCCAGATAACCGGTGGATACAAGATTGATCAGGTTCTTGTATCCTTCCTGGTCTTCCGCAAGAAGGACCAGGTGGTTATACCGGTCCGACTCGGATTTCGTCTTGTGGCCTTGCTGCGAAACGTAGACTTCACAACCAATCACGGGATGAATGCCGTGCGCCGTCGCTTCGGTATAGAACTCGACCGCGCCGAAAAGATTGCCATGATCCGTCATAGCGATGGCCGGCATCTCCTGGCGCTGAGCGACGCCCATCAGCCGTTTGATGTCGCAGGCGCCATCGAGAAGCGAGTAGTCGGTGTGGCAATGAAGGTGAACGAACGGGCGTTCGGACATGCTTGGTCCTTCCAGTTTAGCTGGGCTGGGAATACGCGGATAACTCACCAAATATCAGCCGCAAATCTATGTGATTAAATCGATGAATTAAATTGACAAGATCCTGGGCCTGACATAGGATCAATGTCAAGATATTGCGTCATCTGTTCGTTGGGGGGTTTAGATGAATTCGAAAATCGCGCATGCTGCGAGCTATTTCCATTTCCGCGGCGCTCGTCGCTTTTTTAGCCGGTCCGGATCGCTTTCAGGTCAGGGGTTAACGGGGCAACTCTCCGGATCGATAACGGATTCCAGCGGCTCCGCCGTAGCCTCGGCAACACTGCAACTGACAAATACGCAAACAACGCAGACCCGGTCGGCGAAAACCGATGACCAGGGCCACTTTGTCTTCACGGAACTATTACCAGGAACCTTCACGCTCTCAGTTGACGCTCCGGGTTTCAAACGTTACGAGCAAAACCAAATCAACATCTCCGCAACTGAGCGCGTGACGTTGCCCACAATCGCGCTACAGATTGGCGCGCTGTCTGAAACCGTCACAGTCGCAGGGGAAACCACGGCCGTCGAGACCGAAAGCTCCGAACGGTCTGGTCTTATCACCAGCCGTGAAATGGAGGAGCTGCCGCTGAAGGGGCGTTCGTATCTTGGAACGGTTAAACTGCTGCCCGGCATCATCGACACTGCCAATCGTGAATCGCCAGGCTGGAACGATCTAGTCGGAATCAACATCAGCGGCACACGCGCGGGTGCGATTGATCTAACCCTCGACGGCATTACAAGCCTTGATACCGGTTCCATGACAGGCCCTTACCTCGCGCCCAGCATAGACGCGGTCGCCGAAGTGAAAGTATTGTTGAGTAACTATCAGGCCGAGTATGGACGCAGTTCGGGCGGCACCATCAACACAATTATCAAAAGCGGAACCCACGATTTTCATGGCGGCGCTTATTACTTCCTGCGCAATGAGGACCTGAACGCCAACGAGTTCTTTAACAATAAGAACGGCCTGCCCCGTCCGCGTTATCGCTTCAACAATCCGGGCTATTTTTTGGGAGGCCCGGTGCTGCTCCCTTTCACGCATTTCAATCGCAACCGCGACAAGCTGTTTTTCTTCTGGTCTCAGGATTTCCTGCCATTGACGATACCCTCGGGCGTCCAAGACCAGACCTTCCCTACGGCTTTGGAACGGCAGGGGAATTTTTCGCAATCCGGAGTTATCGTCACCGATCCTCTGACGCACGCTCCTTTTCCCAATAACATCGTGCCGGTCAACCGTATCGACCCCAACGGCCAGAAATTGCTGGACTTGTTCCCGATGCCAAATACCGTCGGGCCCGGTGGACAATACAACTGGGCTGGCGTCAGCGTAAACAAGCAGCCTCGGCGCGACACCATTCTTCGCACCGATTACAATATTTCCCAAAACACAACCTTCTACGTTCGTCTGATCCAGGACTATCAGGCATCGAACGGTGGTTACCAGCTTCTCGCCGGCCTTGGCGGCAGTAACAATTGGCCACAACTCCCTATTACTTATCAGATACACAGCGCAGGTCTCGTTTCGACGTTGCTCCATACGTTCGGACCGACGATGGTGAACGAACTCACTTTTGGCGTCAACCGAGCGGATCAAACCGTTGGTCCGCTCACGCCGGCCGCTATCGATCAGAACAGCCGCGCCAAGCTCGGACTTACCATTCCGCAGTTTTATCCCCAGAACAACCCGTATGGCTTAATTCCGAACGCGTCTTTCAATGGGGGTATTCCCAATGTCGGCGCACTGAATATAGAGCAGCGATTTCCCATTCTTCGGAACCAATAACATCTGGGACTATTCGGATAATTTCTCCGATATCATTGGGCAGCACAGTTTGAAGTTCGGTGTGTTTGTGGAGCGCGGTACCCGCAATGCCGCCCGTTCGACTTACTTTAACGGCAGTTTCGCTTTTGATCGCGATGCCACCAATCCTCTGGATACCGGGTACGCCTATTCGAATGCTCTTCTAGGCGTGGTGGACAGCTACACCGAATCCAATCAGCACCCCGCCGCGCATGGACGTTATGTCAACGTCGAGTGGTACGGGCAGGACACGTGGAAGGCAACCAAACGATTGACGATTGACGCCGGTGTCCGTTTCTATTTCACCCAGCCCACGATTAGCGCGGGAGACACCCTGGCGGCTTTCGATCTCTCCGCTTACAACGCCAGTGATCAGCCCCCGCTCATTCAGCCCTACATCAATCCCGCCAACGGCCAGCGCGTCGGCCGCGATCCTGTTACGGGCCAGCTTCTTCCGAGTGTGAAAATCGGCACCTTCTCGTCGGCCGCGGGTACGCCGTTCCAGGGCATGACGGAACACAAGGAGAGCATCCTGAATACGCCGGGCATTCAACCCGCCCCTCGTATTGGATTGGCCTGGGACGTGTTCGGGAACGGGAAGACCGCGCTCCGAACTGGCTTTGGGATTTTCTACGACCGTTTCAACGACGATCAGATTTTGCAGCTTGTTCAGTCGCCTCCGCTAGTGATAACGGCTTCGGCAAACTATACGACGATCGCTAACCTGCTCTCCACCCCGCTAAGCCTCAGCCCAACCTCCGTGACGGCGGTGCAGCGTAACTTCGAGCCGCCGGCCGTTTACAACTGGAGTTTTGGAATCCAACAGGATATGGGATACGGCGTCTTGCTGGATGTCGCGTACAGCGGGAATTCACAAAAGCACCTCCTGGACACGCGCAACCTCAACGCGGTGCCCTACGGCACAAATTTTCTGGCCTCGAGCCAGGACCCAACCGTTCCCGGCAAGCCCCTTAATTCCAACCTCCTGCGGCCGTTAACAGGCTATACGGACATCAACTATCTCGAATTTGCCGGAATCGGGAATTACAACGCTCTACAGGTTCAGGCAACCAAGCGTTTCTCACGCAACTTGACTTTTCATCTGAGTTATTCCTGGTCCAAGGCGCTCGATCTGGTGGATGGCAATGGCAGTACCGTGAGCCCGATAATTGATTATCGTAGCCGGGATTATGGCCCCGCCGGTTTCGACCGCACCCATGTTATGACCATTGACTATACTTACAATCTGCCGGAAGTGAGTAAGTATTGGAACAACGCCTTCACCCGGATTGCACTCAACGGCTGGGAACTCTCCGGAGTCAGTAACTTCCAGACGGGTGCACCGCAGGCGCTGAATTACTCACTCACTTACTCTGCCGACCTAACGGGCGGAACTGGCAATGGCTTAGACAGCCGCTCGGTGTTAGTCGCCGATCCCAACGCTAAGGCTCCTGCCGGTCAATGGTTCAACGTCAATGCCGTGAAAGCGCCGCTTCCGGGATATTCGGTTGACGGTATTGGAAACGCCTCGAAGGCTCCCATCTATGGACCGGGCCTCGACAACTGGGACGTCTCGATGTTCAAGAACTTCCGGTTCGGCTCTAATGAAGCGAGGCGTTTGCAATTCCGGTTCGAAACGTATAACACTTTCAATCACACTCAGTTCACCGGGATAGACACCGGTGCGAAGTTCAATCAAAACAACGTCCAGACCAACACGAATTACGGGTACTTCACTACAGCGGCCCTGGCACGCCGTGTGGTGCTTGGATTGAAATTGTACTTCTGAGCGATCTGTAGTAGAAGATTGATCCCGTTGTAACAGAACTCCGGTAAGGTTGGAAAGGTTGCAGAGTCCGCGGTTCCTTTGAGAGCGCGGGGGTGTGTCTGGGCCAAATCCAATTCAAGGGAGTTTATGAAAACAGCTAGGACGCTGAGCGCGCTCTGTCTTTCTGTCCTGTCGATCCAGTTGTGGGCCCAAGCCCCCAGCACGGTGGCCTCTGGCGCGAACGACGCAACGACGGTGAAGGCGGCGAGCCTTGATGATCTGAAACAGCTTCGTGATCGGATTGCCCGGCAAGAAGAAGAGATCGAGAAGCTGCAACAATCCTTGAAAGAGCAGCGCAGCATACTGGACCAGGCTCTCAAACAAACTGCCTCTGCGACGGCCAGCGGTGTTTCGGCGCAGGTTACGCCGGTGGTCAATGTGGCTCGTCCGCATGTTTTCCTGCAGAAAGCCGAGACGGAATCGCCTTCGCCGCTCGCTATCAAAATCGGGAACACGGCCTTCACCCCGTTAGGGTTTGTCGATGCTACGTTCTACGGACGCTCCTCCAATGTGGGCAGTGGCATTGGAACGAATTTCGGCGGCATCCCGTACAGCAATTCGGCTTCGGACCACTTGTCGGAATCGAACCTAAGCACTCAGAACTCCCGCATCGGATTCCGTGTGGATTCCTCCGTGCTCGGATCGAAGGTTCTCGGCTACTTCGAGGCCGATTTCCTGGGCAACCAGCCCACCAATGTGTACGTAACGAGCAACTCGGATACTTTCCGCATGCGTAACGTGTTTGTAGACGTGCAGAAGAACGGATTCGAGGTTCTAGCGGGGCAAGACTGGAGCCTGGCAACTCCCAATCGCAAGGGTTTATCTCCTTTGCCGAGCGACATTTTCTACACGCAAAACATGGACACGAATTACCAGGCGGGTCTCGTTTGGTCGCGCCAAACGCAGTTCCGCTTTGTCGCGCATCCATCCGACAACCTGGCGCTCGGTGTTTCCCTAGAGAATCCACAACAGTACCTGGAAGGATCGGGCGGCGTGAATGCTTCCGCCGTTACTCTTCCTTCGGCTTACACTTCCATCCCGGGTAGTCAGGCCAACAACGGCTCGAACAGCTTTTCCGCCGCTAATCTGCATCCCGACATCATCTTCAAAGGCGCGTATGACGGCCATCTCGGCGAAAAGATAATGCACGTGGAAGCTGGGGGTATGGTCCGGAGCTTTAAGATTGCCGCTCCAACAAGTCCGTTCACCACGCATACTGCCACCGCCGGCGCGGGCGAAGTCAACGCCAACTTAGAACTCGTCAGGGGCTTTCGTTTGGTTGCCAACACATTTTTCGGTTCGGGCAACGGCCGGTACGTCTTTGGCTTGGCGCCCGATTTCATGGTGCGGGCCGACGGCAGCATTTCCCCCATCCATACCTACTCAACTGTCGATGGTTTTGAATGGACCCTCCACAAAAATACATTGCTCTACGGTTATTACGGCGCTGTGTATATCAAGAGAGATGTAGGAATTGATACAACCGGCAAGACCCCCGCTCTGATCGGATATGGCTTCACTAACTCGGGTATTAACGACAACAGAGCGATTCAGGAGGGGACGTTCGGCGTTGTCCAGACCTTCTGGAAAAGTCCCAATTACGGCGCACTTTCTTTGATAACGCAATATTCCTATCTGAGTCGAAACCCCTGGTCGATTGCGACAGGAGTTCCGAAGGACACCCATACAAATATGTATTGGGTGGACCTTCGCTATACGCTCCCGTAAATCTTGCGTCTTGAATACGGGCATACTGGGGATCATGGAAGCTATAGACAGGCGTACTACACCCAGATCGGCCCAGGAAAATATCAACACGATCGTTCGCTTAGAAGACCAGGCCCTCAAAAACCGCACGTGGGCGGACCGCCTTTCAGACGTGATCGCCAGCTTCGTAGGCAGCCTGCCCTTTGTCATCATGCACGTAATCTGGTTTGGCATCTGGGTTGCCCTCAACGCGGGAATTCTCAGGTTTGACCCCTATCCATTCGCGCTGCTGTGCATGTTGGTTTCGCTGGAGGGCGTTCTGCTCTCGACCTTCGTGTTGATTAAGCAGAACCGGATGAGTCAACGAGCCGATCACCGCAGCCACCTCGATTTACAGATCAACCTATTGGCGGAGAAGGAAGTTACAAAGGTGCTGCAGCTGCAGCGGTTGATTTGCCGCCATCTCGGAATTGCGGAGGCGGACGTAGACAAAGAGGTGGTCGAATTGAGCAATGTCACGGCTGTGGATAACCTTGCGCACGAGTTGGATCGCCGTATGCCGAATGAGGGTTGATCCTGATGTTCAAGCAAGACAGAGTACCGCTTTCAGGCGGATAATACCGATCTGAATTCCTCTGCTAAACGGCTCGCAATTCGTTCCGCTCCCATCGCCATGGGGATGGCAGTCAGGCACAACCGTAAGGATCGGGACCCAACTGTTATATCCGCCCTGTGCATCAGGCGGTTGCGGCTATCGAGAGACCGCCAAATCTCCGGTGCGCAGGGATATACCAAACAAACCACTACTTTTGAGCTTCGCGCGAGATTTGCATAGGCAAGCACCTGGAGCAAATCGCTGCGGTGCTCCGCTCGGAGTTGCTCTTCTGCTCTCGCCCACGGCTGTTCCTGTAATTCCTCCCAGTGTCGTTTGTACTTCGCGTCAATGATGAGAGTGCCAGCTTCCGA
>CAWJUO010000001.1:0-53599 GCA_963845995.1 uncultured Acidobacteriaceae bacterium | reverse complement strand
CCGGCCTCGCGAGCCTTTCTCGTCAGTGGGATGATTCTGCGGCCCCCGTTTTATCAGAAGCGGACAGAGGACCGCACGGAAGAACGGCGGCGGCTTGGACTGGATCCGGCGCTGCCCACCGGTCTGGTTCTGTTCGGAGGCGAAGGGTCGAACACCATGTATTCGATTGCCGAACGGCTGGGAAATTCCGCCATCGACCTGCAATTGATTCTGATCTGCGGCCGGAACGAGAAATTGCGAGCAAGGCTTGCAAGTCTTAAGACCCGGAACAAGCTGCATGTTGAGGGATTCACAAAAGAGATTCCGTATTTCATGAACCTATGCGACTTCTTTATTGGGAAGCCGGGGCCCGGCAGCATTTCTGAAGCGGTCAAAATGAATCTGCCAGTCATCGTCGAAAGCAATTCCTGGACGCTGCCGCAGGAGCGATATAACGCCGAGTGGGTGCGGGAACAGGGCGTCGGGATCGTGCTGCGGAATTTCCAGGGAATCGAGGCCGCGGTTCAGGAATTGCTGCTGGACAAACAGCTTGCCGAAATGAAAGATAAGATTTCCAAGCTGGACAACCAAGCCGTCTTCGAAGTTCCCCGATTGCTTCAGAAGATCTTGGAATCGGAGTATCAGTTAGCCGCCGCCACGCCTGCCTGATATTTCCAAGCCGTCTGAATACTCGCGCGATCGGAAAATCGGGTATCCGTGTATTCATCGAAATCGATTCTCTTGTTTAGAACGCCAGTCTCAATCATCAGGTCGCGAACCAAGTCGAAATCGGCTTTGCGCGGGGCGAGTGGACTGTACATTACGCGGTCCATCGGGTTGGTCAGCGCCCAGCGGAGCAGCGCAGGCTTCTGATGGTAATAGAAGCGCCCGACGAAATCGGCGGCGTCTTCCCGGTAGGGTTTGCCTTTATCAAGCCAGAGCCCAGACCTCGCGATACCGTCCACCAAAACCTGAACGACATCGGGACGGGTGTCGATCAAATCCTGCCGCACTACGAGAATGCACGACATGTAGTCCGGCCAATACTCGCGCGCCTGAAAAAGAATGCGGCCGTAACCTCCCATCTCCGCCTGAGACGGGAACGGCTCACCCATCGAAAAGGCGTCTATCGCTCCGGCGGCCAGCGCGCCTGAGACATCCGGCGGGGCCATTTCGACCATCTTGATATCGCCTGGCTTCATCTTCCAGATCTTCATTGCGCGAAAGAGAATCAGACGCTCGTCGGAGAAGCGGCTGGGAATCGCGACAGTGCGGCCTCGGAGATCGGCAAAGGTCTTGATGGGACCATTTTTTCGAACGACTACAGCACTGCCGTAACGATGACCCAGATAGACGACTTTGATCGGGACGCCCTGCGCCTTGAGGGCAATCGCCATCGGCGCGACGATAAAAGCCGCCTGCACTTTGTTCGAAATGAGCGCTTCTTTCATTTCGGGAAAGCCCTGAAACATGCGCGGCAGAAATAGTTCTCCAGCTTCGGAAAATTTAGAGATGTAGTCGGTCACCGGGCATGTGAGCTGGCAGGTGACGGGAATATAGGCAACGATGATCTTGCGCTTGGCCGGCGGACGATAATCATTCAGAACGGCTGCCCAATTGACATTCAGGTAGCCATGCAGCGACGAGATGAGCACAAGCCACGCCAAGGCACTCAGCAGAATTGTGTTTCTAAGACGCATCGCGAAATCCCCAGCGAACCGATTTGATCTTTTCGAGCCTGCGGAAGCCGAAGTCTAACGCGAGGCCAATCACGCCGATCAACAGCATGGCCGCGACGACAAGATCGTAGCGTTTTCCCGAATTTCTTGCATCGATAATGAGATAACCGAGGCCGGAATCGACCGCGATCATCTCGGCCGCTACCACCACCAGCCACGCAATGCCGAGCGCTATGCGCAATCCCACGATGATTTGGGGAAGAGCAGCTGGAAAAACGACCTTCGCGAGAAGCTGCCAAGGCGCGAGGCCGAAGTTACGGCCCGCTCGCCGCGCTACGGAGGGCACATTCGATACGCCGTCAATGCAGGCAACAACGATGGGGAAGAAGGCCCCAAGGAAGATCAAGAAAATTGCGGCGTAGTCTCCCACGCCGAAAAAGATAATGGCAACCGGAATCCAGGCGATAGGACTAATGGGCCGCAGGATCTGCATGACCGGATTAACCACCTGGTTGGCGGGCGGATACCAGCCGAGTATCAACCCGAGCGGGATTCCGAGTCCCGCCGCAGCGCCGAATCCAATGGCTACGCGGCGCAGGGAATCCCCGATGTCACCCCACAGAACGTGCTGCCGGAGTAGCTCCGCCATCCCTTTCTCTACACTCATCGGCGACGGGAAAACCTTGGTCGCCGTCCAGATAACGGAGTAATGCCACAACGCAAGGAGCAGCGCGCACACCAGAACCGGCCAGAAGAACCGTTCCCATTTTCTTGGCTCGACGAGCGACGTCATACCTGATGTGCCAAGCCGATCTGCTGGAAGATGCCGTCGCGAAGTTCCAGGTAGCGAGGTGAGCTGATGTCGCGCGGGTGCGGAATGTCGATGTTCACGATTTGCTGAACCGTGGCGGGACGGGCGCTCATTACAACCACGCGGTCGGCAAGCTGAACGGCTTCATCGATATCGTGGGTGACGAAGATGATGGTCTTACGTTCCGCCTCCCAGATTCGAAGCAGTTCGCCGCGCATGATCAGGCGTGTGATTGAGTCGAGCGCTCCGAATGGCTCGTCTAAAAAGAGCATGTCTGGATTCACCGCCAAGGCGCGCGCGACTTCAAGGCGCTGCTTCATACCGCCCGAGAGTTCCGGTGGATAGGTCTTCTCAAAGCCACGTAAACCGACCATTTCGACGTAGTGGGCAATGCGCCGTTCGCGTTCCGAACGTGACAATTTAAACAGGCCAAAACCGATATTCCCCTCGACCGTGAGCCAGGGGAAAACGCCGCGTTCCTGAAAAACAAAGATGCGGCGAGAATCCGGCCCGCGCACGGCTTCTCCGTCGATCTTTATCTCTCCACTGGTCGGGGAAAGGAAACCGGCCATCGTGCTCAGGAGCGTCGATTTTCCGCATCCAGAAGGGCCAAGTAAGCAGACAAACTCTCCAACGGCTACATCAAGGTTGATGTCTTTAAGAACGGGCGTGCTCTTACCGTCGCGGGTGAAGATCATGTTGACGTGCTCCGCGCGCAGTTTCGTTGCGATGAGTTCCGGGATCGGGAAAGCTTGCATTAACGACACTATTAGCAGGATACTGACAGCCTATTTCGCCGCGAGGGATCACGCCCTTTTCAGCATTTTAGCGATGGCGAAATAGGTGTCAATCCGCTTTCGGCAAACTCCCTGTCTAGGCTCGCGCATCGAGGATGGCTTGATTGCGCGTGCAGACGGGGCATGAGCAGGGGCCGTGTTCCTGCGGGCGAGGCAGGTTGCCAACGCCCGTCGGCCCGATGTGTCCGTCTTCTCTGAGTTTCTCGCGTTCGATTACATTGAGCCATGTATCGACGGTCATGCGCTGGATGCCGCAGCCGCCGCGTTCACGGTGTATGTCGTTTCGCGGACCCGCCCAATTGTATTCCGGCGGGATTCCATCGGGGAAGTTGATGCGGCGGTAGACGAACTCAGGCGGAGGCAGCATGCGTTGTCCGCATTTGATGAGTTCGGCGTTCGGTGGATAGAGCTTGGTCACGGTTTGTCCGTCGCGGATGCGGACTTCTATCCACTGCTCCATACGGACGATTTTCTTGCGCTTCTTGGGATGGTTCTGGCCCTGAAAAAGCAATTGCGCTTGAGTCTTGGGCGGCTCGGGTTGCGTGGCCTTGCCGGTTTTGCCCGATTTTGTGGTTATCGCGGCAAGGTTGACGGCGAATTTCCGCTCGATGTCCGCAACTCTTTTATTAAAGCGCTGATTAGGGTTGGAGGGTTGGCTCATGAGGGTGGCGTGTCCTCGGTTTCCGTCTGGCGGAGAGGGGCGTTGACAAGGGGAGAACTGTTTTGTAGTCGAGGCCGTTTTTGTGAAGTGCGAGCTGCCACTTGGCAAGCGGCTTTATTCTCAAGGACAACCAGGCGCTGCGCGGCTTGTGCTTCGCGGACGCGGCGGCGGCCGAACTGCTCGATGTTGCGGAGGGAGCGCTGGAAAGAACGCTCAAAAGTTGTTTTGTAGCGGAGTTTGTTCTGCAGATCTTTATGTAGCAGCTCGATTTGGGTTTGATCGCCTAACATTTCGGCTTTGGCGAGAGCGATTTGCGCGTTAATGACGGCGGCTACGGAGAAGCGTACGAGACGGTCGTCGTTCACTATGAATTCGATCAGACGCTCGGTGGCGGGGCTGGCGGAATCGTATTCGGCGGCCCAGATGTCCCAGATTGCGTTGTAGTCTTCTTCTGTTTCGCCGGGAAGGAGGTTATCCGGGTTGCTTCGCAGACTGTGTTTAGTGGAATTTTTGCTGGAATTCGCTTTTCCGGCGATTGTGTTGGGTCCGGGTTTTCGCTTTGGAGTGTTCTGCATTTGTTCGCGAGTATGAATTAGCGGCGTTTGCGGGGGGCGGCGCGGATGGGGGCAAGTGTTTGGATTGGGGGGAGATAGAGGTTTTTTGAAATTTGTGATCACGCGGGGCGGGTACGGAGAGAATGATGAAAACGGGGATTTTGCCAAACGAATTGCGGTTGGGTTCGTTTTTTCAAAGTGGCGTTTTGAGTGACGCGATGTGTCGCTGGCGGCGTTAGCGCTGGGGGCCGGAGGCGAGCGTTAGGCTCTCGATGGCTCGGAGCAGGATACTGTTGCGATCTCGCGGTCCGAGAATGCCGACGGTAATTTCCGGATGAGGCGCGTTTCGGAGACAATCACCGGACACAAGGGGACTTCCCGGTACTAATCCGATTCGCTCGGCAGACGTCGTGGGCTGACCGTAATACTCGGCATTCAGGTCAGTGAGCGCATCCCCCTGGCCCGCGCGTGATCGAGTGAGCGGCGCCATTACGATGCGATTCTTCAATGTGATTGGACCCACCTCATAGGGGTGGAACAATGTCTTCGTCGCCTCTCGTAGATCGTGACTGCCAGGCTTCCAATCAGTCGGAGTTGTCCCGACCTGAGCAGGAGCGTACAGCACATGATTTCTTTATACCAGCCGCAACTTGACGGTTGCATTCTCATCTAGACAGACATGGAGTTTAGACAGCTCGGCAAGTCGGGATTGAGAGTCCCGGTGCTTTCGTTCGGGACAGCCACGTTCGGCGGACGCGGTGAGTTCTTCAAGGCGTGGGGATCGACGGAGGTGGACGAAGCGCGGCGGCTGATCGACATTTGCCTCGAAGCAGGGGCAAATCTGTTCGACACCGCAGATGGCTATTCAGCAGGGCGATCAGAAGAGGTGCTTGGCGAGGCAGTGAAAGGCCGACGCCAGCAAGTTTTGATCGCCACGAAGGGTTTCTTTCCGATGGGAGACGGGCCGAATGACGTGGGCAGTTCGCGGCACCACCTGATGGAGGCGTGCCACGCGAGCTTGCGACGGCTCGGCACTGACTACATTGATCTGTACCAGATGCACGCATTTGACGCATTCACGCCCGTAGACGAGACGCTGCGCGCGTTGGATGATCTGGTCACAAGCGGGAAGGTTCGGTACATCGGATGTTCGAACTTCTCGGGTTGGCACTTGATGAAGTCGTTGTCCATAGCGGAGCGGTACGGATGGAACAGATACGTTTCGCATCAGGTGTACTATTCGCTCGTGGGCCGCGACTACGAGTGGGAACTGATGCCGCTCGGAGTTGCAGAGGGGGTAAGTGCCATCATCTGGAGTCCGCTTGGGTGGGGTCGGCTTACAGGCAAGATCCGGCGCGGGCAACCATTACCGGAGGGGAGCCGGTTGCACACGACAGCGGAGTCGGGTCCGCCGGTACCAGACGAACTGGTCTATGGTGTTGTGGATGCGCTGGACTCGATTGCCCAGGAAACGGGCAAGACGCTACCGCAGATCGCGCTGAATTGGCTGCTGCAACGACCCACGGTGGCGTCGGTGATTATTGGCGCGCGGAATGAGCAACAGTTGCGTGACAATCTCGGTGCGGTGGGCTGGAATTTGAGCGCGGAACAAATAGCGAAGATGGACGCTGCGAGCAGGACAACGCTGGCTTATCCGTACTGGCACCAACGAGTAACAAGCTTCAGAAATCCGCCGCCAGTCTAGGCACCGGGACGGTTGATCTTAGAAGTTGATGAAGGTGTCGCGAGGGACCGAAAATCCGGCAACTGAACGGATCAGGACTGAGTAGTCCTAAAGGGTTTTACAAATCCTGGCTCACAGACGCGAACGGGACTTCCCGGGACCGATCCGGTCAACGCATGGATTGAGCGTTACGCTCGAACTGGGCGAGCCAGTCCAAGGCTGTCTATGTGGGTGGCTGGTGAACAGAATTAGTCGCAAGCGGCTTCAAAGTGATTCCGGATCTGCTATGAGCTGACGACATGTTTGGCGGCCCGGATGAGACCAGAAACACCTCATGGCACAGGATTGCCAAAGTCCGGCACTAAGAGTAGTGGTAAGCCGTAAGTGTGCGGGGAAGTGATTCGGCGCGTGCTGCGAGTGATCCTTCGTGAGGTTGTAAGCTAGGGAACCGAGGAAACTCTATTTGGGGAACTGTAGCATCTGCGGCCAGTCCGCCGGATTCATGAAAGATGTGCATCCAAGTTGCGTCACTAAGCTCAACTTGACGCGCAGCAACGTTCAGAATTTTGTTCACGCCGGTGTCTTGGCCGGTAAGGACCACATTCAGCTTTCGAGTGAACTCGGCGAAGCGCTCAGTCAGAGTGGGTTGTCGTTTCACCAGTTGAGCGACTCCGTTTTCCAAGGCGCTGATGACGCAGCGAGCGAAATCGCGCTGAAAGCCCCCGTCGCGGCTGCCGACTTCAGTCGTCTTGTAGACGTGTTTAGAGGTCTGGGCGGCTCGACGGACGGCTATCTTCCTCCATCGTATGTTTCGCAAGCGGCATCTCGGAAATGGTTTGCAGCGGGGCGACTGCAGATGAGTCACGTCCTTTGGCAGGTGCTTCACAACGTTGCACCCAGCTTAGAAGAAATGGGGCATTCCCTCGCGTTCCGCTTGCACGCTGATGAAACGCCGTTGTATCAGACCGGCGATTGTGTCACATTTGCAGAAGAGCGGACCATCACAACTCGGCGAGTGCACCAGGGTGTAAGCATCCCGATCGGCGGTGGTCTCTATTATCACGTCGCTGATTCAGGGCAGGAGCGCCAGTCCGGGTTGCTACCTATCGACGGCGGAAAAATACTGGTGACAGATAAAGCAATCTATTTTGGCGGGCAGCAGAAATCATTCCGTATTCCCTTCACCCGAGTGTTGGCCTTTCACCCATATCTTGATGCTGTCGGTGTATCTGAAGACGGCAAGGCCACAAAGGTGTTTGTGTTCGATTACCGGGGAATGGATACCGGCTGGTTCTACTACAACCTGCTCGAGGCCGCGAGCAGGTTCGACAAACGTCGAGCGTCGAACACCCTAAGCTGACTCCGAGCCGGATAAGGACAGTCGTCACCTGCTTCCGGGTATCTCGGCCGCTCTATTCGGCGGGGTGCGCCGCTGCCGCTGCCCGCCGTTTTCAGGAAGGAAACAAAACTGAAACAGGATGCTGGCGGACTAGAACGAAGCCGCTGGCGCGGCGGACGCCTGCGGCGTATTCGCATAGGGAGCAAAGGGGAAGCGTTGCGACTGAGTTAAGTTCTCTCACAGAGAAAGGAGATCTCTGTGACCAAACTCATTCAGCGGATGCGAGAAGAACTCGTGCGCCGCAACTATGCCGAAACCACGATCCGATCGTATTTGCAGACGATGGAGGAGTTCCGGCGCTTCGCTGACAAACGTCTGGACCATCTCGGTGCGGACGATATCCGGAAGTATCAAGTTCATCTCCTGGAAGAAAAGAAGCTGGCCGTGGGCACGGTGGCGTACCGTGTAGCGGCCCTGCGTTTCTTCTACGTGAGGACACTCTAACGCCCTGGCATGAAGGAGGATCTTCCGTATCCGAATGCCTCAAAGCATACCCATAGGCTGCCAACGACTTTCACACCGGGAGAAGTTTCCCGGCTGATCGATTCGGCGCGCAATCTGTTTCATTACGCCATGCTTTTGACAATGTATTCGGCGGGGCTGCGGCGAAGCGAGTTGTGCAAGCTGAAGGTGAGCAACATCGATAGCGGACGTATGGTCATTCGCATCGAGCGTGGCAAAGGCGGTGTCGATCGAGAAGTTCCGCTCAATCCGAAGTTACTCACGACCTTACGCGAGTACTGGCGTTGGATGCGTCCCAAGACCTATCTGTTCCCGGGTACGAGTAACGGTTGGCGCGCCGATAAACCGATCACGCCCAAGGTAATCTGGGAAGCCGTGCAAGAAGCGGCACGGAAAGCTGGAGAGGGTGTAAATAGGATTGTGTAAACGTTCTTCCGATAAGGGAAAGGGAGGACGAGTGGAAATCAAGAGTGAAGTGATCGATGAACTTCTAAAGGGCTATCAAAAGCCGGAAGACATCATCGGAGAGAACGGCCTACTGAAGCAGCTGACGAAGGCTCTTTTGGAACGCGCCATGAGCGCGGAAATGAGTTGCCACCTGGGTTATGACAAACACGACCCAGCCGGGCATAACAGCGGCAACTCGCGCAATGGAGCGAGCGCAAAACCGCTTAAGGGCGAGTTTGGAGAGATGGTGGTCCAAACGCCGCGGGATCGGAACGCCACCTTCGAGCCGCAGATCCTGAAGAAACATCAGACCCGTTTTGACGGTTTCGACGAGAAGATTCTGTCGATGTACGCGCGTGGCATGAGCACCCGCGAGATTCAGGGGCATCTGGAAGAGATGTACGGAGTAGAGGTAAGTCCGGCACTGATTTCGCAGGTAACGGACGCAGTGGTTGAGGAGTTGAAGGGATGGCAAAACCGGCCACTCGAGGCCATCTACCCGATCATCTATTTGGACGCTCTGTACGTGAAGATGCGGCACGAAGGGCGGGTGGAGAATCGGGCTGTTTACGTGGCGATCGGTGTCGGGATGAACGGCCAGAAAGAGGTACTGGGTTTATGGACAAGCGGCAACGAAGGCGCTAAGTTCTGGCTGGCCGTGTTGACGGAACTGAAGAATCGTGGAGTAAAGGATGTGCTGATCGCCTGTGTGGACGGGCTGAAGGGCTTCCCCCAAGCGATTGAATCGGTGTTTCCGGAAGCGCGCATTCAGCTCTGTATAGTGCACGTGGTGCGAGCCAGTTTGAATTACGTGAACTGGAAGGAACGCAAGCGTGTGGCGGCGGACCTGAAGAATATCTACCGGGCTTCTAGTGAGCGAGCGGCCGAACAAGAGCTGGCCGCGTTTATTTCTAAATGGGGGCACAAGTATCAAGCGATAGGGAAAATGTGGACGGACAACTGGCCTCGCATCACGCCGTTTTTCGAGTTCCCGGCCGAAGTGCGAAAAGTGATTTACACGACTAATGCGGTGGAATCGCTGAACATGAGTTTGCGGAAGATTATCAAGACGCGCGGCTCATTCCCGAGCGAAGAGGCGGCCCTGAAACTGCTTTTCCTGGCGTTACGAAACGTAAGCAAGAAATGGAACATGGTTCAAGAATGGAAGCAGGCGCTGAATCAATTCGACATTCTATGGGGAGATCGCATTCGAGTGGCTCTCGGCATGCGGGCTTGAGGATGGCTCTGAACTCACCAACGGGAATCAAGCTGATATTCCCGCCAGGCCGCCCGTCGAGTCCTGTTAAATGCCAGACCGGTGCTCGCCGGCAAGGGTACGCTTCGCCGCGCCAAAATCAGGCGCGCCCTTGCCAGCTCCGCGCCGCTCCGGCCTGCGATATTTGCGACGGGCGGCTCCGGCAGGAATATCAGCCCAGCGGCTTCTGTTCAAGGAACAAGCGGCCTAGCGGCCGCAAAGCAGAAAAGGCGTTTACACAAAATTCTTGACACATCCGATCTCCGGCACGGCACGCCTACAGCGGTCGCGGAAGTTACACAAGCCGGAATGAGCCGGCCCACCGTCGAGGTGGCCGACTTACTTCGCACTCACGGTGATCGCTTCGTTCGAGAGAACCGCTCCTGGCTCAGCTATCAGCAGTTGAAAGTGTTGCGCGCTATTCAGCGTTGCCGCACGCCGGCTTTGGGCGGCCATCTCGATCACTGTTCCGTGTGTGGTCATTCGGCGATCTCTTTCAATTCCTGCCGGAATCGGCACTGTCCAAAATGTCAGGCGCAAGCGCGCCAGCGATGGCTCGCTTGCCGGGAACAGGAGTTGCTCGGTCTGTCTTACTTTCATGTGGTGTTCACCCTGCCCCATGAGTTCAACAGACTGTGTCAGCGCAATCCTGCTTTGCTCTACAACTTGCTTTTTCGTTCCGTTGCCGAAACGCTGCTGGAAGTAGCGGCTGATCCGCAGCATCTCGGCGCTCAGATCGGGTTCCTCGCCATCCTACACAGTTGGGGCCAGAACCTGATGCTTCATCCACATCTCCACTGTCTCGTGCCGGTCGGCGGCCTTTCACCGGATCGCACCCGTTGGGTGCGACCGCGATATCGTTTCTTTCTTCCGCTCGGTGTTCTCAAGAAGGTCTTTCGCGGCAAGTTTCTCGACGGCTTAAAGCGTGCCTATCGAAGAAACAAACTCAGCCTTGGCGGCGCCACCGAATCGTTGAAAGATCCGAAAGCATTCCGGGTTCTTCTTCAATCCTTGCGTCAGAAAAACTGGGTCGTCTATGTCACACAAGCGATGGCGGGTCCAAAACCTGTGCTTCGGTATCTGGGCCGCTACACCCATCGCGTGGCTATTAGTAATCACCGACTGCTTTCTTTCGATGGGGAACAAGTCACTTTCCGTTGGAAGGACTATGCGCACGGAAACAAGCAGCGCCTCATGACTCTCTCGGCATCGGAGTTCTTGCGGTGTTACGTGCAACATGTGCTTCCACACGGGTTCGTGCGCATTCGCCAGTTTGGCTTCCTTGCCAACCGGCACCGAACCGAAAGCATTGCTCTGATTCGTCAGTTGCTTGCTTCCGAGCCACCATCACAACAACCGATTGTGATCACTGCTTCGAAGGCTCAGTGGCAATGCCCTCGTTGCGGAAACTTGATGCAGACCGGCCACAGACTCACTGCCCGCGAACTCTACTCTTTGTGCGGACGATTCGATACTTCTTGATATCGTTGCAAAAAATCGTCTTCTTACCGTGCTTCCACGCGCGGCCGCCGTCGTGTGTCTCTGGTCATCACTTCCGCGCTTTGAACCTGTCAGCCTGCCGTTCACGCCCCCTCATGCCGGTTATTTCGAGCTCATTCGGCCCCTTTCAAACTGCATTCCGGCGTACACCGAAGTTTGTTCCGGGCTGGAAAAGTACCAAAGGACGTTTGAACCTCCATACTCGTCACGCCCCGCCAGCGGCTTCCTTCTAGTCTCCTTTTCGAAAGTGACTCGGCATGTACCGCTCTCCTTGCCTCCACTTTTCTCGCCGAGTCACTTCCTAAGAAGGCTAACGACTTCTCGGGAGTGAGGCGCGGAATCCGCGTTGGGAATTGGCTCAAGGAGCCTCTTGCTGAATTGTGAATAGGTCGCATTTGGACGCTTGTCCCAGAAACCGTTCACAAGAGAGACAAATTCTTACAGTTCCGCAAAACGTTAATGTCATCAACGAAATACGGGGAAGCTCACTTCCCCACAGCGAGTGAGTAGTTCTCACGCGTGTGCGACGGAAGTATGATCCTCTCAGGTTTAACTACTCAGGGAGGCGAAGCGCAAGCGGCGCTGTCGTGTGTCCGTCGACAAGGCCGTCGAAAACTCGACACTTCGAACAACTCACCGCGAAGGCTTCTCAGGAAATCTGTTGAATATACTCGGTTTTTGGTATGGCCTTGCAATTGCTCTAGCTGCTGTCGGACGAAAGAGAATCGCAGTTCGTCTAAAGAGAAACAAGGGTGAATTGACAGCGATGGAACGTAGCCGATATAGTAAGCATCTGATGGTTATGGCGGCGACAGCTCTGGCCCCTTCAGTCAATCAAATCGCCTCGGCTTTTGAGAACATCCCGCAAGTGGAAAGTGTTTTCGTTCAGTCGCGGGAAGATAGCAAATTCAAGGTCTTCGCTGTAGTGAACAATGAAGACGAAGCAGTCTACGATGAGATCTTTCATCGTGAACTGGTGCTGCTTCGCGAGTTGCCGTCTGTTCGGATCGACTTCAACGTCATCACTCGTCGCAACCGTCCAATCGAGGAATTCGTAGGCAAGGTGGTTCCTTCATGGGAACGAACGGCGGCCTTTGAGCGAGCGCGCTAAGAAACACCTTCACTGGGCCAAGCAGAACCATCACCTCGCTGGCGAATTTGAACAGGCTACAGATTCCTTCGAAGCTGATTGGTGTATCACCATATTGTTCTACGCTGCTGTGCATTACGTTGACGCTTATTTAGCGGCGAGAAGCCGGCGTGTTCAAGACCATGAAGAACGAGAACGGCAGATCGCCGATGATGGGATCTTGGAGCAGATACATTCCGCTTACATGAACCTTAAGCGCATGAGCAGAGAGGCGCGCTATGAAATGGCCGACTACACGCAAACGCACGTGGAGAAAGCGAAAAAACACCTCCAAAGCGTGAGCTCGATCCTAGAACCCCATTTCCGTCACCTCGGATAAAATTGCTAGGCCTGGATGCCGAATGGCTTCGGGCAGCCACACGCGATCCGGCAGCGCGTCGCGGCCCTGCTGCGATCGGTTCCGTTGCAGCGTTTCAAGAACCACGTAGTTGCCACAACACCCCCTTCAACGATTACGAATCCCGAAAAACGCCGATCTCAGATGAAATGCCGAGTTCCCGCTCCCTATTGCCCAGAACGGCCGAATGTCCCAGCGTTCAACGGCTGCCCTGATTCGATTCCCGCCGTGTGAACCTACTGATGCAATGGGAATCCTGACGGCGAAGCTGCCTCAAGATTGATGTGTTCTCCGGTGATGGGATGAGGGAAGTTCAGATATTGAGCGTGCAGGAAATATCCTCCATCGCCGGGGAGTCCGGGGAGGTGTTCAAGAGGCTGGCCGGTTAAGCCGTACAGAGGATCGCCTACGAGCGGATGGCCGATGGATGCCAGATGGATTCTGATTTGATGAGGGCGGCCCGATTTCAGGCTTACCTCGAATGTTGTAGTGCTGATGGTCCGTGAGATCACCTTTGCCAATGATTCTGACGGTTTACCGCGTGGGTTGGCGGCCCACACGGAACCGATGAGCGGGTGCGGTACGAGGCCGATGGGTGTGGTGATTTTGTAGGCGTCGTGCCGAGCACGGTTCTGAGCGAGCGCCCGGTAGATTTTCTGAACTTTGGGTGTGTTCCAGTTTGCAAATAGATTAGCGGCCGCTTGCGCTGTCTTGGCGAAGAGGACAATGCCGCTGGTGGCTCGGCCCAACCGGTGAACAGGATTTGCGTTTGGGGTTTGCTTTTGCACCAAACGCAGGAGGGTGTTTTCCATGAAGCCGCCCCCGGGGAGGGTGGGCAGCCCGCCGGGTTTGTTGACGGCCAACAGATGAGGGTCTTCAAACAGGACTTCGAAGTGCTGAGGGGCGTCTGGTTCGATCCAAGGCGGACGGTTCCAGATAAGAGTTTGGCCCAAAGCGACCGATTCGCTTCCGGTGGCGGTTAGGCCATTTAGGGTGACCTCGCCATTGTTCAGTTTTTGTTGCCAGGCTTGTGGGGTTGAGTGGGGGTAAAGGCTTGCCAGGTGGGACAGCAAGGCTTGTCCATGGTACTTGCTACTGATGATTGTGGTGTAGGCATAGCCCCGGTTGAGCATGGAGTTGAAATGTAAGCTATGGCGTTTGAGCGCGCCGGCCGATGCTTTGATGGGCGCTCTTCGTCAGGCTATCCAGGAAATTCAAAAGGTAAACCTTAGCAGAAACCGATTCTCGCATTCCCGGTAGTTTGATAGTGGCGTTTTGTTGCTCAAGGGATAGTCAAAACGCAGACGGCAAGACCGTCCGCGCCACCCCCGTGGCCTCGCGATGCAGCAAACGGGATGGAAATCTGCTTATGGGACATCACAGATTACTGCCCGGAAACGCTTTTCTTACCCGGGGATGATGATGAGAGATTTTCTCCGTTCTGACCTCACTTACGTTCGGTGGCTCCGTCTCGGGGTGACGGCCTGCACGGGGTTGTGGCGCGTTGTCGGAAGCCGGACGCGATAGGAGTCGAGGGACGGACAGCCTATTTCGCCGTGAGGTATCAGGCCGTTTCAGCATTTAGTCCTCTGAGTAACTCCAGCGGAAGGACTTGACGGTTTCCAATGATCGGATGCCCATGTCCAGAAGCAAACCGATGATTCCGATCAGTACCATTCCAGCGACAACGAGATCGTAGCGGTTGCCGGCGTTGCGCGCGTCCACAATCAGGAAGCCGAGGCCGGAGTTTACAGCGATCATCTCAGCCGCGACCACGACCAGCCACGCAATACCTAAAGTAATTCGCAAGCCAACGATCAGTTGCGGAATAACCGCGGGGTATAAAACACGGTAGACAAGGTCAACCGGGCCAAGACCGAAATTGCGGCCTGCATTGATATAGACGGCAGGGATTCCTTGGACCGCATTGATGGCGGTCAAAAGTAGCGGGAGGAAGCAGCCCAGAAAGATAAGAAAGATAGCGGCGAGATCCCCTACCCCGAACCATAGAATCGCAATCGGAATCCAGGCGAGTGGGGAAATGGGGCGAAGGATCTGAATCAGCGGATTGAACGCCATTCCGGCTCTGCGGGACCAGCCTATTGCCAGGCCCATTGGGATTGCCAAAACAACCGCCAGCACAAAACCCCATGTGACGCGGAAGAGAGAGGCGACCACGTATTTCAGCAGCAGTCCGTGCCGCACCAGATCGCCAATGCCACCGAGCACGCCCCAGGGTCCCGGCAACAGGTGAACGGGACTCCGATTCACGGCAATTTGCCAGGCCGCAAGCAGAACGGCAATAAATGCAATCGGCCGAAGAGTGATAGGCAAGTTCAAGTTTATCGGGTCTCTTTTACTGGGCAAGAGCTTGGTTGAGATACGCTGTATGGCTGTGACCCGACTGTTTCGCTTCCTTATACTGCTCCCGCTTTCTTTCTCATCATTCTTATCGTGGCCCGCCGATCGGCTGGGGGCCGATGTGCCCGATCCGAAGGCGGCGGCTATGGACACGAAACGGCTGGCTGAGATCCCCGTTCGCATGCAGGAGTTTGTCGCGGCTCACCAGACTGCCGGGACCGTCACCATAGTCGCGAGGCATGGCCGGGTTGCCAGCTTTGAAGCGGTTGGGTATCAGGATTTAGAAGGCAAAAAGCCGATGCGGAAGGACTCGCTGTTTCGCATCGCTTCGCTCACGAAGCCAATTACCTGCGCGGGCATTATGGTGCTGGTGGACGCGGGGAAGCTGTCGGTGATCGACCCGGTCGAAAAATTCTTGCCTGAATACCGGGGATTGAAGATCAATGGATGCGCGGGGCGGTCCGGCTACAACTGTCCCGGCCTTTCACCTTCACGGCCGATCAACATCGAAGATCTGATGAAGCATACGTCCGGCCTGCCCGCCGCGAACAGCGCTAGCGGTCAAGCAGATTCTCCCAAGACCCTGGCCGAACTCGTGTCGCTGGGCGCTAAGTCGGAGCTACTTTTCGAACCGGGAACGGCGTGGAGCTACAGCAATGTTGGGTATAACGCGCTGGGCCGAATTATTGAAGTGGTCTCGAAGGAGCCATACGACCGTTTTCTGGAGGAGCATATTTTCAGACCTTTGGAAATGAAAGACACGACATTTTTCCCGACTGATGAAATGCTCTCGCGGCTTGCCACTCTCTATACGCTCACGGAGAATGGGCTGGCGCGCTCGCCGAGGCAGTTTCCCGCTTCCGGACCGAAAGTGCCGATGCCTGCGGGCGGTCTGGTTAGCTCGGCGGAAGATATCCTCCACTTCAATATGATGATGCGAAACAAAGGCGTGTTTGACGGGCATCGGGTGCTTTCCGCGGCCGCCGTCACGCTGATGACGACTTCACATACCGGTGACATGAAGGCCGGTTGGGTGCCCAGGCGTCGGCCACGGCTACGGGTATGAAGTCGTGCGAAACGCGGATGGGATGTTCCGCTACAACTCGGTGGGCAGCTATGTGAAAGGGGGCGCCTTTCGCACCTATGAATTCGTCGATCCGGAGAAGGACCTGGTTGGCGTGTTCATGATGCAGCTCACCAATGGCGGGGGCGATACGGCGGATGAGATCAACAGCTTTATGGCGATCAGTGCGGCGGCGGTCGAGTAAGGCGAATTGGCGGCAGCCTGACGTGGTGAGTTCAAGGAGTATGCTATTTCCTTGCACGTTTCTTTCGCAACCGTTGCCGCGCTAATCGCCTGCTTCCCTGCGTTTGCCGCCAGCAACTGCGAACAACTTGCCAGCCTTGCGACGCCTACTGTCGAGATCAGTGCGGCGGCGTTGTTCGGATCGGGTGTTTTTACGCCGCCGAAAGGAAAACCATTCGACGGCTTACCGCCATTTTGCCGGGTTGCCGCAGTCCTTCACCCGTCCTCCGATTCAGCCATACGCATTGAACTCTGGATGCCGGAAGCAGACTGGAATGGGCGATTGGAAGGGACGGGCAACGGAGGTTTCGCGGGTAATCTCAGCTTACGGCGCTCTGGCGGCAGGGGTCAAGCGCGGCTATGCTGTCGTCAATACCGACATGGGGATGGCTACTCCGGCCGGTGAAGACGCGACCGCTTTTATTGGCCGTCCTGAACGGTGGAAGGATTGGGGCTATCGATCCACTCACGAGATGACGGTGGAGGCCAAACGCCTTGTCGCCGCGTTTTACAAACGGCCCGCTACACACAACTACTTCGTCGGTTGCTCGACCGGCGGCGAGCAGGCCTGGATGGAAGCGCAGCGGTATCCGGACGACTACGACGGCATCGTCGGGGGCGCGCCCGCCAACAATAGAACCGGCGTGCATGAAAGCATCCTATGGAATTTCGTTTCTACCGAACGAACACCCGAAGACCACATTTCAACCGCTAAGCTTCACACGTTGGCCGCGGCGGTAATGAACGCGTGCGACCGGCTGGACGGTGTAGCGGATGGAATGATCGACGATCCTCAAAAATGCTCGTTCGATCCGGCCTCGCTTGAATGTTCCGGGGCTGATAACGACAGCTGCCTAACACCTCAGCAGGTCGCAGTTGTCCGCCGTCTTTATGCCGGACCTGTAAATCCTCGTACCGGCGAACAAATTTATCCCGGTTTACCGAAAGGAAGCGAACTCGGCTGGGGTCATTTGGGGCCGGACGCCAATGGCCAGCCGCCGTACGCGCCTATTTTCACCTGGGTCTTCGGCCGTGACTGGAACTGGCGCAGCTTCGATTTCGACCGGAGTGTCACTGCCGTTGACAAGAAGCTTGCTTCCGATGTGAATGCCACCGGTCTGAACCTGGATGCCTTTCGCGATCATGGCCACAAGCTGCTCATTTATCACGGTTGGGCTGATTGGCTGGTGCCTCCCGGAGAATCGGTCGAGTACCGCAATGCCTTGGCTTCGAAGGCTTCGGGAAAGGACCTGGATCAGTTCTATCGTCTTTTCATGGTGCCCGGGATGAACCATTGCAGCGGCGGGGGTGTTCCCGACCACTTCGACGCTTTAAGCGCGGTCGTCGCCTGGGTAGAGACGGGGCACGCGCCGGACAAGCTGATCGCTTCGCAGTTCCCGGCCAACCAGGATTCCGGTACTCCACTGAGAACACGCCCGCTGTGTCCTTATCCCCAGACTGCTCGCTATGAAGGGCACGGGAGTATCGACGACGCGGTGAACTTTTCCTGTGTGGCGCCGGGCAGATGACTGGGACCTCGCTCGCGGACAAAGTTGTGCTGGTGACTGGAGCGGCCTCTGGTATCGGGCAAGCGATCGCCCACGCCTTTGCAACCGAAGGCGCACGCGTCGCGATTGCCGATCTGAATCAGCCGGAGGCCGAAGCAACTGCCGCTGAGATTGCCCGCGTTACGGGAACTCCAGCCATAGCGGTACATACGGACGTCACCGAGGAAGACTCGGTTGAGGCTGCCGTCGAAAAGGTTGTCCGCGAATTCGGGGGTGTCGATATCCTTGTCAGCAACGCGGGCGTGCAATGGATCTCGCCGGTCGAGCAGCTGGAGTTCGCCGACTGGAAGCGGATCTTAGCGGTACACCTGGACGGCGCATTTCTCACCACGCGAGCGTGTTTGCGTCACATGTACGGCTCCGGGCGAGGGGGCTCCATCATTTATATGGGCTCGGTTCACTCCAAGATTGCATCGGTGTTTAAGGCTCCGTACGTTACGGCCAAGCACGGGATTCTTGGGCTCTGCCGGGCAGTTGCCAAGGAGGGTGCGGCTCATGGCGTGAGAGCAAACGTCATTTGCCCCGGATTCGTCCGGACGCCGCTGGTTGAGCGGCAGATCCCGGAGCAAGCCGAGTTGCTTGGCCTGTCAGAACGGGACGTTATCGACAAAGTGATGCTGAAGGACACGGTTGACGGGCATTTCACTACCGTGGAGGAGGTGGCTGAAGCTGTTTTGTATTTAGCGGGACAGAAGACTCTGGCCCTGACCGGGCAATCGCTGACTGTGAGTCATGGGTGGACGATGGAATGAGGACGGGGAAGAAAGAGTGGGTGACGGCTTGGAGGTATTCCGCCACCCGGTAAACTTCAGTTTTGTTCCATCGCGTACGCCTGGTTTTGAGCCACCATATGGCGCACGGGCTGGAGGTTGACGACCGGGCTGATCCGGTTCATCACCGTGACTACAGTTTGGACATAACCATCTTCCGGGTTATAGACCCGTAACTTGCCAACTGAGTCGCGATTCTTATAAAGCGGGCTGCGGCCGAGCTTGTAGGCAACTTCTTTGATCCCGGAGCGAATACTGGGGAAAAACTGCGCGCCCTTGTTCCAGCCGAAGATGTTGTTGTTCCGGTAGGCCTTGCCGCCGCCGGATTCGATGACGGAGATGCTCGGGAGCAGACGCCAGTCGAGGTGATTCGCGTCGGCTTCATGGATGAAATCGTCGGCAAGACTCAGGACGGGGCAGTGCAGCCGGGAAAAGAACTTGGTGAGACGGACGGTGCGGGGATCTACGTTCGGAATGGCAGCGGTTTTGGGGGCCACTTGGGGAGTCAGGGCATTCGTTCTTACTGGGACCGGCTCCGCCGAGGCAACCTTCTCAATTTGTACGGAAGCGGGCAGAGCGACGAGGCCTATGGCTACCATTAGCTGCTTAGGCGATAGTGCAAGCCTTTTTCGCAGATCTCTATAACCAAAACTCATACGTGTATTCTACCAGACCCATGGAATAAGATTGTCACGCTTCACTGCCACGTCCACGTTCGAATCTCTTTTATACAGGAATCTGTAGAACGATACAAGAGTTAATAGTTTATTTGCCAGGAAGTACTGCGATAGACATTCGGGGGAAGGCGAACTTCCGGCCGAACTCATCGATGACGTTGAGTTGGCACTCGTACTTCCCTGCTTTCAGGCTAGTGAGGGGAAGGGTCACGCGTAGGGGCAACGTGCTCAGGCGGGCCGCATTCAAGCGGTTGGCGCGAACGGGCTGAGTTTCGAAGACCTTCTTACCGGCGCTGTAGAAGGCGAGGCTCGATTCGACATCGGCTACTTGGAAATTGGCTGGCAGGTTGTCTGGAACGACCGGATCGTAAACCTCCAGGTAAGCGAGCAGGTTCTGGTCTGGATGGAAGACGCGTGTGACGTTCGGGACAAGTTTCTGCCCGTTGTCGATGAGCGGATTGATCGCTAACAGCTTCTTATCATTCTTCACGCCTGCGACTTGGGCGGTAACGGGTTCACGCTGATTGCTGAGCACGAGTGAACTGGTACGGAGTCCCTTGCTGGCGGCCAGGTCCGGGATTGTAAACGGAGCTTCGAAGGTGCCGACCTTTCCTTCGCCGTTTTCGCGGGCGACGAAGCGCAATTTGTAGGTTCCGGGAGTGAGGGTGACGCCGGTGTCGTACTGAATGCTTTTCTGAATGACCTGTCCGGCGGTGGTCTGGTCCACCTTCAAGGGGATGGTGTCTCGAACGGTAGCGGCGGTGCGGTTGCGGGCATCGAAGACTTCGGCAATGAAATCGAGTTCGGTGGCGGCTTTTGAGCCCTTGTTATGGAATTCCAAGCCAGAACCGGGGATTTTGGCGGCAATTGAGGCGAAGTATTTGTTTTTCTCCAGGCGGAAGTAATCGACTTCAATCGCCATCGGGAGATCGGTTACCGGATTGTCCGACATCAGAGCTTGGGAAAGCTGCGCTTCCTTGTCTACGTCGCGCATGTGGGCGAAGGTGGTCGGGGCGTAGTAGCCCTGGCGGTAATCGAGCCGTGCGCGAAGACTTGAATCGCGGGGATTCAGCTTAACCTGAATGCGGCGGTAGCGTCCGTCCTGGGCGGTGTTGGCGCTTACATAAGAGAGAACGTAGTAACTGGTGAAGTCCTTTTGCACCTGCCTCATGCCGTCGGTCAGGTCGTTCGAATCGAGCAGAGCTTTGCCGCCGGTGTCGAGCGCCAGGGTCGATAGCGTCTCCTGCTGGTTGTTGAAGTTCTCTTTCACCGAGCGCTGGCCGGAACCGTTATAAAGACCGTTGCCCGCTGCGCCCTGCTGCGTGGCGTCGCCCCCCGGGACCAGGGCGGTAAGGCCGCGTGCGTCGATCGGGTAAAAAGCTACGTTCGCACGGATTGCCGTATTGACGGTGGCTCGAAGCTGCGATTGGTTATCGACGCCGTTCTTCTGGATACCGCTTGATATATAGATGAGCGCCTTTTTTTCCGGATATTGGCCTAGGGTACGGGCGGCGTCCTCGATGGCGGCGA
Source organism: uncultured Acidobacteriaceae bacterium (assembly GCA_963845995.1). Classification (GTDB taxonomy): domain Bacteria; phylum Acidobacteriota; class Terriglobia; order Bryobacterales; family Bryobacteraceae; genus Bog-105. The sequence continues at coordinate 32,672 of CAWJUO010000001.1, read as the reverse complement.
GTTTCAGGTCGGCGTTGAAGATGTTGAACTCGGTTTCGTCGGCGGTGAACTGGCCGCTTTGGTCCTGTGCATCCGCGCCCGCGTCGGCAACGGTCGCGTTCTCGCTCGAATCGCCGATCCGGAACTTATCGATGGTGGCGATGAGCAGATCGCGGTCGGCGGTGAAGTCCTGAACGGTTTTGAGAGCGGTGCCGTAGGTCATGATCGAGACCATGTCGCTCGCCGTCATCTGGGACCTGAGGAACTGTTCGGCGGCATTCTTGGCGCGGATCTGCTCGGCGGGTTGCATGGAGGAGAAGTCGAAGAGCATCACCATGAGGCGGCGGTCCTGGTATTTGCTCAGGAATTCGCTCTGCGCGGCGGCTTTTTCGGCGTCGGGATTGTAGCCCTTTGGCTGCTGGGCGTCGCGCTCTTTTAGCTCTTGCTCAATCGGCGGCCGGACGGTGTTGGCGAGATGCTGCAAATCGACGGCCTGGAGCTTCTGGAGTTTGCCGTCTTCATAGATTTCGAAATCGTCCTTTTTGAGATTTTCTATGGGCTTGCCGTTGCGGTCGAGCACCGTCACGTTGACGATCACGATGTTGGTGGTGGTGGAGAACGTGGCGCGTTGCTGAGGAAGCGCAGGCTGAACAGCCAGCAGCAGAGCGAGAAATGTTGTTTTCAAAACCGGAACCTCACAACGGCGCTCATGGTCCGCATGCCACCGGCGGCGCTTGGGAGGCCGTAATTGACGGCGTTTACGACGGTATAAAGATTGGTGTAGTTCACGTGATTCAGGACATTATTGGATTCCACGCGGAATTCCAGGCGTTTTCGTTCGGCAAATGTAAAGGAACGGGCGAAGGCCAGGTTCAGCGAGAACGTGCCTGGACCGGGAATGGTGTTGCGGCCGGCATCGCCATAGGTACCGAGCGCGGGGACCGTGAAAGCGTTCAGGTTGAAGTTTCCGGTGCCCGAATCGATGGGCTGACCGGTCGCTTCGGCGCGTTGGCTACCAATGCCTCCGGTTTGGGCGAGTTGGGCGGTGTTGCCCGAGGACACGGGCGGTTAGAGGGTTGCCGCTCTGCGCGGTGACGGATCCGCTGAGCTGCCAATCTTTGAAGAGCCGGGCGACCATGCCGTTCGGAGCAACGTGCGAACCAGGTCCGGCAATAGGGGAGGTCCAAACGAAACTGGTTTGTAATTCATGCCGGACATCGAAGCTGGAAAGACCTCGTTCGGCCGAAATGTCGAGCCAGTTTTGGGCCACCGTGTTTCCCGCTCCGCCGAAGCTGGAGGAATCGTCGATAGATTTGGCGAACTGATAGAAGACGTTGAACGAAAGGCCGTGATTGAAGCGCCGTACGGTTCGCAATTGCAGGGCATTGAAGCTCGAGTTGCCGACCGGTTCGTCGAACGTGAAGCCGACCGCATTCCCAAGCTGATTTCGCTGATCTGAGAGCAGTGGGCTGCCGGGAACAGCTTCGTTCGGCAGAATGCGAACGTCCAGGTGCGTGCCTTTGGTTCCCATATAGCCGGCTTCGGCGAAGAAGCCGCCCGGAAAATCATGCTGGATCGAGGCGTTCCAGGTCCCCGCGTAGGGAGTTTGGTAGTTACGGTCGACGGCGAAAGTATTGGTGATGTCCTGCGGAGAAGTAGTAAGAAAGCCTCTGGCAAGCGTCAGGACGTTGACGTTGCTGGTATTGACGGCGTTCGATACGGCAAAAGGAGGCTGCTGCGCAAGCTGTTGGGCGAGTGAGATATAAGCCTGCTCGTTGTAGTAGATTCCATAACCTGCGCGAACGATGGTCGATCCCTTGGTCCAGGGGAGTTTCCAGGCAAGAGCGACGCGTGGGGCCCAGTTGTTGTGATCGGGATTGATAAGACCGTCGGGGAAAGTGCCGCTGTACGCGCCGGGTTGGTTGGGAAACGCCACGGCGACATTGGAAAAGCCCGGAGCGATGTCGAGATTAGCCATGTGTCCGTACTTTTCAGCGAAGGGCGTGAAGAATTCGTAGCGAACACCGAGCGTGAGAGTCAGATTCGGGCGAGCCTTCCACTCGTCCTGCGCATAGCCGACCGTCTGGTTCTGATAGAAATAGTTGCTGCTGTCGCCGTAGCGGATGGAGCTAGATTGCGGCAAGCCAAGCAAGAAATCCGCCAAATCGTAGCCGGTTCCGGTGAGGGGCTGGCCAGTCGCATTCAATGCGCTGGTTTGAACGCCGGTAAAGCTGAATGTGCCTCGGCCGTTGGGATCGGTTCGGGTCGCCAGATCGGCGCGGGTAAAGCTAACGCCGAGAGTGAGGCTATGCAATCCCTTCAATAAGGTGATACTTTCCGTTCCCGACTGCGATTGGTTGCGGGTGAGCGAGGCGGTCGAATCCGATAGAGAAGCGAAGTTAGTGAAGTTAAGCGTGGGCGGACCGTAGTCGAGCGGATTCGATGCGGAGCCCGGTATCCCTAACGCCGCTTCCACGTTCGAACCCTGTGCGAAATAGGGCGTGACCTGGCTGTAGTTCCTATTGAACCGGATCTGCGCGTTACTGATGGCAGTTTGCGGTGATGTTGCGGGTCCATTGCACTTGGCTGTTCAGACCGTAGCCGTTGTTGGTATCCGAGACTCCGTACCACTGCGCAAGTGTTCCGCTGCGGTCCTGGTATTGGAAGTTGAGAGACAGCCGGTCCTTTTTCGTGACATTGCGCTGAATTCGCAGGCCGACGTTGTCCGAGTTACTGGCCTGGGCGGTCTCCCACTGGTAGTTGTTGGCGTTGCCGGGTTCGTTCGGTAAGGGGTAATAGCGAAGAAGAGCAGCCGATATCGGATTCAGAGTGGGCAGCGTGTTGTTTGCAAACAGCTGGCGGGTAACCGGGTCCGTGATGATGACTGGGACGCTGGTGGCGGACGTTCCGAGAGATTGCGTGGCTTGGGAGAAGTTCCCCTGGCGTTCCGCGGCCGTAGGGACTGTCTCGGTAAAGAGTTGCGGTGTGCGTGCGCGGGTCCCGAAGTAGGTCAGGAAGAACTGGGTGTTCGGGTCCTTCACGATTTTTGGTATCACCAGCGGTCCGCCCACGATGAAGCTGAACCGGCTTTGCGCATAAGACGCTTGGGGGATGTCGAGACCGTTGATTGAAAACGGTTTCGCGTTGAGGGCGGAGTTGGTGAGAGTGAACGACGCCTGCCCATGAATCTGCTGATTGCGGCGTCGGCGATTACCAAATGTCGCACCGGCCACCTGACCGCGGCCATTTCGAGGACCACCGCGCCCGAAGCCGCCGCCCCCTCCTCCGAATCCTCTGCCGCCGCCCGGACCGCCGCGTCCGCCACCTGGACCCTGCTCTCCGAACCCAGGTGAGCCGCCTTGTCCCATGATGTCGCCCGTTCCAAGACCGCCTTGCTGAAAGCGCATGTCGGGTCCGGAATCCGCTTGCCTCCCTTGCGCCATGCCGGGACTGAGACTGCCGGAAACCAGGAAGGTTTCGTTGCCTCCTTGGGCGGTGGTTCCTGTGTCACTGCCTGGCGGTTGTTGCGAATTCAGGACGGTTTCGATTTCCTGGTCCGCCTGCTGCGGCGTTCCTTGAGTTCGCGCGCCAGCAGCAGCGGCGGGATTGCCCGTCTGACGTTGAGCGTACTGCTGCAGACGCCGGGCCATCGGCGACTCCTTCAATTGAAGAGCGAAATTCACAGCTCCTTTCGCGGCGGAGTAGTCTACGGTCTGGTCTAGATCCTGGAAGCCGAACATTTCGACGCGCACTTTCCACGCGCCGGGGGCCAGCAGCGGAAAGACGTAGTGGCCATCGGCATCCGTCACAGTCGAGAGGGTCTGGCCAGCCTGGGTGATTGTGACTACAGCTCCGGGAATCGGCTGGTCGGCGGACTTGACGAAGCCGCTCTGCGCCTTAGCGGTTCCGAGGAGAGAGAGTAAGAAACAGATCGTGATGAGGAGCCGTGACAATAGGAAGAGCTCGCTTTCTTGAGCATCGAGTCTTCTGTAACGATGTACGGAAGGTGGCGGAGGTTACTGGGGTAGAGCGGTGAAGCTCGAATTTAACGAAGAAGCGCTATCGGCGCTGCAATTTATTCACAGTAAGCTCCAATGGGACAAATACTTGCGATAGTTTCGCCAAAAGGGCAACTGGCAATTCCAAAGGCATTGCGCGACCTTCTGCACATCGAGGAAGGGACCCAGGTGACGCTTACGGTGGAAGGCGACGAATTGCGAATTCGGAAAGCTGAGAGTTGGGCCGAACTTCGCGGAATGCTTGCCAATACAGAGGAAGACGCGACGGCTGCCTCTTGCAAGAACGCCGGGACGATCTGAAACGTGAACGGATGCGCAAAGAGTGATCGGTCCGCGAAATGAATCCGGATACGTTCTCGATTCTTCGCCGTCGCCATGGCAATGGCTGGCATGAACTCCGCGTGTTGCGTCCGAGTGGTGAACGAGTCCTCACTCCGGGACTTCGTGCGATGGGCGCATTCTACGTTGGCGGTCTTTGCGCCTCGCGCGAGCGCTTCAACCGCAATAATGCGAGCGCTTAGCGACATACCTATTTGTCGCTGGAACTGCGGAGCCCGTCTTCCTCGAGCGCATCCGGACGCGTGCTCGATGAAGATGCGGATGTCAATGGCCTATGCGCGATGCGTCTTGCCGGTCGCATTCTTGAAGAACGATTCGCTGCTCGTCGCAGGGCATTCGTGAGCTCTCGGGCACATCCAGGATACAAAATTGGTTTGGCCAAATCAGCTCGAACCTCGAACCGACGACGACAAGGGCCGCCACCCGAAGATCTCGAATCTGATAGCTTGAACCCATGGCGACGGATTTGGAGACTTTGAAAACGGAGATACAGAGCTATCTCGAACAGTCAACGCTGGCCGTGTTCCACGGCTTCTCGGGATTGACTGATTCCATGCCGGTGTTTTGGGATACGGAACGCCATCCCGACTTCCGGGAGTTTGTCGGCACGGCGGAGAAAGCGGGCGCGACACTGGTGGTCTTCTATCATCGGCAGTTTTCGCTCGATCAGATCGACGACATTATCGAGGATTTGCAGGAAGGCGATTTCACGCGGGAAGAGAAGCGGAATTACGAGCACCGGCTTCGGGACATTCAGAAATACGAGGGTTTTACGTGCGAAGTGGAGCTTTCATTTTCTCTGAACGGGCGGGTTTACCTGTATCAGTTGCACACGGATTGGTACACCGCCTGGGAAGACGTCCTATCGGAAATCGAATCCGCCGTCGATGAAGAACCTGAGGAGGAGGATGAAGGTCCGATCTCAGGATATTTCTCGAAAAACTAATGGCCGATAGCGTTGTCCCGGTTGTTTCGAACGATCCGCCGCGCGCGTGGGTGCGTCCGCCGGCGCGATGGATTATGCCTGCCGCGACGAACTATGCCGAGGTGTTAGGAAAGAGCCTCGGCGTGCCTCGGCTGGTTGCGGCAGTGCTGGCGAACCGGGGTTTTCACGATGCGGCCGCGGCTCGGGAGTTTCTTTCGCCGCAATTGACGGCTCTGCACGACCCTATGGCGATGCGCGATATGGACCGTGCGGTCGAGCGACTGTTGACGGCAGTGCGGAATCGCGAATCTATTCTGCTTTATGGCGACTATGACGTGGACGGGACGTCCTCTATCGTCGTGCTCAAGAAAGCTTTGGAGATTCTCGGCGCACAGGTGAGCTTTCACGTTCCGCACCGCCTTAAAGAGGGCTATGGCATGCGCCTGGAGGTGATCGAGCGCGCGGCGCAGGGCGGTGTACGGCTGGTGGTCAGCGTCGATACGGGCATTCGGGCGGCGGAGGTCGTTCGACAGGCGAATTTGTTAGGGCTGGACGTGATTGTCACGGATCATCACCTGCCAGACGCCGATATTCCTCCCGCTTTGGCTGTATTAAATCCCAATCGCCCGGGTTGCACGTATCCCAACAAGAACCTGTGCGGCGCAGGCGTGGCTTTTAAGTTAGTGCAGGCTCTGCTAAACCAAAGCGGATTACCGGCTGCGAGGCAGGCTGCGCTGCTCGAATCGTTTCTAAAACCAGTGGCGATTGCTACGGTGGCGGACATTGTGCCGCTCACTGGAGAGAATCGCGTTATTGTTCATCGCGGGTTATCGGGGCTTCGTCAGGTTCGGAACCTTGGTCTGAAGTCATTGATGACGGTGGCCGGTTTCGACGACGGCGAGTGTCCGTCGGCGCACCAGGTTGCCTTCCGTTTAGCACCACGGATTAACGCGGCGGGACGAATGGCAAGCGCGAGCGACGTGATTGAACTGTTTCTGACGGAGGACGCGGATCGAGCCCGTGAACTTGCCGAACAACTCGATGCGTTGAATCGCGAACGTCAGCAAGTGGAGGGCGAGATTGTCGATCAGATCTTGAAGGATTGCCAGCAGCGGGTCACCTACACAGAGGCATCGGCAATGGTGTTTGCAGGGTCGGGGTGGCATCTGGGCGTGCTCGGGATTGTGGCCAGCAGACTGGTTGAGCGCTTTAGCCGTCCGGTGTTCGTTCTGGCGGAAGCTACGGCGCAGGCGGATGGTGAAGGTCCACGTCTTTCCGGTTCAGGGCGCAGTATTCCGGCGTTTCATCTGTTGGAGGCACTGGAGAGTATGCCCCATTTGTTCACGAAGTTTGGGGGGCATCGTCAGGCCGCGGGGTTGACTCTCGCGGCCGGAAATCTGGACGAGTTCCGGGCCAGTTTCGCCGAATTTGCGGCAACGAAGTTGAGCTTGGAGGACTTGCGGCCTGAGTACACGGTGGACGCGGAGGCGGCGTTTAGCGAATTGACGGAAGCCGGAGTGAGCCAAGTTCTAGGACTGGGACCTTTTGGTTTTGGGAACCCCGCACCGGTTCTGATGGCGACGGCCGTTGAGGTCGCGGGTCCAGCGCGAGCGTTAAAGGAAGGCAAGCACTACAGTGTCCCGCTGCGAGACGGCGGACGGACGCTGTTCTGTAAGGCTTGGAATTTCGGAGACCGCGCCGAGTTGTTTACGCCTGGGACAAAGCTGGATATTCTGTTTCAAATTGAAGACGACCCACACTCGCGAAAGCGCGGATATGGCTCATGGTGCTTGTCTTTGAAGGATGCACGCCGAACAACATCCGCAAGGTTGCAATAAGGTCTTGATGGACCCGCTGATTGAAGCCGCATTGGCGGTGCGGGAGCACGCCCACGCGCCTTTCTCCGGGTTCAAGGTGGGGGCGGCGATCGAAGATGAGAATGGGCGGATCTATACGGGGTGCAACGTTGAAAACGCCACCTACGGGCTGACAATTTGCGCCGAACGAGTAGCCGTTTTCAAAGCACTGTCGGAAGGCGCGGGGAAACTGAGGCGCGTTGCGGTGGTAGCCGATACCGAGAAACTGACGCCGCCTTGCGGGGCTTGCCGCCAGATACTTTGGGAGTTTTGCGGCGATGCGGAATTAGTGTTGTCGAATTTGAGCGGTCAGCGGGAAACGCTTTCGGTTGGACAGATCTTTCCGAGGCCGTTCGACGATTCGTTTCTCTAACGAAAAAGCATGGTTAGGACGAAAACAGCGATCGCGAGCAGAAGCAGCACAACGTAAATCCAGCGGAACTCTTTCGGCAAAGTTCCGGCGCCAGCTTGCATTTTGCTATTCCGATGGCTATCGAGACTCGCGGCGATCCGCACTTCATCCGGGATGGGAAGGAAGCGCAGCGCATCGATCATTACTTGGGCGACATCATCGGCTTTGACATAGTTGCCGAGCCCTCCCGCATCCAGCAGAGTGCGTCCCATATCGAGTAAAGTGCTGGGGGGCGTATCCCAATCCGGCAGTTTCCTTGATCCGTGCCTATCGACGAGTTCCGCGGCCTGCGCGAGTTTTTCTTCCGCGCTGAATTTCGCTACCGACGAGAGCCGGTCAAGGAGTTGATCTATTTCCGGGCGCACAGCATCGAGGCCAGGATAGGAGCGCAGGGTATCCGCAAGCTGCGGATTCTGCGAGGCCATCTTCTGCAATGTGGACAGCACGGCGGGCAGTATCGTGCTCAGAGGCGGCCTGCACGATATTTGCGAGAAGCGCGCCGGATTCAAGCGGAACCGGGGGCTCCAAAATTTGCAGCAGTTTCAGGATGTCTGGCGGCGAAAGTTCTTTCAGGAGTAGAGAAATCGAGTCGCCGGCCGCGAGCGGCAGTGCTACGGGCTGAACAGCGGTAGGCTTTGCAATTGAGGAAACTCGGGCGGGGGCGGAATTAATATTTGCCGCTGCCGCTGGATCGGTTCCCGCAGGCCGCACTTCCATGGTCCATTGGAGCACGTTACCTTACTTCGTGGTGATACCCCTATTCGCAGCGCAATGTACTCATCGGATCGACCCGCAAGGCACGCCGGGCCGGTATGTACGAAGCAATCAAAGCGGCAAGCAGTATTACGCCGGCTACCGCCGCGAACGTAAGTGGATCGGCGGAGCTAACGGAGAAAAGGAGTTTCGCCATCAGACGGGTCAAGCAAAGGGAAGCCGCGAGGCCAGTGAGAACTCCAGCGGCCGCAATCTTCGCTCCCTGGGCAAGTACCATTCTCAGCACATCTTTAGACTGCGCGCCCAACGCCATGCGAATCCCGATTTCCTGCCGACGCTGCGAGACAGAGTAGGAGATGACGCCGTAAACGCCGATACCCGCCAACACCAGCGCAAGCCCGCTAAAGCAGCCCAGCACGATGAAAGTAATACGGCGCGTCGAGACCGAATCGCGCACGTATTGTTCCATCGTTGCAATCGCATAAACCGGCTGATCTTTATCGATGGAGGCAAGGGCGCGTCGAATCTCGGACGTAAGCACGGACGGTTCAACGGCCGATTTGACCAGCAGAGTCATGGAGCCCCCAACGACCTGGCGGAACGGAACGTATATTTCGAGACGCGCGGGATTCGCCAGCCCGTATAGTTTGGTATCGCCCACCACTCCGACTACGGTGAGCCATTGGGGCGGCTTGTTTGGATCGGGACGACCGAGAAGGAAGCGGCTGCCGATCGGATCGCGTCCTGCAAAGAACCGGTTTGCCAGCAGCCGGCTGATCATGGCCACGCGCGCGCCCTTCTCATTGTCCATGTCCGTGAACGTGCGGCCCCGCAATAGGCGGATACCAAGCGCGCTAACGTAGCCCGGACTGACCATGTGCATATCTGGATGAGGGAAGCTTCCCGGCTTAGGGAAGGCCATGCCTTCAATCGTGATGTCGTTCCGCCAATGGTCGTTGGTCAGCGGCACTCCGGTTCCTAAGGCCGCTACCTGGACGCCGGGCAGTTCGCGCACTCGGCTGAGTATCCGTTCCCAAAAGCTCAGAATCGCTGGATCTTTATCGTATTGGGAAGTCCTTAGGTCGATTCGCATGGTAAGCACGTGCTCGGTTCGAATCCCGGCATTCACCGACAACAAGCGGAAGAGGCTCTTCATCATGAGTCCCGCGCCAATCAGAAGAACCAGCGCGAGGGAAATCTCCGTGCCGGCTAGAATCCCACGCCAGCGGTTCTGGGAGGCGCCTGCGCTGGCGGTCCTGCCTCCGTCTTTTAATTCCGACTGCACATCTGCCTTTGTGGAGTGCAGGGCGGGTACGAGTCCAAAGAAGAATGCGGAGAACGCGACCACGCCAGCCGTAAAAAGAAGCGCCGGGCCGTTCAGTGCAATGGTCGCGCCCGCCAGGATGCCTTCGGGAATAAGCCGTAGCAGGCCACGAATCAACGCGGCCGCCAGCGCCAAACCCGCAATACCTCCGAGCGAAGTTAAGATGAGACTCTCGGCTAGCATCTGCGCGACGACACGGCCCCGGCCGGCTCCAATGGCAATGCGCAACGCAATTTCCCTGGTGCGTCCGGCGCTGCGCATCAGGAACAGATTTGCGACATTCGCGCACGCGATCAGGAGCACAAATGTGACGGCGGCAAAAAGCACAATAACCGCCGGACGTATATCGCCGACGAATACTTCGCGCAAGGACTGCAGTGCTACCCCGAACTGGTCATTGCTGGCAGGATAAGCCTTCGCCAAGCGGGCAGCGATGCCTTCCATTTCAGTTCGTGCCTGTTGGAAGCCGATGCCTGGGCCTAATCGTCCCAGTACGGCCATCTCGCCGCGTTCACCGCGCTCATTCGATGAGGAATTGTTTGTAAGCCAAACGCCAATCGGCTCCAGCAAGTCCGTCTTTTCAGTCCACCGGAAATCCGGAGGCAGCACGCCGATAATGCTAAAGCTGCGTCCATCGAGCGCTATGGTTCGCCCGATTACGTTGCGGTCACCGCCAAAATGCGATTGCCAAAGCGAATAGCTTAACAGCGTCACGGACGCCGCGCCCGCCTTTTCCTCCGCTGCGTCGAAGTCCCGCCCCAGGAAGGGATGGATCCCCAACATGGAAAGAAAATTCGTGGAAACCGCCTGCCCCGTGACGTTTTCAGGCTGATTGACGCGGGAGAGGTTAAACCCCACACTGATCACCGCCGCCATCCCGGAAAAGACGCCGTTCTGCGCCCGCCAATCCACAAAGTTGGGATAAGAAACGCTGACCTTCCCGACCTTGGGTGTCGTCTCGTTGAGGACGATCAGGCGCGCGGCATCCTTGTAGGGCAGCGGACGAAGCAAGATGCCGTAAAGAACGGAAAATATGGCCGTATTCGCGCCAATGCCCAGGGCCAAGCGTGAGCAGTGCGACGACGGTGAATCCCGGCGATTTCCGCAGCACTCGCCATCCATAGCGAAGGTCCTGCACCAGAGTCTCGAGTAGACGCACGCCCCAGGCATCGCGGCATTCGTCCTTCACTTGCTCAACGCCGCCAAAATGCAATTCTTACCCGCGCCAGGGCTTCCGCCTCGGTCATACCGGCTTTTACGTACTTGTCGAATTGCCGCTGGCGATGAAAGCGCAGCTCATCGTCCAGCTCCGCCTCCGCAACATTCCGCCGGAACACGGAGCGGACACGAAAGAGAATATCGTTCAGCATGGCGTGAATCCTAGGCAGTCCCCAGCACCTGGGCCATGGCGGCTGCCAGCTTGTTCCAACTATCCGTTTCCACTTCGAGCTGGCGGCGCCCGGCTTTAGTGAGCTCATAATATTTGGCTCGCCGGTTATTGTCGGATGTTCCCCAGTGGGCTTTAATCCAGCCCCGGCGCTCCAGCCTGTGTAGAGCGGGATACAACGAACCCTGCTGGATGCGCAGCAGGTCGCTTGAGGTTTGTTGAACACGCTCGGAAATGCCCCAGCCATGCTGAGGTCCAAGAACGAGGGTGCGCAGGATCAAAAGGTCAACGGTCCCTTGTGGAAGGTCTATACGTGGTTCGAGCATGTCCCCTTGTACTTCTACAAGAGCATTGTGCATCAGTTCTTGTAGAAGTGCAAGGGGAATGCGCCTGGCGAATACATTAAATCTAAAATCAGATAAGAGATCCAGTGGAGGGACTATCATCGCCGAAGCTCAATTGAGCTTGGAATTGAGCTATAATGAGCTTGTGACGATTCCGGCGCATGACATTGCAAATATTCTCGGCATCAAAGCCGAGACGATTGGCGAGTTGGATCAATTGGTGCAGAGAGGTTTACCGAAACGGTCGCTGGAACGCACGGTGGAAACAGTTTACTCGGAGAAGCGCGACGGCAAAGAATTACAGGCTCAGGTGATTCCCATCGCCACGTTTAAGCGCCGTAAGACCCGCCTTTCGGCGAGCGAGAGTGAGCGCACGGAACGCCTGGCGCGGGTGGCGGCGATGGCAAAGCAAATCTGGAACGACGATGACAATGCAACTCGCGAGTGGCTGAAGACGCCGCATCGGGAACTCTCAAATGTCGCGCCGATTGAAGCCGCACTGACCGAAATTGGCGCACGCCGGGTAGAGGCAATCCTCAGCAAGATTTTCTATGGCCTTCCGGCCTGAGAAAGCGTTTCGCATTGCCGATTCCCGGCACGCTATCTTCGATGGAACGGGCGCATTCCTGGTGGGAGCGCGGTGGAATTCAGCAGGCAGACGGGTAATTTATGCGGCCGATAGCTTTGCCGCCGCCATGCTCGAGATGCTGGTGCATACGGGCACAGGAAAAATTCCCTCCTCTCACAAATGGATTGAGATTACGATTCCGGATACGGTATCTGTGGAGTTACTGGACAGCACCGCCTTGAGTGGATGGAACGACGAAGATTCGGATTCGGCGCGGGTGTTTGGCGACGCGTGGCTTGAGTCCAAGCGCTCTCTCGTCTTGGTGGTTCCATCCATTGTGACGGGAGGATTGAGCAGCAATGTTGCTATCAATCAGGACCATCCCGAGTTTTCCGAGCTAAAGGCGTCGATGCCGCGCGATGTGATCTGGGATGCACGGTTTATTCGCGCTCGGCGTCCAGCCGAGGCTAGTTCTCCAGTTTCGAGGTCAGCGTAATTTCCGTATCGTAGAGCTTCGAAACCGGGCAGCCCTCTTTGGCGTTTTGCGCGGCCCGCTCAAATGCCTCGGGATTCGCGCCGGGAATTTTGGCGACGAGATCCAGATGACTCTTCTTTATTGCGAAGCCGTCGCCTTCTTTGTCGAGGGTGATAGTGCAGGTGGTTTCGATGCTGTCCGCTTTCAGACCCTCAGCCTGAAGAGTCATCGATAGCGCCATTGAGAAGCAACCCGCGTGCGCGGCAGCGAGGAGTTCCTCGGGGTTCGTGCCGGTACCCTGTTCAAAGCGGTCTCTGAACGAGTAGGGGGTGCTCGACAGAACACCGCTGGCGGAAGAAATGATTCCCTGCCCTGATTTTAAGTCGCCCTTCCACTGGGCTTTCGCTGTACGGTTCATTAGTTCTCCTTCGGCTTTCATAGTACCGAGAGGAGAATTGCATCAGGCCAGGCGAGAGATGGAAGCCAGCATGCGGCCGGGATTTTCCGGTTCGCGCCGATAGGAGAAAAACTGCGCGCTTTGGCAGGTGGTGCAGAGGCCTGAATCGAAGATGCGATTGTCTGGAACGCCTGCGGACGTCAACTGCCGGCGATTGGCCTCAACCAGATCGAGGCGCACCTTCATCCCCTCGTTCTCGACGCCCCATTCAGGAAAGAGCGCCGAAAATTTGGCGGCGACATCTTCGCCGACTTCGTAGCAGCAGGGCCGGATGGAGGGACCCATCGCCGCATAGATATCAGCGGGTTCGCTTCGGAACCTCTCGCTCATGGCCGTGACGACTGTCTTGACGATTTCCGAAGCCGTACCTCGCCATCCCGCATGAACGGCGGCAATCGCTCGATTCTTCGAATCGAGAAGCAGGATTGGCACGCAGTCGGCGGTTCGTATCCCAATGCTTTGCCCGGTGTGATCCGTAATGAGCGCATCGCCTTCTTCTTCGCGGTCGTGGAGTCCGTTTGCATAGACAACGCGATTCGAATGGACTTGGCGAAGTGTGACGTCCACGCTGGGACTGGCCTCGCGAGTGCCGAAACCATGTTCCTGCCAAACGAACTGTTGAAAGGCATCGCATCGATAGATGCCATCCAGTCCAAGCCGGAATGAGTTCATCACGAGAGTGTCACCAAATCCTCCGCAGGATGTGTGACTTGCGCGACCATAACTCGTTTCTTGAAGTCTTCCAGCATGTCTTCGTTGAGGCGGACATAAGTGGGCTTGCGTACCAGATTCGGCGTCTGCTGGATCTTCTCCTGCAGCTTTAGAAGGGCGTAGAAGAGATTTTCGGGACGAGGCGGACAACCGGTTACGTAGACATCGACGGGCACAATCTTATCGACACCCTGCAAGACCGAGTAGGTGTTGAACGGGCCGCCAACGCTCGAGCAAGCGCCCATGGAGATGACCCATTTCGGTTCGGGCATCTGGTCATAGATACGCTTCAGCACCGGAGCCATCTTGAGAGTCACGGTGCCAGCGACGATCATCAAGTCCGACTGCCGGGGGCTGGGGCGAAACACTTCCGCACCGAAGCGGGCAATATCAAAGCGCGAGGTAGCGGAGGCAATCATCTCGATCGCGCAACACGCCAAGCCGAAGCTAAGGGGCCACAGCGAGGATTTACGCGCCCAGTTGAAAACGTAATCGACTGAGGTAGTTAGGAAGTTGCGTTCGAATCGATTTTCGAGAAATGGCATCGGCCGGGGACGGAATCCTCCCGAGACTATGACCCCAGTTTAACGCGTTACGGAAGGGGTTTACCCGAGCCTCATTGCCGCGCTTTGCTTCTGCATAAGATCGGCCCGATACCAGTCGAGCGTCAGGCGCAGCCCTTGCTCGAATGAGAATTGCGGATCGTGGCCCAGTTCGCGCACAGCCGCTGTTATATCGGCTTGCGAATGGAGGACGTCGCCTGCGCGAGGAGGGCCGTAGCGCGGCGGCAGATCGACACCTTCGATCTTTTGCAGAAGACGCCAAGTCTCATTCAGCGTGTAACGGTTGCCGTTTCCCGCATTGAACACCCGGCCCGAAACACCCGGCGCTTCCGACGCTTTCAGAAGCAATCCGGCGACATCGTCCACGTAAGTGAAGTCGCGCGATTGCTCGCCATCGCCGTACATTGTGGGACTGCGGCGCTCAATTAGGCAGGTAAGGAAAATGGAGAGGACGCCGGAGTAGACGCTAGTGGGGTCCTGACGCGGTCCGAATACGTTGAAGAAGCGAAGGGAAACGGTCTCGAGCCCGAAGCATTGAGAGAAGACGCCCGCGTAGTATTCGCCCATCAGCTTTTGGGCCGCATAAGGCGACATCGGATTGGGCGCCATGGATTCAACCTTCGGCAAAACTTCAGTGTTGCCGTAGGCGGAAGACGAAGCTGCGTAGATCACGCGCCCGACACGCCCTTCGGCAGCGGCCCGGAGTACGTTGAACGTGCCGTTGATATTCACATCGTGGCTCGGGACAGGCTCGAGGATCGACTTAGGAACGGAAGGCAGAGCGGCCAAATGGAAGACACGCTGAGCGCCGGCGATCACCGGGGCGATCCGGTCATAATCGCGAATATCGAGTTCGTGAACTGTGATCTGGTCCGCGACCTCTTCAAGATTGTCGAGATTGCCAGTAGCGAGATTGTCGATGACGTGGACGCGGCGGCCCTGGGCGAGTAAAGCTCTGACGACGGCCGACCCAATGAAGCCCGCGCCGCCGGTGACGATGTAACGATTCATGATGATAGTTGCGTTCTTTCGGATGCTGTTAAATGACTGATCGCACGCTGCGCGATATCGAGCGGCGGACGGCTGAAATCGAAGGCCTCAACCGAGACCCAGCCTGAGTAGTGCAAGTCTGACAAAGTGCTGAGAATGGAACCGAAGTCATAGTCGCGCCTACCTGGTTCCTGGCCATCGAGCTCATTCACGTGTATGTGGCGGATGTAGGGGAAAAATCTCCGGATAAGTGCCGGGTGAGGTTCTTGCTCGTCGATGGCGTTGTGAACGTCGAACATGGTACGGACGGCGGGACTGCCGATCTGTTTCACGATTGCGACGGCATCCACGAGACAAGTGACCACGTCGGTTTGTGACGCGGGGATCGCCTCAACCAACAACGTGACGCCTCGGGATTCCGCGTGGGGGGCCGTGTGGGCAAGTTCGTGAGTAAATATATCGATGGCTTGGCGGGGCTGCATCGTGCCATCGGTAGAACGCTGCTTCGGGGATCCAAAGACGATCACTCCGTTGTCCTTCTCCCTTGAGCCTGCAAGGTCGGCACATAGATCGATCGCGCGATGCACAAAATCCCAACTGCGGCGGAGGGTCGTCTGGTCGGGAGAGGTGATGTGCAGACCGGGCGGCGACATCAGAAGCCAGTGCAGGCCGACGAATTCCAGGCCAGCGTCCGCGATGTGCGTGCGAAGCTCAGCGCGTTCAGGCACGCCTAAGAGGGTTGCGTCTTCGGCGAGCGTGATATGGGGCCAGTTCAATGCCCTGGTAACCAAGCGACTGGACCTGTTTGCAGACCTCGGGAAACGGTACGCCTTGGAAGATTTCGTTGCAGATAGCGAAGCGGTAGGCGGGGGCGGCCATTGCCTCTAGTGTATCGACTGGCCTAAAAGACGAGAGGCGGTCCAGCCTGAGCCGGACCGCCTCTTTTACGTCGGGGAAATTTAAGTTAACGACGCGCTCCGCCGCCGCTTGAGCCGCGGGACATAGCACCGCCGCTGGACATACCACCGCTTGGCGCGCTTGAGCCGCCACCGCCGCCGCGATAACCGCCTGAACTGCCTGAACCGCGGGAAGAAGCAGCCGAAGAACCACCCGAATAAGAAGCATGGGCCGCTCCGGCGATACTGTTTCCGCTCATGTGGCTGGCGGGACTCCCGCCCGCAACAGGACCGCCCCGATAAGCCGCTCCCGTAGTTGTATAAATGCGCAGGACGGGAAGGCCGCAAGCCCGCCGAATTACCCGCGATACCCGCGATCACAGGCGGTTTCTGTGGATTCACTGGTACCGCTATCGTTCTTCCACCGCCTCCGCCACCCGGCAGGTAAGCTACAGGCGCGTAGGCAACCACGCCTGGAGCAAAGAACCCGTATCCAAATGGACTGAAGAAAGCCCCGTCCGCAGGAAGCCATCCCCAGGAATTAAACCCGGCATTCCAGGCCCAGCCTGGACCATATCCCATCCCAAAACCGTTCCCGCCGTAGTAGCCGTTCCCGCTGTAGCCGTTGTTCCAGAGCCCGGTGTTATAGGTGCTGGCGTAGGCAGTCCTGGCACTGGCGAAACTGGAGGCGGCCTCGTATTGATCACGCACCTCGCTCCAAGCATAAAGATCGTCCGCGTTGTCTTCCTTCTTGGAATCGAATTTCTCCGGCTTTAGTTCAGAGGTGAGGACGGTCTGGCGATTCTTGCCCAAATCCACTTTGCGGTCGCCCATCTGAACTTCGGCTTTGCCCAAGATCACCGCCGCTATGGGTTGATCCGCGGCACCGAACTTGTACAGGCCGGGTTTGAGCAATCTGGTGGTTGCGCCATGATCGAGAACCTGAATGTCATTATCCTTCGTTAGTTCCGCCGCCTCGACGAACGCCTCGCCCTTCGTCACTTCGACCACCGTCTTGGTGAGCGACGGAGAAACCATCCGTATTTCGCTGTCGGCGCCCACTCGCAAAAAGACGCCGGGAGTCAGGAGGACCTCGGCTTTGCCTTTGTCGGTGGACAGCGTGTCGTTGGTGGCGAGAAACGTCCTTCCTACAGTTTTGCTAGAGATGCGGCTGTCGTTCCTGGAGACGGAACCCTCGATGTAGTTGATTACGCCAGGCCGGGCGGAAATCGTATAGGCCTGCGGCATCGCGTACAAAGCGGCTACGAACAACCCGGCGACTACTTTAGCCGGTGTGTGCCATACGCGTTTCATTTTGTTTACTCCCTTATCGTCTTGGGACGATCATCCTCGGACGCGCTACTGATCTGTTTGATGCATAACGCGCGCCAAAGTTCCCTACTGGTAATAGGCCCAGGGTCGAGCCAACCGAATTCCTGAGCTCTTTCCCTGCTGGGTGTATTGTATTCCTTTTTTAGCGAGACGGCGCATTTAGTCTACGGCCATTCGAATTCGGCCCAAACGATGGTGTGATCCGACGCGCCCTCCGCTTTTCGCGGCTCCAGGTCAACCTCGGCAACATGGCATTTGGCCGCGAGAGCTTCCGTTGCGAGGATGTGGTCGATTCGCCAGCCCCAATTGTTTTCGAATGCGTTTCTAAAGTAGTCCCAATATGTGTATTGAACGCGATCGGGATGAAGCTTCCGGAAAACGTCGATGAAACCCCAGGCGACGGTTTGCTTGTAGGCGTCTCGCGCTTCGATGTGGAAATCAGGGTCGTTAATGCGGCGATCGGGATGATAGACGTCCAGCGGCTCTGGAGCGACGTTCAAGTCACCCAACCAGATCGCCGGGCGGCCAGGGCCTAGCTGAGCCGTGAAGTATTCGCGGAGTCTCCGGAACCACTCCAGCTTGTAAGCATATTTGGCACTCCCAACCTTGTAGCCCTGCGGCACGTACGTATTCAGCACTGTAATGCCCGCTATGGAGGTTTGCAGGATCCGCGTGTCCTCGTTATCGGGGTCCGCGTGCAATCCGTGCATGACGTGCCCGGGCTTCTCCCGGCTGAGCGTTGCGACTCCGTTGTATGACTTCTCCCCCCGAAATGTGGCATGGTAACCGGCCTCAAGGAATTCGGCGACGGGGAATTTGTCATCTTGCACCTTTGTTTCCTGTAGGCACAGAACATCAGGCTTGTTTTTGTCGAGCCATTCAAGCACGATCGGCATCCGGCGCCGGATCGAGTTGACGTTATATGTGGCGATCTTCATTTTTGCTCCGGCGTCCTCGATATAGTAATCACGTGTTCCGCAACCATAAAAAGATAAAACTCGTCACCAGGTGCCTTTGCGCCCTCTTCGTTACAGGTATCGCCGGCCAAGTCTTTGGTCAGACGCCGCAAACTCCGAATCCCAATATTCACTATCATCTCGGGCCCGACTCTCTGCCGGAAGATGGCGTGCCGAAAGGAGAAATACGCGGTCCCTTCACTTTACCGAGCCAAGCCTATCCGGGCACATCACATACCTATTGGGTTTACGTTCCGGCGCAGTACAGTCCGTCAAAACCGGCCAGCCTGATGATCTTCAACGACGGGCAGGCGTTTATGGCGCCGGAAGGAGATATGCGAGCGCAGAACGTGATGGACAACCTGATCTATCGACGCGAGATTCCGGTGATGATCGGTGTGTTCATCAATCCCGGCCGCCGCCCCGATCAGCCCGAACCCAATCTAAAAGAATGGGGCGACAAGACCACCAATCGCCCGACTGAATACAACACGCTTGACGATCGTTACGCGCGTGTGATTGTGGACGAACTGCTGCCCGTTTTGTACAAGGAGTACAACATTTCAAAAGATCCGGATCAGCATGGGATTGGGGGCGAGAGCTCTGGTGCAATTGTCGCGTTTACGGTGGCATGGCAACGCCCGGATCAGTTTCGCAAGGTTCTCAGTATTGTCGGCAGTTTTGTCAACCTTCGCGGCGGCGACGCGTATGCGGACCTTGTGCTCAAGAGCGAGAAGAAACCGATTCGGGTATTTCTCCAGGATGGGCGGAACGATCATCGCGGCACTCGTCCCGGAGGAACGTATGACCAATCCCGGGATTGGTTTTATCAGAACGTTCGACTGATGAAGGCTTTGACGGAGAAAGGCTACGACGTGAATTACACGTGGGGTATGAACGAGCACGGTGGAAAGATGGGAGGCCCGATTCTGCCGGAGATGATGCGCTGGCTGTGGCGCGATCATGCCGTTTCGACAGATCCCAACGATATGGTGGAACGGTCGTTTCAGGAACCCGCCGCCCACGAGCCCGCCGCGAAATAAATCCTATGCGCTTGCCTGTCGCTATCTTGTTTCTCGCGTTCGTTGCGGGTGCCAGCGCTCAGCAAACTTCGCCAGTTCCGTTCAGTGTTCCACCCGCGGACGCGCCTGAACTCGCGGCGCGGGGAAGCTATGCCGTCGGGGTCCGCACAATTGACTTGGTTCACCAGAAGCAGGTTGATATTTTGCATATCGACCCGCAAACAGGCAAAGCCCCGCTTTACGACCGTCCGCTGAAGATTGAAGTCTGGTATCCGGCCACCATTCCAGCGGGCAAACGAGAAGAAACCGTTTACCAGATGCCGGTTCCGGGCGGCCACGGGTTTGGCGGCTCGGCGTTCTTTGAGATCCCTGATAAGGCTTTGCGAGATGCGCCTGCCCTGGCGGGTACTCGATTCCCGCTTGTCGTGCTTTCACACGGCTACCCTGGCTCTCGCTATTTCCTGAGTTATCTAGGCTCGAATCTCGCGTCCAAGGGCTACGTTGTCGCGGCCATAGATCACACGGATTCGGTGTTCGACGCGGTCAGGGGATTTGAGAGCACGTTGCTGAATCGGTCGAACGATCAGTTGTTCACAGTCAAGCGGCTGAGTGAGATGGCGGGGGAGCCGGAAAGTTTTCTGCATGGTCTTGTTGACACGGCGAACGTCGCGATTGTCGGCTACTCGATGGGTGGGTACGGAGCTCTGACTAGCGCTGGCGCGGGACTTAGTGAATCGGGCTTGGTCTATCAGTTCGTGAAAAACGGTTATCTGAAAGATTGGACGGCCAGCAGTCCGGCTTTCCAAGGCGATGGATCGCACCGCAATCAAGGCCGTTGTGGCGATTGCGCCTTGGGGAGAACAGCCTCCGTACAAAGCCTGGGACGCGCAGGGCTTGGCGGGAATTCATATTCCATCGCTGTTTATCGCTGGCGACCACGATGATGTGGCCGATTACGCGGGTGGCATTAAGCCCGCGTTCGATCTTGCCGTGAACTCGGACCGCTGCATGCTGGTGTATGAAAACGCGCGTCACAACACAGGCGGAGATCCCGCGCCCCCGGGCGTCTCGCTTCCATATCCGATGATTCAGTCCTTTGACGAGCCCGCGTGGCGTAAGGATCGCATCACTTCGATAAACCAGCACTTCATTACGGCATTCCTCGACTTGTATTTGAAGGGCGACCGGAGTAAGGCCTCCTATTTGCGCGTTGCGCCTCCGCACTCAGATGACGGAAAGTGGCCTGCACCGCCTATGGCCGCGGATACTGGTTTATTTAGCACGGGCAAGGACTCGGCCGGTGACGCATTCTGGAAAGGATTTCAGCGCCGCTGGGCTTTGGGCCTGGAGATGTATTGCCTCCCCGCCGCACAGACCGTCCATTGAAGCTGCGCGTTCCGGCGCGAGTAGGGCAAGCTTAGAGGGGACGTGCGCAAACTGCTCTCTATAGCGAACGGAATAGCTAAGCCAGCGGCACGGCTTATCGCGTCGGTCGCGGCGGTCTGCGGCGTTACGTTTGTCGATTTCCGCGTTCTCCACGTTAACAGTGCAACGGCGGCTTTCTCCTTCTTGCTGGTGATTCTGGCCCTCGCCGCGCGAGCGGGATTCCGCGAATCCATCACGGCTTCGTTCGCCAGCATGTTTCTGTACAACTATTACTTTCTGCCGCCCATCGGCACATTAACCATCGCAGAGCCACAGAACTGGGTGGCGCTATTTGTCTTCTTAGCGACGGCGATTACGGCTAGTCAACTCTCTTCAAGCGCGCGCCGTAAAGCGGAAGAAGCGGCGGACCGGGAGCATGAGTTGCAGCGCCTCTATGCTTTTAGCCGCGCTTTGATGTTGCGGGATAGTGAGCGTACACTCGCCACACAGATTACAGAGCAGATTATCGATCTGTTCGGCGTAGACGACGTTTCTTTCTATGACGCCACGGCCGATGCTGTCTACAGGTCGCAGCAAGAAATCTCCGCCTTGAGCGATTTCGATATTCGAGAGGTGGCGCGGACAGGTGAAATCTGGCGAAGAGCCGCTTCCTTCGCGGTGGCGGTACCAGTTGGGCTGGGAGGCAGCAGACTGGGAGCGCTCGGCGTCTCGGGGGTGAACGCGCCTTCGGAAGTGGCGCTGCAGGCAATGGCGCACCTGGTAGCGATCGCGATTGAACGCGATCGTGCGCAGGACATTGCGAACCGGACGGAGGCGGAGCGGCAGAACGAGCAGCTTAAGGCTACACTCCTGGATGCACTCGCTCATGAATTCAAGACTCCGCTCACCTCGGTCAAGGTGGCGACGAGTGCTTTACTTTCTCGCGGCAATTTAGACCCGACGGCCTCGGAACTTTTGACAATTCTGGACGAAGAAGCCGATCGTCTGACGAACCTGGTCAGCGACTCGATAGAACTTGCGCGGATCGGGACGGGCCGGGTCACATTGCACCGCGAAGAATGCTCGACCGAGGCGCTGATCTCCTCGGCGGTGAAGCAACTGAGAGGAGTGATTGAAGGCCGGAGTGTGGATTTGGAAATTCAAGACGAACTGCCTCCCGTCCATGCGGATCGCAGACTGATGGAACTGGTGCTGCGCCAATTGATCGGCAATGCTCTTAAGTATTCCCCCGAATCGTCGCCGATCAGTCTTAGTGCGGGAGCGGACGGCTCGCACGTTGTCGTCGGTATCCGGAACACCGGAACGGGCATTCCAGAACCAGAGCAGAAGCTCCTCTTTGAGAAGTTTTATAGAGGCCGCAACACTAAGGGACGAATTCCAGGAACCGGGATGGGGCTGGCAATCGGGCGTGAGATTATCGAAGCTCACGGCGGCCGGATCTGGGTGGATAGTAAGCCCGGCGAAGGAGCTCAGTTTTCGTTCACTCTTCCGATGGCGAGAGTAAGGACGTTATGAACGAAAAGATTCTGATCGTTGACGATGAGCCGCAGATTCGGCGCGTGATGAAGACGGCGCTGGCGGCGGAAGGCTACATCGTCCAAGACGCGAAGTCCGCAATGGAGAGCTTCGATAAGCTGCGGCAGGACCGCTTCGATCTCGTGTTGCTCGACGTGAACATGCCCGGGATGAGTGGAATTGAAGCGTGCCCCGAGATTCGGCGGAACTCGGAGATTGCGATTATCATGCTTACGGTCCGGAACTCCGAGCAGGAGAAGATAGCGGCGCTCGATGCAGGGGCGGACGACTACGTCACAAAGCCCTTCAGTATGCCTGAATTACTTGCGCGGATCCGGGCGAACTTGCGGCGGGTGCCGTTCTCAACAAGTGCGGGACCGCAGATCATCGTGATCGACGAAATCGAGATTAACGTGGCAACGCGGCACGTTACCGTTCGTGGACGGGATGTACGATTCACACCAAAAGAGTTCGATCTGCTTCATTACTTGGCTACACACCCGAATGCCACGATTCCACATGGTAAGTTACTGCAGTCGGTATGGGGACCGGATTATGGAAATGAGATTGAGTATCTTCACGTGTTTGTGAATCAGATCCGGAAAAAAATAGAGGCGGATCCGGGTAATCCGCGCTACTTAGTAACTGAGTTGCGGACAGGGTACCGGTTCCGGGTTGAACCTTCTTAGCGTTTTGCAAACTTCTCGTCGAGTAATAAGTTCAATTGGAGGACGTTCACGCGTGACTCTCCAAGTAATCCGAGGCCCCGGTTGGTAGCTGACGAGGCGATTAGCTTGCTCATAGCCGCCGGTTCCAGGCTTCGAGCCTTCGCCACCCGGGCGGCTTGGGCCAGTGCGTTGTCCAGAGATATGTCAGGGTCGAGGCCACTCGCAGAAGCGGTCACAGCGTCTGCCGGCACTGGCCCGGTGAAGTTCGGGTTCTCTTTGTGAAACTGATCCACAGAGGCCTTCACGCGGTCATATAGCTTCTGGCTTGTTGGACCCAGGTTTGAGCCACCGGAAGCGGTTGGATCGTAGCCGTCGTTACCAGCGGCGGACGGGCGCGGATGAAAGTATTCCGGCTTCGCGAAATTCTGACCGATCAAAGCCGATCCGACAATCTGGCCGTTCTTCTCGATCAGACTTCCGTGCGCCCGATCATGAAACAAGACCTGGCACACGCCGGTCACGATGCCCGGATAAACAAGCCCGGTCAGAACGGTAAGGAGTATCGTCATTCGAAGTGCGGGAACAAGTTGCTTTAGCATTGGTTTTCCTTGAGAGCCTTATGCGAGATGGAGCATGACCAGAAGTCTGTCGATAATCCAAATTCCAGGAAACGGGACAAGGATTCCACCGAGCCCGTAGATAAGAACGTTGCGGCGCAGCAGCGATGCCGCGCCAGAAGGGCGATATTTCACGCCGCGCAGTGCAAGCGGGACCAGCGCGATGATGATTAACGCATTGAAGATTACCGCCGCCAGCACGGCGCTTTGGGGCGTGTGCAAGCGCATCACATTGAAGCGGGCTAAAGCCGGATAGGTGGCCACGAACATCGCCGGAATGATCGCGAAATACTTTGCCACATCGTTCGCGATTGAAAAGGTCGTCAAAGCGCCGCGTGTGATTAGCAGTTGTTTGCCGATGGCAACAACCTCAATCAGCTTGGTGGGATTGCTGTCCAGATCAACCATGTTCCCGGCTTCTTTCGCGGCCATGGTGCCGGTGTTCATTGCCAGTCCTACGTCGGCTTGCGCCAGGGCCGGGGCGTCGTTCGTCCCATCGCCCGTCATTGCGACCAGCCGTCCCTCACTCTGTTCGCGCTTGATGTAAGCCAATTTGTCCGCGGGCGTAGCTTGCGCTAGAAAATCGTCCACCCCAGCTTCGTTTGCAATCGCGGCGGCGGTCAAGGGATTGTCACCGGTGATCATGACGGAGCGAATTCCCATGGCACGCAGCTGGCCGATGCGCTCCTTCATGCCGCCTTTCACGATGTCTTTCAGGTGAATGATTCCGAGCGCACGCGGACCGTCCGTCACTGCCAGAGGAGTGCCGCCGCCCCGTGAAATGCCGTCTGAAGTTGCCTGGAAGGTATCGGGAACCGTGCCGCCAAGTTCGTGCACAAATCTGGCGATGGCGCTGCTTGCGCCTTTACGAAGAACCCGCCCATCGATGTCAACTCCGCTCATACGCGTGTAGGCCGAGAAGGGAATGAACTGCGCTTCGTGTTCGGCGACTTCTCTGCCCCGTAGACCGTATTTCTCTTTAGCAAGGACGACAACCGAGCGGCCTTCCGGCGTCTCGTCGGCGAGGCTTGAAAGCTGCGCGGCGTCAGCCAGTTCCTCTTCGGTAACACCCGGAAAGGCAATGAACTCAACCGCCTCGCGATTGCCAAGGGTGATGGTTCCCGTCTTATCCAGGAGCAAGGTGTTGATGTCGCCCGAGGCTTCGACAGCCTTACCGCTCATCGCCAGGACATTGTGCTGCATCACGCGATCCATCCCGGCGATCCCAATGGCGGAAAGCAATCCGCCGATGGTGGTCGGAATAAGGCAAACCAGCAGAGAAACAAGCACGGCGATGGTCGGGACAGCTCCCGATCCGGCTGAGGTCACGGCGTACACGGCAAACGGATGCAGCGTCGCCACCGCTAACAGGAAGATCAACGTGAGCCCCGCAATCAAGATATTGAGGGCGACTTCGTTCGGAGTCTTCTGCCTTTCGGCGCCTTCAACCAACGCGATCATTTTGTCGAGAAACGTTTCACCCGGGTTGGAGGTGATGCGTATTTTGACCTGATCCGACAGCACCTTTGTTCCGCCGGTGACGGCGCTGCGGTCTCCACCCGATTCACGAATGACCGGCGCGCTTTCGCCAGTAATGACGGACTCATCCACCGTCGCAATTCCTTCGATCACGTCACCGTCGCCTGGGATCAGATCGCCCGTTTCCGCTACGACGATATCTCCAGCGCGGAGCTTCGAGGCAGGAACGGTTTCTGTGATTCCCTTTGCAACGATGCGCTTCGCCATGGCGTCGCCTTTGGTTCGACGCAGACTGTCCGCTTGCGCCTTCCCGCGCGCCTCAGCCATCGCTTCCGCGAAATTGGCGAAGAGAACCGTGAACCAGAGCCAGACCGCAATCTGAATCTCGAACATTCTGTTGCCCGCACTCGTGAAGAGATCTTTTAAAAGAAACAGAGTGACTAGAGCCGCCCCAACCTCGACGACGAACATCACCGGGTTCTTCATCAGTGTGAGCGGGTTCAACTTGAGAAGAGCGTCCCTGACGGCGCGCCTTACAATTTCAGGATCGAAGAGGGGACGCGCCCGAACCAGCTTCTCGGGCAGGAGTGAGCCTGAATCAGAGGAGATAACGGGTTTGGGAGTTTCAAGTAAAGTAGGCATGGTTTAACTCCAGACCGGAAACGAGACCGCCGCGAACAGCTTTCCACTCAGCATCATGTAGTGTTCGACGATGGGACCGAGTGCGAGCGCGGGAAAGAACGTCAGAGCTCCGACGAGCACGACCGTGCCCACAAGCAGGGTGACGAATAACGGTCCGTGGGTAGGCAAGGTACCCGCCGTCTCCGGAATTTTCTTCTTCAATGCCAGGCTGCCCGCAGCCGCAAGCAGAGGAATCAAGAAGAGGAACCGGCCAAGCAGCATCGCGATACCCAGCGTGAAATTGAAGTACGGTGTATTCGCATTGATTCCGGCGAAAGCGCTGCCGTTGTTGCCCGTGGCACTGCTGTAGGCGTAAAGATTTTCGCTGAATCCGTGCGGCCCGGAATTATTCAAATTGTTGGTGGCATCTCCAGGAGGATTCCAGTAGCTATGCGCGACCGCTTGCCCCTTTGCATCTTTAGTTGGCTGAGGGAAGTGAGCAACGGAAGAGATCGCCGCAAGGACCAGGATGCTGAAAGCAGTTGCGATGAGGGCAATCATCGCCATCTTTACCTCCTTCTTTTCGATCTTTTTCCCGACGTACTCGGGCGTGCGGCCCACCATCAGACCGGCAATGAAGACGGCTACAATTGCGTAGAGCAAAATCCCATACAGTCCCGCGCCGACGCCGCCGAAAATCACCTCACCGGTTTCTATGTTGAACAGCGGAACCAAGCCCCCAAGGGGAGTGAAGCTATCGTGCATCCCATTTACGGCGCCGCAACTTGCATCTGTCGTGACGGTAGCGAACAGAGCCGACGCGGCAATACCGAAGCGGGCCTCCTTGCCTTCCCAGTTGCCAGTATGGGTTTCAACGCCCAACTTGGCCAGTGTTGGATTGCCACTCTGCTCCGCCCAGTAGCAAGCGAATGCGCCAACCAGGAACATCACGGCACAGGCGGCGAACACCGTCCAGCCCTGCCTTCTATCGCCCACCATCACGCCGAAGGTGTAAGTCAATCCCGCCGGAATCAGGAAGATCAGAATCATTTGGACCAGGTTTGTGAGAGGCGTTGGGTTCTCAAAGGGATGCGCCGAGTTCGCATTGAAAAATCCACCACCGTTCGTGCCCAGCATCTTGATCGCTTCCTGAGAGGCCACCGGACCCTGTGCGATCACTTGTTTCGCACCTTCCAAGGTTTTGGCGACGGTGTAGTGATCGAAGTTTTGAATCACGCCTTGCGAGCAGAAGAAAAGGGCTGTTAAGAAAGACAGGGGCAGAAGAATATAAACGGTCGCGCGGGTGATGTCTACCCAAAAATTACCCAGGCTGTTCACCTGCTGACGCGCGAATCCTCGCACCACTGCGATGGCAACTGCAATGCCCGCCGCGGCAGAGGCGAAGTTCTGTACAGTCAGGGCTGCCATTTGGACAAAGTAACTGAACGTGCTCTCTCCTGAATAGGACTGCCAATTCGTATTTGTGACAAAACTGACGGCCGTGTTGAATGCGAGATCCGGCGTCACGAGCGTGTGATTGAAGCCTTGCGGATTGAGCGGCAAGAGGCCTTGCAGCCGCTGCAGGAGATAAACAAAAAGGAAACTGAAGATGCTAAACGCCAGCAGTGAGGCTGTGTATTGCGTCCAACGCTGCTCGGTATCTTCTTTTACGCCGATCAGTTTATAAGTGATGGCCTCCAGCGGCCGGAAGAGCGGATGGAGGAACGTTTTCTTTCCTTCAAACAGCCGGGCCATAAAGACACCGGCGGGTTTGGTCAAGGCAAGGATGATCAAGAAGAAAACGGCGATCTGCAGAATCCCATTGGGTGTCATGATCAAAATTTCTCCGGCTTCAACAGCGCGTAAAGCAAATAGCAAAACAGCAGCACGGATGCGATTCCAGCAATCAGGTAATCCATATGTCTCCTAGAGGCGGTCGCAGGCTTTCGTGAAAATCCAGCACGCAACGAAGAACAGAATCGCTGTCAATACATAAAGGAAATCGGTCATAAGAAGTCTTCTCTACATAAGGTAGGCTCGCAATCCTAAAGAGAGGCTAAGGATTCACTAAGGATCGTGTTTATGCGGCGCTACGGTACAATGCCGGAGATACAGGAACAGCCTTGACACTCCGCCCCATCGACTACGTCAGCCTCATCATTTACTTCGCGTTCGTCCTCTTGATCGGCTGGATGGCGAAGCGCAAGATCAAAACGAGCGAGGATTTCCTCACCTCGAAGCATTCCGTTCCGGTCTGGATCACCAGCCTCGCTTTCATCGCGGCAAATCTGGGCGCTCAGGAAATGATCGGAATGTGCGCCTCCGGAGCCAAATATGGCATCATGACCGCGCATTTCTACTGGCTTGGAGCGGTTCCGGCGATGGTTTTCGTGGGCGTGTTCATGATGCCCTTTTACTACGGCAGCAAGGCGCGGAGCGTTCCTGAGTATCTGAAGCTGCGGTTCGATGAGAAAACGCGCGCACTGAACGCGGTCACGTTTGCGGTTATGACGATTTTCTCGTCGGGCATCAGTATGTACGCGCTCGGGTTGCTCTTTGAACTGGTGCTCGGGTGGAACTTCACAAACTCTGTTCTGCTTTCGGCGGCAATCGTCCTTATTTATACGCTGCTAGGCGGCCTTACGAGCGCGATTTATAACGAAGTGGTTCAATTCTTTCTGATCGTGCTCGGCTTTGCGCCGTTATCGATGCTGGCCGTAGCGAAGGCGGGCGGATGGGCGGGTATGAAGGCCCATTTACAGCCCGTAATGACGCACTCCTGGAAGTACATCGGGCATGCCAGTCAGAACCCGATGGGCGTAGAGGTTTTCGGACTGGTCGCGGGACTTGGCTTCGTGCTTTCGTTCGGCTACTGGTGCACGAACTTCCTGGTGGTCCAACGCGCCATGGCGGCGGAAACCATTCACGGCGCACGCCAGACGCCCCTATTTGCCGCATTTCCGAAGATCTTCATGCCGTTCATTGTGATTCTGCCAGGCATCGCGGCGGTTGCGCTGATGAATAGTTCGAGTGGCTACACGCTTCCCTTGAAGGCGGGCGGCGGTGGCTATGACTATGACCAGGTGCTCACGACGCTGATGGCGAAATTTTATCCATCTGGAATGCTCGGAATCGGGCTGACTGGCCTGATGGCATCGTTTATGTCCGGAATGGCCGGCAATGTCACGGCGTTCAACACGGTTTTCACTTACGATCTTTATCAAAGCTATATCAAGCGCAATGCGCCCGACACGCACTATCTATGGGTAGGCCGTGTAACGACGGTCGCGGGAGTATTGCTGTCCGTCGCCTGCGCTTACCTGGCAACACACTTCAACAACATCATGGATTTCCTGCAGTTGATTTTCGGGTTTGTCAACGCGCCTCTGTTCGCAACCTTCCTGCTGGGAATGTTCTGGAAGCGTACGACCGGGCACGCGGCGTTCTCGGGATTGCTGGTCGGGACAGCCGCCGCCTCGCTAACGCATGGTCTTACGCTCGCTGAAGGCAAAGGAGCATGGATCGCGAATCTGCATGAGTTTCCGTCCGTCGATGGCCCAGAACTTTTGGATTGCCATTTTCGCCTGGACCTCCTGCCTGCTCGTCACGTTTATCGTGAGTCTGGCGACAAAACCAAAGCCCATTTCAGAGCTTCACAACCTGGTCTGGGGAGTGACCGGACCTGCCGCATGAGGGGACCGCGCCCTGGTACAAACGTCCCGGGCCGCTCGCTATTATCGTGATGGGCGTCCTTGTGATCATGAACGTCATTTTCTGGTAAATCATCAATGGACGACCTCCGCCGACCAACAGGACTGTTATTCACGATCTTAGGCCTGATCCTTTGTCTGTATGCATTGGTCAATCCCGATGCACGAGCGCCTCTCGATCCAGCTACGAATGTAAACTTGTGGTGCGGCCTTACGCTGCTCGTCTTTGGAGGATGTCTGCTTTGGCTGTCTTACCGCAGGAAATCGTAAACGCTTTCCGCAGTTATTTTCAGAGTGATGACGTTCCCACTCTCTATCGCGCTCCGGGCCGGGTGAATCTGATCGGTGAACATACCGATTACAATCTGGGATTCGTGTTCCCCATTGCGCTTGAGATGTCTTGTTACGCGGCGATCGCGCCGGCAGCGCATGGGAACCTGCGTATCTATGCGAAAGATCTAGACCAGGAGTTCTCGATTCCCGTCGATGCAATCGCCTCCGCCAAGCCTACTGGCAACTGGAGCGACTATGTTGTCGGGGTCGCCAACCAGCTTGCAAAGGCGGGCTTCATCGAAGCCGCGGATCTGCTGATCACGAGCGAGGTTCCCGCCGGCTCCGGGCTTAGTTCGTCGGCCTCGCTTGAAGTGGCAACGGCCATGGCTCTCCTGGGGGGCCGACCGTTTGAACAACTCGAGATTGCCCGCCTTGCGCAGCGCGCCGAAACGCAATTCGTCGGAATGCCGTGCGGCATCATGGACCAGTACGCTTCGGTTTTCGGCCGCGAACATTCGGCTATCCAGATCGATTGCCGCGACTTGGGCCACGAATACGTACCGTTGCCCGACGGCGTCAGCATCATCGCGGTGAATTCGAATGTGAAACACGAACTCGGCACATCCGCTTATCGCCAGCGAGTGGCGGAGTGTCAGGAAGCCGTTGCCGCTATCCAACAATTCGATAAGTCGGTTCAAAGCCTGCGGGATGTATCGTTGACGTTCTTCAGCCAGATTCAGGACAGCGTGCCGCTGGTCCCGCGCCGCCGCGCCCGCCACATCATTTCGGATTCACAGCGCGTGCTCGACCTCGGCGCCGCCGCGCGTGCGAACGATCTTCTGGAGATGGGCCGCCTGTTTGTGGCTTCTCATCGCAGCATGCAGTACGACTACGAAATCACTTGCGAAGAGATCGATTTCCTGGTCGATACCGCTATCAAGCTTCCGGGCGTCTATGGGTCACGAATGACGGGGGGAGGATTTGGCGGTTGCACGGTGAATCTCGTCAAGCCTGCCGACGTCGAAGAATTTCAAAGGAAGCTGGCGCTTTCCTATCGCGAGCGGTTCGCCACAGAACCCGCGTTCTATAACTGCATTCCGGCGGCTGGCGCGGGCCGCGTCCGATCCAGTTATCCGCCGATCGAGTACATCGGCCGCTGCGGCGCGACAAAAGACGAGCGGTTGATGTCGTGCCCCGCCCACTTCCGCCACACGGATAAGCGGATCGCCGCTTCGAGTGAAGCGTCTGAATCGGGCTGGCGAAGCAGTGAACTGATATCGGTCTCGTCTCGCGCGAAAAGGCAATTGCGTAGCCTTCCATCGGCGGTCAGACGAAGACGATTGCAGTTCAAACAGAAAGGCCGGCTGACAGACGCTATGAAGCCGACGCGATGGCCATCGGAAAACTGGTATTCGGTGGCGGGGGCGCGCGGATCGGCATCCGGAACGGGTGTAAGCGGCCCGAATTCCTGCGCCAGCATTTCAATCATCTCGATCCGCCGTTAAGACCCGATCAAGACCCCACAACTGCTGCGCGTCAAGCGGCATGAACTCGATGAAGCGGGCTTCAAAATTACGCTCGCGGGCGAAGCGCACAATCGGAATGATGTCGGGCTCGGTCAGCCCTTTCAGCGCGACGGCGTTCAACTTGATTCGCTTGAACCCAGCGCGCTGCGCAGCTTCGATGCCAGCCAACACGCGCCCCAGATCGTCGCGGCGGGTGATGGTGCGAAAACGCTCGCGGTCAAGGGTGTCCAGATGCACGTTAAGCCGCCGCAAGCCAGCGTCGTATAAAGGCTTGGCGGCACCGGCCAGCAGCACGGCATTCGTTGTGAGGGCCAGGTCTTCGATGCCGGGAATCTCGTTCAGCGCGGCGATCAACTCGGGAAGTTTGGGACGCAGCAACGGTTCGCCTCCGGTCAGCCGGATCTTGCGAACGCCTAGAGCGACAGCGCGGCGCACGAATTGCACGATCTGGCCGAAGGTCAGTAAGGAAGAAACGGGAGCGAATTCGGCGCCCTGCTCCGGCATGCAGTAGAAGCAGCGGATGTTGCAACGGTCCGTAACGCTGACGCGGAGATCGGAATGAACCCGCCCGTAGGTGTCGAGCAGCGGACCGGACAGCGGCGGCTGCGGACCGATTACCGGCGCAAGCTGGACAAGTTGACTAGCCAAGTTGACTCACAACAGCCGATTACTTGATGGCCAACATCCGCTCAAGCGGAAGTTGGGCGCGTTCCATGATATCGGCGGAAAGCTCAATCCGCGGCTCGAGAGTTTCGAGGCAAGCGGCCAATTTCTCGAGCGTGTTCATTTTCATGTACGGGCATTCGCTGCAATTGCAGTTTTCATTCGCCACGAAGTAGAACTTCTTGCCGGGGGATTGTTTCTCCAGCGAATACCGGACGCCGCTCTCGGTCATGATGATGAACTCGTCCGCCGGTTGCATGCGGCACCAATCGATGATCGCCGAAGTGGAGCCGATAAAATCCGCCATTCGAAGCACGTCGCCCGGGCATTCCGGATGAGCCGCAACCAGCGCGTTTGGGTGCTCCGATCGCGCCGCAGTCAGCCGCCGAGCCGGGAAGGTAGCGTGCACAATACAGGCACCCTGCCAGATTTGCATGTTCTCGCGCCCGGTTTGCTTTTTAACGAAGTTCCCCAGGTTGATGTCGGGGAGGAACAGAATCGGTTTTTCCGCAGGTATCGAATTCACCACCGCGACGGCATTTCGCGACGTGCAAAGGATATCGCTCTCGGCTTTTACTTCGACGGAAGTGTTGATGTAACTGACGATGACGTGATCCGGGTTGCGCCTTCGAAAGCCCGGACACCCTCGACCGGGCAGCTATCCACCAGACTGCACCCGGCGTGAATATCCGGAAGCACAACGATCCGCTCCGGGTTCAATACTTTGGCGGTTTCCGCCATGAACTTTACGCCGCAGAACGCGATGACATCGCCCTCGAACCGCTGCGCGATTCGGGCCAGTTCCAGGCTGTCGCCAATGTGGTCGGCGAGTTCCTGAATCTCGGGCTCCTGGTAGTGATGGGCAAGGATTACAGCCCGCCGCTTCGTTTTCAGGTGGAGGATTTCTTCGGCGATCGTTGGGGTACTGACCATGTGATGGGCTGC